>CAVUCO010000029.1:0-209018 GCA_963740005.1 uncultured Acidobacteriaceae bacterium | reverse complement strand
ACCAAGCACGGAGGAAAGATGTGAATGCGGATTGGTTGGATCGCCGGGCGGCCGAAGTTACGTTCAGTCGTACGAGACAAGCGCTCCGTAACCGTCGTGCCTCGGTTTGCTAAGCAGAAGAGTAAGAAGGCATCGTTTGCAGGTGAGGTGTTTAAGTGCGCTCCCTGCCTCCGAGGCGGAGAGCTACGGTCGCGGCTCGCAAAGGCATCCGCTTGCTCACGCGCGCGGTTCTGTGCCGGGGGGGTCACACAGACTCTTAAGCGCGCGGTTGCTCTGAAAACGCAGGTTGGATGACGCGGGGACGGACAGCTCTGTCCACGCGCCAGAGAGCGGTATTTTGCTTCGTCTGCCACATCCTGGCTTGGGACAGAGAGTCCGCCCCCTTGATGAGACGGTTGTGACTCTGGACGGACTTCACGTCCGCTTTCATCATTGCCTGTTGGGGAGTTCTCACACAGGGTTTGACGCGCGCGGTTGCTCTGAAAGCCCACAGGCTGAAGGCCTGTGCCACGGTGCTTTTATCATTGGGGCCAGGTCTGATGTATGGCTAGGCGATATTTGCGCCTTGGGCTTCGACATACAGCGAATAGAGCGACTGGCTGGCTGCCATAAACAACCGATTTCTGCGAGGTCCTCCGAAACAAACATTCGCGGGTACCTCCGGTAACAGGATCAAGCCAATACGCACCCCCTCGGGCGAGAACACATGCACACCGTCGTAGCCCGCGCCAACCCATCCGCAAGCCGCCCAGATATTGCCGTCCGTGTCAGCGCGCATGCCGTCGGCGAGGCCCGAAAATCCATGCAGTTCCGTGCTGACGAACTGCTTTCCGTTCTGCAACGTCTTCTCATCAACCACGTCATACACGCGAATGTTCTTCGGGGCGTCCGGATAGTGCGTTGCGCCGGTGTCGCAAATATAGAGTTTTTTGAAATCGGGTGAGAAGCACAGGCCATTCGGCTTGTACATATCGTCCGTCACCTTTGAGATCCTGGCCGACTTGGCGTCGATCCGATAGACGGCTTCTTTCATTTCGAGCGGATGCTTGCCGCCTTCGTAGATCACTAACTGGCCATATCCTGGATCGGTGAACCAGATGTCGCCGTTGGGGTGAACGATCACGTCGTTCGGCGCATTGAACTTCTTTCCCTCAAACTGATCGGCCAGGACAGTTACTGTGCCCGCCTGTTCGTAGCGCACGACGCGCCGGGTTTGGTGTTCGCAGGAGACCTGACGGCCTTGCCAATCGAAGGTGTTCCCGTTGGTGTAGCCGCAGGGCTGGCGCATGGTGCTGACGTGACTGTCTTCATTGAGCCAACGCATCTGCCGGTCATTCGGAATGTCGCTCCAGACGAGGTAGTTGCCGCCGCCATTCCAGGCCGGCCCTTCAGCCCAGCGCAGGCCGGTCGTCAGCCGCTCAATTACGGCGCTGGTGATTCGATACTTGGAGAACTGTTTTTCGACGGCGATGACGTCGGGATCGGGATAGCGGATGGGCTCGCGGCCATTCCAATTGCGTTCGGTCTGCGCAGCGGCCTGTGTGCCGATACCCGCGACCGCTGCCCATCCCGCTTTCGCCAGCCAGCCACGCCGGTTCAGTGTGCCTGCGACTCCATCCTGTTCAGCCATTTTCGCGCGCCTCCCAACCCGCGCCAGTATACATCGAGCGAACCCGGGTGTGCGAATGCAGCTATGCGCTGGGGCGGCATGCTCGAGATCGCGCTTCAGCGCTCTTCGTGCCGGGTTGCCGCCTCGCTACGACGCTTGGCTTGCAGTCATTCTCAATCAGCAGCGCACTGTACTCTGCGAGGCGTTGGGCATATGATCGTCCCAGAGAGAAATGGGGAACGGGCGAAGCAAACCGGTGGGCGTCACATAGCCGCCGCCGGGTTAAGGCTGAAATAGCGTCCGCTCCATGATCTTGTCCGCCAACACTGACGTATCTCCTGCCGACATGACAAAACTACTACCTTTAAGCCTTATCGCCGTCTTCAGCGCCTCCGCCCAACAGTACACGCGCGGCATTGGCGTGTATCCAGGCGATCCACAACAGTATTTCGGTCCCTCGATGCACGTCGACGACAGTACTTATCGCAACCTGGCCCTGCATAGGCCGGCGTGGCATTCGAGTAGTTACGACTTCAACGTGACCGCCCAGTTGATCACGGATGGAATCAAGGCAACGACGCTTCCAAGAACGGTCGTGATTACTACCAGCGACAAGGGCGTGCTTCCGAAGATTGGACGCGAGCTGCTGCTGGACCACAACCCGGCCAGCAACGTTGAAGTGGCGGGAAAGCGGGCTTGGATACAGATCGAGATACGGGGCGGGGAAGGCGCGCCCACATTGGACAGGCTGGATGTAGATGCGTCGGCGATGGCGCAGGTGCCGGATATACAGGTGTGGGACTGCCTGCTGAAGGGTTCCGACGACGGGACGGCGTGGAAAGAATTGGCACACGCGGGAGGTATGGCGCGGCCGATGGGATTTGACGTGAAACCGTCCTTCCGCCTGGCGACCCCCGCGAGTAATCGCTTTTACCGGGTCGAGTTTCACTCGGGCCGGGAACTGAAGTGGATCGTGAACGAAATGGCTTTTTTCGATGGAGCCTGGCGTGTGAACCTGGGCGGGCCTTACGATTTCGCGAGTGCGTGGATGAGCGGAGGAGCGGGAGAAGAGTGGGTGTATGTGGATCTTGGCGCGAACTGCACCTTTGACCGGATCGCGCTGGACTGGATTTCGCGCGCCGCCGAAGGTTCGCTGCAGGTATCGGACGACGCTGTGCAATGGACCACTTTGCAGGCGTTGACGGGCTCGGCGGGAAAGGTGGACGACATCCGACTGACTCAACCGGCCCACGGCCGATACGTGCGGGTGCTGATGACGAAGCCGAGTTCGCCAGAGGGGTATGCGCTCAGCGAGATGGAAGTGTGGGGCAGGGGAGGGCCGATACCGCAACCGAAACAGGCGCCCGGTGCAAGTGCCGATGGGCGATTGAATCTGGCGGGCGGCGCTTGGCGGCTGCAGCGGGATTCACTTGTTAGCGTTGATGGAGCAACGCTTTCGAAGCCCGGTTTTCGCGATGGCGATTGGATGATCGCGACCGTGCCGGGTACGGTACTCGCCAGTTATTACAATGCGGGGGCTGTGCCCGACCCGAACTTCGGCGACAACCAGGCGATGATCTCCGATTCGTTTTTCTACGCCGACTTCTGGTATCGCAATGAGTTCACAGCGCCTGCCACACTGGCCGGCCGGCGTATCTGGCTGAACTTCGATGGCATCAACTGGAAGGCCGACGTCTTTCTCAATGGACGCGAGCTTGGGCGGATTGAAGGCGCGTTCACGCGGGCACGCTTCGATGTGACGGGGCAGTTGCAGCCGGGCCAGAAGAATGTCATCGCGGTTCGGGTTCTGAAGAATGCTACGCCGGGAAGCGTCAACGAAAAGACGGCGGAGACGACCGGTAAGAATGGCGGAGCGCTGGGCGCAGACAATCCGACGTTCCACTCTTCCGTGGGCTGGGACTGGATCCCGACAATTCGCGGGCGCAACAGCGGCATCTGGAATGACGTCTGGTTGAGCGGCAGCGGGCCGGTGACCATCGACGATCCGTTCGTGAAAACGACTTTGCCTCTGCCGGATACGAGCAGCGCCGATGTGTCGGTCGACGTTACGCTGCACAATCACGATAATGCTCCGGTGAGTGGAACTCTGCGCGGCCGGTTCGGCGATACGGCTCTTCGAAAAAACAGTGACGCTGGCGCCCTCCGAGACCAAGAAGGTCAACCAGATGCTGCATCTCCAGAACCCGAAGCTCTGGTGGCCGAACGGGTATGGCGAACCGAGTCTTTACGAGTTCGAGGCGAAGTTCGAAACCGGTGGTGGGGTGTCGGACGCGAAATCGTTCAAGACCGGGGTCCGCCAGTTTACTTACAGCGAAGAAGGCGGCGCGCTGAAGATCTGGGTAAATGGCCGGCGCTTTGTTCCGCGCGGGGGCAATTGGGGGTTCGGGGAATCGATGCTGCGGTACCGGGGGCGTGAATTCGACGCGGCGGTTGGCTATCACCGCGACATGAACTTCACGATGATCCGCAACTGGGTTGGGCAAATGGGCGACGACGCCTTCTACGACGCCTGCGACCGAAAGGGCATTGTGGTGTGGCAGGACTTCTGGCTGGCCAATCCGTGGGACGGCCCCGATCCGGACAACAACGCCATGTTCCTCCGCAACGTAGACGATTTTGTGCGCAGGATTCGCAACCATCCGTCGGTCGGCTTATACGTTGGCCGCAATGAAGGCTATCCGCCGGAAGAGATTGAGACCGGCATCCGCAAGATACTGGCTGAATCGCACCCCGGCCTGTACTACATACCGAGTTCGGCCGACGACGGTGTGAGCGGTCACGGTCCGTACCAGGTGATGCCGACGAAGTATTACTTCACGAGCCGCGCTACGCCGAAGCTGCACAGCGAGCTGGGCATGCCCAACATTGTTACTCTTGAAAGCCTGCGGGCCATGATGCCTGAAGCGGACCTATGGCCGCAGGGACGCATGTGGGGCTTGCATGATTTCCCCAAAGAGGGCGCGCAAGCAGGCGATAAATTTCGTGAGCGCATCGACAAGAGCTACGGTGGCGCTGACAACGTCACGGATTGGGTAGAGATGGCGCAGTTCGTGAACTACGACGGCTACCGAGGGATGTTCGAGGCACAGAGCCGGAACCGCATGGGTCTGCTGATCTGGATGAGCCACCCTGCTTGGCCCTCGCTGACATGGCAGACTTACGACTACTTCCTGGAACCGACGGCAGCGTACTTCGGGTCGAAGAAAGCATCGGAGCCGCTACACATCCAGTGGAACCCGGTGACCGAGAGCGTCGAAGTGGTGAACTACAGCGGCGGCAGCCACAAAGACTTGACGGCGCACGCGGAGGTCCGCAACCTGGATGGGACGGTCCAGTGGGAGAAGACCGCCTCGGTCGACAGCAGCGAGGACAGCGTTGAGACGCCCTTCAAAATGGATTACCCGGCTGGCGCCACGCCTGTCCAGTTTATCCGTATGCAGCTAAGCGAAGGGGCCCGAGTGATTTCAACGAACTTCTACCTGCGCGGAATAGACGGCCGGGAAGAGTATCAAGCGATTCGCGAGATGCCGAAGGCGAAGGTGGAAGGGACAACACAACAGGAGCGGCGGGGCGACCGCTGGCGACTGACTACTGAGCTGCATAACGTCTCGAATTCGCCGGCACTGATGGTGAAGGTTAAGGCCGTGCGCGCGACAACCGGTGATCGTATTCTGCCGGTGTTCTACAGCGAGAATTACGTGGCGCTGATGCCTGGCGAGCGGCAAACCATCATTATCGAACTGGCCGACGCGGACACGCGGGGAGAGACGCCTCGAATCGTGGTCGAGGGATTCAATCTGCAGCCTTGATGCGCACGAGGTTGGAGCCGGCTACCACCGTGCGTCAGCTCCTGCCGCGTACTTGAATTTGGCGCACTCTACTAACATTATTCTGTAACTGCAGTTACACATCGTTGCCGAGGCGGTTGAGGGGTTCCGGTTAGTGGCTTATGTAGGCAACCTCGCGGGTCTCAGCCCTTTGAAGCCGCCAGACTTCGATATCGGCGTGCCTGTGTACTGGTGTTTACAGCTAATTGCGAGATTTCGTCCCTTAAGCTATTGAGTTTCGGCAAAAAGAGCAATGGAGCAGCAATTGCTACGTACGCGCTATGTCCCGGAGCGGACAAATCACCAAACGGAGTCGAGCGTGAATCTTAGAGTTAATAAGCCTACAGTCTTGAGCGGTGCGGTGCACAAAATAGCCGTGGTCAGTTTTTCGGCCCTGGCCCTTTCCACATTCGCCATTTCTGCCAAAGCAGATCTGGTAACTAACGGCGGCTTCGAGTCAACGACCGCTGGGCCTGGTCAGATGGCCTTTAACACCAACGCGACCGGCTGGACAACGCCCGTAGGCGGATACAATTTCATCTTTGCTGCCGGGGCCGCTGACACGACTGGTGCGAATGGCCAATACGGCAACCTCACGCTCTGGGGACCCAACAGCGGGTCCGCCAACGGACTGCCGGCAAGCAGCCCGAACGGCGGCAATTTTGTCGCTGCGGATGGTGATTTCCAGACCGAACCAATCAGCCAGACGATTAACGGCCTGACCTCCGGCGACAAATACACCGTCAGCTTCTACTGGGCTGGGGCGCAACAGACCGGATTCAGCGGCCCGACAACCGAGGCGTGGATAGTCGGCTTCGGCGCTGCTACGCAAGAAACACCCGTGCTGAGCAACGCTAGTCACGGTTTCACTGGCTGGCAACACCAGTCGTTTACCTTCACAGCGGACGGCACCAGCGACGTGCTCTCTTTCCTGGCGGTCGGTACCCCGCAAGGCGTTCCGCCTTTCTCGCTGCTGGACGGTGTCTCGGTCAACAGCGTTTCCGCTCCGGAGCCCGTATCCGTCACACTGTTAGTCAGCTTGATGGGCCTGCTAGGCGGTCTGGGTATTCGCAGATTCCGAAAGAAGGCAAAGAGCTAATTACACTCTTACTCTGAATTCCCAGCGCAGGGACGTTTCTCCGCGAAATCTCGGATCGCGGTGTACTGCGCCGGGAACCTTTCAGACGGGTCCGGGAGGGTGTGTAACGACACGGTGGCGGAGGGCTGACTCTCTTAGACGGAGCGCCCGATATTGGTGGTGTGCGAGCTCGGCTTCCTCCTCGTGCCATAAGCAATCCTTCGGCCTGGAGCAGACCGCTCCGCTCCCTGACGAGTCTGTGTGAAAACTCCGGTAACCGCGTGCATTCACGGTTTAGTGGTTACTCCCGTGGGTTCGGAGACCGGGTGATATGCCGGACGTTTTGACGGAATATCGGCCTTTGGGCGCGATTCACTCGCTCCGCGGCGGAGAACTACGGTCGCGGCTCCGAAGCCATCCGCTCCGTCGAAAATCACCGGCAATCGCAGATTCTAAGAGCTTGCGCTGAATTCGATCCCCCTGTTTCTTGCTTCCGAAGTTTTGCGTTCGCTCCCTAACCCGGCGTAGCCGGAACCAAACAGGCTGATCCGGGCGAGCGCTTCCTGACGGTCGCGCCTCGGTAGGCTTTTCGAAAGTTGGGGCTGTTTGCAACCATCCTCTGAGGGCCGTGAGCATTGGATGACGTGCATGCCACGAAAATATTCTGCCAGAAACAACTAGAATCCAACTGCGTAGGTGCTGACGGTCGCGGCTCCGTTAACACCCGCTCCGGCGAAAATCACCCTTCAATGGTGGGCTTGCTGACGCGCGGTCGAAAGGAGAACACCCGAATCCGCTTGCTCACGCGCGCGGTTCTGTGCTGGAGTTTTCATTCTGGACACCACAGCCTGAAAGGCTGTGCCACGGTGCTGGATTTTTCACGAAGACAGATTTCTAGGCTTCTAGAGACACGGACTTCGGCCGATCGATGGGTTTGGGTTTCAGGGTCGCTCTTAGTCGATCTCCGGTTTGAGTCTGCGTGCTCGCTATCGTGCCGGCAGGAAGCTCGAGGGCCGAGTGAGCAGTCAGGCAGGCCGAAAATCTCCAAGGCACCATTTGCTTTCTGAGTTTTCGCACTTGCATCTTACGATTCAGATAAACTACGTCGATCCCGAATTTCATTCCACAGCTATGAACGGCTTCACAGGGCACGATCCAGAGCCCTTGACCAGCTGGTAGGGAATCGTGTTTGAGCAATCCCTGCCGCCTGGTGGCGCCGGTATCCGCAATATCCGCGGCATCGGCCAGAAGGGTGCCCCGCGTTTCGTTCCAAATCGAAGCTTGGGAGTTGTTCTTGTCCCGTACGAACCATCTTCGGAGTAAAGACCTTATCGGCATGAATCTCCCCGTTATGGTTGAGGCGGCGGCGTTGGCGCGGCCGGGGCAGGGGCAGCCGGCGCGGTATCTTGCGGCGTGCCAGGCGTACTGCCTCCGCTTTGGCTCGAGCCTGAGGTGTCTAAGGGTTTCTCGGGCTTCAAGCTATCGAGCAGTGTCTCAACCGGAATTGACTGAGCGGGGGGAACGAGTGGAAGCGAGGCGGGCAGATCCTGCCCAGGCGTCTTCGCTGGGACACCCGGCTCGAGTTCCAGGAACGGGACCGGATAATGGAGATCCATGGGCGGGGCCTCTGCCGGCATCGGACGAACGAGTACGGGCGTGACAATCACGAGCAATTCCGTGTTCTGTTTGGTGACGCTTTTGGAGTTAAACAGTTTTCCTAAAACCGGAATATCTCCGATGAACGGAATCTTCTCGAGCGTTTGGGTCACCTGCCGATCCAATAAACCGCTGATTGCAAAACTTTGTCCGTCCTGTAAGTCGACTTCAGTTTTCATGCGCCGAACGGTCAACGCGGGAACACTGTAGCCCTGAATAACTACACCGTTGGTGTAATCGAGAGAGCTTACTTCGGGAGCCACCTGCAAATGGATAGTTCCATTGGGAGTGATGGTGGGTATGAAGTTCAAGCGCACGCCATATTCTTTGAACTGAATTGTTACTGACCCGACCCCGCCCGAAGTGCCTTGAAAAACCGGGTAAGGTATCTCGCCGCCGGCCAGAAAGCTCGCTGGTTTGCCGTTTTCCGCCAGAAGGTTCGGTTCGGCCAGGATTTGTAGCACGCCTTTTGACTCAAGCGCCTTAATGGTGGTGCCCAAGTTAATATTCTTGTTGTAAAGGAAAATATTGAGGAGGTCAGACAGTGCTAACGTACCAACGTTACCCTGGCCCGATGTGGGTAGGTTTGCTTGGGGGAACTGCTGGGTCCCAATGGTTCCGATGGTGTTGCCCGCCCCCGTACTGAAAAGATGGAATGCGAGGTCCGTAGAGTTGCTTCTATCTATGCTGGCAAAACGCACCTTCAAGAGGATCTGGGCCTGGGGAGGGGGGGTGTTCACGTACATGAGGTTGACTACCCTGCCGCCGGTTGAGGCGATCAAGGCCGCGCGGTCGGCGCTCATGAGATCCTTAGCGGTGCCGCGCAGAAAGATCGCGCCATTCTCCGAACTGACGGTGATCTCCTGGTCCGGCAATTCCTTTGCGATTTCGCTGCGAACATTTTCGAGGCGGGCATCCGCCAAGAACCGATTTGGGCGCACGTTCACATCAAAGAGCTGGCGGCCGCCGCCTTGCTGCCACAAGATCATGGTGGTCGAGCCTGCTGCTTTGGCATTGACCAGGACTTCATAAGGACTGATTGCCTGGACCTCGGCTACTTCCCCGAAACCAACTGAAACACGCTCAATCGCAAGCTTGCTGTTCACGACGATCGATTTGCCGACCACCAGCGAGATGTCACCTGTTGACGAATCTGCCGGTGCGGATCCCGAGGCTTGCGCAGGGACAGGATTGGTTTCAGCGCGTAACAGCAGCGCTGGAAAGTTCACGACTGAAACGGAAAGTAAAGAAACGGTTGAGAGAACTGATAGGAATCGAACTGCGTGAGTATTCAAGGATGGTTCTCCATATCTCTAATTGCGGGTTTCCAGGAAAGTCTCTTTCGTTTCCTTGGAACCATTGATCACCTTGACTACCCATACTGGAGGGGGTACAAACTTCGCCGGCGGGGCCGATGCAGTCCGGTGGACTGCCGCCGATTGAGCCGGTTTTGGCGCGAGACCGGCAAAAAGGCCAGCCATCTGAGTTCCCGGAGGCTTAGCGAGTACGGTGTCAAGTGGATTCCGGAGAACGAGCTGAATCTTCGTTTCATTGCTTGCGAGGCTCAAAAGTTCCGCTTGCTCCGGGGTGACGAGAAGATTGACCACTTGCACCTGGACAGGCTTGCCTTCGTTGTCCTTTTGAATATTCGTGCCCGCGGAGAGCACCTCGAGGTTCTGCAGGAGCGTCTTCGTTTTCACGCCCGTCAAGCCCACTTCATTGGGAGTGTCGTTGCCTGAGATGATCACGTCGACGCGCATTCCGGGCAAAACAAATCCCGCCACGCCGACCACTTGATCGACCTTGACAGCGCAGGCCCTCATGCCAGGAGGAATGATGGCGGCAAGGCCGGCTCCCGATCCCAGGGTTGCCAGCCTTTTTTCCATGATGGGTTCGCCCGCGTAGAGCGTCGAGACGACTCCTCGACCAATAGCTGCCTCCGGCTTCACAACTACGTCTTTCGGTGGGTCGCCCACCCATTCCCCGGTGGTGAGATCGTCTGCCTTAATCAGAGTCCCGATTTCGAGATCCCGAGCGGCGACCGTGACCTTTGTAGGCCGATGGCGAAACTTGTCGCCCATTTCGTTTCCTATGAGGCGGTAGACAACGAAGGCGGCGCCGAGGGCGGCTACAAAGGCGCATAGGAGAATAGTCATCAATCTTCGGTTCATATAGGCGAAGGCGTGTTCCAACTAGTGCAAGTGAACGACGTTTCCCGGAGGGAATAGAGCATCCCGCTAGCCATACCGTCCGGGCTATTGAAGTAGAAGAATCACGCGCTTAGGGGTAAGGACAAATAGTACTGCGCTCTCAAGTTTCCAGTTAAGACAGGCCGAAGTATCGTGCTGTTGACACTGAGCGCTGATTGGGGCTGCTCCACCTTTCGCGGGCGCGTTTTCAGAGAAGAGAGACGATGCGGAAACCAGGCGGTGGGGGGAAGGCAGCAAGGAGTTTGCGGGGTGGGGCAGGCGAATCACTCCGCTTACCCCACCTCCGAGATGTTGGCCTTATTCGCGGCCTAGAAGTGTGCGCACTGGCCCTGCTTTGAACGGGCGGTGTTTCCTCCTCCAAGGATGAAGAAATCGCCCGAGCACTGCAGGTTGCCGCCGACGATGTTGCTGAAGACCTGCGTAAGTGCAATATTGTCCTGATCGTGCAGATCGCCGCGTACCGTATTTCCGTCGACAACCGTGGGTCCCCAGTTGAACTGGACCTGCAAGTCTCCGTCCACGGTGTTTCCGTCGACGTTCGCAGGCGCCGCATTGTACTGGATTTGCAGATTTCCCTTAATCGTATTGCCCGCGCCCGCTGCCGCACCAACCAGCAACGCAGCCCAGTTGTTTTGGACCTGCAAATCGCCTTCTATCTTAGTACCGCAAACCTGATTTGTGGCCGCACCAAATTGCTGATCTTCGATTTGGAGATTGCCCTTAATATCGGTGCCGGTGCTTATAGCGAACTTGCCATCCTGGATCTGGACGTCGCCGTCTATTGTGGATTGAGTCAGCGTCAGATTGCCGCTCCTTGCCTGGACGTTGCCGGTGACTGTGGCACCGGTTAGCGTCAGGTTGCCGCCCATCATCGTTACATTACCCTTCACCCCTCCGCTAACGAAGGTGCAGGTCTGGCCCGCCTTCACCGTGATGTCACCCTTGAAGGTGCCGTTGTAAGTGCCGTTGCAAGTCGTTCCGGAGGTGGGAACGGAGGTGGGACCCGAGGGGGGGACCGGGGTGGGGGCCGAGGGGGTTACCGGGCCGGAAGATGCGATGGCCACCCCGGAAGGCCCACTAAAGACGCCGCTGTTTCCGCCTCCGATTGTGTAAGACACGGTGTTAGTGGAGGTGGTGATCACAGAGACGCTATCCGGGTTACTACCGCCGATATTATTCGTTATATACACGAAGGCTCCATCCGGCGTGATGGCGATCTGTGTGGGCTGAGAGAGTGACGGAGCGGCCGGGGGTACGGGATTGCTAATCGTAGCCGATACGGTATTCGTGGCAGTGGCTATCACCGAAACTGTACTATCAAATGAATTCGTTACGTAAGCGTAGGTGCCATTCGGTGTGATGGCCACTCCTTGAGGAAAAAGGCCTACCGGAATTGTAGCCACCACGGTGGGACTGCAGGTTTTGCTGCATTGCGGCTGCACGGCTGGCGTGCCCAAGAGCGAAGGAGTTGCAGTTTCCACGGAAGAGCTGCAGCTGGTAGAAATCACGGAGACGGTACCATCCTGTGCGCCTGTACCCGCATTGGTTACATAAGCGTTGCCGTTCGTGGCGACGGCCACTCCAAAGGGAGCATTGAACCCCGTCAATGTTGTTGACACGGCAGGTGGGTTCGTGGCGGTCCCGATTACCGAGACGGTATTGTCGATTTGATTCGTTATGTAGACGTGAGCCCCATCAGGCGTGATGGCTACCCAGGTGGGCGCGAACCCCACTGGAATTGGGGATCCGACCACAGTCGGTGGGTTCGTGGTGGTGGCGATCACCGAGACGGTGCCAGGAGTTGCGGTGCTCGTGTAAGGAGAGCCGAAATTCACTACATAGGCGTGCGTTCCATCCGGGGTGATCGCTACTGCGATTGGAACATTAAATCCCGAATTCGTGATCGTGGCCGTTACGGTGTTAGTCTTGGTGGCAATCACTGAGACGGTGTTGTCGTTTTGATTCGTTACATAGACTTGGGTGCCATCCGGGGTGATGGCAACTCCGGTGGGTCCGTTCCCAACCGTAATCGTGGCCACCACCGTGTTGCTGGCGGCGGCGATCACCGACACTGTATTTAGCCCCGAATTCGCAACATAAACGAATTGCTGCGCCAGGGCATTGGTGCCAGACAGCACCGTGGCTACAAAGACGCCAGTTGCCCAGAGAGTCGGTTTCAGAGACCAAGCTCGAGAGCGGCGTGGTCCGGTTCCAGATACTACACTCATCGCATTATTCTCCTGTTAAAGCAAAATGTAAGCTGCGATCGCTGGCCTAACAAAAGTGCCACCTTGACTCTGAGCCGACTCACGACAGTTTGTAGTTCGATGGGGCATCTTGACTGCTCACTGCTCTTTCTTTATGAGGCGGTTCCTGGCGCGCGAGGGCATTACAAGGAGGAGGGAGCAAGAGGGTGGCCAGATGTCGCCCGACCTCTTGACGTAAACGAATCAAGCGCTTTGCTGGCAGGGATAGCTCATGCTGAGCACTCAGGGCTTCAGTTAAGACCTGTCGAAGTATCGTTCTGTTTACACTCACACCAGTGCCGGCATGCTCTCCGCGTGGCGGAATGGAAGGGTTGGTGCCCGGAGTAGTTGCTGAGCAATGGGGGCATTGTTGAAGGCGTGACTCCCGAATTCTCCGATCGGGCGATCTCCCCGCCTTCTATGCGACTGGCTGGGTAGGGAACGAGTGTCTGTTGGCGGGGTTCAGGGGCGGGGCAGGCGAATCACTTCGCTTACCCCACCTCCGAGATGATGGACTTATGGCCGGCCTAGAAGTGTGCGCACTGGCCCTGCTTTGATTGGGCCGTGTTTCCTCCTCCCAGGATGAACGGATTATTCAAGCACTGCAGGCTCGAGGCGACATTGTTGCTGAACACCTGCGTGAGAGCCCCGTTGTTCAAATCTTGCAGGCTGGCGCCCACCTTGTTTCCGTCTACAATCGTGGCTCCGGCATTATTCTCAACCTGCAGACTGGCGATTATGGTATTTGAGCCGATGGTTGCCGGTCCCATATTGTTCAGAACCTGCACATTGGCGCTTACCGTGTTTCCGTTTACTGTCATGGCCGCCGTGTTGTTCAGCAGCTGCACGTTACCGCCGATGCTGTTTCCGTCCACGGTCACGGCCGCTGTGTCGTTTTCGATTTGCACATTGCCCTTAATCGTATTGCCAGCGCACGACGTGGTCGCCCCGATCAGGAGCGCTGTCCCGCTGTTCTGAAGCTGCAAATCGCCGTTCACCGTGCTTCCACAAACCTGGTTGGTGGCTGCGCTCTTGGGATCATTCTGAATTTGCAGACTGCCTTTAATAGCGGTGGCGCGGCTTATAGCGAACGTGCCGCCAAGGACCTGCACGTTGCCGCCGACAGTAGACTGAGTGAGGGTCAGATTGCCGGTCTCCATCAAGATATTCCCGCCGACCGTGGCAGTAGTCAGCGTCACGTTGCCGCCGTTCATCGTCACGTTTCCGGTGATGCCGCCGCTGATGAACGTGCAATTCTGGTTCGCGCTCACTGTTATGTTGCCCTTGAACGTCCCATTGTAAGTACCGTTGCAAGTAGTTCCCGAAGCAGGATAGGGTAGAGCCGGCGGGGTGAAAGATACGATCGTCACACCTAAAGGCCCATTAAACGTTCCAGTGCTGCCGCCGCCAATTGTGGCGGTTATGGTGTTGGTGGCCGTACTGATCACCGAGACGCTATCGGGGTTGCTGCCGCCGATGCTATTTGTGACATAGGCGAGGGATCCATCCGGCGTGATGGCCACATCTGTAGGTTGAGAGAGCGAGGGAGCGGCGGGGGCCGCGGGATTGCTAATCGTGGCTGTAACGGTGTTCGTGGAGGTGGCGACCACCGAGAGCGTGCTGTCGAATGTATTCGTTACATAGGCCTCGGCGCCACTCGGGGTGAGGGCCACTCCTTGCGGGAAAAGGCCGACCGGAATGGTAGCAACTACGGAGGGACTGGTGCCGGTAGCGATCACTGAGACGGTACCATCAGCACCGCCCGTACCTGCATTGGCTACATAGGCATGCCCATTGGAGGCGATGGCGACGCCGGAAGGCCCATCAAACCCGGTAAGGGTTTCGGTTACGGTCGGGGGTGTGGTGGCTGTGGCGATAACGGAAACGGTATTGTCATTTTGGTTCGTGACATAGACCTGGGTCCCATCCGGCGTGACGGCCAGCCCAGCGGGCGCGAATCCCACAGGAACCGGATTGCCAACAACGGTAGGCGGATTGGCGATAGCGATGACGGAGACTGTGCCGACTGCGGGGCTGGAGCTGTAAGGCGAGCCAAAATTCAGCACATAGGCGTGTGCCCCATTTGGGCTGATCGCCACTGCGGAGGGAACATTAAATCCGGGGTTCGTGATTGTGGCCGTCACTGTGTTGGTCTTGGTTGCGATCACTGAGACGGTGTTGTCGTTTTGATTCGTTACAAAGACTTGAGTCCCGTCCGGTGTGAGGGCCACTCCAGTGGGCCCGTTTCCGACCGTAATCGTGGCCGTCACGGTGTTGCTGGCGGCGGCGATCACCGAGACGGTGTTGGATCCGGAGTTCGCTACATACACGAATTGCTGCGCCAGGGCCTGGCCGCCAGACAGTGCTGAAGCGACAACGGCTCCAGCCACCCAGAGAGTCGATTTTAAAGACCAAACCCGAGAGTGGCGTGGTCCGGTTGCAGATCTTATATTCATCGCATTATCCTCCTGTGAAAGTGGGTTAAGTTGAGATTGCCGGCCCAATGAAACGTGTTGTATTTTGACCGAGCCTCGGACCGCGACCATCGTAGTTCGATGGGACATCTTCGCTATTCAGTTCCATTTCCAGGAAGCGGTTCATAGCAAAGCTGGCCCTGGCACGGTGACGGCGCATGTGGAAAGAGTCATCAACCTTTGGTCCGTCCCCGCTGAGACAATTCGGTCAGACACGTGGACGGCTTCCCCGGAGCGATGGGTGCATGCGGGTGGCCATATCTCCCGACCACCGGAAGTAAGAGAAATGAGGCTCTTGAGCGCCAGAAACTGAGCTCACTGCGCACTCAAGGCTTCAGTCAACCCCGCCCCGTATCCTTGTGTAGACACAGCGTGCGCGAAAGCGAGCTTCCGGCATCAGCCTATATCAAATCGAGTTGAAATGACCCGAAACCATCAGGCGGCACGAAGAGTGCGACGGAGTTGAGCGCCCTACTTACCGCCAGACAGCACAGCTATCTGAAGCACATGCAGCCAGGCACGCGACCTCATCGCGCAATCACCATCTGAGATGTACTTGTCATGGTTAGCGCATACGAATGAGTCACGGCTAACGGAACAGTCAAGGTAAACGGGTAACTCACCACCACCTTTACCAGGTTTCCTGGGTTGTTGCACGTGGGCGCCGGTGACGGCGTGCAAGTCGCTCCGGTCGTCGGCCAAGTGGTGGTAACGATAAGGCTGGTCGTAGTGATTCCGGCAATTCCGAGGCCCCGGACGTAGGTTTGAACATCCGCCTTCGCCGCCGGACAGGCAGACGTAAATCCGGTACAAGAGGACCCCCGAACGATCGCATAGCGAGTTCCTTCGCGGGCGGCTTCGGAAATAGCGTGGAAAGTATAAGTCGCCAGACTAACGTTGATCACGCCAAATATCATCAACATCAAAAGGGTGAGGGATACTGCCGTCTCTATCAGTGACGCGCCGTGTTCGCTCTGCATGAGACGCCGCTGCGGCGAATCTTGCACGACCCGTTTGCGTAGCCTCGCGAAAAGCGAGGAATCGATAGATGATCTCAGCATGGCATCACGCCCAGACAACTCGCGTTTCTCTACTATCCACTACTGCAGCACCCTCTGGACCGCCTGGCCTGTTAAAGTGACTGAGCCGGTGGGAAGCCGGTACGTGAACAGGGGGCTCACCGTCACGGTCGTATTGACTTGAACATATTGGAGAATGCGGGAGGTGGAACAGTCCGTATTGGCACAGGTAGAGGCCGACCCGTTGGAACAAACACAATAATGGGAGGCGGTCGCGGCCAGGCTACTGACATCCGGTCCGTCATTGAGGGCCGCAGTCTGCATTCCGGAAATATCCGTAGCGGTACTGCTGTTCTGCGCGCCGTACTGTACTCCGGCGCGCGCAGCATTGGAGACTTCGATTCCGATATACATCAAGCGTCCAAACTCGGCTGCTCCCAATAGGAGAATGCAGAAGACCGGCGTCAGTAGAACAAGCTCTACAAGAGAGCCGCCCTGCTCAGTCCCAAACAGCCGGCTATATCCACCGCGGCAATTTGTTTTAGACATGTTCAATCCCGTTTCACTCAGATAAGCTCGCGTTTCGTATCGGTTCCGACGCATTCACTCCGGCATAGCTCTGCAGAGTACCGCTCCCATTGAAGGTAAATGAGCTGACAACAAAGGCGGCGTATAATGACGAAGTACTGGAGCCGTTCAGGATCAAGTTTGCACCGGGAGCGTAAAAGATTCCTTTGATGTTTGAACTGCCAGAGCCGTTAAATGTAACGGTTGAGGTGTTGCTCGGGTTTTGGTAATACAGGATACCGTCGTAAGTTCCGCTCGTGGGCGCTGAGAGAGTCAGCGTTTCAGATCCGTTATCTGTGTAAGAAGCTCCAGTAGGGAAGTACAGGGTGACGCCTGTCCCCGAAACCGTTCCGGACCCATTGAATATAAGTGACCCATTTATTACATACGTGCCCGCGTTTAGGGTCAGCTTGCCGCTTCCATTGACAGTAAGACCGTTATAACAGACTGTGCCTCCCGCGACCGATGGGCCCAACGTGTACGTTCCACTGCCATTTATGTTTGGGTTGGCAAGACACGAACCTGCGGTATAAGAAGGCGGAGACAAGAACGCCAGTGGGTTGCTCTCTGCAACCACTCCGGTTGTTGGAGTGGGTGTAACAGTTATGGAGCCATTTGCCAGGTAATTACCAACGACTCCGATTGACTTGGCGGTGAGTGTGACACTTCCATTGAGTAATAGGGCCTGACTATAGCTGGAGTCATCGATGATTCCGCAGTTGGGTGCGGTCAGAGTGTCTGAGCCGTTGATAAGAATGTCTGTTCCCGAGGTGCCCAATGTATAAATGCAATTCTGGCTCGGGCTAAGTGTGGCTACGGCCCTGGCGCTGACAGTGGCTGAAGTTTTGCCCAGCGCTCTCATAAAGAAGAGGGACTCGCTCTGCGAAGCGATAACTTCCACGTAGGCCGAATTGCCCGCGTTGGGTCCGCTGAGCGGTGGGTTGTTGACGGTAACGGTGGCGCCGTTTGAACCGTTCGTTATACCGTTCGACGCCGCGTCTGCCTGGGCGGCAGCGGTTGCATCTCCGTAAGGAAGCTCTACTGCAGCGGCGATGGCGCCAGCGTCGGCCGCCGATTGGAGTACCCTTCTTGCCCGGTACATTGTCCCTACGTCAACGGCGAGTCCCACGGAAGCGAGAATCGCGACCAGCGAGAAAGCGGTGACGATAATGACCTGTCCGCTTTCGTCCTTCATTCCTTTCACGGTTTCCTCCCATAAACGGCCGGGAAAGCCGGCATTCTGTTTCATTCAGCCAGTCGCCTCCAGGTTCGTCTCTTTCTCCTCCTGCTCCTGTTCTTGGTTTGCGGGCCGATTCGCGTTCGTCAAATACGTTGCCATGTCAGTGGGCGGGCAGATCAGCATCTGATCACCCAGCTCCGTTTGTGAGGCGTAGATGGTGTGCGGAGGAAGTTCAAGCAGGCTCGAACTTCGCAGACAGATCGGGCTAAGACGGAAAGGGCGGAGGTGCTCCACCATATGAACGACCTTATTGTCCGCGTCGAGATAAATAATGTCGATAGCAAACAGCATGCCGATGGTATGAATGCCCTGCGACGGAACTATCCAGATGCCTTCGCCCAGGCCTATTCTCAATCGCCCCAACAGGCCGCGAAGCCTCCTAAAAGGGGTCGCGGCGCAACTGATATTCAGTCCAAGAAACGTCTCACGCGTTTTATTGAAAACATAGTAAGTCTGTTGCATTGCCATGGCGGGCCGCCGGAGCAGCCCGCCGATCTTTCTTGTTCCCCGTCATCTTGAGTGCGCCCTCACCGGACGGTCAGTAAGTGCCCCAGACGGCCTTATCGCGGCATCTATCTCTAGCGGACGCGGTGACGGCGGCGCTGAACGATAACCAGAAGCAGGATTACAGCGATAACGCCGGACACGATACGAATGATGGTAGTGTTGTCCATTTCAGTTCTCCTTTCTTTCAAGTTGGTTACTTGGCATTAGAAAAAGCCTCCGATATTTCCATGAACCCCGGCCCGAGCAGGACGAGAAATAACGAGGGAAAGATGCAAATCACAAGAGGGAAAACGAGTTTTACCGAGGTCTTAGCGGCCAATTCCTCGACCCGCTGGGTGCGGCGCTTACGCATGGTTTCGGCATGTATTCGTAAGGTTTTGGAAACGCCCGTCCCGAACTGGTCGGCCTGGACGAAAACCGTCACGAGGACGCGGATTTCATCCAGGTCTGTCCGGGCGGCGAGAGCCTTCCAGGCGTCGACCCGGCTCTTGCCGGCCCGTATTTCCAGCATGACCAAACTAAGTTCTTCGGCCATCGCCGGATGGCCATCGCCGAGTTCATCGCTGGTCCGCACCACCGCCTGGTCAAGGCTCAATCCGGCTTCCAGACAGACAACCATAAGATCGAGCGCGTCAGCCAGTCCGAGACCGATGTTGGTTTGCCTTGATTTGATACGTTGTCCTAGCCAGTAATCCGGACCCAGGTAGCCAACAGCAATCGCGACGACGAAAGCGAGGAAGGGTTGCGCCTCATAGGCACCGCTCGCAAACCCGAGAATGCATAGGATCACCGGAAGCACGATCTTCGAGGAATAGTAAGCGTTGAAGTTCGCGGGTTGGCGGTATCCGGCGAGTATTAGCCGCTGCTGAGCTACTGAAACCTCTTTTTCGCCTTTGGGAACAACTTTCTGAAGCGTGCCGGCAAAGGAACGGACCGACTCGTTCAGTTTTTCTGTCTTGGTGAGACCGACAGGTTCTTCGCGGTACGATCCGAGGATAACGCCCAGGCGCTGGCTCAGTGCCTCGCGGAAGAACAACAGTAGCAGGCCACTGGCCACCAGTATGAAGAAGATTAGAAAGGCAAATATAGCGTAGAACATTGAGTAAGTCTCAGATTCTAATGTTTACGATCTTACGAATGATGAGCATGCCGACTATGTTCATCGTGACCGCCAATCCGATCATTTTCTGGCCTACGGGCTTGGTCACGAGAATCTGCATGTAGTCGGGGTTGAGCATGTATAGAATAAGGCCCAGCGCGAAAGGAAGGATGGACAAAATCTGCCCCGTCAGACGGCCCTGGGCGGTGTGTATACGAATCTGCTGCTGGAGGCGAAACCGTTCACGAATGACATACGAAGTCTTCTCGAGCACCTCCGCCAGATTCCCGCCGCTTTCCTTGTTGATGAGCATGGCCGTTGAGACAATCCGTAGTTCTTGCAGTGGTACCCGTTGGATCAAGTGTTGCGCGGCAAAACGCAGGTCGACTCCGAAGTTCTGCTCTTCAAAGCAGAGGCGAAATTCGCGACCAATCGGCTCCGGCGCTTCGTTGGCGGCGTGGCCGAAAGCAGCGACCGTGCTGAAGCCGGCACGCAGCGCGCTGACCATCAGATCCAGCACGTCCGGCAACTTCTTTAGAAAAACGTTGAAGCGTTTTTTGCGCTTTCTAGAGACGTAATAAAAGGGTATGGCTCCGGTGGCCAAAGCGATGAGCGCCGATACGAGTCCCAGGCCAGTTCGAAGATAAAGGACGTAAGCCGGTACGGCCCAAGCCACTGCCGCGGTCAGTAACAGTCGCGAAGGGGTCCAGCGCAAGCCAGCCTGATCCAGCATGCGCTGAAGTTGGAGTACAGGATGGAGGTCGGCGAGCATCCGGTTGAGCCAAGGGATGGAACTCAACACTGTGCTCTTTCGAACGTCGACGAGGGCTTCGTCCAGCGCAGGATTTGGAACCTTTATTGCTGAATCGAGCGCCTTTTGAAATTGCTTATTGGGACTCGAACTCCCTGCCCATAAGAGGAGCGCTGCAATCGCGAAGACGACAACGAATACAAGCAGGATGATGAGAGGCATGTCAGTTCACCTCCAGGGAGCGATCGAAGATGTCGTTGTCCATTTTGAGTCCCGCCAAGTGTAGCTTCTCCATGAAGCGAGGACGGACGCGGCTCGGCTGGAACACGCCCAGAACATTTCCGGTAGGACCAATGCCTCGCTTATGGAACGTGAAGACCTCGTGCATGCTGATTACGTTTTCTTCCTGGCCGGTAACTTCCGAAACGCTGATGACTTTGCGCGTGCCGTCGCTGAGGCGCGAGATCTGCACGATGATGGTTATCGCGGCCGCGATTTGCTGGCGGACGGTCTTTTCCTGGATATTGAGACTCGACATGGCGACCATAGCTTCGAGGCGCATCAGGGCGTCGCGCGGGGTGTTGGCGTGAATGGTACCCATGGACCCTTCATGGCCCGTGTTCATGGCCTGCAGCATGTCGAAGGCTTCCTCGCCGCGCACCTCTCCGAGAATGATTCGGTCGGGACGCATGCGAAGGCTGTTGATGAGCAGCTGCCGTTGCCGGACAGCGCCTTGCCCCTCGACGTTGGCCATACGTGTCTCCAGCCGGATCAAGTTCTTATGGCTGAGTTGCAGCTCAGCGGCGTCCTCAATTGTGATCAGCCGCTCGCCCTCGGGTATAAAGCGGGACAGTAGGTTCAAGAGCGTAGTCTTACCGGCCCCGGTCCCACCCGAGATCAGAATCGAGATGCGGGCCGTGACGGCCGCAGAGAGAAGGTTCAGCATCTGAGGCGAAAGAGTTTGGTTCTTAATCAGCGCATCCGGGGTCGATGGGCCTAGTCCGAAGCGGCGGATGGAGAGAGCCGGCCCGTCGACGGCAAGGGGCGGAATAATTGCGTTAATGCGCGAGCCGTCGGCCAAGCGGGCGTCCACCATAGGAGAGGATTCATCAACGCGCCGTCCAACCGCCGAGACGATACGGTCGATGACTTGCAGCAAGTGCCGGTCGTCTCGAAACGAGATGGGCACCTTCTCGAGTTTGCCGCGCCGCTCGACAAAGATGTCGTTCCGATTGTTCACGAGAATGTCGGAGATCGCTTTATCGCGCAGTAACGGCTCCAACGGTCCTAGTCCAAAGACTTCGTCGAGCAATTCCGATTGCAGCCTGTCTCGTTCCGACGTATTAAAGGGATGCTTGCTTTGGGAGGCGATCTGCTGGATCAGCGAGGATACGGCCTGCCTGGCCTGGTCGGGGTTCACCCGCGAGAGCTTCTCCAGATCGAGTTGAGAGAGCAGAATGCGATGCAGATCGCTTTTGGCTTGTTCGTAATTTAGAATTTCCATTTACTTACTCACTCGAACCTGTTCGCAAACCCGGGGATTTTCAGAAGGCATTGCCGGCCGTGGCCCGGTCAGAACAGGCCGAACATCCTCTTTTTGCTCTCAATCTTTTTTCCGGACGCGGCCCTCGCGATGTCGCGGATAGCCCGCGTGATACTGCCGTCCTTGACGACGATCGCAGTCGCACTATTCTGGGCCCGCCGGACCGACTCAAAGTCGCTGGGAACTTTCCAGCGCGGATGATCCATCAAAACGTTATCGAGGGTTTGTTCGCCAATTTCGTCTACACGCGCAACAAACCGGTTGATTATCACCTCCAGCTTTTGCCCGGCTTCTCCGGTGAAAAGCCGGCCGATCAAACGATGACAATTTCGGAGCTCGGTGACGTTCACCTGGGCCACCAGATACACCTTTTCCGCGGCATCGAACAGACTCTGGGTGTAGTCGTTGTAATGGCTGCCGGCGTCCACGACCACCCAGGCAAAATCCTGGCGGAGGAGCTCCAATAGGCTTGCGACGTCGCCGGTCGCAGGCTGAAACATGTTGTGCTCGTTCGGTGCGCCGAGCACGTGCACGCCGGAACTATGGCGTACCATCAGCCTGGAAAGCAGTTCCGAATCCAATCGCTGTTCATTCTGGAACGCATCGAGGGTCGAGAACCGGTTCGCCAGACCCAGGTTCAGTGCGGCATCGCCGAGTTGCAGATCCAGATCGAGCAACGCGACGCTTTGGTGCGTGTCCATGGCGAGCGCCACCGCGAAATTGGTGGCGATCGTGGTGACACCCGATCCGCCCTTGGCGCCTACAAATACCAGCAACTTGCCCCCGGTCTTCTTCTGCTTCTTGACCTCATCGCGGCGGACGGAGGCTCGCACCAGAGCTTCAGTGAGTGTGTCGGCCGAAAGAGGTTCGCTCAGCAGCTCCCGCGCTCCCGCTTGCATGCACCGCATCAACAGTTCCCGGTCGGCATGAGGCGAATGGACCATCACCGTTATGGCGGGATGGAGGCCAACGGCGGCTTCGACCAGCTCCAATGCGTGCTCCGTGTCCCGATCGAGGTCGACAATCAGAACGTCGCATTCGCCTTCCAGCAAAGCTGGAAGCGCGTCCAAATCCGGTAGCGGCGCCTCTCTTAAGACATTGGCGCGCGTTCCAGCGAGCGCTGCGGCGAGCGATTTTCGCCGGACCTCGCTGGCGCCCAAGAGAACCACTGATAGGGTTCTCATGCTGAGCGATTCTGGACTGCGTACTGTAGCCGCTGACATCGTTAACTCTGGCTCAGGAACGAGCAAAGGGTCCCGACTGCGATGGCTGGCGCATAGGGCATCTTGCGCGCCAATGGATTAGCGAGTACCAGCGATTCGTGGGGCCGGAGTCCGCGTTTCTGGAACCCAAATAGCAACTTAACGGTCGAACGTAAGGTCTCAAAGAGGAAGCCGCCGAACAATGCCCAACAAAGTGCCATGACTCCTCCGACCAGGCCGGTTCCAACCAAGGCCACGATTAACTGCCATGGGCCGACCCAAGCTCCTATCGCGGCACATAGTTTCAAATCACCCATGCCCATGCCACCCAAATAGCAAAACACGCCCATTATTGCTGTCGCCACGAGGATGCCCAGCAGGCTTTGCCCTAAACCGCTCCAGCCGTGTAGAATCCCCGACACCACCGGTCCCGCTGCAAGAAACGGCAAAACCAGCCAGTTCGGAATACGGCGGCTGTACAGGTCGGTAATGGTGGCGATAATGACAACCGTGGCTGTCGGTATGAAAGCGATGTAGTTAATGGTTAACAAAGGCTGGGCCATCCAGGGTGGACATGTGCAGTTTGACTCCCATTCGGAACTTGCGCAGATGCCGTTTGAAATGAGCGAGTTGGCGTCCCAGCGGCGGGTTCGCATGTGAACGTGTGTTTACTAGGGCGGTTCGCGCGTAAAACAGCGGATACAGAAGCGGCCAAGCGATGAGAAAGTTTCGAGGTTTGAACCGGCAGGACTAGTACCTCCTGCCCTCGAAGGGCCCGAAAAGCTCTCTAGTCCTGGACTATTCGTACTGTTTCCTGTCTGACACACGAAAATCAGTCCCTTAGGGCCCGAAAGAGTACCAGTACGCTGTTTAGCTACTAGAACTTAGCGGACTACCAAAAGGCGGAAGTGTATGCTCTCATACTCTTAGGAACTTGAAATCATGTTCGTCACAGATGGAGTAGTCCTCGGCTTGATTTTCTACAGTCGAACGGGTGCCTTCCTGCTGATCTTGATTGTCTCGATCTTTGCCGCCGCGACCCGGATCATCCGTTGCGCGAGCAACGAAAAAATTGCTACTGCGACGATGTGGACCGCTGCGCTCATCCTCTTCGTCGGTGGCTTCGTTTTCGTTGCAGGCCTGCTGAGGCTATTACCGCAACCCTCATCACACTGGCTGCCGTAGTTACCCAAGCGCTCGCTCTTTGAGCGGTGCACTTAGCTTACGAACGGGATAACCGCCGCTTTCTTCAAAAATGCCGGAGTCCTTCTAGCCTTTTCCAGCGGGTTCTCGCGCCTTCACCGATGCTTTAGACCCACGTTAAAGGCAGTACGCTCAGTACTTAGACCCGTATATCCGACTTCCTCGCTGATACCGCCAGATTACGACAACGGCGTGTTTGTGTACCGCCGTTCACACCCTGGTTGTTGGGTTTTTCTCTAACCCGTTGATTTTCGTGTAAAAAGAGCATTGGTTCGGCAATTGCACTTGATCGAATGCCTTCTTAACCCGAAGGCTAAATCAAACCCTTAAGGAGAATTATCGAATGCTAATGCTTTACGTGAAGCTACAAACCGCCCTTCAGTCGTTGAAGGACGAACAAGGACAGGACCTGATCGAGTACGTGCTGATTGGCGCGTTGATCGCGGTCGCTAGCGTGACGGCTATGAAAGCTCTGGCTACAGCGATCAGCACCGAGTTCGGCATCATTTCAGGCGACATCTAGTCAACTGACCGAGGAGCGACTGTTACTCCTTAACCCTGCCCCTGGGGGCTTTCTTGGGGCGGGGGAGATCATTCCGAGCAAGCGTGATCTCACCGCCCTGGTTTTACCGATTTATTCGAATCTTGACTTGAAACATCTAGGAAGGACTGTTATTGCATGCTAGCGCTCTTTACGAGACTTCAGATCACTTTGCAGACACTGAAGGACGAGCAAGGGCAAGACCTGATCGAGTACGTGCTGATCGGCGCCCTGATTGCAGTCGCCAGCGTAACTAGTATGAAAGCCTTGGCTACGGCGATCAGCACTGAGTTGGGCGTTATAAAAGGCGACATATAGTCAACTGACCAAGGAGCGACTGTTACTCCTTTACTCCTTGCTGGGGCCTTAGGGCTCTCTTGGGGCGGACGAGATTGTGGGCAGGCAAGTCTGTTATCTTTGTCCGCCTTTGTTTGTCTGCGGCTCTAATTCATGGCTTTTCAATCTGCTCCATCCATAGAGAAAGTAGACGTGGAAGTCTCCACCGCCGGCGGCGGGGTGGTAACGCCCAGAGGCAGTCGACTTCTCTCCCCCAGTTTTCCGGGCCTGCTAGCCGCTATTTGCATCGCGCTATTCGCCGGAGAAGCTTGGGCTGCACACCAGGTCGCTCTAGGCGGAGTCGTGAACAATATCGCCGAGTGCTTACCGGGCTTAGTGCTGCTGATAGCGATAAACCTGTACTGTCGCTGGAGGCGATTGGACCGTTTCATCGAATTCACCACGCTCTTGATCTGGGCGGTTATTGGGACTCGCCTGATCGGGCCGTTGGTGATAATAGCCGGCCGGACGCATTCGGCATTAGTCGATCCCGCGCTTCTCCGGCTGGATACTAGCCTGCATTTCTCAACGGGTGCGGTTGTCCGGGCGATCGCGCACCTGCCGGCGCTGCGGCTCACTCTAGCCATATCCTATAACCTGTGGCTGCCGCTGGGGCTGGCGGCGCTGTTGATACCAACGATCTGCGGCCGGACCGGCGATTCCCGACGGTACGTCCTCAGTTTGGCGATTGCGGCCCTAATAACCACGGCGCTATTCGCCATTTGGCCGGCCGTCGGACCTTGGCGGACGGAAGGGTTTGCAGCGAGCCGGCAGCAGGCCGGCGTTGAGTCCTACCTGTCGCTCCTGAAGTCCGAGGGGCCGGTTGAGATAAGTCCCGAGGGCGGCGGCATTGTTGCATTCCCTTCGTTTCATGTCGCACTGGCGCTGCTGTCAGCGATCGGGTTATGGGGCGTCCGCCGCCTGCGCTGGTTTGCGATGGGGGTGGCCCTATTGATTTGCCTCTCGACGGTGACGACCGGCTGGCACTACCTAACCGATGTTCTCGGCGGCCTGGCTGTGACGGCAGCCGCCTGCGCCCTGGCCCACTGGACGATCCAGTCGTGGAAAAGACGCCATAGCCAGGTGCATTTCGGCTTAGAACCGCAGGCGTAGGTGAGCCCTCATATGAGCCAAAAGGTGTTGATCTTCGTCGTCGCCTTCAACGCACAAACTACCATTAAGGACGTCGTCAGCCGTATCCCTCGGTCGCTGGCTGAGAACTATGACGTTGAGGTCTTAATCATTGACGATGCCTCAAAGGACGCTACGTTCGAAGCCGGCCATCGTCTTGCCCAGGATAAAAGCGGTCCATTTCCAATTCGAGTGCTCTTCAACCCGATAAACCAGGGCTACGGCGGAAACCAGAAGATCGGCTATCACTACGCGATTGAACACGGGTTTGACTTTGTTGCGCTCTTACACGGCGATGGCCAATATGCCCCTGAATGCCTGCCTGATTTGTTAGAGCCGCTCAGCAAGGGAGAGGCCGACGCGGTGTTTGGATCGCGTATGCTGACTCCGCGGGCAGCGTTGGACGGCGGCATGCCCATCTACAAATACGTGGGAAACAAAATCCTGACTTGGATTGAGAACCGGCTGCTGAAGGCCAGCCTCAGCGAGTTTCACTCCGGCTATCGAATCTATTCGACGCGGGCATTGGCGAGCCTGCCGTTCGATTGCAATACCAACGACTTCCATTTTGATACCGAGATCATCATTCAACTCTTGACCGCGGGCCTTCGCGTTATTGAGGTACCTATTCCGACCTATTACGGTGACGAAATCTGCCACGTTAACGGAATAAAATATGCGCTCGATGTCGTAAGTTCGGTAATCAAGGCCAGATTGCAAAGCGCCGGTCTTTTGTACGAGCGAAAGTTCGACTGTGCCGATCCCCATTGTCTGCCATATGAGCCGAAGCTGAACTATGCCAGCCCCCACTCGTTCGCGCTGGCTCAAATTCGCGAGGGCGCCGCTGTTTTGGATCTGGGCTGCGCGGGTGGGTACATGGGAGCCGTGCTGCGAGAGAAGGGCTGCACTGTTGTCGGTGTAGATGCATTTCCACTTGAGTGGCATCAGCTGCAGGAGTTCTATCTGCACGATTTGAACGATGGGCCGCCAAAACTCGACTACCGGCGATTTGACTACATCTTGTTGCTCGACGTTCTAGAGCACCTCGCGCGTCCCGAGCGATTCCTTGAGCAATTGAGACAAGCGCTAAGTTTGAATCCCTCCTGTCAGCTGATTGTGAGCACGGGCAATATTGCGTATTTCATTACCCGCACAATGTTGATGCTGGGGCAGTTCAATTACGGCAAGCGAGGATTGCTTGACCTGACTCACACCCGGCTTTTCACATTTTCTTCCTTCCGCCGCTCCTTCGTTCAGTCCGGGTTTACGATTTCGGAGACTCGCGGTGTTCCCGGCCCGTTCCCATTGGCGCTGGGAGAAAACGTCGTGAGCCGGTTCCTTCTGGGTCTTAACCAAGTGCTCATACGCGTATCGAAAGGGCTATTCAGCTATCAGATTTTCATGATTGTGAAGGCTACTCCGACCCTGGACACCTTGCTCAAAGACGCCCAGCAACAGTCGGCCAAAAGAGCTGAGGCTCTTGCCCTCGTTTTAGATTGAAGTGAGGAATCCGGCCGAAGCCGAACGCTGTTCCGGGTGAACCCGAACAGGGCACTGGGGCAGCGGCGGTCCACTACCTTTTCGGCTCGTATCGCACCGCCACCGCCCCCGAGCCGAATTCCAGCCGGCTCACGAGCCTCAAATCGACATGTTTCGATAGCCCCGCGAACAACGCCGGCCCATGGCCCACTAGCCTGGGGTGCACCACGAACTCGTACTCATCGATCAAGCCCAGTTCCGCCAACGCCAGCGGGAGCTTCACGCCCCCCACGAGCAGTCCCTTGCCCGACTCCCGCTTGAGCTGCTGAACGGCCGTCCCTAGATCCCCGCGCAGGAGCTCCGCGTTCCAATCGACCCGGTCCAGGGTGCTCGACACGACGTACTTCTTTGCCGCGTCGATCGTCCGGGCGAAGGGTTTCATCCAATCAGGCCCCGCTCCCGTCCGCGCCAGCGGCCGGAACGCTGCCTCCATCATTTCGTAAGTCACCCGGCCAAAGAGGAGGGCATCGGTCTGGTCATGGTTCTCGATCGCGTGACGATGCAAGTCTTCGTCCGCGGGTATTGCACGATGATCGCAGCACCCGTCCAATGTGACATTGATGGAATACCGAAGGGGTCGCATTACGCAAGAGTACCGCCGATGGGGTAGACCAGCAAGGTGCATGGCAACCCGAAGGACGGGTCACTGGTTTGGCAGTTTGCAAAGATCAACGGCGTTCAATGTGAAGACCGTATCGTCTGTTTTGAGGCTCCAGAAATCTCTGTCCGGGTAGGCTTGACACAAGTCCACATCGTTCCCGGTTCCCTTCGACCGTGCCCAGAGGATCTTTTCCGAACTAAAGTCGGCCAGGTTTTGCGCGAGTTCGTTTTCAGGGTTATGACCGTCCAGATAAGTCAGTAAGACCAAGTGTTTGCCAGGCTCATTTTTCAAACGCAGCGCTGCCAACTGTTGCACGTCCGGAACCGCGTACTTGGTGAACATAGCCGCACTGCCGGTTTGCGCGGTCAGCGAAACCACCATAACCGTGAGGCCGACGGCAACGACGAAGGCGCGTTCCCAACTTCCGCGCTGGTCCCACAGATAATGGAGGCCTTCCACGGCAAAAAGATAGACCACGACCGTGGCCGGCGCCAAATAATGCTGGGTCGAATGGACAGATAAGAAGTGTGCAATCCCCATCGACAGGACGGCGAAGAGCGCGAGGCGCAAGCGCGGATCCTTGAGGGATAGCAGGATCCCAAGCAGCACGGGGACAGACAGCGCCGGGCCTACGTAGAAAAACCAATTCAGCAAGAGACGCTTAAATTCCACATGCCCCAAGCCACGCAGCGACTGCATCTGCTGATATTCCGGGTCCAGCTTTCTGTAGTACTGAACAAAAATAGGATCTCTAAAAACCAGATCTGTATTCGGTTTCTGCCACAGGAATAAAGGAAGAGGCGAGTAGGTACGCTCAGTGAGGATGTAGGGCATCAACAAGGCGCTTCCGGTGGTTCGCCGGTTGTAGTAGCCCAGCAGGAGAATTCCGACCAGTCCAATGGTTACGATCGTCAGAATAGGCGCCAGAAGCTGCTTTCTCGGCAGGCGCCTGGTTAATGCGGTCTGGTAGCAAGCGTACGCCAGTAGAGGAATGGAGTATGCGAACCCCTCATAAGGCCGGGATGTGGCGAGGATCAGCAGCGAGATGGCAAAAGCGGCTGCAAGGAACATGCGCTTGCGGTCGCTCGCGTCGGGATCAAAGAGCCTGACAATCGTGCCGAGAGCGACGGCCCCGCCGATGGCTGCTGCCGAACCCCCAAAGTACGAATTCATCCAATAAGAGAAAAGAGCAAGACGAAATACGGCAAATAGTCCACCAAGGAGTGCCCACCCCGGAGGCAGGAATGCCTGCAGGGTCCAACAGATGGCTCCGCACAGCAAAGCGGTACTCAGATAAACACCTACCCAGGGCTGGTGGAAGAGAATCTCACCGAATGCCAGGACCAGTCCTTGTGAGACAGGGAACTTTGAATGGTAGGTGGGCTGCACATTGGTATGAAGTGTTTCGAAATGCTGCCACGCCGCTGGTGTTGGATTGGTGAGCCGGTGATGCGCGAACGTATCAGCCAGCAGCCAATAGCTGTATTCGTTGCTGTTACGAGGTTCAGGGATTCCGAGGACGGGCAGCAGACAGGCGCGGCCGAGGAGTGCAGCAACGATTACCAGTAATACGGCCCGGCCGTCGCGGGCGAGTACCCACGCGAGCCACGCAGGCGGGTTGATGATAGGCAGCCAGCGCATCATCACCAGACGCGCTAGTAGGAGAGCAGCACCCAGGACGCACATCTCCACCAGAATGATTCGCAAGGCATGGATCTGAGCGAAGGTCATGACGAAGTAGTTTCAGCAATCGGCCGTGCCGGTCGGGCCATCGGCGCCGTCCAGCCAACCGCTCCGGACGATGTCTCCTACGGGCAGAGCAATCAGTTCTCCATCTGTGCTGGGCATTTTAGACAAGATGTGAAGTTGAAGGATGCCGAGGCAGGCAAGCAGTACGGTAAAGACTTGGAATCCCGTCGCATGCGCCACGGGTATTGCCACCCAGGAGCAGGCGAGCATCGCGATCCATAAAACTGTGAACTGGCCTCGCAGTCGACTTCCAGATGGGAAGGACTTTAGAATTGCCGCCGTCGCGATTATGCTCAGCACAACCAGCATGCAGTCGTAGACCGGCACGTAGAGGTTTAGGACCAGCGTCCAGGTGAGGGTTGCAGCCCAGGCGAGCGTCGTCCCGGCCTTCCCCCGACTCCTTGAATTCCACCACCCGCGAACCAATAGGAAGGTGCTGCAAGCGGCGAAGCCGAGCGTTGCGGCCAGCCCGATCCAGGACCGACCGCCCGGCAGTAGCGCCGAGAAAGAAGCGAGGTCCACGTGATACCAGAACACTTTAAAGGAGTCATTCTGCGTGGCGGCCGAGCCAAATGACAGTAAGAGTTTCAGATAGCCTGGCCACACATCTATTCCCTGAATGGCTGTCGCGAAAACCGCGAGAATGGCCCCGCCGCCGGCAAATCCGAGTAGGGTTTTGTAACGCCTGGTGATCAAGAGCATGGGCAGAAAAAGCAACAACAATGTGGGCTTGTACAGGCACAGAGAGAGTGCCAGTCCGCTGAGGACGGGGCGTCCCCGTTCCTCCTGCTGAAATGCGAGCGCCATGGCGAAGAACCCAATTGTGGAGATCTGGCCGCCTGTAAGCGTCCAGAACAAAGGGTAAAACGAGAGTGCCAAGCACCAGATGAGCGAGCGCCGCAAAGGATCATCGGCGAAGAAACAGCTGGAGAATAGCACCACCCCGGCGAGGTAAAGCAGGAAAGAAATTGAGGACCAGAGTAGCAGCGCCGGAACGAAAGGCATCCGAGCGAAGGGCCGGAAGATAACTCCGAGAAACGGCGCGTACGGATTGGGACCATAGATATGCGACGTCATCGGATAGATCTCCATGCAGATCCTCTTCTGAAGGGGATAGTCATAGAGTTGCGAGGCCGGATACTCATTAAACATGCGACCCATGCCGTAAAAATAGATGAAGTCCACTTCGGGAATTTGTCGAGTAAGCCGTCCGCTACTGATATTGAGGAAGAGCAATAGACTTGTGGGCAGAACGAGTAGTCCAAGAAGCAGGCCCCAGCACAAGAAGTTGATTTCCTTTAAGCCGGGGGCAGGACCGAGCATGCGGCGGATCGCTTGGCCGAAAGTCGAGCCGGTTGTTTCAGCCGGAGCAAGCGCCTCGGCCATTGCCGTTTTTCCGCTATCCATCATTCTCTTTTCCAACCGGGCCGATCTTTTCAAACACTCGTTCCGAGCCATTGGAGTAGCGAGCAATTCTGTACCCAGACCGTGATCATTGGATGGAGCGGAGTCCGCGAGAAATATTCCGCCTGAAGCAACAAGAATCCGGCGGTATACGCCCCAAGCGGATCGAGGTTAACCGCGCCGTGACTGTGAGGGGGCAGACGCCGCCGCCATCATTCGACGAGTCAGACACTCCGCTTTCATCCGAGCTTCCACGGAGTGGTTGGCCGGGTCACAAAGACCTTTGGTTCCGCGCCAACGGCTACTTCCCAATCTCAGGCGCTGCGAATTTCTTCTACAACGGGCGACCCGCGGATCAGCCGGTGCAGATAGGCACGGGAGATCGACAAACGCTGCGCCGCGAGGGTCTTATTGCCGTTGCACTCCTGGATCGCGTCGTTCGCGAGCTTGATCCTGTACTCTCGCACTTTGCCTTCGAAGGACTCGGCGAACTGATCACCAAGAAACTCCAGAACTTCGAAGTCCTGAAATGCTTCCGGCAAATCCGTGAGGCGGATGCAATTACCGGCTGCCATGATGATGGCGCGTTGAATCACGTTCTCTAGCTCCCGAATGTTACCGGGCCAGTTGTAAGTCTCCAGTGATCTGAGTGCAGCGGTGTCAATTACCGCCACCTGTTTGTGATACGTCTTCGAATAGCGGCGCAGGAAGTGTTGCGCGAGCTGCGGAATGTCTTCCGGATGGTCATGCAGGGACGGAAGGTGGATGTCCATCACATTGATGCGGTAGAACAGATCCTGCCGAAAGGCGCCGGTCGAGACCATCTCACGAAGATTCCGATGAGTGGCAAACAGAACGCGGGCTTGCAATGGGATGAGGCTGCTCGAACCCAGGCGGCTGAACTCACGTTGCTGAAGCGCGCGCAGTAACTTCGCTTGCGTGTTTAGACTGAGCTCGCCGATTTCATCGAGGAAAAGAGTGCCGGTGCCCGCCTTTTCGAAGTAGCCCTCACGAAGGCCGTGGGCGTTGGTGAAAGCGCCTTTCTCGTGGCCGAAGAGCTCGGCCTCGATCAGGTCCTCGGGAATCGCTCCGCAGGGAACCGCGACGAATGGACGATTCGCCCGATAGCCGATGCTGTGGATAGCGCGGGCTACCAGTTCTTTTCCCGTGCCAGTCTCGCCTTGGATCAGAACCGGAGCGTCCAGATCCGCGACGCGACATACGAGATTGTAGACAGACTGCATTTGACTGCTGCTGCCGATCAGGTCGCCGCAGACGTGGGTTTGCGCCAACTCGGGGCCCGTCTTCTCCCCGCGTTTTAAAGCAGCACTTTCCTGTGCCCGCTTCACCATCGCCTTCAGCTCACGCAAAGCCGGGGGTTTGCGTACGTAGCCGAAGGCGCCGAACTGCACCAGTTCCATAGCAGTTGATCGCTCGTCGTCCCCGGCCATTACCAGGATCTCGATTGGGGCGTTTGCGATCTCTTTGCAGAGCTCGATTTGCTCCTCCAACACGGAATAGGCGGGATCGAGGTCGAGGATGACGACGTCGGCTTCGCCTTTCGAGACTAGTTCTTTTACGCGCTGTCCGCGAGGTTCAATGGCAACTCTGAATTCTTCCCCTAGAGCGGGAGCCAACACCCGGCGGAGCTTTAGATCAGTTGAGCAAAAAATGAGTCTGATAAGCGGTAACATGTTTGTTTGGACACACTTAGAGCCAGTATCCGAGCCCGGCCAGCTCGGAAATAGTTGACACATGCGTGTCGAATCAATCAATGCTGTGCTTTAGTCCAGTGTATTCCTGTAATGGCGTCGTAGCAAGAAGGTCCATGGTACTTTTAGTACTTTCGTAATGGAGCTTACAGATATACCTGGCTATCGTCGATCAGTTTTCCTCTGAGAGTATATCAACGGAATTGAACGGATGCAGTGAGATTTTTATATGAGATTCTTGACTGCGGTTGCGAGGCAACGGTGCGGTCACCGGTGAACGCTTCGTAAAGACGTCGCGGCAAACAACGTTGAACGAAATGGAGCCTTGGTGGGTCAATTTGAGCTAAAGGGCTTGGTCGAGGCAAAAAAAGTGTACCTTTCAACCAGCAACTCATGCGTTTCGTCAAGGTAGACGCTCACGGGCACGTTTTCTTCGGCTGCTGTCATGACTGCCCAGAGATCGCAGTCTTCCGTTATCCGATAAGGCTGCTCTGTCTCGGCAGAGATCGCGAAGAAAGCTGATATGACCCTGCGTCGCCTGAGCGGAGAATGGATGTCAATCGGGCATCTTTCCAGGCGCCTATAATCGGCAGCAGGACGAAGAGGTTCGGCGTTCCGGCGTAGGGCAATGCGTCGTTCAATCTCCCTGATGACGATTTCGCTTAGAGGGGAACTCCCGAAGAAGGAATGCGGCCAGACGGCCGAATAAAGCGCCGCATGGACGGCTTCCGGACCGCCCCGCTGTCCGCTCCGGGCATCGTCCTGTATCGGTGGCAGCGCGTTTTGGGGTGTCATAGAGCGCTTTGTCATTTAGTTATTCTCCTTCACCCGGAGTGGTTTAGGCCTCGCGTCAGCGAGGTGTCGACCTAATAGGCAAGTTGCCGCCCCCTTTGTCTTTTCCTAAAGAATCAGTAACTTAAGTAAAGAAGGCTGTCGTCAGTGTGGACAGGAGTACACAGCCGTCCTCGCTTAACGTGGCGGTTACCGAGGTCGAATCCCTGGACCCGATCAGCAAGCAGTTCACTCGTCCAACGACTGGCTCCCCGGCCTCACAACGAGGAACCGATCTAGGGTCTTGGGGTCTCCCGCCGGTCATCTTCGGCGACAAAGGATATGCGGCCAAGCCGTCAATGAAACTGTGGAGTGCGTAGCCTGTTAGCAGCTTGCTTTGTTGGCGCAAATGAAATAGATTTCGTTTATGCGTGTCATGGCTGTCCAAGGTTTTTGGGGTCAGAAATTCGAGCGAGAACTGCGGGAAACCCTGCTGAGAGAGACGCCAGTGGAAGCCGAAGTCCATGTGGTGGTCAAGCCGGGATCTTTTGACGTAGAGACGCGGGTAGCGCTCGATGGTAGCTCAGCGACCTGCACGGTCGGTGTTGTTGAACTCGGAGACGTACCTACAAAACGCATTTTGGAGATTGTGAGAGAGCTCGCTGTCATGCTGCCAGAGCAGACTTCATCGACTGAAGGGGATGTAACATCATCTCCGATGAGTAGCTCCGAGAAAGACAATTACAGTTTTCGCCAAGCGACTTCGGCGAACGGCTACCATCAAAGATCGAAGTTCTGACTTGCCTCTTCATCCGTGAACGGCGAACTCGGGGGCCTCACTCCGGCTTTGGCCGGTCCTGTTGTCGGCCGCCTCCTGACAGGCGATACACGAGGCTGCCCACGGCACCGCGGCGAGCCGTTTCAAACCGATCTTCTCTTCGCACCCCAGGCAGATCCCGAACGTGCCGGCGTTAATGCGGTTGAGAGCGGCTCGTACCTCTCGAAGCAGCTGGCAGTTCCGGTTGAGGTCATCGATTGCCAGTTCACGTTCCTGGCGGAACTGGATTTGGTCTAGCTCGTCCGGACTGGTCTCGATCGCAAGCGACCACCTGCCGGCGCTTCTGTTTTCGTCCAACTCGGCTAGCTTGTTTTTCAACGCGCTTCGCAAACTGTTCAGCTCGATTTTCGTCATAGTATTCGCGTTTTTCCGGTTAGACGGTCTTTCTGTTCTCTGCGTGCTTGGCTGAAATTATCAATCCCCAGCTCTGCCCGAGGCTGAGAGAGGTTGAGCGTTACGAACTGGGATCGTCTGCCGTTCCCTTTCCTTCCTTACGATTTCGATGTTCGCCGAGATCATAATGCGAAGTGAGACAAGTTGATTCTGGGGCACGGTACGAGCGAAATCAGTTGACGCTGCATTGATAGCAGCCATGCACTGGTCGAAGGTGAGCCGGCGATCAAAGAATCGATTTATGATCCTTTGCGTCTCCCGCCTATATGCCTCCACGTCTTTCATAGGATCTGAGATGGGCGAACGTCCCCGTCGGTTTTGGCTGATTGTTTCGTCATTAGGATGCTCACCACCTTCTCCAACTGGGGCGCAGAGAGCTTCCCGACTTCTTCAAACAGGGTCCGGTCGAACTCGCCCAGGTTTAGTCTGGCAACAAAGTTTTCAGCGTCGAATTCTCTTTCCATAAGAAACTCAATGTTCAAAGCTCCCTCCATCGATTCGCGGAGCGTTCTCAAAATCGGAAAGTAGCTTGCATTTATGAATCCAGAAACGCGAGGCGGCAATTTCGTTGGCAATTAAGACTTAATTCCCAACTGCGGGCAATCGTCCGTCTACCCAGGTCTACAAGCAACGACGGTCTGTGAACCTGTGATTACACTCTCGCGATCAAAAACAACCACCCCGACGCGTTGCAATGGAGTTGCGGATTTGGCTCTCTGGATGTTCAAGTGCAACGAGAGTCTCAGCGCTCGTAGCTTCACTACCATGTTTCGGGTTGTTGCTTTCTCTGTCGGACAGGCACAAAAGGCCCGTCAGGTCAGTGCTGGACTTACGATAGTGTATTCTCTGGTTCAAATGGCGAAAACACGACTCAATTACCGCTCTGCGTTCACGGCGTGCCGCGAACTGTTAGGGGGAGTTGCAGTCATGGCGTGCGTAATCTCGTCTTTTCTTCTGTTTGCCATGCCGTGCGCCGCTCAGGTTGTAATAGGCTCTGCCAGCGTCATGTGCGGGAACGCGACAGGCTCTGCTGGCCCCATTGTCGGAGCGATCATCAATCAGACCCACACGACCATCACCGATCTCGAAATCGAACTTTCCATCATCACGCGCGGCGAGAATGGCATTCTCGAAAGAAAACGTGATACCCGCTTTGAAGTCGTGCCTTTCCTGAGTCAGACGGGCATGGTTAGCAAACTTGAGACTAATGGCGACACGTATTTCAGTATTCCTGGAGCGGAATACTCTGACTTCACTTGCCCGACAACCTGGGATTCTGCCATGGTGCCGAACGTTGCCGCAATTGCTATTACGCGCCTCAATGGGAAGTCTCTTTTAGCCGTTACGAAGCACGGCAAACCCCCGAAGCAAGCCCCGCTCGACACCATGCTTACGGTGCCCCGCTATACCGGGAGCACTCCGACACAACGCGACGTGATTGAGACCACCCTGAAGAAGAGTACTTTGCTCAGCCCGGATGTCATCAACAAACAGCGTCAGGAATGCGCGTCGCGTGGAACTTGGGCTTGCACGTTCAACGACGATGCGAACATCATCGTCTTGATTTCTCAGCCGTGACCCGACGCCTTGCGTACTTGACCTAGGACTGTTAGAGGTCTCAGCGTGCGGGGCCCGAAGGGTTCGACTGCCTACAGAGTCACCTGGGCCAGGGTGGCACCCGAACTTTGGTCGATGAGGTAAAAGCTCATCCCCGGCGATGCCCACGGCCCTGTCGTAGCGGCGCCCGATGAGCCGCCGCTGGCGAAAAGCGTACCAGTTGGTGAGCCGACCCGGATGAGTATAGAAGAATGTCCGGGTGCGTCCCAGGTCAATGTAGTTACATCCGTTCCTTCCGGCAGAGGATCGGGGCTGGCAGAGAAGGTGGGATTGCTCGCGACAGCGGATTGCAAGGTCACGCTGGCCAGGGTAGAACCGGTGGGCGCGTCGATCAGATAAAAGGCGGTACCGGGCGATGCCCAGGGACCGGTGGTTGCGGTGCCGGAAACTCCTCCCTCCGCGAAGAGAGTCCCGGTTGGCGAGCCGACCCGGACCTGGGTCGACGTGTATGTTGGGGCGTTCCAGGACAGGGTTACGACATTCGTGCCGGCCGCTAGCGGGTTGGGACTCGCAGAGATCGTGGGACTGCCCGTGACACTGGCCGCCTGCAGGGTTAAGACGTTCAGCGTCGAGCCCGTACTCTGGTCGATGAGATAGAACGCCATGCCGGCGGATGCCCAATCGCCGGTGGTCGCGCTGCCCGATGTGCCACCGCCTGCGAACAACGTTCCGGTTGGTGAGCCGACCCGGATTAGTACCGACGTCGAGCTGGGTGCGTTCCACGTGAGAGTTACGACACTTACGCCGGCTGGAACCACTGCCGGGCTCGACGTGAACGTAACTGCCGGTTCAGTATCTTCGAGCCACGGCTTAACCAGCGGATAAATCGCCGAGAAACTGGTGAAGTAATCGCCGTAGACGGGTAGTGTACAGCCGTATATAGAAGCGGGTGCCGTGCGGTCCATAGAAGATTCCACCCCTATCAACTGGGACGCACTGTTGAACTGTCCTCCCCCCGAACTGCCGTTATCCAACAATCCCAAGGCTCGGGAGGAAGTAAAGAAAACTGGATTCCGCGGGTCCCGTGAGCGTCGTGATAGTTCCCTGGGTAAATGCCTGCGGGAGATTCCTGGGATGGGTGATCGAGTAGACCGTCTCGCCGGTTTGGCTTGTGTTCCAGCCCGCATAATAAACCACTCCGGGCGGATTGTCCGCCAGCTGGAGGAATCCGAAATCCGGGACGCTCAAATCAACGATGCCGGAACCCGGCGGATCCTCCTTCAGGGACAAAACCAGCAAGCTGGCGCCGGCCACCGAGGGATAGGCCGAACCCGCCGGAAACGGAATCGAACCCAGATCGCCGAACGAGTCGTTCTGGGTTGTACAAGAAGGAGTCTTGAATTGAAAAAAGGATTCCAATTGAGTGAGGTCCTCGCCGCTGACGCAATGCCCTGCGGTGAGGAGATAAGGTGTATTGGTGGCGTTGCGATCGATGACGAGCGTGCCACTGCAAGTCTGGTCGGCAAAGACCAGATACACATCAGCCAGCGACATGGTTTGCACATACGGGTTGGCTGACGAAATGTAACAACTGGCATCCTTGAAACAGCTGATATCGCCGGCAGGCGGTGCCAATACGGGCCCCAGCGCCGCTGACTTAGTCACGGGAACGGGCGCGCCGGAAGGCATCGGGAAGGGGGGAGAGGCCCACCAGTGGTACAGCTCCGGCACCAGGAATGAAGGCTGCGGAGAGGCGCCGGGCCCCGGCAGGAAGTCCATTTGCACGGTTTCCGAAAAGATCGTGTTAGTCCAGAACTCACCGGTGCTATGAGGTCCCTGGGCTGTGTACGATCCGGCCGACTGGGACTGGTTGGGATCGAAAACCCACAGCGTGCCCGTACCCACGTCGAAGTTCTTGATGTGGAGGCGCAGGCCCGTCGCTCCCACAGACCGGATCTGCAAAGACCACACCTTGCTCCCGTCCGCGCTGGTCCACCACTGGCCGGAAGAAACGTCCAACCCAGGCAGTGGCCGGCTGACACCCACCCGGCTTTCATGCGGCGGTTTGGACAAGTAAGAAATCGTCTCGGGCTCCAGAGCCGGCAGTTCCAGAAAAGGAACCGAGCGCGGACTCAGCGAGGCTGAGGGACCGCTGCGAACCACCCGCGTCTGTTTCGGCGGAATATATAAATGGCCGGAAGCGGACGCTTCCTGTTGCGCAGGCAGTTGGAGGGGAAGGCCAACGACGAGCAGGAAGGCCGTCGTGCGCCAAAGGCCTGCGCTGCGACAAATGAGGGCGCCGCCGGCAATCGCCCGGCACAGCGCCAGGACGCCGATCAGCAGGCCGATTATGATTAGTGCCGTTGTCATCAGCGGCAGGTCGATCGAAGCCGCCACTGCAGCCCATTGCCTCAAGTCGCCGAGATCCATGCCACCCTTTGGCAAAACGCGTTCTTATTTTATTTGGGGTGAGCGATCTCTCCAGCTTTCCATTGATTGTTTCGTCGTTAGAATGCTCGCTACCTTTTCCAACTGGAGAATAGAAAGCTTCCGGACTTCCTCACTAAGGTTACCGTCGAACTCTCCCAGTCTGAGTTTGGCTGTAAAGGTAACGGCGTCGAATTCTTTATCCATGACAAGCGGCCAATGGGGATCGGTTTCTGTAATCTGATTCACGTTTGTTGCCTAACCGGGGACAAGCCCCGCTTCCCTGTGGGTTTCGTGCAGCGTTCTCTAAATGGATCGGAAATGATCTTGCATGTAAGAATCCAGAGAGCGGAGGGCGTAATTCCCTTGCAAATTAAGACTTATCTCTTCACCGCTATCAAGTCTCCGTCTACCCAGGTATACAAGCGACAACAACTAGTGACTTTCAGATTGCACTCTTCTCACGCCGACGCCCCGGGAATTGTCTTGTCTTCGCGGGCCACAAAATGTTAGATACCCGACTGAAGTGGCGAAGACTGACGACCTGCTCTAAAATCGTAGCCAGCGATGACAACAGTGGCTAACGGCATTGATCACCACATGATTCATAGGCGGCTCAAGATTGGCACCCTTGAAATCTATGTCGAAGATGGAGTAGCACGCTTTCGCGACAGAAAAGGCGGCAGAACCTTGGAGTCGGTGATCGAAGAACTCATGGAATGGCGGCGATTCGTAGAAGACTGGCTTGAGAAAGTTGAGCGGCCCCCTTCGCCGCATAGCATCCAGCCGGAAGAGCTGTCTTTAGCGGTTCTGCAAATGGCGTTTGAGTGGCGACGTCTCGGTTTTTCAAGTGAGCGAATCATCGCAGCACTTAGGTCACTTAAGAATTTGGGTGGCGGGTTAACCGAGCAACAAGCAGAAACCCTGATTGAGGAAGCTATCTCCACGCTCTGACCCGCCGCCGATCCGCACGGCTGACGGGAATGCGTGAGAGTTGTCGAATCGGGTCCTGCTGGCCGTGGGCGACCCAGCCAAATCAGAAGCAATGCTCACCTAATGAAATTGCGGCTCTCTGGATGTTCAAGTGCAGCGAGGAATCCGAAGAGACAACACGGTGGCACCCCGCATCGTGTCGGCCGTGCCAGTCTTTCGGCCGCAATGGTTGTTCTTGGCCAGTTGTTCGAGGCTGCTAAGGAGGGAATGAACTGATGCTGGCCGTTACCCGCGACAAGCTCTATCAAGTCAGGCCACGCGGCTGCAGCGCTCGCCGCTTGCAGCTAACGCGCATTGACGCTCCGCCGGTGCCCGCAGCAGTCTCATTCAGGTGAATACGGAGTCCCGGTCGATGAGCGCAATAGCGAACTCCAGAACGAATTACAATCTGGCGCTGCCATTTTATGAGAGCACAATCGCAGACTCACAGGCCTTGGCTTTGTGTGTGGGCGAGGAGCGGCTTTCTTACGGAGAGTTGGCGAACCTGGCCCGGCGTATTTCGGGTTGGCTTGACCAAAAGGCCGGCGAGAGATCGGGCCGAGTTGGAATTCTTGCGTCTCGCAGCGTGGAAGCGTACGCGGGAGTGCTAGGAACGCTTTGGTCCGGTGCAGCGTACGTTCCGATCAAACCTGGCACCCCCGAGGACCGGCTGATTCGCATTCTTCAGCAGACGAACCTTGATGCGCTGATCGCCGACCAGGCCGGCCTGGACCTGCTGTCGGACCGCGTACTCGAAAGCGCCCCAAGGCGGATCCTCTTCGGACCTGGCGCCAAGCCTTCGCGGAGAGCCTTGGAATTCCAAGGGACCAGCTTTGAAGGTTTTGCTGAGCTGCCCGACGAAGGACCCGAGAGGCCCGTGTTTATCGCGGAGGATGAGCTGGCGTACATTATCTTCACTTCCGGCACTACTGGCAAGCCCAAGGGCGTCATGATCTCTTCTGGCAACGTCGCTCACTTCCTAGCCGCCATGCGCCTCCGCTTTCGGCCGGTTTCGACAGATCGAGTCTCCCAAACGTCCGAACTAACATTCGACGTGAGCGTCTTCGAAATGTTCATCGCCTGGAACAACGGGGCATCGGTTGAAGTGATCCCAGCCAACCAGTTGATGGCTCCTGCCCGCTTCATAACGGACAGGCAGCTCACAGTTTGGTCGTCGGTTCCATCCATCGCAGCATTTATGAGAGGGATGCGCATGCTCAAGCCTGGCGCGTTTCCGAGCATTCGGTACAGCGTCTTCGCCGGCGAAGCTTTGCCGTGTTCCCTCGCCGAGGCTTGGCAAATGGCGGCACCTTCGAGCGTCGTAGAAAATCTCTATGGTCCGACGGAGGCCACCGTCTATTGCATTGGCGCAACCGTAGGACCCAAATTTCCGCCAACCCCAGGACGCGACACCGTTCCGAGTGGCCTCCCGCTTCCCGGCCTCGATGCGGCGATCCTGGATGAGTCGCTCAACTTTTTGTCGGCGGGGATGGAGGGGCAGCTTGCCATTTCCGGCGGCCAGATCGCGCAGGGGTATTTCAACGACTCCGAACTGAGTCGACAGCGATTTCCGTCCATCCACGGTAAAAAGTGGTATCTCACCGGCGACTTAGCACGGAAGGATGAACACGGCATCTTTCATCATTTGGGGCGCGTCGATAACCAGGTCAAGATACTCGGGAACCGCGTCGAGCTTGAGGAAGTCGAAGCCCATTTGCGCGAAATTGTTGGAACGGATCTGGTCGCGGCGGTGGCATGGCCTATCACCGACGGTCGTGCGACAGGCCTCGTTGCCTTTCACTGCTCGCCCGGAGTTAACCGCGAAGCGGTACGCGATGGAATGAAAAAGCGCGTGCCCGATTATATGATCCCCAAACGAGTTCATCTTTTGGACACCCTGCCATTAGGATCAAGCGGCAAGATCGACCGAATGGCGTTGACCCGTATGCTGGACGAAGATCTGGTTTAGCAATGCCTGACCCATTCTGCAAAGAAGCGCATAATTTATGATGCTGATGCGACAGATCACTCTCCCCGATGGATTATCGGTATTTTCGTTGAATGCCGATGAAACGCGTTTCGTCCACCGCGAAGTCTTCGGCGACAGGTGCTACCTGCAGCACGGCATCGAGTTGAACGACGGAAATTGCGTCTTCGACGTGGGCGCCAACATCGGTTTATCGTCGGTGTTCTTTCATCGTGAGCGCAAGGGCCTCCGCATCTATGCAATCGAACCGAGTCCAGCAGCATTCGAGTGCCTGAAGGCCAACATCGAGCTCCATGGCGTCGATGCGCGCGTCTTTGAGTGCGATTGTCTCGCGAGTCCGGTACGGCGGAATTTACCCTTTACCCCGCCAATACGGTTTGCTCCGGCTTCCACGTCAATTTGGAAAGTGACCGTGGCACCACGAAAACATACCTGCTCAACAGTGGCCTCTCTCCGCGAGCTGCGGATATGTTTCTCGGCCTGTTGTTCAAGAAAACGACGTTTCCCTGCCGCTTGCGGACGCTCTCGGAAATCGTCGACGAGGAGCGCGTCACGCGGATTGATCTGCTGAAAATCGACGCAGAGAGAAGTGAAAGGGACATTTTGGCGGGGATCCGGGCCGAGCATTGGGGTCTGATCCGCCAGGTCGTTATCGAAGTTCAGGATGAGATGGGCGGCCTTGATGAAGTCCTGGGGATCTTGGTGGAGCACGGCTTCCGGGTGGCCACCAAGCAGGATCCCCTGCTGAAAGGCACTCCGGTATTTATCGTCTTCGCTATACGGCAGCCATAATTTTCTCTGCCGCCGATGTGCCGATCCAATGTTGGGAGGCTCTTCGCTTTCGTCCAGTCGATCTGTATACTACGAAAAATGAGTAGCACTTCCACGAGCGCATACTTTGACCCGGCTAAGAACTACAATCTCGCAAAGCCCTTCAGTGACACCGCGCGACGATATCCAGATCGAATCGCCTTGTGTGTCGACGGCAGGAAGCTGACGTATGCCGAAACTTTGAAGGAAGTTGCCCGCATCGTCCATTGGATGCGCGCGTCTGGAACCCCACCGAAACGCGTCGGCGTTCTGGCGGCTCGTGGCTTGGAAGCCTACGTCGGGATCCTGGCGTCAGCTTGGGTTGGGGCTGCTTATGTGCCGATTGACATCGCGCTTCCCCAGCTAGCGCTGATTGCGCTTCTAAAGCGCAGTGGCCTTGATGTGTTGATAACTGACCCTGCCGGATCGGCAATGATCAGCGAGAGCGTTTTGGCAGCCTGTCCGCCTCGAGTCCTCGTTTCGCGGCGTGACCTTCCTATTCCCGCGAACAGGCCACTTACTGACTTCGACGAGTTGCTGCCTGTCGTAGACCCAGGCGAGCCTGCGTTCATGGCAGCGAGTGAGCCAGGATACATGATGTACACATCAGGGAGTACGGGGGTTCCGAAAGCCGTCATTGTGACTGTCGGCGGAGTCGACCATTTGTTATGGACGCTCAGCCACGATTATCCCGTCCGCAAAGAGGATCGGGTCGCCGGCACGAGCCCCATCAGCTTCGACGCTTCTGTCTATGACATGTTCTCAGCTTGGCAAGTCGGTGCTGCACTGTACATAATTCCCGTGAATGTCTCTTTAGCGCCAGCCAAATTTCTTCAGGATAACGAGATTACGATCTGGTTCTCAGCGCCATCGATCGCGGCCCAAATGGCGCGGATGGGCCTCCTCAAGCCGGGTTGCTTTCCCTCACTGCATCGGTCGATCTTCTCTGGTGAGGCGCTTCCCCGAGTGGTCGCCGAAGCATGGCAAGCCGCAGCGTCAAATTCAACAGTCGTCAATTTGTGGGGAGCTACTGAAATATCCGTCATGGGCATTGGGCAAGACTACTCACCCAACTGCCATTTAACGGGCGATTTTGTTGCGATCGGCCGGCCTCACCGCGGAGTCAAGACGGCCATCGCCGACGAGAATCTAAAGCTCCTATCCAATGAGGCTAAGGGCGAATTACTACTTGGCGGGCCGCAACTCGCGCTTGGCTACCTTGACGACGAAGAAAAGACGCGTCGTGCTTTTATTGAGATCGAAGGAGAACGATGGTATCGGACAGGCGACCTTGCGCTGAGAGATGTCAATGGAGTGCTGCACTATCTTGGACGCATTGATCATCAGGTGAAGGTGCTTGGCGGTGCGCGGGTAGAGCTAGGCGAAATCGAATCACATCTCAGAGCGGTCACAGGCAGTGAAACTGTAGCCGCAGTGGCTTGGCCGATGCAAGACGGTGTCGCGCTCGGGATTGTGGCTTTCATCGGAGGTTTCAACGGGAACGCTTCCGAAGTTCGCAATGCCCTCAAAGAAAGACTTCCAGCCAATATGGTGCCATCGCGGATTCAACTCATGTCGAAGATACCGCTCAATAGTAACGGAAAGGTCGACCGTAAGCAGTTGATTGAATTCCTTACTGAGCACTCCGGGGTGTCGGCATCGTAAGACCTCGAAATGTCGCCACGAATTTTGACTCCGTTGCCACCTTTGCTTCAGAGTCAGTTGAGCTCGCCGATTGCCCGCGCAACCGAGGCTTGATCCTCATCGCGCGGCAGCGCATCCACCAGGTAGAACTCTGAAGGCACTAATTCGGACGGCAGGCTGTTTTGGCAAAGGTTCGTAATTTGATCGACTAAATCAGACCTCAACTTGCCCTGTCCCGGCCAGCTTGTTAAGGTCAGGTATTCTAACGGTTCTGGCTGCGGCCAGCTTATTGACTGTGAAGATCCTAGGCTTCCGGCTTGGTAGAACGCAGCATCGTAACTCCCGTCGCGGCGGCATGCGGCCCAGCTAAGCCTGATCTCAAGACCACCAACACTTCTAACCAGATCAACCAGATCTTGAGGATGAATGCCGCGAGCCGCCGTTTGGTCGAGTTTACGCTTAAGTTGTCCAGCCGTTATCGAATCGTCGCCGCGTCGTAATTCATCCAAACCAGCTAAGTCGATCTCAACGCGGGTATTTTGAATGCACTTAATTCCAAGTGGGCTTGCTTGTTTCTCCAAGATTTCTCGGATTTTCTTGAGACCCCACCGATGTTCCCGCCAATCTGCAAAGGGAAAGTCACTTAGCTGCCCCGACGGCTCTCCAACATACAGGACCGCATTGTATCGGTAACGCGTGACTGCATTGTCAGCGCGACCCGGTCGCGGCTCAATCTCAACCCGCGACAGCTTTTTATTCTTTCTCGCTAGGTCGAGAAAATACGCAGGTGAAACGAACAGCCAAGGCTCCAGGCGTATTCGGCGCCGAATACGGTCCATTATGGCTGTTGGAACCTGATCGTCATCACTTTTGAAGAGCTCAACGGAGCTCAGAAACGGAGCTCGCAACGGAAGGCTCTGAATGTCTCCAGCAAAGATCCTGCCGCCAGGCCGCACAATATCAGTCGCGCATTCCAGTACCTGCGTGAGGTAGGAAGAGCTCGGAAAGAACTGCGCAACGGAGTTAAGTATTACCGTGTCGAATGAGTCTTGAGCGAAACCGCTGAAATCGTCTGCCATTCGCTCCAGTAACTCAACCGATTTCTCCAGCGCCGGAACTGATTTCAACTGGGCCCTAACCCTATCAAGGGTTGCGGGCGAAAAATCTGCCGCAACATACCGCTGGCAGTTTGGCGCAACTCGCAACAGCAACATGCCGGTCCCGCACCCGAGTTCATAGGCTGCTGTGGGCGAAAATGCAAGAATCTCCGACACGGTGAGTTCAACCCACTCGAGCATTTCGGCTTCTGGAAGTTCCTGGCCTGTGTAGCTGCTATTCCATCCTTGAATATTCAATCCGACGGGCTTTGACTTAACGTTCTCTGCGAATTGAGTCAGGTCGAACGATTTCCGCCACCTCTTCAGGGCCAGATCTCGCGACTCAGCCCTTTTCATGGCGTTGTCGAGGTGCTTGTCATCGGCAACAACTAACCCCATCCATCCTGCACGCCCGGTGTGCAATACCGATGCTTCGCGAACTCCAGGGTGTGATCGCAGAACACGAACAATCAGGTCTGCTTTACATAATTGCGATGCCGAACTATCCGTTGAAACGCCGCCAAAGCTCTGAGAGGTCATCGGGTTAATTACTCGCTCCCTTTGTCACCGTTCTTGAAAGACTTGACCAAATCCGTAATTGCATCAATGCTATCGAGCCGATCCCGGTCAAATCCAATTTGAGCAAAATCGACTCCGAAATTCTGCTCGAGAAACATCACGATCTCCACGGCGTCTATCGATTGTAAACGCCCGCTGATGAGCAGAGAATCGCTGTCCTCTAGCGGCTCGGAGTCGCCGTAGCTCGTCAGAAGACCTTGCAAAAACTCTCGTATCTCAGTCTTTCCTTGCATACAATCTCCTTAGCAGTGGATAAAGAATAAGCTCGCGAGATATCTCATGTGCGCGATCAATGGATATCTCTGCTCGCCCGGCACAAAGATGTTCAGCAAGCAGAAGAACAGGCCAACGCCAACCATTGGCAGAAGGCGGCCACGCACCAATCCGGTTGGTCTGCGGTTCGGCTTCCTCAATTGTGAAACACTTACTGCAGTGGCCAGAACCGCACAATAAAAGAAAAAGACTTGATAGTCTGAAATCGCAATCCAGAGTCCTTTATCCCGAATGCTCTGCCAATCTCGCGTGAAGTGATAGAAGCCATTGCCAAACAAAACAGCCGCGAGAGTTGCAAACACGATGCGCAGCCTTCGATTTCCCTTCCAGTAGCGAAAAAACGTTGGGTAAAAGAAGAGATCGACAACCAATTCCTTGTAGTAGTAATAGAAACGACAGAAGAACTCCGCGACCGTTGTCGAAGACAACGGCCGATAGGTGTTTCGCAGAGCGTTGAATCCAGCCATGCGGCAACCGGCGATAATCGGATGTCCCATGATCGATACTGCCAGCACACCCTCAAAGTAACAGAGAAGCTGGCTTTCCCAGCACAAGTGCCATGACACCGGAGTTCCGCGCACGCTCATCGCCAAGGCTTGCGCCGACGTTGGAACCCGCAAATAACCGTGGAAGAATTTATACCAGAAGGTTTGGAAGACTGCCAGGAGAACCGCCCAGGCAAGCAACTTCAGGCCCTTCAACTGGGCGATTGCGAACTGCTCTGGATTCTGTGCTTCAATTCGGCGAAGATATGCCGCACCCTTAGGAAACGGGGTGTTGGTAGATCCCCACAGTGGACGAAAAGCTGCCAGTTCTAGCGTCGTGTCGGCCTTTGAGTTTCGATCGGTCAGTGCATAGCTGATGAACCAGAGATAGCTTGCCATGACGCCGACAAGACTCCACAGAATCGAGTACGGCAAGGAGTGCGGGGTTGTAGCGCAGGCGATCAGGATTAGCAAAGTGAACGCAGTAAGAAAGAACAGGACGGGTCTCCGCCCGAACCGCGATTTGGGCCAGCGGACCGCGCACCAGTACAGGATGATTCCCAATGCGACCACAGCCAGATTCAAAGCCAGGAGCATCGGGTCCTTGAAGGTTTGCGTCACCACCATAGACATGGGGGCAACCGCCAAAATGAAGTGACGATACTCGGGCATAAAAGTAATCAGCGCGAGCAGCGATGCCAGGAGCAGTGCAGATAGCAGATCAGGGAGGAAAACCCACATTCCCAGACCAAATGCAACGAGCATACTAGATTTGCCCAACGGGGTTTGAGCAAAAGAAACTACGGCAGGAAAGGTCTCGACGCGCGGGATCAGGCGGAACTCTGAAAATGCCGTCATTACCGATCCAATGGGCTTCATTCGCGGGAGATATTCTGCCTCTTCCTTCCCCACGCCTTGGATTGCATCAATCTTCACTGCCATTTGAAGATGGACATGACGCTCGAAAAGTCGTCCGTCCAGACCTTGGATCCCGGTTTGCTGAGAAGAGGCGTCCATCTCGAATCATTTGCCAGCTTGCCCAAATCGCTTGAATTTCGCGCGATCACCGCCCAAACAGACCCCGACGCCCCATCCTTTATTTGGGCCTCGGTGATGTGTGTATCGTCTTCAATCAGGGAGACCAAACCGGCGTCCGACGCAAGGGTCCCGACGACTCGCTGAAGATTCAGGTAGCCGTTGCTTATATGGAAAGCCAGAATGCCATGGGGAGCCAACTTCTTGAGGTAGAGCTGCAATGCTTCTCGAGTCAGCAAATGCGCCGGGATGGCGTCTCCGCTGAAGGCATCGATGATGATCATGCCATAGCCGTGATCGGGAGCCGTCTTGAGCGACAACCGGGCGTCTCCCAGCACAACCTGGACTCGCGAATTGCAGTCGCGAAGGAAGGTGAAGTACTTGGGATTCTCCGCAATTCGTTCGACGGCGGGATCAATCTCGTAATACGTCAGTTGCTGAGGCGGCCCTACATAACAAGTCATCGAGCCGGCGCCGAGACCCACAATCGCGACCTGATTCTTCTTAGCATCTCCGGAGAAGGCGTCGAACACTTGTCCGATAGGTCCCGCTTTGGTGAAGTAAGAGAGGGGCTCAGTCGCTTTCCTCGGATCTAAGCTCTGAATTCCATGTACGGTTGAGCCATGCACAAGCCACCGGAATTGCTTTTCGGCATCATCTGTCACTCGATACACCCCAAAGAAACTGCGCTCCGCATGTAGTGCGTTGCCGTATGCTCCCGTGTATAAGGTGCTCGCGAGAAACACGGCTGCCAGGCCTGCACCAAAACGGATGGGGCGTCTGCCAAATGACAAACACCACACGAAAGGTAAGCCAAAGACTAAGATGTGCATCGCGCGCCCCGGCTTCAGACTTCCACCCTGCAACATTGAAATTAATGCCCAGAGGCACAGGCCTAAGAGGACCGGCAACAAGAGGTCCAGTCGGCGGGCACGCTTTGTATCATCCTTGACATCGATCGGCGGACGCAGCAGCGCAGCCAATACCAGGACCAACGGAAACTCAATCACGGAGCTGAAGATCACCGGGGCAACTAGAGCATTGAATATTCCACCCAGGACTCCTCCGACTGAAATCCAAAGGTAAAACTCAGTGAGATGCTTGGTGGATGGACGGCTCTTGGCGAGCTCACCATGACAGACCATAGCGACGCTGAAAAGGGTCAGTAGGTCCAGCGGGATCAGTATCGAGACCGGCAGCGACGATTTGGAGACAAGCGGGAAAGCCGTAGCAAGAATCAGGAGGGGGAGTCTCCGGATCAACCAGTTTTGCGAAACAATTGGCTTGCGCGCGAAGACGAAAATAAAGCTGAGCAGGTAAAGCGCAAGCGGCAGAACCCAGAAGAGAGGAATCGGCGGTATGTCGGTGGTAAGTGCCGTGGTAACGCCCAGCGTGAGGCTGGCGGGAACGAACGCGAGAACCACCCAGCGAAGCCGCCTCTTCACGTGCGAACGAGCGTCATCGCTCGTCTCATCGGTCGCTTGATCCTGCCGTTCTTGGCGCGCTTGTTGCGTTGTCGTTTGCGGGACTCGCCAGACGATGGCCACGCAGCAGCAAGCCAGCAGAAAAAACAAAACGTAACCATAAGTCCAAAGCTGGCGTTGTGTTGCTAAGTGAAGCGTCGGTTCGAGCAGAAATGGGTAGCTCAACAAGCCCGCCAAACTTCCCGCGTTGCTCGCGCCGTATAAGAAATAGGGGTCTGCCCCGGCCGAGTCCCCCGAAAGAGAGAACCACTTTTGCAGGATCGGGGTGCCGGCGGAAAGTACGAAGAAGGGCAAGCCGACTGTAACTGAGAGCAGCGCTAGCAGCCATAGCGCCGGGTTCTGTTGAACGGGCGGCGTCCACGCGTCCGGAATGTGAAGAGGAAGCACCACGAATGTTATGAGAAGTACACTCAAGTGCAAGATCATTTGACGCCGTTGGCTGAGTAGCTTTGCAGAAAGATGAGCATAGACATACCCACCCAGCAGCACGGATTGAAAGAACACAAGACAGGTACTCCATACCGCAGGCGTGCCGCCCAGGAGCGGTAAGACCATCTTGGCGACCATCGGCTCTACCGAAAAGAGTAAGAAGGCACTCAAGAACATCGTGGTGGTAAACAACGCCACGCAGAGTGTCAAGGAAGCCTGCCGCTTTGTGGGCGACATCACGGCCGATATGACGCCAGGCGAATCTCTGTCGGTCAGCATACGGTTTTCTTCCCCCTTGGTCGCGAAATTTGGCGGGCTAAACGACGCTGTTTGTCGCGCCAGAGCCATCGGGGAAGTGGGCAATTGCTACACCATTCGTCTCAAGCTTTAGAATCAACAAGTTCAAATCAGCGAGAGCACAACCAGGTGTGAACTCGGGTTTACAGGAACGGCGACGGGAGTCATGGGTGAATTCAAACGGTTGCGCTCAGTCGGGTATGCGCAAGCGATGGATGATTTCAGCGCCGCAGAAACAGAAGTTGACCGGCAGGCGCAGCAGATCTTCAGCGTAGAGGACGGGACTTCTTTAGCGGGTCACGCCAGATTCTTGCGTGCCGTCGTTTGAATCTAGTAACATTTGGCATCGAGTGAAACATCCGGCGCAGAAGCAGGACTCGTGGCTGAAGCCCTACCGATGAAGGAAAAACTCCACGCGTCCGACTATCGCTTTATTCTCACGTGCCTGGTTCTGTTCGGCGCCGCCACCTGGTATTCCACGCAAAATTTCTATCGCGCCTTCCCCGAGGCGTCCATCGATTTCCGCGTAGACCGCGACAGCGGTCTGTCCCTTGCGGAGCGTTTCCTCGCCGGCGAAAACTACAGCCTTGCCGGTTACCGGCAGGCCTCACGTTTCGATTTCGATGACAGCGCCAAAACCTTCATCGAGCGTGAAGCAGGCCTCGAGCAAGCCAATCGCCTGATGGGTTCCCGCCTTCACATGTGGCGCTGGGACTATCGGTGGTTCCAGCCGCAACGCAAGGAGGAATATCGCGTCGCCGTCACGGTCACCGGCGAGATCGCGGGCTTCGCGCACGAGCTGCCAGAAGACGCCGCCCGTGCCGACGTCACAACCGCGGAGGCACGAACGCTGGCAGAAAGCTTCCTCCGTACGCGGATGCATCGCGACCCCGCCGGCCTTGAATTCATCGAGGTGAGTGAGACTGCGCGCCCGCACCGTACCGACCGCACCTTCATTTGGAAGGAGAACGACTTCAATCTCCACGACGCCACCTATCGCGTCGCTGTCACCACCCTCGGCAACGAAGTGGGGGGCTTCCACCAATACCTCAAAGTTCCCGAACAATGGCAGCGGGACTACGAGCACCTGCGCTCTCAAAACAACCTTACCGAAACGGTCGATGCGGGCGTCGTCGTGGCGCTGTTCGCCGGCATGATCGTGATCATCGTGATGCGGACTCGCCGTCAAGACGTGCGATGGCGCCGCGCCGCCGTCGTTGGCGCTATCGGGATGGTGCTGACCCTCTGCGCACAGCTTAATTCCCTCCCGTTGGCTGAATTCGGTTACCCCACCACCGATTCCTACCCCAGCTTTCTCTCACGCCAGTTCCTCAAAGTGATGCTCGCCGCTCTGGGTGCAGGCGCATTCCTGTTCGTGGTGACCGCGGGTTCTGAGCCGCTGTACCGCGGGGCCTTCCCCGGCCAGATCTCCCTCGGAAACCTCTTCCGCCCGCGCGGCTTGCGTACCAAGCGGTTCTTCAAAGGCGCTGTCCTGGGAATCACACTCACGGCCGTTTTCATCGCATACCAGACCGTTTTCTACATTGTGGCGTCGCGCCTGGGCGCCTGGGCGCCGGCCGAAGTCCCATACAGCGACGAACTCAACACGCGCTTCCCATGGGCGTTTGTGCTGATCGGCGGCTATTTACCTGCGGTGTTTGAAGAGTTCTTCTTTCGCATGTTCGCGATCCCCTTTCTGCAGCGGCTGGTGCGCTGGCTGCCGCTGGCAGTGGTACTCGCTGGATTCATTTGGGGATTTGGCCATGCCGGATATCCCAACGAGCCGTTCTATATCCGCGGCGTGGAAGTCGGTATTGGCGGCATGGCTCTTGGCATCATTATGCTGCGCTGGGGCATCCTACCAACCTTGGTCTGGCACTACTCGATCGATGCCATGTACAGCGCCATGCTGCTGTTGCGTTCTCACAGCCTGTACTTCAAGCTCTCTGGCGCGGCGAGCGCCGGTGTCATCGTCTTGCCGGTGATCGCTGCTCTCATCGCTTATCGCTGGCGCGGTGGCTTCGAGCCGGACCAGGGTCTTCACAACGCCGACGAACCTGGCCCCGCGGAACTGACGGCGCCGTCCACAACTCTCGCCGCCGGGCCTCCCGCGTACGTGGCGCTGACAGCCCGCGTGCGCCTGGCCGCTATCGCTGTTCTCGCCGCCGGTTTCCTCGCCTACCTGATTCCGGTGGAGCGTTTCGGGGATTCTCCGCGGTACAACCTGACTGCGGACCAGGCGCGGGCATCCGCCGATGCCTTCCTTCGGAATCAAGGCTTCGATACCGCCTCATTCCGTCACGTTACCTATCCCTCTACGCGCTGGAGCAGTGACGACAGTTTCACCGCTAAGTACTTCCTGGAGCGCCAGTCCCTATCATCAGCTTCTAAAATGTTCGAGCAATACCGGCCTGTACGAATTTGGGCCACGCGTTACTACCGCCCGCTTGATCAGGAAGAGCTGCTCGTTACAGTGCATCCCGAGAGCGGGCGGATTCTCGGCTACTTACACACACTGCCTGAAGACCGAGCCGGCGCGGACCTCGCCGATGATGCAGCACGTCAGATCGCGGCCACGTTCGCCGCCGCCCGCGGGATCGACCTGGGCACGATGGAACTGAAAGAAGACACATCCGAAAAGAAGAAGGCGCGGCGCGATCACTCGCTGGTGTGGGAAGCACGGGCAGGCGATCCGCGCAATATCGACCAAGCCCACTACCGTTTGGAAATCAGGGTGGCCGGCGATCGTGTCTCCGGCTGGCGCTCTTTTTGGAAGCTCCCTGAGACTTTCACGCGCAGCCGCGAACGGAACAACTTCATTTCGATTACGGTCACCGTTCTGCGGATCGTCGTCATTTTGGTGGGTGTTGTGTGGGGAGTCTGGCAGCTGGTGCGCAGCATTCGCCGCGGTACAGTGCGCTGGAAAGTAGCGGTTCCCATAGCCGCCGTTGCGGCGCTATCAATGGCCGCTGTCAACATTCTCGGGCTCCCTCTCGCGTATCAGTTCTACCCCACTGCAATCCCGCTGGCCACTTTCGAGGCCACTCAATACCTTCAGGTAGGGTTCTTTCTGGTTTTTAGTTTTCTAATAATGGACGTCATTGCCGGGTTGTTGACGTCATCGTTTCCAGATTCTATCCTCGCCTTTGGCGTCGCCTCCCGCCGCTATACCGGCGTCGATGCGGTCTGTTCCGCCATCGCCGCACTTGGCTTGGTGCTCTGTATCAGCCGTCTGACCGCGCTGCTCAACGCGCACTTTCACGCTCAAGCGGTTGTCACCATCGGTCCTCCGAGCCTGATCGCAATTGCTGCGCCGGCGGTCGCGGCGTTGGCGACCGCTGTCAATGCATGCGTTCTCCTGGCTGGTACTCTGGCGATCATCGTCCTGATCGCACGCCGTGTGTCGCCACTTTGGATGCTGGCGCCGCTGGCTCTGGTGGCGCTGCTTGCCGCCGTTTCCCCAGAGGTCCGTACTCCAGACGAACTGGCATTGCAATATTGCATAGTGTTGCTGGCAGCCGCGGGTTCCTTAGTCTTTTGCTTGTGGTTCGGGCGCAGCAACTACCTTGCCTATGCTTTGGTGTTCTGGGCTCTGTCGCTGCGCGGCTCGCTGGCTGAGTTGTTCGGCAACGGTCTGAGCGGCGCGCACGCCCAAGGCTGGATTGTGGCCGCCGCACTCGCCTTCACAGTGATCTGGGTTTTTCTCCCCACGCGTCCGGCCACCCGGCCTTGAGCCTTCTCCATTTCAGGCTTTTCCGCCGTCCTCACGATCAGATCCAGAAACACCTGTGAATCCCGCTGCAGATGTCCGGGCGTCAACACGTAACGACGAGAATCGGCGCTAGTCGTTCGGCGGGTAGAGCGAGTCCTTTTGAAGAATCGCCCTGAACTTCGGGCCGAGCGCGATGAACTCCTCCAAGGTCATGGGCTTCTGAAGGAACGCGTTTACCCCAATGCTCTTTGCGCGCAGCCGGTCGGCCGGCGAATCGGAGGAGGTGAGAATAACGACCGGCACCCAAGACAAAGTGGGGCTCGCCCGACATTCGGTTAGGACGCCAAAACCGTCTCGTTTTGGGAGATTAAGGTCAAGGATGATGAGGTCGGGCCTGGAATTCTCGGCCACATGCTTCACGTACTGAAATGCTTCTTCCCCATCCTGTAGCACCACCATTTCATGCCAGACTTCATTCTCGCTGAGGGCCTCCTCGATCAGCCGTACATCCGTCGGGCTGTCCTCGACGACCAGAACCCGGTATGGTCGATCAGGTACTGGCATGATGTACCTTTTCCGCGGCTTGTAAGGAGAAACAGAAGACCGAACCGTTCTGCGGAACGGATTCTACCCAAATGCGGCCGCCGTACAGCTCAACAATGCGCTTGCAGGTTGCAAGGCCAATACCCGAGCCTCCGATCTCGGGCCCATGCAGTCTCTTGAACGGGATGAAAATATGGTCGAAGTGCTCTGCATCGATGCCGATACCGTTATCCTCAACGGAAAAGATGTACTCGTCACCCTGGCGCTCCGCGGACACACGAACGTCCGATCGAACGTTGGCCCTCTGGTACTTGATCGCGTTGCCGAGGAGGTTTTGAAATAGCCGGCGAACATGAGCGCGGTCTGCCATGACGTTTGGAAGCTTCGAATGAGCCACGCTAGCGTTCGCTTCGTTGATTACGACCTGCAAGTCTAGCAGGGCCTCGCCGAAAGCAGCCTCTGTGTCTACGGGCACAGGCTCGGCCTTGCCCATCTCGCCTATTCGCGAGAACTGCAAAAGGCCATCAATCAGCTGCGAGATCCGTATCCCGCCACTCACAATATCGGTTACGCACTGGCAGCTCTCCCGGTCGAGTTGTGGTACGAGTCTACGCTGGAGCTTCTGAGCGTTGATTGTCATCATCCGAAGCGGCTCGCGCAGATCGTGCGTGGCCGCGTAGGTGAACTGTTTCAAATCCTCGTTCAACCGATGAAGAGCCTGTTCGCCTCGCTTCCGCTCCGTAATGTCCCGAAAGTAGACTGAGAGCCCGATGTCGGAGGGGTAAGCGGAGGTATCAAACCACCGGTTCCAGTGCTCATAGTAGTTTTCGAAAGACACAGGCGTCCGCTCAGCCATGGCGCGTTTGAAGCTGCTCTCGATAATCGTTCCAAGTGCTCCAGGGAACACTTCCCACAGATTCTTGCCGATAAGTTCATCTGCCAAGAGCCCCGTCATTTTCTCTGCCGCCGCATTAACATAGACAATTCGCCAATCCGAGTCAAGCAGCCCAAAGGAATCCATGATGCTCTCGAGAATCGCGCGAGAGCGTCGTTCCGAATCTTCCAGACGTCGTTCGGCTTCGCGGCGAGGCGAGATGTCCCGGAAGACGAGCACGATCCCGGCAGAGACTCCATGCTCGCCTCGTATGTCCGCTCCAGCATCTTCGATCGGAACGCGGCTCCCGTCCCTGCTGATCAATTCCATATGATTAGCGGATTCGGCCGACTTCGCCGTGAGAAGCGTTCGTTCAATCGGCACCCGAATGGGCGGCTCCGATCCTTCTTGAACAATCCGAAAAACTTCTTCGATGGTCTTGCCTTTTGCATCGGCTAAAGTCCATCCAGTCAGTTCTTCGGCCGTCCGGTTCATCAATAGCACTCGCTTGTCGTCATCCGTCGATATCACAGCATCTCCAATGCTGAGAAGTGTTTGCTGGGAATGTTGCCGCAGGGCCATTTCGTGTCTTCTCGACTCGGTGAGACGCCCGGTGAGATAGCTCATAACAACGCCGCCCACTATAAAGCGGGCCAAACCCAGATATTCGTCAAAGGCGGCGAATCTAACCGGCTCGGGAATAACGAACGAAACGGCAAGCAACGCTCCCAGAATGGTCGTCACAATACCGGGGCCAAATCCACCAAAGATCGCACTCGCGGCGGTCGCCACGAAGAATGTTAGGTACGGCGCCTTCGCGCCGAGGGCCGGCGCCATCGGAAACCGAATCAGAAGTGCCAGCACCGCGACGACAAGCGCGAAGCCATATTTCGCCCAACGGGCTGGAGAAATGCTTTTGGCAAGTCTGCTTTCCACACGTCACCCCGAATAGGCAATGCCCTCCAGTCCCCGATCAGAGGGATGCCGCATCCTTCTGAGAACAGCTTAGCGACAGTCGTCGGGATAGAGTGTCATCCGGGCCACATCCACATCTGGGGAGCTTTGCGGGGACCGGGCTACTTGCTGTGCGGCATGCCCTCCGTTCGTCACATCGTCGTGGCCTCGACTGCCCGGATACCTGCGCCCTGCTGGTCAGCGTCGACGAGCCTGCGCATCCCGTTGAGCGCGGCTTCCGTTGCGGCAAGAATGTGTGACAAAATTCTCCCCTATACTTGAATTAAAACGAGCGCGGGAAGTGCACTGATCTCTAGCTGCCATCTCAATGGAACGGCCGGCACCGTTTCTTTGGGACGTTAAATGCGGCGGGATTGGGGTGGACTTATGAGTCCCGCCTCTATGTTGCTTCAGGTTAATGCGAGGAAAAAGACGTGGCTGATCCCAAGATTGCGATTGTATTGCTCGATCGGCGCCTCGCAAACCACATTAAGTTCTTTTGGGCGTTTGCCGCCCTCATTGTCGTGTGGCTCGGAGGAATATCCGCACTTCTGTTCAACATGAATGGAGAAATTGCGAAACTGAGACTCCCCCAGCGATTGGAGCAAAGCGCCATCACGCCACAGAACCCAAAGAGTCAAACCCAGGCGGTTTCAATCCTCAAAGAAGCACAAAGGACGGCCACCACCCTTCCGGAGTCTTATGTTCAGCGGGCCGGAACGCGTTTCGTTGAAGTCTCACAAACAGATTCGAGTGCGTGGCAGGTGGCGCTTGAGTTTGTATCGTACCGGTCGTCACTCAATGTGAATTCGCTGGACGTAGGGACGGCCCGAGACATTGCAACAACCCCCTTAAACGCCGATCTAGAGACCCACTACGAATTGAGTCTGTTACCGAAAGGATATTCAATCGGCACAATCACCGTGGGAGGGGATGTGCCTAGCGAGCAGGCCGCTACCATGTACAAATTGACATCCAACCCTCCCGACTACAAGTCGTCCCGAGGGAAGCAAGTGATCCTGATTGAAGGGGGGGCCGTCGAATTGGATCAGATGTTCATGCGGCATGTCGTCATACGTAATGCCACAGTGTTCTACAGCAGTGCACCGATGGTTCTTCAGGACGTAGTCTTCGTCCACTGTGTATTCGTAATGGAGAATAAACCAGACGCGCGCACATTAGCACTTTCGGTTCTAGCTGAATCATCCGTTAGTTTTCATTCCACCTAGACGTTTCCGGCCTGCTAGTCCACCCAAGCAGCCAAACTGCTGTAAGATGACCTGGGCTCGGCACTCCCAGACTGGGCAACTGATCCGTAAACTGTTGTTTGCAACTGGTGCGACCCTTAAACGCTTCTCTATTCCGTATAAGGCCTTGTTTCGCAATTACTTGCGTTCTTTCCGCTGCGCTGGAAGATCAACTGCACCAGAGTTATTCGGGAGCGATATTTTCCGATGAGAGCTAACAAGTTTGAGATGTCACGGTTCCCCAAGCGAGAAGTTTCCGCCATCACGCAGGAAAGACTTCAGCGCCTCTCCGTATACGAGTCGATCCTGGCTATATTAATCGACGAACTTTTCCACGATTTAGAGCACGGAGCAGAGATAGAGCCGGGCATGCTAGTAGCTATCAACATGCACACGCCGAACGCCTTGCACATCGTCTGTTCACAATCGAAGGGCCGGTTGGTGGAGATTGGCCGACAGGGCCGCACGGCGCGGAAGTCTGCCAAAGCTCTGGCGCAGGCCGCCGCTCTGTAAACAACTGAACACTCTCGGCCAATAGCGTGTACCCTGCAGTACACTCGTCCCGGCTTACCCCGTTCGGTTACCGGACACATCCGTGTTCGGAAATGTGAACTAACCAGGCGCGACGGGCCGCGATATAGGATGCGTTAGCGCGTTCCACTTTTGCGAGCTTGGGGGCAAACCCGGAATCCTCGAAAGTTCCGGCCAGGTCTTCCGTACAGGCCGACAAGGCAAGCACCGATCGACGGCATTCATCCCAGAGACGTTCGCGCTCATCACAAAACATTCAACAGTGGATAGTAGCAGTCGAACCACCCCTGTCTCTACATATCGACCCCTAGAATAAACCCTAATTCCTAAGCCGGATTTTGGTTCTGGCGACGAAATGCCCCTCAATCGTTTGCTTGTTGGAGAGAATGGGCCGACGCGGAGTCGAAGGTTAGCCTGACAGGCCGGGAACGCCGATCTAAACAGCGCGCCTCGGATGTCGGGGTGAGCTTTGCGTCCTGCGACGCTCCATTTCCTCCGCCACCATTTTGTTGTTCACTGACATCAGAAGACGAAGAGCGGCAGGGTGTTCCTTCTCGGCCATCCTGACAGTGAGACTGGCGAATTCAGCGTCTAACGCACGGATACATTCAGCGTAGGTGATTTCGTCATCAATGAACCGATTTACTATCTCTCGGGTTTTGCGCCTGTACATTCGCACACAGATCCTCCGACCGGTTTAGGCTGGTCTGTAAACCAACGCCCAGTCTCTCAGCGGCTTGGCAACTGACCATGAGGTTACTGGGCAGAATCGTCGCTTTGCCCCCGGGAAATGACAGAACCCAGAAGCCCAGTGTCAGCGTAGCAGTTTTTTCCCCGGCGGGGAACAAGGAGCCAACGGAAGCATCGCTTGTTTTGTCGGTGGAGTTGTGGGCTTGACCCCTTGGACATCCAAGCGCCACATGACGCCAAAGAAGCCTGGAACAGCACGATGCCCCCGGGTTTCCTCGGCAGACAGCTTCAAGTCACTCGACAAGGGCGCGCAATTGCACCCCGAGCAGTTCCAACCTATTGATCTTGTTCTAGCCGTGAAGATGGGACTCGAGCTGCAAATTGGTCGTTGGAGCGGGAGCCTGAACCGCAGCACCCGCCTGAAGGTGACGGCTTTACTTTAGCGCCCCCATGAGCCCTTTCAGAACGGTCGCCAGCGGCAACTTTGCCAGGATCACTGGCAGCATCGGAATGGCGACCGCAACTGCCACCTGGATGAAGGCGCCTTTGTCGGCTGGAAATGGCTGAAGCTTCTCCAGTTTTTCGTAGCTGGCCGCAAAGTCGGTCAGTGTGCTGATCTCGGGCGCTGTCAGGAATGGTTCGTCTCCGGCGCCACCTTCGATCCATTTCTTCTGAAACTCCATGCTGTGTTCCTGGCCCAAGGTCCCATATTCCAGAAGACCTTCGCGGCGCAGCGCCGCCAGTCGAGGGACGAAGAAGATCAGCGGGCCGATGGCCACGATGAACGCGATCAACAGCAGCACAATCGCCATGATCTTAAAGCTCATCAGATCGTAGTCCAACTGAATGACCTGCGCTCGCCACGTGCAGCCGATCGCCGCCGCAACCACGAACAGCGTCGGTACGATGGCCTTCGGTGACATAGCAAGAAAGCCGAGGCCGCCGTGCTGGTCCGGGTGAGTCGGAACAAGCTGCAAACGAAGCCTCGACAGCCGGAATAGAAACCCTACCCAGAGCAGCCACTTCCAAAGGCTGATCCCCAACAGGAACTGAAGAATGAATTGACTGATCAGCGCGTGATACCAGCCGGCGAACGAGAGGTGCAGGTCTCCTGCGGGCCCTGACAGCATCCAGGGCAATGCGAACGGAATGTGTGAGCTGAGCCTCCCCACGATTTCGGCATAAACCGCCACGGCGACCACTAGCTCCGCAATCATTGAGTCCCGCAGTTTGGTGAGCCCGCCAATGATCCCGTCCATTTCCAGCAGCTGTGATGGCGAAAGTAGCTTTGCATCCCGAACATGTCCTACCGTGGTCCGAAAGCCCTTCTCCATGATTTGCTGGCCCAACAGTAAAACCGGAACAGCGATCAGCATTCTCACGTTGATCGAATAATCGGTGAGCAGTCCGCCAATCGACGCCGGGTCGAAGAACAAGGTGATCAGCACCAGCGGTACCCAGCCGATCGCAAGGGCGAATATCACCCTTCGCCCAAGATTCCACTTATCCGGCGTGAGTATCCGTGTGGCTAACTGGGCGCGGTAAAAAGGGCCGCCGCGCACGATTGAAACTTCGCCTGCTTGTTGCATGTGTGGAATGGCCATATCGGAACTTACCGCGAGATTCAAGCTCGACCCGGACACGCTGCGTCGCGCTAATACCTTTTGAGGGCCTTGTCTTGCTTATATCGGAATAGGCCGCCATGCGCTATGGGACTTTAGTCGAGGGTCCCAGTTTGCCTGTGCATTTGCATAGGTTGGGGCGAAGCCTTGAGCTACCGCACTTCGCGGACGGCCATCTGGCGTCGGCTATTTGGCCGGCTCAGGGCTGATGCGGCCAGCCTCTCGCAGACGCTCCACCAGCTTGACCAGATCTGCCACGGAATTGGCATGCAGCTTCCTGGTCACGCTGCCGCGGTGGAACTTGATGGTCTTCTCCGTAGTCCCCAGTTCCCCCGCGATTTGTTTGTTGAGCAGTCCTTGCGATACCAGCAGGCAGACCTGTCGTTCTCTGGCAGTGAGAGAATCGAACGCACTCCAGTCCTTGTCGATCGATTCGCCCTCCGCGATGATCTCCCGGGACCGCCGAATTGCCTCCCTGACCGCTTCGATCAGCGCCTCATCCTCGAACGGCTTGGTGAGAAAGTCGACAGCTCCCGCCTTCATGGCCTTAACCGAAGCAGGAATGTCGCCCTTGCCGCTGACGAAGATCACCACCAGGTTCTTCCTGCCGGCCGCGAGGGTCTCCTGCAATTGCAGCCCGTTCATCTTCGGCATCGACAAGTCCAGAATCAGGCAGCCCGGGCCTCCCTCGGGAATCCTGTTTAGAAAGTCGAGCGCCGATTCGTACGTCTTGACGTTTAAGTCGTATGAGCGCAGAAGCCTCGAAATGGCGTTGCGCAACTGTGGGTCGTCGTCGACCACATGCACGAAGGCGTCATCCATCTTTTTAGAAGGCCGGTAAGGGCGGCAAGTTTACGAGGGGCAGCCCATCTCTAATGTACGATGAATGGCGGCGATCAGATCGTCTTCTTCGAATGGTTTCGCAAGGCAGGGACGCCCCTTTAACTGGCGCTGCCATTCGGGAGAGCTGATCTCCGGATGCGCCGTAATAAAGATAATCGGCCGCCGCAATCCCTGCGCCTCTAACCGATCCCGTGTTTCGAAGCCATCGATTCCCGACAGTTGGATATCGAGGATAAGGCAATCTGCCTCTCCAATCTCAGGCGCACTGAGGGCCTTTTCACCGGACTCAAACGCGGTGCAAACGAAGCCGTGTGAACGCGCCAGCCGGCTGATTCCACTGCGAACAGAAGCGTCATCATCAACCACGGCGACTCTTATTGCGCGAAGGTCAGAAAGCGTCGCGATAGGGAGCATCTATATAATGTTGGTCTAGGTGTGAGTTCCACCAAACGGATTATTGGGGATTACTGTGCCAAGGATCAGAGTATCGGCAGGCAGTGGGCGTCTGCAACTGGACCTTGGGCTTAGATGTTTTCCTGCGTGGTTCCTATTGGCGCTGCTGTCCCTGTGTCCGCAGATCTTGTCTCCTGCTGCTCCACCTGCCCCAAAGCAAGTCCTGCTCCTGCTTCCCTTCGAAAGTTCGCGTCCTGCCTCCACTGAGATAATCGAAGGGCTGGAAAAGGGCCTGCGAAGATCCTACCCGACACGGGTGTCCGTCTTTGTGGAGTTCGTGCGAGCCGCCCCGTCTCCCGGTCCCGATTACTCAGACCGGCTCTTTCAGTGGATCAGCTACAAATACGCAAACCAGCACTTCGACGCCATCTGCCCTGTCCGCCCGGAAGCCTTCGGGTTGGCGCAGAAACTCCACGATCAGTTGTGGCCCTCCGCTCCCATCGTTTTCGGCATGACCAAGGAGGAATACAAACCGGATTACGGTGTGAAAGCCGGGAATACCGGCGTCGTGCTGGACCTAGGTGACCAGGAAGCGGTCAGCGCGGCCATCCAGCTTTTGCCCGAAACCCGTCACGTCGCGTTGGTAAGCGGCGCGGCGCCCAGCGATCGCGCTTATCAGAAATACATCGTCGGCCTCATACACCAGTCCGCCCCCGGCATGGACATTATTCCGATCATCGGGCTCAGCCTTGCGGACACGACGTCGCGCGTGGCAAGCCTGCCCGACCGGACCATCATCTACGAAGGCCAATTCGATTACGATGCCGACGGCCGCTACATTACGTCGCCGGAACTGGCCGCGACCCTGTCGGAAAAGGCCAACAGCCCCATCTTCTCGAGCGCCACACTGGCCTTTGGTTCAGGCACTGTCGGCGGCCCCATGAACAGCATTGAACGCGGTGGCGAGGAGTTAGGTGGCCTCGTTGCTCAGGTGCTGTCCGGTACGCCCGCCGCTCAGCTGCCTGTCGTGAGCGTTCCGCATCTCCGGGCCGTTGACTGGCGGCAACTGAAGAAATGGAAGATTTCCGAAGATCGTCTTCCGCACGGCACGGAGGTCCGATTCCGAAAGCTGAGCCCCTGGGAGGAGTTCCGCGGACCTATTCTGGCTGTCACTGGTGCCATCTTATTGCAGGCCCTCGTCATCGGCTTCCTGCTCCTGGAGTGGCGCAGGCGTAGCCGGTCGGAACGCGCCGCCCGTGCCAGCGAGGAACTCAGCCGTGCCATTCTGTCGTCGCTCAGTGCCCGCATCGCGATTCTCGATCAACACGGCGAAATCACCCGTATCAGCGATAACTGGGCCACCTCCGATCGAGCGGAGGAGCGTTTTCCGCAGGCGCCCATTGGCTCGAATTACCTGGCGAGTTGGCGGGCTTGGGGAAAAGCACCAGAAGCTGCTCAGACCATTACCGCCGCTGTCGCCGCCGTTCTCGGAGGGCGCAAGAAGACCCAGGTGGCCGACTACCCGATCCAAATCGGTGAACAGAATCGCTGGGTCGAGGTTCGCGTCGAACGCCTCGACCGGCCCGAAGGCGGCGCGGTTGTAACTCACGTCGACGTAACGCCACAGAAGCAGTCTGAACTCGACCGCCGGCGCAGCCTTGAGGAGCTTCATCACATGAACCGCGTCTCCAGCTTGGGTCAACTGGCTGCGTCGCTGGCTCACGAATTGGCCCAGCCCCTCGCGTCGATATTGAGTAACGCCCAGGCCGCGGCTCGCTTTGCGCAACGCTCGGAGCCTGATTTGGGCGAAATTCGCCAAGCCCTGACGGAGATCGCCGACGACGACCGCCGAGCCCGTTCCATCATCGACCGCATGCGAGCGATTCTCAAAAAGCAGGCCACTCCTGTTCACGAGCTGGACTTGAATCGAACCGTTGAGGAGGTTGGTCATCTGGCAAGGAACGTCCTGCTGATGCGCAGAATCCAAATCCGGCTCGACCTGGCAACCGGTGGTGTCATCGTCAACGGAGACGAAGTGTCGCTGCAGCAGGTGCTTCTCAACCTTCTCAATAACGGCATGGACGCGGTTCAGGACCAGCGGCAAGACAGCCGCTTACTAACGGTCACAACCAGCGTTCGCGAAGGAACCGGCGAGATTCTCGTCGAAGACAGCGGACCCGGCATACCCGACCTGATTAAAGATCGGTTATTTGACTCGTTTTTCTCAACCAAGAGCGATGGCTTGGGGATGGGTCTTTCGATCTGCCGCTCCATCGTCGAATCTCTCGGCGGACGCATCAGCGCGGAAAACCGTCCAGAAGGCGGAGCACGATTTCGGATATCGCTTCCTTTGGCAGCACAGACCGCAGAGGCGCCCGGAGTCCACGCAATAACCGCCTAGCTGCCCGGTTCGCGCCCCAATCAGCGGACAAAGCTTACAGGCTATACGCACCGCGTCCGATATGATCAGTATTCGGTAGGTGTCGGAGGCCACCAGACTGATCTCGTGGTGACCACCTCGTCCAGCAGCGTTGCGCCGGGTCGTCGATGGCGTTTTTCTCATCACGGTCGCAGATTCGCGGCCGCCCTCGTGCCAATGCTGTTCCTACTCACGGCGGCGGTTTCCGCCAGCGCTGCTGTACCGCCGAAGCACGTCCTGGTGCTGCTTCCGGTCGAAGGCCCGACGCCCGCGTATATCCAGATCATTCGCGGGGTCGAAACGGGATTGAGGAACTCATACCCGTCCAGGGTTACTCTCTCGGTCGAATTCATCCGCCCGACGCCGCCCATCGACCCGGATTATCCAGACCGTCTCTATCAGTGGCTGGGCTATAAATACGGCCGCCAGCGCTTCGACGCCATCTGCCCCATGCGGCCGGAAGGCATGCTCCTTGCCGAGAAACTCCGGGACCAGCTGTGGCCCGGCGTTCCCATCGTTTTCGGAATGCTCAAGAATGAATACCGAGCCGAGTATGGCCCGCGCCCCGGGGCGACCGGCGCGGTGCAGGATTTTGGCGAGGAAGAGGTTGTTCGCGCGGCGCTCCGCCTTCTTCCAGACACCAAGCACGTCGCCCTCGTGGGGGGCTCAGCGCCCATCGATCGCGCGCTGTATCAGGTGACCGCCGGCCTCATCCATCGAACCGACCCGGCTCTCGACATCATTCCTATCGTGGGGTTAACTGTGGATGCGGCAGCCGATCGCCTCAGCCGCCTGCCCGCTCAGACCATCATCTATCTTGGGTCGTTCTCTTACGATCCGGCAGGCCGCAATATCACCACGGCTGAATTGACGCAGACCTTCTCCCAGAAGGCGAACAGCCCTGTGTTTAATAGCTTTACCGCCTCTTTTGGGTGGGGCGCAGTGGGCGGCCCGATGACCAGCGTTGAGCAAGGGGGCGAGGCGCTCGGACAACTGTTGGGCCGGGTACTGAGCGGAACGCCTCCCGAGAATATCCCGCTTGCTTCGAACACTCATGTCCTGGAGGCGGATTGGCGCGAACTGAAGAGATGGGGAATCCCCGAAAGCCGCCTGCCGCCAGGTACCGTGGTCCGTTTCCGAAAGCTTACTGCGTGGGAAGAATTCCGCGGGCCGATCCTCGCAATTGGCGGCGCCATCCTCTTACAAGGCTTGGCGATCGGTTTCCTGCTAATGGAACGGCGCAGACGCAGTCGCTCCGAGCGTGCTGCCAGCGCAAGCGACGAACTCAGTCGCGCCATCCTTTCCTCGCTCAGCGCCCGCATCGCGATTGTCGATCGCGACGGCATAATCATCCGTGTTAGCGCTAATTGGGCCACTTCCAATCGAGCGGAGGAGCGCTTCCCTCAGGCGGCCGTTGGCGCGAACTATCTGGAGAGTTGGCGGGCTTGGGGAAAAGCGCCGGAAGCGGCCCAGACTGTTACCGCCGCAGTCTCGGCGGTGCTGGAAGGACGTGAGAGCACACACGTAGCAGACTACCCCATTCGGATCGGGGAGCGGGATTACTGGAAAGAGGTTCGCGTGGAGCGCCTCGACCGGACCGAAGGCGGTGCGGTCATAACGCACATCGACATTACAAAGCAGAAGCAGACCGACATGGCCCGTCGGAAGAGCCTTGAGGAGCTTCATCACATGAACCGTGTCGCCAGCGTGGGTCAGTTGGCCGGGTCGCTCGCTCATGAACTGGCCCAACCCCTCGCTTCGATCTTGAGTAATGCGCAGGCCGCTACGCGCTTCGCGGATCGTCCTCAACCGGACATGGCAGAGATAGGTGAAGCGCTGAAGGAGATCGCCGAGGACGACCGGCGCGCCCGTTCCATCATCGATCGCATGCGAGCCATCCTCAAGAAGCAGTCGATCCCGGTTCACGACCTGGACACGAACCGGGCTGTCGAGGACGTGGCGCGCCTGGCAAGAAACGTCTTGCAGATGCGCCGAATACAAATTCGGCTCACGCTCGCCGATGCCGGCCTGATCGTTCGGGGCGACCAGGTGTCGCTTCAGCAAGTGCTTCTCAACCTGCTCAACAATGCGATGGACGCTGTTCAGGATCTGCCGCCGGGCCAACGGCTGATTACCGTCACGACACGCTCCAGCAAGGGCGCGGGAGAGATCCTGGTCGACGACAACGGACCCGGAATCCCCGAGCCTGCTAAGAATCGACTGTTCGATTCATTCTTTACAACCAAACGCGAGGGACTCGGAATGGGCCTTTCCATATGCCGTTCCATCGTCGAATCTCTAGGGGGGCGCATCAGTGCGCAAAACCGTCCGGAGGGCGGAGCCCGCTTCTGCGTAACGCTGCCACTGGCAAAACCATCCCCAACGCCTGATGCCGCCCAAGCCACTGCCGCCCAGCTTGGCTAAAAACAGAGAGTTCAGCACAGAACCGCGCGCGTGAGCAAGCGGACAAGTCGGGTCTCGACTGAGAATGAATCCCCTCGGAGCCCACTACTAACGTGTGAGGCCTGTATACCTCATTACCTTTTGCTGCTACGGTTCAGTCCTTCCTGGACAGGACGGCTCGGTTGACGATGACAGCAATCTCTACAGATCGAGATATCGCCCTTCATCCGCGCCGTTGCTCAGAAATAGCCTCTCGCGGATGCGGCATAGCCCTTGCCTTTTGTCGGAATCAGAGCGGCCAGCCGTTCTCAGCAGCATCCTCGAAGTCTGCACAACTCGCAATTGGAACCTGCTGGCCGCGCACGTCCGCACGAACCACGTGCACGCGGTAGTCGAAGCGGACGCTAGCCCGGAGAAGGTGCTCTTGGACTTCAAAGTCATATCGAGCCGGGCACTGAATGATCCCCAGGGCAAGAGGATCCGTTGGGCCCGACACGGTAGCACCCGTTATCTGTGGACTAAGGCCGACCTCGACCGGGCTGTAAGCTATGTGGTCGCTGAACAAGGAGCGCCGATGGCGCTCTATGAGGCTCGCATGCGTATGCCCGGCTGAATCGTATCCCGAGAGCATCCGCTTGCTCACGCGCGCGGTTCTGTGCTGAACTCTGAGGGTCACGGCTCAGCAATGTCTTTAGCCTCCCTTCCTCGTTCCAAAAAACGAACCCCCCTCAGCGATACCACCCGCCATAGGACCCCAACCGGCAACTGGTCCAAGGTCCAGTAGTTTCCCCAGCCGAAATCCCGCATAGTCCTCTCTAGGGATCGAGCGGTTGCGCGAGTGCGCTTTGCGTGATTTGGAGGACCACCTGGCATTGAAGCTTGCTCGGTGTCCAGTGGTATGCGAACCGCCCTTCGCGACTCGCTCTCCCGATGTCTGCTGCCGAGAAGGCCTCCAGCTAAAAGCAGTAGGCATCGCAGAGCCACCGCAGGGTAAGAAATGGAAAAAACAATGATGAAACGAAACGTTGGATACACCGTCGCGGCGATCGTGCTCGCGATGGGCCTTTCCGCGCCTTTACCGGCGCAAGAGAAATCACCGGAGGCGATGACCGCCCTCAATAACATGGGTAAGTATTTGCGAACCCTCAAGGAATTCCAGGTTGAGGCCGCTGTCACCACCGAGGACGTTCTCACCGACGGCCAGAAAATCGGATACGCCACCACCACCAACATCCTGGCGGAACTGCCCAACAAGCTGCGCGTCGATGTCGAGGGCGATCAAAAATCGCGCCTTTTCCTCTACGACGGCAAATCCTTCACGCTCTTTGCTCGCCGCGCCGGATTCTATGCGACTGTGCCCGCTCCCGACACGATCGGCAAGTTGATCGACGTCGCCAGCAGCAAGTACGACATCGAAATCCCGCTGCTCGATCTCTTTCTCTGGGGCGGCCCTCGTGCCAGCACCAACGAAATTACCTCGGCCACGGATTTCGGCCCCGGCGTCGTTGAAGGGACAACCTGTGAGCACTACCTCTTCCGCCAGCCTGGCGTCGATTGGCAGGTCTGGATCCAGTTGGGCGACAATCCACTGCCGCGAAAACTGGTCATAACCACCACTACCGACGATGCGCGTCCGCAGCACATCTCCGTTCTCACCTGGAATCTGGCGCCGTCCTATAACGCGGCCGCCTTCGTGTTCGATCCGCCGGCCGACGCTCATAAGATCGTCTTCGCCGAAGAGAAGCAAGCCTCTGAAGGCACCAACTAGGAGCCACACCATGAAAAATTACATCCGATACTTCTTAGCACCAGCCCTTGGGCTCCTCTTGACCGTTACGTCCGTTACGGCCGGGCCCGGCGGCGGAGGTAAAGACGTCCGTTCCAGCGCGAAAGGCAACGTCAACAACGCCAGCTCCAGTCGCAACGACAACACCAATAAGAACCGCAACACCAACGTCAACAACAACACCAACGTCAACAAAAACACGAACGTTAACAAGAACACCAATGTCAACGTGAACAAAGACGTCAACGTGAACGTGAACAACAACAACCACTACAACAACAATGGCTGCTGCTATCACAGCGGCGTTGGCGGAGCAGTGGCGGTCGCAGCCGCGGCGACGACCGCAGCCGTGGTCACGTCCGCTGTTATTGGTTCAAGGGTTACCACCCTGCCGCCCGCTTGCACTGTCGCGGTAGTCAATGGCGTCACCTATCAGCAGTGCGGCAGCACGTGGTATCAACCGCAGTTCTCCGGCGGCAGCACCACCTACGTCGTCATCAACGCCCCCCGTTAAGAGCTGAGCAATTAAGCAATGGAAAACAAAACTATGAAACGAAACATTGGATACACCGTCGCTGCGTTCTTGCTGGCGACCGGCCTTTCCGCGCCACTGCCGGCGCAAGATAAAGCGCCCGAAGCCATGAATGCCCTGAACTACATGGGGACCTACCTTCGCACCCTAAAGGACTTCCAGGTACAGGCTGTCGTGACTACCGAGGACGTCCTCACCGACGGCCAGAAAGTGCAATTCGGCAGCACCACTAACATCCTGGCCCAGTTGCCCTCGAAGCTGCGAGTCTCGGTCGAAGGAGAGCAGAAGTCACGGCTGTTCCTGTATGACGGCTCATCCTTCACGCTCTACGCCCGTCGCGTCGGCTACTACGCCACCGTGCCGGCCCCCGACACCATTGGCGCCTTGATCGATGTCGTCAGCGAGAAATACGACATCCAGATCCCGCTGCTCGACCTGTTCCTCTGGGGCGGCCCGAAAGCCGGCACCGACGAGATCACATCCGCGGACGATTTCGGACCAGGCGTCGTAGACGGCGTCACCTGCGAGCACTACGCCTTCCGCCAGCCCGGCCTCGATTGGCAGGTCTGGATTCAATTGGGTGACCATCCGCTTCCCCGAAAACTCGTGTTGACCACCACCACGGACGATGCGCGCCCGCAACACACATCGGTTCTGACCTGGAACCTGGCGCCTTCCTATAGCGCCGACGCTTTCGTATTCGATCCGCCGGCCGACGCTCAGAAGATCGTCTTCGCCGAAGTTAAGGATGCCTCTGCAGGCAACTAGGAGCTATTACATGAAAACTTATATTCGACTCTTTACACCAGCTCTCGCGCTTCTCTTGACGGCCGCGATCCTTCCGGCAATGCCCCCTACCAGAGGCGGCGGAGGCGGCCAGCGTGGTGGAGGCGGTGGCGGCGGGGCTACCCGTTCCAGCGCGCGCCCCAACGTCAACCAGCCCAGCGGCAACCGCGCCAGCAACGCTAGCGCCAATCGGAACAACAATACCAACGTGAACCGGAACAACAACACCAACGTCAACCGCAATACGAACGTCAACCGGAACACGAACGTCAACGTTGACCGCAACGTCAACGTGAATACGCACGGGAACTACTACGGCGGCGGAGGCTACTATGGCGGCGGTTGCTGCTATCACAGCGGCATCGGAGTAGGCGGAGCAGTAGCGGTCGCAGCCGCAGCCACGGCAACCGCGGTCGTTGTCGGCTCCATGGTGAACACCTTGCCACCCTCCTGCACGACCATCATGGCCAACGGAGTCACCTATCAGCAGTGCGGCAGCACCTACTATCAGCCGCAATTCGTCGGCGGCAGCACCAGTTACATGGTTGTGAACTCACCGTACTAATAAGCACAGAGCTCATGGGGGCAGGGCGCATTGATGCCTTGCCTTCCAGCATTCTTCGTCGAAAATCACGTCCGATAGCCGGCTTTTGCGAATTTTGCCGACAGACTCGGCGCCGGTCCCGGGTCGACGGCAACGCCGTGTGGACGAACTCATCTGATTGATTCTTTGATACTTAAGTAGCCCCCCATCCGCAAGCCCTTACCCGTAAGCGCCACAATACGAAACGAACTAGACCCCACAGGGCTTCCTTCCGAAAACGTGGCGACGGTCGAGTTCATACTTGCCCCCTTCTAACGAAAACGCGAGATCCCACGGACGGACTGGCGGCAGAGAATACGAAACGAACTCCCCACACAGCATTCGAATTCATCTCTCTGATTCCAGACTGCTTAAGTAGAACTACCGCCCCGCGATGGTCAGATAGCCGTTTTGCGAAACGAACTGGATCTTAAGGCGCGGCTTTTGAAAATACGAACCCAATTTCGCGCACTCGCTGATAGCCCGCTCCCCTCTTAGGATGGGCCGGGCCGGGCGAGAGCCTACTCGGGCTGCGGCCAAACCTGTTGATTCCGTTCGGCAAATTAATAAACGAGCTTTGTGATCCAGCTGCCGCTGGTCCAAGGTCTAGTAGTTTTCCGGCCGCGATTGCCGCATAGTCCTGTATAAGGAAGCGGGGTTGCGGGACCACGCATCGTCGGAGGGCGTGGCGGGTGCCGGGATCCTGCGAGCTGTGTCGGGCGACCGACGTATTTCGCTCCCTCTTGCTCCTCTCCACACACGGGTAGCGGCCCGCATTTATCGGAGTTTCGGTCTAAACGAATGAAGCAAAAAAATCGAGTAAGAGTAAGTCTGGCCATTCTGGCCTGTATGCTCGCGGCCACGCCGGCATTCGCGGAAGAAGGCGGCGGCAGCCACTACCTGCCGGGATCGCTCGGCGATTTCGCCATGGCCCTTATCGGCCCTCCTGGCTTCTATTTCCGCAGCGATACCTATTTCCTGGACAGCAGTATCAATGCCGTCACGTTAGGAAACCGCGTCTACACCTCGGCAAAGCAGCAGGTCTGGATCGACACCGTCAAGGGGATCTATATGACCAAGGCGCACATCCTGGGTGGCCGCTTGGTCACGGCGGTCTCGCTTCCCATCGTATTGAACGCCCACGTCAGCGGCAACGTGGCATATCCGATCGCAGGAACAGTCGAGGCAAGCCGCACTGGCCTCGCCGATATCACCGTGACCGCTTTCCTCAATTGGACAGACGGCAATTCCCACTACAGCGCCGGCGTGAACGAGTATATGCCGGCAGGTTTCTACAGTGCCAGCCAGGTGGTCAACACTGGCCGTAATTACTGGTCAACCGCGCCCACGTTCTCCTACACCTACCTTAATCCGAAGAAAGGCCACGAGGTCTCATTTACGTCCGGGGTCTTGTTCAATTCCACCAACGGCGCCACTGACTATCACACCGGCACGGAGCTCTACACCGACTTCATGCTCTCGCAGCACTTCTCTCCGACATTCGCCGTCGGATTGGAAGGCTACACACTCCGGCAATTGACACCAGACTCGGGGCCGCTACTCAACCAGGCGAATTTTGTTCTCGAGCACCTCGGCCTGAATGGTCTGGGCGGATTTGAAGCGTACGGCTTCGGTCTCGGCCCGGCTGTCCTTTGGGCGCCCAAGATTCACGGCAGGCCCGTCAATTTCATCTTCAAGTGCCTACCGGACATTGTTCACCACAACCGATTCGACAGCACGACGACCTCGGTGTCGGTCGCATTCAAAATCTAGCCCACCGATGTCAGGAGGAATATGAAGACCAAAAGAAGAAAGATGAGAATCCAGCTGCTGACCGCCGCGATGCGTCGTGTTCGCATATCCGGTTCCGTTCTCGGAACAGTTTTCACACTGCTTCTCGCTGGGGGCGTCCTCTCACCTCTCCCAGCCTGGTCACAAGCCGTTCCCACGATACAAGACAGAGAAACCCTTCCATTGCCTGATGTGCCGGTTGGAGGAAAGGCAGGATACACGGTCAAGGAATCGGTGATGCCGAAGATCAGACCCACGGTCCCGCCGCAGGGTGCGCCGAACATCGTCATCGTTCTGCTGGATGATGTCGGCTTCGGTGCTGCCGCTACGTTTGGCGGCCCAATACCCACACCGACGCTGGACAACCTCGCAACCCAAGGGCTCCGCTATAACCGCTTTCATACCACCGCGCTTTGTGCACCCACCCGCTCCGCTCTACTGACCGGCCGTAACCATCATGTTGTCAACACCGGCAATATACCCGAATATGCAACTGGCTTCGACGGTTACAGCTCAATCATCCCGAAATCAGCCGCAACGATAGCGGAAGTTTTGAAAGACAACGGCTACAGTACCGCCGCCTTCGGGAAATGGCACAACACGCCGGTTTGGGAGATTAGTGCGGCAGGGCCTTTCGATCGTTGGCCCACTGGCAGCGGCTTTGAAGAGTTCTACGGCTTCATGAGCGGCGAAACCAACCAGTTTTATCCAGGCCTCTACCACGGAACAACGCCCATCGAGCGCCCGGAAGGCGACAAAGATTACTTCTTGACGAAGGATTTGACAGATCGAGCCATCGAGTGGATGGACAACCAAAAGCTGCTCGCACCCGAAAAGCCCTTCTTCATCTATTGGGCGCCGGGCGCAACCCACGCTCCGCAGCAGGTTTCTCCCGAATGGAGCGCGAAATTCAAAGGTCAGTTCGATCAGGGGTGGGACAAACTTCGCGAAGAGACCTTTGCGCGTCAGAAGAAACTTGGAGTCATTCCGGCAAATGCCATCCTCACTCCCCGGCATCCCTCCGTACCTGCCTGGGACGAACTAAGCCCGGAAAGAAAACAGATCGCGGCGCGCATGATGGAAATCTACGCCGGCTTCCTCGCGCAGACCGACGTCGAAGTGGGCCGCCTGGTTCGGGGAATTAAGGACCTCGGGGTCTGGGACAACACCCTCTTCATCTACATCGTCGGCGATAACGGCGCGGCTGCAGCTGGTGGCATTTACGGTGCGTACAACGAAATGTCTCCGCTGAATGGCGTGCCGGAAGATCCCAACGTGCTGCTGAAGCACCTGGACGACATCGGCACAGCGAAGGCTGACAACGAGTATCCGGTTGGATTCTCGTGGGCGATGGACACACCGTTCCAATTCAACAAGCAATTTGCAAGTCACTTCGGCGGTACCCGCAATCCGGTAGTGATCACGTGGCCGGCGCGGATCAAAGACAGCGGAGGCCTGCGCTCCCAATTTCTGCATGTGATCGACATTGCGCCGACCCTGTACGAGGTGGCCGGGATACCGCAGCCGGCGGTGGTCAACGGCTTTAAGCAGAAGCCAATTCAGGGTGCAAGCTTTGCTAAGACGTTCGACAGTAAAGACGCTACGATGCCTCCTACCCTGCAGTACTTCGAGGTTATGGGCACGCGTGCAATCGTCGATGGAGACTGGATGGCGGCCACCTACCACAACAAACTGCAGTGGAAGCCCGGACCGTTGCCGCCGTTCGATCAGGACAAGTGGGAGCTTTATAACTTGTCGGACGACTTCTCACAGGGGAACGACCTCGCCGCAAGCAAGCCTCAGAAGCTGGAAGAGCTGAAGAAGGAATTTATTGAGGTTGCAAAGAAGAACGACGTTTTGCCGCTCGACGATCGTGGTCCGCAAAGAGTTATCGGTGCGCGGCCCTCGATCCTAGGTAATCGAAAGACAATCACCTTCGGTCCAGGCGCCTCGCGCATGCCCGAAGATATGATCCGCAGCTCTTTCAATCACTCGTACACGATCGAAGCAAAATTCAAAACGGCTGAGGGCAAAGCCACGGAAGGCGTGCTCATTGCCTCGGGCGGCGGTCCTGCGGGTTTGTCGCTCTATGTGAAGGATGGAAAGCCGACATTTACCTACAACTACTTCCAGGCGAAATACACAACCATCCAAGGGAAAGAACCTCTGCCAAGCGGCGATGTGACCTTACGTCTCGACTTCGCCTACGATGGCGGCGGCAATGGCAAGGGGGGCACGCTCAAGCTGTTTGTCAACGATAACGAAGTCGCGGACGGGCGGCTCGATGCCACCGTTCCTCTCGGATTCACGCCCGACGAGACGGTCGACATCGGGGAAGACAGCGGAACCCCGGCTACCGATACCTACGAAGGGCTATTCCCATTCAACGGCCGCATCAAGCAGGTCGTGCTGACGATTAAGGAATGAGCTGGGCAGCATCGCGAACCATCCGGTGTCGGCGACATTCAGATATAGCCGATCAGTTCGGGCTTCGAAATAAAGGGTCAATGCATATGAACAGGATTACGCAGTTCGGCTTCCTCATGAGTCTGGCGCTTGCCTCGCCGGGTCTTGCCCAGGAGGTACTGCCGTTTCCGCCCACGCCGTCGGCCTCCACCCCGGGGCTAACCATGGAGGAATCCACCTACAAGAAGCGCGTCGAGCAAAAGCACCTAGCAGCAGGGGCCCCGAACATCCTCATTATTCTGATGGACGACCTGGGGCCGGGTACGCCCTCGACGTATGGCGGCGAGATCAACACGCCCACGCTCGATCGCGTTTCGAAGATGGGGATCTCCTTCAACCGATTTCACTCCACCGCCATGTGCTCGCCCACGCGGGCTTCGCTGCTGACCGGTCGCAATCACACCTTTGTCGGTAATGGCCAGATCTCGGCGATCGCCAACGACTTCGATGGCTTCAGCGGGATCGTCCCGAAATCGTCCGCGATGGTTGCCGAAGTGCTCAAGGACTACGGATACAATACCGGCGCCTGGGGCAAGTGGCACAACACACCCGAAGATCAGATCACCTCCAAGGGGCCTTTTGACTATTGGCCGACCGGCTATGGCTTCGAATACTTCTACGGCTTCCTCGCCGGTGAGGCCTCACAATACGAACCGACCCTAACGCGCAACACCACTCAGGTCACCGAGGAGAAGCCCAAGGGCTATCACCTTACCGAGGACATCGCGCAGGACGCCATCCGATGGCTTCGAGAGCAGAATGCATACGCGCCGGACAAGCCCTTTTTCATGTACTGGGCTCCGGGCGCCGCGCACGGCCCGCACCAGATCTTCAAGGAATGGGCCGACAAGTACAAGGGCAAGTTCGACGATGGCTGGGACAAGTATCGTGAACGCACCTTCGCGCGAGCCAAAGCCATGGGCTGGATTCCGCAGAGCGCCCAACTGACGCCGCGGGCTGCCACGATGGCTTCCTGGGATTCTATCCCCGATGACGAGAAACCCTTCCAGCGCCGGCTCATGGAAATCTTCGCCGGCTTTGCCGAGCACGCCGATTACAACGCCGGCAAGGTCATCGACGAGATCGAAAAAGAAGGAAAACTGAACAACACGCTGATCTTCTACATCTGGGGTGACAACGGCTCCTCGTCCGAGGGTCTGAACGGCACCATCAGCGAGCAGCTGGCCCAGAATGGAATCCCCACCAAGATCTCGCAACACATCGCGGCGCTGAATGAGCTCGGTGGGCTTGACGTACTAGGTGGCCCCAAGACCGACAACATGTACCACGCCGGGTGGGGCTGGGCCGGCAGCACCCCGTATAAGGGAACCAAACTGATGGGCGCCTATTTCGGAGGCACCCGCCAACCAATGGCCGTTGCGTGGCCCGCTCGCATCAAGCCCGATCCAACGCCCCGGCCGCAGTTCCATCACGTGATCGACATCGTTCCGACGATTTATGAAGTGGCTAAGATCACCCCTCCTCGCGTCGTGAATGGATTCGAGCAGGATCCCATCGCTGGCGTCAGCATGGCCTATGCGTTTGACGATCCAAGGGCGCCGGGAACGCGTAAGACCCAGTTCTTCGACATCATGGCCAGCCGCGGCATCTACCATGACGGCTGGTTCGCCAGCGCCCCGGGCCCGCGCGATCCGTGGGTGGGTGGCATGCCACCAGGAATCCATACCTGGTCGCCCCTGACCGACAAGTGGGAGCTCTACAACATCGATGAGGATTGGAGCCAGGCAAACGATCTTGCCGCTTCGAATCCGCAGAAGCTCGAAGAGATGAAAGACCTCTTCCTGCTCGAGTCAACCAAGAACAAGAACCTTCCTATTGGCGGCGGCATGTGGTCCACCGCGATGTTCCATCCGGAAGACGCTCCGGCCTCGTCCCTCACCGAGTGGACCTTCGATGGTCCCATGATGCGAATGCCCGAATCCGCTGCTCCCAAGCTCGGGAAGGTCGACAGCCTCGTCGTCATGGATGTCGACGTGCCGGCGAATGCTAACGGCGTGCTATACGCTCTGGCCGGGTTCTCCGGAGGCGTCACGTGCTATGTGAAGGACGGTTTCCTCAACTACGAGTTCAACCTGTTTGAGATTCAACGTACGAAGATCAAGTCCGCGGAGAAACTGCCGGTGGGCAAGGCTAAGATCGAGGTCGAATCGAAGTTGGCTTCTCGCATCGGAGGCCCGATGAACGTCACCCTCAAAGTGAATGGCGCGGTCGTGGGGCAGGGCCAGGTGCCGGCCGCGATGTCGCTCCACTTCACATCTAATGCAACCTTCGATATCGGCGCTGATTTGGATTCGCCTGTCTCGCTCGATTACTACGACCAGGCGCCATTCCCGTTCAACGGCAAAATCGGCACGACCAAGATCACGTATTTGAAGAAACAAACGAACCCTGTATCTACCGGGGGCACCCAAGAGATAGCTCCGTAGTTCTTTAGGAGGATCCGATGTTCTTTGACAAACCGAAGCAGAACCGGCAGCACGCAGGCCGCCTCGTGACCATTTGGGATGAGAGCGGGCTCACCGGCCCTGCCGTACTGCTGGCCATTAGCGCCGGACTCCTAGTGCTGTTCACTTCAGCCTGCACACCCGCTAAGCCGCCGCAGACTGCGTCGGCACCGGTCGAAGGTGAGCAAGAGGTCGCGGCGAAGGGCGCCTTTCAATCTGAAGGTGACACGTCGACGAGTGCCGCTCCTACAGCTAAGGTCGACTGGAATCGCGCCTACTCGCCGTACGCCGACCACAAATATCCCGACCACGTCTATTTCGGTGATACGCACCATCACACCGCCAACTCCGGCGACGCCTTCATGAATGGCGACCGGCTTGGGCCTGAGGATTCATACCGCTTCGCTCGCGGCGAACAAGTCACTTCGTCGTCAGGCGTGCCCGTGAGACTTTCGCGGCCCATGGACTTTCTTGTCATCTCCGACCATGCCGAAGGTCTCGGCGTCATGTTTCAGGTTTACGACGGCAATCCGGTCATGATGGCCGACCCCACGCTGGCACGCTGGCAGAAGGCGTTGAAAGCGGGAGGCGAGGAAGCCCAAAAAGCCACGAACGAGGTCGTCTCTGACCAGGCACAGAATAAGTTGCCGCCACTGGTCAAAGATCCCAAGATTGTCGGGCCAGTGATCAAATCCGTTTGGCAAGCCTACACCGCAACGTCGGAGAAATACAACGACCCGGGACACTTCACCGCCATGATCGGCTTTGAATGGACCTCCGTTCCCGGCGGCAACAACCTCCACCGCAATATCCTCTTCCGCGACAACAAAGACAAGGCGGACCAGATTATCCCGTTCAGTTCCTGGCAGAGCGAAGACCCCGAAAAGCTCTGGGCCTGGATGGCGAAATACGAAGAGAAGACCGGAGGCAAACTCCTGGCGATTCCGCACAATGCCAACTTGTCCAATGGCCGGATGTTTGAGTTGACTGACTTTGCCGGCAATCCCTTGACGAAGGACTACGCCGAACGGCGCGCCCGCTGGGAAATTCTGCAGGAAGTCATGCAGACCAAGGGCAACAGCGAGACGCACCCCAGCCTCTCACCCAATGACGAGTTTGCGAACTTCGGCATCGTCGGCTGGGATTTCGGCAACCTCACGCTCGAGGGCAAGGAAACCACGCAGGAAATGCGCCCCTACATGTACCTGCGAAGCGGCTTGTTGCAGGGCATGATGCTAGAGCAGAAGCTCGGCGCCAACCCGTTCAAGTTCGGCTTTATCGGCGGCACCGATGTTCACAACTCGCTGACGTCCATCGAAGAGGACAACTTCTTCGGTAAGTTCCCCATCCAGGAACCGCGCCCCAACCGCTGGGAGCATGTTTCCAAGCAAGGTTTTGGCAAGACCCGGTACACCTGGGAATACACCGCCGCAGGCTATGCCGCCGTGTGGGCTCCGGAGAATACGCGAACCGCGCTCTGGGATGCCATGAAGCGCAAGGAAACCTACGCGACTTCCGGAACTCGCATGACCGTCCGTATGTTCGGCGGTTGGGGCTTCGACCCGGAAGATGCCCGCACTCATTACCTCGCTGAGATTGGCTATCGCAAGGGCGTGCCCATGGGTGCCGATCTTCCCAAGCCTACCGGCGGCGCGAAGGCCCCGTCATTCCTAGTCTCGGCCATGAAAGATCCCATCGGCGCGAATCTCGATCGGATCCAGATCATCAAGGGCTGGGTCGACAAGGACGGCAAACCCCACGAGAAGATCTACAACGTCGCTTGGGGCAATGCCGACCACCGCAAGCTCATGCCGAACGGCAAGCTGCCGCCAGTGGGCGATACGGTGGATATTCCTCGCGCCACCTGGACGAATACCATCGGCGATCCCGACTTAGTCGGCGTTTGGACCGATCCCGACTTCGACCCGTCTCAGCGCGCTTTCTATTATTCGCGCGTGCTCGAGATTCCGACGCCGCGTTGGACTGCCTACGATCAGGCCCGGTTCCACGTGAAGATGCCTCCCGAAGTGGAGATGAAGATTCAAGAACGCGCCTGGACGTCGCCCATCTGGTATACGCCGGGCCAATAGCAATGAAACAAGTGAGGATGATCGTGACCAAAACTCCAGCACTGAACCGCGCGCATAAGCAAGCGGATTCCAACGGAGCCGTGACTGTCAAGGAGCGGACTCTGAAACGACCCACTGCATATCAATTCACTGCCGTACTGGCAGCTGCGGCCATCCTGGCCCTGGCTGCCTGCAGCAAGCCGCCAACCGAAGAAAAGGCAGCGACAACGCCGGCGGCCGCACAGAAGGCAGCCGAAGCCGTCCTGCCATCCAACCCGCTGCGAGAGGCCTACTTCGGCGAGACGCACGTTCACACGGAGTACTCGCTCGACGCCTTTATCAGCGGCACTCGCCTTAGCCCGTCGGATGCCTATCGCTTCGCCAAGGGCGAGGAAGTGACCGTCGACGGCAAACCTCATCGCATCAACAAACCGCTCGACTTCGCCGCAGTCACCGATCACGCCGAATACATCGGCGAAATGTACTCCGCCATGAATCCCGGTGCGCCCGGCTATGACCAGGATCTTCTGAAACAGCTGCGCAGCATGACCGACATTAACGAGCGGCGTCAGTGGTTCATGAAGTACGTCATATCGAACAACCGCTCTGACACTCCTTCGCACCCTCCCTTTTTCGCCGGGCCGGAAACTGTCAAGAGCGCGTGGAAGGTGATGATCGATGCCGCGAACCAGCACAACCAACCCGGTCACTTCACCGCGTTCGTCGCCTTCGAGTGGAGCGGAGCTCCCAAGGGCGCCAATCTTCATCGCAACGTCATTTTCCGCGACGACAACGTTCCCGACGCCCCGCTTAGCTATATCGATTCCAATCGCGAGGATGGCCTGTGGGAATGGATGGCCGGCCTCGAAGCCAAGGGCATGAAGCCGCTTGCTATTCCCCACAATTCGAACGCCAGCAAGACTATGATGTTTGCTCCCTTCGATGCGAAAGGCAATCCCATCGATAAAGCCTACGCCGAAAGGCGCCAGCACTTTGAACCTCTGATCGAGTTGATGCAGATCAAGGGCAACTCGGAGGTGAACGCCAAGTTCTGGGCGGCCGATGAATTCGCCGGCTTCGAGAATGCAAATTCGCTAGCCAAGTTCAGCGGACGAGTATTGGACCAACGCAACTATGTACGCTGGGCGGAAATCCAGGGCCTCGCTTATGAGCAGTCGCTCGGCGTCAATCCGTACAAGCTTGGTTTCGTCGGCGGAACGGACAATCACAATGGCGTGCCGTCGGACGTAGCGGAGAAAGGCTGGGTCGGCGGTCACGGTCCGGAAGATGGCTCCGTGGAAGCCCGCCGCACGGGAACCGTCGGCGGTTGGGCCGATAGCAGGGATCTGAATCCTGGAGCGCTGTCAGGCGTGTGGGCCACCCAAAACACACGCGGCGCCCTTTGGGATGCCATGGAGCGCCGCGAGACCTTCACCACTAGCGGCACCCGCATGAAAGTCCGCTTCTTCGGCGGCATGGGCTTGGCCGCAACCACTGACCCCGAGCTGCTCGTCCAGCGAGGATACGACCAGGGCGTGCCGATGGGCGGCGACCTCAAGGGGGCCGCGGGCCATCCTACCTTCAATGTTTATGCGATGAAGGATCCCGACGGAGCCAACCTCGATCGCATCCAAATCATCAAGGGTTGGGTCGACAAGAGCGGCAAGCCGCACGAGAAGATTGTGGACGTAGCTTGGTCCGGCGCGCGCAAGTGCGGCGCCGATGGCAAACTGCCACCGGTTGGCAACACCGTCGACTTGACCAAGGCCACTTACACCAACACGATTGGCAGCCCCGAAATCATCGGTTCCTGGACCGACAAGGACTTCGAGCCCACTCAACATGCGCTCTATTACGTGCGGGCGCTCGAAATTCCAACCCCGCGCTGGAGCACCTATGACGCCGTCGCGGCCGGTCTTCCGCTCTTGAAGGACGAACCAGCCACCATCCAGGAACGCGCCTGGTCGTCGCCTATCTGGTATTCGCCACAAGGCACAAACTAATGTCATCGCGCCGCACAAAACCCTGGCACTGGTCGACGGAGGATGAGGAGGCGACGGCCGATTCGGCCTCCGCGACCACGATCCGCGCCCGCTTAGACGTGACCGACGCGATAGATCCCGTCTTCAGGGATGCCTTGGCAGGCAAGGCAAAGCGGCTGTCACTTCAGAGCCCCTCCATGCGCTTTATCCGCCTAATCCTCCATGAACCATTGGTTCAGTTCCTGATTCTCGGCGCACTCCTCTTCCTGTTCTTCCAATGGACGGGAGGAGGCTCCGGCGCGGGCTCGAATCGCATCGTCATTACGCCCGGGCAGATCGATCACCTGGCCGTGGGCTTCGCCGGTACCTGGCAGCGAGAACCGACATCCGACGAACTCAAAGGCTTGATCGACGATTACGTCAAGGAAGAGATGGCTACCCGCGAAGCGGTCGCGATGGGGCTCGATCGCGACGACACCATCATCCGCCGCCGCCTCCGGCAAAAGGTAGAGTTCCTGTCTGAAGAAGCAAGTTCCGCTGCGCCACCCACCGACGCGGAGTTACAGGACTGGATGACGCGACATCCTGCTTCTTTCCGCTCCCAACCGCAGCTGGCTTTCCGCCAGGTCTACCTCAATCCCAGCCGTCACAGTTCAGCGCTAGCAAGCGCGGGAACACTTCTCACACAACTGCGTGCCGCTGGTCCACATGCCGTTACTGATCGCCTCGGCGATCCGACCATGCTTCCGAATGAACAAAGGCTCGCGCCGATTTACGAGACAACCCGCACCTTCGGCAGCGACTTCGCCGATCAGGTGATGCGGCTTGAAACCGGCAAATGGTCGGGGCCGGTGGAATCTTCCTTCGGGCTGCACCTCGTCTACGTCGATCAGAAAGTTGCGGCGTCACAGCCTCAGCTTTCCGAAGTGCGTCCCCTCGTCGAGCGGGAATATATGTCCGAACGCCGCAAAAAGGATCTCGAATCCTTTTACGACAAGCTGCTCAAGAAATATACGGTCAAGATCGAGCGTCGCGAGATAGCTGCATCGACTAGCGCCGGAGCGAGTGCAGGTGTGTCACGGTGAGATTGCGCGCTCTACTGCTGCTGGCGTGCCTAGGCTCCGTGGGTGGCACAACCGCGCTTGCCCACGAAGTCCGTCCCGGCTTTCTCGAACTCCGCGAGACCGGCCCCGAGACATATTCATTCTCGTGGAAGAGGCCCACTGGCGGTGAAGTTGAAATTCAAATCGCGCCGGTGGTCCCCAAAGACTGCCAGCTCATCACACCCGACAAGCAGCAACTGACTCCTAGCGCGGTCCTGGTGGCAGGCATTCTCACTTGCAAGGGCGGGCTTGCGGGGAAGACCATCTTCATCGCTGGCTTGGATGGAACCATCACGGATGTTCTGGTTCGTCTCCACCATTCCGACGGGCGGCTGGAGAGCCACCTATTGCGGCCCGACGCTCCCTCAGTGACTCTCGGCGGCGTCACTACCCTGATGGAGCGCGCGTTGAGCTATGTCCAGCTCGGGGTTCTGCACATCCTGTTGGGTGTCGATCACCTGCTGTTCGTGTTGGGCTTGATGCTGATCGTGGCGGACCGCTGGATGCTCGTGAAAACCATCACCGCCTTTACGGTGGCACACAGCATCACACTCGCCATCGCGACGCTGGGCTATGCCAGCGCACCGCTGCTGCCGCTGAATGCCGCCATCGCACTCTCCATCTTGTTCCTCGGGCCTGAGATCGTCAGGATCTGGAGGGGCGAGACCAGCTTCACCATTCGCCACCCTTGGGTGGTTGCCTTTGCGTTCGGGCTTCTACATGGGTTCGGCTTCGCGAGTGGTCTTACTGCCATGGGGCTGCCCAAAGCCGAAATACCGCTGGCTCTCCTGCTCTTCAACGTGGGTGTCGAGATTGGGCAAGTCGGTTTTGTTCTCCTGATCATCCAACTCGAGCGCTCGTTCCGCACGCTGCAAATCAGTTGGCCGCGGCTGGTTGAGAGAATGCCTGGCTATGCCGTGGGCACGCTCGGAGCCTACTGGACCATCCAGCGAACCATCATGCTTCTGGCGGGCGCGCGATGAAACCCGCACGCGCTCTTGTTCTGGCGGCTGCCTTTCTCGCGCCAACCGCTGCGCAGGCTCATCTAGTAAACACCGGGCTCGGGCCGTTTTACGACGGCGTGTCGCACTTCTTCCTGTCGCCCGAAGATCTGCTGCCCGTACTCGCTCTTGCTCTTCTCGCAGGACTACGCGGATCACGCACCGGCCGCGTCGCCCTTTTCGCCTTGCCTGCCGCATGGCTGGCCGGTGGAATGGCTGGTTTGGCGATGCCGGTCATAGCCCAATTCCTGCCCAGCAAGACGGCCCTGCTCACCAGCATTACGTTCCTGGCACTCGGCGCGCTGGTAGCCTTGGACGCGCGGCTACGCTCCCGCTTGGTTAGCGGAATCGCCATCGCACTCGGCCTTGTCCACGGCTATCTCAACGGATCGGCGATGACAGATGGGAGACTGGGCGCCCTTGGTCTGGCCGGTATCGTGACATCCATCTTTGTCGCCGTTGCATTGACGGCAGGCCTCGTCGCCTCTTTGCATAGGCCCTGGACCCGCATCGCCGTGCGCGTGGCGGGTAGTTGGATCGCCGCCGCGGGATTGCTTCTCCTCGGTTGGACCCTGCGTCCGGAAGCGCCTCGTCACCAAGCAGCATCGCCGGCAGTGCAACAGCAATCGAGAGTCCCACGGTCTCTTAATGAGAAAAGCTAAGACAGTTCTTCAGCTGTGGCTCCCTTTGATGCTTGCCGCCATCAGCTTCGCGCAAACGCCCGCGCCCCAAGCCGCTGCAACTCCGGGCGGAGAGAATACTCTGGCCCAGCAGGCCGCCGATCCCACTGCGCCTCTGATGGCTTTCAACCTGAAGGAAGAATACTCGCCGAACTTATATGGCATGCCCGGTTCGAATAGCGATTTCTTGTTTCAGCCAGTGATTCCTTTCGAGGCGTGGGGTGTGCCGAACTTGCTTCGAGCCACGGTAAACTACAACACCTCCGGCTTCGCAGGGACCGGCCTGAATAACGTATCCATTTTCGATCTGATCGTCTTCAACGAGAAATGGGGCCGCTGGGGCTTCGGCCCGCTGGTGCAATTCGTGCCTAATTCGGGACCGGGCAGGGACACCGCACTCGCCGGCCCCGCAGTAGGTTTCGTCGCCAGGAAAGGGAAGTGGAACCTGGGCGTATTCAATCAGAATCTGTTCGGCGGTAATACCCGGTTTTCAAGCTTTCAGCCGATCATCGCTTACGTCTTGGGCAAAGGTTGGACATTGGCCTCCGGCGATGCTCAGTGGAGTATCGATTGGACCAAGCCGGGGTGGGTCTACATCCCCATCGGCGTGCAGCTCGCGAAGGTCGTGAAGCTTGGCAGGCAGCCGGTTCGGTTCTCCGTCAACCCGGAGTACAACGCCTATAACATTGCCGGCGTGCCCCACTGGACCGTGCGTTTCGGTATGACGATTCTGGTGCCGACTAGAAGGTAAGAGAGTTTGAAGTTAGTTGTGAATCAAAAATGAAACGGAGAAGTTAACTATGAAAACACTATCAGCAATAGCCATCGTGCTCGGGCTCATCGTCCCGGCACTCAACGCGGCCAACGTGCAGCAAACCACCACCACCATCAACAATTGTGTGAAGAACGCCAACAGTTTCAAGAAGACCTTTGACAAGGCTTTGGCTCAACCCAACGTTCGCGCCGGCAAGCAAAATGAGCAGGACCTCAACCAGAGCGCGGCCAACCTAGCCAGCCAGATGGACAAAGTGGGCGATTCGTGGAACAAGAATCACGACCTGAACGCGACCAGAGATTACGTCAATGGCGCCATTTCGCAAGCCAACAACGTGAACCGGGCCATGACGATCTGGCGTATGGGCAGCGACTGCGAGTCCAAATGGGCCGTGTTGCGCAACCAGCTAAATCAACTCGCCGCGACTTTCGCAGTCCCCGGCGTCCGCTGAGTAAGAGGTCTAACCGGAAACTGGCGGTGAGGGTGGGATTCGAACCCACGGAACCCGTAAAGGTTCAACGGTTTTCGAGACCGCCCGATTCAACCGCTCTCGCACCTCACCGCATTGGGGACTTTTTGATTTTCCCACAACTGCGGCGCACTGTCACTTCTAACGCTTCTTTCCAGTGGTTGAGGGGTGGGTTGCTCGACGGCCATGCCAACATGGCCGTCGATATTAATAGGCGCCTTCTCCGGTCACGACCGCTCGGGGGGTTTGCAGCAGGATTTGGATATCCAGTCCTAGCGACCACCTTTGCGCATACTCCAGGTCCATCCGCACCATATCATTGAACTTCACACGGCTGCGGCCTCTTACCTGCCAAAGTCCGGTGATCCCAGGCTTGACAGCCAACAGGCGTCTCCGGTGCCACCACTGGTAGTTGCTGAACTCGTAAGCAATCGGCGGTCTTGGGCCGACCAGCGACATCTGGCCCATCAAGCAGTTCAGGAACTGGGGTAGTTCATCGAGGCTCGTCCGGCGAAGGATCTTGCCGACCGGAGTTACCCTGCGGTCGTTTGTTATTTTGTATACCTTCTTAGTTCCGCCGTCGGCGCCGTCGGATGAAGCCGACATAAACTCCTCTATATAGGCTTTGTGGACCGATTGATCTGCTCCCACGTACATGGATCTGAACTTCAAGAAGGTGAAACTTTTCCCATACTGGCCGAGTCTGGCCTGCTTGAAGAACAAGGGACCTCGCGACGTGAGTTTGACCGCGGCGGCGATGACGAGCCAACAGGGCGAGAGGACCAGCAGCGCGAACAAACTGCCGACAACGTCCAACCCGCGCTTTGCCAACAGAGCCGCTTTTTTGACTTCTATTTCATGCAGCACGTCTGGATAGAGCGCTGAAAAGCCCTCGTGGCTGGGTCCTTGTCCTTCGCAATCATCTGGGAATACCAGAAAAGTCAGTCGTATAAGTTCAAATTGTTCTGCACCTAGCGCCCCACCGAGGGCCGAACTCACCCGGTTCGAAAGCACATCCACGACCGCTGCAGGGTCGGATCCGACTTCGGTGTAAATGACGCCGATTGTCGTTCCATTCCCATACCAGCCGGTGATGTCCGTTTCTCGCGTGGATTCGCGAAGTACGGTGAGAATTTGACCCAAAACGAGGGATGAACAATCCGTGTCCAAAATCTCGCCTGGCTCAAGAAGCATTAGCACAAAGCGCCGGCCGGAGCGCTCGGACCTCTTTCGCTCCACGCAAAGCATCTTCATGAAAAGCTGCCGCGGCAGAATCTCAGATTCCCAGGACGTGTCGAAGGCGTATTGGGCCTTCGCGGCATGCTGAGGAACTCTTGCAGTTCTAAGCCAGTTCAACAAAGAGGGCACCCTTGAAGCTAGACGGCCGCTGTTGTGAGTCCGCAGCCTGGATATGTGGCAAGTTATTGATCGTGAAGCTCCATGCTAACCAAACTCTCGACCGAAGACCAGGAAAACATTTTGACTTACAGCCGTGGTTTCAAGAGCTTCGTGTCCGAGCTCAATCAAAAACCAAAAAAATTACGAAAGCCATATGCTTGCAATCGTATCAAACGTGGAATGCTATCCCCCCATCCGACTCTTTTAACTTGTAAAGCAGCAATGCCCGGTAGTCAACCCGTAGAAGGACGGGTTCCGGTTTCGTGTTTCAACCCGATAGACGCCAGAGCGGCGACAATTGCTTCAGCCCCGGCTTGCTACTTGCTTCATTTTCCGCGCCATAATCGGTGTTTCTACGGGTCCTCCACCAGCTTTGGCTCTTGCCGGGAGACCGGTGCCCGCAGGGCGCGACATCCGAGGAGTATCGAATGTTGCATCTGTGTTGATGGCTACGAACGAGGATTCCGCTCTGACTTGTATCGGCCCCACGCGGATTCAATTAACCAGGACTTATTCCAACCGATTTTTGGGACGCTTTATCACCGTGAGTCTAGAAAGGTATGTGATCTACAACGCATTGCAGCACCAAAAGCGCGCCGGATTGGGGTGCAGCGTTAGTTGCAAAACACTACCGAGGACTAAAGAACTAAGGTGAATCGCAAAAGTCGAATCGAGTTAAAGCGTCTTCACGATCGGCGACAGTTGCTCCGCGGCAGACCGCCGACGGACGTGGAAGGTGAGAAAGGCAACGGATCGCGAGGTCGAGTCAGCCAGGTTACAAAAAAAAGAGTACAATCAGCCACCTTCATTATTGCGTTGTCGGCCCTAGACTGGTAAAAATACTGGTAGAGGGACAACGGAGATAGGGTAGAATTCGCGAGAGGAATTCTCCTCACCAACCCGTCTGTCGCCCGCAAGTCCGAAAGCTTTAGAACCCAATAATTTCAATTGAGCCGGAGAGCTTTGCCCATTGTATGAAACTCCTGTTACGGCGACGCTCGAGAAACAGTAAAACCGTTTCGTGTCAGAGCCGAAAAGATTATTTAGAGAGTTCAAAAAATGTTTGAATTGACAAAACGCCGATTGCGGCCGCGGAATCGAAGATTCGAAGCCCTGAGCTCTGGTGTTTGCTCGGGAATGGCTTGGGCTTTGCTGGCTATACCTCTAGCCGCTCAAACATCCTACAGCCCTTGTGACCTGAATAAGGACGGAACCGTTAATGCGGCTGACGTGCAGCTGGCAATCAATATGGCGCTTGGCGTCACGCCTTGTAGCGCTCAGATTGGCGGTATCGGGGTGTGCAACGTCGCCGTTGTTCAGCGTGTCATCAACGCTGCATTGGGCGCGGCTTGCCAGACCGGAGCGGGGGCGATAGCCCACTATGTTGTGCTGAACTGGGTTGCGAGCAGTTCTGCAGATGTCGCCGGATACAACGTGTATCGCGGCACTACATCGGGTGGACCGTATACAAAAGTAAACTCGTCGCTCATAGCCAGCATTACTTTCACCGACAACTCCGTTGCAGCGGGAAACACGTATTACTACGTCTCAACGGCCGTGGACACCAGCAATAACGAGAGTGCCTATTCAAACGAGGCTGTCGCCACGGCACCGTCTCCTTAGGCGCTTCTCGATGTCCACTCTTCATAGGAAGCCGGTTTCGGATGGGCAGTCAGCCGCGGAGACTGAATTCAGGAAGATGCAATCGAGCGGCCGTAGGGAAGGCTTGACCGGTCGCATCCTTTCGATGAGTAGAAGAAGGATCCCTTGAATAACAACTTTCTTTCCTTAATGGCAGCAGCTCTTTTGGTAACGGCGCATGTGGCGTTGGGAAGTGTCCCAGTCGGAACAACGACTCCTTCAACGCTGACTTGTACACCCACCAGCATTGGAGGGAGTGCGTCAAGCACTTGTACCGTGACGCTAACTTTGGCCGCTCCTAGCGGCGGCGCGTCCGTGGCGCTCTCAAGTACCAATGTCCTGCTCACCGTACCCGCTTCCGTTAGTGTTGCGGCCGGGTCGACTACGGCTGCTTTCGCCGCGAGCAGCAAGTTGTTGAAGACCGGTCAGAGCGCTACCATCACAGCTTCACTCAACTCCGTTTCGGTGACGGCCTCTATTAGCCTGGTCGTCCCGACCGTACCAACCTCGCTTAGTTGTGCGCCCGCGATCTTAGGGCCGAATGCCTCGAGTACGTGCACCGTAGCACTGAATCAGGCCGCTCCTAGCGGCGGTGCCCTGATCACCCTCTCGAGCACCAGTCCGACACTGGAGGTTCCGGCTTCGTTCAGTGTGGCCGCCGGGTCCAGTTTGGCTTCCTTTACGGCCAGTACGGCTGCTATTACCAGCAGCCAGACCGTGGCCGTAATCGCCATGCTTGGCGGCGCTGTGCAAAGCGTCCCAATTCAGCTGGTAGTTCCGACGACGCCCGCGTCGCTCGCATGCACGCCCGCCATCTTGGGGCCAAAGGCTTCCGGCAGTTGTATCGTGACGCTAAATCAGGCTGCTCCTTCCGGTGGGGCCTCAATCGCACTTTCCAACAACAACTCCCTGCTCACGGTGCCTACTTCGGTTACGGTTGCCGCTGGTTTCGTTTCCGGTTCCTTTAGTGCAATATCCGGCCCCGTCGTCGGCAGTCAGAGCGCCACGGTCACCGCAACTCTAGGTGGCGTTTCGCGGATTGCCACGTTGGGACTGTTAGCCCCGCTCGGCCTGACGGACGCTTTGAGTTTGTCCCCAGGCAGCACTGGGACCGGCGGGCAGGCTTCCATGAACGTGGATCTCACATCGCCTGCCGGCAATGAACCCGCAGCCATCCAGTGGACCGTGACCTATCCACTGAGTAATGTGGTCTCCATATCCGTTGCCGCCGGACCGGCAGCTACTGCGGCGGGCAAGGCCTTGAGCTGTGTCGCCGGTCCCGAGTCATACACTTGCTTGCTATCGGGCCCGAATACGACGATTATCTCTAACGGTCCTGTGGCAGTCGTGAACATGACGATGGCTACTGGCGTGTCGGCCACTCCAATCGGCGTGAGTGGCAGCGAAGGGTCATCGGGAGCGGGTAACTTGATTGTGATCGCACCATCCGGTGGGGTAGTCCAATAAGACAGCTCGGATTACCGATCAAAGACACCTCCGGCGGGATAGTTTCACCCAAAGGCTGTGGGGATTACACCAGCGTTGTCGTCCGGACCTGCAGTTCAAGCCCATCCCAGAGGCTGGCTGGCAGAGCAAGCGGGGGACAAGAACAGGACGAGACGTTTGGGGGGGAAGTTAGCGAGTGGGCGACGTGGCTCGCGAGGAAGCGGCGGCTGGTCCTTCGCTATCCAGGCCACCCGTGAATAAGCCGTTTCGATGAACCCGATAGAATCGGGCAACATCGCGCGGCAGAGCAGGCCAGAACTTCCCTTCGTATTTCTCTAACGCGTAGCCCAGGAACTCCTCGTAACGGGAGGCTTGGTATTCATCTCGCTCTGGCTTGCCTTGGAAGCACATATAGTCAGGGTGAGTAAGCAGCAAAGCCATACCGCCGTGCTCAGCCAGCCAATCCAGCTTCTGCTTCCACACGTCGATGTTTTGATCTCTCAAAACTACAAACAGGCTGAAGTCCTGGGCGAGTGTATAGGGCAGTTCCACATAGCCCGTGTCTTCAGGTCCCTGTACCCAGAATGGGAAAATCGTACCGACACCGTCGGGTTCCGGCTCGAACGGGTCTGTATCAAATGTGGAAGCGTCATACTCCGCCCCCAGCTGGTGCAGCCACGCGAGCCTGTGTTGCATTAAGGGCGACCGAAAACCGGCCGCGTTCCAGCGTCGAAGGTACATCTGGATCCGAGCGGCCTTGCAAGCGAAGGCTTTCTTGGAGCTATAGAGTTTCCCGTCGTGCTCCAATCCGTGCACGCCGACCTCAAATCCGGCCCGGTCCAGCATTTCTCTTGTGGCGTCAGGCAAGTCGTACTCGCCCTCGGGGACAAAGTTGAACGATGAGCGAAGTCCGTACTTCGACTCGAGGTCCATCAACTGCCGGACTCGCGAAAGGCCTTTCCGGCCCTCAACGTCATGCGTTAAGACCAGAGCGAATTGTTTGGATGCCGGCCAGCCCGGCCAGCACTGCGGGATGGTACCTGCAGCGTCGTCGATCGGCCAAATTGCGGCGTTGGCCTTCCGGCAGTGGCTCGCCCAGTGCCGCCTGATGCGCAGTCGCACACCCCACGGTATGAAGGGCTTTACCAAATAGTAGATTCTTGTCAGCAACATCTCTGAAATTGGTCAAACGTGCGGTCGGCGGCGAGTCGCAAGCCGGAGGCCGCCTCCTGGCTTATCCCGACGCCAGGCAATCTACTACGCACGCAATCTGTTTCAACAAGGATAGGTGAGATCGATCACCATTGTCTATAACGACGAGCCTCAGAGTTCTTCAGAACGGGGAGTAGGCTCAGGGTCCCCGGCGCGTTCCACATGAGCAGCCGAAGCGTCTCTGGTGCCCGACAGAGCGACATCATACGCTCGCAGGAGGCTTGGCCTCTGGGTTTGCCAGTTCAAGCTCTGGTAGGCCCGCTGCTTACCTCTCGCACCGAGTTCCAAACGTAACTGCTCGTTGTCGAGTAAAACAGCGACTTGGTCGCCAAAGCTCTTCGTGTCATTTGGCTGTGCGTACAGTGCGGAATCTCCCGCTGAGACTCTGCCCTCCTTCAGGTCGAAAAGAACAGTTGGCAGTCCGCAGGCCATGTACTCGAGAATCTTGAGCATTGTCAGCCTATCGTTGAATCCGTTCGATGGATCTGGCGCTACTCCTATGTCACCCGTGGCGAGGTAGACTCGGAGCTTATCGCCATAAAGCGGCCCCGTGAACCTCACCCACGGCTCAAGCCCGCGGGAGGTGACCAACTCTTGAAGCCGGGGCAATTCCTGGCCATGTCCGATCAGCACAAACAAAGCGTCCTTACGGCCTTTTGTTTTCACCAGATATTCAATCGCGTCAATGAGTAGTTCTAACCCGTCTTGCGGTCCCATAACGCCTAGATAGACGACGAGGCTTTTTCGTCCGTCCTTCAACTGCGGGCTGGGCGCTGGGAGTTGAAAATCTTTAAGGTCCGGACAGCCTCGCACGACAAAAACGCGATCGGGCGCAATATTTCCCCGCGTTATCGCGGATTCCTTCGCAGAGTCATTCGTCACCATTACTGCGTCCGCTGTGCGGAGGGACAGCCATTCAGCCCAAAGGCTCATTTTAAAGAACAGGGCCGCCTTGGGGAACTTGTTCAGGCAGAGTTCAGGGGCCGGGTCGTGCTGGTCAAAGATATAGCGGACGCCAAGCATCTTGAAAACTAGCCCGATAAGGAATATCGTGTCTGGGGGATTGCAGCCCTGAAGTACACGGAAGCGAGTTTTCGAGAAGATCCGAACGGCCAGGCAGAATTGGCTCACCAAGGCCCAGCTGTATTCCAAAACGTAGCGTATCGCTCCAGATCCCTCGACTCCGCCGTAACGATATACGTCAATGCCTTCGAGGCGTTCGTAAGAAGTTTCAAAGCCACGGCTCTTAGGACAGATGACGGAGACTCCGTAGCCCGCCTCGGTCAGAGCTCTTGCTTCCTGCCATACGCGGCGGTCAGCCGGCACGGAAGCGTTTTCGACAATAATAAGTACATTGGGTCGCGCCGCTTGCATATTATTAACGCTCTGTATCACTTTTCCCAATAACTTCGATCGCGAAATTGCCCACATCATTAGCGCAGGCAACTGCTTTCATGGCATCCGGTGTTAGTTCCGTGTCTTTGATAATGTCGCGTGAGTTAGCCCGAAGCATATTGTTGTCGCGGGCAAGCATCGCTAAGGCCAAGCGGCTCGACACTCCAAGTTTGCCAAAGATGTTGGTCAGGTGATGCTTGACTGTTTTTTCGCAGATTGAAAACTCCAACCCGACTTCCCGGTTGGAACGACCGAGCGCGATCCTTTTGACAATCTCCAGTTCGCGGGGTGTCAAATCATGACCCAGGAATGGCGTAGTCCTCGTAGTCTGGGCAAGGAACTCGCGGAGGGCATTTACCAGGATTTCGGCGCTTTCGCCGCCGAGCCAGTATTCGCCTGCCACTACTGCTCGAATGCTCTTGAGCCACAGCCGAGGCGGCGACCCTTTCCGGACAACTCCCCTCGCTCCGAGGAGGAAGGCCTCTACGACTTGGTCTTTCTCGGGCTTCCGGACCATCATCAATATCGGAAAGCGCGCCAGCGAGCCTCGGATTGCCTCAGCCCGGGATATCTCAGGCGTTTGAGATAAACGAAAGTCGAGCAAAATAACGTCCGGCACGAGTTCGTTGGCCAGTTCGACCGCGCCTTGAGCGTTATGGGCCTCGCCAGCAATGTGGATATTGCGCTCAGACTTGAGGAGTTTCCGTAGGCCCTCACGAAAGGCCGGTTGCTCATCGGCAACTAAGATCCGAATGGGTTTCACTTGGCTACTGATTGGGATCTGAACGAGGTAGGTTAACGACGCTGCGGCTGGTAAGGGCTAGTCAGCTTTTTGGCCCGGGCGGAGGTTGCCAAATCTCTTTCTTCTTCTGTTGAATTCCGCGCGGACCATATCGGGATTTTGCCCGTTATTACTCGAAGTGCCAGGGGCGTCGTCAGTCTCGGTCTCTAGCGCGTGATCAGTGGCTGTATCCAGGACTCCGTCAAATGCTGTGCCCCGGACGCCATTCGTCGTCCTGGTTGAAACGCGATCAGCCGCTGCGGCGGGTGCGCCGGATATCGCAGCGGTTGGGCCGCCATCGAGCTCGGGATTGTTGTAATAGCCGTATTTTGAGTAGACGAGGTTCAAGCCTTCGATCGCGTTGAGGACGACAGCCAATAGTTTCCTTCGGCCCAATTGAGCAAGCGAGCGCTGCACAGCCTCGCGAGGGGTGGATCCGGCCCGGACAACCATCAGGACCGCGTCGACCTCGCGCGCCATCGCGAGCGCGTCGGTAACTGGGATGACAGGAGGGGAATCAAGCAGAATCCAATCGAAATGCGGGGTGAGTTTTGCAAGGAGGGCTGGAAGCATCCCCGATTGCAACAACTCAGTCGGGTTGATGCACTTTCCCCCAGCCTTCAGCAAGTACCACCCCAAGGGCTCCAAACGGCGGATTAAGGGGATGGGATCCGTGTCAGTACCAAGGCATTCGACGAGTCCGGGTCCTGGCTCGAGCCCCAATTGCAACGCGAGACTGGGTCGGTGAAGGTCACCTTCTATTAGCAAAACCTTCTTCTTGCCGTGTTCACAGAGAGAAGACGCCAAGTTAAGTGCGATGGTAGACTTTCCGTCCTGGGGCAACGCACTGGTTACGAGGACAGTCTTCAACTTTCCGCTCTCCCACGGATCGCGAAGCCGGATCCGGAGATATCGAAAGCGCTCGGCGGCTGGACCACGAGGCTCCGTGTGAACGACCAAGCGGCATCCCTTTTGAATGTCAACGTCCTCGATGGGCGCGGCGTTTAGAGCAACGATCTCGGTAGACTCGTCGCCGGGCTCCGGATCAAGTGAGGAGAAAGGGTCAATGTCGTCTTCCGGCTTTGGAAACAGGTTCACGATTTGTGCCACGTGGAGCGCGCCCCCCAGCGGGTCAGAGAGAGAGGCGGCTGCTTAGAGGGTTGAGACAGATTATTATCCAAGCCTATATACATAGTACTCAGCGGCGCCAATGACCATGACCAGAACACAGCTGGCCATAACTTCGAGGGCCGATTTCCAGGTGTGCCGACGCCTTTCGGGAGCGGTGAGCAGCACCGGAACTTCAAGGACCAGCACCAAGCCGAGAGATTTCATGATGTCTTTCTCGGTTTGGAATGCGTTCTTTTTCATCTCCAGGAGAAAGGCAATTCCAACGCCAATTAGCAGACCAACAGCCGCGCCGCCCCCGCTAATGGCTATCGGAAGGGGACCGGACGGGACTTTGGGAAGACTGGGCGGATCGATGAGCCGAAAATGCTGGCCCTGTTGGTCCTTTTCCAGGCTCGCCGCAAGCTGCGACTGCTGTTTCTTGCTAAGGAGGTCGGCGTAACTCTGCTTCAATAATTCGTGGTCTCTGACGACGTCTGCGAGTTGCTGCTCGCGGACGGGGGCCTGGACGATCCGCTGTTGATATTGAGCCATCTCAGTCTTAAGCTGCTGTTCGTCTTTCACGAGACGTGCCATCTCCAGCCGGTTGGCTTCCAGCTGGCTCTTTATTTGGGCCACCGGCATGTCGTCCCCCTTATTTACAGGGGTCGATGGCGCCGGGGTCTTTGCTTTTTCAGCGGCTTCTTGCGATTCGAGATCCTTGACCACAATTTGCTGTCTGGCAATCTGTCTCTCTAACTTCACGAAATCGGGATGCTCCGGCTTGTAGATGCCCAATAGCTGTTCTTTTATATTCTGGAGGTGCTTCAACTGAGCCTGCGCTTGCTCGAGCGGCGTCACGGTGTGACTCACGGGCGGGGGCGTTGCAGCGGCACGGGCGGCGAAGTCCCGGTAGCTGCTCAAGAGCGATTCCAGGTAGGCCCGCTGCTGTTCGGATCGTGCCTCGGACGAAACGGTGTTCTGAAGCTGCGACTGCAAAGCTCCGAGAATAGCCATATTGCCCGGCTGTTGGTCGGGCAGTTCGCCGATGTGCTGCATTTTATAGTCCCGCAGCCGCGCTTCCTGCTCATCGAGCTTTTGCTTGACAGTGTCGAGCTGCGAACCCAAGAAAGTGGCCGTGTTGGTGGCTTGGTCCTGGCGAGCCTTTAAGTTCTCCTGGATGAAAAGAGACGTGAGCCGGCTGGTGACGTCCTGAGCGATTTGCGGGTCCTGGGCGCTGTAGGCGATCTTAAAAGCACTGAAGTCCTTACGATCGGGAGCAAGATCCGAGGCTGCGAGCGGTTTAATGTCGATCTTCTTGCGCATCATCTCGACGATTTCTTCGGGGGCGTGCGTCTTCCGTTCATTCGCATATAGATGAAGGTCGTCGATGATAACCATCAGCTGGGTCCGGGACAACACTTCCTCTGCCATAGCCTGGACCTCTTCGCCGATCGCTATCGTCGAGGTAGGAGTCACGTAACGCTCCGGGACCTCTTGTTTCACCACGAGGATCAACGCCTCGGATTTGTACTTCTTGGGAATGAGGGGCAGCGCTGCCGCGGTGAGTACCGCCAAGAGCGCGGCCGTTCCAAGGATCAGCAACTTCCGGCGTTTCAGGACGCGGCGAATAAAGGCGAGGGTCTCGCCGAGGCTGGTTTCAGTGTCGGGTAGGGGTTTTACTTCTGGCACGGTTGTCTCTATTAGGATAATTGATCATGAGCCCTGCGGCGCGGGTGCGGGTGCCCAGTCCCGCGACAAGGGGATTACGAAACGAACCCAGCGGCGGCCGGGCTGGCTCGATTCTTGTGCATTCAAACTCATCGTATTGATTCTAAGGTATTTAGATCGATTATTAGCCCGTCAAGGGGTGCCGGTCTCGACTGGCGCAAGAGCTGGCCGTATCGAATTGCGAAACGAACCTGGCTAAGCTGAGCACCACCGGGGATTGTTCGAAAAATCGAAGCCACACCCAACCAAGCGTTTTAAGCTTCGGGATTGCTGCCATGGTCGGATTCTGTTTCGAAGAAGCTATTTGAAAAATCGAAGCCAAAACTCGATCTACGGATGCCGGGCCGGGAGCTTCTCCGGTTCTAAGGATACGGAGGGTGATCGCGGCTGCCATATCAAGTTTTGCGGAAGTACATGATTTTGTGGGGCAAATTTCGGCGTGAACGCTGTGACAACGGATATGACAAGGGTCGCGAGACGCCGGGGCTAATCGCGAGCGCCGGAACGGACCGACGAGGCGTCGATCGCGGGCGAGGCGCCCACCCCTTCAACGGATTTAATCACGGGCCCTGCGGTGCGGCGGCTGCGGGGCTGAGACCGTTCAATTGATCGCTGCCCGCGAAGTTTGCCGGTTCGAGAAAAGCCCGGTGCCATAGTTCCAGAGTCGCCAGCGAAAAAAGCTCCTTTGCGTAATGACCGTATTGTGAATTCTGCGAAAGAAGTTGTTCGATGCACGCCGGATCGAAGTAGCCTCTCTCGCACGTTTTGCGATCGAGAAGCAGATCGGTAAGCCAAGGCCTCATCTCCGATCGAAGCCAGGAAGCATAAGGAAGTGGAAAGCCAGCCTTCTTGCGTTTCACTATCTCGTCGGGCAGAAGGTGCGCCAGTGTCTTTTTCAGGAGGTATTTTGTCTTAAGGCCGCGGATCTTGTAGTTGGGCGGCAACGATGCTGCGAATTCCAAGAGTTTGTGATCGAGCAGTGGAACCCTCAACTCTACCGAATTTGCCATGGTCATCTTGTCGGCCTTGATCAGAAGATCGTCGGGCAGCCAAGTTCTGGTGTCCGCGTAGAGCATTCGATTCAAAAGCCCGGCCGGAGCGGAGCGAAAGACTTCCTGCAAGGGCGCCTTTGAAAACTGCTTGTCCGCGTGGCGCGCGAAATCGCTCGAGTAAAGCTGCCGGGTATTCCTATTGAAGTAACTTCGTGGCCCGCTGGTGCGGCTATAGTAATACGAGTCAAAGGGAATATTAAGCAGAGGGGCGTACTTGCCGACGATTCCGGAACCTGCGATGCGATTGAGACCGGATAGAACTGAAGAGGCCGGCCCACGGGTCGGGCCGAGCACCCGCTTCAAGCGCTCCAGCCACAAGACGTTCCGGTAGGTTTCGTAACCCGCGAAAGCCTCATCGCCGCCTTCTCCGGAGATCAAGACCTTCACGAATTTGCTGGCATATTTGGAGACGTAATAAAGTGCGACGGCGGGGGGTTCACACACGGGCTCTTCCATGTGCCAGGCGTATTTTGGCAAGAAGTCCTGGAAGTCCTGGGGACTTATGGTGATTTCGTGGTGCTCGCTGCCAAACTTTTCTGCAGCTATGCGGGCGAAAGGTCTCTCGTCGATGGCAGGCTTATCAAAACCCACGGTGTAGCTGCTGAGCGGACCGTTGGCATGATTGACCGCCAAGCTTAGCATTGCCGTGGAATCGACACCGCCGCTCAAGAGGATGCCGACAGGCACGTCGCTGATCATGTGCAGACGAACGCACTCATCCAACAGCTCGAGCAGACGCTCCTCGGCGGCGCGGATGGAGAGCTTCGAAGGCGAAAACTCCAGGTCCCAATAACGCTGTACTTCGACTTTCCCGTCCCGGACTGTGAGGTAGTGACCGGGAGCGAGTTTTTTCACACCCGCCAGCAGCGTTTCGTCGCCTGGCAGGTAGAAGAAGGTCAAGAACCGGTCAATCATCCGCGGGTCAACTTCGGTTCTTACCTCCGGGTCCGCGAGGATGGCCTTGATCTCCGAGGCAAAGACGAGCGACTTGCCGTTCAAAAAGTAATAAAGCGGCTTGATCCCAACTCGGTCCCGGGCTAGAAACAGTTGCTTGCGCCGACCGTCCCAGATGGCAAAGGCAAACATGCCACGCAACTGCTGCAGGCATCCCTCTCCCAGTTCCTCATACAGATGGACGATGACCTCGGTATCGGTGTCGGTTGCGAAAACATGTCCTTTGGCGACGAGGTCGCGACGCAGTTCTTTATAGTTATAGATCTCGCCGTTAAAGGTGATCCAGACTGTGCCGTCTTCGTTGCTCAGCGGTTGGTGGCCAGTCTCCAATCCGATGATGGAGAGGCGCAAGTGTCCCAGTCCAACAGGGCCGGAGGTGTATACGCCTTCGTCATCGGGACCGCGATAGAGCATGGTCCCGAGCATGCCCTGCACAAGCGTTTTGGTAACGCCTGCTTCGCGATCGAAATTGAGTTTTCCGCAAATTCCGCACATCAGCCGGCTACCTCCAGATGGTTTCGCCGCCCCAGAGCTTCTTCAGCTGCTGGCTGCGGAGATAACGAATCAGTGCACGATCATTGACCTGAGGAATCTTCTTGAGAAACCCGGTAACGTACCCGTAGGCCAGAGCGAATGGACCGACGCTGAAAGGGTCGCGCGCAAAACGGGAGGCGCATTTCACGAGCATGAACGCGGGATGGTAGCCGGAGATGTAGTTTGCGCGTCCATTTTTGACACTGTTTCCCCAACGTCCGTCGGCAGAGCCGGTGAATCGGTGGTGCAGCAGCTCGAGGTCCGGGAAGGTTCTCGATTTCCAACCCAGCATGTTGGCTTTCACTTCGTCAAGTGTGTCCCAACCCGGCGCCGGGTAGAAGCCCCCGATCCCATCCCAGCAAGCCTTGCGATAGATCTTGGTTGCTCCCCGTACATGAAACTCGGGGTGGGACTCAGGTGTTTTTACACCGTTCAGGACGTGATAAATCAAACCGCCGCCGACGCCAAGGCGTGGCTCGTGTTCGAAATGTTCGAAGCACTTCTCGAAGTAATCCGGTTGAAATGTAAGGTCGCCGTCGAGTTTTACGATGTAATCCCAGTCTTGCGTCGCGAGCGTGGCGTAGCCTTCATTAAACGCTTCGACCACGCCGCCTCCGGACTTGCGGTAGCCCCGATTCTTGCGATGCAGAGCACGGATCCAGGGGTATTGCTGAGCATACTCATCTACGATTTCGCCGGTCGCGTCGCCAGAACCATCGTTGACGATGACCCACTCGACGGGTCGAATTGTCTGGGCGAGCATGCTGTCGAGGGTGAACCGCAGGTAGGCCTCTTCATCGCGCACGGGAGTTATGACGACATATCGGGTCATTGGCGGCTCCGATGTTGTTCTGAAAATGGCAGCCGTGCGTCTGGGGACAGGCTCGGCGGTTGTCCCCGGTCGGCGTACTTGCTGCGAAGCTCAACCATGAACCCGGGACGCTGCGACCTTGGCCCAACTTGGCGGCATCTTCTTCAGGATCTCAATTTCCTCGAAGACGCTACTTTCCCGAGCACCGTGTTTTTGGACCCAGGCCGCCATCGCGGCGACGCCTTCCTTTAGAGACTTCTTGTACTTCCCACCGAACATTCGCTCGGCCTTGGAATGATCGGAGAACGCGACTTTCACTTCATTTCGAGTATCCAGACGCAGGATGTTACATGGCAAGCCCATCGCGTCGGCGACGATTTCGGCCAGTTCGTTGACGCTGTGGGGCTGGTCAGCGCCAATGTTGAAAATCTGATTGCGAGCTTCCGGGCAATCGACCGACCGGGCTATGATCGGGGCCACATCGTCGATGTGCGTGAAGGCGCGGAGCTGGGTCCCATCGCCGAAGATCGTCATGGGCTCCCCTCGCAGCAACTGATTCATGAAAATGCCGACCACATTGCGATACCGGTCGCCGATATTCTGCCGTTCCCCGTAGACGTTGTGAGGCCGAAAAACGATGCTCTCCAGGCCGAACATTTCGTGGCTGATTCGCAGTTCCTGCTCAACGGCGAACTTAGCTACGCCGTATGGGTCTTCGGGAACGGGGGTCATCTCCTCGGACATGGGACTTCGGCCGGAGCCGTAGACGGCGATGGATGAAGTGAACACGAAGCACTTGACATCGTAATTGACGGAGGCATTGATCAGGTTGACGGAGCCGATCAGATTGTTGGAGTAGTTGAATCGCTTGATGAAATGGCTGAGGCCTTCGGCGGCATAGGCGGCGAGGTGATACACGTAGCTGAAGCGATGACGCTCAAAGAGTCTGTTGAGCATCTCATGATCAATGATGGAGCCTTGAATAAACGTAACGCCCGGCGGGACGTTGGGCTCAAAACCACCGCTCAAATCATCCAGGACGACCACCTCATGGCCGTGGCGCAGCAAATGTTCGGCAACGTGCGACCCCATGAAGCCGGCACCGCCCGTTACCAACGATCTAAGCATTTTGTTTTGAGTTCCTCCGGTGTGAGTTTTTAACATGATGCGGAAGCTGCTACATCCTGGAAACAGCTGTGGCTGGTCTGGGGACAGGCTCGCTATGTCCACGCGGCGACGGGCTTTGGTGACGAGATAGGGAGGTATGTGCGCGCCTTGGGACATAGGCGCCTGTCCCCGGTCGGCTTTTGTCTACGGTCGGCTTTGCTCTGAAGGCCCACAGGCTGAAAGCCTTGCTCCGATGCGGAGAGCGTGCCACGTCGGATCCTTATGTTGCGCGGATGCCGGATATTGGCTCCGCAGGGTGCTCTCGTCCTGTTTCGGCGAAGGCGACGGGGTCGATGAGTTTGTTCCACTTCACGCTGACCCGATACATTTCCAGCCGGCTTTCCAGTTGCTCACTGGGCTTTATCCAGCGGAGCAAGCCATACCCGATCTGTCGCACGCGCAGGCGCAGCAGGAGGACCAGGCGGATGCGCCGCGCACCCTGCGCCCCGAAGTGTTTGTAGAAATAGCGGTAGCCACTTCGGCTCGTCTCAATCGCAAACCTCGCAGGAAACCTGCCGACTGACTGGCCACCGAGGTGGGTGATGGAGGCTTCCGGAGTAAAGCGGATGGTGAAGCCCGCTTTCCAGACGCGATAGCACAGATCCACCTCTTCGAAATGGTAAAAAAATCGTTCGTCAAACCCGCCTAAACGCCTGAGGAGATCGCCTCGAAACAGCACGCAGCAGCCGGATTGCCAGTCTACGTTGCGCTCGGTCTTTCCGTTCCACCCGACGTATCGATCCGCGAGGAAGACCGGGTTTAGGTAGCCCAAGGGCCGCAGGTACAGGGCTGCGATCAGGCTGCGCCAAACAGTTGGGAAAGGCCGGGCTGATTCCTGAAATGTCCCGTCCGGGTTCTCGACCCGGCAACCAAAGGCGCCAGCCTCCGGATGCCGGTCGGCAAACGGAATCCATCGATCCAGCGAGCCCTCATGGATTATCGTATCCGGATTCAGGATGAGTACATATTCGCCGCGGGCGGCTTGGATTCCCACGTTATTGGCTTTGGAGAAGCCGAGGTTCGCACGGTTCTCGATTACACGGGTGGAAGGAAAGGCCGCACGGATCTTATCGACGGAACCGTCGGTGGATCCGTTATCGGAGACAATTACTTCGTAGTTAATCTGATGGGTGCCTTGGTAGATAGAGCGCAGGCAATTCTCTATTACTTTCCAATCGTTCCAGCAGATGATAACTACGGATAGCTTTATCGGGGCGGTCGAGTCCATTGATTCCATTTTCGCGTGTAACCTTGTATCTCACTGGTCCGGCGACGTGGGGATGAAAACAGTCAAGCGGGTTTAAGGTCTAATACCAGGAAAGTCGGGTTTGGGCAAGTGCTGCGTTACCGTCGCGCCTCGGTAAGCTTAGCGGAAGAGTAAGGAGCTGTCGTTTGTTAGCGGGCTATTGAGTGCGCTCCCTGGCTTCGGGGCGGAGAGCAACGGTCGCGGCTCGGTTGGGTGTTGTTGGTCCGATAGCTGTGGATGATCTGTTGTTGATCGCGGCATTCCCAGTAGCTAGGGTTGAATTCGATCCATCGTTATCGTGCTTCCGAGGCTTGGCGTTCGCTCCCTAACGGTCGCGGCTCCGTTGGCGAGTCCTCAAGTCCACGCGGCGACGAGCTTCGGTAACGAGAACGGAGATTTGTGTGCGCCTTGGGACACAGGCGCCTGTCCCCGGTCGGCAGTCCCGATAGCCTGGGTTGAATTCGATCCATCGTTATCGTGCTTCCGAGGCTTGGCGTTCGCTCCCTAACGGTCGCGGCTCCGTGGCGGTTGTTGGCCCGATAGCTGTAGTTGATCCCGGTGAGCATCTTATTGGTGCAGCAGTTTCTGCCAGTCGGGTGATTCGTCGACGGGGGCGAATGGGTGCACCGGCCCGGCGGCTGCAGCGGGCTGGGCTTCTTGGGCAGCTTCAGGAATCGTTTCGCGCAGAATTGTAGCGGCCGAGACCATGGCCAGAAAGGCAAACCACCAGAATATGGTTTGGTCCCAGTAGGCGGTGCCGAAATAGGCGAGGATGTTGGAAAACATCACCGCGCCCAGGCTCCAACAGAGCCATTCCTGCCGGCGATCGCCCTCTACAAGTTTCCGGGTCGTGCCCAGCCGGCCGAACCCGCGAGAGATGATGGCGATGAAGCAAACAAGGGCCACCAACCCGCCTGTCTCTGCTTCCGCCACGAACTGATCGGAGAGGTCCCACATGTCCCATCCCCAGAGGCCGAATTGGTTTGAACCGAACAACCACCAATCCCGGATGTGCCTAATGCAGACGTCAATCAGATGGGCGCGGTCGTAACCGCCGGATCCACCAACAACATCCACGTGGCGGATAGCCCACCAAACGGGCGCGTTCATCACCAGGGCCAGCCCGGCAATGGCGAGCACGATTCCCCAACGAACCTTTCGCATGTGGCGCCGAATGGGCCAGAGAAAAAGTGCGCCCACGCCAGCGCCATAGGCGAGCACAGGTGTACTGGAATTAGACGTTAAGACCATCAGGGTGGAACCGATTGCCCCCAAAAGACCGAGTAACTTCGACCGACCTCCCTTCCATAACCAATAAAACAGCGGCAGTAGCGTTGCCCCGAAGCAGCCGGCGTTGATGGAGATACCGAAGGGTCCCTGCGCCCGGGTCCTCCCGTTTCGTACTTCCGGAATCAATGCCACTCCACCGAGGTACCCGAAGATGTTGAGCCTTCTAAAGTGTTCACTGACCATGAACGCGCTGACCACCAAGGCAACGACCGCCAGCGTCTTGGCGGCGCGGGCGATGTCTGCCTCGTTCTGGATGAGGTGCCGCACCACGAAGTAACCGCAAAGAGCTTGGATCAAAAAGGCCACTTGGGCCGACACCGCGCCCGACCCGTTGGTCACCATAAACGCTATTGCGCGGTAGGATGCCCATAGAATGAAAAGCTTGTCGATGACGTTCATCCCGCCTGCAATATAAAACTTCGCCGCCACGAGTCTCACAAAGCCGGTCAGTATGAGAATTCGCAAGGTGTAAAAGTGCTGACCAAAAATAAGGAGTTCCTGGCCGCGGGGAATCAGGAAAGCGGCCATCAGCAGCGGGATAACAACGTACTTCCTGGGGAGCAGCAGAATCAGTGCGCAGGCGACCACCAGAGCCACTAACACTACGGGGTGCAGCAAGGTGTCCGAAGCACCCTGGCCAAAATCGCGCTGGTGGAACTTCATTAACCCTGCGCCTTTCTGGCCATCCCGGTAGCAGCCACGGTCTCGGGCTGTGTCCGATGGGATGCGATCACCTCGCGGTAGGCTTCCAGCAACCTTACGCCGGCGGCGGTCCAGGTAACCTGAGGCGCGAACTCCAAGCTCGCGATGCGAAGCCTTTCCAGCAGCGATCGATCCTCATGAAGCATCGTGATTTGCTGAGCAAGCGTGGCCACGTCTGCGACGGGATGTACCAATCCGGTCTGCATGTGCCTGCATATTTCCGTACAGGCATCGGAAGCCAGCGGCACACAACCGGCACCCATAGCGTCTGCTATCACCAATCCAAAACCTTCTTCAATACTCGGCAGTACCAGAATGTCGCTTTGGCGCATTAAATCCGGTATGTCGTTCCGATGGCCCAGTACTTTGACACTGGGGTGCGAGAGCATGGGGCGGAGCTTCTCGGCGTAAGCGGGCAAGAACTCGCCCGCGATTTGAAAGGTCCCGGTTTCGTGGGCGGGCGATTTGAGCCATGCTTCCAACGCGAAATGTACGCCCTTCCTCACAGCGCAAACGCCAACGAACAGCATTGCCACCCCTGCATCTGCCGGGCGCGTTCGCCGGCCGGGGAAGTAGACTTTCTCATCGAAGCCGTAAGTGTGCCGGACGAGTTTGCCCGGTTCAAAGCCTTTGTCCCGGAATGTCTTCACCACAAAGTCGGAAGGGCAGAGGAGTCCGTCCGCCAAGTCGTATTCTTCTTCCTCGACGCGAAGTATGTCCGCATTATAGGCATGCTCATGGCCTGGCGGCAGGGCTACACCTAACCGCTCGCATTCCCTCTGGACTACTTCGTAGGCAAATCGCGTGTTGGCGTTGGGCCTTTCGAGGACTGTGGGGATACCCAACTCCCGGGCTACCTTCAGTGTCCTCAAGGCTCCGAGCGGCCAGGTGTGAACAATATCGACCTCTCCCTCTAGCTTTCGCAAGCGACGGGCCACGATGGCATCGTGCAGAACGAGAGTCCGCCTGCTGCCAAGCAGTTTGTAAGGAAGGCGGAACTTCCCGCGCGCCAGGGTCGGCTCAACTTTCACGCCGGCGGGAACATCCTGCTCAAGGAACCTGGAAAGGCCAGGATCTCAGCTCCCGCAGCCGCAAGCCCATTCACTTGCTGCCAAGCCGTGTAGCAAATGCGATTCGCTCCCAACCTATGAGGAAAGCTGTAGAGAACACGCGTGGGTTGTCCTTCGCTTGACCTTGGCACGTTAATTCGCTTGGTCGGCAGGGGGCGGGATATGCGTTCGCAGACGAGCCACTACCCCTGGGTTCTCTGCTACACCCGTGATCAGAGCAACAATCTCTTTCGAATACCTCGCCTTCGTGAAGTGCCCGGCAGCCCATCGCTTTCCGTTCTCTCCCAGCCGCTCCCCAAGATCACGATCATCGTGCAGGAGCCTTAGTTTATTGGCGAGGTCTCGCGGGTTTCCATATTCGTATAAGAAGCCGTTGAAACCATCAACGACCAATTCCGGGGTCGCGCCGCTTCGCGCGCCGACCACAGGCTTCCCAAGGGACATCGCTTCAATCGTGACTCTGCCGAAGCCCTCTCTTTTGGAGCAGACGGCTAGTAAATGAGACGATCGCATGAACGGAAGCGCGGTCTTCACGCGTTCAGTGAATACTACAGACGCCCCGTGAGCGTCGGTAAGCGCAATTCGTTTTAAGGTCTCAAGATAAATCGGATTGCCGCCGCCCACGACGGTCAATTCTACGGCCAGGCCTTCGCGGGCCAGGCAGCCGACAGCCTTTATTGCGTCCGCTTGGCCCTTGCCTTCGATCAAGCCGCCCACGATTGCAATCCGGAACACCCCGGTACCGTCGCGGGAGGAGGTGGTGCTGGGGACGGGGGCGGTGCCCCCCAGGTTCGCGCGATGCATTGAGTAATAGATCACGTTTAGCTTTGACTGAGGTATGAAGCGTTCATAGTCTGAAGCCAATGCGCGCGACGCAACAATGCAAGTGGACGACGAAAGGCCGATGACCCGTTTTGTCACGCGTTCTCCTAATACGTAGGAGACGCCATGATCATCTGTGCCGAACTCATGCAAATGCCATACGTGGGGCAGACGCAGCGCCCAGGCGGCTATTGAGCCGTAGCAGAGTGTCAGCGTGTTGGTGACGACAACTTGGGGTCGCCAGGCCGCCACCTTTTGTATTCCCTGAAATGTCGCAATAATGATGGCAAGCGAGTACTTGATCCGCGACCACGCCGAAAGGCGGCTCCAGGAAATCCACGCCCCTCTCTTCACAAATGCGTACGGAATGCCGGCCTTTCTCAGTTCCTCGGCCAATTCGCCCTCGCCTGGTAGCAGCACGCGACACTCGATCCCGCTTTCGATGAGGACATCGATGGTCTCCATGAGAGCGCGTTCGGCGCCTCCTAAACTTGGGCAGCTTGCAATTAAACAAACTCGCATTGCGTTTGAGCCGTAACTTCTGACGGCGGTTTGTGTTCGCTCTGGGCTACCGCTGGTCACTTGGACCGCGTTAAGCTCTTCCAGCATTGTCTCTAGACTCCTGCGTCGACTGGCACCGCGGTTTTGACTCAGGAAATATCGTAGGCCGGTCTCTCGCAATCGCCTTTTGTACAGCCCGAAATTCGACCGAGTGAGTCGCGAGCAGGTGGTTTGAATGGGGAGAGCGGCTTGCCACTTGCGCCGCACGTAGGAGCAGCACTGTAGTACTCGCTCGGGAGGATTTCGCCCTGCTCAGAGTTATGAATGCACGGGGCACATATCGCATAGCTATTCAGACGGCGCTGCGCCGCTGTCATGCAAATATCGGCACCGTAAAGATGGAAGTGAGCAAGGTTGTCGTCGAATCGCAGTCCCGAGGACTTTTTGAGGATCAGTACGAGTTCGTCGAGAGTCTGAACTTGTGCAGGCCGGCCAAAGGGCCTTCCATGGACACTCTGCGTGGCGGAGCATATATGACCCCGGTATTCCCCATTCTGCGTCATGCCCCAGCACCCCAGTACCCCCCAATTCGGGTCACTTTCGTCGAGCTGCGAAATAGCCCGGCGGAGTTGCGCGACCCATCCGGCGGGAAAGTAGACGTCCTGATGGGCGAATACGATCAGGTCGTTCGCGCTCGCGCCGATCGCGTCGTTGTATGCCCTTCCAGCCGAAGCGAAATTACGCTGAAGGAGAACCTGGTGCTCGTTCGGTGCAGCTAGGAACGGCGAAGACAAGAAATTCGCTGCCAAAACCTCCGGGTTGTTGGTTGCTACACAAAAAGTAATGCCGTGGGGGCCGGACATTATGGAACGAGGAAGGAAATCGCGGCCTAGGTCAGCGATGGCTCAAAAACGACCATGCGGTATGTACAAAACCATGAGATTTACTCGGATGGTGTTGCCGTCAGATTGGTGGAGGCCAAGGGAGGAAGAGCCGATAAGCCCCGACTTGCCAAGCACCGACGGACGGGCGGCCCAACCGTCACGGTCGACCGTGAAATACGATGACAGGTTTACGCGGCGATCCCGGGAATAGAACTATCGGATCGGACGTGAAAGTCATACGCAAAGCTTGTGCCGTTCGGTGTTTGGTAAGCGACGAATGCGCTCAGCCGTTGGAACTCACCGCAACATTTGAGTGTCCGGCTGCTCCTGTGACGCTGGGGCTCACCAGGTAGCCATGGCTGCATAAGCAAGATTGTTAAGGAAGCTATCCGAAGAGTCCCAAATAGCGTTGGCTGCATATGGCATGCGTATCGCGCTCATGGGATAGTTTGCGATTGTGTTGTTAGCCACGAGGATGTTAGTGAAGTGCACTATTCCTTTTGCTCCGCCGTCGCGACCAATCGCCACTCCCTGTTGAGCGCCGCCTGCGAACCGCGTGTCGGACATAAATATAACGTTGTTATAGATCTCGACATCTAGACGTCCCCAAAGAGTCATAAAATATTCCGTAATTGCCCAGGTCCTGGAAGGTATTATTGTAGATCTTATTGTACTGGCCATCGGTCTGAATTCCGTCCTGATGCTGGTGGCCTGGGTAAGCGCTAACCATATTGCCTCGTATGATGTTGTTGTACATCAGCAAGCCATTCGCCCATTGAATGCCATCGCAACCGAGGCCGGTCTTATTACCTAGCTGATCGAGGGTAAGTACGTTGTCGTGAATCAGATTCTCGCCCCATCCAGTCGGAGCAGGCGGGCCGCCCACGGTAATCGCGTGGTCGTAGGTGGCGTGCATTGTGCAGAAGGCTATTTCGTACTGGTCCGAACCGCTCAGATTAACCGCATCGCCCGGTTGAAACGTAATGTACCTCAAAACCAAGCCGTGATTGCCTTGAGCGTAAACCCATTCGGATTTTTGGATGCCGTTCGTGATTGTCATATGGGCAGCCCCGTTGACGCCGCCGTCGACCGTTACCCAGTTCCCTGGCGCGTAAATCCACGACCCAGTCGTGCCCAGGTCGAAGACGACGATCCCATTGTGTCCAGCCTCCTGGCCGACCTTATACGTGATCGGATTGCCGCTCGTTCCCCCCGTCGGTTTCCAGGGAGTGGTGAGAGTATATGTCTGCGAGGTCGAACCGCCGCTGATGTAGACCGTATCGCCAGCCGAAACACCCATGATGTTCGTGACATTTCGCCATGCGGTTTCCCAGGTCAGACCATTTCCTGAAGAGGCCACGGCGCCGTCAACATACCAATTTGCGGCTAAACCCGGTAGAACCGACAGGAAGAATATTCCTAGAAATTTCATAGTCACTCTTTCACACAAACCGCTAACCCCGTGCCCTCGAGAGACTTGTCAATTGGCACGTGCACTAAGAAGTGCAATTCGCCAAAGAATAATCTCCCACAGCATATCAGAAGCCACTTAGATGGCTCGGCGAATCGATTCAAATCTGAATGGCGTACGGTGATCAACGCTATCAGACTTATCGGATCGTGTTCGGAAATCCTTTCAGAAATGATTGAGGCGCGGGCCGGAGTTCGCTCACTTGTGTGCCCCCATCTACAAGAAACGCTTTGATTCATCACTGCGGGCCCGCCTCGGGATGGGCCACTGGGAGCCGCTTGAGGCGAGGGCGAGAAATTCGTATCAGTAGCTTTAGGGGCCGCGCCAAGAGAAGCGGCCGTGTGAGCACAGCTTGGAGGGCATAAACTATGCTCTGGAAGAACTCTCCTTGCCGCCAATAGAGCCGGGCGGCTGCCAGGCGGATGTCGGCGACCACCCATTTCTCGGCGGAACTCAGATCTTCCGAACGCGACACCCGTCTCACTTGCTCCAGGGCGACGCCGGCCTGCCGCGCCCTGGACAGGAATCGAATCCATGTGAGGTAGTGGCGGGCCAGGCTGGTTTGCTGTCTTCTCTCGTCCACGCCCAACCCGGCTAACACAGCCGGTGTAATCTCTTCAACAGAATCGAGCGGATCAGGCTTCCCGCTCTTTCTTAGGTCGGCGGACGCCCGGGCGGCCAGAAAGCACAGCGCCATTTGCCTTACGTTTCTCTGCGACTCCTGCTGCGGATGGATCCGATATCGCAATAAGATGCGCGGGAGGTTCGCCAGTCTGCAGTGCTCTGCGACCCTTAACCACAGGTCGTAGTCTTCGGCTGGGGCAAGTCTTCGAAAACCTCCTGCGGCCGCGAAGACCTCCCGGCGAATCATGACTGTGGGCAGGAGAAAGGACAGGCCGACAGGAGAGCCTCACGAATTTCTGAGTCCCCGCTCGGATAGTGGTCGGTTCGAGACACTTTCCCGGTGTGATCGAACCGCTCATGGTCCCCACCTACTATGCCGACCTCGGGTTGCTTTTCCAGGAATTCGAGTGTGCATGCCAACCGATCTGGAAGCGCGATATCATCCGCGTCCATGAGGGCGATATACCGACCCACGCGAGAGGAAGCACGACGCGTTACGCGCTTCCGATAGAGTGCAACTCGGGATCTCGTGGAATTTGATCCGGGGGTCCTTTCGACTGGTAGCTCGAAATTATCGACTTAGTCTTGTCCGTTGAACCGAAATCGACAATAAGGAACTCCAGATCCCTGAAAGTTTGATTCAGAATGCTTTCGATCGCCTCAGGGAGGAACCGCTCGACGTTGCGGGTGACCATCGCGACTGAAACCAATGGTGTATTCATTTATCTGATCTGTGGCCCCGGCTCGCTCTTATCAGAGGTCGATAGTGATGTTTCCATCGGGCCTGAGCGTTCCGCGGGTCCTTGTTTGATGGCATATAGCATTCCGGCCGCGGAGTCCAGGAGGCAGGGCGAGTAGGTAGAGAATCCGGAATCGTGCAACATCGCCTGAAGTTCGCCCGGTCCGCGCTGATGCCACTCAAGCATGATGATGCTGATTTTCTGCAGCAGGTGCTTTTCGCGCAAGCAATGAAGGATTTCGTATTCCGAGCCTTCGCAATCGATCTTTGCTACTACCGCATGTTCAGGGTAATCGGCCAGGATAGACTTCAACACTTCGTCAGCCGACAGCAGTTCTATGCGCTCGGTCGTCAGGGTGCCGTCCGGAATACGGAGTAGTTCCTTCCGATTGGGAGAAAACCCGCGCACGCTGACGTTGCCCTTCCATGTGCTACTGTATTCGGCTTCCGTTGTATAGGAGCGCGCCGCGACTCCGACATTGTGCGGTTTGATCTTGGACTGAAGTTCAGGGTTTAATTCAAAGTTCCGCCCAGCGGCATCAAATGTAGGCCGGAAGGGCTCAAAAGCCACGACAGCCCGGACGTAGGGTCTCGCCGCGAAGTAGAGGCTTGCCAAACCGGCATTCATGCCGATATCCCAAACGACGACGTTGTTCGCAGCGGTTCCGAAGTTATAGACACCGTCGCATAGGATCTCACGGAGAATGAATAGCTCCTCACCCGAAGACACATGAGCTTTGAATCCTTGCAAGTCAGCAACAATGCCTTCCTCCGAATCGTGGAAGTTCACCCCTGCCTGGTGCTTCAGCGCAGTTGCGTCCTTAATGTGTCGAAGGAGCGTGTCGCTGTCAAGCGGAACCGTGATGTTCAATTCCGCAAAATGAAGTCCGCGCGGGTTCACCGAGAGGCCGACTGGGGATATTCCAAAAGGCGTGATCGCGCGAGCGTACCGCAAATCGCGAAGCAGGACGGTGTTGCGTACAAGATGGTACGCGTAGCGCAGTTTACTTAGAAGACCCATCTAGACCACAATTCCCCGCAGAATGGTGAATTCCCGCAAAACTCCCGCAAATCGAACATGAGTCTGCTTCGGTAAGTTACTTGTTTTCAATAACCGTTCGGTAAAGAACTGCATAGATCTTGTCGCGGAACCTAACACGACGTCGTTCGCGCTATTTGAAGGCCGCCGCCACCATGGCCCACTGTTGCGGACTCGGTCCCCAGGACATACCTGGAACGACGGGCCCTGGCGCCGTGATGCTCTGGTCTTCATCGCCGCTGAAGGTGGCAATACTCGCATCTCGCAGCGTGAAGCCGGAGCCTGGGCTGAAGTTCATACCCAAGGCGTCCACAGTGGCACCAACAACAACCAGACCACCGATTCGCGAGGGCGTCACAGCGGACGTAGCGCCGGAAGTGGCTTTGCCCGATCCACTGTTGGCGTTGGCTTGGGAATCCAGAGGATTGCTGGGATCTGCGCCGGCATACTGCAAGACGCTGACAGTCAGCCAGGCATCCGGTGAGGCATAGTGGCACGAAACAGCGTTGTTAGCGTTGCCCTTGATGTTCTTGGCATACCACATCTGAATCCCTCCGATGCTTGGGTTAGTTGCCGGAGTTAATCCCAAAAATGTGTTGCCGGCCGTATCGGTAGGCGCTGTCTGGCCGGCGCTAGTGCCATTGCGACAGATGACTACTAGCAGGTTTCCTGCGACATGGTTGGCTGCCGGGGCCGCGATCGAACTAAACTTGTTGCCGGTGCCGTCTCCGGTACTGACTTGGTTTACTAGTGTGATAGGTGCGGCCGAGCCGACGGTGAGCACCGCAGCGTTGCTGGCGATACCACCCGCGCTGGCCGTGATGGAGGACGTTCCGTTAGCCACGCCGGTCGCCAGACCCGTAGCGCTGATAGTCGCCACCGTTGGAGTTCCCGAGTTCCAGGCTGCCGTCGTGGTGAGGTTCTGTGTGCTTGCGTCGCTATAGGTGCCGATAGCGGTGAACTGCTGAGTTAGACCCTGGGCGATGGAGGCACTGGCTGGTGTGACCGCTATCGAAACGAGCGTTGGAGGAACGACGGTCAGTACGGCCGAGTTGCTGGTGATGCCACCTGAAGAAGCCGTGACTGAAGATGTTCCGGCAGCCACTCCGGCCGCCAGGCCCGTCGCGCTGATGGTTGCCACCGCCGGAGTCGAAGAGTTCCATGTTGCCGTGCTGGTGAGATTTTGCGTGCTTCCGTCGCTAAAGGTGCCGGTGGCGGTGAACTGCTGGGCAAGGCCCTTCGGTACCGAGGGACTCGTGGGTGTGATGGCAATTGAAGCCAAGCTGACGGAAATGGGCTTAAACGCAGCTGCCACCATGGCCCACTGTTGCGGGCTTGGTGCCCAGGACATACTCGGAACCACTGGCCCCGCCGCCGCGGTGCTTTGGTCTTCGTCGCCGCTGAAGGTGGCAATACTAGCATCCCGCAGCGTGAAGCCGGAGCCGGGACTGAAGTTCATCCCCACCGCCCCTACGGTCGCCCCGACCACGACCAAATCTCCGCTTCGCGACGCCGTTACCGCGGGCGTAACGCCGGAAACGGCTTTGCTCGCTCCACCGGTAGCTTTGGCTTGAGAATCCAGAGGATTATTTGGATCCGCACCCGCGTATTGCAAAACACTGACCGACGGATAGGCATCGGGTGACGCGAAGTGGCACGAGACGACATTGTTGGCATTGCCACTGATGTTCTTGGCGTACCACATCTGAATCTCACCGATGCCCGAGTCCGTTGCAGGGGTTAATCCGAAAAACGTGTTGCCGGCCGTATCGGTGGGCGCAGTCTGGCTGGCGCTAGTGCCATTGCGGCAGATGACCACCAACAGGTTTCCAGCAACGTGGTTGGCCGCCGGGGCCGCAATCGAGCTAAAGGGATTGCCGGAGCCGTCTCCGGTACTGACTTGGTTCACCAGTGCGATGGGTGCAGCCGGGCCGACTGTGAGCACCGCCGCGTTGCTGGCGATTCCGCCCGCGCTGGCCGTGATGGAGGACGTTCCGTTAGCCACGCCGGTCGCCAAACCCGCGGCGTTGATGGTCGCCACCGCTGGAGTTCCTGAGTTCCATGTTGCGGTCGTGGTGAGGTTCTGCGTGCTTCCGTCGCTGTAGGTGCCGGTAGCTGTGAACGGCTGAGTATTGCCTGTGCGACTGAGGCGCGGGCTGGTGTGACCGCAATCGAAACCAGCGTTGGAGGCGTGACGCTCAGCACTGCCGAGTTGCTGGTGATACCCGCGGACGTGGCCGTGACCGAAGACGATCCCGCGGCCACTCCGGTCGCCAGACCCGCAGCGCTGACGGTTGCCACCGTCGGAGTCGAAGAGTTCCATGTTGCCGTGCTGGTGAGATTTTGCGTGCTTCCGTCGCTATAGGTGCCGGTGGCGGTGAACTGCTGGGTAAGGCCTCTAGGTATCGAGGGACTCGTGGGCGCAACGGCAATCGAAACGAGGCTGGCGGAGGTCGTAGCGGGCTTAAACGCCGCTGCCACCATTGCCCAGAGCTGCGCACTCGGCACCCAGGACATGCTTGGAACCACCGGCCCTGCCACCGGCGCGCTCTGATCTTCATCGCCGCTGAACGTGCCGATATTCGAGTCGCGTAGGATGAAGCCCGAGCCCGGGCCAAAGGTCATTCCCGTCTTACCAACCGTTGCTCCGGCTACTACCAAATCTCCGCTTTGCGAGGTGGTCAGCGCGGGCGTGGCGCCCGAAGTGGCTTTGTTCGTTCCGCTATTGGCACCGGCTTGAGAGTCCAGGGGACTGCCGGTGTCCGCGCCCGCGTACTGCAAGACGCTGATCGTCAGATAGGCATTGGATGAGGCGTAGTGACACGACACGACGTTGTTGGGGTTGCCATTGATGTTCTTGGCGTACCACATCTGAATCGCTCCGATGCCCGCGTTGGTAGCCCGGGTTAACCCCACAAACGTATTACCGGCGGTATCAGTCGGCGCAGTCTGGCTGACAGTATTGCTGCCATTGCGGCAGATGACTACCAGCAGGTTCCCAGCGAGATGGTCGGCAGGCGGCGCCGCCAGGGAAGTGGACGACTGCCCAGGGCTGATGCCGGCGCTGACATGGTTGACCAATATGATGGGCGGGGTTGTGGATCCGTTGATGGTAAAGACCGCGCTCGCGACTGCGCTGCTGAGGGATTCTCCCTCGGTGGCTATTGCGTTGATGGCGGTAGTACTGCTAACTGTGATAGGCCCGGTGTAGAGGTTCGACGCGGGACTGGGCGTGCTGCCATCGGTTGTATAGAAAATCGACGCCCCTGGTGTTGTATCCGAGAGCATTACGGACTGCGGCGTAGAAAATGTTCCGCCCGCCGGACTAAAAGTTGGTGTGGCGACCTGCACAGTAGGAAGCACGCCGTATGCGTTGAGCTGCCCGACGCCTGCCACATAGACCTTGCCGTTTGCGACGGTCGGCACGGTGAATTTGACGGCGTTACCGGCCTGATCGCGAATGTTGTTCTGCTGGGAGTTGTAAAGTTCCACGGCGAGATTCGTGGCGTCGAGTGCGTGAAGGACAGCCGGAGCACTGTAGACGGGCGCGTCGTTGCCGCCGACCCCATCAGTCTGCAATGCCCATACGATTCCGTTGCTGGCGCCGTTGGCCGAAATTGACGGAGTCGCGCCTGGAAAGCCAATCGTGAATGCGGATTGCGATGTGGGTGAAGTCGAGAGCAGTCCGTTATTTAGAGCGAAGGCTTTCAGGGGTTGACCCAATGCCCATAGATAGACACTGTTGTTCCAGTACGCGGCTGTCGAAAATATGCCGCCCAAGCCAGAGATCTCCTGCACGACTTGCGGGTCGCTGACACCGTTGTTACTGAATTGACCCAAATTGTCGCGGTCGAGCAGATAAAGGATTCCCTGTTTACCCCCTGCGACCAGCAAATGAGGATGGCTTCCCGCCTGGTCTGGCAAGAGAAGCTCCCCACCTGCTCCGAGATCCTCGTCCTGAGAGGCTAAGGTGGCTTCATCCCAAGGGCTAAAGTAACCGCTGACGGAAATCTGGCCACCGGTCAAAGCTAGTTTGAGAACACTATCGCCAAAATCTCTTGGCGAACTGCTGGTGGCATCAAAGGTGCCGTTACCGGTCACGAGAAAAACATTGCCATCCGCATCGGCGGCGGCGCCATTGCCGGACATCCAGATGCCCCCATCGGAGCCGTAGGCGGTGTCGCTGTAAATCGCCAACTGCTGTAACGTAGAGGCGCTGTAGGCCATCACCCAACCATGAAAAATGCCGTTGTCGCAGAAGCTGGCCCATTCGATATAGACCGCGCCATTGGACAGAAGCAGTGCCGATCTTTGCAAGTGCAGCAAGGGAACGAATGTCAGGGTGCCCGACGAACCCGGCACGGAGCCTTGGATCTTGGTCGGTCCACCGAATTTCTCGGCGCCGGTGGTCACATCCAAAGCATGCAGACGGTAGACGTACGAACCACTTTCCTTGGTCATCGCGACCACGTAAATCGTTCCCGTACTCGGGTCGATCACCGGCGTACTGGTGATACCGAGCTCGGTGGTCGCAATGTCGGGACAGCCGGTATCAGCGTCTGGGACAGTAGTGACACCGGCCGACAGGAAACTCGTTTTCCAAAGGGGACCTGAGTTGGACCCGCTGTTATCGTCAGCGTCAAACGCATACACGCTATCGTGCTCGGTTGCTATATAGACGACGTTATGAGTGCCGCTTCCCGGAATGTTGACGTTGGCCAGGTAGAGCGGCTGCGCGAATACGGACCCGTCGACCGGTTGGGTGAATAGCTTGCCAAACTGATTTGAATTGACGTTAGCGGTGTTGAGGATTGTCTCATTCGGGTTCAGACCAGAGCGACTATTGTCGTTGTGGTATGTGAGCACATTCGTTTGTGCGCGCGCGGGACCAATCCCACAAAGAAGCGCCGACAGGAGCAACAAAGCATAGATGGCGCTCCGCCGAGGTAGAGCTAACCGGCTTACCTCGCTTGCCGGTCTCGGCGCGAGTCGTCGTGTGACTCGGGCCGGTCTCACACGTATTCCGATTTCGATAACGGCAACGTCGCCAAAAATGCCATTCGCCTTCACCCCAAAAGCCTGGACCAGCAGCGGATGCGAGCCTGCAGTCACGCAAAAAACAGGCGTAGGACGGCTTTGTCCTAGTTGTTTTGCTAGTTAGAGACTCCATTTTAGACACGGAATGTTCTCCAATTCAAGCGGTTAAGGCATGAAACATAGTTGTCGGCCTACCGAAAAGGGTGTTAGAGGGGAGGCCATTGTTGCCGGGCTTACGCTGCGGCCGGTGCGGCTCAGCGTGGCGAATAGAAATCTGAAGGCATTCCCGACAATCGCGCCCGCGCTAGACGCCTTCAACCCGGATATTGAATTCGGGCAATAGGGACGAGAAAACGCCGTCAAAAAGGTAAGGAGTCCCAAAGCAGGGATTTGCGGCTATTAAGCAGGCATCGATATTGTCGATCCACAGCAGAGGCCTCCCGGCTCGTGGACGTACACGGTCAGGGTGTAACTTCCCGGGGCTAATCGCGGACTGTTGATTTCGTATACGATCTCGAATTGACGCTGGGATGGGGCGCTGAAGCGGAAATCCACCAGACGGGACTTGGAGTGTACGATATATTCCCCGCGTTCATTGTGTAGTGCGAAGTCGATCATGACATTTTAGCCAAACTCGTCCCGTCCGGAAGCTTAACCGGAATACCAGATTCTGATTCGGCAAAACTTCATCCAATTGGGCCCGGTTGGAAATCCCTTCGAACTTGAGCGCTCCCGTGTCGACCCGATAGTTGGCGTTGGAGTGAAGGGATCCGCCAAATAGTCTTTTGCTACTTGTGAGATTTCAGCCTGCTGTTCAACGGCGCCTTCGTGCAGAAGTATACCGGATTGACAGATCGCTTGCACGTGCTGCAAATTGTGACTTACGAATAAGATCGTGCGCCCCTGCTTGGCCACATTGTCCATTTTTCCAAGACACTTCTTTTGAAACTGAACGTCGCCTACGGCAAGAACCTCGTCGATGAGAAGGATTTCAGGCTCTAAATGGGCGGCTACGGCGAACGCGAGGCGCATTTGCATTCCACTGCTATAGTGCTTGAGCGGCGTATCGATGAACTTTTCCACCTCTGAAAAGGCGACGATCTCATCGAACTTGCGTCGAATCTCGTCCTTGCGCATGCCGAGAATCGCCCCGCTCAAGAACGTGTTTTCCCGACCTGTCAATTCCGGGTGGAATCCGGTGCCTACTTCGAGCAGACTTCCCATGCGGCCGCGAACTTCTGCGAATCCACGGGTGGGCTTGGTCACGCGGGCGAGCACCTTGAGAAGGGTGCTCTTGCCTGCTCCATTGCGCCCTAAGATGCCAACCACGTCTCCCTGCTTGATCTCGAAGGAGACATCCTTTAAGGCCCAGAGTGAGGTGGGATCCTGCTTCGGGGGCTTCCTCCCCTCTCAGCCAACGGAGAGGAGCCTGCAGGGAGCGCGCCATCACATCCCGGAAGTGTACGTACCGCTCACGCTCCCCGATGCGATATAGCTTCCCGAGGTTTTCGGCGCGAATCGCAATGTCGCTCATGAGCTAGACCACATCCGCGATGACCCCCTCCATCTTTTGAAAGAAGAAGAGGCCCCCGGCAAAAACCAGCAACACGCCCAGCGAGGAGGCAGCCAGAAGGGCGGTTGGCGCCGCGCCAGTACCCGTTAGCGCCCAGCGAAATCCTTCGATTACACCCGCCATGGGATTTAATCCGTAAAGCCAGCGCCAGCGCTCTGGAACGAGACTGCTCGGATAGGCGACCGGTGAGGCAAACATCCAGAGCTGAGTGAGGAACGGCACTACATAACGGACGTCGCGGTACATGGCGTTGAGGGCAGAGAGCCAAAGGCCGACGCCGAGAGCCGTGAATACAGCCAGAGCCGGAACAGAGGGAGCAACAAAGTGGCGGCGGTCGGACGAATGCCGTAATAAGCCATCATCAACAACAAGAGCCCAAAACCGATGGCGAAATCAAGGAGCGGCGAAATGACGGCAGAGAAGGGAAGCACCAACCGGGGAAAATAGACTTTTGTGATTACCTTCTGTTGTTCCACGATCACGTTGGTCGCGCCCTGCATTGCGGTTGCGAAATACAGCCAAGGTACAAGGGCACAGAGATAAAAGACGGGATAGGGCAACCCTCCGGAGGGGATCTTTGCAAGCCGGCCGAAAAACAAGCTGAAGACCACCATGGTCATCAAAGGCTGCAGGACAGCCCAGGCGGCGCCGATGGCGGTCTGCTTATAACGAACCTTAATGTCGCGCCAAACGAAGAAGTAGATCAGTTCGCGAGCATGCCAGAGCTCACGAAGGTCAACATGGAACCAACCCTTGGGAGGCGCAATGCGGATGGTCGGCAGCGCCGCTTGAGTTACCTGCGGCTCCAGTTCAATTGCGTTTGTCATGGTCTGTTTCGGCGAACGCGAGTTAGATCTCGACGAACAGCGCCTTGCACTGCAGCCAGTTACTGTGCCCCGGCGTACACTTGGGTTCGGTTTGCTACCGAGGCTCGCAGTGCTTCCACTACGCGCTCCTGTTGCTCGGCGGTTAGTTCGGGGCCCATGGGTAGGGAAAGAGCTTCTTCAGAAAGGCGCTCGGAGACGGGGAAGTCGCCCTTTGCGTAACCCAGGTGACGGTAGGCCTTTTGCAAATGCAAGGGGATGGGGTAGTGGATGCCGGTGCCGATGCCCGCGGCGGCGAGTTCCTTGATCATCTGCTCGCGATTGCGAACGCAAACCACGTAGAGGTGATAGACAGCTTGCGCCCAGGCGGGCTGATAGGGCGGCGTGATTTCGTGGCGCAAGGATTCGAGCAACAGCTCGTAGCGGAAGGCAGCCTGCTGCCGGCGCGCGGTCCAGTCGTCGAGATATTTCAATTTGACGAGAAGGACGCTGGCTTGGATGGCATCGAGGCGGCCGTTGTAGCCTTCCATGTCGTGGTGGTACTTGCGGATCTGGCCGTGATCGCGAAGCATGCGGATTTTCCGGGCCAGTTCTTCATCGTCGGTGGTGACGGCGCCGGCTTCCCCGCAGGCTCCCAGGTTTTTGCCGGGATAGAAACTGAAGGCGGCGATCTTGCCGATGGAACCGGCGCGCATCCAGCCGGCCGTCTGCGAGAAGTAGCCAGCTCCGTGAGCCTGGCAGGCGTCCTCGATGAGGATCAAGTTGTACTGGGCGGCGAGGGCGGCGATCGGGTCCATGTCGGCGGGCTGGCCGTAGAGATGCACGGGGACGATCGCCGTCAAGGGGCTGCCGGTGCGGCGGACGACGAGCTTGCCGAGGGAGGCATCCCATTTACAGGCGGTTTCGAGATAGTCCTTCAGCTTGGCGGGATCCAGGTTGTAGGTCCGCTCATCGACGTCGACGAAGCCGGGGATGGCGCCGGCCTGGGAGATGGCCTCGCCGGTGGCAATGAAGCTGTTGGGGACGGTGATGACGGTATCGCCCGGGCGAACTCCCGCGGCCATCAGCGCGAAGCGGAGGGCATCGGTGCCGCTGCCCACGCCCACGCAGAACTGCGTCTTGCAGTAGGCGGCGAAGCGGGTCTCGAACTCTTCAACCCTGGGGCCTCCGATAAATGAGGCGGTCTCGAGCGCCGAGCGAAAGGCGGCGCACAGTTCGTCTTTCAACTCCTGGTGCGTGGTGACGAGATCCAGGAACGGAACGCTGGGGGAGGGAACACTTTTGATGGCATTCATTGATTTGTCAACCCTCTATCTTATGGGCACAACGGACAAGCTTGGCGGGATAACCATCCCGCCGCCGGCTGCCAGCCGGCCCCACATTACGCTTTCTCGGAAGTCAAGACACGCAAAACGCGGGCCGGATTGCCGGCGACGATCGAATCGGGTGGAACATTGCGCGTGACGACGCTACCCGCGCCGACGATGGCCCGTTCGCCGATGACGACGTTCGAGAGGATGGTTGCGCCGGACCCAATCGACGCGCCCGCGCTTACAACGGTTCGCTCGACCGTCCAATCGCTTTCGGTCGACAGATTGCCGTTGGGGTTGGTGGCGCGGGGATAGGTGTCGTTGATGAACTTAACGCCATGCCCGACGAAAACGTTGTCCTCGATCGATACACCTTCGCAGATGAAGGTGTGGCTGGAGATTTTACAGTTCTTTCCGATGCGGGCATTCTTCTGGATTTCGACGAAGGAGCCGATTTTGGTGTTGTCGCCGACCTCGCAGCCATACAGATTAATGAACTTGGAGAGTGTCACGTTGAGGCCGAGCTTGACATCGGGCGCGATACACAAGTAGCTGCTCATAACTTGACGGGGTGGCCGCGGTCCTTCATGGACTTGTTGGCCGCTTCCAAAATTCTGACTACCCGCAGTCCGGCGTGCCCGTCATTGAAGGGCGTGACGTTGTTGGACACGCAATCGACGAAGTACTGGCTCTCGACAGCGAGCGCCTCGGTTGAATCGAGCTTGGGCGCCCACATGTCGCCGGAGCGATAACTGACCAGCAACTGCTCGACGCTATGGCTGTTTCCGAACTGGACGCCCTTGTCGTAAATCTTGAGCTTTTCGTCGGCTTCGAGGTCGTTCCACACCAACATGCGCTTTTCGCCGCCGATCAAGGTGGTTCGCACTTTCACCGGGGAGAGCCAGTTGACGTTGATATTAGCGATCACGGAGTTACTGAAATACACGGTGATGTGGGCCAGGTCTTCCAGGCCGTTCAGGTGGGCCTGGGCCGTGGCCACGACGCATTCCGGCTGCTCGTCGACGAGATGATCGACGATGGCGAGATCGTGCGGAGCGAGATCCCAAATGACATTGACGTCGTGCTGAAAGAGGCCGAGGTTGACCCGCATCGAGTCGTAATAGTAGAGCTTCCCGAGTTCGCCGTCGCCGATGAGCTGCTTCATTTTGCGGACAGCGCCGGTGAACAAAAAGGTGTGATCCACCATGATCTGGAGCTTCTTTTTGTCCGCCAGCTCGATTAATCGCTCGGCTTGCAGGGCGGTCGCCGTGAAGGGCTTTTCGACGAACACGTGCTTTCCATGTTCGAGAGCGGTTTTGGCCAGATCGAAATGGGTGCTGACCGGCGTGATAATCGCTACCGCATCGATGTGGGGGTTCGACAGCACCTCGGAGGGGTTCGAGGTTACACGCACGCCGGGAACATCGTGGGCTGCCCGTGATAGCGCAGCACGGTTCTTGTCGCACACCATCGAGACCTCACAGGCTTCGAGGTTGTGGAAGTTTCTTACAATGCGGGGGCCCCAGTAGCCGTAGCCGAGGATACCGATTCTAATCATGCTTTGAAGACCAGGAAGCCCAAGGGGGCGTAAAGCAGGAGGTCCCAAACAGCGGCCGCGGCAATTGAACGTCCGAGCAGGTTCAACCCGCCGGGACTATTCAGCGAGCGGCTGTGTGAAGGCGTTTGCGGCTCCTCGGGGACGGGGGGAAAGAAGAGGGGTGGCCCAATCGCGCTCAATTTCAACCGAGATGGAGCAATTCAAGATGCTCAGTGAGAGGAGAAAGTGGCAGCGGTTGCGAAGGGCTACCATGCGCCCCTCAAGGCCGGCTAGCGGTCCATGCGTGAGAGAGACTCGATTCCCGATGTTTGCGAACGGCCAAGGCGCCAGGGGCAGCCCGGATTGGGCGGCGGCTTGGAGCGACGCGATCTCGGCGTCAATGACCGGTGTGGGCTTCTTCCCGTCGCCGACAATGTGCCTGACGCCGGGAATGGTCTGAAGCTGGAGCCGCATTTCCGGGTTTATGCGGCAGAACACATAACCGGGGAACAGGGGCACCTCGGTCGATTTGGCGCGGCCAAACCAGCGGCTGCCGCTCCGGTAGAGGGGTAGGAATTCTTCGAAGCGGTTGTACCGGGCGATGGCGGCAACGCTTCTTTCACCCTGCGGCCGTACCTGAACAGCGAACCAGAGTTGGGGATTAGAATTGTCGGTGTTTTCCACGTTAGTTGGCTCGTTAACTATCGACATAATTCCGAAATTCAGGGCGCGTTGGTAGAGTAAAACGCCGGGAGGAGGAGATGCTACCCGAAGATCTACGGGTTGGCCGCTCGCGTAGTCCGAGCAGGCTCCGCCATTTTAGTCCCATCTCGGTCCTCGTCCTAACATGCATTTAGTACTAGGGATAGCCTAGCAGGTTGATGGCCAATTAAGCCGAATGGTTCAAGTACTTTAAAATTAGTACCTTGTAGATCCCGACCCGCGTTGGGCTCGAGAGTATCGTTTGGACTTTTGGCAAATCCATGGGACCAAAGTCCCACTGCTCAAGAGTACTACATACGCTGTTCCGGCGATAGAGGTTTTCGAGCCAAAGGAATTACGAGGATTACCTGATGGGGATCGTGGTGCTATCCCACGGCGGGCTGCCTTCGGCGTTCGACATTTCGAAGCAAATAGAGGCAACCCATCAGGATGCACAGCGCGAGCATAGCGAAAACGATGCCGCCATTATGATGTAGATTTCCATAAAGGAAACCGACATCGACCTTGGTCGCGAGGAACCAAAGCGTGGTGATGCGAACCGCGTTCGAGAGCATCGCAATGGGGATGCTCAGGAGGGTCAGGCAGATCTTTGCCGGTAGCGACCGCAGCAGCAGGTGACCCACGAGAAGGCTCACGATGAAGAGAGCAGAACCGGAATGGATGGAGCTACATTCCTTGGCGACCTTGATACCGATCATGGGGAGCTCGAAGTCGACCCCGGTCCTGAATACCGGAACACCGGCCAACCGGAACAGGGCGTAGGTGGCATCCGCCGATCCAGACTGGAGAACGGCAACGATCTTATCCATCACAGGAGCGGGAACCGGAGCCATCAGCAGAAGAAGAAGGAATGGGAACTTGGCGGCTTTGAGGGCAGGAACGCCATAGCAAAGCGCGAATATCGTGGCCCAAACCAATAACAGGAAGACCACCTTGATCGACAGCTGATACTCGGTTGGCAGCGGTATAAAGTCCCAAGCAAAGAGGCCCCCCAACAGGGCGAAGACCGCCAGCGCCGCGATCAGCAGAGGCGCGTTTCGGGGCGAACGGCCCGTGCCGCTGCCGGAAAAAATCCGCTGGCGATCCAGGTAAAGGACGAGGGCGCTGTTGAGTGGAATCAGCAGCAGGTAAGCATAGCGGTCGTCGGCGAGTGATAGCGCTTTCAGCCCTTGTAGGGCCGGCCAAAATAATACAAGGGACGCCGCTGCCAACACCAATGCCAAGCGAAGCGGAGAACGAGAAGATAGGGACGATCGGGTAGGTTCCGTCATTGTTCAAACAAGCAGTCAGCCAGCAAGAGACCGGCCAGGCACCATTTCTCTGGAATTACCCAGTGATTCTTTCCTTCTGCAGCGAGACACGGCGGATTCAGTGACTGCAACTAAGCCCTACTGCCCCGCTTGGCTGACGGCCTGCCGTGTCCGTTTTCCTACCGTACCAAGTTCCTGGTAAAATGAGCGCGATCAGTGGGGATGGGTATGCACCAACGAGGTGCGATGACATTTTGTTGGTCCGGACGGATTGTGATCCCGACCTGAGACCCTCCGAAGGGACACGATGCGATTCGAACGAAAAGTCCTCTGGGCTGCGCTGGCAATTCTGACGCTGTCCGCGTGCGACTTATCACCACAGGCCAGAGAAGCACGGTTTCTGCAAAAAGGCAAGAAAGAACTGGAGCGGCAGAACTATGCGGTGGCCATCCTGCATTTCAAGAATGCCGCGGAGGCAAGGCCGTTCGATGCGGAGCCGTATTACCAGTTAGGCTTGGCGCACGCGGCCATAGGCGACTTCAAATCCGCAATTCCTGAGCTCACGAAAGCCACTTTCATCGATCCCAAGCTGGTCGGCGCACAATTGAAACTGGCTCAAATCTTGTCCAACAGCCGCCTCAAGGAGTCCGTTGAGGAGGCACAGAAGCACGCAAAGGCGGTTTTGGCGTTAGAGCCTAACAACCCTGATGCCTTGGACGTTCTCGCGGTGACGGATCTGAAATTGGGCAATCCCGAGAGCGCCCAATCGTACGCGGAGCAGGCGGTCAGCAAGTCGCCGGAACACCTGCAGTCCTGGGCGATGCTGGCAACTGTCAAAATGGCCCGCAAGGATCTGGCGGGCGCCGAGCAGGCGCTGCAGCAGGCTTGCGCGAAGCTGCCGAAGTCGCCGGAAGCCCGGTTCTATCTGGGCGACTTTTACCTGAGCCACGGCAGAGCTCCGGAAGCAGAACAGCAATATCGCCAAGCCTTGGCCATTGACCCCAAATTTGGACCTGCGCTGATGAATCTGGGAGCCATGCAGGCAAGGGCGAGCCAGACTGACCAGGCTGAGCAGACTTTCCGGCAGGCCGCAGCCCTCCCCGACAGGCGATATAAACCTGTCCATGCGGAATTCCTCTTCCAGACAGGCAAGCGGGACCAGGGGCTCGCCGAGTTGGAAAAGTTGTACGCCGCCGACCCCAGCGACATCGGCTTGCGAGCCAAGCTTATTGACGCGTACCTGGCGCTGCACCGTGCCGGCGATGCAGAAAAGCTTCTGACCGCCGCTGTGAAGAAGAACGGCATTGACCAGGACGCACTGTTGCGGCGCAGCCGGATTTATCTGGATACCGGCAAGTACGCCGAAGCAGAGGCCGACCTCAATCAGGTGCTGCACTTCCGCCAAGACTCGGCCGAGGCGCATTATTTGCTTTCGAAGGTTGCCAAGGCGCGCGCGAATCCAAGCATGATGAGGCAAGAACTTGAAACAGCGGTGAAGATCGATCCGGGCTTCCTGACGGCGCGCGTCGATTTGGCTTCGGCTTTAGTCGCCGAACATAGCGCCCGGTTTGCATTACAAATCCTGGATGAGGCGCCCCGAGAGCAATTGGACGCAGGCGCCCTGGTGTTACAGCGGAACTGGGTGCTGCTCGCTCTTGGGGAGCGAGCGCAAGCACGCAAGGGAATCGACCGGGTGCTAGCGGCAGGCAAAGTCCCGGAGGCGCTTCTGCAGGACGCAGTTTTCAAGATGGGCGAAAAGGATTACGAGGGAGCCCGTAAGTCTGCCGAAGAGGCACTCGCGAGAAACCCCCAGGATGTTCGGGCGCTGTTCTGGATCATGCAGAGCTATAACGCTGAGAAGCAGGGACCAGCCGGTATCCAGAAGGTTCGGGAGTACGCTCAGACCCAGCCGGCATCGGCCGAGGTGCAACTTTTCCTGGGGCAGGTTCTAGCGTCCAGCGGCGACCGTGCCGGGGCGCGTAAGGCCGTTGAAGCGGCGAAGGCCGCCCGGCCGAATTCGCTGGAGGCGGATCTTGCCTTGGCGCAGCTGGATATGGCCGAAGGCAAGTCCGATGAGGCGCGCAAGAGGCTCTCAAACGTGATAGCCGCGCAGCCCGCCAATAAGGCCGGACATCAGTTAATGGCGCAATTGGAGACGATCTCCGGGAACAATGCGGCGGCTATTGAGCAATACCGTGAGCTGGTGGCACTGGACGCCAAAGATGCCATGGCGCTGAATGCACTTGCCTACATACTGGCGGAAGAAAAAAAGCCGGACGAGGCATTGGCCTATGCGCAAAAGGCCCGGGAACTGGCGCCCGAGAATCCGGCGATCGCCGATACTCTTGGGTGGATTTATTACTTGCAAGGACGGTATGAACCGGCGTTGGTCCAACTGGGAGCCGCTACCAACAAAGAGGTTACAGCCGTCCGAGAATACCATCTGGCGTTGGCGTATCTAAAAGCCGGCAAACCCGAACTCGGGCGCCAGACGTTGAACGTGGCGCTGAAGATGAACCCGAATCTGCCCGAAGCGCAAGTGGCCCGGCAGGCATTTGGGATCAGCCCTTAGTACCCGGTAGGCTTGTTGTCAGGACAAGCTCGCGGTATCTGTTCGACCGTCAACTTAGCCGATGTGCGGATACAGGAACTTTCCCGCTGCGACCAGGCACCAATCCGGAGCTACGTCGACTAAGCGGCTCTTGAGACTGTTTTTCCAGGTGCTCTCTTCCGGCTGGCGGCGTTCAGGGAATCGCCAGTATTTGAGAGTCGCGCGCCGGGCACCCCAATGCTCTTTGAAGGCAATCAGCCCTTGGTTGTCGACGGTCGATCGCCCGAGATCCAATTCTGCAAAGCCTTCGTGTGTCGCTTCCTGGATGGTTCTCCAAAACAGCAGCGCCGTTCCACCCAGATTGCTAAAACGCGGATCGCTGCAGCCGTATTTATAAGTGATCGTTGAACGGTGCTTCAAGGTCAGAATGCTTGCAAGAGGCTGGCCTTCGCGGGAGGATGCGACCCGGACTTGCAGGGCATTTCCGAAGGTCCGGCTCAAGTTCTGAAACCAGGAAATCGGCTGGGGCGGGTTATGTTGGCGCCGGCGAGTCATCAGCAAGAGCCGATAGAACTTCTCCAGCAGATCTTGCGAGTTGCCGGATTCGTACGCCAGTGTTTCCCGTTCTGCGCGCCTGATCTTTCTTTGCACACTATCTTTGTGAAATGTGCGAAATAGTGCTTCGGGGCCTGGGGACAAATCGACAATGTGGAGAAAGTAGGTGTCAGTTGTAGCAAAACCGGTTGAAGTGCCCGGCTTGGCGTCAATTGGCCTCAGTTCAACGTAGCGGTTCTTGCCGTCGCTTCTTGACGTTGTTGAGAAAGGCCGAAAACCTAACGGGCGCGGCTCCGAAGCGCTGGCGTTTTTTTGCGATGAGTTGGAGGCTCCAGATAGGGCGCCTGAATAAACGTCTCTGGTTTGAAGAAGGTGGCTGAGTACGGCGTCAAGGTCTTCCTGAGTGTCCACTAACAGCTCGCAGTGATCGGAGAATGGCAGCGAAACGAGCCGCCTTCCAGTGAGCCAGCTGTTGATCTGGCAGAACACCATCCCGTTCCTTAGCGGTTCACCGGGACTGGAGGTGGTGAGGGCAACCGGCTGGTAACCGTAGGTCAGGCGCAGGGCACGCAGCCAGTTCGGCGTGTGGAATACCGAAGCACGGGGGTGCGTTTTGAGGAATTCGTTCCAACGGACGTCTGCCAACGGGTTGAGTTCATACAGACGAGGCGCATCCGGTGGGTTAGGCAAGGTGCAGGTTTCGTCGTTCGCGTCAATCGCCGGCGAACCCCAAAACCCCTTAAGCTTAACAAATTAAGGGATCTTCCTTCCCGTCGTAGCACAATAGGGGGGTACGCCTCATGATCGCGCTACTTCATCGTTTGGCCGGTGCTTTCGTGGTACTGATGTGGGCGCCGGGTGCTCTCCTGGCACACGACATCATCACGACCAAACTCACTTACACGCGCGACATTTCCCGCATCTTCAACCAGCGCTGTGTGGAATGCCATCACACCGGATCAGCGATCCCTCTCATGACTTATGAAGAGGTGCGTCCCTGGGCTGTTTCTATCAAAGAGCAAGTGCTTTCGAGGGCCATGCCGCCGTGGGGCGCGGTGAAGGGGTTTGGCGATCTGGCGCCGGACCACGCTCTATCGCAGGAAGAGATGCTGATCATAGCGGCCTGGGTGATTGGCGGCGCGCCGAAGGGTGATCAGGCATTGGCACCGCGTGGTTACGCCGCAGCGCAGCCGGCCGCGGGCCTGCCAAGTCTCGGGGACGTGCTCTCCGTAGCAACCCGGGCGACGCTGGCCAGGCCGGTGGACGTGAGCGCAATCAAGCCACAGCCGTTGGAGAAGGTCATGTCAGCGCGGATCGTCGCCCGGTTGCCCGATGGCGGCATACAACCACTACTCTGGCTTTACGAGTACGACCCGGCCTGGAAAACCGCCTTCCGTTTTCGAACGCCGATACATTTGCCAGCGGGTACGGAAATTGAATCCGACGCTCCGTTGCAATTCACGCTGGAAGCCGTTCGAGTTGGCGCGGGGCCTGACCTAAAGCCGAGATGACTCGCAAACGGACAAACAAAGCGCCGGCAGGAGTGCCGACGCGGCACGCAAGAGTGCGCGCGCCACGGAAACCGACTGACATTGGGTTAACAGCCAGCGCCACGTGATGGCACGCTAGAGCGATTTCACCGGCACGGTGAATACGGTAGTGTTGACGATGCCTTGGCGCTGGAACTGGGTCCAGATCCTGTAGAGACCAGGGCGGGGAAAGATGACATTGAACTGTTCGGTCGGTCCGCCATTAGCCAAAAAGGGATGAACGTGGAGCATGTCGATCAGGTCCTCGCTGACGGCTAGCATGTGGCCCCACGCCCCGATGTAAGGCTCGAGTCCCGCAGACGGACTCAGAGTATAGACAAGCCGCGATTCTAGTCCGGCGAGCGGTTGTTCCGGCTCCAGACGCAAACTCGCGGTGAGATTGCTGGACGACGACGGCTCGAGCGACGGGGCAAGCTTTGCGGGTTCGGAACTGCCATCGGCGATGAGCGTTTGTTGAGCCAGCTGGGGAACAGAGCCCTGCGGGTAGAAGTCGGCGAGCAGCCGATACATGCCACCAAAGGGCAGCTGTAACCGTAGTTGGAACGACCCGTCCGGCTGCGGAACGGGATGGTCGTGCAAAAAGAACTCGAGATTCTGGCTAACGACGAAGAGGTGCATCAGGCGCTCGTGCACCAGTTCGAAATGCGTAACCTGCTCTCCCGAGCTTGGGTCCAATACCCGGAACGTCAACGTCAGCGGTTCGTTCTTATGCACTGCCGGCGGCGAGTGCGACATCACCAAGCGGTACTCCACAGGCTCCGGAATGTGGAGAGCCAGTTTCATACCGCAGCGCGGGCAAATGCCCGGTTTGTCGGACCGGACATCCGGATCCATGGGGCACGCCCAATCTTGGGGGCCGTCCGTGTCTTTGCGGGACGGCTTGGGGTCCGGCGTTTGGGCGCCGGCGGACACGATCAGCGGCAGAAGCGGCGTGCTCATCAGGAGCAAACAGGCGCGACGGTTCATCGCGGGCGTATTCAAGGCAATTGGACTCCTGTTCTCATCATCGCGAAGTCGCCTGGGGTGCAGCGGCCGGCGTCCGGACAGAATGGAACGGAATGGAGTCTAATAGTTCTAACCTATGACGCGAGTTCTCCGAAACCGGACCGTACCCGCCGTGCTCAGTGCCGCGTTTGCGCTGATCGTGTTCGCCGCGGTTTTGCCGGCAAGTGAGGTTACATTTTCCCGCGACGTTGCTCCGATTCTGTACAAGAACTGCGTCTCCTGTCATCACCCCAACGACATCGCGCCGATGTCATTGCTCACCTACCAGGACGCGAAACCCTGGGCTTCCGCCATTAAAGAAGCGGTATTGACGAAGAAGATGCCGCCATGGAAAGCGGATCCTCGCTACGGCAAATGGTCGAATGATGCCAGTCTGACGGATGCCGAGATCGCCACGATAAAGACCTGGGTCGAGACCGGCAAAGCCGAGGGAGATCCTGAATCCATGCCGAAGCCTCCGGTGTATACGGATGGCTGGAAGATCGGCAAGCCGGATGTCGTGGTCACCATACCAAGGCAAACCATCGAGGGCTCTGGTCCGGATCAATACGTGTACCTGAAGGTGCCCACGAATTTCACGGAGGATCGTTGGGTTGTCGCCGCCGAGTTGAAACCCGGCAACCGGAAGATTGTGCACCATGCCCACGTTTTTGCGGTTGAGCCGGAGAAGCAGACGGCAACGGCCAAGAACGAAAGCAATCCTCCGACCGAGTATGCGAAGTGGTTGATGGTTCACGAAGGCAGCTTGGATTGGATCCGTCCGGACGCGCCGGTCATCGACAATGGCTGCTCCGTGGACGACAACGGTTTGCTGCCAGGGAGGAAATCGAACGATCTGGGCAACCTCATCAGTTCGTACCTTCCGGGACGGGAAGCCGATGTGTATCCGGAGGGCACCGCGCGCCTGGTCCCCGCCGGCGCGCAACTGAATTTTCAAATCCACTATTCGCGGACTACGGGTAAGACCGAGTTTGACGAAAGCAGCGTGGGCCTGATCTTCGCAAAAGAGCCGCCACGGCAGATTGCGCGGCGGATTGATCTCTCCAATCAGATGTTTCGGATACCGGCCGGCGACCCCAACCACGAAGTGAGTGAGTGTCACACGTTCAACAAGGACATGTACATCACTAGCCTCACACCGCACATGCATCTCCGCGGCAAGGCTATGCAAATGGTGGCGACTTATCCGGACGGCCGTCAGGAAACGCTGTTATCCGTTCCTCACTACGATTTCAACTGGCAGATCACGTATCGAGCCGAAACGCCGCTGTATATGCCGAAAGGCACGCGGGTCGCCATCATCGCGCATTTCGACAATTCGCCCAATAATCCAGTGAACCCGGATCCATCGAAGCCGGTTCGGTGGGGTGCGGCGAGCGAAACGGAGATGATGGACGGCTGGATTGAATACGTCGATGCGGTGCCTACGAAGGGGACTCAGATCAGTGCGGTGAAGTAGGCTGGATTGCCGGCGGTATAAAATGCGAACGACCAACCACGGCTTTTACCATGTCCTCGGGCGGCCGGGGTAAACAACCCCGCTGCAGGTTGGCAACGCGCCCCACAGTTTTCGAAAGAAGTGGAGCCGGTCAGTAGGAGGATTGTGGATTCCGATTCAGAAAAATCGCAGCGGTCAATTGCCGCGCGAAAGCTGGTCGAACAGCAGGGAGTGGGCGTCCTCGCGACGATCTCGAGCGGCCACGCCGGACATCCTTACGCTTCGCTCACGAACTATGCGGTGGACGATCACGGGCGGCCCCTGTTCCTCTTCAGCACGCTCGCACTTCATACCAGCAACCTGCTTGAGGAGCCGAAAGCAAGTCTGCTGGTTTTCGAAGAGGAGGCTGTGCAAGATCCCCTCTCAGCCGCGCGCGTCAATTTGATGGGTACCGTCCAGGTGGTTGCCGGTGGCGAGGTTGATTCGGCTCGCGCCATGTATCTCCAACGGCATCCGAGTTCGGCCCTGTACATTGACTTCGGCGATTTTGCTGTTTATCGCATGACGATCAGTGACATCTACCTGATCGCCGGGTTTGGAGAGATGGGCTGGGTTGCGGCGGCCGATTATGTCCGGGCGTTATAAGACGTTGATCAAAAAAATAAGCTTTTGAGTGCGCTTCCTAGACGGTCGCGGCTCCGAAAGAATCCGCTCCGTCGAAAATCACCATCCAACGACGGCTCCTAAGAGCTTGCGCTGCATTCGATCCCCCGGTTTCGTGCTTCCGAAGCTTTGCGTTCGCTCCCTAACCCGGCGCAGCCGGAACCAAACAGGCTGATCCGGGTGAGCGCTCCCCTGACGGTCGCGCCTCGGTAGGCTTTTCGAAAGTTGGGGCTGATTGCAACCATCCTCTGAAGTCCGTCCCCTTGATGAAACGGTCGTCACTCCGGAAGGACTTCGACACCCGCTTTCATCGTTGGGGTGAGCACTTTTGCGCTCATGCTGAGGTCCATGCCGGGAGTTTTTACACAGACTCTGATGGTCACGGCTCCGAAGATCATGGCTTGGCGAAGAAGTGGTCAAGCAAATACTCTCGTAGTTCGGTGTCGAATCGCTGGGTGTTCCGATCCTTATCCGTGGCGTCGGTATTGAAAGCGACGATGTAAGCGCGCTTCGATTCCGGTTGCAGGTAGAAGTGACTGATGAAGCCGTTCTGGCTGCCACTGTGTCCTATGAATCGCCGGCCACGATCGTCCCGAATGAAGAAGGAGAGGCCTACGGAGTCCTTTTCATCGTGCCCACTTGACGACGATGGATCGCTCGGCGAAATCTTTAGCTGTGGCTTGAACATTTCTTCTAGCGACGAACGCTTCAAAACGAAATTCTCATCTTCACCATTCGGGGTGTTGCCAAGCAGGAACTCGATGTATTTCGACATATCAGTCAGGGGTGCATTCAGGCCTCCATTGGAAACGGTTATCCCCGAATCGAAGTTGAACGGCGCTTCCTTCAGCGACCCTTCCGAGAGGTTATAGCTGGCCGACCGGTATTTGAGCAGATGGTAGGGAGCGTGGTCGAAGTAGCTCTGATACATCTCGAGTGGCTTCAGGATGTTCTTATCGATGTAAACCTCGTAGTCGTCACCACTCAACCTCTCGATAATTTGGCCCAGGAATACGACCGCCAGATTCGAATAACTGAAGCGGCTCCCCGGCTTGAATTCGACCTCCGTGTACGGCATCATGGCGACGATCTGGGACCATCTCGTGGGCTCGAACGGATGCCATGGCTTGTCGCCGCCCCACGGCCAAGTTGCCGATCGCAGGCCGGTGCTATGGGTCATCGCGTGACGGATGGTGATTTCGTCGACGGGGCCCCACGGGTCATGAAGTTCCCGAAGCTCCGGTACGTACTTGACGATGGGATCATCCAGCTTCAGCAAGCCGCGGTCGCGCAGCTGCATGATGGCGATGCCGGTGAAGGTCTTGGTGATGGATGCCCAGTGGTAAGCGGTGTTCTCGTCCACCGGACGCGGGGGATCTTTCCGGGCACCGCCGTAAAACTCCTTGGCCACCACCTCTTTGTCCCGGATCAGGAACAGGCTGCTACCGACGATTCCGTTCTTCTTCAGGCCGGCATCGTAGAACGCTTTGAGGTCCGCTGCGGAAAATGCCGCTGCCGGGGCGGGTACATTGGCAAACAGAAAGATCATAAGGACACCTGAGAAAGCCAGTCGGAGGCGGAGTGGCCGGTACATATCGCTCTATTCTTCAGGAATGGCAGCGAAGCCGCAAGAGCTTGTCAACGCGATGGCAGCCGAGCGCCCAAAAAAGAACGCCGCGGCGAGACCGGAGCGGACTGCACCGCACCGGACCGCTATGATGGAGAGAGCACGAACTGACGCCGCCGCCTCTGCTGCCGGCGGATTCGTAGCTGCTGTTGTCCTTCAGTAGGCCGCCTGAGTGGGCGACGAAGCGGGGCAGCGGATGGGCTGGGCTGCGTCATAAGGCCACGTTCTCAACAAGTTAAGTCGGGGGACGGCGTAACGTAGAGCTGGTATCCTTCGCCATTGCTTCTTAGGCCCAAATTTTAACGAGCCTGCCTCACCGTCCAGGAGTTTTAGTGTATGTGGATTGTCCGGCTTGCCCTGCGCAGGCCCTACACCTTCGTAGTTATGTCCGTCCTGATCGCGATTCTTGGCGGCATCGCGGTCTTCGTCATGCCGACGGACATTTTCCCGAACATTGACATACCGGTGGTCAGCTTGGTGTGGAGCTATGCCGGAATTTCGCCAGAGGAGATGGAAAAACGAATCGTCACCATTAGTGAACGGTCGTTGACGACCACTGTCAATGACATCGAGCACATTGAATCGCAATCCTACAACGGCGTCGCCGTTATTCGCGTTTTCTTTCATCCCTACGCCAAAGTGGAATTGGCGATTGCGCAGATCACAGCAGTGTCTCAGACCATTCTCAGGGCGCTTCCTCCCGGGATATACCCGCCGGCGATTCTGAAGTACACAGCCTCCAGCGTGCCCATCCTGCAGCTGAGCCTGAGCAGCAGTACGCTTACCGAGCAGCAGATTTTCGACCTTGGCAGGAACTTCATCCGGACCAACCTCGCGACGGTTCAGGGGGCGTCCATACCACTGCCTTACGGAGGGAAGGCGCGTCAGGTGATGGTCGATCTGGATCCGCAGGCCATGTATGCCAAGGGTCTGTCAGCGACCGACATCTCCAACGCCTTGAACCTGCAGAACCTCATTCTGCCGGCAGGCGATGCGAAGTTCGGAGATCGAGACTACCTCATCAGGGTGAACAGCAGCCCATTGCGAGTCCAGGAGCTGAACGATCTTCCGATCAAGACCGTGAATGGTGCGACTGTTTACATGCGCGACGTGGCTCAGGTCCGCGACGGATACGCCGTGCAGACCAATATCGTTCGGGAAAACGGGAGTCGGGCCGCCCTGCTGACCATCCTTAAGAGCGGAAGCGCATCGACTCTCGACATCATTACGAGTGTCCGCAAAGAGCTTGCCCGGCTGAAACCGGGTCTTCCACGGGAGCTCAAGATAAAGGAACTGTTTGACCAGGGCCTGTTCGTTCGGGCGGCTATCAACGGAGTACTCCGCGAGGCGATTATCGCCGCGGGACTCACGGGACTCATGATCCTGCTCTTTCTGGGGAGTTGGCGAAGCACCATCATCGTCTGCATTTCCATTCCCCTATCGATCCTGACGTCGGAGATCATCCTTGCTTTGCTTGGGCAAACGACGAACGTCATGACCCTGGGGGGTCTTGCTCTTGCGGTCGGTATCCTGGTCGACGACGCCACCGTCGAAATCGAGAACATCCATCGCAATTTGGGCTTACGAAAGCCGATCACGAAAGCGATCCTGGATGGCGCGCAGCAGATCGCGGTCCCGGCGTTTGTCTCCACGCTCGCGATTTGTATCGTTTTTGTGCCAGTGCTGCTTCTCAGCGGCGCTGCGAAGTATCTGTTTACACCGCTCGCCGAAGCGGTTGTTTTCGCGATGCTGGCCTCGTACCTTCTATCACGAACGCTGGTGCCGACCATGGTTCACTTCTTGCTGCGGGCCGAGGCGAAGCTGTACACGGCAGCCGCTAGCCTGGCGGTACATACGCCGGAAATCAGCGAATCAGTCGCGGGTCATGCCGCTAATGTGGCTACCTCTAAACTGGGCGGCCAATTGTCAGCCGTCCATGGGGAGCATGCGGAGGCCGGCCACGCGGTCGGCGGCACAGGCATTTTCTGGCTGGTTCACGGCAAGTTCAATGCTGTGTTCGAACGCTTGCGTGCGCGGTATAAGGGCTTACTGGCTTTCTCGCTCCATCACCGAGGGCCGGTTGCCGCCGGTTTTGGGATATTCGTTTTCGGTTCGATGCTGCTTCTTTTTGTGGTGGGGCGCGACTTCTTCCCATATGTCGATTCCGGCCAGATGCGCCTGCATGTGCGCACGCCGGTCGGGACTCGAATTGAGGAGACAGAACGGATATTTGGCGAAATCGAAGACGAGATCCGGCGCATCATTCCTTCTCGCGATCTGGACACGATCCTCGACAACATTGGCCTCCCGAACGGAGGCTTTAATCTCGCCTTTAGCGATTCGTCCGTTATTGGCCAGTCCGACGGCGACATTCTCATATCGCTAAAAGAAAAACGTGACGTGGACACCAAGTATTACGAACGCGAGCTTCGCAAGGTCTTGAACGAGAAGTTTCCGCAGGCGGTGTTCTACTTCCAGGCGGCGAATATAACGAATCAGATCCTCAACTTCGGTTTGCCGGCGCCGATTGATGTGCAGCTCGTGGGCCGCGATCCGAAGAACTACTCCATTGCGGTCGAGCTGGCCCGACATATTGCGAAAGTCCCCGGTGCGGTCGACGTTCACGTCCACCAGCAGGTGGGTTATCCCGAGGTTCAGGTCAACGTGGATCGGACTAAAGCCGGCCAGGTTGGTCTGACCCAGCGCGACGTCAGCAATAGCCTGCTGATTTCGCTGGCCGGCTCAGGTCAGATCGCTCCGAATCAGTGGCTCAACTTCGACAATGGAGTCAACTACGACGTTGGCGTCCAAACACCGCAGTACCGCATCCAGAGTCTAGACGATCTTAAGCAGACGCCCATTTCCTCCGGCTCGCAGCCTACGGCGAGCACCACTAAAGCGGGAACGGTGAGCGATATGACGACTTACGGCGCACCTGGAGCCACGCAACTGCTGCAGAACCTGGCGACGTTCAAGCGGACCTCCAGCGTTTCTATCGTCAATCACTACAACGTTCAGCCAGTCTACGACGTCTACGCAAACACGGACCGCCGCGATCTCGGTGGGGTTGCCGGCGATGTCGAGAAGATCGTCGCTGAGTTCCAGCACAAGATTTCGCCCGCTTCGTTCTTCGTGTTGCGAGGCCAGGTTCTCACCATGGAGTCGTCGTTCGTGAGGCTTGGTCTCGGCCTCATTTTTGCCATCCTTCTGGTTTATTTGCTCATGGTCGTTAACTTCCAGTCGTGGGTCGATCCATTTATCATTCTCATGGCCATTCCTGGCGCTCTCGCCGGAATCATGTGGATGCTGTTTGCGACGGGAACTACTCTCAATGTTCCTTCCCTGATGGGCTCGATCATGTGCATCGGCGTCTCCACCGCGAATAGCATCCTGGTGGTTACTTTTGCTAACCAGCAGCGTTTCGAGGGGCACAATGCGATGGACGCGGCGCTGCTTGCGGGCTACACGCGCATTCGCCCGGTGATTATGACGGCGGCGGCCATGATTATTGGCATGCTGCCGATGGCGCTAGGATTCGGGGAGGGCGGCGAACAGAATGCCCCGCTTGGGCGGGCCGTCATTGGCGGTTTGCTGGTGGCGACCTTTACGACTTTGATCTTTGTGCCCATCATGTACACCTTCCTCCGCGCTAAGGCTCCCGTTCACATCGAGCGGGAAATTGACCACGAAGCCCACGAGGGTGAGACTGTATAGTTACGCAGACATTCATGGAAACCAGTTCTTCTAGTTCTTCTAGCTCTCGACATTCCCGGGCCTCCGGCAGGTCTGTCGCGATTATCGTGGTCGTGGTGGTGCTGCTCTTCGCGGGCATCTTTTTGTTTGGCTGGACCCGTCATGACGAAGTCGAAAAGGCCGCGCGAGCGGACGCCAAACTCGAGGCCACAACTTTACCTAAGGTGACGATCACGGTAGCCGTTCGAGCGGCATCTATTGCGGAGCTGACTCTTCCCGGGAACATTCAGGCCATCACCGAAGCGGCGGTTCTAGCACGAGCCGAGGGTTATCTGGTGAAGCGATACGCTGACATCGGCGACGTCGTGCATGAGGGACAGTTGCTGGCTGAACTCGACACGCCCGATCTCGATCAGCAGGTGATCCAGGCCGAAGCGGCATTACAGCAGACGAACGCCGCGCTCGCCCAGGCTAAGGCGGCGCTGGAACAGGCGAAGGCCAACGCGCAGTTGGCCGATGTAACCGCCAAGCGGAACACCATTCTGGTGAGCCGCGGCGTACTCTCCAAACAAGAGGGAGACCAATCGGACGCAACCCTGTTAGCCCAGGCCGCCAACGTGAGTGCGAGTGAAGCCAATGTCAATGCAGCCCGGCAGAACGTCGGAGCAAACGACGCCAATCTACGGCGTCTGCTTGACCTGCAGTCGTTCAAGAAGGTCAAGGCTCCGTTCGCCGGCGTCATTACGCTGCGCAATATCGACACGGGCTCGCTCATCTCCAGCGGCAGCACGTTGCTTTTTCGGATCGCACAAAACAACGTCCTTCGAATCTTCGTGAACGTCCCTCAATCCGATTTCAGCTCGTTCAATGTTGGTATGCCAGCGCAAATAACCGTCACGGAATTGCCTGGAAGGAATTTCGCCGGAAAGGTGTCGCGTCTCTCGGGTGCACTCGATACCAATACCCGGACGCTGTTGACGGAAGTAGAGGTGCCAAACCCGCAGGGTATTCTACTCCCGGGCATGTACGCGCAGGTACACTTCTCTATAACTCGAACACAGCCTGCCGTTCTAGTTCCTGGTGACGCCATTGTCACCCGAGCCAGTGGACCGACGGTTGCCGTTGTCGATTCCGACAATGTGATCCACTTCCGTCTCGTTCACTTAGGGAGGGACTTCGGCACTAGCGTTGAGATCCTCGGGGGCCTCCAAGCCGGGGAGAAGGTCGTCGTCAATCCAACTGATGACGTGCGTGAAGGGGCCAAGGTCACTACGACAATGGATGTCGAGCCCGGCGCGGCAAAACAGGCCGCCAAGGCGGCTCAAAACGGCGGGTCAGCAGCTCATTGAGACATCGAGTGGCGAGCCACGGAATTGACAGCATGAGGAAACAGTCGGTAACGCTACTTTTGTGCGTGGCGATGTCATGGCCATGCTATTCGCAAGAAACACCCCCTCCACCAGCCGGTGGGAGTGCCGGGCCGCTTACGCGGATGCCGGCTGTGACCAGTCCGGAGGGCATCCGGCTCACTTTTCCGTACCGCGCGGAACAAGTTAGCCCTTCTTCTCTAGTCAACTCCGCGCGCACTTACGAGCTGATCCAAGGGGGCAATCTCTATCTTTCGCTGCAGGACGCGATTTCACTGGTGCTGGAAAACAATCTGGATATACAACTGCAGCGTTACACGCCCCTGATCGCGAAAACCGATTTGCAGCGCGCCAAAGGCGGTGGCTTGTTGCGGGGCCTGGATTATATCTTCCGCGAGCTGCCTCCGGGCGAGGGTGGACCCGCAGGGCCGCTTTTAACCACGCTTGGCGTTGCGCCATCCACGTCACTTACCTCGAATACAAGCCTGACGTCCGTCATCACGGGGCAACCGGTTGCCATTACGGCACTCAGCACCATCCCTGCCTCGGCGGGCAGTAAGATTCCCCAGTTTGACCCCGCGCTGACGGCGAATCTGTACTGGTCGCACACGTCGACTCCGCAGAACGATTTCGGGCAGAGCGGTGTATTCAACCTCCAAACAAACACGTTAGACGGCGGCGGAGGCTATACGCAAGGCTTTTCGACAGGTGCATCGCTGAACGCCACTTACACATCGCCTCGCATCAACGCAAATTCCTACGCTTCCGATTACAATCCCTATACCACTGCGGCACTGGGCTTTACCATCGACCAGCCTCTGCTGCAGGGCTTCGGCATTGATCTCAACCGGCGGTTCATCAGGATCGCCGCCAATCAGCAGCGCATTGCCGATCTCGTGTTCAGCGAGCAGCTGATCATAACCATCTCGGATATCATTTCGCTTTATTGGGACTTCGTCACCTTACGCCAGGATGTCGAAGTTAAACGAGAAGCCCTCGCCGCCGCGCAGAAACTTTACGATGACAATAAGTCCCAAGTCGAGGTAGGAACGCTGGCACCCTTGCAGCTAAAGCGAGCGCAGGCTGAAGTGGCGCGCACCCGGCAGGATCTGATTGCCGCCGGTGGCTTGGCGGACCAGCAGGAGTTGGTTCTGAAGAATGCCATCACACGCAGCGGCAACCGCGATCCTGTTTTGCTTTCCGTACACATCATTCCACTGGACAATATCGACGTTCCTAAAGAAGAAGTGATTCCACCGGTTGAAGACCTGATTAACCAGGCACTGAAGAATCGACCTGACATTGCCTTCCAGAAGATACAGATCGACAACTCGAACATCGCCCTTAAGGGCGACAAGAACGCCTTGCTGCCGCAGCTCGACGTCATCGGCGGGCTTACTAATAACGCCCTTGCGGGCAGCGTAAACTCATTGTTGCCTTCGGCCGGCTCGACGGGCATCAACCCCATAAACCCGGCGTTTATCGGCGGCGCAGGCACGCTGCTCTCACAGATTTTTGAGCGGAATTATCCAAACTACGGCATAGGGGTTCAACTAACAATTCCGTTACGAAATCGAGTAGCGCAAGCTGATATGACCCGGGATTCACTTCAACTCCGGCAAGCCGAGGTCCGTCTGCGTATCAACGTCAATCAAGTTCGAGTCGACGTCGAGAACGCGCGGCTAGCGCTGGAGCGGTCGCGGGCCAGCTATGACGCCGCCGTCGAAACGGTTGGGTTGCAGGAAGAAGCGCTGGAAGCCGAACAGGAACGTCTGGCGGTGGGCCAGTCCACTTCTTTTAACGTAATCCAGTTTCAACGCGACCTGGAGCAGGCACGATCAACCGCGCTTGTCGCCGGCGGTAATTACGCGAAAGCCAAGGCCGCGCTCGATCGAGCGATGGGCAACACTCTTGTCACGAACGGCGTGAAGTTCGAGGAAGGCCTAAGCGGTCTTGTGCCTCGGCCGCCCACTCCGGTACCCCCGCCGAGCAAGAAGCCGTAGGGGCGCGGAAGAACTCAGAAATCGCTTGCTGACGAGTCTGTGTGAAAATTCCGGTCACCGCGTGCGCGTCAGGGTCAGTTGCTCCCACTTGTTTTGAAACCAGATGAAATGCCGGGCGTTTTGGCGGAATATCGGCCTTTGAGTGCGCTCCCTCACGGTCGCGGCTCCGAAGGGAATCCGCTCGCTGACGCGCGCGGTTCTGGCGGGAATTCTCGCACACATGCTGACGCATTGGCCTGACTTGCCGAGTCCTGACGGTGGGGAGCAAGCACTACCAGCCTAGTACGCAGGCAAAGATGAGCGGTGCGACGATCGAGGCGTCCGACTCGATGACAAACTTGGGCGTGTCGATGCCGAGCTTCTCCCAGGTGATCTTTTCATTCGGCACTGCGCCGGAATAGGACCCGTAGCTGGTGGTCGAATCGCTGATCTGGCAGAAATAACCCCATAACGGCGTTGTTTCGCGTTGCAGATCCTGCCGCATCATGGGCACCACGCAGATCGGAAAATCGCCCGCAATGCCTCCGCCGATTTGGAAGAACCCGATGGACGACTGCTTCGACGTCTGTTCATACCACTCGGCCAGGCTCATCATGTACTCGATGCCTGTACGCACGGTGTGTACGTTCTGCACGTTGCCCGTAATGCAATGCCCGGCGTACATGTTGCCGAGCGTCGAATCCTCCCAGCCCGGCACGAACATCGGCAGATTGCGTTCCATCGCGGCGAACAGCCAGCTATCTTTCTTGTCGATCTGGAAGCTCTTTTCGAGATCGGCTTTCCGCAGAATCTTGTAAAAGAACTCGTGCGGGAAGTATCGTTCACCTTTCTTGGCGGCTGCGACCCATTCCTCCAGGATCACGCCTTCGATCCGCCGCATTGCCTCATGTTCGGGAATGCAGGTGTCGGTCACGCGGTTCATATTGCGCTCGAGCAACTGCTGTTCATCTTCGGGCCGCAGATCGCGCCAGTGAGGCACCCGCTCGTAAAAATCGTGCGCCACCAGGTTGAACACATCCTCTTCGAGGTTTGCGCCGGTGCAGCAGATCCCGTGTATCTTTCCTTTTCGGATCATTTCCGCCAGCGAAACTCCCAGTTCAGCGGTGCTCATCGCGCCGGCCAGGGTCGCGAACATCACGCCGCCCTTCTCGAGATGGGAAATGTATCCGTCGGCCGCGTCCACCAGAGTGGCCGCATTGAAATGCCGGTAGTGATGCTTGATAAAAGTGGTGATCGGTCCGTAACTCATGTCAGTCTTCACGGTACCGTTCAATGCGCCGCCATCGCAAGCTTCTCAGGGAATTAGCGAAGTTGTAACGCGAGGCGTGTTTCACGCTTGTCGTTATTCCAGTTCGAGCGGCACGTAGATCAGCTTGCCTTCGCGCTCCACCAGCAGAACGACCGCATCGCCGGGCTTCAGCCGATCGAGCATCGATCTCAATCCAGCAACCGTGCTGACCACTCTTCGGTTCATGGTGTAAATAACGTCGCCTGTTTCAAGAGCGGGTCCCGAGTAAGGGCTGCTAGCGATATGCGCGGCCACCACAACGCCCGCGGGGCGCCGCAGATCGGGCAGCAGTTGCAGCACGGCTTTGGTGACATCGAGTCCCACGATGCCCAATTGTGGAATCACGTTGACTGCCGGGTCCATCAGGTCTGCCAGAGCGTCAAACTGTTCCGATTTTTCTTCGGGCGCCACCTTGATTTCCAGCACTTGCTCGCCCCGTAAAATCTGCAACGAGACGGTCTGTCCCGGAGCCTGCCGGTAGATTCCTGAATCCAATTGCGCCGCGCTCTCCAGCAGCTTGCCATTCATCGCGACGATGATGTCGTCGGTTTGGATGCCGGCCTTCGCCGCTGGCCCTCCGGGCTCAACATCCGACACGATGACGCCTTGATCCCGCTGGAGCGAAAGGCCATCCGCCATAGCGGGCGTAATGCTCTGAACCACCAGTCCAAACTGCAGCCGGTGGACGTGCCCAATGGTCTTCAACTGACGGAAGATGCGGCTTGCCAGATTGCTCGGGATCGCGAAGCCGATCCCTTCGCTTCCGCCGGAGAGGGTCAAAATGAGCGTGTTGATCCCCACGACCCGGCCATCGGAGTCGATCAATGGGCCTCCGCTATTGCCTGGGTTGATGGGCGCATCGGTTTGGATATAGCTCACGGGATCATCGGGTTTGAGCTGGCGCGCCACCGCGCTCACGATCCCGAGACTCACGGAATTCTCCAACCCCAGCGGATTACCCAGCGCCAGCACCAACTGTCCTTGCTTTAGCGAGTTTGAGTCTCCGAATTCGAGATAAGGGAGATTCTCGCGATCGATCTTGATCACGGCCAGGTCGGTCTGGCGGTCCACGCCGATGACTCGCGCGGGGATCGATCGTCCGGCAAGTTTCTCGCCGTGTGGCTGGGCTTCGGTGACTGGTTGATGGGGTAGCTCCACCCGAAGATTGCGGGCGCCTTTTACGACGTGCGCGTTGGTCAGAATAAAGCCGTCCGGGGTTAGGATCACGCCTGACCCGCTGCTGCGCTGGGAAGTCAGGAGGGTGTCCGTGTTGGTCGATTCGTCATTGGTGGTGTAGCCACGAGCAAAGATCTGCACCACGGCTCGCCCGGATTGCGACGAGATGGTTTCCAGGGTATTGCTGAGTTCCCTGAAAATCATCGTCGAGCGCGTGGGCGGCAGAACCGGCGGCGGCTGCTCCTCCGTTGAGACCGATGTCTGCTGCACAGCTGGTGGCTGCGCTCCGGCGGAAATCGCCCAAAGAACCATTGAGACAAGAAAGTAGACCAGCTGCCGCATCTCGAGAAAAACCCCTTGCTTAGTACCAGCTTAGTGCGTTAATGATCGCCAAACTCCTAAACAACGTAAATGAGAACCGGGCGGGCGGTTAAACTCGCAGTTTGCAGGTAAGAATCCGCATTACCTCCCGCCGTGTCCGCCCTGACCGCGCCGCGCCGTCTCACCAGCCTGAGCAATTGGATGCGCCGGGGATGACCGAAGGTCCCGCGGGATCGTCGCCGGTGAAGCCTTCAACCGGCGCGGCCGCTAAGCCAGCGAAGCCTGATGCCGCACCGGGCGGCGGTGCAGCCTCGCGGGTCGCGCTCGGTATCCTGATAAGCCGGCTCACGGGCCTGGTTCGAGAGCGTGTCATTGCTCACTACTTCGGCGATTCCGCCGTCGCGGATGCCTTTCGGGCCGCCATTCGCATCCCAAACCTGCTCAATAACCTGTTTGGAGAAGGCGTCCTGTCGGCGTCGTTCGTAACCGTCTATTCCAAGCTACGCGCCCAAGGAAAGGGAAAGGAGGCGGAACAGGTTGCCAATGCGGTGTTCGGCATCCTCTCGCTGGTCTGCTCGCTGCTGGTTCTGGTCGGCGTGCTTACTACGCCGTGGCTGATCGATGTTATTGCACCCGGCTTTGCGGGCGACAAACGCGATCTGACCATCAGGCTGGTGCGCATCCTGTTCCCTGGTACGGGCTTACTGGCCCTGAGCGCCTGGTGTCTTGGAGTTCTGAACAGCCACCGGCACTTTTTGCTTTCCTATACCGCGCCGGTCGCGCTGAATCTCACCATGATCGGCGCACTGGTCACCTTTGGCGCTTCCTCCACGCAGCCGCAGCTAGCGGTTTATCTGGCATGGGCGTCCGTCGCCGGGAGCGCACTTCAGTTTCTGGTCCAGCTGCCGCGCGTCCTGCAACTTCTTCCGGATTTCGTGCCGTCACTGAACGTCGCGCTGCCGGGTGTCCAAACGGTTCTGAGGAACTTTGGCCCGGTTTTTCTCAGCCGCGGCGTCGTGCAGGTGAGCAGCTACGTCGATTCGGTCATAGCCAGCCTTCTTCCAACGGGTGCGGTGGCCGCGCTGGGATATGGCCAAACCATTTCCATCCTGCCGGTCAGCCTTTTCAGCATGTCCATCTCAGCGGCGGAACTGCCGTCTCTCTCCAGCGCGGTTGGCGATGAGGGTGAGGTGGCCGAATTCCTCCGGAAACGGCTGGTGGCCGGCCTGCGGCGAATCGCTTTTCTGGTGATTCCGTCAGCCGTCGCGTTTCTGGTCCTGGGTGACATCGTCGCCGGCGCGTTGTATCAAACCGGCCGGTTTAATCGCACCGATTCGGTGTACGTTTGGGCTGTGCTGGCCGGATCCGCGGTGGGACTGCTCGCGACCTCTCTGGGCCGGCTCTACTCGTCGGCCTTCTACGCTCTGCTGGATACCAAAACGCCTTTGCGATTCGCCATCATTCGCGTTATTCTGACCACGATTCTTGGTCTAATCGCCGCACTCTGGTTACCCGGAGTTCTCTCAATCGATCGCAAATGGGGCGTGGCAGGCCTCACGATGTCTGCGGGCGTGGCCGGTTGGGTTGAGTTTTCGCTTCTCCGCTTCTCGTTAACCAAGCGGATCGGCAGCGTCTCCATCCCGGTAGTGCTGTTGGCGAAGCTCTGGAGCGTCGCTTTCTTGGCGTCTGCTCTCGCCTATGGCATCAAGCGCGCTGTCGGCACCAACCATCCGCTTCCGTTAGCCGCCGTCGCCTTGGGCATCTATGGCGTCGTCTATTGGTTGGGCACTTCCGCCCTCGGCGTGGCCGAATCGAAAGAGATTGCCGCAGGCGTGTCCCGGCGGTTGCGGCTGCGGATGTAGCGGGCTTCGCTCAGGCTGCGCAAATCCGGCAGATTACGCGCTCGAGCCTGCGTGAATCAGCTGCTCGGCCTGCTTCAGGGCCTCGGGCGTAATCTTTTCACCCGAAAGCATGCGTCCGATCTCGCGTGCGCGGTCGTCGAGACTCAGTTCCTCCACTTCGGTTGTGGTGCGACCTTTCTTCTCCCGCTTCAAAACAACGTAGTGGTGATTCGCGAACCCCGCGATTTGGGCCAGGTGCGTGACGCAGATCACCTGGCTCGATCGCGACAATTGTTTCAGCCGTTTCCCCACGGAGGCAGCGGCAGCGCCGCCCACGCCGGCATCCACTTCATCGAACACAAGCGTGAGCATCGCGTGATCCTGCTGTGAAGCGCCGATTACCGTCTTCAGGGCCAGGGACAGTCGCGACAATTCGCCGCCGGAAGCCACGCGGTCCAACGGCCTCATCGCCTCCCCCACGTTGGGAGAGACCAGGAATTCGATCACATCGCGGCCACTGGTCGTCCAAACCCCCTGCGTGACGGCAATCTGAAACTGCGTGCGGCCCATGGCCAGGGACTTCAGCTCCTGCTCAACTTGCTTGGCCAGGCGCATTGCGGCATCTCGCCGTTTCTCCGTGAGTTCATCAGCCAGCTTCTCGTAGTGAGCCGCGAGCTTTGCCAGTTCCTTTTCCAATTGCTGCCGTCGTTCGCTTGCGTTCTCCACTTCGTCGATCTGCTGCTTCACCTGTGCCAGGAAAGCGAGTATCTGATCGACGGTCGTTCCATACTTGCGCTTCAAGCGTTCCAGCCCAGCGAGCCGCGTTTCGACTTCCTCCAGGCGCGCCGGATCGTTTTCGATGCGGCCCAAATAATCGCGCAGGTTCGTCGCGGATTCGTCCACTGCAATCACGGCCTGTTTCAACAGCGCTGCCGTGTCCGCTAACTGCGGGTCAATTCGAATTAGCTCCTCGATTCGCTTGTTGGCGGATCGAAGGTTCGCCGTGGCGCTCCCGGGCGATTCATAGAGCAGCTCGAACGCAGCCGTGGCGTGCTCTTGAAGACGCGTTACATTCTGCAGAACGCGCCGCTCCGCCTCCAGTTCGCTGTCTTCGCCGGGCTTCGGGGCGATCGACTCAATCTCGGTCTTCTGAAAACTCCAGAGATCGAGCAGGCGCAGCTTCTCCTGCTCGTTCCGGTTCAGTTCCTCGAGCTTCGCGCCACAGTCGCGCCAGTGCTCATGGGTCTTCGCCACGCGACCCCTCAACTCGCCCGCCCGCGCATACTCGTCGAGCAAGGCGCGCTGGGTTGTTTCGGTGAAGAGCGCCTGTTGCTGGTTCTGTCCGTGAATGTCGCCCAGAAAGGGAGCCAGCTGCCTTAGAAACTGGGTGGTTACCGGGCGGTTGCCGGCGAACGCGCGCGACTTTCCGGTCGCCGTCACTTCCCGCTCCAGGATCAGCTCGCCTTCTTCGAGTTCGAGCCCCGCCTCATCGAGTAGAGCCGTGAGGGCACCGTCCGTCTGGACCGAGAACACACCGGAGACGCGTGCCCGCTGAGCATCGCTGCGTACTACATCCAAGGAGGCGCGTGCGCCGAACAGCAATCCCAAAGCATCGACGACGATGGATTTGCCGCTGCCCGTTTCGCCCGTGAGGAGGTTTAGCCCGGCATGGAATCGAATCCGCACCTGCTCCACGACCGCATAGTTCTCAACTAGCAACTCCACGAGCATTTGACCGCGATTATACGATCAGTGCGCTACGGCGAAGAGGCGAATACCATCGAAGAACGAAATTTTCCTCGTCGTTTTTCGGTTGGAATGCGTCCAACTTTTAGTGCCTGCCGATGTTTTGCTGCAAGTCTTGCAGCAAATAAGGAGGGTTCTTATCATCGAGGTTTCTATAATCAAATATTAAGAAGTACCGAAAGGACGTCGATTGCCCTTTGTGCTACTGCCCGCATGGCTCGAAGTGAGCCTTGTGGATATTCTCCAGAACCTCAAACCTGTCCCGCTGGCGATCATCGCCCTTCTTGTCCTGGCCTCACTGCTTTCCTGGACCATCGTGTTCTCGAAATACAGTGCATTCGGCAAGGCGAAGCGGCTCAATCGCGCCTTCTTGCGGGCCTTTCGCAAGGCGGGAAATCTCCAGGCTGTCGCTTTGGCAAGTGAACAATTCGCCGCGGCTCCCCTGGTTGCGGTCTTCGACTTCGGCTATGGAGAAGTCGAGCGCCAGATCAAACAACGAGGCGCACTGGTCAACAAACCGGCCATCGAGCGCAGCCTCCAACTCGGCATTAGCGAAGAGGTAACCAAGCTCGAAATGAACATGAGTTGGTTGGCCACGGTGGCTTCGGTGTCGCCATTCATCGGCCTGTTCGGAACCGTTTGGGGGATTATGGACGCGTTCGTGGGGCTTGGCAACGCCGGCAGCGCGAGTCTCCGGGCGGTCGCTCCCGGCATCTCGGAGGCGCTCGTCACCACGGCCGTTGGCCTGGGCGCCGCCATTCCGGCCGCTATCTTTTACAACGTGTACGGCACAACAATCAAGGAACTCGGCACCCGCATGGAGGATTTCGCGATCGAGTTTCAGAACCTCGCTGAGCGGGATTTTGGCGGCTAATGGCGTTCACGGTTAATAACACAGGCTCGGGCGGGCGTCGTGGACGACGCTTTGGAGGCATCCCCACCAATTCGGACATCAACATTGTCCCGCTGGTCGATGTAGTTCTGGTGCTGCTGATCATCTTCATGATTACTGCCAATGTCATGGAGTTCGGGCTCGATATTAAGGTGCCGGAGGTCAAACAGGTCAAGACCACAACGCAGGACCTTCCCGTCGTCGGGATCAGCCGAAATGGTGAATCTTCACTGAACGGAATCCCAACCAACATCCATCTGTTGGCTGATGCCATCCACCGGCGCTTCCGCAACCAGACGGCGGTCTACGTGCGCGCGGACAAGCAAACGCCTTGGGACCCCATCGCGCAAGTGGTCTCGGAACTTGGCGAAGCGAAGTTTGAAGTGAAGATGGTGACTGCGCCGCTTGATTCGAGTCAGCGAAGATGAGCGCGAACTTATAGCGTCATGGCCGAACAACTCGACATCCTCGATGAAAGAGATCCGATCCGCTTTCCGGCTCTGGGCTCCGTTCTGCTGCATGCCGGCTTGGTTGGCGTCGTGTTTCTGTATACCTACTGGGTTCGCCAGATGGAGCCGAACCTGGGCAGCGAACAGATCATCGGCGGCGCTTACACGGTATCGGCCGTCAAGGACATTCCCATCCCTCATGTCGACGCTCCGCCGAACCCGGTCGCGAATGACTCCGACTCCACTGTGCGAACGGCGCCCGAAAAGGTCAAAGTCGAAAAACAGATTGTCGAGACGCCGGCCAAGAACGCTTTTGAAATCGCCAACGAAAAGAAACCTAAGAAGCAGGAAGTGAAGCCACGCACCGACTCGAAGTACGCGCCGCCTCCTCCCGACAACCAAGTGTTTTCCAGCGTCAAACAGGCCGTTTCGAATCCCATGTACAGCGCCCCACCCGGGGGCGGCGGCGTAGGCGTTACCGGCAACACGGTGCTCGGCACACGGTTCGGAGCCTATGCCGAACTACTCCGCCAGCGCATCACACAAACCTGGCAGCGGAACGGTCTGGATGCGCGCTCACAGCGCGATCCGGCCATCATCAGCCTCACCATCATGCAGAACGGTTCCGTGCGCGATATCCGTCTCGTACAAACCAGCGGCAATCCCGCCATTGACAACTCGGCCCTTCGGGCGCTCTATCAGGCCAACCCGCTGCCGCCACTGCCTGCCGGCCTCGGCAGTTCATTCGCGCTCCAATTCAGCTTCGACCTAAAATAAATGAAACTGCCCTCCTATCTGTCATTCGCGTTAACTGTCGCGGTTACTCTCGCGCTGGGCTCTCGCTTCGCCGCATCGGCCGCACAGCAGCCGACCATTCCTATCCAGGGCTCTGGGCAGGTTCCGAACATCGCCGTCACCGATTTTCGAGCCTCCGGTGCGGCCCAGCCGTTCATGGCAGCTTTTAATGCCACCGTGCTGGCCGATCTGCAAGGCTCTCCTCTCGTCAAGGTAGTTCCAAAAACTCTCTACCCTCTGCAGTTTCCCCAAACGGCCACCGACCTTCTGCCGGCCCAGGGGGCGAACGCAAGAACTCAGGTTGGTCTTCATTTGGCGGATTGGAATCCTCCTCCGGTCAACGCGAACTACCTGGGATTCGGGTACGGCGTCGAACAGAACGGCCAGTTTATTGTCTTCGGCTATTTCTACAACACCAGTCCGAGCATGCCGTCCATACAGCAGGCGCAGGTTTTCGGCAAGCCCTACACCGCGACCCTCGATGAAGCCGGCGTAACTCGCGTGGCCCATCAATACGCCGCTGACATCCTCGCCCAGTTTGGCGGAAAGAGCCTGGTGGGCACCCGCATCGTCTTTGTCTCCGATCGCACCGGCAATAAAGAGATCTGGTCGATGAACTACGACGGCACCGATCAACGGCAGATCACCCACTACAACACCATTACAACCTTCCCCTCCGTCTCGCCCGATGGGAAGAAGGTTGCGTTTACGAGCTGGCTTCACGGACGCCCTGAGATCGTCATGCTTTCGCTGGACACCCTACGCCGGCTCCCCTTTTATAACCAGCAAGCTTCGATGAATGCCTTTGTCGACTTTACGCCGGATTCGAAGCGCATCATTTTTTCGTCCACCGCCAACGGAGGTGCGGCACAACTGTTCATGGCCGACGTTGACGGCGGCAATTTGCACCGGCTCTCATCGTCCGGCAGCATTGAAGTAGAACCCAAAATTAACCCTAAGACGGGCGCCCAGATTGCATTTGTATCCGGGCGAAGCGGGTTGCCGCAAATTTATCTCATGAGCAGCGAAGGCACCGATCTTCAACGCTTGTCGAATGGCGAGGGCGAAGCTACCAACCCGGCTTGGGCGCCCGATGGACTGCACCTGGCGTTTGCCTGGACCAAGGGTTTTGAGCCGGGTAACTACAATATCTTTGTGATGGACGTTCCCACGCGGAACATTGTGCAACTGACAAGCAACGAAGGCCGCAATGAGAACCCGACGTGGGCGCCCGACAACGCGCACATTGCCTACGCCTCGAAGCGGGGAGCCAAATCCCAGATCTGGGTAATGGGCGCCGACGGAAAAGGAAAACAGCAGCTGACCAACCAGGGCAGCAACGAAAAGCCCGTTTGGGTTCAGGCAGTGCAGTAACTTGAGGGAAAAGGAATTCAGGAAGGAATGAGTAGAATGACGAAACGTACTTTGAGCATCGGCTTTACGGCGGCAGCGATCTTGGCACTGTCAATTGGATGCGGCCCGAAAAAGACGCCGCCCCAGCCGCCTCCTGCACCAACACCGACCCAACCGGCCCCGACACCTCCACCAGAAGGCGCGCCGGCCATCGCCTTCTTTACGGCTGAGCCAACCACGATCGAGAAGAGCCAGCCATCTCAGTTGCGGTGGTCTGTCACGAACGCGACCAATATCCAGATTGACCACGGCATCGGCGAGGTCAGTCCCAATGGCCGCCGTGCGGTGTATCCGACAGCTACCACCACGTATACTCTGACTGCAAGCGGTCCAGGCGGGGCGGCGCAAACCGCCAGCGCCACGATTACCGTTGCCTCGCCGCCCCCTCCACCAGGTCCGCCGCCCACCAGCACGAAGACCGTGAGCGAACTGGTTGCGCAACTGCAAGACCTGCATTTCGACTACGACAAGAGCGATGTACGGCCTGAGGATCAGGGAGCGCTGACGGCCGATGCCACCGCCTTGAAAACCATTTTTTCCATCTCTCCGACTATCACAATCGTCGTGGAAGGGCATTGCGACGAGCGGGGCTCGGCCGAATACAATATCGGCCTGGGTGACAGGCGCGCCTCGGCGACCAAGGACGCTCTAGTTGCTCTCGGCGTCCCGGGCGACAAGCTGAAGACGGTCAGTTTCGGCAAGGAGCGGCCTATTTGCACCGAAGCCACCGAATCGTGTTACCAACAGAACCGCCGCGCCCATTTCAGCGCCGGTCAGTAGCACTTAAGTGCGGCGGGCGTCACTTGATACAACGGTACAGTTGACGCTCGCCGCTAACCACTCCGCCGCTTACCTCGCGGAAAAAGTCCGCGAGGGCGACCTTCGTTCCCTGGCGCGGGCAGCCAGCCTGATTGAGAATCAGAGCCGGGCCAGCCGTGAACTCACGCGGCTTCTGTTCCCGCATACCGGCCGGGCGCTTACGATCGGTGTCACGGGCCCCCCGGGCGCGGGCAAAAGCACATTGGTCAACCAACTGATTCGTCTGGCGCGCGCCGAACAGCGACAGGTCGGCGTCCTGGCGGTAGATCCCAGCAGTCCGTTCTCCTCCGGCGCCATCCTTGGCGACCGCATCCGCATGCAGGAGCACCATGCCGACCAGGGCGTGTTTATCCGGTCAGTTGCTGCGCGTGGACGGCTGGGCGGCGTCGCGACGTCGACGCTTGAACTGGCCCTTCTGCTCGACGCTGCAGGGCGTGATCTGATCCTGATCGAGACTGTCGGGGTGGGCCAGGACGAAGTTGAGATCACCCGTTTGGCGGACGTTACTCTGGTGGTGCTGGTACCCGGTCTCGGCGACGATGTTCAAGCCATCAAGGCCGGTATTATGGAAGTCGCTGACGTCTTTGCCGTGAACAAAGCCGATCTTCCTGGCGCCGACCGGCTGGAGCAGGAGATTCGTGCTATGCAGAGCTTTGCGGACCCGCATCTGGCGAACCGCGTTGCTCCGGTCTGCCGCGTCATTGCCAGCGATGGCACGGGTGTTCGAGAACTCTGGGACGCGATTGAGAAGGTATCTGCAGGGAAGGGGCGGATTAAGGACCAAGCCCGTACCTGGGAGGTTCGCCTTTGCGAGTTGCTCCGCGACCGCCTGGTGGCCACTCTCGATTCTGACGGGCTGAGGCGGCATGCGGAGGCGGTGGCTGAAAAGAGGGAAGACCCGTTCCAGGCCGTCGACGAATTGATGGATGATTTGCTTTTGAGTCGGGCGCAGAGGAGGGAAGAGCCTTAACGGGCTGCTGAAACAGGCTCACAGCCTTAAGGCTGTGCCACGGGCGGCTGCTACCGTCGATAAAACACGTGGTACCGGCTTTAGACGTTACTGAAAAAGGCCAAATACCGCTCCCTGAAGCTCACGGCCCGCAAAGCTTTTGTGTTTGGTAAGAGGGCATCAGTGCGGGCAAAAGGCTGTGCCACGAGCGGCTGCTAACTTGTCGATAACACGTGGCACAGGCTTTAGCCTGTGATGCAGGCGTCGAATGACTCATTGTGACTTCCCGGCCTTGGCCGGCGCGTTTTTTTGTAGGACTGATTCGGAATTAGCTAGAACGGCTAGGGAGAGACAAACAACTTGGCACAACAGGCATCGATCGGAGTAATTGGAGGGAGCGGCCTTTATTCAATGTCCGGCTTCTCAGCGCAGGAGGAAATAAAACTTGAAACGCCGTTTGGCCCTCCTTCGGACGCCTACATCGTCGGAGACCTGGAGGGCAAACGTGTGGCCTTTCTTACCAGGCATGGGCGCGGCCATCGCATTTCTCCCTCCGAGCTGAACTTCCGCGCCAACATCTATGGCATGAAGATGCTGGGTGTGGAGCGCATCCTGTCGCTCAGTGCGGTGGGGTCACTGAAAGAAGAGCATCGCCCGCTCGATTTCGTCATTCCCGACCAGTTTTTCGATCGAACGCGCGGCCGCATCTCGACGTTCTTCACCGACGGCATCGTGGCCCACATCAGTTTTGCGCATCCTATCTGCCCTCAACTCGCGGATCAGATGAAGCGGGCCTGCTCAGCGGTCGGCGTCAATGCCAAACCGAGGGGTACTTATCTCTGCATGGAAGGGCCGGCCTTTTCCACCCGCGCTGAATCGAACCTCTATCGCTCATGGGGCATGGATGTGATCGGCATGACGAACCTCCAGGAGGCGAAGCTTGCCCGCGAAGCCGAGATTTGCTACGTAACGGTAGCCATGGTCACGGATTACGACTGTTGGCACGACGGGCATGAGGCAGTGACGGTAGACCAGATCATCAAAGTGCTCCATCAAAATGCCGACAACGCCTGCAAGGTGGTTCGCAACGCAGTGGCAGCCATGCCGGGCGAACGAACCTGCAAGTGCGGATCTGCTCTCAGCCACGCAATATTGACTGACCGGAGCGTGGTTCCCGCGGCCGTGAAAGAAAAACTGGGGTTGATTCTTGGAAAGTATTTCGGCACCTGATCTCGCGCAACAAGTCATCGATACTTGCCTGGCCGAGGGCACCTGGCCGGGCCGGGCACTGGATGCGCTGATCGAGCGTGCACTCGGAGAAGACAAACGGATCGCCGCGGAGGCGAGCCGCGCCTTCTTCAGCATCGTCATCGAACGGCTGGCCGACCTCTTCGAACCCCGGCTTTGCGATGTTTACGCTCGCCTTTTCTCGTTGGTTATCGCGCGGGCACTACCGGAATTTCAAGCCGCTGACCTGATTCATCGCTACCGGCGAGTCGCCCACGTGCGAAGGTATCAAGGCAGCGACGTGGAGCGGGTGTATGTTCTTTCGCGCATTACCCTGGGAGCGGACATCGCGGTTACCAGCGTTGTGCTCGATGCGATGAAGCGCCGCTTTCCGGATGCGGAGATCTGTTTCGTCGGGCCGTCCAAGAACGCCGAACTCTTTCTCGACGACGCGCGAATACTCCCTATCTCAGTGGTCTACGGCCGGTCGGCACTTTTGCTCGACCGCCTGGTTGCCGCCAAAGAGTTGCAGGACATTCTGGATGACCCCGCATCGCTGGTGATTGATCCGGACTCGCGGTTGACGCAGTTGGGGTTGATCCCGGTTTGCGACGACGCCCGCTACTTCTTCTTTGAGAGCCGGGCCTACGGAGGCGACTCGGACGAAAGCCTGCCAAGATTGACCAGCAACTGGCTCTCAGAAACCTTCGGCCATGGCGGCCATGCGTACCTGGCGCCCGAGCCCGACATTCCTGAGCCCGATGACGTGGAAGGGGAACCCGTTGACGGACTCAATCATCTTCACCATGGCGGACATCCGGGGGCCATCAGCGTGAGTCTTGGCGTTGGCGAAAACAACGAAAAGCGCATCGACGAGGAATTTGAAGAGGCGGTGGTGCGAAAGCTGCTCTCGCTCAACCGGCCGGTGGTGATTGATCATGGAGAGGGCGGCGCCGAGGCCGAGCGTGTTGACAAGCTGATTCAGCGCTTGGATAAACCGCCTAACCTGATTCCCCACAGCGGGAGCTTTGCCTCATTCACGCGCCAGATTCTGACCGGCAGCATGTACTTTGGCTACGATTCGGCCGGCCAGCACGTTGCCGCCGCGGCCGGTATCCCGCTGGTTTCGGTGTTCTGCGGCTACGCTTCCGAGCGAATGTTCGCTCGCTGGAAGCCATCAGGCGATGGGGTCATCCAGACCGTGCCGGTGGGACCCAACAATCGCGATACTGTCCTGGAACGAACCTTCGCTGCTATTGGTTCGGTGGCGGAGGAGGCGGGATTGCTGTAGCCGGTTTTTCCTCGCCACCTGGCGCGTTCTTGTCTTCCAGGTCTTCCGTGCTGTACTTAATTACGCTATCGGCGCCAAATACCTTATAAAGCTTGAATGCGATGTCGTTGCGCGTCTTCTGACTGCCGGCTCGCATGTGCAATTCGGCCTTTAAGGGACAGATGTAGGGGTTCCCGCCGATGTCGACTTCGCCGTAATCCAGCACGTCGGTAGCTTCCTGTACCGGGAACGAACTAGGAATATCTACCGCTTCGAACTTGATTCGAGTGACGATGCCGGTGTCCGGATCGCCGAAAACCTCGCCGCGGTACGCCGTGATGATCCGCTGTTGATCGTCGTAGCTAATGGAGTACGACGAATGGCCGCTATCGATGTAGTAGCTGAAAACAGCCACGCGCTTGCCGCGCAGAGTCGCCCAGCGCGCCCATTCGAACTGCGCCTGGCTCGAACCCTCGAATAGCTTCGCCATCATGCTGCCGAACTCACCCGTGGAAATGGACCCGCCTTTAACACGGTCCATGGATGTGTCGATGAACTTGTCGTTTTGCGAGACGACCTTGTAGTGTTCCTGTCCGTCAACGTAGCTTAGTTGCGCGACTATTTTGTCGATTCTGCGGTCGCGCCCGTCGTGAGGCCAATAGATGTAGCGGTCGGTCACCTGCAAACACAGGAAGTTCGGCAGGCCCTTGGTGTAATTCTTCGCGTAGTCACGGAACAGATCCAGGATCTCCGCCTGCTTCACGGAGTCCGGCGGCGGAATCGGTGTTGGGGTGTGTTCCTGGCCGAGCACCATGGACGGCTGCTCTTGCTTCGTGGCAGGCGCGATCTTCGGAGCGAGCTTTTCGGATTGATCGCGCAGCTCCTGCAAGGCCTTAATCGTGCGTGCTCCAATGCCCATGCCCATCAGCTGCTCGATGGTCTCATCATTCAGCCTCTCGGTCAGCTGCACGTGCTTTAGATAGTCGGCGATACTTTTGTCGTCGTGCTTCAGGGCCATCGATGACGTGATCATCTGTTTCAGTTGATCGATGTTCATCTGCGTCTCGGCCTGCAGCGCCAGCGCCATGAATATGATCAGTAGACAGACACGAATCCTCATATCTTCATGATGACGTATAGGGGAGGAACGAGGTATCGCAAAAACGGTTGCCTCTTCAAGCAAGCCATTGTTAAGCTCTGTAAACGCCGGCCAACTTCATAGCTTTTCTTGCTTTTCGAGATAGAGGTTAATGTTGTAGATCGGAAATCCAAGCCGGATACGCATTTGGATTGGCACGCGATCCGCATCGTCCGTCAGCCAGAGGTTCAAGCGTCCCTTACGCGCGTAGATAACGTTGTCGAAGATGTAGGCCTCATAGCGAATAGTCGGATACGATTTCCCGTCGACCACGACGGTTTCCTTCTCTTGTGCCTCAATCCTGGCCATAGCGAAGCGCTTGCCGTCCGTGATCGGCAACTGGATGGACTTGCCGGGTTCGAGGTCCATTGTACGCAGTGCCGACAGAGCGCCGGCGATCTCGTGCGCGCAGGCCGGAATGTCCAGTTCGTGACTCGTGACGTGGTTGGTCACCAGATCGTGTTCTTCGTAGTGAACCTTCTTACGCGCCGGGTCGAAGTTCAGCGTGCTGGTGCGATTCCGCTTTCCTTCTTGCGCTTTGAGCGTGGACGTCGCGGCACAGAACTTCTCGTCGGTCCTAACGTCGTAGTCGTCATGAACCTCGTAGAGACGGGTGACAACACCAGCACTCTCCAACTTGATTTTCGTTTCCCAGGTGTGGCTGGAGATCGGCGCGAGTTCAACGTCCGCCGTGCCCGCGGTGATCAGCCGCCATTCAATACGGTAGTGAAGCTTCTCATGGTAGGGGAATCTACCCGGTGCGCTGCTATCGGCCAGACTGTAGGGCATTGCCAGCGTGCAGCACAGTAAAAGCAACAAGATAAGAAAAGCGTGTGGACAGCTGAGCCGCTGCGGGCTACGTTCGAGGCGGGATGTCATGACCAAGGCTATAGGGTACAACGCGCACCGTAGCGGCTGCAGAGAATGTCGTTTGTGTTTCAAGTGTCGCAAATCCAAGAGACGTAATCGGGCGGCAAAAGTGCTACTTCAAATCGGGGGAGGGTAATGGCAGCTAGAAATCGATCGAGGCCAGCAGATCGGAGGGTTTTCGGTTGAAGGCCCGGCAGATGGAAAGCATGCTTTCGATGCTCGGCAAATTCGCGCCGCGTTCGATGGAACTGATCTGAGACACGCTTAACTTGGTCGCCATGGCCAAGTCTTTAAGCGACCAATCGCGTTCAACCCGCAGTAGTTTGATGCGATGGCCGAGCCGCTCCCTCAACCGGTCTTGCGGTGTTTTGCCGAGGTTGTACTTTTCGATGGCATTTTGCAGGGTTTGACGCAGCTGAACCAGCGAAAAGGGCTTTGAGAGGTAATCGAAGACACGCAGCTTAAATGTGGCGCGCATATCCTCAAGCGATGGATAACCGGTAACGATGATGATGCAAAGCTCCGGCCAGCGGGAGAGTAACTGTTCTACCACCTTGTCCCCGGTGAACTCGCCCATCTTCATATCCAACAGCACGATGTCCGGAAGGCGTTGTTCGGCTGCCTCCAACAGTTCATCGGGATGGGCGAACGCACGAATCGAATACTGCCCCTCATCGCGCAGAAAGTCTTCGATGTAGGTACGGAAGTCGACGTCGTCATCGAGGACTGCGATTTCAACCAATCCGCTGGATTGTGCTACTAGGTCGGTCATTCAGTTTGTCGCCTGGCCTAAACCTGCGCCGGCAGGACTACTTCCAAGGAGGCTCCTCCTTCCGGACGGTTCGAGGCGGTAATCGTACCGCCGTGCTGCGTGATAATTCCTTCGGCCACTGTGAGCCCCAGGCCGGTTCCCCGGGCATCCAGCCGGGTCGAGACAAACGCTTCAAACAAGCTCGGCAGGACATGCGAAGGTATACCAGGACCATTATCCAGGACAACGCAGGAAACCCATGGCTTGCCGTTAAGGTGGACGGGCTTCGACTCGACCCGGACAACTCCCCCGGCCGGTACAGCCAGCAGCGCATTGCGCAGCAGGTTGACGAACACCTGGATGAGGCGGTCGGCATTGCCAACCACCGCCATCTTCTCGGGCACCGCGTTCTCAAAGCGGAGTTCCGCCGCCTTTTCATCGATGGCAACCAGATTCCAGCTCTCATCGATTAGGGGCCTCAATTCTACTGACTCCATGGTCTCGCGGCGTATCCGAGCAAAGTCCAGCAAGCTCTCGCTGATCTTGCGGAGGCGCTGCGTCACGCGCAGCATTCGCCGGATCCTTTCGCGGGTAACGGAATCCTGGCAGGTCTCCTGAAGCTTCTCAATCGAGCCCTGCAAAACCGCCAGCGGTGTGTTCAGCTCGTGCGCCACACTTGTACTCAACAAGCCAAGGCTTACCAGGCGGTCCTGCTCTTCCAGCTTCCGGAGCGCCGTGGCCAGGTCGTCCTCCTGCCGCCTCAATTGCGCGACGGTCGCGTTTCGGGACCGCATGATCTGGCCGATCTCGTCATCGGGGATATAGCGTTCGTCGATCAATTCATTTTGGCGATCATCGCGCTGGGTTGCCTCGTCTGCGTTCAGCATGAGCCGTAAAGGCTGGTAAACGTATTGCGGCATGATGGCGAATTCCATGGCGAGGATCGAAAGCAGGTAAATCGCCCCTAGGGCAATGAACAGGGTGATCCGAGCCTGCTGGACGGCATCTTCGTAAAAATACCGGGGCAAGCGCACGCGGCGGTATTCACCGGGGTTCTTTGCCAGCCGAAACAAACTCTCGCGGCCTTGCTGCCAAGTCTCATTGGGGTGGGCCGCCAGGAATTGCTGGCCTTCGTCGCTCAGTCCCAAGTCGCGTGGCAGGCCCTCCCGGTAGTTGTAGATCTCCAACCCGCTGGGCTCGCTGTTGTTCGTCATTGCCAACTCGGCGGCGAATATCTGCCCGACCATCTGCAGCTCGCGGTGCCGGGCGTCTGCGATTTTCTGGGCAAAGGTCGGGATGACCGAGAGATACACCGAAACCGACAGGATCAGAAAGAAGAGATTATGTAATACTACGAGTTTTGGCCTGACTTTCAGATCGCCAAAGAACTGCACCACCCGTTCGTAGCGCCTCCCGTTCACCATCCGATCCGTAGATTTGCGAGGACTGATCAAAAAATTCTCCCTAGGCCGTAAAAATTTCGGCTATTATAGAAAAGTTGTCTCAAGGGGCAACATCGCAAGAATTGTCGAGGACACAAGCCCGTAATGGCGGCATTCTTCCCTAAAACAATTGACCGGTATATCAAGATTCTCGGTGTGGTGCTCAGCATTGGCGCGGTTCTGGGCGTTGCCGGCTTCACGTACTTCACGTCGCCGACGTACATAAAGACTGGCTACACCCCCGAACAGCCGGTGCCCTACAGCCACAAGCTGCATGCGGGCAATCTCGGCATGGATTGCTACTACTGCCATTACACGGCGTACAAAGCAGCATTTGCGGCCGTTCCCACCTCCGAAACTTGTATGAATTGCCATGCCAGGGTTAAGCCCACCAGCGCGCTGTTGGAGCCGGTGCGCCAAAGCTATGCCACCGGCCAGCCAGTGCCGTGGGTCAAGGTTCACCGCCTGGCCGACTACGTCTACTTTAATCACAGTGCGCACGTCGTGGCGGGCGTGAGCTGCGTCAGTTGCCATGGCCGTGTCGACCAGATGGTTCAGGTGAAGCAGGTGAAGCCGCTGAATATGGACTTCTGCCTTGAATGCCACCGCAACCCCGCTCCCTATCTGCGCCCCGCCAATCTGGTCACGAGGCTGGATTGGATTCCGGACCGCGACCCCGCGGAAATCGGCCGCGAAATCATCGCCCAGAAACATATCAACCCGCCGGTGAATTGTAACGGATGTCATCGGTAGGAGCCTGGGTGAATGCTGAAGAAACCTCAAAGCCACAAGACACAAAACGGGAATCACGGCTCCAATGGCCATGAGACCCAAGGTCCTAAATCAACGATGATGAGCAACGATCTCACGCAGATCTCACTTCCTCAGGCAACCGGGAAGCGCTATTGGCGAAGCCTCGACGACCTGTCTCAAACGGCGGAATTCCGTGAATGGGTGGGACGTGAGTTCTCGAACGCCCCCGACCTGCTGGACGGCGCCTCGCGCCGCAATGTGCTGAAGCTGATGGCTGCGTCCTTTGGCCTCGCCGGTCTCACCGCCTGCCGAAGGCCGGTCGATCACATCCTTCCGCAAGCCAAGGGAATTGAGAATTACATCCCGGGCAAGCCGTATTTCTACAGCTCGGTCTTCACGCTAAACGGCGAAGCGATGGGCGTGCTGGTGGAAACACATGGCGGACGTCCGACCAAGATCGAAGGCAACCCGGACCATCCGTATAGCCTCGGCGCCGCCACTTCGTTCGCTCAGGCCTCGGTATTGAGTTTGTACGATCCGGACCGGCTGCAGCACGTACTCGAAAACGGCAAGGCCTCCAGTTGGGAAGATTTCGACAAATTTGCAAAGAGCGAATTGAGCGCCGCAAAGTTCGGCCAGGGCGATGGCTTGGCGTTTCTTTCGAGCACGATCATCTCGCCCTCCTACAAAGCACTCAAGGCTGAGGCATTGAAGAAGTACCCCAAGGCCACTTGGGTCGAGTTTGATCCCTTCGCTCCCGAGCTGGCACTCGAAGCGACCAAGATCGCCTTTGGGCAAGCATTGACGGCGCATTACGCCTATGACAAAGCCACCGTCATCGTAGCAATCGGCAGTGATTTCCTGGGCAACGATGCGAAGACGGTGCTGCCAACCAAACAGTTCTCGAAGAACCGCCGGCTGGGAGAAGGCGCTGCCGAAGCGTCCATGAACCGGCTCTACTCCATCGAGAGCCATTTCTCTCTCACCGGCGCCAACGCCGATCATCGTCTCCGCCTGAGAACGAGCGAGATTCCTGCGTTTGTCGAGCAACTCGCCGGCGCACTGGAAGGCAAGCAGCCGTCGGGCAATGAAAAGCAGGTCAAGTGGATTAACGCCATCGCCAAAGACCTGATCGCCAACAAAGGTAAGTCGATAGTGGTCGGTGGGCCGGGCCTCCCTGCCGAGACGCAAGCACTGCTGCTTGGTATCAATCAACTCCTGGATAACCTCGGCGCCACGATCACGTTCACCAAGCCTGTTGCGGACGTCGATAACTCCGGTTCCGGTGCGCTGAAGACCCTTGCCGAGCAGTTGAACTCGGGCAAAACAAAGACGCTGGTGATTCTAGGTGGCAACCCGGCGTTCACCGCGCCCTATGATTTGCATTTTGGGGAGGCCATCAAGAAGGCCGGCGCCAGCGTGTATCTTGGTCCGGACGCCAACGAAACCGCGGAACTGGTTGGGTGGGCGATTCCGGAGGCACACTACCTGGAAACCTGGGGTGACGCGGCGTCCTCCGACGGAACGGTTGCGATCCAGCAGCCGCTGATTCAGCCCCTCTTCGGAGGCAGATCGGCGTCCGAGTTGGTGGCGTATCTCATCGACTCTAACGATCAGCGCGGTTACGACATTGTCAAGAACTACTGGAAAGCGCAACTGCCGGCGGCCGACGCCACAAAGGTTTGGGAAAAGGCGCTGAATGTCGGCGTGGTCGACGGAAGCAAGGTCACCGAAGCCACCAAGGTCACGCTCGATCTTGCGAAGGTGAAGGCGGCCGCCGCTACGTTGGCGAAGAGTTCCGGCGACCTGGAGGTCACGTTCCATCCGAGCTTCACCGTTTTCGACGGCTCCTACGCGAACAATGCATGGGCCCAGGAACTGCCCGATCCGATCACGAAACTGGTGTGGGGCAATGTCGCTCTGCTAAGTCCCAAGACGATGAAGGATTTGGGGCTGAAGGATGGCGATGTCGTCAACCTGAAGCGCGGCAGCTTTATCGTGGAGATGGCGGTTGCTGCGCAACCCGGCCACGCCGACCAGTCGATCTCCGTGTTCCTCGGCTACGGGCGCGAGAAATGCGGGCGCGTCGGCATGGGCGTTGGCTTCAACGGCTATCCGCTGCGAACAACAAACGCCTACTACCTGGCGACGGATATCGCGCTCGAGAAGAGCGGCGGTAAGGTCGAGTCCTTAGCGACGACGCAAGGTCACAGCTCGATGGAAGGCCGGCCCATTGTCCGGGAGGCCTCTCTCAGCGATTACAAAAAGGACCCCAGTTTCCCCGAAAAGGCCGTCGAGGTTCCGAAACTGATTCAGCTGTATCCGGACAGGACGTGGGACACGGGCAATCAGTGGGGCATGGCAATCGATCTGACGGCTTGCACCGGCTGTACGGCGTGTACCATTGCCTGCCAGGCAGAAAATAACATCCCGGTGGTCGGCAAAGATCAGGTGATGCGTGGGCGCGAAATGCATTGGATTCGCATCGACCGTTACTACACGGGCGACGAGGCTGAAGCGGAAGTCGTCACGCAGCCTGTTCCTTGCATGCAGTGTGAGAACGCACCGTGCGAGAACGTCTGCCCGGTGGCGGCCACTGTTCATAGCGACGACGGCTTGAACGCGATGACTTACAACCGCTGCGTCGGCACGCGGTATTGCATGAACAACTGCCCGTTCAAGGTTCGCCGCTTCAACTTCTTCAACTTCCATCGGGACATTGAGGAAATCGAGAAGATGGTCTTCAACCCGGACGTAACGGTCCGCATGCGGGGCGTCATGGAGAAGTGCACCTACTGCATCCAGCGCATTCAGGAGACCAAGATTGCTTATAAGACGGCCGGCATCCGGCCCGGCCCTGACGGACGAATCCCCTTTAAGGACGGCGAGATCCAATCCGCATGCCAGCAAACGTGCCCGGCCGACGCGATTGCCTTTGGTGATATTCGGGATCCGGAAAGCCGGGTATCGAAGCTGAAGAAACAGGACCGCAACTACGCGATGCTGGCCGAGTTGAACGTGCGGCCGCGCACGACCTACCTGGCCAAAGTTAGAAATATCAATTCGGAGTTGGCATAGATGGCAGACCTGGCGATTGATCCGCAGGCAGAACTAAACCCGCCGCTGGTGCTCGGCAACCCGACTTATCACGAGGTTACCGAACAAATTAGCGAGATCACGGAGTGGGAGACTCCGAAGGCCTGGTACGTGATGACCGCCATCACCGGTCTTATCACGCTGAACCTGGTCGGTATGCTGACTTACCTGGTGGCGCGCGGCATAGGCGTCTGGGGCAATAACTCGCCGGTCGGTTGGGCTTGGGACATTACTAACTTCGTTTTCTGGATCGGTATCGGCCACGCCGGTACGCTGATTTCGGCGATTCTCTTCCTGTTCCGACAAAAGTGGAGAAACTCCATCAACCGTTCAGCCGAAGCGATGACGCTGTTTGCCGTGGCGTGCGCCGCTATTTTCCCGCTCTTTCACACGGGCCGTCCCTGGCGCGCTATCTACTGGCTATTCCCCATCCCGAACACCTACCTCAACATGTGGCAGAACTACCGCAGCCCTCTCGAATGGGACGTGTTCGCGGTCACCACCTACGGAACGGTGTCGCTGCTGTTCTGGTATACAGGCCTGGTTCCCGATCTCGCCACTCTTCGCGATCGCGCGATTAGTCCGATTCGCAAGACGGTCTTCGGCTTGATGTCCCTGGGCTGGCGAGGATCCGCGACCCATTGGCGCCATTACGAGAAGGCTTACATGATCCTGGCCGGCATCTCGACGCCGTTGGTGCTTTCGGTTCACACCATCGTTAGCTTCGACTTCGCGGCCTCCGTGTTGCCGGGCTGGCACACGACCATCTTCCCGCCCTACTTTGTCGCCGGCGCCATCTTCTCGGGATTCGCGATGGTGATGACGCTGCTGCTAATCAGCCGCTGGCTGCTGCACCTGGAAAACCTGATCACGATGAAGCACCTCGAGAACATGAACAAGATCATTCTCGCAACGGGCTCCATTGTTGGTTACGCTTACGCCACTGAGTTCTTCATCGCCTGGTACAGCGGCAATCCCTATGAGCGGTTCACCTTCATTAACCGGGCGCTTGGTCCGTATTGGTGGGCCTATTGGACGATGATCACATGCAACGTTGTTATTCCCCAGTTGTACTGGTTTAAGAAGATCCGAGTCAGCCTCCCGATCATGTTTGTGATTTCCATCACCACCAATATCGGGATGTGGTTTGAGCGCTTCGTTATTATTGCGACCTCGCTGCACCGCGACTTCCTGCCGTCGTCCTGGGGATACTTCCGGCCAACCATCATCGACATCATGACGTTAGTAGGAACGTTCGGGCTGTTCCTGACCCTGTTCCTTTTGTTTGTGCGCTTCCTGCCCATGATTGCGCTCTCGGAAGTAAAGGGCATGATGGCGACCAGCAAGGCGCACCACTAGGCGAGAGGAGAGCAAAATCGTATGGGATTCCTCGGATCACAAAAACAACTGGAAGGCAGCTTCTACGGTGCCGTGGGCACGTTTGACGACGACCGCGACTTGGTGCATGCCATCGAGAAGATCCGCCGCCTAGGCTACTCCAAGCTCGAGGCATATACACCCTTCCCCATTCATGGGATTGACGAAGCGCTCGGCGCCCGGCAGTCGCGGCTGGGCTGGTTTGTTGTCTGCTGCGGCCTCACCGGCACAACCATTGCGGCCACCTTCATCTGGTGGTCGAGCGCGATTAGTTATCGATTGACGATCGGTGGCAAGCCGCCGTTTGATGTTACGTTTTCGGTGCCGATCATGTTCGAGGTCACCATTCTGCTGTCGGCCTTCGCCTCGGTTTTTGGAATGTTCGGGCTGTGGAACAAGCTTCCCCAGCTCTATCACCCGATCTTTAATTACAGCAACGCGGAACGGATCAACGACGATGCGTTTGTGCTGGCCATTGAAGCCGAGGATCCGCGCTTCGATCCTCAGGAGTGCACCAAGGTGCTGCAATCAGCCGGCGCGCGCATGGTTGAGGTGGTGGAGAACTAATGATTCGTTCAGCACTCAACAACGGTGGGCAAATCTGGCTGCGCTGGGCCGCAGGGGCGCTGGCACTGGCTGGCGTACTTTCTGTCACGTCTTGCGCGGGATCAACCTCGCGTGAGCCCCAAATCCAGATCTTTAACGACATGCGCCAGCAGCCGAAATTTCAGCCGCAGTCGCCGGCCGCCTTTCCCGGCTTTGCCGATGGACGGTCGGAGCGGCGTCCCGTGGCCGGCACAATCCCGCGCGGCCAGTTTGAAGGTTCAGACGAGGTGTTCTTCACCGGTATTTCGAATGGCAACTACATCACGACCAACGCACTGAAGATAACGCCTGAGGTCATGGAATTGGGCCAGACGCGTTTCAATACTTACTGTCAGCCGTGTCATGGCCGGTTGGCGAATGGAAAAGGCATCGTCGGTGTCAGGACCCCTACTTGGATTGCGTCGAGCCTGGTTGACGACCGGGTTATGGCATTTGTCGATGGCGACTTTTTCGATGTAATCACACACGGCCGCCGGTCGATGCCGGCGTATCGCTACCAGATTACGGCGAGTGACCGCTGGGCGATTATCGCCTACGTTCGAGCTCTGCAGCGGGCGTCGCACGGGACGATCGAAGACGTGCCCCAGGAGCTTCGCTCCGAACTTCACTAGGATGGCGAGCGAATAAAATGGAACACGAGCAATCAAATCACGATAGCTACTACCTGCCGGACTCAGCCTGGCAGAAGGGTCGCAACATCCTTGCCGGCATTGCCGCGTTGGGCTGGATCCTCTCCATCGCAGGGTTATTTGTCGACCGGCAACAGTTCTTCTTCTCCTACCTGGCGGCGTTCTTCTATTTTTTGGTCATTACCGCCGGTTCGCTTTTCTTCGTGAAGGTTCAGTACCTGACCGGCTCGGTTTGGAGCGTCACGGTGCGGCGTCTCATGGAGAACATTAGCGTAGGCATGGTGTGGGCGGCACTGCTTTTTATCCCAATCATCTTGGGCATCGGTGATCTCTATAAGTGGTCGCATCCGAATATCGTCAGGGGTGACGAGATCCTGGAAGGCCGTGCTACATACTTTGGCTACCCATTTTTCTTCGCCCGTGTGATCGCCTATTTCGCAATCTGGTGCTTCTTCAGCCTGCGCATCTACAAACGGTCGGTCGATATGGACCGGTCTGGCTCTGTCCTGAATATCCTCAAGGCCGAGAGTTTGAGCGCTCCTGGTTTGCTGCTCTTGTTCCTCACCGTTTCACTCGCTGCGGATGACTGGGTGATGTCTTTGCAGCCGCATTGGTACTCCACCATGTGGGGTGTTTACTGTCTAGCTGGCGGTGCGTTGGCGTTTATGTCGGCCCTGACGCTGATTTCAATTGGTCTTCGCAAAAACGGCTACTTGACGCACACGATCACGGTGGAGCACTTGCACGATTTGGGTAAGTGGATGTTTGCTCTGACGGTATTTTGGACCTACATCGCTTTCAGCCAGTACATGCTGATCTGGTATGCCAACCTGCCCGAAGAGACCATTTTTTTCTACAACCGGATGCAGGGAAGCTGGCTCTATATCAGTCTGCTTCTCGTTTTCGGCCATTTCATTTTTCCTTTTTTCCTTTTGCTGGCACGTGCGGCGAAGCGGAGCATCCCGGTTCTTACTCTGGCGGCGACCTGGCTCGTGTTCATTTGCTACGTGGACGTGTATTGGATGGTGATGCCGGTGCTCCACCCGCAGGGCCTCGCTCCGCACTGGCTCGATCTGACGACCCTGCTTGCGGTGGGAGGCACGTTCGCCTTCGGCTTCTGGCTGCGTCTGCGCAAAACAGCGATGATTCCGGTTGGCGACGTCCGCTTAGAGCGTTCGCTGGCCTTTAAGAATATGTAGGTTGCAAATCAATAGGTAAGTTATGGACCCAAATGAGCACATAGAACCTGAAGTTCCGATCCCGGACGAAATCCAGGCGGAGACGGGTTACGACAAGCAAGAGCCGCCCGCGGGGCTGATCGCGGGACTGTCGCTTTCCACCTTTCTGGCGTTGATCGCGGTGATTCTTGGAGTTCGAGCCTACTTTGACTACACCAAGCAGCAATACGAGGAGAAGGTCGGGCAGGCGGTGGCAGAAGATTTGAAGAACCTTCATGGGAATGAAGACGAAGCGCTGAATTCCTATAAGGTCGTGGACAAGGCCCAAGGTGTAGTTCGAATTCCGATTCGCCGTGCGATGGAACTGATTGCGAAGGAATCGGCCGAAGGAAAACTTAAATACGCGCAGAAAGAGTATCCGGTGAAGAGCCCGACGTCAACTGGGGCTGCTCCCGGCGATGCAACTGGTAAACCCGCGCCGGCGGCAGCAGTTCCGGTGAAAGCTACGAATGGCAGTAACAGTAACTCTCCAACGGGCAATTAAATTCGTTCGCCTGACCGTATTGGCGGCCTTGATGGCTACCATCACGACATCTGCGATATTCGCGGAGCAGCCGACCCCGTACGAGTTGCAGGGCGTGAGAGTTGACGAAGAGGTCGGAAAGAAGATTGACCTCAACCTGGAGTTTACGAATGAAAGGGGTTATCCGGAGCCGTTGGCGAACTTCTTCGACAAGGGTAAGCCGGTAATCCTGAACCTGGTGTATTACACCTGTCCGATGTTATGCAACCTGGTGTTGAACGGGCAGGTCGAGATGTTACGTCAGATCCCATGGACGCCGGGCGAACAGTTTAACGTGGTCACCATTAGCATCAATCCGAGCGAAACGTTCGATTTGGCGGTGAAGAAGAAGGCTGTGTACCTGACTAGTTATGACAGGCCGGCGCCGGGCTGGCACTTTATGACCGATTATCACGGCAACGCCAAGAAGCTCGCTGAGCAGCTGGGCGATCATTATCGCTGGGACGAGCCGAGTCAGCAGTTTGCCCACGCCGCGGTGATCTTCATCCTCACTCCTGCCGGGGTCATCTCGCGTTATCTGTACGGCATTAAGTTCAAATCCCGCGATGTGCGGCTGGCCTTGACCGAGGCGAGCAACGATAAGTTCGCCTTCAGTGTGGATCGGTTGCTGCTGTATTGCTTTCATTACGATCCGAAGTCGCGATCGTATACGTTGTTTGCTACGAACTTCATGCGCGCGGGCGGGATTGTGTGCGTGTTCCTGATGTTCTTCTTTGTGCGCCGGATGCTGCGGGCAGAGCGCCAGCGCGCCCGGCTGTTGCTGTCGCATTAGTTAAGGGATGTGCTTATCCCATCGGCAGTGTTGGTGGGTTTCGGGACGTACGGTTGTGTGGGTTATGGGTGCAGCGTGTGCCGGCCAAGATTGTGCCGCGGCGCTTCGATGAGAGAGCAATATCAACATGGAATGGCTTAGATCACTCGTTCTTCCGCCTCAGGGGTCAGCGTATGCGTCGCAAGTCGACGGGCTGTATATGTTCCTGATCTGGCTTAGTCTGTTTTTCTTCTTATTGATTGCCGGATTGGCGATTTATTCGGCTATCCGCTGGCGCCACAAACCCGGCGATGTCACGCCTCATACCACCCACAACACGACCTTGGAGATCACCTGGACCATCATTCCGTTGTTCCTGGTCATCATGATCTTCTTCTGGGGATTCAAGGGCTATCTCGCCGCGTCCGTTCCCCCCGGTGACGCTACTGAAATTCAGGTCACAGCGCAGAAGTGGAACTGGACCTTTGAGTATCCGGACGGAAACCGGGCCATCAACGAACTCCACATCCCGCTGGGAAAGCCGGTTAAGTTCATCATGTCGTCGCAGGACGTCATCCACGACTTCTTCGTGCCCGATATGCGTGTGAAGCACGACATCCTGCCGAATCGATATACCGAGGTTTGGTTCACTCCCACCGTTCCGGGCAAACATCACGTGGAGTGTGCCGAGTATTGCGGAAAAGGGCACTCCGACATGGCTGCAACGATTTACGTCGACACGCCGAAGGAGTACGACAAGTGGCTGGAAACGGGTGGCGTTGATCCGAGTATGCCGCTACCGCAGATGGGAGCGCTGCTCTATCAGACCAAGGGATGCGCGACCTGCCACTCCATCGACGGAACAAGGGGCACGGGGCCCAGTTGGAAGGGTGTTTACGGCTCCATGCAACCGCTCTCCGACGGGACCAGCGTGCTGGCCGACGAGAACTACATTCATGAGTCAATCCTCGTGCCCGGGGCGAAGATCGTAAAGGGGTATGACAACGTCATGCCCGTGTTCCAAGGTTTGCTTCGTGACCGCGAAGTGAACGCACTAATTGCGTATATCAAGACGCTAAAGTAGAAAAGGTTAACCATGGCAGACGTAATTTCAGCACCTAGCGCGCACGGGACCGAGTCTCACCATGCCAGCTATTTAGTGGAGCCGAAGGGACTCAAGAGCTGGCTTACTACCGTCGATCACAAGCGGCTGGGTATCATGTACCTGGCTTCCATCTCGTTCGCCTTCTTCCTGGGCGGCATTTTCGCGCTGCTGGTTCGCCTCTCACTACTCAACCCGAAGCATGTGATTTTCGGGCATGTACTGATGAGCGCCGAAACCTACAACAAGGCGTTCACCTTACATGGCGCCATCATGGTGTTCTTGTTCATCATCCCGTCCATTCCGGCCGCGATGGGTAACTTTGTCCTGCCGCTGATGCTGGGCGCAAAAGACGTTGCTTTTCCGCGGCTGAACTTATTCAGCTATTACATCTATGTAACTGGCGCGGTGATGGCTCTTAGCGCGTTAGTGCTTGGCGGTGTCGATACGGGCTGGACCTTTTATACGCCATACAGCACCACCACCGACGGTCCGGTTGGACTCATGACCATGGCGGTTTTTGTCCTCGGCTTTTCGTCCATTTTTACTGGCATTAACTTCATCGCCACCATCCACAAGCTTCGTGCTCCAGGCATGGGCTGGTTTGACATGCCGCTGTTTTGCTGGGGTATTTATTCCACCGCACTGATTCAGGTTCTCGCAACCCCCGTGCTGGCGATCACGCTGGTTCTGATGTTGATGGAACGGGTATTCAACATTGGTATATTCGACGCCCGGCTCGGCGGCGACCCGGTTCTCTTCCAGCACTTCTTCTGGTTCTACTCTCACCCGGCCGTCTACATCATGATTCTGCCCGGCATGGCTATCATCAGCGAAATCATTCCCGTCTTCTCGCGCAAGACGATTTTCGGCTACCGCATGATCGCCTTTTCGAGCGTCGCGATCGCGCTGATCGGATTCCTCGTTTGGGGGCACCATATGTTTGTCGCGGGCGAATCGCAGCTGGCGGTGGTGGTGTTTTCAGCGCTCACATTCCTGGTCGCAATCCCCTCCGGCATCAAAGTGTTCAACTGGCTGGCCACCATGTGGCGCGGTTCAATCTCTTTGGAGACTCCCATGTTGTACGCGATCGCCTTTTTGCTTCTCTTCGGCATCGGCGGTCTGACGGGGATCTTCCTCGGCGCACTATCTACTGATGTGCACCTCACCGACACTTACTTTGTCGTGGCTCACTTCCACTACGTGATGATGGGCGGCACGGTGATTGCCTTCCTCGGCGGCCTTCACTACTGGTGGCCGAAGATGACTGGCCGGATGTACAACGAGCGGCTTGGTCAGATTGGGGCCGTGATTGTGTTCGTCGGATTCAATGCCACGTTCTTCCCGCAGTTCATCATGGGCGGTCAGGGGATGCCCCGCCGGTATTACAACTATCTGGATCAATACCAGCCGATGCATGCATTCTCCACGGTCGGCTCCTGGATCCTTGCATCGGGTCTTTTCCTGACGCTCTTCTACTTGCTTGCTTCTCTCCGGAAGCCTGCCGATGCACCGAAGAATCCCTGGGGCGGCAAGACCATGGAGTGGCTGGCTGACTCGCCGCCGATTCCATTCAATTTCGACGGACAACCCGTCGCAACGCACGGCCCGTACGACTTTTCGCCGGTTACCAAACACTAGGGACTACTCACCGAATGAGCTCACTATCTCAACCAATCGAGGGGCACGATCCGCACGCGGTAGCTGTGCACGATCATCACGATCCTACGCTCCAGCATCACTTCGCCACCAAGGAGCAACAGTTCGATACCAGCAAGATCGGTATGTGGCTGTTCCTGGCCACGGAAATCCTGATGTTTGGCGGCTTATTCGCCGGCTTCACGTTGATGCAGTCACGGTTTCCGGAAGCCTTTCTCCTCGCTCACGAACACCTGAGTAAGCCCCTCGGCGCGTTGAACACCGTGGTGTTGCTGGTAAGTAGCTTCACCATGGTGATGGCGGTCCATAAAGCGCGCACGAATAAGAAGAAGGAGCTGGTACGCTATCTCATCGCGACCATCACATGCGCCTGCATCTTTCTGGTTGTGAAGTACTTCGAATATTCGGCCAAGTTCGAGCACGGCCTTTTGCCGGGCCATTACTTTACCTATAAAGAGGACCCCACCGGCCACCAGTTCATCTTCTTTAGTTTCTACTTCATGATGACCGGGCTGCATGGCTTCCACATTCTGGTCGGCGTCTTTGTATTGATCTGGATCACCATACGTTCCAGTCGAGGCGATTTCACCAGTAACTACTACACCCCAGTCGACCTGGTCGGCCTGTACTGGCACCTGGTCGATTTGATCTGGATCTATCTCTTCCCATTGCTGTACTTGATCAAGTAGCGCGCAGGCAAATAGACGAAGGACTTTTTATGAGCGAAGACACTGCCACACTGGCCGAGCAAACACACGCAGCTAGCCATGACGATCACGATGCCAAGGCGCCGCGCACCTACGTGCTTACGCTGATTGCGCTGCTGACACTTACGGTAATCACGGTAGGTGTTTCGTATATCGACTTCGGTGCGGGCAACATCGTCGTCGCGGTCACAGTAGCCACCATTAAGGCGTTCCTGGTCGGCTTGATTTTCATGCATCTGCTCCACGACAAGCCGATTAATGCGATCATCTTCTGCGCGGCCTTCCTGTTTTTGAGCCTGTTGTTTCTCTTCACGTTTCTAGATGAAGACAGCCGCAATCCGATTGTCACGACGAACCCGCCGGCGGGCAGCATGCCGCCGCCCAACATGGCAGTTGCTACGGCCATCGACGGGAAGCCCATCGGCACGGAAGTGAAGAAGCCCACTCCGGCATTGTCCTCCGCTCCCGCCTATGCAAACGGAGTTCCGGCTGCGGCTCCTGCCACTACCGGACCTGCCGCTACTGCCCAGAGCGCCGAGCCTCCGAAGAAATAACTATCGCATTTTCGTTGTTCGTCAGGCCTGCTCCTACGGGTGCAGCCCTTCGTTTTTTGGGCCTCGTTCCTGCCATTTCCCACGTCCCCGCGCCGTTTGACCCAGCCAGCTACTGCGGATTTCGCCAGCCGCTCTTGGTATGTGTTGACAGCCTACCGGTTGGCAGATGTAGTATAGAGATGTTGACTGCCAACATGTCTGAATACAAAACGGACGTCCCTTACGGAACCCTTGATCTTCTGATCCTTAAAACACTGGACACGATGGGGCCGATGCACGGCTACCGCATCGCCAGGAGAATTGAGCAGGTGGCGGAGAACCTCTTGCACTTAAACCAGGGGTCGATTTATCCAGCACTCATGCGCCTGGAAGAGCAAGGCTGGATTCGCACGCAATGGGGAATTTCTGAGACGAGCCGCAAGGTGAAGTTCTATTCGCTGACCAAGGCCGGCACCAAGCAGCTCACCGTCGCGGTTGCGAACTGGGAGAGGGCGACGGCGCTGGTGGCCCGGTTCCTGGAGGCCGAGTCGTGAAGCTTCAGTTCACGGCGCGCCGTTTGCTGGCGCTGATTCGCAAGCGCCGTCTCGATGGGGAACTGGAGGGTGAAATTCGCGCCCACCTGGAGATGGCCGAGCTCCGTGCGATTGCCGCCGGGCTGTCGCCCGAAGAAGCCCGCCGTGAGGCACGCCTTGTTTTTGGAGGGATCGAACAGATGAAGGAAGAGCATCGCGATCAACGAAGCGTCCGGTGGGTGGAGAATCTGTTGAGAGACTTGCGATACGGGATGGCTTCGCTGGTGCGAGATCCGGCGTTCGCCGCGGTCACCATAGGATTGTTGGCTCTCGGCATCGGCGCTAACTCGGCCATGTTCAGCATCGTTGACGCGGTCCTGTTGAAGCCACTCCCATTCCCCGAGCCGGAGCGCATGGTCAGGGTCTGGGAGACGCCGCCGAACCTTCACAATGGCACCACCACCCTAACCTTTCTTGACTGGAAGCGGCAAAGCGATATCTTCGAGGCGTTGTCGGTAGAATCCGGGACCAAAGCCGCCTTGGCGACCGACGGCTATCCCCTTCGCGTGTCGGGCAAGCTTGTGTCGGCTGATTACTTTCAGGTGTTCGACGTGAAGCCTCAAATCGGGCGGCCGTTCGCACCCGGGGAAGACCAGCCGGGTGCGGCCCCGGTTGTGGTACTGAGCCACGCATTCTGGCAGACGCATTTTGCCGGCGATCCTGACGTTCTGAACCGCGATTTAGTGCTCGACGGCGAGAAGCACCGGATCATCGGGGTTCTACCGCCGGGCAGTTTCGATCATGACGACGCAGTGTTCTATAAGCCGCTGATCTTCGCAGCGGATCAACTGAATCGCGGCCAGCATTGGCTGGAGCCTATTGGACGTCTGCGCGCTGGAGTGAGCCTGGAGCAAGCGCGCGCCAAGATGACCGCATTACGAGCCAGACTGAATAACGTGATTTATCAGAAGGACTGGGGCTTCACAGTGGATCCCTTCGGGCAACTGCTGGTTGGGGACACGCTGCGACGCTCCATCTACCTGGCGTTTGGAGCGGTTCTGGTGGTGTTGCTCATCGCCTGCGCGAATGTGGCGAACCTGGTGCTGGCCAAAGGAGCAACCCGGCAGAAGGAGATGGCGGTGAGAGCCTCGCTGGGAGCCGGCCGCGGCCGTTTGATTGCACAGCTGGTTACCGAGAGCCTGGTCTTGTGTCTTCTTGGGGGCGTGGCGGGCGTTGCCTTGGGCGCCATTCTGCTTCGTGCCGCCGCGCCTTTGGTGGCAGCGTCGCTGCCGTTTACAGCCGATCTGCGCATGGATCTGAGCGTGTTTGGGTTCGCCGCGGCGGCCGTGATGGCCGTCTTGATATTGACGGGCCTGCTTCCTTCCTTGCGGACCTCCTTCGGCAAGCTGTCGAACGCATTGAATCAGGCGGCACGCGGATCGTCCGGTTCGAGCGCGGCGGTGCGCCGCACCATCGTCATCGGTGAGGTCGCGGCTTCCGTTGTGCTCATCTGCGGCGCGGCGCTGTTATTCAAGAGCCTGGCGAAACTTCAGCAAGTGGATGCAGGCGTCAGAATCGACCACGTCATGACGATGTCGGTGGATCTTCCATCCACGACATACCCGACTAAGGAGAGCGCAGCCCGGTTCTACGAAGCCATTGTTCAGCGGCTCCAAATGGTGCCCGGAGTAGAGCGGGCATCCGTCTCGCAGGGATTGCCTTTGCAAGGCGTGCAATGGGGCGAATACCTGGGCGTGCCGGGCGTGAGGGAGCCTCTGCTGGTTCGACTGAAGCTCGTCGATCCGGGGTATTTCGGTACGCTTCAGATTCCCGTAGAAACGGGGCGCGGAATCGAAGCTAGCGATCGCGCCGGCGCTCAGCCGGTTGTGGTCATCAATCAGGAGGTGGCCCGGCAATTGTCGAAAACTTTCGGAATCGCAAGTCCCGTCGGGCGAACCGTTGGCATCGACGTACCCGGCTACGGCCCAATCCCGGAGTCCCTCGTAAACCTCCAGATCGTGGGGGTGATTCGCAGCGAGCGTACATCCGGATTGCACGCGCCGCCCGAGCTGGTGGCCTACCTACCTTTGGCGCAGGCCCCGCGACAGGACGTCAAACTGGTGGTTCGTACCTTGACGGACCCGGCAGCGGCTATGCCCGGCATTCGGGAAGCCGTGCGGCAGATCGATCCGCACTTGCCACTGGGCGACGTCATGACAATGGAACAGGTCAAAGAGCGGAGCATGCTTTGGGCGAAGCAGCCCACGTGGGTGGTGGGAGCCTTCGCCGCCGTCGCCGCACTGTTAGCCGCACTGGGACTTTACGGCGTTCTGGCGCATGCGGTAACTGAGCAGCGCCGCGAGATCGGCATCCGCATGGCCCTGGGCGCGCGGCCGGGCAACGTCGTATCGCACACGCTACGCAGCGCCCTCTCGATGCTCCTGGTGGGGCTTGCCGTCGGATTGGCGGGAGCCTTTGCGCTGACCCGGGTAATGAAGAGTCTCCTGTTCCAGGTGTCAGCGCTGGACCCGGGCGCACTCACCTTGGCCTGCGTCGTCATGACTCTTGTCGGAATACTGGCGGCCCTGATCCCGGCGAGCCGAGCGGCGGGAGTGGATCCAATGACGGTGCTTCGCGACGAAGGCTGAATGGGATGCAGCCCTTCACGCTCTCTCTTGACGGATCTTTGTTTAGGGCACGTGCTGCGAGATGCTCAGCAGGTTCCCATCCGGATCCTTGAACCAAGCGACCTGTGCGCCCCCCGGAGCGGTCCAGATGGCCAATTCGTGCTGGTCGTTCATTCCCGGGAATCGCTCGAAATGCACACCGCTCCGTTGGAGCGATTTTACTGTGTCGGTAATATCGGTGACCTGCCAACCCAAAACGGTGTAAGGGGCGGCGACGACGTGCTGCACAAGCGTAACGCGCAGCATGGTTCCGGCTGCATCAAACACCAGTGCGAACGGCAGTTCCTCCTTGAGCAGCGTCAGTCCCAGCATATCCCGATAAAACTTCTTCGCCTGATCCGGATCACGGACGGCGACGAACGCAGTTAGTTTTGATGCATTCAACATTTTCCCTCCGATCGTATTTCCCACGATCGTAGCAACTTTCCCGGCGGCTACGAACGCCAGTTGACTCCCCATTGTTCCCGGAGATCCATGGGTATGCTGAAGCTCGGGCGGTTTCCGCCGCGCCCGATGTAGACGATCGATTCGACGATCAGCTGACCAACGTGCTCCGCAAGTGCGCTGAATGCCTTCGAACGTTCCAGCAATGCGCTGGCCTCGAAACCGAGCTCTCGCAAGGGCGCCGCCAGAGCCGTCTCCCAGGAAGGTTCTTCAATACCCAGCCAGCCCGCCCAGGTTGCACCGAGAAAGCACCGCATCAGCAGCGGCGCCGCATGGCTGAATGCGTCGCCTGCTAAGGTGGACGCCATCATGTCAACCAAAGCTTTGGTCAGCGCCTGCCCCTCCGGGCACGGACCGAACTGGTGAGCGGCGATGGCATCGCTCAGCGCCTTTGCGCTGGTGATATCTCTGGGTAGCAGTTCGGGCCGTATGCCGAGCAGATGACCGACGACCAACCAGCAATGGAGAAATGCCTGGCACTCGGACGGTGCCACTTCGATGCCCAACTTGTCCAGACCGTCGAGTGCGATCCAGGAAAACGACATCAGTGTTCCTGCCAGGTCTTCCTGGTTCACGGGCACACCGAAACCAGCCCTCCACTGTGGTGCGGTTGGAGCCAGCCGGCGAATGGCAGCGTGCATCGTGCGGACTTTCTGAATCGTGCGGCGGCCGCGCCCTTGAGGAGTCGTCAAGCCCCCCGCTTGCATTACATCGACCAGCAGTTGCGCCGTCTCGATAATTCGCCGTGTCGGGTTACTGCCAAGCCGGTTGGTGAGCGCCAGTACCTGAACCCCATTTCTGCCGAGATAGCAAAAAGGTAGTGAGTAGCAGTAGAGCACGAGGATCAGTTTTGTTCCGTATCGCCAGAAGAGTTGCTCACCGGCTTGAATCAGTTGAGGATCCGCCCACTCCGGCAAGACATCGGTCTGCGCCAGGTAATCGCGAACAATCGCCGGCAGGCTTTCTGGCGCCGGATACTCATTCGCCACCATGTTTCGCATCAAATCGTTGACAGCGGCTACATCTCCGTCCTTGAAAAGCTCAATTGCCACTTGGTCGGCAACCGGGTCGCCTACCTGCCGCATCTGATCGAGAAAGGGAACAGGCCACGGTGGCGCTGTGGTTGGAAGTGGATCGGGCACAGCGCAACTATAGCTCAATAACGCAGGCTAAAATGTTCGACGCCCTCGAGCTTATCGCTCAAACTGCATCCGCGAGCGTGATGGCAGACGTTGCCCATGGGCCAGCCCAGCGGCAAATGCCACAACGGACAGAAGCGGTATGAGTTTCATGAAGTCGGTTCGAGGAGTATAGCGGATGGCAGCCGGGTCTAGGTGGCCTCGGACTGGACGGCTTCCTCGGCGTCTTTTGCCTGAATTTCTTCCTCTTTGTACTGCAATTGGTAAAGCTTGTAGTAGATTCCTCGCAAGGCCAGTAATTCCTGATGGGTTCCCATCTCGCGCAGTTGTGCTTTGTGCATTACCAGGATCCGATCGGCGCTTTGAATGGTCGAGAGCCGGTGCGCGATTACGAGCGAGGTCCGCCCCTGCACTAATCTTGACATCGCTTCGCGGACGCGCAGCTCAGTTTCGGTATCCACGCTCGAAGTTGCTTCATCCAGAATCAGAATCCGCGGGTTATGCGCTAAGGCCCGCGCGAAACTCATCAGTTGTTTTTGGCCGGTCGAGAATCCGTTGCCGCGTTCTCTCACAGGTTCATCAAACCGTGACGGCAACTGGTTCACGAAATCGAGCAGGTTCACTTGTTCCGCGGCTGCTGTAATATCGTCGCCAGTGATCCGCTCGGTTCCCAGCCGGATGTTGGTTCCGATTGTTCCCGTGAAGAGATAGGGGTCTTGCAGAACCACTCCAAAATGACTGCGAAGATCCTGCAAACTGAAGCCCCGGACGTCAACGCCGCCGATTCGGATCGAGCCGCGCTGGACGTCATAGAAACGCAGCAGGATGCTTATCAGCGTCGTCTTGCCGGCGCCGGTGTGACCCACAATCGCAATCGTTTCGCCCGGATTGACCCGAAAGCTTACGTCGCGCAGCACCCAGTCTTCGCCCTGGTACGCGAACCAGACATGGTCGAACTCAATCGCAATCGGCCCCGCTGGAAACGCGATCGGATTCGCCGGAGATACGATTTCGGGCTGGGTGTCCAACAGCTTGAAGATCCGTTCAGACGCCGCCATAGCGCCCTGTAGAATGTTGTATTTTTCGCTCAGGTCCTGAATGGGCTTGAAGAAGCGCATCCCGTACTGAAAGAACGCGACCAGCACACCCAGCGTCAAAACTCCCTGCTGGATGCGAACGCCGCCGTACGCCAGCAGCATTGCGAGAGAGAGCATTCCTAAGAACTCCACCACCGGATAGAACCACCCGTACGCGGTGATGGCATCTTTGAAAGCGCTCATGTGGACGCGGTTGATTTCATCGAACTCCCGTACGCTGAGATCTTCGCGGTTGAACAACTGCAGTACGGCCATCCCGGCCACGTGCTCTTGCAGGTAAGCGTTGATCCTTGCGATCGCAACGCGAATCCGACGGTAACTCTGTGTGGCCTTCCTGCGAAATTGGATGGTCACCAGGATCACCGCGGGCATCACTGCCAGCAGCAACCCGGTCATCCCGGGGCTGAGCTTGAACATCACAATCAAGACAAACAGCAGCATACAGAAGTCGCCCACAATGGTGACTAGTCCGGACGCGAACAGGTCGTTCAAAACGTCCACATCCGTCGTCACTCGCGTCACCAGCCGGCCCACCGGGTTCTTATCGAAGTAAGAAACATCCAGTCGTTGCAAATGACTCATTAGCTGTTTGCGCAGGTCAAACATGGCTTTCTGGCCCGTCCACTGCATCATGTAGGTCTGGCCGAAGTTGAAGAGGAACCCGAACAAAAGGGCGGTCAAGTAAATCCCCGTGATTTGCGTGAGCCCGGTCCAGGCGTTAGGGGACAAGTAGTTATCCAGAATCGTCGGTGTACGGTTCGCGGCCGGAACCAGATAGCGGTCAATCGCTAGCTTTGTAAGCAGCGGTCCGATAATCTGTAATAGGGAGTCTAAGAGCAGCAGAACCAGCGAGGCTGCGACGATTGCGCGATACGGCTTCAGGTACGTCAGCAGCCGGCGCATCAATCGGCCATCGTAAGCCTTACCGAGTACCTCTTCTTCCAAGTGGTCCTGATCCTCGCCTTCCGGTTCAGCTTGCTGCCGGGTCTAGTTAAGATTTTCGCATTGTGGCCGTGGAATATGCGCTGTGCGCTGCTCGGCGTAATCTCTTGTGAAGGAACTAAACTTCCGTGGCAATCACGGAATCGGTCAAGAAACGGGAATGAACGGATTAGTAATCATTGACAAACCGGCGGCCCGGACCAGTCACGACATTGTGAATGCCTGGCGGCGATTGTCGGGGTCTCGCCGGGTAGGACACCTGGGCACGCTCGACCCCATGGCGACCGGTGTGCTCGCTCTCGTGGTTGGGTCGGCTACCAGGCTTGCCCAGTTTTATGGCAAGCAGCTGAAGACCTATGAGGCGGAGATACGCTTCGGCATTGTCTCCGATACCTATGATGTGGAGGGCGAGGTCACCTCAACCGGCGTAGCTCTGCCGGACACGTGTGCGGTGCGAACTGCGCTGGATCAGTTCCGTGGATCGTTCTCGCAGGTGCCTCCGCCGGTCTCCGCGAAGAAAGTGAAAGGAGTTCCGGCATATAAGTTGGCGCGCAAGAAGATTGAGGTGGAACTGCAGCCGGTTCAGGTTGAAGTCAGTGAACTCGTCGTCAACGCACAGCAGCCTGATTCCGTTACTATTACCGTGACGTGTTCCGCCGGCACCTATATTCGCGGCATCGCGCACGATCTAGGTCAGCACTTGGGTTGTGGCGCCGTTCTTGCTAAACTTCGCCGTACCTGTAGCGGCGACTTCGATCTTTCGCGCGCCCGGTCGCTCGAGGAGCTCACGCGACTGGCAGCCGACGGCCGGCTCAGTGAAGCCGTGATTCCGGCCAGTACGCTACTGCCCCAGTTTCCGGCCGCCCACGTGGACGCTACGCTCGAAGCCCAGATCCGGCAGGGCAGGGAATTCCGCACATCACCATTCGTGGTCACGCCCGGAGCGCCCTACGTGAAGGCAGTGTCTTATTCGGGCGAACTCATCGCCATCGGCGAACTCAAGTTTCCAAACGTCTACCACCCGACCATCGTCCTCTAGCAGGCTGCTGAAAAAGCTCAAAAACCGCTCCCTCACGAGTTTGTGTGAAAACTCCAGTAACCGCGGGCGGCGCGGTCCTGGGTTGCTCCAGCGGGTTCGGAAACCAGGTGAATACCGGGCGCTGACGGAATATCGGCCTTTGAGTGCGCTCCCTCGCTCCGGGGCGGACAGCTACGGTAGCGGCTCGCAAAGGCATCCGCTCCGTCGAAAATCACCGGCCAACGGCGGACCTAAGAGCTTGCGCTGAATTCGATCCCCCGGTTTCGTGCTTCCGAAGCTTTGCGTTCGCTCCCTGACGGTCACGGCTCCGTTAACACCCGCTTGCTTACGCGCGCGGTTCTGTGCCGGAGTCTCAGGACGGACGGGCAGCCTATTCAGCAGCGTCCTAGAGACCCTCGCGGCGCGTCAGGCTGCGATAGCCTTGTGAGGTTGGCTGACGTCTGTGCAGCTCTGCTACTCCTTCTTCCGCAATTCGCGCCGCTTCTTCGCCCAGCCCGGCTTTTCGGTCTGCCGCGCACGGCCTAACGCCAGCGCGTCCTGCGCCACTTCGTTGGTAATTACCGAGCCCGCCGCAATGTACGCGCCGCTTCCGATGTTTAAGGGCGCCACCAGCGTTGAGTTGCTCCCAACGAACACATGGTCTCCAATCCGTGTTGGGTGTTTGTGTACGCCATCGTAATTGCAGGTAATGGTGCCCGCCCCGACATTGGTTGCTTCACCGATGAACGCATCGCCCAGGTAGGCGAGATGGTTCGCTTTCGAACGGTGATCCATAGTCGTGTTCTTCAGCTCGACGTAGTTTCCAATGTGGCAGTGATCCCCCACCACTGCATTCTGCCTCAAACGCGAGAACGGCCCGACCCAGGCCGAATGCCCAATCTTCGTCCGCTCCGCCACCACGTAAGGCAGTATGTGCACGTCATCGGCAATCTCGCAGTCGCGAAAAATCGATCCAGTCCCGATTCTGCAATCCGTACCAACCCTCGTTGCGCCCCGCAGCTCTACGTGGGCTTCGATCACGGTATCCTGTCCCACCTCGACGTCCCGGTCGATTGTCACGGTCTCCGGTTTCTCAATCGTCACGCCCCCCAGCATCAGAGCTTCTGTTTTACGCTGCCGCAGAATGCGGTCGACCACGGCCAGTTCCAGCCGCGTATTAATACTCAGCAGCTCTGTCTCATCCGCCACTAACTTCGGTGTAATGGAATGTCCGTGCCCGCGCAGAATCTCCACCATGTCGGTCAGGTAGTACTCGCCGGATTTATCGTTGGGCTGAAGTTCGACGATGTGTTGCCAGAACAGCGCCGCATCGAACCAATACACGCCTGTATTAATCTCGCGGATCGCGAGTTGCTCCGCCGTTGCGGCCTTCTGCTCGACAATGGCCGCGATCCGTCCTTCCCCCGTGCGCACGATTCGCCCATAGCCCGTCGGGTCGGCCAGCTCCGTTGTAATTACGCTGCCCGCCAGGCCGGCTTGATCGTCTTGCGCCAGAAACGATTCGAGAGTCGGCGTTCTTATCAGCGGCCCATCGCCATTCAGTATCAGCAGCCGGCCCGAGGCTTCCACCAAGTCCTTCGTGCAAGCTACCGCGTGGCCCGTCCCCTTTTGCTCTTCTTGCCACGCAAAGCGCACACCCGGCGTCTTCACGCTGGCGCGTACTTCTGCTGCCTGATGCCCGATTACCGCGATAATCTTCTCGGCTGGAGCCAGTGGCAGCGCCGCTCGAATTACGTGATTCAGCAGGGTATCCCCGCCTGCTTCGTGCAATACCTTAGCCTTCTTCGATTTCATCCGCGTGCCAAGCCCGGCCGCAAGTATAACCACCGTTACGTTCTGTTTCATTGCGAGTCTTTCTGACGCTTCACAATCATCTGCCGCTTCCGATTCCGGGCTCGAGCACGCTTGGCAAGATCCACCACAATCTGTGCCGCGACCCGGGGATCATGCCGCACCAGTTTGGCGTCTCCCACCAGATCGCCCGTCACTACCTTCAGGCCCATGTCTTCGAGCTGCTCAAAGTCGTTCTCCACCGGGCGAACGCTCTGGGCTGCGTACTTTCTTCGCATCGCTGCCGAAATGGGGGCTACATTCAGGACCACGCAATCCATCAGCTGCCGCCCAGCGTGCTTGTTGATCGCCTCCACGTGAAGGGATGCCGACAAATTGACGGTTTCACCCGGCTGCCACATCAGGTTCACGAAATACACTTTGAACGCCGGGGAGGCCGCGATCGCCTCCGGAATGCCTTGCACCAGTAGGTTCGGAACGACACTTGTGTACAGTGAACCCGGGCCCAGGGTGATCACATCGGCTTGCGCGATCGCTTCTAACGTCTCCGGCAACGGCTTGCATCGCGCGGGAAGAATGCTGACTAAATCAATCGGCTGGCGGCTCTTACTGATCTTGCTTTCGCCGACCACCACCGTGCCGTCCTGCAACCTTGCAGTGAGGGTGACGTTTGCCGCAGTGGCCGGAAAAATCCGTCCCCGGATGGCAAGAATCTCCGACGAAAGCTGCACAGCATGGGGAAAGTCGCCCGTAATCTGGTTCATCGCTGCCAGGAACAGGTTGCCGAAACTGTGTCCCTTCAACCCCCGCCCCGATCCGAACCGATGCTGGAACAGCTTGGTTAACAGCGCTTCATCTTCGGCTAGAGCGACCATGCAGTTCCGGATGTCGCCCGGAGGCAAAATGTCCAAATCGCGTCGCAGCCGCCCGGAGCTGCCCCCGTCATCGGTCACTGTGACAATGGCTGTAATCTCCACCGTGTCATGACCGGTCCCGGACAGGACGTGAGTGCCCTTGGCGTATCGCTTCAGTCCCGAAAGAATTGTGGATAAGCCGGTTCCGCCGCCGATCGATACGATGCGGAGTGGTCCTTTCGCCGCTCTAAACGGCGACCGTTTCGTTGGGCGCACCATCACTGCTTATTAGCATCGCAGGTATGCCCAAACAGTCATGGCGCTGCCATGAACTAGCGGCGCGGCTTCTTCGGCGCCGATTCGTCTTCTTCGTCTTCGTAGACCGGAACCGAATCCAAATCCTCGGCCTCAAGAACTTGGCCGCAGTCGAGGCAACGGACGTATTCTGTGCCGTCGCGCCGGTACAGGAATTCGGTCCGCTCATGCTGGCATCCCTGCATAACGAGGTAAAACCTATTCTAGACTGCACGATACGCCTGTCAAGTGTCAAACTTGCAATGCGAGTTCAGTCACTTACACCGGGTACAATCATCGCAAATGCACATCGGGCGTTTCGCACAGTTAGCCAGGATTCAAATCGGCTTTCTTTCCTGTGCCCGGGCCCGTTAGGAGCGAATGGCCTTTGCTGGTTCCACCCGATCCCCTGCTCATCGATCCACAAAGCCCTGATCTTCAGCGCGAACTGGACACGCTTCCTCGCCGGGCCGGTATCTTTGTGCTCGAAGCGGCAGGCCAGGATCCCTATTTGAGCTGGTCCGCTTATCTTCAGAAGCGTCTCAAAAGGCTTCTGTTGCAGACCGACGCGTGGCGCCTGGAACCATTGTCGAAACTGCGCAAGTCAGTTGACTCCGTCGCTTGTTGGCCCACTCAGTCGCGGCTCGAAACCTGGCTCATCCTCTACAGCCTGGCGCGCCGATACTACCCCGCCGAATACAAAGAGCGGCTCAAGCTGCGGTCGCCCTGGTTCCTCTCGCTGTTGATGTCGGATGAGTTTCCTCGCCTGCGCCTGGCGAATCGGATTGCCCGTCCCCCGGCCCTGACCCTCGGGCCTTTTCGTACCCGCGATCTGGCAGAGGCTTTTGAACAAGCCACCCAAGGCTTGTTCCAACTCCGCCGCTGCGAAGAGAAACTCGAGCCGCACGCCGATCATCCAGGCTGCATCTATGGCGAGATGAACCTTTGCCTTCGCCCGTGCCAGTTGGCCGTCACCCCGGCTGAGTACGCCAGCGAGGCACGTCGCGTTGCCGACTTTCTCGAGAGCGAGGGGTCCAGCCTGCTAACGCCGCTTCTCTCCGCCCGCGACCGCGCCAGCGAAGAAATGGACTTCGAGCAGGCTGCGCGCCTTCACAAACAAATCGATAAAGTGAAGGCCGTCGCTGCCACGCGGGACGCCTTGCTCCGGCCCGTCGACGAACTGAACGGGCTGGCTGTCACGCGCGGACTGGGAGAACGTGCGATTAAGCTGTGGCCGATGATGGGCGGCTACTGGCAACAGCCGCTGGTCCTCGATTTCTCAGAGGGCCTCTCGGAATCGAAGTCCATCGACCATGTCCTCCGCGAAACCATCTCAGCCCGCTTGGCGGACCCTGTGCTCGAGGGAAACCGCGCCGAAGAACTGGGCCTTCTGTCCCGCTGGTACCATTCCAGCTGGCGCGATGGCGCATGGGTGCCATTCCACGATGTGGCCAAGCTGAACTACCGGAGGCTGGTCAGGGAAATTTCGCTCCTGCTGAAGCCGGCGTGAAGACTACTCCCGCCGGTTGATGCGAACAAGACCCCGTTCATGCTAGTGTGTTGAACAATGTCAGTGAACGAAGAACTCGAAGAACACACGCACGAAGCCAAAGAGCCATTCGACAAGCGCGTGGCGGCCACTATGGCAATCATTGCGGCCGCTCTCGCGGTAGTTTCCGTTGCGGGTCACATCCTCACCACCGACGAATTGTTGGGCCAGCAGAAGGCGTCCGATCAATGGTCCTACTACCAGGCGAAGTCGATCCGCCGCTTCTCTGCTGAAGCAACCTACGACCTGCTCTCCACGGTTAAGTCCGAGGAAGCAGTCGCCGGGAAGTACAAAGAGGCGGCCAAAAAGTACAAAGAGGATGCCGAGGAGATTCAGAAGGAGGCTTTGGCACTAGAAAAGGAGAGCCATCTTCGAGGTGATCAGGCCCTCCGCGCCCATTTCGGAGAGGTGTTTCTGGAGATCGCCATCGTATTCTCCTCGCTGGCGATCCTCACCAAACGCAGCCTGTTGTATTGGACGGCCGTGGTCTCGGCCCTTATCGGCGCCGTCGCCGCAGCTACTGCGTACTTCGCTACCTAGCAAGCTATCTCCGCGGCCTCGCCTACTGGGCCTTTGGCGCTGGGTGCATCTTCGGAGCGTTTTGCGCCAGCGTCTCAAAGTCCTTTTCGGAAATGCTGAGAGCCAACGTCATCGTGCTGCCGCTGGTTTGAAGATTCATGCCGTCCAATGCCGTGGCCAGGATGGCAGCCTGCGGATTGCTCTGCCGCTGCATTTGAACCATGCTCGCGAAGAATCGCAACACGTCGGCCAGCGACGTTGCATCCTTGTCCGAACGGGTAACTGCCTGGAAACTGACGGCGATCTGATCGCCAAAATGCACCCCGCCAATCGACTGCTGAATGGATTGAAGAGTTGCTCCTTGAACGGCCTGCCCGCTGTTCTGGCCGGTCGCGCTCTGGCCCAGGTTGACGGCGGAGTTCGGGAAGAAATTCGTTCCCGGAACCAATGACACAAACCAGGCATCGTTGCCTGTGCTGGCCGTGTTAATACTCGTCAGTAATGCGGCGCTCACCTTCGGCGCTCCACCGGATGCATCGGTACGGTGAGCAATCGCATATTGGAGCGTCGTCAAGTCGGCCGCTACCGCGAGCGTGTTGTCCAGAAACGTCACACCGGCGGGATGGGTCAGATCCTGATTCACAATCATGTCAAAACCCATATAGTTCTGAATGGTGGCCCCTTTCGCTAAGGCGGCGCCCTCAATCTTGGCGGGGTCGAAGGTCCCCCGCGCCAGCACCAGAAAACTGGGCTGCGGCTGGGTGCCGTTCGATGCGCACAAAACTTCGGTAACGTCGCTGCGCGGGTCAAATCCGGTTTGGTCGATCAGCGTCTGTAGCCGTGTGGAGTTCGCCTGCATGTGGGAAAGGACGAACTGCCCGAAGGGCGAAACGCGGCTCGTATCGATGTGCACACCGGAAGCCACTTGGGCATCGGGGGGGACTAACGCGAGCAAGCCGGCATCGACAGTCGCAAACGACGTTGAACTGGTAATAAAGGCGAACGTCAGGAGAAAGCAAGGAAGCCGCATGGATCAGTACCTCTTTTCACTTTACGTGAAAAAGTCCGCGGAAGTTCCCCGATCCTCGAAAGATGCCGTTTCTCAGGTGCCGCGGCGCCCGTAACCGGACCCGCTGATTTCCTACGCGCCGCCCCGACTCACGCCAACCGCCGCATCAGCAACATCGTGAAGTCATCCGCAAACGTACGCTCGCCGGACCACTTGCGCAAATAGTCGACCAGCTCGGCAATAATGTTGGCCGTCGGAGTTCGCTGCCGTTCGAGCAGGAATCGCGCCAGTCGCTCCTCGCCGTACTCCTCCAAGCCATCGGGCGCGCGGACTTCGGTGACGCCGTCGCTGAAGATGGCCAGCGTATCCCCGACATGGAGTTCTGCGTCATACGCTTCGTAGCGAGAATCACGGGTGATGCCCAATACCCGGCTGCTCCCCAACAGGCAGTACGAAGTGCCATCGGCCCTGATCATCAGGGGTTGGTTGTGGCCTGCATTGGCGTACCGGATCTTCCCGCTGGCCGGATCCACAACCGCATAGAAGAAGGTGATGAATTTGCCCGGCGGGCAGTGGGCGCAAAGGGTCCGGTTCAACGTAGCCAGGGTCGGTGCCGGCTCTGGCCCCGACTCAGCCAGCAAATGCACCCGTGCGTGCAAGCTCGACATCATCAGCGAGGCGGGAAGGCCTTTGCCCGAGACGTCGCCCACCAGCACCGCAAGCCGGCCATCCGCATACGGAATGTAGTCGAAGTAGTCTCCTCCCACCGTGCGGCACGGTAGATTGAATCCGGCCAGCTCATAACCCGGAACATTCGGGGGCCGGCTGGGGAGCAGGTTGCGCTGTATCTCGTTGGCCTGGGACAACTCCCCTTCCATACGCCGTTCAGCCTGTTCGATCAGGGCGAGCCGCGCGTTTTCGATCCGTATTGCGGCAACGTTGGCCATGACCGTGAGCAATTCCAGATCCTCTGCCGAGAATGGATCGAGCTGCTCACCCATATCGACATACAGCAAGCCGATGACCCGCTCGCCGGTCTGCAGGGGGACCGCCATAAAACTGTGAACACTCTGCAAGCCAATGCTCTCAGCACCCTTCAATTGGGCATCCGACTGGGCGTCATTAACTAACAGCGACTCCTTGTTGACCAGGACGCGATCGCGCACGGTCGTGCTCAAGGTGAAGTCCTGGCCCGTGGTACTCCGCACCTCGAGCCCGCCGGTCGGATCGAGTGTCAGGATTACACCGCGGATCGCCTCAACCGCCGAGAGCGAAAGGTCAAGAATCACCTGGAACAGTTCTTCCAAGGGCCGGTTCTTGGCCAGTTCCCGCCCGGCGCGTATCAGCGCACGTGTGCTCCGGTTCGCATGCAGCGCGGATTCCTTGGTATCCTCACTGACCCCGCGGCGAGCCGCTGTCCGCCCCAGCACCTTGTCCAGGTTGGTGACCACCGTCGGGCTGCTCTCCGCCGCACTGCTCTCCGGTGAGCGGAATCTTACGCTTTTCGAGGTATCAGCGCTCTCGCGGACTTCCAGCTTCAAGTGGCCGGCGTAGATGCAGTTTCCCGCCTCGATCTGCCGCTGCTTGATGTTCTCGCCGTTGATACTGGTGCCGTTCCGGCTGTCTAAGTCACGGACGAGCCAGCCGCCGTCTGTCCGTTCGAAGCGCAGATGATAGCGGGATAGCCACGGGTCGTCCGGGTACGCCAAGTCATTGTCGGAGGCCCGGCCAAGTGACAGCGCGTCTTTCTTCAGGGCGACCACAGAGGCGCCCCCATCCGTACTGGAAATCATCAGCTCCATTGCGTGTGGCATCTAATCGTGAGAACCGCTGCTCAGTATTGCACGTCGCGTACCAACATACCCCGTAAGCGCCTACGGTGTTTTGCGCCCGTCTCCAATAATAATAAGTAATCCGGATTACAAACCTCGGCCTTGATTAACTTATCTGGCATGATCAAGTCATGCATCGTTTGCGGTATCTGGCAAGCGCCTGCGCCCTGCTTTTCGTCTGTCCCGTCTCACGAGCCCAGGAAGAGTGTGGCGTCGAAGTAAAGCTTTTACTCGCTCCGGCGGCGATCCAAGCGGCAATTCCAGCACTGAGAGCGAAAACTAAATCGCTGACGCACGTCTACTTCTTTGACACGGACCGGCTGGACCTGCTCTCCCAAGGTGTGATCCTGCGGCTTCGATCGGGCGTTGACGCCGAACTGACCGTCAAAATCCGCCACCCACAGGGGAAAGCGTTTTCGGATCCTTCCGCGGGACACGAGAAGTTCAAATGCGAAGTGGATTTCGTCGGAGGGCGGGGGATCGCTTCCTACTCTCTTCAGAGCACCTATCCGAAGCCCTCGGTGCCGGATTCGGGCGAAGGCCTTTTTCAATCGTTAAGCGAACCGCAAAGGGAACTTTTGAAAGAAGCCCAAGTCTCAATCGACTGGAGGCGGGTCAAGAGAATCGCGGATATTCAGTCCACGGCCTGGCGGACGAAATCGATGCCGGGCTACGATAAACTCGATCTCGAACTTTGGCAATTCCCGGGTGGCCAGGTGCTTGAACTCTCCACCAGGGGTGCGCCAGGCGAGGGACCCGCGATAGCCGAAGAGCTGCGAAAACTCGCGGACTCCAAGGACCTCCCGCTGAACCCGCGCCAGTTGCCCAAGACGTCTACGGTTCTCCAAGAGATTACGCACGCCACGCTACAGTAGCCCGCGTGATGCTCCCCAATCAAGCAGCCGCTATTGGTCTCGCCGTTGCGCTCGGCATCACGTTGTTTCTGTGGAAGTCGCGCCGTAACTTCGCACGGCTGCCGGAGTTGCCGCTCGCCAGGAATCCGGCCACACCTGACGTCACCATCCTGATCCCCGCTCGCAACGAGGCCCATCAGATCAGCCGCGTTGTCGCAAGCCTCGCCGGTCCGCCGATAATCGTGGTCGATGACTCCTCGACCGATGGAACGGCGATCCAGGCTGCCTCGGCCGGCGCAACCGTCATCGCCGCTCCTCCACTCCCCGCGGGTGCATTGGGGAAGCCTAACGCCTGTGCGGCCGGTGCCACTGTGGTCACCACCCGCTGGATTCTCTTCGTCGACGCCGATACCTGGTTTGAGCCCGGCTTTGTGCCTTCGCTGGTTCACTACGCGGAAGCCCGCCGGCTCCAGTTCGCCACCGTTTTTCTTGATCAGCACTGTGTCACTCTGGCCGAGAAGATCCTGCTGCCCTACGCCCTGGCCCTCTACTTCACCGGTGTGAACGCAAAACGAGTGAACGATTCAAACTCGAGGGAAGCCCTTGCGAATGGGCAATGCCTGCTCTTCGAGCGCGCTGCCTACGAAGCCATTGGCGGTCATCAGGCTGTAGTTTCCAGCGTCATCGAGGACCTCGCGCTCGCTCGCCTCGCCAAACAACACCACTTGCGGCTGCGGGTTTTGCGTACCGGAACACTCGGTCACGTCCGCATGTACGATAGCTTTGCCTCCGTCTGGCGGGGCTTTCAGAAGAACTCATTCCGCTTTCTCCTCGTCAATCCAGCGACCGCCGTCGAGGTGATCAGCGCTTCCATTCTCCTGACGTCCTATCTGCCTGTTTTGTGCCTCCTGATCGTCAATCCATTTCCGGCATGGACCGTCGCCATCTTTGCCGCGCTTCCGTTTCTTTGGCTCGCCAGTTGGTATGCCGCGCCCAACGGCCGGCATCCCTGGCGGGTGCTTCTCGCACCGTTCGGTATCTACCTGTTTCAACTCATCGCGCTCAACGGCATGCTCTCGGCACTCACACGCCGTAAGGCGACCTGGAAGGGGCGCCGTGTCTGAAATTCGTGGCTAGCCTGCGGCCGCATATCCCTGACGGCACCGAGGACGCCGCCAAACTGGCTACGTCTGGTATTGCCGACTTGGTACCGAGAAGTAAGTCTATTCATTTCAATGGCCTATCGTCGATGAGCGTGGCCGTTCTCTGACAGTGTTTCGCCCCTCGCGCGACCTCCTGCGGAAACGCAGTTTGCTTGCTATACTTTAACTTTGCCCCGTGTTCCGGGATGACACTTAGGTCGGCCGACGGCCTGTGGAGGGGTGTGCATGTTCATTACTCTCCAAGAATTAGAATTACGAACAGTCCGTTTTTCGGTTGATGTCCCGGCGGGCGAAATAGAATACGTAAACCAGTTGCAGCAAGCCACCCCGCTTCATGCGGAGGGCTCGGCCGAATTGGTGAGCAATACGTTGGGGCAGATTCGAATCCGGGGAACTCTCTCGGTTACCATGGCCGCCCCTTGCGATCGCTGCCTGGAAGCCGCAACGTTTCCGGTCGAAAAGCAGTTTGATTTGGATTATCATCCCGCCGACGAGATTGCCGGAGGCGGCGAAGATGAGATTGCGGAGGTCGAGACCGAAGTGGCCTATTACGAAGGCGACGGACTCGATTTGAATGAAGTTTTGCGTGAAGTAGTTTTGCTGGCCTTGCCCATGCAGCTAGTCTGCAGTGAGACTTGCAAGGGAATCTGCCCCGGTTGCGGGCTGAATCGGAACCAGCAGAGTTGCGATTGTCAGGAGCGGACAGTCGACGACCGCTGGAACCAGCTACGGAACCTGCGGGTTGAATTGGGCCCGAGGAATTAGGCAGCCGCTTGTGCGGCAAAGCTCGAATTTAGTAACAGTTTTTGTCAACGAAATCAGAAAGTAGGAATAGCCATGCCAAATCCAAAACGTCGCCACTCGAAGCGACGCACATCCACCCGTCGCGCCCATGATGGGCTGCAAGTACCGCAGATGGCCGAGTGCCCCAATTGCCATGAAAAGATCCGTGCCCACCGCGCTTGCCCCAACTGCGGCAAATACAAAGGCCGTGAAGTCATTGAGGTAGTGGAGGCCTAGTCGAAGTCGCTGGCCGCATTTATACCTGTAGGCCGGCAGCCCGATATCGGTTCCCGAATCCCGCCAAAGACCCCGATACATGTTGACCATTGCCGTCGACGCCATGGGTGGCGATCACTTTCCGAAGCCGGAAGTGGAAGGCGCCCTTCAAGCGGTAAAATCGCTGAATCTCAAGGTCATCCTCGTTGGTCGCGAGGAGGTGGTAACCAAAGAATTGGACCGGCACGGTAACTGGCGCGCTCTTCCCATCGAAGTGCATCACGCCAGTGAAGTGATCACGATGGAAGACAGTGCCGGCAAAGCTGTGCGTGCCAAGAAGGACAGTTCCATCCGCGTGGCTGCCCGGCTTGTCCGCGATGGCACGGCCCAGGGCTTTGTTTCGGCGGGCAATACGGGCGCCGTCATGGCCACAGCCAAGATGGTGATGGGCCTCGCTCACGGTGTGGATCGCCCCGCACTGGCTTCCGCTTTCCCAACGCTCAATGGCAATCCTGTTGTCATGATCGACGTTGGCGCGAACGTCGACAGTAGCCCCAGCATGTTGGCTCAGTTTGCCGTGATGGGCGATATTTACTCCCGGCTTATCTTCCATACGAAAGCCCCGAAAGTCGGGCTCCTCTCCATCGGCGAGGAGGAGCACAAAGGCAACGCCCTCACACATGAGGCCATGCCGCTGCTCAAAACCTTGCGGCACATCAACTTCATTGGCAACGTGGAAGGGCGCGACATCTACACTGGAAAAGTGGACGTGGTGGTCTGCGACGGTTTCGTTGGCAATGTGGCACTGAAAACCAGCGAGGGGCTTGAGGAAGTCATCCGACAAATGCTCCGCGAAGCGCTTTCGAAAAGCGCGACCCGCAAGATCGGCGCTATGCTCGCCCAAGGCGCCTTCGCCGAATTCAAGAAGCGTGTCGACTACTCCGAGCACGGCGGCGCGCCCTTGTTAGGGCTCAAAGGCGTCTGCTTAATTTGCCACGGCCGTTCACCCGCTAAAGCTATCAAGAACGCCATCCGGGTCGCGGGCGAATTCGCTGCTGAAAAAATGAGCGATCAAATCGCGACCGAACTGACGGAATGGGCATCTGGTCGAGCAGGGTGACCTATGCGCGTCTTTAAAGCCCTGGCTCTGGCCGGACTGTTCCTGGCAGCCGCGGCTGTTTCTCCGCTGAGTGCCAAGGACGATCCTGTCCAGTGGACCCTCGAACCCTATAAGGACGCCTCGAACGTAAAGCCTGGCGGCCATGCCTGGCTGCAACTGACAGCCAAGATCCAACCTGGTTGGCACCTCTATTCGCCAACCACGCCCCCCGGTGGCCCCATCATTACCACCATTAAGCTCAACGACAGTCCGGCCGTCGCTTCTTACCAGGTCTATCGCCCTCAACCCGTTCGCAAGCTCGATCCCAACTTCCAGCTCGAAACCGAAACCTATACCGATCAGGCTGTCTTCTTGATCGATGCCGCCACCACCGCCAAGACCGGTCAGGCGACGGTCGAAGCCGCGGTGCGCTACCAGGCGTGCAACGATGTCAAGTGCTTAAACCCGGTGAAGAAAACGGCGGACGCCGCGATAACCATCGATTCGTCGGCTCCCGCTCCGACTGCGGAAGTTCCCGCGGGATACGCGCTCGTTCCCGCCGCTGCCCCGGTTGCTGCGGCGCCCGCTGCCTCAACCGCCCCAGGTTCCCCTCCGGCGACGAAGCCGGCTGTATTTGGCAGCGCGGCCTCTCAACAAGACTTGTTGCCGTTCCTGCTCACCGCCTTTGGGTTCGGACTCGCCGCTCTTTTCACCCCTTGCGTTTTCCCGATGATTCCCATCACGGTTTCGTTCTTTCTGAACCAGAACAGCGGGCCGCAGGAGAATAAGTCGGCCGGTTGGACGCAGGCCCTGGTCTTCTGTCTCGGCATCATCGTCCTCTTTACGGGCTTAGGCTTCCTCGTCACCGCGCTGGCCGGTCCCTTTGGTGTCGTGCAGCTCGGCTCCAGCCCCTGGGTTAACGGATTCATCGCCATCGTGTTCTTCATTTTCGGCCTGAGTCTTCTTGGCGCATTCGAATTGACGCTACCGTCCGGCCTCCTCACGAAGCTCGACCGCGCTTCGCAGGGCGGCGGCTACGCCGGCACGCTGCTTATGGGCCTTACGTTCTCTTTGACTTCATTCGCCTGCATCGGCCCCATTGTCGGACCCCTGCTGATCGCCTCCGTGCAATCCAAGGGTCTGCAGCCCATTCTGGGGATGGCGTCCTTCGCCACCGGCCTCTCCGCGCCTTTCTTTCTTCTGGCTCTCTTCCCTTCGTACCTGAAGAAGTTACCTCGCAGCGGTGGCTGGATGTCGCGCGTGAAGGTCGTCCTCGGCTTCATCGTGCTGGCTGCGATGTTGAAGTATCTCAGCAACGTGGATCAGGTCCTGCAATGGCACTTCCTCACTCGCGAACGATTCCTCGCCGGTTGGATCATCCTCTTCGCCTTGCCGGGTCTTTACCTGCTCGGCCTTCTGCGCATGGAAGGCATGACTAAGGATGAGCCGGTTGGAGTGGCGCGCGCCCTGGTCGCGGCTGTTCTCTTGATCTTCTCGGTCAGCCTCATCCCCGGCCTGTTTGGCGCTCGCCTCGGCGAGATCGATGCCTACATCCCCGAAGGCTCTGGCAGCTTGTTGGGCGGCTCGACGGCGGCTGCGGTCACCACCACTCAGTTCAAGAATGATTTGAACGGCGCCCTCGCCCAAGCCCGCGCCGAAAACAAGCTGGTGCTGATCAACTTCACCGGTTACGCTTGTACCAACTGCCACTGGATGAAAGCCAACATCTTCCCGCGCCCTGAGATACAGGCTGCGCTCAAGGATCTGGTCATCGTCGATCTCTACACCGATGGCACCGACCTGGACTCCGACAAGAATCAAAAGCTCGAGGACACCAAATTCGGCACCGCCTCGATTCCGTTCTACGCCGTGGTCGATCCGGACCAAAACGTCGTCGCCACCTTCCCGCAACTCACTCGCAATCCCAGAGAATTCCTGGCCTTCTTACGGACCAAGGCCCCAGGCAGAGCGTAAGACGCTTTGCCGAAAAACCCTCGGCGTCGCACTCCGGCGCTCCATGCTGAGATCTGTGGCGGCATTGTCACACAGGCACCTACGCCCACGGCTCTGAAGCATTTGTGTTTGCTCGCATTGCAGTTACAGTGTCCCGAAAAGTGAGGGGGGAAGGGAAATTACCTTTTTTGTGGGTAGCACGCGTCGATTGCGAACGGGGTTATCGGGTCGGAATCATCAGCCACTCCACGCTCGCAGCCCCACTTGTTCCTGACCCTGATCGGATGAGTTGATAGACTAATCGGTTTTAGGAGAATCAAACCTTTGCATCTTCCACGCTGCCGAACCCGGCATTTGCTGTCTGTCTATCTCACAGTCTTGGGCGTTTCTATTGGCGCCCTTGCGTCGCTTGCCCAGGCCCAATCGCTTGATCCGAAGCTGTACTCCGAGATGCACTGGCGGCAGATTGGACCGACCCGCGGTGGGCGCGCACGCGCCCTGGCAGGTGTACCCGGCCAGCCCAACGTGTTTTACATCGGTTTCGATAATGGCGGCGTCTGGCGCTCCACGGACTACGGCTCGACGTGGACCCCGATCTTTGATGACCAGTCCACTGGTTCGATCGGCGCCATCGCAGTAGCGCCATCCGACCCGAATATCATCTATGTCGGCAGTGGGGCTGGGATCATCCGGCCCGACCTAGCCGTGGGCAATGGTGTCTACAAATCGACCGATGCCGGCAAAACCTGGACGCATCTCGGCCTCGCCGATTCGCAAATGATCGCCAACATCGAAGTGGATCCGAAGGACCCGAGCCGCTTCTTCGTCGCTGTCCTCGGCCATCCCTACGGCCCGAACCCGGAGCGCGGGATTTTTCGTTCCACCGACGGCGGCGCCAGCTTCCAGAAAGTGCTCTACGTCGACGAATACACCAGCGGCAATGACGTCCGCATCGACCCTAGCCACCCCGACACCGTATATGCAGCACTATGGCAGCAGCAGCAAGGGTTCTTCGAGAACGGCGCGTTTGGGGGGACGGATGGAGGCATCTACAAGTCCACAGACGCGGGAACGACTTGGAAGAAGCTGGCCGGCGGCCTTCCGCCCATCATCGAGGCAAATCTCGCCATCGCACCGAGCAACCCGCAAGTCATATATGCGACGGTGGCGGCCGGTGGCACGGCAGCGGAAGCACCACCTGCAGCAGCAGGGGGACGGGCGCCTCGTGGAGGGCGCGGCGGCAACATCTCCTTCTACAAGACAACCGACGGCGGAGAGCACTGGCTGCTCGCCACGGACGACCCCCGCGTCTACGAGATGGGTTCGCAGGGCCGCCATGCGCCCGATAACCGGCCGCTGGGCCGCATCGGCGGCGGCGACCTGCCGACTGTTACAGTGGATCCGCAAAACGAGAAAGTGATCTATAGCTGCTCGACGGTCTTTTGGCGGACTGAGGACGCAGGCCTGACTTGGACCGCGGTGCGCGGTGCGCCCGGCGGCGATGACTACCAGAAGAGCTGGATCAATCCCATTAACCCGAATATCATCCTGCTGGTAAGCGACCAGGGTGGGGTTGTCTCAGCTAATCGAGGCGAGTCGTGGAGCAATTGGTACAACCAGCCCACAGCAGCCATGTATCACGTCACTGCCGACAATGCCTTTCCGTACCGCCTGTGCGGCGGTCAACAGGATTCTGGCTCAGCGTGTGTTGCCAGCCGCAGCATGGACGGCCAAATCACATTTCACGATTGGCATCCGGTCAACATCGAAGAGTATGGCGAAGCGGCGCCCGACCCGAGGAATCCGGATCTGGTCTACGGTGGGAAAGTAACGGTCTATAACCGCGTCACGGCCCAGAGGGCCAATATCGCTCCGCCGACGCCGGGTCACGGTGCCCCCGACTCCGCGCCACCGCTGCGCACGGTTCGCACGCAGCCAATCATCTGGTCGCCTAAGGATTCGAACATCTTGTTCTATGCGACATCCGGAGTTTGGAAAACTTCCGACGGCGGACATAGCTGGACACCGATTAGCGGTGATCTTACCCGGCAGACTTGGGAGATTCCGGCCAACGCCGGAAAGTATGCGTCGCAAGTGAAGCCCGCGGCACAAGGCTCTGTCACCGCGCTCGCTCCGTCTTCGATCGACCTGAACGTACTTTGGGCGGGCACCGGCGATGGCTACATTCAAGTAACCACCAACGGTGGCCAGAAATGGACTAACGTTACGCCGCCACAAATCAAGCCATGGACGCGCATCTTCAACATGGAGGCCGGCCACTTTGATACCAAAACTGCTTACGCCGCGGCGAATACGCTGCGCCTGGATGACATGAACCCTCACTTGTGGCGTACGCACGACGGAGGAAAGACCTGGACCGAAATAAACAACGGCATCGCCCCGGGCGCCGTTACCAACTCGATTCGAGAAGACCCGCGCAAGAAAGGCCTGTTGTATGCGGCTACCGACACGCAAGTCTGGGTTTCGATCGATGATGGCGATCATTGGAATTCGCTCCGGCTCGACATGCCCGCCATTTCCGTGCGCGACATTCAGGTGAAGGATGACGAGTCGTGCCTGTGTTCCGACCTTGTTGCGGGCACGCATGGCCGAGGTTTCTGGATTCTCGACGATGTGACCCCGCTCCGGCAGGCGGCCGAAGCCGCTGCTGCATCCAGTGCCTATCTCTTCAAGCCTGCGACGGGCATTCGAATTCGCTTCGGCACGAACGACCCCACGCCCTGGCCTCCGGAATTACCGGCGGGCGAAAACCCGCCCCCGGGTGCAATCATCGATTACTATCTGCCGTCCAACGCGGGCGACGTTAAGTTAGAGTTTCTCGACAATTCGGGTAAGGTTGTCCGCACTTACTCAAGCAGCGATCCAGTGCGTAAGCCCGACCCCGCTACCGATCCGGCCGCCTACAACAAGCTTTGCCAGCAGACGCCCAACGCGCCGGATTGCGCTCTTCCGCTCTACTGGCCCGCTCCTCCAGAGGTGCTGAAGGCCTCGGCCGGTATGCATCGCTTCACTTGGGACATGCACTATGATCCGCTGCCCGCGACAGGTGGAGGACGCGGGCCGGGCGGTTTCGGAGCCAACGGAGCGGTCCCGCATCGTACCTATCCCAGCGTCAACTCCCCATGGGTGCCACCCGGCGTGTATACCGTGCGCCTCACTGCGAACGGCCAGACACTCACTCAGCCCATCACCATCAAGATGGACCCGCGGGTGAAGATCACCCCGGGAGTGCAGCTACTCTTTACTCTGAGCGCACAAGTCGAGAACGAAGCCAAGAGCGCCGCTGCGGCCTATAAACAGGCCCGCGACATGATAGAAAAAGTGAAGGCAAATCCGCAATCTCCCGCTAACAGCGCTCTGCTCAAGAAGCTGGATGAGTTAGCGCCGGTCGAGGAAAAACCCGCAGCCGGCGGCGGTGACTTCGCCGGCTTCGGTCCCCCGAGCACTCCGGCCGCCCCAGCGACCCTAGCCAACATCGCCGGCCAGCTTATGGGATCCGTAATGGTCATGCAGGGCTCGGATATGCCCCCCACCGCGGCGCAAATCGACGCTTGTAAGAAACAGGAAGCCGCCTACACGGCACTGATGGCCAAGTGGTCGGCTCTAAAGACGAGTGCAGCGTCTGGGAAGCCAGCCTCGGTGCCGAAACAATGATGGCTTGATGTTTGCTGTACTGATCGCAACTTTCGGTGCCGTGTTTGTTGCCGAGATCGTCGGCGACAAATTGCTCTATACGACCGGAGTTCTGGCCACCCGCTACCGCACGGTGCCGATTATGATCGGCATGCTGATCGCATTCATGGCCAAGATGGGCGTCGCCGTGGCAGTAGGAAACGCCATCTCCAAACTGCCGCCGCTGCTGGTGGCGGGGCTTACCAGCGTGAGCTTCATCGGCGTGGCTATCGCGTTGTGGCGCAAGCCAACGGAGATCGCTTCGGTCGAGAAGCATCAGGGTTCGTCCAAGGCCGCGATGGTTTCCTTTGCAGCCATCTTTTTCTCAGAATGGGGAGATGTGGGCCAGATCACCGCCGCTACCATGGCGGCGCGTTTCGGATCACCCCTCTTGGTTTGGATCGGTGCTGTGGCCGCGATGACCACAAAGGGAGCGCTGGCAGCTTCCATCGGCGCCGGGATTCGGCAGTGGATCGCGGAGCGCATCCCGCCGAGGGTTGTGCGCTACGCCGCCGTCAGCTTGTTGCTGGTGCTGGGACTGCTGTCTGTTCTAGAGACCCTAACTGCGAGTCACGCCTGAGGCCTCAGACCGCGTTGACCTTGAGCATTCCGCGTAGGCGGAAGAACATCACCGCCGCAGCAAGCTGTGTAGCAATCCCAAAAATGACCAGCGCCAACAAAGAGCGGGAGTAGAGCAGACCCATCGCGGCGCTGCCGAGAAACCAACTGACACCGTAGACGCCGTTGAATGCGCCAAACGCGCTGCCCCGCTTATTCATCGACACCACGGTTGCGATGCCGGAGCGCAGGCAAGCATCCTGCGCTCCTAGTCCCGTGGCCCAGCATGCAACGCTTGCCACGGCGCCCCATGGCCCTCCCAGAAATCCGAATGGAAGCGCGAGCAGCGAGATGAAAATCCCGAGCACCAACGAGTTCAGGCCGATGCGATCGAAGAGTCTGCCGAAGAGCAGCGCGGTTAATCCGTTCACTGCCATCGCGCCTGCGTACAACAGAGGGATTTCGACCGCTGTCGAGATCTTCGCGGCTTGGAAATGGTAAGCAAGAAGAGGGAAGTCGACCATTCCGCAAGCAAGCAATCCCGCGGCAGGCACGTACGCCCAGAAGAGGCGCGGCATGTCCTGGCTGCTCTGCGCCTTCACCGTTCGGGCCCGATCTGGATTCAGCACCCGCGCCATCAGCAATGCCGCTAAGGTCCCCAGAGCCGGAAACGCCAGCCAGAAGAACGCAGGCCCGAAGTGATTCGACCGAGCCACGGCCGCTACCATCAACAACGGACCAATCACGGCGCCGGTCTGGTCCATAATCGAGTGCAGGCCGAATCCCCACCCGTGCCCAATTTCCTGTGTAGCTCCCGAAAGCAGCACATCCCGCGCCGGTCCCCGCAGCGCTTTGCCCGTGCGCTCAATGACTATCAGGATCGCGGCGGTTTGCCAGTTCTGAGCAAACGCGAGCGCTGGCACGGCAACCACGTTCATCGCATATCCGAAGAAAGTGATGGTCCAGTAAGCCCGCGTGCGATCGGCAAACCGGCCCGAAAAGAAGCGCAGGCTGGCCCCGAGCATCTCACCAACACCGGCAATGACAGCAACCTGCAGCGCCGTGGCGCCCAGGTCCTTGAGATACGGCCCGATGATACTGTGCGCGCCTTCGTAAGTCATGTCGGCGAACAGGCTTACGATGCCGAGGCAGACAATGAAACGGAGTGCGGACGCGCGTCTATGCGCGGTTTTCTCGTCTAAACTCGTTTCGTTCCCCAAGCCGCATGGTAGCGTGTCGACAGGATTTCGGATCCAGGACGAAGCAATTGAGCCGTATTGGCTAGGCCGGGACGAGTCCCATGACCGCCAAACGACTGACGCGGGGGCCCGGGAGAATGATGCCCGAGAGGTTTAGCGGATCAGCGTTGGAAGGCGTGACGATTGCGCTGTGGTCCGAATCGCGGCGAATGGTTCGCAGCAAGTCGAGAGCCTCCGGGCGCGCGAACTGTTCACCGGTGAACCCGGAGACGAACCTTCCTCCTCGAATCTCACCGCGCGCCTCCATGCGACGGAGCACCGGTAACAAGTCGCGCCAAGGTGGCGCGAGGACCTCCCGAACCAGTAAGTCGCGCAGAAGCACGCCCCACCTGATCAGTAGTTGGCTGGCGAATCGCTGCAGCCGTTCGTCGGTATTGATCTTAGTTCCGGCATACGATAATAACGCCCATCGTCCTGCGGCATGGCGTGGCCGTTTCTTGCTGCCGCGCCCTTCGCCCCGGCGGCGCTTCGGATCAATCAGCGCCCGCAGGTTGTCGAATCCATCCGCGGTGACATATCCACCCGCCAACAACTCCCACAAGCCGTCTTCCACTTCGCTGGCCAATCGCGAGGTCTGCCTCACCAGGTCGACGAAGAAGCTGGCGCCATTCCTTTCCAAAGCACGCAACACGTCTCTGGCGGGATGGGAGAGTCCGGATGAATCCACGGGTCCCGTACCATGCATCAACCAATCCGCATCTTCGCGTAAGAAAAGCGTAACCGGTGCAATTCGAGACGGCCGCACCCGGCGATTCTGAGCGATGGCGGGATGCGGCGAAACTCTCGCCCACATCACCTCGCCGGAAAAGCACAACTCGTCGAGCAAGTCGGGATCGTACTTTGCGATTCGGCGCGCGAGGATCTCCGATTCCCAGGCAACGGCCGGGATCTCATACCCCTGCAGCTGGCGAATAATCTGAAGGGTTCCATCGGCGCCGTGCAACTGGCTTCCGGATGACACATGCTGCCAGACTTGCAGGAAGTGTTCGAAGTCCCGCGCCGTGACCGGTTCGATTTCGCGCCGCAACCGCCCGAGGGTGGCGCGGTGGATACGGGCCAGGATGCGGCGGTTGCACCACTCGATTTCACCTTCTGTGTTTCGGAAGCGTCCTTGAAGCACCTGTCCTTGCGCTTCGAGCACCGCTAGCGCCGAGTCAACCGCGTCGCGAGAAAAGGCGAGGGGCGCCGCCAGATGGGACGCCGTTGTCGGTCCGATCGAATCCATCCAACCGCTAACCACGGCATTGGGATCGTCGGCCTGGGGCAGACGTTCGGTTGCAACCCAATACGGAGAGTCGCTTCGGCTGATCGTCGTGGCGCGGCCCGTCGAGGCGAGTTCATCGAAAAACGCTTGCCACTCCCCGACTGGCGGCATTCGCAGTAAGGTGAGCAGGGCATCATGCAGCTCGTCGGCGTCCCTCACCTCAGGCCAAGCCTCCGCCGAGATCTGCTCGATCGATGCGAGATCGAGTACTCCATCGCCGCCGGTGACATCGCTGCCCAGCCGTTGCCGCAACTGTACCGCTCGAGTACGGCGTTCTTCCAGCGGAGCGTCGTCGAGGAACGCATAGGGATTGGCATTCAGAATCTCGTGCGAGAACTGTGAAGCGCTCACCGTGTCAATGGCCACGGTTCGAATTCTCCCGGCTTCGATACCTTCCAGAACTTCCCGCAGCTCGTCGATATCCATGGCCTCGTGCAAGCAGTTGTCAATGGTCTCGTTAACCAGCGGGTGATCCGGGATGCGGATTGGTCCGGTCAAATTCTCCGCACAGGCAACCTGATCCGGGAAAACCGCAGCCAGCAGATCGTCAGCTCGCATGCGCTGAATCGGCGTGGCGACTCGTTTGCCGCCGCTGAATCTCAAAATCGCAAGCGCCCGCGTGGCATTCCATCGCCAACGTGCGCCGAACATCGGAGCTGTGAGGAGAGCCTCCCGCAGCACGCCCTCCACGGTTGAAGACTTCAGGAACGCAAATACCAGCTCGAGCGGGAACGAGTGCTGGTCACTCAGTGAAAGGACGAGGCCGTTGTCGGTGGCCGCGGCCTGCAGCTCAAAGTTGAAGGTTCGGCAAAAGCGCTTACGAAGAGCGAGCCCCCATGCTCGGGTTATTCGTGAACCGAAGGGAGCATGCAGGACGAATTGCATGCCGCCGGCTTGATCAAAAAAGCGTTCTGCAACCACAGTGCCTTGCGATGGTACGGCGCCCAGTTCCGCGGCGCCGGCTCGAACATAAGTGGCAATTTGTTTTGCCCCGCCTTCGTCCAGCCCGCATTGTTCGGTGAGGAATGCCGGTACCGGTTCGGTGCTTGCCATGACTCGCTCACGGATCTCCGCGACCTCAGCCGACAGCTCCCGGGAGCGGCCGGGCGCTTCGCCCAGCCAGAATGGAATGGAGGGTGCCGCGCCGTGCGCATCAGTGACCCGCACGCGGCCGGCTTCGACGCGTTTAATGCGCCAGGAATGGGTGCCGAGGAGGAAGACGTCGCCCACCAGGCTTTCCATCGCGAAGTCTTCATCTAGTGTTCCGATGGCCTTGGCGTCCGGCTCCGCAATCACCGCGTAGTTGGCGTTCTCCGGAATGGCGCCGCCAGACGTGATGGCGGCGAGGCGCGCTCCCCGCCGGCCTTTCACCCGGCCATTCACTTGATCGCGATGTAGCAGCGCGCCGCTTCTGCCGCGAGACGTCGCAATCCCTTCGGAGAGCATTTTGACAATGGACTCCCAAGCCTCGCGGGTGAGATTTCGGTAGGGATAAGCTGAGCAAAATAGCTCAAAGAGATCGTTCTCTTTCCATGGCTCGGCCGCGGCCGCCGCGACAATCTGCTGGGCGAGTATGTCGAGCGCATTTTGTGGAATGTCGATCCGTTCCAATTCGCCCTTCCGAATGGCAGAAATCAGGGCAGCGCACTCGATCAGCTCATCGCGAGTAGTTGCAAACAGACGACCGCTCGGCCGGGCGCCGACCCAATGCCCCGAACGGCCAATTCTCTGCAGCGCGACGGCGATTGAGCGAGGCGAACCAATTTGGCAAACCAAATCGATGGTTCCAATATCGATCCCGAGCTCGAGCGATGCGGTGGCAACAACTGCCTTCAGTTCGCCGCGCTTCAAACGCGTTTCGGCATCCAGCCGCATTTGTCGCGACAGACTTCCGTGATGCGGAAGAACCACGCCCGTCCCAAGGCGGTCTCCCAGCGCATGGGCAACGCGTTCGGAAAGCCGACGGGTATTTACGAACACCAGCGTGGTGCGATTCACGAGAATGAGTTCCGCGAGCCGGTCGTAGACCTCGTTCCACAGCTCCGTGCTGGCTACAGCGCCCAGTTCATCACGTGGCACTTCCACGGCCAAGTCCATGTCGCGACGGTGGCCAACATCCACGATTCGCGTAACCGGCCCGAGCAGCCGGGCTATTTCTTCGATAGGCTTCACGGTTGCGGAGAGACCCACACGTTGTGCCCGATTGCCAATCAACGAATCGAGACGTGCGAGAGACAGCATCAGGTGGGAGCCGCGCTTATCGTCCGCGATGGCATGGATCTCATCCACAATCACGGTCGAGACATTGCGCAACATCTGCCGGGGTTTTTCAGCGGTCAGGAGAATGAACAGGGATTCTGGCGTGGTGACCAGGATATGGGGCGGCTTCTTGAGCATTTGCGCGCGCTCGAGCATTGGCGTGTCGCCGGTCCTCACCGATGTTCTGATTGGCATCAGGGGGACGCCTTCCCGCTTTGCGAGAGCAGCAATCTGGGCCAGGGGCAGTTCCAGATTCCGGTGGACGTCGTTGCTGAGCGCCTTCAGGGGCGAAACGTAAACCACTTGCGTTTCGTCCGGCAAAGTTTGGTCACGCGCAGCGCGGACCAACCGATCGAGACAGATGAGAAAGGCGGCAAGGGTTTTTCCCGAACCAGTGGGTGCCGAAATGAGCGTGTCGCGCCGGGCGGCAATTTCCGGCCAGCCCAGCACCTGCGGCTGAGTGGGAGAAGCAAAGTGATCAGCAAACCATTGCCGGATGAGTGGATCGAATGCGGAGAGCGGCATAAACGGAGCTACTACCAGGATGCCGCAATCATTTCAGGAAGAAGCGATTGGCGGTGCGACGAGTCATGGCTACCACCGTTAGTCCTGGATCGGGCCAGACTTATTCTTCGCCGCGTTTACAATTCCCACAGCCGAAATCTGCCATGCCGATTGCCCGCCCTAGTAAGAAAACTGGTGCCATGAATTTAGAGTCATATCTCCGTTGATCCCAGGGTATTCTCCAGTTTTGTCGCGTTAAGTGGACCCATACAATCGTCTTAGAACTGAGTTATTGGGCTCGGTTGAACTGTGCCAGGGCCTCCAGCAACACTTCGGAGGGGGCGAAACCTAAGAAGGTTTCGCTTTGGGACTGTTGGATGCCCAGGCAATGTTTTGGAAGACTATCTCTCACCATGGCGCGCAATTGATCGCGGTAGGAGAAACAATGTCATCGGTGTCTCGTATAAGTAAAGAAAATCGGATAATCAAGCAAGACCCTGTAACCGACGAAGATCTTGTAATAGAGGATGACCCCTTAGAGCAGGAAGACCTCGTGCCCGATGAGGATCCCATCGCCGACGAAGATCTCGAGATCGAGGAGGATCTTGTAAGCGATAACTATCCCATGGCCGCGGATCACACCGAGGCGTTACCCTTTGAGGAACGAGTGCGGCAGCGTGCACATGGGCTGTATCTGAGCCGAGGAAGCAGACCCGGCTCTGCTCTGGAGGATTGGCTTCAAGCCGAGGAAGAGATTCGATTGGAAGACCGGCGGCAAAGCGCGGCGTTGTAGCGCGCAAGACCTCCTTCACTAGGAAGATCGCTGGAAAGCCGTCCCACCGCGGCGATGGCGAGGTCACCTGGACCTTGTCCTGTGATAGCGGTGGTGCCGATACTGACATCTGGTTTGGCCATGCGCGGGTCAGACCGCACCGCCGCCATTATCGAACCCCCCAAAAATTGCCGGAATAAGTCTGATTCGATTGTTCAACAGGGCAACGCTATCGAATCATTTCGGGAAAACAGGAGTTCTCTCGCGCATCCCTTATCCCCGGGGTACGTTCCGATTATCCGGTGTTCGATCGCAAATCTGGTCAACTCAGCCGTTGAATTGAGTAATAACTCGCGCCGGATCGCGCACTTGTGATACTCGACCGTCTTTTCCGACAAATACAGCAATGCGGCGATCTCCTTATTGGCCCGGCCTTCGGCAATCAATTGAAGTACTTCCCGCTGGCGTGGCGTGAGCTTTCTTGACACCGCCTCATGCGGTTTGCTCGCTACGGGACTCCAGTTGATCTGGGATGTGACGTATCGCTGGCCATTCATCACTGCTCGGATCGATTCCGTGAGTTCGGAAGCGGCTGAACTCTTCAACAGGTAGCCCGCCCCGCCCGCGCGCAAAGCTTCTTCGACATATACCCTTTCAGAGTGCATGGTCAAGAAAATCACTTTCACGTGCCTCAGCGATTTAACCAATTGGCGGCAGGCGTCGATCCCGTTGAGTTGGGGCATCGAAATATCCAACAGGATGACGTCCGGTCGGAGCGCGGGAGCCTTACGTAAGAGATCGCGCCCGTCCTCCACCGCTCCGACCAACTCAAAGTCATTCTCTAGAAGCTTCCGTATGCCCTGGAGCACCAGCGTGTGGTCGTCGGCAATCATGAGTCGGGGCTTCTCAGTTCGCTTCATCGCCCACTGGGGTGTGCGGCCGGGTGAAAGGACCTTAGTTTCCATCGCGTTAGGGAGGCGTGCGGACTTTGTATCGCAATCCAGTCTCCACACGAACCTCTGGCATGTGGCCCTCCGGATGTCGATAACTCCTTTGGACAGAGCAGGCCTCAAGGGCAGAAACGCTCTACCGTGGCCGATCGGGAATTCCCACCTGCGACTTTTTCCAGTCGTCCTGCCAGAATCTGCAATTTCCGCAGACTTACGTCGTTAGAAGCTTGTCAGGTGTGATCGGCAGGTCGCGTACACGCAGTCCCGTAGCATGAAAGACCGCGTTGGCGACGGCGGCACCTGCTCCGGTGATGCCGATTTCCCCAATCCCTTTGGCCCCGAGGGGGTTGATGTGCCTATCCTCCTCATCCACCCAGAACGCATCCACGTCGCCGATATCAGCGTTGGTGGGAACGTGGTACTCGGCCAGGTTGTTGTTGACCCACCGGCCCAGTTTCTGGTCCATGGCGGCGTGCTCGTAGAGAGCCAGGCTGATGCCCCATCCCATGCCGCCAATTAACTGGCTCCGGGCCGTCTTCGCGTTCAGGATCTTGCCCGCGGCGAAGCAACCGATCATCCTAGCGACGCGCATCTGTCCTAGGTCAGAGTCAACATGTACCTCGGCAAACTGCGCTCCGAAGGCATACATCGAGTACTTGTCTTTGTCTTCCCCCGGCTGGGCTTCGGCTTGCGCGACAATGCCAGGCTGCCCACTACGGCGCATGACTTCCGTGTAGCTTTCGCCCTTGCCGGGATTGCTTTTCGAATAGAGACGGCCACCGGCGAATGCAATGTCTTGGGCGCTGACGCCTGAAAGCGGCGACCGCGAATCAGACACCGCCATCTGGACCAGCTTCTCCTGCAGCGCCCTGGCGGCCAAGTACACCGCCGATCCTGTGCTCGCAGCCGTTTGAGAACCGCCGGAAACGGGCGTTTTTGGGAAGATCGTGTCGCCGAGGCGGAACCTGACGCGATGGGCCGGCACGCCAAAAGTAGCCGCCGCCACCTGCGTCATGATCGTGTATGTGCCGGTCCCGATATCCTGCGTCCCGGCATCCACATAGAACGCCCCGTCGGCGCGCAGTTCAGCACGGGCGCTGGACGGGCTGCGGCGAGTGGGGTAGACGGAGGTCGCCATGCCCCAACCAATCAGCGTATTCCCCTCGCGCATCGAGCGCGGTTCGGGCGACCGCTTGCTCCACTTGAAGCGCTCTGCCCCCTGGCGGTAGCACTCGCGCAGCGACTTGCTCGACCACGGCCGGTTCTTTTCGGGATCCTGCTCGGCATAGTTCTTCAGCCGAAATTCAATCGGATCCATCTTGAGCGAGTGAGCCATCTCGTCCATGGCGCACTCGAGTGCATACGTTCCAACCGACTCACCGGGCGCTCGCATGAAGTTCGGTGTGCCGAGATCGGACTTGATCACCTTGTGAGTCGTGGCGTTGTTCTCCACTTTGTATAGCATCCGGGTGGGAAGTGCCGCTGTTTCCACAAACTCGTCAAATCTCGAGGTAAGGCAAACGGTCTCGTTACTCAGTGCCGTTAGCGAACCATCGGCCTTCGCGCCCACCGCGATGGTTTGCCGGGTTTGCGAGCGATAACCCAACATGCCGAACATCTGCGGCCGCGAGCATGCGATCTTAACGGGCCGTTTTAGTTGCTTGGCCGCAAGTGCGGCGATGATAACGTGCGACCAGGCCGGCCCCTTGCTTCCGAACCCCCCGCCAATGTAGGGGGCTATTACCCTGACGTTTTCCTTCTGCAGCTGGAGCAGTTGTGCCACCCGTTCACGATCGGTGTGGACGCCTTGGGTTGCGTCATACAAGATCAAGCTGTCGGGCTTATCCCAGGCGGCGATCGTCGCATGCGGCTCCATTGGGTTATGAACCTCATCCGGCGTTCGGTAGATATTCTCAAAATGCGTGTTGGCGGCTTGCATGCCAGCGCCCATATCGCCTCGGCTACTCGTGGATGGGTCACCACCTCCGCCGGCCTTAGGCGGAGAGTAAGCCTCGGATAACCGATCATCCATCGTGACGGCATGAGGCTCTGTTTCGTATTGAACCTTAATCAGGAAGGCTGCTTCCTCTGCCGGCTCCAAGGTCTCGGCCACCACCAAAGCAATGGGTCGACCGGCATAGCGGACGAGGTCATCCTGGAACGTCTGTACAATCCGCCCAGCAGGCGGCGCAGATGGCTGGTTCGAAAGTGTTAGCAGTTTGGGTGAGTTCTGGTGGGTCATTACCAGGAGGAGACCCGCACTTTCTCGGCGGCGCTGGTGTCGATGGCGCGTACCGTCCCTTCGCAATGCTGCTGGTAACGAGCACTCCCGGCACCGCGTTTGGAACGTTGTGTTCGTAAGCGTATTGGGCGCGGCCGGTCACCTTCACTTTGCCGTCGACGCGATCGAGCGGCTGGCCGAGCAGGTTCGTTGAATCGTTTTCCTGGGTGTAACTCCCTCTACGCCTGGCGTGCAGCCGCCTCGACAGCACGGACCATGGTTCGCTTCGCCAACTCCACCTTGAACGCGTTTCCGGGGTAAGGCTTTGCGTCTTGCAGTTCGGCATCGGCGGCGGCCAGAACGGCTGCTGCGTTGGCGCTTTGCCGGCGAGGTGGCGTTCCGCCTTCTCAGCGCGCCATGGCTTATGCGCAACTCCCCCCAAGGCTAAATGTGCCGTGCGTATGGCCCCCCGCTCATCCAAGTCCAAGATTGCGGCGACCGATACCAAGGCGAACGCGTATGAATTACGGTCGCGGACTTTTAGATAGATAGACCGCCTGCCGTAGGCTAGTGCCGGGAGATCGATTCCAGTAATCAACTCCCCTGGCTGGAGGTTCGTATCGATCTGCGGCGTGTCGAGTGGCAGGCGATGAAAGTCACGGAACGGGATCTGCCGTGGCCCTTTGGGACCTTCGACCAGCACAGTCGCTCCAAGTGCCGACAGCGCCACACACATGTCGCTTGGATGCGTGGCAATGCAATGTTCGCTTGCCCCTAGGATGGCGTGCATCCGGTTGACGCCCTCTTTGGCGGAGCAACCGCTGCCAGGATCTCGCTTATTGCACTGTCCGAGCCCCGGGTCATAGAAGTAGTAACAGCGCGTTCGCTGTAACAGGTTGCCGCCCATCGTAGCCTTATTGCGCAACTGTTGCGTTGCTCCCGACAGAATCGCCTGGCTCAGAACGGGATACCTGGTACGAATCAGTGGGTGGTTGGCGCACGCCGTATTGGTCGCCATCGCTCCGATGCGGACGCCGCCTTCGAGTTCCTGAATACTTGTCAGAGGCAGTCGTGATACATCCACCAGCGCGTCGGGACGCTCGACACCCATCTTCATCAGGTCAATCAGGTTCGTCCCCCCTCCGATTATCGCGTCCCTCCGTCGCCATAGGCGTGGATCGCTTCTTCAGGAGTGTTAGCGCGGGTATAGCTAAACGGTTTCATGCGCGCCTCCTGCTCCGTCCGTATGAACAGAGCGAATGGCAGCGACGATGTTGGGGTAAGCGGCGCATCGGCAAAGATTGCCGCTCATGCGTTCGCGAATCTCATCGTCTGTCAGGTTTACCGGCTGGACCTTCGCGATAGAGGGCGTAACAAAGCTGGGTGCGCCGGCTTTGACTTCATCGAGCATAGCGACAGCGGAACAGATCTGGCCGGGCGTGCAGTATCCGCATTGGAACCCGTCGTGTTCAACGAACGCGGCCTGGATCGGATGCAACTGGTCGCCCTTCGCGAGCCCCTCAATGGTGGTAATGCGATCACCATCGTGCATCACGGCCAGTGTCAGGCACGAGTTCACCCGTCGACCGTTGATGAGAACTGTGCAAGCGCCACATTGACCGTGATCGCAGCCCTTCTTGGTGCCTGTAAGTCGAAGCCGCTCGCGGAGAAGGTCGAGGATAGTAACCCGCGGGTCCAACTCGAGCGACTTGGTTTGGCCATTGACGACAAGCGAGACCGATATCAACTGATCCGCTTTCACTTCGGCCGGTAAAGCCGTGGGTAGGCTGCTCGCCACGCTGGCGGCGACTAGTGTTTCTACGAAATGGCGCCGATTCATCGTTGTCCTGGTGCGCCGGTCTTGGCCGACACTCCTGTTAGACTCCCCAGCGCCAAGCGACTAACGCTCGTAAACTGCGTAAATCAGGTTGACGCTGGCGTGAATCTGAATCGTGCCGGGTGCGATCGACTCCTGGCTGGGGACGGTCTCCTGGAGCGCCGATGCTTCGACTTCGCGTGCCGGCGAATGACGACCGGTTGCACCTCTTCAACTCGGATGAGCTTTCCAATCCGCAGCTTCAGCGAAGAGGCGAGGATTTCGCCCCAGACCGGGCCTGGCCGGCTGCTTGCGCTAACGCTCGCGCGCGAGCGGCATTTTCGTCTTTAAGATCAAAGGTGAGGCGATTGATGCTGCTCGCACCGCCTTGCGTAGCCGCCTCAATCACTTTCCGCAGCTGCGAGAGGTCTCTAATGGCGACTCGCACCGTATTACTTGCGGTGTAACCGGTGATTACGGCAGCGCCGCCGTCCTTGCCATACCGGTAGTTCGGGTTGATCGAGAGATTCACTGACTTGATATCGCCGGGAGCCACGAGACGCTGCAATACAGTGACCAGTTGCTTGGCCTTCGCAGCGTTTTGATCGGCAGCCGCTTGCGATGTTTGGGCTTGTGTGAGGACCCCTACGTCCAGCTCAGCAATGTCGGGTTCGACCGAGACGGTGGCCTCCCCATGAACCAACAATGTGGTGGGTTCATCCGCGCATGCTTGTTCTGGGCGGCCAAAGGCAGACAAAAGAGCCCGATGATCAGAAATCTCAAGCCGATGAAGGTTCTGATCACAATACAAGTTTACGGCCCTGAACGCGCGTCACCCGTCAAGTGAAAACACGAGTTGCCCGCTACTTTAGGGGCGCTATGCTGGCGACTGTGGCGGGCATATCGCGGCGAACTTTCTGAAGACGGCCACCATCTAGCAGGGCTGCGCAGCGTGGGTCAGGCCTTTACTATAAGCGCCGACGACGACCACTTTCTGGATGACTTGTCACGGCGAGCGTTTCTCTATTTCTGGGAGCAAGCCGATCCCCATACGGGACTTGTGCTGGATCGTGCGGCAGTCGACGGCCGGCAACGAACCAGCCATTCTTTGGATGTCGCCAGTACAGCCGCAACCGGCTTTGCCCTTACGGCGAGTTGTATTGCTGCGCACCGGAACTG
>CAVUCO010000028.1:0-150587 GCA_963740005.1 uncultured Acidobacteriaceae bacterium | reverse complement strand
GCACGAAACCGATGGATCGAATTCACCGCAAGCTCTTAGGAACCTCGATCGGCCGGTGATTTTCGACGGAGCGGCTGCCTTTTCCGAGCGCAACCGTAGCTCTCCGCCCCGAAGCCACCAAGCGCTTGCCCCCAAACTCAACTTTCCGGCCACTTTCAGAGCAACCGCAGCCGCCACAAGCTGCCGTCAGGAGCCCGTCAGGGTCACCGTAACGCTGGCCAGCACTGTGTGCGTGCCGCCCTCGACCAGCACGAAGACCATGCCATTCGTAACCCAGTCGCCGGTCTGGGCAGAGCCCGATGTAACTCCTGCGGCGAAGAGCGTACCCGTGGCGCTCCCAACGTGAACTTCCACCGCACTCGATCCGGGCGCGTTCCAGGAAATAGTCGTTTCGCCGGCGGTTGTCCCGGGGGCTGGGTTGGGATTAGCCGTAATGGTGGAAGATCCTCCCGATGCACTGAGCGTGACGGTGGTGCTGGCAAGTACGTCGCGCGTCGTCGCGTCTACCAGCACAAACACCATGCCGCTGCTAACCCAGTCGCCAGTTTCCTGAGAGCCCGTTGATCCGCCGCCTGCGAAGAGCGTACCCGTAGCGCTTCCGATGTGGACTTCCACTCCGCTCGAACCCGGAGCGTTCCAACTGATCGTGGTCTGACCGGCAGCCACACCCGTGGCCACAGGGATGGGATTTGGATTGGCCGTTACCGTAGCCGTCTGCCCGGAAGTAGCCAGCGTCACCGTAGTGGTCGCCAGCGTAGCGTGCGTGCTCCCGTCCACCAGCACAAAGACCATACCGTTCGAGACCCAGTCGCCGGTCTGCTGAGAGCCCGTTGATCCGCCGTCGGCGAAGAGCGTACCCGTAGCGCTTCCGATGTGGACTTCCACCTTGCTCGAACCAGGAGCGTTCCAACTGATGGTGGTCTGACCCGCGGTCACGCCCGAGGCGACGGGGATTGGGTTCGGATTCGCCGTAATGGTGGCGGCCGCGCCTGTGATCAACGTCACCGTGGTGCTGGCCAGCGTCGCGTGCGTGGTGCCGTCCACCAGCACGAAGACCATGCCGTTCGAAACCCAGTCGCCGGTCTGCGCGGAACCGGTCGGTCCACCTCCGGTGAAAATCGTTCCCGTGGCGCTGCCCACGTGGACTTCCACGCTGCTGGAACTCGGAGCGTTCCAACTAACGGTGGTCTGACCGAGGCTCGCACCTGCGGCAACCGGAATCGGATTTGGATTCGCGGTAATGGTTGGCGTAGAGTTTTCCGCGATGACGATCAGTGTGGCCGAGTTCGCCGGGAAGGTCGCGCTGAAACCGGATGCAGTCACAGCCTGATCGGGTTGAGACACGATCGCGGTCAGGTTGGCGGCGCTGTAGTTGAAGACCTTGGCAGTGGCTACGGGAGTGAAGTTTGCAAGCGACACGCTGCTGGTCAAATCGTTGGAAGTTTTGTTGATCACCATCACGGTCAACGCGCTATCGCTGGTGCGCTGCGCGGCATAGACCGACAGCTGGCTCTGATCGCCACTGATAGCTGAGACGCCCGTGTCGCCGAAGGTGCTGTTTGCGCCATCGTAATTGCGATACATCCGAAAGGCAAACGTGACGGGCGCATTGACGGCATCGTTCGGATAGCCCAGAAATGGCCACATAACACCAACGTCCAGCCCTTCGCGGCCGAAGATACCGAGCAGATCGGTTTCGGCCAAAGCGCCATTGATATCGTCCTGCGCGCCCAGATTGTACTCGGTGATGGAGAGCTTCGTTCCCGGGTAGTTGTTGTTCACCCAGTTCTTCATGCGCGGGATGAGACAGACGCACTCATTGGACAGGTATTCACCGTCCCCGACGTAGACCTGCACGCCGCTGGAGCCGGGCGCACTCCAGGTGAGTGGTTGCAGTTCCGACGAAGAATTCGCTCGCAGGAATCGGATTAGGCGTTGCGGTGATGCTGGCGCCGGCACTATATGAAATCGAGCTGGGCGTGATGGTGGTTGAGCCTTCCAACGCGACCGTGGTCTGCGCCAGCAATATGCCCGAGCCATCCACCAGCGCGAATGTGGTGCCGTTGGTAACCCAATTCCCCGTTGTTGCGGAATGGCTGGAGTTGTCGCCCGAGAAGAGTGTGCCGGATTTATTGGCGACAACGAAATTTGGATCCCAGAAGACACGGGTTGATGCGAGGCGGGCCGCATCGCTTGCGGGATCGGTCGGGTCCGGTGCGGTGTCGGGCTGGCCGTTTGTGCGCAGCGCGGTCCCCGTGCCAGGCATGTAACCGTGAATGTCGAAGTAGTCGAGCATTCGCGGGCCGCTCTGTTGGGCGAATTGCTGCAGATACCAGGCGACAAAGTCCTGGTTGCCGTGCGCCTCGCGGTCCGTCGGGTTGCCCCAGTAAACGTAACTGGGCCCGGTACCCCAGCCGGACTGCATATCCACGCGAGAGAAGAACAAGTCAGACCAGCCCGACGTAATGGGACCTGCGACTTTCGCGGTGGGGTCTGCGGTTTTAACAGCCTGCGAATAGGAGAGCCCCTTCTGCCAAACCTCGTTGTAGTCGGTGTAAGTAGGGTGAATGTTCTGCTGGACATTGGCCCACCAGACGGGTTCGTTGTCGAGTTCCCAAATAAAGACGCCGCCGTTTGCGGTGGAACCGAAGGAGCTGACTGTATGAGCGACCCACTCTTGCATAAAAGCTGGGTTGACCTGCACGTCGGCATCAGCGGGATCGGTGGTCTTTACCTGCGTGATGGGCGTTTTCCCGTCCGTCGCGATACCGTTGCCGCAGTCTGAATTGCTTGGATCGGTCTCCTGCTGTGGACCATATTTCTTGACGCTGAATCCACAGGAACTACTGTCCTTCGCAACCCAACTATTGATAGGGATGGTGCCAATGGTCTGAACGCCGGCTGCGTGGTTGGTAGCAAAGAATGTGTCGAAGTCAGGAGGATTCGTACTGGGGCTCTGGCTGCCGTTGGCGAAGAAATAGTCGCTGCCCGCGTTGGTATAGCCCTCCTGCGGCCCCGCCTGCCAGTTGTATTGAGACGTAGCATCGCCGCCCCAACGGATGATGGATGGATTGATATTGGGAATCTGATTCTGGTCGTAGTCAATGCCGTAGACGTAGGGGCTGATGGGCTGGCGGCCGCTTCCGGCGTCGATAGTCAGGTTCGGCCCGGCGGTCGCCGCTTCGGTGTGGCGAGCAGCGGCTTTTGGCGTTGCCGCAGATTCGGACCTGGCAGCCGACGAGAGCTTATGGGGTGGTACCTGCTGCGCGGATACGGAGCCGGCGTTTTGTGAAGTCTGAGCGCTGATCGAGCCGCCCGACGGCGACATAACCAGGGTAAAGCTCAACAGCACCCGCAACATCAATATCGAATTCTTCATGAATCCCCCTCTGCGTAACGTGCCCGCAACACTTTCTGTCCGGGAGTATATCAACGGCAAGAGCCCCCAGGACTTGGCGACGGTCAACCTCCAGCAGACCACTCCTAATAAGAGGGTTCAGCGTGCGCTCGTTGCGCTCCTTGCCGCCCGGATACACGCCAGAGCCGGTAGGGACAGGCACCCATAAGCGCTAAGCTAACCTCTCGCGGCTTAGTGAGTAAAGCAACGTCAGCGCCCCGTGTCCGCGATGTTTGAAGAATAGCTACGCACTTGAGGATTACTGACGCTATCGCCGTATCGGGAGTAATCCGGATTCCGGGTTAAGCTGAACAGCATTCCGAAGGGTTCTCAAGCCTCCCTCGTTTCTTTTCCCCAATCCCTGAGCCCAGCCCATAAGCGACAGCCCGGAGTCATCCAACCCAGAATGGAGAACACTAATACATTGCAGCGCCGCGCCTTTTCCCGGCGCCCCCTCAAGTCCGAAGCCTAGAAGTGAATGTCCGCGTTTCGCTCGAATTTGGGCTCGTTTCCGCTTATCAGATCCGCAATCCATTGATCCAGCATTTCGGTATCGGAAATCCACACCGATTTTCTGCAAGCCTGTAGGAATCTCAGAACGTCGTCCCGATATCCAGCCCTCAGAAGCGATTTTGCCAACCAAAGGTTGGGACCGAAGCAACAGATGGGCCCCTCGACGTATTTTCCTGGCGGAGGATCGACCGCCTTCATTAGGTACTCAGCGGCAGTTTTGTAATCTCGGCGAAAGAATGCCGCACGCCCCAATGCGTCATTGATCATGTAGGTATTTCCGACTCGCTGTCCGATATCTTCGCCTCGGGCTTTCCTGTCATCCATCATGCTTTGTAGCTCCAGAGCGAGATCGACGGACTTGGCTGTGTCGTTCGATTGAAGTGAAAGTTCCAGTTGCTTTTCGAGGTCAAAGTAGGCCCCTAATTGGGTGCCTGTCAGGCTGGCCTTATCCCGGATGCGAACCTCGCTAAAGATAGTCCCAGTCTTGTTAATCAACTGCTGAATTTGTTCGCCAAGGGATCCTGTGTCGTTCTCGTCGATGGACCGCAGTAGCTTATCAGCAAGCGGCACGAGCGGGGCGGTCAGAGAAGGCTCAAGCTCACTGGCGCTTGGGGCGCGTTTAGCCATCGCATCCACCCTCGCAGCAGCCTCGTATGCCTTTGCGGATCCAGCGAGGGCGAGTTGCATGTGTACGAGGTCCTGTATAGCAAGGTGATAATTTCCTACCAGGAGATTCTGTTTGAGCTCGAGACCCGGGTCTTCAGTATGTCCATCGACACTCCGACCGGCGGGGTCTGGCAGAAGAGAATTCCAGGGCAAAAAGTCAAACAATGCGCGGCAACAGCCACCGTCAAGAGCAAGCGGGCATGATTCGCGAATCGCATTGCGGCTGTGGATTCCGCCTTAAAAGCATTCCTTCTCAGGCAAGTAGAGCATATCCGAAGAACACGTCGGCTGCAAAGATCTTTAGATAATCTGCCTCTTTTCCTCTCGCTCTTCTTAAGCGTTTCGCTGTTAACGTCGCCCCGTGGGGTAGACGCGGGGTCAAGACCGGGTCAAGACCTCTGTAGACGCGGGGTCAAAGACGCGGGGTCAAAGACCCATAAGCGCTAAGATAAAGAACTGACTTTGACACGAGCAAAGTCGAATTTGGGACGAATCGATTGGTTAAAATAAGTGCCCTTCGAGGGCGCCTGTAGGAGTTCTTCGTAGACGGCCGCCGGGACGTCGAAGTATTGGTATAGGGAGCGATTCTGGAACTCGATCTGAAGAAGTTGGCGCTCAGCGTCGTAGCCGATGGTGCGGAGCGTAGTTGAATCCACGGCGGTCATTTTCATGGCTGAGGCTCCAACTCGGACAACTGCGGTTTCCGCTTGCGGTTCCGTTCTCCCAGTGCGGCAGCGATATCGTTCCAGTGAGCCAGGGTGGCAGCGAGGCCGACAGCCGGCGCAAGAGCTTCGGTGACCCGGTGTAAGGCGAATTGAAATTCACGCCAGCGACTCCGGACGTGCGGCTTCCTCGGGCAAGTAGTAGCCCCAGGGGGAAACGGCGATTCCTACCCGAATTAGTTTCTGGCTCAACAGCGCCACAAACAGCTTTCCATACAGCCAGGCCCGGCTGCTTTGATCATCTTGTTTGGGAATATGGCCCAGTTGAACCAGCGATTTGAAGCGTTTGAAGATCAACTCGATCTGCCAGCGCAGCCGATAACACTCCAGCACTTGCTTGGTAGAAGCTCGATTCTTAGGCAAAGTGGTGAATACCAGGACATAGCAGGCATACTCCCGATTTTCCGGCGTGTCGCAGTGTCTGCCCGTTTGTTGCCTGCGCGTCAGTCGCCGATGGGCCCGCTCGATGGCTTCCTCACTCTTGCGAACCCCGCACAGACGTCCCGCGATGCGCTGTGCGCCGGACGGTACCCAGACCCGCCATTCCGCCGTTTCGCCTGCTTTCCGTAACGTCTTGAGCCTCTTCCCCAAGGGAAACGGCCGATCTCTTTCATCCCGTAGCGGCAACGCCTTTCGATTGAGGCGCACGCAAAGATCCGCCCCTTGTTCGACAACTTTGGCAATGCTCGGGGGCCGACCATAACCGGCATCGGCCAACACCAACTCGCCGCTCTGAAACTTGAATCTTCTTAAATCCTCGCCGCTTCCCTTACCCTCCACGGGCGTGAGATCAAACTGGTCGCACTCCAGCGACGGCAATCGCATACTATAGTGAATCCGCCATTGGCCGCCCGTTTTACCCGGTTCCTTTACAACTGTGGCGTCCACGACTCGTACCGGTTGCCCTTTCAGCGCCGGCTCCAAATTCACGCCGTTGTCTTTCCACAACTGCTGGCACAACTGCCGCAGCCAGTCCTCCGACTGCCGCAAGCGGTTCAACAATGTCACATCGGAGACATCGGCGATTCCTGCCAACTTGGCTTGCACGGCTGTCTCGCGTAACGACCAGCCACAACCGACGTGCAGCAGCAATGTGCGGAACAAGTCATTCAACGACTTGAATCCCCGCAAGCGGGCCACCGCGCCACTGCTCCTCCCTAGTTCCTCCCAACCTGCGGGAAACAAGCCTTGCAGAACCTGCCAGTCTTCGCGCAGTGCAGCCATGCCTTGAGATTATCTCCCAACTCCAGGAAAGGTCAATTGTTATCTTAGCGCTTATGGGTCAAAGACCTCTGGCACCGAGAGTAAGACGCGGGGTCAAAGACCTCTGGCACCGAGAGTAAGACGCGGGGTCAAAGACCTCTGGCACCGAGAGTAGGTGCGCCATGCATTGGCAGATTGCTTTGTCCCAACTCTTTGAGGACATTATCTTTCCTAGGGCGCGGCCGAGGACCGGATTCGCGAAGCGAACCCTGCCAGGCCGCCTCGAACGCGAATCCACCACCCGCCCAGAGAGCCCGCAACAGGAGAGATGCGTCCTCCAAGAACAAGCAAGCTTCAGACAGGTAATGGGTTAGAAGGTCGGTAGTTAAGGCGGGTCTCGGTGCCAGAGGTCTCTGACACCCTTTCGCTGACACCCTTTTCGCAGCATGTCAACGCAAAGTAGAAATGTCCTAATCTCTGCAAAGTAGAAATGTCCGGTTTGGGAGTTGGATTTCGGGGAGTAGGTTTAAGTTGAAGCTGATGTTTCGGGGAAGTCGCGCTCCCTGGAGCAGATCCGAAGACCGCTGCGACGGGGCTAACTCCGGAGCAGACGGCGCCATACCCCCAGTCAAACCGGGCCCCATGTTGCCCGTTCTGGGGGTTTTGGTTTTTCAGGGTGAGGCTGCTTTGGTGAAGCTTCCGAGCAGCGGTCTTCGGATACAAGAAGCGCGACGATGGCCAGGCCGTTCTTGCCGGGCCTACCGTATTGGGTTTGCGGCTGGCGCCGGAGAAGATTCTGGGACGAAGCGAGCGGCTTTTTTCGCGCTGGTCAAATGAAAGTTCTTCATCCACTGACTTTTCGGACGTGGTGTGACCGGTTTGCGAGGCGAGCGCACCGCTGGAACTTTGGGACGCGGTAGACACTCGGTGATGGCCAGATAGTGTCTCCGAAACCGCACCGCCAACGATCCGTCGAGACGAACTTCCACCCGCACGTTGGCTCCGCGTAAACCGGCCCGGATGTCGGCCCGCGCAATCTGATAGGTCTTGTTGTCGAATCGGATCGTGTAGTCGTTGGCTACTTGCCGGGTCTCCACGTAGCTCAGCGATGCCGGCAACGAATGAGTCGGTTGGAGCGGACGATGCGCGTCGACGGCACTGCCGGCAACCACGGCCAGGGTTCGGTTCCACCAGGGAATGAACTCGGTTTCCAGATAGGCGTTGGCTTCTTCCAGCGTGTTCGCCTGGGCGACACGTAAGCCTTTCACTAGCCGGTCCTGGGCGGTGCCAAAGCTGCGTTCGACGCGCCCTTTGGCTTGGGGTGAATGCGCCGCGATCCAGACGATCCCCAGTTCCTGCAGCGCTCGTCCGATCTGCGTGGGCGGTATTTCCTGTCGATCCTTTCCCGCACGGGCTTGATCGCGCATCGTCTTGGGCGCGTTCGAAAACAGGCTGGCCTTGTCGGTGTAGAAGCTCAACGGTCGGCCGTTCTGTTCCAGATAGCTCCACAACAAGCGCATGTTCTCTTCGGTCGAATCGTGCAGCACAAAGCGCGCATATATGTGGCTGGTCGCGTCGTCGATCATGCTGATCAGGTACAGCTTCGGCCCGCGCTGCTCCAGCCATTCGTGATCGCTGGTGTCCCACTGCACCAGCTCGCCCCGTCGGGACCGTCGCGGGCGCCATTGGTGGATCTTCTCGATGCGCTGTTTCTTGGCCCGCCACAGCTTGGCCTCGATCATCCAGCCCCGCACCGTCTCCCGGCTCACGTCGATGCCGTGATGTTTGCTCAGGTACTCGCTGGCCAGCGTGGGGCCAAAGCCGCGGTATACCTCCTGCCCCAGAACCGTCAACGCTGCTTCCTTGACTTTCCCTTCTACTTGCCGGTTCGAAGGTCGTCCCCGCAGCTGGTGCACCACCGCCCGATCGCCTACCCTCTTGAGCCTCACCAGCAGCCTTCGAATGTGCCGCTCGCTCTGGCCTACGTCGGCGGCTGCCTCCCGCTGAGTGATCAGCCCCTTCTTGGCTTTCTTGAGTGCGACCAGACGGTCGCGGTCCTGTTGGGTCATGAGAAGTGTTCCTGATTCCACTCCCCGAGCCTGACCTCGTCAATAGGACATTTCTACTTTGCACGATTAGGACATTATCATTTTGCGGCGACACACCCTTTTCGCAGCATTGCCGTGCTTCGATCGCAGCAGTACACTGAAATCGGATCTCGACATCCGCAGTTTGGGGAGGCGGCATGGTCGGGCAAACAATCGGGCATTACAAAATCACCGAGAAGCTCGGCGAGGGCGGCATGGGAGTCGTGTACAAGGCGGAAGACACGCGCCTGGGCCGCGCTGTGGCGCTGAAGTTCCTGCCCGAAGAATCCTGTCAGCACCTCCAGGCGCTGGAGCGTTTCCAGCGCGAAGCCCGCGCCGCTTCGGCCTTGAACCACCCCAACATCTGCACGGTTTACGACATCGACGAGTCCGCGGGACGACCCTTCATCGTGATGGAGCTATTGGAGGGCCAGACGCTGGCACATCGCATCGGCGGAAGACCTCTCTCGATCAAGGCACTATTGGACCTGGCCATCGAGATCGCGGGGGCGCTGGATGCGGCCCACGCGAAAGGCGTCGTCCACCGTGACATCAAGCCATCGAATATCTTCATCACGAATAGCTCCCAGGCCAAGATTATGGACTTCGGCTTGGCTAAGCTGGCAGCTGGGCGGCGCAAAGCGCCCGAGCCCGCCGAAGGCTCGGCCCTGCCTACGACCACCATCTCGAATGAACGCCTCACCTGTCCCGGTGCGGCTCTGGGCACAGTGGCCTACATGTCGCCGGAACAGGCGCGTGGGGAGGAACTGGACGGACGCACTGACCTGTTCTCCTTCGGCGTGGTGCTCTATGAGATGGCCACCGGCGTCCTGCCCTTCAAGGGCGCCACAACAGCCGTCGTCTTTGAAGCGATCCTGGGCAAAACTCCAATCTCGGCAACGCGTTTGAATCGTGAGTTGCCGCCCGAGTTGGAGCGGATTCTCACCAAGGCAATGGAGAAGGATCGAGAAGCGCGCTACCAGTCAGCTAAAGACCTGCTGGTCGACCTGCGGCGTCTGAAGCGCGACACGGACTCCGTGCATGAAGCAGCGGATACGGCGTCCGCACCGGCGGTGCCAAGGGCAAGCTTCGCCGGAAGGCGGGAGCTTCGCCGCTGGGTATTCGTGGCATTGGCTGTGCTGCTGCTTGGATGTGTGATCGTCGGCGTCGCTACACGCTATCGACAGCGCGTTGCGTCCGTTCCGGCTGCGGCGGCGGGCAAGCCCTCCGTGGCAGTCCTTCCATTCTTGAACCTCAGTGCTGACCCTGCAAATCAATACTTCAGCGATGGGATGACGGAAGAAATCATCAGCAAGCTGTCTCGCATCGAGGGCCTGGCAATCGCTTCACGCACCTCGGTGGCGCGCTTTAAAGGCACGCAGGAAGACATCAAACAGATCGGGCGGGAACTAGGAGTCCGCTATCTACTGGAAGGTAGCGTCCGCAAGGAAGGGAACCATGTGCGAACCACCGCCCAGTTGATCGATGCCTCGACAGGCTTTCATCTCTGGGCTGAGGATTTCGACAGGGATTTAAGCGACGTCTTCACGGTGCAAGAGGAGACGGCCTTGAAAATCGCGGGCGCCCTCAACCTTCGCCTGAGTCCCCAGGAGCGGCAGGCTATCCAACGGCGTTATACCGACAACGCCCAGGCCTACGATGCGTATCTGAGGGGACGAGCCTTGGTCGAGTTCTGGGACAATGCGGAAAAGCTCGAAGCGGCACGCCGGTACTTCGAGCAGGCACTCGAGTCTGACCCCAATTATCCGCTCGCCCTGGTCGGTCTGGCACGGGTCGAGGGGATGTACTATCGGAACCTTGACGCGAATCCGGCACGCCTCCAACGTTCCAGAGAGCTTGCCCAACGCGCTCTAGCTCTCGATGCGGGACTGTCAGAAGCGCACGTGGCAATTGGAGCGGTATATGGATACAACTATGACTATCTTCGCGCCGCTGGGGAGTTCCGCGAGGCCATTCGTCTCGAACCCGACAATGCATACGCCTGGGATATGCTTGCGTGGGCGCTGGCCTATCAACAACCTCCGCAGGGCCAGGCGGCCGAAGCCGCAGGGCGCGAGTCCGTGCGCCTGCAACCGAACCTGGCCGGCGCGCACTTCCACCTCGGACGGGCGCTCCGCGTCCAGGGCCGCTACGAGGAGGCCATTGCAGCTTACAACCACGCGCTAGAACTAGATCCCTCGCTCCTCGCGGTCCATTTTGGTCTTGGCGAGACCTACTTAGCCCAGGGAGACTATAGCCGGGCCCTGGCTGAGCTTCGGAGTGCGCAGCCTAACACCCTCGTTGAATTCCAGATCAGCGCGGTCTTAGCCGCCCAAGGGAAGAGAGAAGAAGGCCTTGCCATGCTTGAAAAGGCTCTGGCCGGCGGTTATCGCGACTTTGCCGCGATTGATGCCAACCCGTATCTCGCCTCGCTACGCTCCGAGCCGCGTTTCCAGCAACTCATGCGGGAATATAGAAAGTAAGTCCGTGTGTGTCGTATCCTCGTCGCCTTCGTTTGGTCTGATATAGCCAGAGTGAACGCTAGTTGTGGGATTCACGAGCTAGCTCGGCCGCACCACTCACAAAGAGGCCGAAGGTTGATGGAAATAAGCCGTGTTAGAGACCCTTAGGTTCAGGTACTCGCGCGCAAGCGTTGCGGGGTGACGAAAGACCTTAGACCCCCGGCCTGCGTACCGGAAGCGATTTGGGCCGCAGAGCCCTGATCATAAGCGAACGCGAGGAACGGGGGGACCGATATGAATGCCATAAGCCTTATCCGCTGCAATATCTGGCGAGGTTCAGCCCTACATGTCCTCTTCCAACAAATGACGCATTGACGGTCCGAAAGCACGCCTGCCCGGTCGCAGTTCATAGCTGAGGCGCGCTCGCTCTGTTTCAGGCGAGTTGCTGAAGGGCGTCTGAGATACCCTAATAAAGCTGGACAAAAAGCTTCCGGACGTGGAAATACCCGTATGGAGGCCACCCCATGGATGTTCATCAGGCAGAGCCAACCGGCGGCGAAACGACTGGATTCCGGCCGTCCGCGGATGGCGCCGATGCCGATCGCACTGTGGCAACCGGTGAAAGCCCCGGAGAGTCGGATCGGAGACGTCGGCGTAACGTTCAACCAGCCGCGTGAAATCGGCCGATATCGCATTTTGCAATTGCTCGGCGAAGGCGGCATGGGCAGCGTCTACCGGGCCGAGCAGCAGAATCCGAACAGGGTGGTTGCCCTGAAGGTGATCCGGCCGGGAGTTGCTACCAGTGAGTTGCTGCGGCGCTTCGAGCAGGAAGCGCAAGCGCTCGGCCGCTTGCAGCATCCCGGAATCGCTCAGATCTACGAGGCCGGAACCGCCGACAACGGCTTTGGACCCCAGCCGTATTTCGCCATGGAGCTCATTGAGGGCCGGTCCCTCAATGAGTACGCTCAGGAACGGAAACTGAATGTTCGCGGGCGGCTAGAGCTGATGGCGAAAGTCTGCGACGCGGTCAACCATGCCCATCAGCGCGGCATCATTCACCGCGATCTCAAGCCGGTCAACATCCTGGTCGACGAGGAAGGTCAACCCAAGATCCTCGATTTCGGCGTGGCCCGGGTGACGGATTCCGACGCCGGGGCGACGCGCCAGACGGACATGGGGCAACTCATTGGCACCCTCGCCTACATGAGCCCTGAACAGGTGACCGCCGATCCTTCGGAACTGGACAACCGCAGTGACGTCTACGCGCTCGGCGTCATTCTGTACGAACTGCTAGCGGGCCGGTCGCCCTACGACCTGCGTCTGAAGTTATTGCACGAAGTGGTGCAACTGATTCGGGAGGCCGATCCAGTTCGTCTCAGCTCGATTGACCGCATCTACAGAGGTGATATCGAAACTATCGTCGCGAAGGCGCTGGAGAAAGACAAATACCGGCGCTATGCATCGGCGGCAGACCTGGCGGCGGATATCCGGCGCTATCTGGCCCATGAGCCGCTTGTGGCGCGGCCCGCGAGCACCCGCTACCAGCTGCAAAAATTTGCACGGCGTAACCGCGCTTTGGTGGCCGGGACGGCAGCCGTCTTTCTGGTGTTGGCCATCGGTGTCGTCGTAAGCACCTGGCAAGCGGTGCGGGCGCGGCGCGCCGAACGCACCGCGGTCCAGCAGCGGGACCATGCTTCGATGCTCGAACAGCTGGCAAGGACGGCGCAGGAATCGACGCTGGAGGAGCGCGACCGTGCAGTAGCTGCTGAGGCGCACGCCCAACAGGAACGGAATGTCGCGCTCACCCAGCGGGAACGAGCCGATTCGGAAGCGGCGAATGCGAAGGCCGTGAATGACTTCCTTCAGAACGACCTTCTGGCACAGGCCAGCGTTGCGAACCAATCCACGCCAACCACGAAGCCCGATCCGGATCTGAAGGTTAGGACGGCACTCGACCGGGCAGCAACTCAAATCAGCGGAAAATTCGCCGGGCAGCCGCGCGTGGAGGCCGCGATTCGAGACACGATCGGGCAGACCTACCAGGACCTTGGGCTGTATCCCGAATCGCGCAAGCAACTGGAGATTGCGCTGGCGTTACAGCAGCGCTTAGACGGACCTGAGGATCCTAAGACGCTCGACATAGCGAGGCGTCTTGGAGTTACTGCCTATTATCAAGGCAAGTATGTGGAGGCGGAGAAGCTTGAAAGCCAGACCCTGGAGATCGACCGCAAGGTCCTGGGTCCGGCCCACCCCGATACGCTGAAGTCGATGAAGAATCTCGCCAACGTCTATCGCGCTGAGGGCAAGGTGGCACAGGCCGAAGTGCTGCAGAGCGACACCTTGCAGGCTATGCGCCGGGTGTTGGGTCCCGAGGATCCCAACACGCTGAAGTCCATGACCAGTCTGTCCATGATCTACATGGATCTTGGAAACTACGCTAAGGCAGAAGCCATTCAGACCGAGGCTCTCGAGATCGAGCGCAAGGTGTTAGGGGCCGAGCACCCCAGTACCCTTCAATGCATGCACGATCTGGGCGCTGTCTACCTCTATGAGGCCAAATATGCCCAAGCCGAGGCGCTCTACACGCAGGTCTTGGAGATCGAGCGCCGCATGCTCGGCCCCGAGCACCCCAGCACACTGCTAGCCCTGAATAATCTGGCCGACGCCTATAGCAATCAGGGTGACTATCCGCGGGCCGAGGTCTTATATAGGGAGCTTCTGGAGATCGACCGCAGGATCTCAGGCGCCGAACATCCCGACACTCTTATCGCTATGGACGGTTTGGCTGACGCCTATAACTCTGAGGGGAACTATCCGCAGGCCGAGGCGCTCGACACCCAAATCCTGGAGATCTCCCGCCGCGTCCGTGGTCCCGAGCACCCCAGAACACTGTCCTATATGAAAAACCTGGCCGTCGTCTATAGCAATCAGGGTAAGTACGCGCAGGCCGAGGCGCTCTTCAACCAGAACCTTGCAATTAGGCGCCGCGTGATCGGCCCCGAGCACCCTCTCACGCTGAGGTGCGTCAGCCTTCTTGCGTATACCTACGCTGCAGATGGTAAGTACGCACAGGCCGAAGCGCTCCTCACGGAGAACCTCGAAGTCGAGCGCCGCGTGCTCGGCCCCGAGAATCGCGACACTCTCCGCACACTCTCAGACATGGCCTCCCTTTACCAGCTACAGGCCAAATATGACTTGGCAGAGGCGTACGCCGCCCGGGCTCTGGCAGGACGGCGGCATCTGGTGGGCTCGGACCACCCGGAAACGATGGCAGTGGCCGCAGACTTGGCCTTGGCCAACCAATCGCAAGGTAAGTTCGCTGAGAGCGAGCTTCTTGCGCGCGAAATCGAGGCGACGGAACGGGCCAAGCGGCCGGACAACTGGCTGCGATTTTGGGCCGAGAGCCTGGTAGGAGCCAGCTTGGCCGGAGAGAAAAAATATGCCGATGCGGAACCTCTGCTGCTGGATGGCTATCGCGGGATGATGGCGCGAAAAGACCGAATCCCCGTCCCGAACTGGCGTCATCTGAAGAGCGCCCACGAATGGATCCTACAACTCTATGCGGCGTGGGACAAGCCGGAGAAGGCCGCCCAGTGGCGAGCTATGGGCAACAACGTTGATCAGTAAAGAATGAAGAATGGTAACGGGAACAGGGGATTCACCGATTCAAGCTTTGAGACACGGCTGAAGGGACACTTCGATATTCGCCGCGTTTTTCTTGGCAGCGGGGCTGTTTGGTTTCACCGTGGTAACAGCAGGAGAAGCGGAAGCGGGCTCTCATCCGCGGCCATTCTGATCTTCCTCTTTTCGTCAGTCACAAGCGTCAAAAATTTTCTTTCCCCCCTCGAGACCCTTTCGTCACAGTGGCTTGCCGTAATCCCCGCTCCCCGCCCGTCGCAGTCAAGCCTGGTGTAGGGCGCATGCTGGTGGCAGGGCGGATACTCCGTCGCAATTTCAAATTCAAGGTACAAAAAAAATGACAGATCGAACCTCAGACGTCCCGGAGACTCCGGGCGTCACAACGAACACACACCTTCCGGCCCAGCCTGGCTCCGCCCGGAACGAAACGGACCCGGAAGTCGACGCGAAAACGCGAGCCAATCGCGAGAATGCGCAGAAATCGACTGGCCCGCGTACGGACGCCGGCCGCAACGCATCCTCCAAGAACGCCGTCAAGCACGGCCTCTTCGTCGGGGATCTGGCCAAGCATCTCAGCGGAGAACAATTCGAACGCTATCAGAGCTTCATCGAAGGCATCGTCAAGGATCTTCACCCCGTAGGTGATCTCGAAGTGCACCTCGCGCAGCGGGTCGCCGACATCCAGTTCCGGCTCGAGCTGCTTCGCACCGCCGAGCTGAAAATCTACATGGATGTTGCCATCCTGTCCGCGACCATGGAAGGTTGCCTCATGAAGACCGGCAACCCCATGGGCCTGGCTTCGCTCTACGATCAGCGCTTTCAGCGCTCTTTCTCGAAGACGCTAGAGGAATTCCGGCATGCACAACAGATTCGAGTGGACCAGGAGAAACAAGCCATTGAGGAGCTAAAAGCGATTGCTGCCGCGCACATGCAGCAGAACGTCCCGTTCGATCCAGCCCGGTTTGGCTTCGTTATTTCGAGCGAACTTCTCCTCAGTAAAGTGCGCCTCGGAAATGCCAAAAAGATGGCTCAATTCAACACGGGTGACGGTATCGTCGAGAAGAAAGTCGTTGCGATCCTGGCCGGCGGGCCCAAAAAGGTCGCCTAGTCACTCCCAAACGATGCAGAAACCTCTCGAATAATTCTCGGCGACAAAGAGACAAACGAGATGTGTCGGACCATCGGATGTGATGAAAATCTTCCGCTCGCCCCGACCGTCCTGAGACTCCAGCACGGATCTCACAATGAGCGCCCAGTACACACCCGCAATGATGAAAACCAATGCTGACCAACACGCACTTTCCGTCGTGGCACAGCCTTCAGCCTGTGGGCTTTCAGAGCAACCGCGCGCGTAAGCAAGCGGATTCGGGTGTTCTCCTTTCGACCGCGCGTCAGCAAGCCCACCATCGAAGGGTGATTTTCGACGGAGCGGACCCAAACGGAGCCGCGACGGTAACGGAGCGAACGCAAAGGCTCAGAGAAGCACGAAGAGTCCATGTGAAACGTCAGCACAGATTTCAGCAAGGGCGCCGGAGTGCTCACCCGCAACGATGAAAGCGGGTGTCGAAGTCCTTCCGAAGTTACGACCCTTTCATCAAGGGGACGGACTTCTCTGTCCCAAGCCATGATGCAGCAGACGAAGCGGCATACAGCTCCGTGGCGCGTGGACAGAGCTGTCCGTCCCCGCGTCCTCCAACCTGTGTTTTGAGAGCGATGCCTTTTGGGAACCGCGACCGTAGCTCTCCGCCCCGGAGCGAGGGAGCGCACTCCATAGGTGCTGGCCGTCGGCGTAGGGACACGGGCGCAACAAAACGTTGTCGATCACACTGAAAATCGCGGTCGCAGAACTATCCCCAATGCCAGGACGGTAGTGAGGAACGCAGTTATGCGGACAACACTCTTCGAGTGAAGTCCGGCGCGAAAATGGGACCGCCCCGTTCCAGAACCGGGCAGTCCCGCAAAATGACTAGGAAGAAAGGGTCAGCTTCGCTTGACCTGGATTTTGACAACTTCGCGAGAGGCCATGTGTTCGGGCCGCACCTCCTTGGGTGCTTTAAAGAAGAGCGTCGTTTCTTCCGACGCCTCCTCGTACCTGGTAACGAAGTAAACACCGTTTATTTTGACAAGCTCCAAGCAGTCGTGGTCGGTTGGTGCGGTGCGGACGCCGTAGGAATCACTGGTTATCGGCATAATGAATCCTTGGACCGGCCCACGGACCAGGATCTCGCGCGTGCCGAGCGTGGGGCGAGGCAGCTGTATTTTGTAATCGCCCGGCGGTAAGACGAGCGCGCCCCACTTGGCCTCAAACGGTAAATGGAAGCTCGCTTGCTGTGCCGAAGCTGTGGCTGCGGTCGCCGCGACGAGGACGGTAAAGAGTGCAAAACTGAGAATGCGGTTCACAAAGTAACTCATTAGTAATCTCCTTTTGCTGGCCTGAACGGTGGAACCACCGAGGCTCCTGATCCGTACAACTCTTAAGACGAAGAGCGAAGGCTCAGAGCCGGTTAAGAAAAGATCAAGAAGTTGTTAGCGCGACGAGACACAGATCACGAAGTAGTCGATGCCGCACCAAGACGTTTCTGACCGAAGCACCCATCGAGCAGGATCGGTGCGCTTCGCCTCGTTTGAAGTGGATTTTGAGCTGCGCGAGCTGCGGAAGAATGGACGGCGCGTACCGCTGCAGCACAAGCCATTTCGGATTCTCGAATTGCTGCTGAAACAACCTGGGGCACTGGTTACGCGGGCAGAATTGGCGAGGGTGCTTTGGCCTCACTTGCCGCTCAGCTTCGAACGAAGCTTGAATACGGCCATGAATGCATTGCGCCAAGTGCTGGACGATTCGCCCCGGGGAAGCCGATTCATCGAGACACGTTCCGGGCTCGGCTACCGTTTCATTGGAGAAGTGGAGGAGGCCGAGGAAGCGGTGAGTGCGCGCGCCCCTGCCTACGTTGGAAGCGAGACTGGCGATGCCTATCAGGACTGTTTAAAGGGCCGATACTTTCTGAATAAGGTGACGGGCGATTCTTTGCAGCGGGCGATCGGGTGTTTTCAATCTGCACTCAGCCAGGACGCAGGTTGCGCGCCGGCTTGGGCAGGGCTGGCCGATGCATACAGCCGGTTAGCACTAACGGGGACGGTGGCGGCATCCGACGTTTGTCATAAAGCCAGAGAGTCGGCGCAAGAAGCGCTTATCGCCGATCAAAATCTTGCGGCCGCACACGTGTCACTTGGTTTCGCGCGAATGGTATTCGACGGCGATTGGAAAGGCGCGGAGACGGATCTGGTGCGGGCGATCAGCCTGGATGAAGACCTGGCCGATGCACGCCGTGCCCGAGGATTGCTGCTCAGTGCTTCGGCCAAACACGGGGAAGCAGCGGAAGAAGCGCGCCGTGCGCAGGCGCTGGAGCCACTATCGCTGCCGACTGGTCTGGAGCTGGCTCGAATTCTGTACGTGATGCGAGACTATAACGCGGCCATCAAGGAGTGCTGGAACCTGCTTTCACTTGAGCCCCATTTTTGGCCCGCGCAGCGCATTCTCGGGTTGACCTGTGCACAGCTGGGCTTGCAGGAAGAAGCGATCACCGAAGTGGAGAATGCGTGTGTCTGTTCCGACCGGCATCCCGCGGCGGTTTGCGCGCTGGGGTGCGTGAGCGCAGCGATGGGCCTGCGTGAGCAAACGGAGAGCGCTCTTCGCGAATTAGATCCCGAGGCCGCCGGGACGTACACCTCGTGGTACTGGCATGCCGCGATCCATGCGAGGCTGGGCGAGACGACCGCCGCTCTCGATGCTCTGGGTTCAGCCTGCACGCAGCGCGATCCGCTGCTGCTGTGGCTGGGGGTGGATCCAGGTCTGGACCCCCTTCGGGCACACTCTGGTTTCACGGCAGTGCTACAGCGGCTTGGCCTCGGAGGTGGATCGCGGGGAACCCGAGCAGCAGCAGGTTGAGGCCTTTCAGTGGCAGGCAGTTTGGCGACGCTGGCAACCTGCCCCACATCGCTATAGTGGCTGAATGAAGTCTCTGCTTCTGCTACTTGTTCCGCTAAGCCTGCTTGCCCAGAACTACGACCTGATTATCCGCAACGGTCACGTCGTCGATGGCACGGGGTCGCCCTGGTATGGCGCTGATGTTGGGATCCGCGACGGGCACATTGCCGCTATTGGACGCCTGGATTCGGCCACCGCTAAACAGACCATCGATGCAGCCGGCATGGTGGTTGCGCCGGGCTTCATCGACATGCTGGGGCAATCGGAAGGGACCATGCTCGTGAATCCGCATCTTCCGTCGAAGATCTATCAAGGCATCACGACGGAGATTACGGGCGAAGGAGGATCGGCCGCGCCGCTCACGGAGGCTCTACGATCGGCCGACCGAGGCGGCTACGCACATTACAAGATCGAGCCGTCGTGGAGCACCTTCCGCGACTATTTTGCGCGACTCGAAAAACAGGGCATGGGCATTAACCTGGCGAGCTACGTGGGCGCGACGCAGGTGCGGAGAGCCGTGATCGGCGATGTCGATCGTGCACCGACACCGGCTGAGCTGGATCAGATGAAGGCGCTGGTGCGCGAAGGGATGCGCGACGGAGCGGTGGGCGTATCCACAGCGCTGCAATATGCGCCGGCCCCGTATGCCAGCACCGAGGAATTGATCGCGCTGGCGGCCGAGGGCGCAAAGTTTGGCGGCATCTACGCCACACATATGCGCAGCGAAGGCGATGCGATCATACCGGCCATCGACGAAGCGATCCGCATCGGGCGTGAAGCGCACGTGCCGGTGGAGATCTGGCACCTGAAAGCAGCGGGCCGTCAGAATTGGGGACGCATGCCGGAGATTGTGGCGCATATCGACTGGGCACGCCGCTCGGGTGTCGAAATCGGCGCGGATACCTACGCCTATCCGGCGTGGTTCAACAGCTTCTCGGCCTTCATCCCGCCGTGGGCACACGACGGAGGCGATGGCAAGCTCATCGAGCGTCTCAAGGATCCGGCCACACGCGCCCGCATCCGCAAAGAGATGCAGACACCGAGCACTGCATGGGACAACGAATGGGAGGAGATTCCGGGCGCGGAGGCGATCCTGCTCAGCGTTGTTCAGAATCCCAAGCTGCTGCCGCTGCAGGGTAAGACGATCGCCGAGATTGCGAAGCTCTGGAATAAGGACGCGTTCGACACGATCTTCGACATTCTCATTGAAGACAACGCGGCCACAGAGGTTGCCGTGTTCGGGATGTGGGAACCGGATGTGCGGTTGGCGCTGCAGCAACCATGGGTCAGCGTGTGCAACGATTCGCAAGGCACCGCGCCGGACGGGCTGCTCGGGCAGGAACATCCGCACCCGCGGGCTTATGGGACATTTCCGCGCATACTGCGGAAGTATGTGCGGGAAGACGGAGCGCTAACCCTGCCTGATGCCATTCGTAAATTCAGCGCACTGCCCGCGGCACGGCTGCGCCTGGCTGACCGGGGCGTGATCAAAGAAGGCATGTGGGCCGATATCGTGGTCTTCAATCCCCAGACGATCACCGACCGCGCCACTTTCGAGATGCCGAACCAGCTGTCGGATGGAATGCAGTATGTGCTGGTGAACGGGGTTCCGGTGATCGCAGGCGGGAAGATGACGAACGCGCTGCCGGGGAAGGTGATCCGGGGACCGGGGTGGAAGCCGTAAAGGGCGAGAAAGGGCTTTCGATTTCGGAACAAAATGGTGTTGATTGTCGTCGAAGGTTAGAAGGTCCGCCTGCTGACGCGTGCGGTTCTGTGCTGGTATCGCGCTCGGCGAAGCAGGCGGAATGATTCTGGTGAGGGTATAAACATGCCGCCCTGGAAAGAATTCTTCGAACGCCTTGCGCAAGACCTGCGTTATGGCATCCGGATGCTGATCGCCAAGCCAGGATTCACGGCGGTGGCTGTGCTGTCGATTGCGCTCGGGATCGGGGCGAGCACGGCGATTTTCAGCGTGGTCTATGCCGTTCTCATCGACCCGTACCCCTATCGCGCGGCGGATCGCATTGGCTCGTTGGAGCTTTCTAGCAAGAAGGATCCGCATCGGGGTATTCCCTACACGAAGGCACAGTTTGCGGAATTGAAATCGCGGCTTCATTCCATGGAGGATGCCGTTGCCATGGATCGAAACGAAACAGTGATGACCGGAACGGGGCTGGCAGAAGTGGTCATCCGCGAGCAATGCTCGTACAATTTCTTCGATTTCTATGGCGTGCCGCCAATTATGGGGCGCACTTTCACCGAGAAAGAAGCGAAGCCGGGATCGGCGCCCGAGCCGGTCGCGGTGTTGAGTTACCGCTTTTGGCAGCAGGTGCTGCAAGGGCGCCCGGACGTATTGGGCCAGCAGATACGGCTGAATAACGACGTCTATACCGTGATCGGCGTCTTGCCGGTCCGCTTCACCTGGAATGACGCGGACGTGTACGTTCCCATGGATCAAAGGCCGAGCACGACCGATTTCGTGCAGGTCTTTTACCGCATCCGCCCGGGCGTGAGCGCCGACCAGGTGAACGCCGAGTTTGTGCCGATACTGGAGGAGTTCCGGCGGCAAGTACCGCACTACATGTACCCGGAGGATGCGTTCAAGGTGAAGTTCCTGAACGTCAACGAAGGCATTCTGGGCAAGTTCCAGAACACATTGCTGGTGCTCTTCGGCGCGGTCGCGCTGCTGCTGCTGATCGCCTGCGCCAACGTGGCGAATCTCTTGCTGGCGCGTGCGGCAACGCGAGAAGGGGAAATGGCCATACGCGTTTCGATTGGTGCAACCCGGTGGCGGCTGGTACGGCAGCTGCTGACGGAGAGCGTCGTGCTGGCTTTGGCCGGCGGCGTTTTCGGCATCCTGCTGGCGTATTTGGGTGTGAAGGTGGTGATCGCGCTGATGCCGGAGTATTCCATTCCCCACGAAGCCGTGATTGCGCTGAATTGGCCGGTGTTATGGTTCGCGCTGGCGACGTCGGTGCTGACCGGAATCATCTTTGGGCTGGCACCGGCCCTCCAGACCTCTGGTGAAACGCAGGCCGAGACACTGCGCGATTCAGGCCGAGGCACCAGCGGGGGCGCGGGCCGGCGGCGTTTGCATGACCTGCTGATGGTGGCCGAGATCACCTTGTCGCTGGTACTGCTGACCGGGGCGGGGCTGGCGATCCGCGGACTGTTCGCCTTGCAGAGCGAGAGCCTCGGCTACAATCCACAACATGCGCTGACATTCCTGATTCCCCTGAGCGAAGGCCGCTTCACAGAATGGGCGAGCCGGGTGGCGCTTTACCAGAACATCGTGAGCCAACTGCGGCGAGATCCGGACGTGACGGCGGCCGCGGTGATCCAAACGGGCACGCCTCCGTACAACGGGTTCCGGAGCAAGGCGATACTCGATGACCGGCCCGCTTCGGAGGCTCCCGATGTCGAAGTGAACCTGGTTCAGAACGGATACTTCGCGGCGGTCGATACAAAGCTGCTCCAAGGGCGCGATTTGACGGAGTCGGATATCTTGAAGGGCCGGCCGGTGGCCGTCATCACCGAGGATATGGCGAAACGCCACTTCGCCGGTAAGGACCCGATTGGCCATCACATTCAAATCGGCGTTTTCAATGAGGCGCTTCCCCCGCAGATCCTGAAGTCGCCCCAGTTCACCAACTCGTTCGAGATCGTCGGCATCGCTGCTACGGCGCGGAATCGAGGATTGAACGAACCGGCCGAGGCGGCCGTTTTCATTCCCTACTCCGTGCTGATGCCGCCGAACACATTCATCATCGCGCGGACTAAGGGCGACCCGGAGAAGTTGATTGGCGCGGCGCGAGCGGCAGTACGGGCCGTGGACAAAGATCAGCCCATAACACTGACACGAACCTTAGAGGGTTGGCTCGAAAACGCAACGGCTTATCCACGTTTTGCGGCCTTCCTGTTTGGCGTTTTCGGAAGTATAGGCTTAGCGCTGGCCGCGGCTGGTGTGTTTAGTGTGGTGTCTTACGCGGTTGCCCACCGCACACGCGAGTTCGGGATCCGCATGGCGCTGGGCGCGGAACCTTATGATGTTCTGAAGCTGGTGCTGACGGCCACGGGCCGGATACTCGCGGTGGGCCTCCTGGTGGGGCTGGGAGCCAGCATACTGGCGAGCCGCGCCCTGGCGGATCGAATGGCGGGGATGGGGAAGCCGGATCCGGTTCTGTTCGTGCTGGTTCCGGCGGTGCTGATTGCGGCGACGATCGCGGCCTGCGTACTCCCGGCGCGGTCGGCGATCCGGACGCAGCCGATGGAAGCGTTAAGGCACGACTAGCGGGCTGCCAAAGAGCATTCGAAGGCTGACGACGCAGGCATGGGCGGCTTAAACAACCCGCCGCAGGATGCCATCCTGCCCCACACGCGATTTCAAGTTAGACTGAAATCTCATATATGAACCGGCGCGATCTTCTAATCGGATTGGCGTTTGCCGCAGGTGCGGCAGAGGCGCAGCAGCCTGAACGCGAATCGCTGTACATCCCCAAGGCGCATCTGGTGGAAGACCGGAAGCTGATGCACGACTTCATGGAGGATTACGCCTTTGTGAGTCTGGTGACCGCCGAACCCACCCTTCGAATTACGCACATACCGGTTCTGCTGGACCGGACGGCCGGGCCCTACGGCACCATTTACGGGCACATTGCGCGAAACAATCCACAGAATGCGACCTTCGACGGACACCAGCAGGCGGTGATTGTGTTTCAGGGGCCCAATTCGTATATCTCGCCGTCGTGGTACGCCAAGCTCGAAGTTGTGCCGACGTGGAACTTCGCGGTGGTCCATGCAAGCGGCACGCTGAAGCCGGTGACCGACAAGAAGGCGCTGCATGAGTTCCTGGCGAAACTGATCGCGACCTTTGAAAGCCGATATGCGCCGGCATCGACTTACAGTTTTGGGAAGCTGCCGGATGATTACGTTTACCCGATGATTGGCGCCATCATTGGCTTCGAGATGCAGATTGAATCGCTGGAAGGAAAGTTCAAGCTGGGCCAGGAACGCAGCGAGGCGGATAAGGCTGGGATCTTGAAAAACCTGCAAACGGCGAAGCAAGACCCAACGATCCGGGAACTGACCGCCAGTTACTACGAGCACCTGCAAAAGAAGTCCTGAGGACCTGAAGCGGGATCTTTACACCTTCGGCACGGCCACCGTGATGTTGCGGAACTCCAGGCCGCCGGTGTGATCGCCCTGAATATAGAAAGGTCCGGGCTTGCCTTCGTTGGCGTCCAACGCTCCGCCTGTGATGCCTTCAATCTCTTTGTGATCGATGATGGTGACGCCGTTTCGAACGACCGTCACGATACGGCCCACTAACGTGACGTCGAATGTTTCCCACTTGCCCGGCGTGCGGGGCAGTTGCGTGCTGGGCCCAAGGCGCCCATAAATAGAACCCATCTCGCGCTCGACCGGTTCCGAGTTCTCCTTCTCATATTCGATCTGGACTTCGTAGCGCCCGCGCAAGTAGAAGCCGCTGTTCCCGTCCTCCGGACAGCTCACCTCGAAGTGCAGCTTGAAGTCATCGAATTCGCGCTTTGATTTCAGATTCGCGCCGGAGGCTTCGTTCACCAGCAGTCCGTCCTTCACGATCCAGTGGCTCTTGGCAGTTTTGCCGACCGGCTCCCAGCCGTCCAGGTTCTGCCCGTTGAAGAGCGGCTCCGGCTTGGTCCAGGCGGCCGGCGGATCACGCTTCAAGTCCGGCGCTCGCACACCTTTCAGCGAGATGGAGTCGTCGCCGCGCTTCTGGATGCCAGTCAGTTCGCCACCGGCGGCGTCCAGTTCCCATATCGTCGCCGGACGACTGCCCGACGCCGAAGCCGGCGAGACGGTCATTGTCAGATGCGAGCCATCGATGTGAAAGTCTTTGACCTGATAGACATTCCCGCCGGTGGGCTGAAACCAGATTTCCAGTTCGCCGTTCTTCTGGGTAACGCCCAGCCAATTGGCGCCAACGCCAGAGGGCCTCTTGACGTTAAAATCCCATCGCCCGAGGAACGGCGCGACGTTACTTTGTGCCAGCGCGAGCGCCGCAGCAGCACAGACCAAAATCAAACCGGCCGAAAGAGTTCGCATGCTGGCAGTGTAGTACGGCGGCGGTTTGAGATGGGTCGAAAGCGCGTGTGATGGCTGCAACTCTCAGGACGAGATCGTACTTTTCTATAACATTCTGTTAAGCTAACGAGTCAACCAGAGCTAAAGCGTGACCAAGAGCGACGCAATACTCAAGCGGTTCGCGGAACTAAACGTTTGGCGGCGAAGAGACGAACGCGCGCCTCACAAACCCCTTCTCGTCCTCTACGCCTTGGCGAGGCTTCAAGGAGGAAGCAACCGCCTGCTACCATTCGATGAGGTAGAAGAGCCCCTCACCCGTTTGCTTCGGGATTTTGGTCCACCTCGAAAGTCCATCCATCCTGAATTGCCGTTCTATCACTTGCAAACCGACGGAGTCTGGGAGATCGATGACCAGGTTGGCCTGAATCGGCGAAAGGGCAGCAAGAACCCATTGCGAAGTGAGCTGAGAAGGTATCGGATTTGTGGCGGATTCACACCCGATCTGTTCGAGGACCTGAAGTCTCGACCGGAGGTCGTTAGGGAACTAGCACACGAAATACTGACTGCGCATTTTCCCGATTCCTTACATGAGAGCATTGCGCGGGCCGTCGGACTGGATCTTGAGGGAACAGCGAGAAGCGCCAAGCGTGATAGCGCCTTCCGAGGCGAAGTTGTATCCATTTGGGGTCATCAATGCGCCTTTTGCGGCTTCAGCATCAAGCTCGATAGTGCCGACCTGGCGATAGAGGCCGCACACATCCGCTGGGTTCAGTTCGGCGGTCCCGATGCAATCAATAACGGCCTGGCTTGCTGCAGCATTCATCACCAGGCATTCGATCGGGGAGCGATCTCCCTTTCCGAGGAGCTTCGCATTCTTGTGTCATCGAGGCTCTACGGAGGCGGCGGGCTGGAATCGATGTTCCTGGCGCTGAATGGCATTCCTCTTCGCTCACCGAGCCGCAAAGAAGCAGTTCCCAAAAAGGACTTCGTAAGCTGGCACCGCGAAGAGGTGTTTCGAGGCGAGGCGCGCGATTAGAGGCCAGAGCGAGCATTGACTCCGGCGCACGGCAGCCAGTGGACTATTGCCGTCACTCCTAAGTCTTCACCAGAAGCCCGTCACGGTGCACGAAGTGGTTGTGGCACTCGGCACATTTGCCGACTGATCCGGGCTCGCCCGCCGGCCTGCTGGCGCCGCAATACGGGCAATTCCCGATGTATGTCGGCCCGCGATAGAACATGAAGCCGAACACTCCCGCTGAGGCGATCATGATGATCGCGCCAACGATCCATCCTATATACGGGATCAACACGAATATCGTGAAGCCGGCGAAGAAGCCGAAGAGCGCCACGCCGGCCGCCGCGCCTCCCCGCATGTGAAACGGAGCCTTTGCAACAGTGGAATCTATTGCCATGATGCTGTGCCTCCTTATTCCGATCATCCTGAAGCTGGGGCCGAAGGCGTTTGCAGTTTTAGACAAATCGTGAACGCCGGGGGTAACCCAAACGGCTTGAAGATCAACGTCGTCACGGGCAGAGTATCAAAGCCCTGGGGTTGTGTACATAACGTATTTATGGTGTGCCGGGCCGGCGGCAGCCGATCCATATCTGAGCTGCCGTCGAGTTTCACGCTATGATGCTTACTCCACATCGAAATCCGGCGCTGAATGATTACCTGGTCCATCTTCGGTTTATTGGCGCTATTGCTACTTCCCGCTGCGGCCGGCCAACCGGTCCAGACAAAGGCCGGCGGCAGGCTGCTGATCGCGTCGGATGTTCACTTCAATCCGATGGCTGATCCCGCGCTGGTCGCGGATCTCGCGGCGGCCGATCCCTCGCAATGGGAGCGCATCTTTCAGCGCTCGAAGGCTACGGCGTTCAGTTCCTACGGTCACGACCCGAATTGGTGGCTGCTGCGATCCGGACTGGACGCCATGGTTTTGGCTGAGCCCCATCCAGCGCTGGTATTGTTCACCGGCGATCTACTGGCGCACAACTTCCATCAGATTTACAGCGGCATCACCCATGACGGCGATCCGGCGCACTACGGGGCTTTTGTGCTTAAGACGGTTGACTTCATCGCGCTGGAATTTCGTAAGCGCTTCGTGACGGCGAAGATCCTGGTGACGCCGGGCAACAACGACCAGTACTGCCAGGATTACAGCATCGAGCCGAACGGGGCATTCCTCGCCGACACGGCGGAACGGGCTCGCGATTTGGCAAAGGAAGACGAACAGTTCACCGCCAGCTGGAAATCGCTGGGAAGCTACAGCGTTGAACATCCGACGCTCCACGATCTGCGCATCCTGTCACTCAACACCATCTTCTGGTCACCCAGGTACGGTGCCGCCAATTTTCGCGATGGCTGTGCGCCGGTTAGTTCCACGGCGCCGAGCGACCTGCTGGCATGGCTGGAATCGCAGCTGGCTGAAGCTGAGCAGTCGCACGAAAAAGTCTGGCTCATGTTCCACATTCCTCCAGGCATCGATGGCTGGGCGACAACGCACCACAAGGAGGACACCTCCTCGTCGTGCACAAGTTCAATTGTGCCGATGTGGGTCCCCGAATGGACTGAACGGTTCGACAGCGTGCTGGAGCGATATCGGAACACGGTCTTGGCAAGCTTTGCCGGCCACACCCACGCCGATGACTTCAGGGTAATCGGCGCCAAGAGCGCGAACCCGCACTTCGTTTTAATCGATCCCGCGATTTCTCCGATCTATGATCAGAATCCCGGGTTTCGAATCGTGGATTACCGGAGCGACGGAACGCTGGCTGATCAGACTACCTATTTCCTGACAAATCTTCAGCAGGCCGGCGGCAAGACTCAAGGGCGTTGGAGGCGCGAGTACACGTTTTCGCAGCGTTGGAAAGTGCGGCAACTGGACGGAGCGAACCTGGCCCAGATCTACGACCAAATCGCCAGCCGCGACGCGGCCCGCAGCCTGTGGTGGCAGCTCTACATGGTGTCAAGTTCGGCCGAGCACCTCCCCGCGCGTGACGTGAAAGCGCTGTATTGCGCGATTGACGGGCTCACCCAGCCGGAGTATGAATCCTGCTATTGTGGGGCGGCTGCGCCGGACAAGTAGTCACACTCGAGGCTGCCGCCAGTTGAGGCGCTGGCGTCTGGTTGCGCTTCACGCGCCGGTACCGCCTACCTTCTCTTTGCTGAACTCTTCATACATCACCGAACCTCGGCCCAATAGCCGGGCTACAGCCTCCGCAACCGGCTGATGGGCGGTTGTGTTGAACCAGGTAAACCCGGGCGACGGATTGACCTCGAAGCAATACCAGCATCCCTCCGGCGTGCGCCGCAAATCGAACCCGGCGAGCGGAAGGCGCATGGATTTCGCCAGCTTTCTGCACAAAGCCGCGACCTCGCCGGGAATATCGCAGGGCTCTATCGCGACCGGCTCGGCTGGGTAGCGGTAGTCGTCGGCCTGCGAAACGACTTTGCACATGAAGCTCTCCGCGCCGACCACGTGGACACGGTATTCGGTGCCTTCCACGTACTCCTGAAACTGAGTCGGACAGTTGGTGATGCTATTGAGTCTGCCCTTATGCTCCAGGGTCAGACGGGAGACGATGCTCCGAATCCCGCTGACCGATTTGTAGACCACCCGACCATGTTGCTTCCAGAACTCCAAAGCGGCTTCCGGATCGGTCGTGATCAAGGTGTCCGGCACGCGAAACCCAAGCGACTCGATCCACGCCGATTGGTAAGGTTTGGAATGGTTCGCGGCCATGTCGCTCGGCCGGTTGAGAACCAATGCCGGCGTGATATCAGCCCAGGACAAAAGTAGGTCTTGCACGGCAAGAGCGTGCCGCCACAAGTCGCTCCCGGCACCCGCGTTAGCGACGACCGGCAGTTCGCATGAATCGTGCGGTCGAAGGTACACCGACTTCACATCGGCCAGATTCAAAGTAACGCTGCCCATGCGAAGCGAGGCGTCCATAGTGGAACCCACCGTTAACCGTACTTCGATTTCCTGAAGCGAGCGCTGGTCGAGCATGGTCGCGTGACAACCGATTTGCTGAAGAGCGTTCCGCACCGCAGTGACTGGAGGATCGGACGCGAGACCCCAAAGCAAAACGGTCCGATGGTCCGTCACGCGACGGCTACCGGCGCCGTCCGCAGATGGTCAAGAACGGCGTCGGCAACGCTGTCGTCTGAAAGGTCGGGGAATGTACTGGCGGTGACGAACCGCGCGTCCTCATGGCGGGAGGAAAAGTGGCCCGCGAGCAACTCGACTCCGGCGAAACGGGCCAGCCGGAGCGCGTGAGCCCGCAACGCGGAATCGGCGTTACCGATGACAGAGTGGCCGGCCACGGTCACTACGGTTGAAGCCGTGGTCGCTTGGTCAGCCGCACTGCCTAGCACGGCATGCCGGTGGCACGGTTGTACGGGGATTCCGGCCTGGGCCGCTGCACTTACCCACTGCTCCCGGCGCCAACCGGGCCCCGAGAGACACATGGGCGTGGGCCGGTTGAGCACCGGACATCGCAAGCCTGATAGCCAGAACAGGAGGAAGGCGGTCATTTCCGCTGCTACGTAAGCTCGGTCGGCGGGCGCAATGTGAACCAACTCGCCCTTTGTAACAGAAGGCAGAAGCGTCAGTACGCCCGTGATTTCCCGCTGAGGCACCAGTCTGCCTTCGATCACCGCGATGCCACTGTCGAGCTGGCCGGGCCGCTGACGCCAGCCCGCCACCGAAAGATCGCGTGCGGTCAAAACCCCGACGTCCTCTCTGGCCCATCGGGACGCGCAAGCCGCGGCAATGCGGTCCGAACGATTGGCGACAATCACGATCATAAGGCGGGACTGAAGCGTCACTCCTTCTTGGGTTCTTCATCGGCCGGCGGTGGCACTGCCGGACGCTCTTCGGGCGTAATAAACGCTCTTCCGGTCGCGGCCTCGCTTCCCTCCGCAAGGGGAGTTTCCGGTTCGATCGTGGATTCCCTGGCCGCCACCGGAAGTTTGACGACATCGGAAATCTTCGTGTCGATGAGAAGCGACTTTCCGTCGATTAGCTTCAGCAACGAATAAGCCAGGGGAATGGTCAATGGACTCCCCGCGGCGTTGTGGGTAATAACCAGACTGCCGGACACAGCGGTAGTGCCCGGCGCGCACTTCACACTGATGACGCACTGCCCGTTGGGAGCGAGCGTGCCGACGCCGCAGCCGTTGGTTTGCGAGAAAACGGTGGTTGCGCCCGTAATGGCGATGTTCGTGATGGACAGGGGCGCGGTGCCAGTGCTCGTCAATGTTACGGTGAGCGTGCCGGCGGCGTGAAATGTCAGACTGGCGGGTGAAGCGGTTACTGCCGGAACGGCAGCCTGACCCGTGCCCGAGAGCGCGATAGTGGTTGGACTGCCGGCCGCGTTGTGCACAATCGTCAAAGTGCCCGTTAGCGTTCCGGCTGCGAGCGGCTTGAACTGAACCTCGATACTGCCGGTAGTGCCGCTCTGCATGTTACCGACGCAGTTGTTGGTTTGCGAAAACTCGCCCGTTATAGAAACGCTGGAAACGGTCAGTTGCGAGTTGCCGGTGCTTGCCACGGTCACGGTCTGGTTCGCGCTCACGGTGCCCGCGGTCTGTATCGCGAAGGTCAAGAAGGTTGGGGTAATGGCCGCCACCGGAGCGACGGCTGTACCGGTCAACACAACGGGAAGCGAACCGCTCGCAGTCCCGGAGTAATTGATGGTGAGGGTACCGGTACGTGTTCCCGATGCGGTTGGATTGAAAGTCACGGTGATGGTACAGCTTGTTTTCGCGGCGACTGTCGGGGTGCAGCCGCTTGCCGCGAAATCGCCACTGGTTGTGAGCGTGATGGTGAGCGGGGTCGCTCCATTGTTGGTCAGCGTCACGGTCTGAGCGGTACCGGCTCCGGCGCCAACCGCCTGCGGCGTCAAGAAAGTGACAGAAGCAGCCGATAACGTGACCACCGGCTGGGGCACGAGCCAGAACCATGTCATGTAATCGGAGTAGCCGCGCCCGCCGCACGCGGCATTCAAGTGCATGTTCTTGTTGTCCAGAGCCCAGATAGAGTCGCCCTTAATCGTCATGCGCGTCAGTAATGGCGGTCCAACCGGCAAGCTGGCAAGCGCCGAGAAGGCCGCGCTGGTGGGTGTCCAGGTGATCGTGTCGTTGGGCGGCGCCCCCACGCTCACTATGGCCGGAATGGTTGTGGCAGTGAACATCCCTCCGCTCGCTGCCGTCCCGGGCATATCGACGGACACATGGATGACGGCGCAATTACTGGTGAGCGTGCTGGTTGGTGTAACGACCGCTGGATCGATGGGAACATCGAGCTGTACGGTGATACCGCTCACCAGAGATTGAATGGCGACTTCGGCATCGTTGAGCAGCGCGGTACCGCCGTAAGACAGACCCGTAACATGAATGCTCCGATCCGCCAAAGCGGGGAAAACGGGCCGGCAATCGATCACTTTCGGCGGCGACGCGGTAAAGTCCACTACGCCTAAGCGGCAGTAGTGGTGGTGGATGCCGAACGGCGGGGACAAGCTCAGGCTATCCACGGAAGCGTCAGCCGTCCGCGCCGCCATCACCCAAAAGTCTCCGGCCTGAAATGCATTGCCGGATGGGTCCAGGTCGAACGCCACGGTAATCCCGTTTTCGAGAATGAGCGTTGTGCCCGAAGGCGGAACCGGGATGCCCGCGCTTCCCGACGCATTCAGATTCACCCAGACCGTCGCCCCGTCGCTCAGATACACCGTGCCCGCCTGGTCCCAGCGCTGAATGCGGACGTGTTGGCCCGGTGCAGCGAGGGCGCTCGCGGCTAGCAGGGTTGCCGAGACCACGGAATCGAGAAGGATGGTCTTCGCGGCGGAATTGATGCTGTCGACCTGATGCAACTCCCCCGCCGCGCCATTCAGCTCGAGGTAGTCAGCGGTAACTTCAATCCAATCTCCCGGCCGAAATCCCAATGTCTGGTCGCGGCCCAAGCTCTGAACTGTGAGCTGGCTGGCCGGGTTGCCGACAGAGTTGGCCACCGGGGACGCCGAGATGGCGGTTACCAGCGTGGAGACCGAGGCATTCTCCCGCGACCACTTGAAGGTCGCCGTGGTGGCCGCTGTCGGCGTCACTGTTGGGCTCGGTGACGCGCTGCCGCCCTGGTGAATTTCCACCCGGTACAACTGGTTTTCCATGCCCGTGTAGCCAGCGGTTGGGCTCAATGCGCAAGGATTAGTTGACGCGGTCGTGACTCCACCGCTTCCGGTCGTGAGGCGGCTTGGCGATGACGCAATCAGGCTGACGAACGGCGCGATCGAAGAATCGGACGTGGATGCGTAAACGGGCGAACCGGTGACGTCGCACCACTTCACCTGCCAGACGGTTTGAAGACGGCCGGTAGTATCGACGCCAACCGCCTTCTCAATCAGCGCCGAATCCTCGAGATAGCTGACTTCGCGCCGCCATACGTCCAGATAAAACAAAAACTGCTTACCGGTTACTTGCGCGAGCGTAAAGGGAGCGGCGGGAAGATACGGCTGTTGAGTGAAGTCAATCGATACCTGCGCGACGCCCGGAGTCTGCGGCGACGCCGAAAGCTCTCCGAGCGCCGGATCCCAGGTGAGCTGGCCGGCTGAAGCCAACCCATGATTCTCCGCCAGCAGGCCGTCGACGTAGATTCTTCCCGCTGCGATCGTCACATGCGGCACGTTGGGTGTTTGAGTTGCATCAACCGATGCGTTGATCATGAATGCATATGGAGTGGTGGACGGTACTCCGGCGAGTCCGACGATATCCATGGTTCCGGCTTGGATACGCCGCGCCACCTCGGCGATCAATTCGTTCCAATCCGAATCCAGCTGGACCCGTCCCTGCTCCATCACCACGCCGAAATAATCTTTCAACGGGTTAAAGGTGAGACGGCTGATATCGAAACTCATAATCGATTCCCTTCAGTTTTCATAAAAGATGCCGAGTTCCAAGCCCACCGGAACGTATTCCTGAATCCGCGTCAGCAAGTCGGTTTCACGCAACGGCGCGAGCACAAAATGGAAACCACCCATCTCACCGCCGTCGTCTGCTCCGCGGCGTATAGCGTTGTCCGTGGACGGCCACAGTTTCGCGTATTGCGGATCGCCGAAGCGCATCGAGTAGAACAGCGGCTGCGGCGCGTTTTGCATTTGCGGCACGCACTCGAACTGTCGCGGCGTCACCGCTCCAACCGGCAGATAGCTGAAGCGCGCACAGCCTCGCTGCCTGCGGTCGGCGATGAGCGGCGCGGTCCAACTGTCGCCCGCCGCCAGCCCGGCCCATACAATGCTGTTCGACATCAATTCCAGCAGGGTGGTGTGGATCTTGCCAAACACCGTGCAACCCTGAAGCGTCAGGCTGCCGCCACCGGCTCCGACAAGGTTGGCGTAGGCCACTCCGCTGGGCGCGCACGCATCAAGTATGCTGTCCGCGAGGCTGGCGCTCGCTAGTTCATGCAGCAGGATCTGGCCCAAAATCGATTTTTGGATGGTGACCTGTAAGCCGGGTAACTCGCCGAGCAGCGATGTCTGCGCGGGGAACTGCGCCGCGCCGCTTGTGGTGAGCGCCAAGCCTGGTACGAGCGTCGTGTGAGTGATTTCGATGTTGCTCAACTGGTTCTGTCCCGCGCTGGGAACGTGTACCAGCGCGGCCGGAATCAGCGAGTTCGGTGCGGGCGGCGCATAGGTCACCAGGAATCCGTTCAGGCTGAACGTGCTCCCTGTTCCACCGAGTACTGTTATTTCGGCGCCTAAAACCAACGTGGGCCGGCAGCCATCCGCGGCGCGCAATTCAAGCGTGGCTGCCGGTGGAATGGCGATCTGCAGTCCCGGCGCGGCGGCTGAGTTTAACTGGTAAACATCGCTGTTCGTAACCTCGACAGCGACCTGAAGACTGGCATCCAGGTTGGTGGCGGCGAAAGTCACGGCAGCCTGCAGCGTTGTATAGCGAGGGGGGTTTGCGGTATCCGGATATGGCAAGACCGAGGTTTCGGTTTGGACGGCGAACGTGGCAGAGCGCGCATACTCCCCTCCGCCCATTTCGCCGTTGAATCCATAGCAGTGCGACGTGCGCAGCGTCGACCCTGCCGGCAAGGGCGATGTCAGCGCGATGCGGCCCAGTTCCGGATCGACGCACGCGGCGTAAGGACTTCCCGCCGCCGGTACATTGGACCAACTGCCATCGGCTCCCGAAAGGTTGCACACCTGAATTTGGTATGCGTTCAGGAGAGTGTTGTTGAGATAGATCGCCAGGCTGTTCCCCTCGCCGTAGTAGACCGCACCAGCGCCGCTTTGCAGGTCCTGGCACAACACACTACGCGGCAATCCCGCCGGCACATTGGCCGGCTGTGCCGCCGCCGTGATATTCGAGCCTTGCGAGACCGGATTGTTGAACAGCCGGACATCCGACCCGAGCGGACTGAATCGGAAAAATTGGCTGCTGGAGCCAGCCGGGGTGGCCGAGACCTTCGTCAACGTGAAGGCATTCGAAGACCAAAGAAAAATGCCTATGTTCTGGACGTTGTAACGCCCACGCTCGATAGCGATTCGGCGAACGTCCACCTTGTGCGCCGTGCCATCGAAGGCAGTGTCCATATATTGGCGCATTTGCCAGCTTCGCAAATCCGGAGCGTAATGGTTGCCGGGCCGGATTTGTTTCATCGATTGGCAGACCGCCAATTTTGTAAAGAACTCGACGGCGTGCGCGCCCCAACCGGTCAGGTCGCGGGCGATTTGTTCCAGTACGAGTGTGGTTCCTTTGCGGCGCCGGAACGAAATGGTATGAGCAACCTCCGCGCGGGGACTGGCCACTGCGGCTGCGACGCCGTGCACGGGCTGGTAACCGATCAAGTCGCCGATGTATGGGATCACCCATGGCGCGCAAGTCTCGATAAACTGATCGTCGTAAAGCTGATCCAGATCGTTCGCGAGCACTGCCAGCTGCTCGTCGATCAGCATGAGCAGTGATTGCAGCGGTCCGCGGGATGCGGCCATCAACTGATTCAGTTGCTGCTGTTGCGCTTCCGTAAGAGGCGGCGGGGTGTTCTGAAGACCCTGCAGCTGGGCTGCATCCGCAGCACTCAGCGAGCTCAGCTGGGCGTCCTTCACCCGGTAGATCGCCGGCAACAGATCGAAGAGTTTCTGCCCTTGCGGCGTCACGGCATAACCCCCAGAGCGATGGAGTTGGGGTTCGGATCGAGCACCAGAATCTCCGCTGGCTGCGGCACCGACGTCGAACTAGCCACCGGAAGATAAGCGTTCAGCTGCGTCGGAGAGCCGGAGTACGGCCGCAAAAGACGTGCTTTGAAGATCGCCGCTTCCCAGCGTTGCAGCCGCGACACGATGAAATAGCCGTTTCCGGCACCCAGGTCGCCGCCCGCGCTGGTGGCAACTGTGTGGATCTCTTTGATGTTCACCCCCACTACACCCGGCACCGCTTGAATCGCGGCAGCCAGTTCGTCGCCCGACACGCCCTGGCCGAAAGTCCGCGCCGAGAAGCTATAAGCCTGCGAGAGTGTCTGGAGCACTTGAGCCTGCACGGCAGGTTGGCTGTAAGCGGGGTCGTACTTCAGATCTGCGGAAAACGCGAATTGCGTTTCGAGAAAAGATTGCACCGTGATCGGAATCAGCGGGTTGCCATAGTTCCGCAGCGCTGCCACCAGGTTGCCAATGGTCGGGTTTTCGGGCAGCAAGGCAGATCCCCCCACTCCCGCCACCGTCAGGAAGACCCCTTGCGCCGGTCCGCTGGGTATCCAGACCGCGTAGGCTTTCGCAAGCCCGGCGAACGTGCTCGCGTAGTTCTGATAATCGGCGAGCGATACCGCACGGCCCAGCGTGAGCACAGAGAGAGGCGCACTGGATCGGATGCCATCCACGGTCTGCGCATCTTGGCCGCCGGTCGCCGCCAACGGATTGGTGACGCCGCTCACTCCAAGCGGCCGGTCCACCAGGGTCGTCAGCGTGTTTGCCGCGATGTTGCCCGCCGACCCCAGTCCGATCCGGTAATTGGCCACGATGTTGTTCTGTCCCGTCGGCAACAGCGCGCCTTCGATGCCGTCGCCGAAGAGGACGTCCGTCGTCCCGTCCGATTGGTTGAGCGTGGCGAACACCGGCTGCGATGGACCTTCCCCATAGAGACTAGGCACTTCGCTCCACGCCGCTCCATTTACCTGAACCTGGAGCGTGCTCTGGGTTCCCGACTGCGTAGGCGCCTGCACGTACGTTAACGGCGACTGCTTCAGCGTGAAGGATTGATTGGGGGTCGAGGCGTTGCCATTGCCCATCACCTCGCTGACCGATTGGCCGCACGTGGCCAGCACGACATTGGCATTGACCGTGGTCGCGGTGCGGTCGTAACAGTTGGCCAGGGCCGATGCCAACTGAAGCTGAGTGTGGGCATATGGTTCGGTTAGCGCGAGCACCGCCGATACCAGCGCATACTCGCTGACGATCGGGTCGGCCGCTCCCGAAGGCGCCAAAATAAATTGATTCAGGCAGGCGCTCACCGAACCCGCCCTGCCGCCAGCGTCTTCCACGTTGAGCGTGGCGTAGAGTCTCGACGTACTCCAGTCGGTAAAGGATTGGCCCGAACTGAAGGACGAAAGCGGAGTGGGGTCGGTCAAGGTCAAAACATCTCCTGGATTCAGCCAAAGGACGCTTCCCCCGCCGACCGTAATGAATGCCAGGCCAGTGACACCGTTCGCCACCGCGATCTTTTGCCGCTTGCCGCTGAGAGCGACAACCTGCACTCCCGCCAGGTCCGGGCGCAAATCCTGCAGGTCCAAGAGCGTGCCGAACAGGGGATAAGTCAACGGCTGCTGGGCGACGCTCAACTGTTCGCTTTGGGCCCACACCTCAGTCAACGGCAGCGTGAAACCGCCGAATTCCCCGGCCGGCGTGCCGGCAGGCGGAGCAGTGGGACCATGCGGAGTGAGCAAAGGATCCTGATAATCGGCTGCGAGTTCGGTCACCTTTCCGCTCAGGGCAAAATTCGAAACGGATACCGCCTTGGCGCTCACGGCCCTGTAGATCTGAGCGACACCGAAACTGGTCAGGGCGAACCAACTTCCGGCGACCACCTTCGGATAAGCGGCGTCCAGATCGATCTGGCTGGCTGACGGAATTTCAAAACCATTCCACTGCCAGTTGGTGATCAAGTTCGGCAAGCTGGTGCTGGCCGGGGTGCCGGAGGCTGCGGTGTTCACGAAGAGATTCGGATTCGGCGCGTTGTGTCCAAAGAGGCTGGCCTTCTGGCGTAACGCGAAGACTTTCACGGCGCTCCCGTAACTGGACGATAGATTGTCGGCGTGAGTCAGGGGGTGGTCCCACGATACGAGCGTGAGGTTACGGAGAGTATCTGTTTGAATCCGGTTGATGACAACGACGTCCCATCCCGGCGGCGGGCTTTGGCTAGCGCGCGGCGTCCAACTCTCGCGCCCGGCGCCGAGAAAAAGCAGCGAATCGCCCAGTTGCAGTTGTGTCGCAGTCCCGCTCAAATAGATGCTGCCGCCGAGCGGCGTCCACGGCTGAGCGGTCTGAACCGGCAGTGCGCTCCAGTCGGCCTTCGCCGGAATATCGGAGAAGGTCTCGAAGGTCTGAGGGGTTTGCCCCTGCGCGGGTACGCTTTGAATCTGCGTTCCTTGCGGAATCGTGATCGCCGGATTGGCCGGATTCGGAGCTTGCCCCGGAGCCGACCGCAAACTGAACGCCGCGTACGTGGAGGCCGATGCGCCTGGCGCGGGCCGATATCCGATCAGCCGCGACAGCTCCGAAAGCGACCTCAGTTGGACGGCCGTGCGCAAGTAGCTCTCGTTCGCCAGCCTTTCCTGATAGAAGGTCAAAATGTCCAGCACCATCGCGCTGGCGTCCAGCAGGGCGATCGTGAAATCGTCGTCGTCGCGGGTCTTCAGCGCTGCGAGCGCCGGATAATCGGAACTCGAAAGCCGTGCCAGCATCGACTCCTTAAAGCTGGCCCACGTGCCCGCCCGGTAAGACACCGCGGAAAGGCCCGGCGCAGAACCCCTGGGCTGGGGCGTCTCGACGCTCGTTCCGGCGCAGCATCCGCAAGCGCAATTGGCAGTTCCGTTGCAGCTCATAGCGTCGCCTTTACTTCCCTCCTTGCATGACTAACGTCAACTGTCCGTGGTCCGGGAAGCTGGGGTCGTTGTCCAGCCGCGCCACCTGCAATGAGCCGAGCCTGATTTGTCCCGCCGTCAGGTACCGCGTGGTATTCACGCCCTGCGGCTGGAACTGGGTCGCCTGAACCAGCGTCACGCCGGGCACGGAGCGGGCCGCCGCGAATACGGGACTCAAGTAGACCGACTGCCCAAACGTGAAATTGCCGGGATAAAAGAGGCCCTTTTGTCCATTTGGCAAAATCCCATTGCCCAGAACCTGCATCAGCGCCTGCTCCACGTCACTCTGAAAATAATTTGGATCCACGCGGACATTCAACGTGATCTGCAGCGAGACGTATTGCGGCGACTCCAATTTGATGTCCTGGCCCGCCAGCCGGTAACGCTCCAAATTCTGTTGCAGGACCGCCTGCAGACCGGGCGTCAAGTTTCCCGCTGCTTTCGGTTCCACGGCGACGAAGACGGAGTACCAGCTGCCGGTCCAGCGAAGCGACGCCACGGCTTGGTCCACCAGTGGGTTTGCTTCGGCGACAGCTTGGTAGTCGGCCATCGTGACGGAACGCTCCTGCGTGAGAAAAGCCTGCGGAGCCCGCCGCCGGATCTGGTCGTTGGTCTCGGGATCGGAGCCGCCCGCCGCGGGCAGCGGGTTGGTGCAGCTCTGGATCCGCGCGTCGGATCGCGCCAGGTAAACCAGGCTGTTCACGCCCACATTTCCGGCAGTCCCATTGCCGATCCGATAGCTCGCAGTGAACGCGGTGCCCGATTCGGGGACCATGCCATTACCGTCGAGTGGTGAGTTCGGATCGGGAGGCGTGGCGAACCGCAATGTGGCTGACCCGTCGGACGCCACCTCGACGACGAACACCCGGTCCGAGGGCTCGTTTTCGAGCAGGTCCTGCTCCGGCATCCAGGCGGAAGTGGTTCCATCGAACGTCCCCTGCAGAGTAATCTCAGGAACAGCCTCGCTTGGGTCGTAATTCATGAGCTCATAGGCGGAAAGGCTCGGATTCGGCGCTTGCGCGAAACTTTTCACGATGATCAATTGCGAACCCAAACTGAATTGACCGGCAATGGAGGCTAGGGAAAGATTGTTGAATTGCTCGAGTGTGACCGGTAGCGTGACGCCCACCCCGCCCTGCGGCGGCGAGTAGACGACTGACAGGCTGCAAGCCGGCGGTTGCTGTTGGTTCCCATGCGCCAAGACCCCGAAGTCCTGGAGCCAACCCGCCGGGCTGGTGACCTGCAGCGTGAGATACGTCAACGCCGGGTTACTCAAATCCTGCAAATTTACCGTACCCGTGTTGGGCAGCATCGTCGCTGTTGCGGGAAACCCCGAGGGCGCGGTGGGAAAAGGCGATACGAAGGTGGAAGGAACACGAATCAATCTCGAGAGCGAGTTGATTCGAATAGCAGCGTAGTTAGTGTTCTTGGGGTTCAACGAAAGATTGGGAAAACTCTCCAGCGTTACGTTCAAGAGAGCTCCTGGCGTGCTGGCCGGCGGGGCATACACCACGGAGAGATCGAAGTTTGCCGGGGTCGTTTTGTTCTGCTTCACTGTGACGCCGAAATACTGCGGCCAGCCGAACGGATTGTCTGCTTGCACCGTGAGACAAACGGAACCGTTTGCGTCAGTAAGGTCGACCGCGCCCATGCCGCCGAGCAGGACCACGCCCGGTGTCACCGGGCTCCCGGCCAGTGGCAGAGAAACCGCCTGGGTGACGGGGCTCTGCGGAATCGCGGGCCGGTAGCGCACGGGCAACGGAGTGGGCGACGTTGGCTGACAGCCACCCGTGGCCGCCGGGTAATACAAGGCAGGCTGCGAAACCATGCCCAAACTCGCTCCCGAAAAAGATAGGCCATGGTCCGCCAGCACCACATTGCCAAGCGCCACGCTGACGTTGAGCGCGGTCTTGGTTGCGCCGCTGGAATCTATATAGCTCGACGAAATGCAGACTGGAAACGGCAGCGCATCATCCTGTGACCACTGGATCTCCGTCACCGGAGCAGGGGTCTGCGTCGAACTGACAATGGGGTTTCCCGACGTATCGAATAGCGGGTCCACCAAGGGCTTTCCGGTGGCGTCTTGCACAGCCACTTGCGTCAGCCTGACGGCGCAGCGGTGCCGAAGATCGGCGTCCGCGGCATCCCCGGTTTGTGGCCCGACCATCTCCTGAAAGATCAAAACATCGCCAAGCTGCAAGTTGGGGAATGATCCGCTCAGCGTCGCTTCCGTCGCTCCGCGCGGCAGGCAGCAACTGGTGTCGCCCCAAGTGTAGAAGGTCATCGAATTGTGTTCGGGATACAGGGTCGCGTCCTGCATCGGTTCGAACACTTGCACGCCGCTCAACACCGCGGCTTCTTCGTTGCCTGCGCCAACTGCGAGGCTGGACGGCATGCCGGGCGCGTAACTATAAAACCTGGTCTGGGTCTGGTCGAGAAAAATCTGCGTTCCCGCGTTTCCGGCGACGGTCAAATGAATCCACGCCCGCGCGTTGCATCCGTCGTGAACGTGATAGTCGACGAGCAGCGCATGGCGCCTCAACGATACCCGGCTGCGCGCGGTCTCAAGATAAGCCTCCGTCGAGATCGCGTCCTGCCGGTAACTCAAGTAATCGGCCTGGTAAGCGATCAGTTCAGCGAGCACGACACCCAAGTCCGCTTCGTTTGCGCCTCCCCAAGCCGGCAGCAACTGATTCAGCCGGTCCAGGATCAAGGTCCGAAAGCTTCCGTAATCCTTGGCGAGGTAATTGATCGGTGGCGGGGCCGGCAGGGCAGGCGGACAATCCGCCGGTTGAGGCCCGCAGTCGAAGTCCGGTCCGCACTCGACTTTGAAGGAGAACTCCACTGCGGCGAGCTGAGGATCGAAGCCCGCCAGCACGTTCGTCACATCGAATGGGTTCGAGACCGCTTGAGCCGCTGAATTCACCAGCCGCAGCGTGTACGTGGAAAAATCCCCTGATCGATTAGTCCCTACAACCAGCACATTCGCAGCGCCGGCGGCCACGCCCACCGAAACAGCCGTGATGCCGGTGATGCTCTCGCCACCCTCGAGCGTCACGTTATCGGTTGTCCAGGTTAAAGGTGAGGGCAGCGCTTGCAGACAGTGCACCAGTAGAGTCTGTTGATCCTGCAACTCCAGATAATCGATGCCGTTCAGCGCGATGGCGGAGTTGCTGAGAATCGCGCTCTTCCGCGCTTCGCTGCAGCACTGGTAAATCATGCGGTGGCTCCGTATGTGAACGTCTGCACCTGGGTGACGTCGGTATTGAGCGGCGTATAAGTGACCGTCACCGTAAGTACCGCCTCCTCGGCCGAAGCCACGACCGACTGAACGGTCGCATACCCAGAGAGCCATTTCTGCAACGCGGCCTGCACCGAGAACTGCGTTGCGGCCGCCATCTGCACACTGTTCGGCGCGAATGCAAGCTGCAACAGCCCGCTTCCGAAGTCGGGCATGTTCACCCGTTCGCCAGGCGAAGTGAACAGCACCTGTTCCACAAGTTGGGCCAGATAATCCAGTGGCGACGCTTCCCCGCTCCGTCCCCGGCCATCGAATTGGTATGGAAAGTTGAGATTCATGGGATCATCTCGTCTGGCTATCTCACGTAGCCAGAACTCTGGTTTGCGCCATTACCGGCATCAGCGGGGTGCCCGTCGGGACACACACGGCAACTCCCGTGAGAATGGCTACGGGTTGTCCTTCAGACATCACTTGCACCGCGCCCACAATCCATTGCGCCGTCACGCAAGGCCCGTTTCCGGCAGGCGGCACGAACGCGCATCCCGCCACTGTGTAAGGCGCAGCAATGGTCGCGATTGGCATGCCGGAAACCAACACGCGCGGGCTCGGCACGGTAGGCATGGCCTGGCCCCCGTGCGCGCACAGAACAGTTGCTCCCACATGCAGAATCGGTCCAGGCATCTAGATCACCGTCAACGCATCGATGTTGATTGCCACCGCCGGGCCAACCAGCGTTATCATCGCTCCCTGGCCATTGCTGATGTAAATGCCGGTTTCGTTAACCACGATCATGGCGCCGCTGACGCTCTTCAGCACAATCCCGCCCGTAACCGGAGTCGGCGGCGCGTCGCTCACCATGATCATGTTCTGGCCGGTTGTCTGCATCAGGATGTTCTGGCCGGGCGGAATCGCCGGCGGCGCAGTGGCGAATACCGGCACATCCGCGACCAGTCCCCAGAAGCCGCCGGTCCAGATGGGGTAATCCGGATCTCCCTGCTCGAATTCGACCCAGACCTGCGATCCGATCGGAGGCACCGCAAAAATTCCGGATTGGATGCCGGCCACCGGCACGCATGGCATGGCCCAGCTAGAAGGAATCTCCCCCAGAACGTCCGGTACCTGTAACAGAACCCGGCCAATCTGTTCCGGATCGAGGTTCTCAATCACCAACCCCCGATACTTGCCGTAATAACGCTTCACGCCGCCGCCGGGAGAAGAAGCACCAGCGCTCATAGATTCACCGTGTTCACCGTGGATACCAACCCGTTTCGGGTGAGCGTAAAATCCTGCTTGTACTCGCCCCGTTTAATTTTGTGCGTTACCTTCTTCACGTAGTACAGCCCGTCAAATGCCGGTCCCGCGCCTCGCACGCCGACCAGTCCCCGGGCATTCAAGACTCCTCCGTACCGTGTCACATCCAGGCTGCCCTCGCACGACACCGCCTCCGCGTTTTGGGCGGCATAGGCCAGACCCATCATGATCGCCTGGGGAATCGGCATCTTCGCCATATCCGCCCGGAAGGGAGACAGGTCGGGCGGCAACAGGTTAGTGGGCAGCGGCGGAATCAGGCCAAGCGGTGGATTCAACGGAGTAATCGGTGGCATCGGAATGGGAATGCTGATACCCGTCTCGGAGTTATAGATATAAACCACAGGGAGCTTATTTTGCTCCTGGTTGAACGAGAAATGCAAACTCTCAACGTTGGTGTAGGCGTCCATATCCGCACTCAGTGCGGGCTGCGGCTGTCCCACCTTCACTTGCGGCCCCCAATAGGCCCGGCTCACGCCCGGCACCGGTCCCGGATCGAGGTAGAAAACATAGCCGGCTTGCTCGGCTAGATATTTGATGTATTGGAGATCGGTGCCTTGCTGACTGGGTATCTGATCGATCGGCAGTGGAACGAACAGCAGCACGCTGGGGATCACCACGGGAGCGACTCCGTAGAACGAATACTTGAGCAGGAGCAGCCCGACCCGTGCTTCCGCCGGAAGCGCCGGAAAGGGAAACCCCGTCGGGTTCGATTGGTCCATCAGAACCGTAAGATCTTTCCCCATGATCGTTAAGGTGGAATTAGAACCTTTGTCGCCCGGCGCAATACTGTTCTTAGTAATCACCCCATCGATCAGGACGTTAGTTACACCATTCACTGTGGCGGCGATCACTACCCGCATGAATAACAACGGAAGTCCGCCCGTCAGCAGAAACAGGATCTGCAGAGGCGATTGCTTGTCGATGCTGAACGTAAGCTTGAACCCGCTCTGGCCAACGTCGTCCACCTGCACTTCCACCTCGGCGAGGGCATCCATCACTGCCCGCGGTGGCGTGAGCGGAACGATTGGGCCGATCATCAGGCCCAACTGCACGCTCTTAAGCGTCCCACTAAGCATTCGACATTCCCGGTACGCCTTGCGGCATCGTAATGTTCAAAGTCGTTCCCGGCGTCTCCACTAGCTGCTCGGGCCGGATCGCACCGTTGGCGTCGCATAGCAACCAATAGATCACCGGGTCGCCAAGGTACTTAGCGGCTAGTAAGTCGAGCCGGTCGCCTTGCCTCACGGTGTGTGTCGCCACAGTTGAGTAGTTACTGGAACCCGCTTGCGGCACAAAGCGGCGAGCCAGGTAAGTTATCGGCTGACCGCTCGGGTCTGTATAAGTGAGCGTTTTCGAATTGTAATAACGGCTATCGGTGGGAAAGGCGACGGCCGGCACCACTCCCATTTGCATCATTGCCAGTAGAGGGCTCTTCATGGCAAGCCTCCTAACCCCAAAACGGACGCCGCGACATTCGTCACCTGCGCCGCCAATTGTTCCTTATTACTCAGATAAGCCATAAACAGGTGACCACCGGGTGTGTCGAAGCCCAGGTCATCCACGTTGAGAACGCGGAAGCCGAGACTGATCTTCGCCCGAATGGGATTCAGGTTCACATCGAACGCTTCCTCCGTGATCGAGAAGTCGGTGATTCGAACGGGAACCACGCGGCTGCTGCTCCATACAAAGAGAGTGAGTGCCTGCTCCAGCGGAATGATTTCCAGAGCTCCGTTGTTGGCCAGGTTGTCGTCGGCGATCAGCGTCTCCACAGTCGGATTGACTAGCATTTCCAGCTGCGACAGTTGCGGATGCAGCCCGTACCGCACCGCGGCGGGAAACTGCTTGGGAAATTCCAGCTGATCGGTGGCATCCATCTCTGCCTCGACCTTGATCGTCTCGACGGCCGGCCCGCGCAACCGCAGCGCATTTACGCGTACGCCATCCTGACCTCCTTGCACGGCCTGAATCTGGAGCGATCGAGTGACCGAGTCGGGATTGTATTGCAACGCGATGATGCTGCGCACGACGGATGTAACCGGATCCAGCGTGACGATGCCGCCTTTCACCAGGCGCGGGGAAAGTGTGGATGCGCTGCTCACCGTTTAGTCTCCTCCCCCGATTTCCCGGGCCAGCTTAGTGCTTTCCTCACGGTTTTGCCCCTGGAGGTCGCGGCGAAGGCGGCGTAACCCCGGCCGCCGGCGCAGGCAAAGGAGGGCATGGCCCCTCGCCCGACGACGGGTAAGAACTACAGTCGACACAGGTACCGACCGGAGCGCTTAGGTCCAGCACGCGGTCTTTTTCGAGGCTGTCGCAGATCGAGAAGCAGGTGCCCGACTCTTTCGAAGCGGTACGGCCGTGTTGCTGGTTAGCCCGGTCCTGCGTGAAGCTATCGTGCGGCTCACCGCCGAACCAGCTCCCCAGTTCTCGCCCGATCTCGCGGGCCGTGCCGTAAGCCCACGTCCTGGCCCCGCCGCAGTGCCGTGTTCCTTCGCAGCCGATCCAGCAGTGCCCGAAGGCATCCCATTCCCGGTTGTTCAGGAATCGGTCCTTAGTCCTCGCGCACGCCATGGGAATCCATCGCTCAAATGTGTCTGATGTCATGCCCGGGAATAAGCTCTTGAGACAGCCTGGACCCACCGCGGTTGCGACATCATTCAGCGCGTCCTTCCCTTTTCCGAGAACGCCTTTCACCTTCCCGAGTATTCCCGATTCCTCCTTATCTTCGCTGCTCTGGCGCTGTACGGTCTCGGACCCGGTCCGTGTGGCCCCCAAGGGGCCTTGCCGGTCGGACTGCTGAACGACGTGAGTAAGTTCGTGAGCGATCAGCCGTTTTCCCGCGGTTGTTGAAGGCGAGTAACGCCCCGCTCCGAAAGCCACGTGTTCACCCAGGGTGTAGGCTTCGGCAGCGACCGCTCGCGCCGACTCGGCGGCCCGGGAATCCGCATGGATGCGGATCCTACTGAAATCGTGGCCCAGGCGCGGCTCGAAAAACGCTCGGGTGGGGCCGTCGAGCGGCTGCCCTGGCGAGCGAAGTACCTCGTCGACGATGGCAGGAGCTGTCGACGGGGCGGCTGACTCCGCCGCCCGCCGCTGCAAAGTTCCTTTCTTCTTGCACTCTTCGCATTCGCTGTCGCCGCCGCACTCGCACTTACGTTGCAGAGGCGTTCCGGCGTTGATTCTGGAAAGCGACCACTGCGGTGAGGCACCGCCGCTCATGACCGCATCCGCCACACGATCCGCCTCCCGCTCGAAGGCATCGCCGGGTTCTCCGATCCGGAGGCTCGCCGGCAGCCGCTTGGAGCTGGCGGCCAGCGAAACAGGCTCGGGCTGTCTCGCCCGCACCGCGCGGCTCATGGCTTCAACCCTTTCCCGATCGCCTTCGCCAATCCGCTGCCGAACTTCCTTCCTCCCGCCGGCCCAGGATCCATTGGCATGCGGCCCAGTTTCAACACCGGTGTGCGGTGGGATTTGGCCCACTCCGCGCGGGCCGCCGCATCGCCCAGCACAAGCGACAGCTCACCCTTCAGCCCTTCGATCAGCGCCGTCCGTTGCGCCGGTTCCAGCCCTCGCAAAACCAGCTCGTCGATGGTCAACCGCACCCGGCTCACACCCACCCCCGCAATTCAATCCCGGAGAGCGCCCGCTCCACCTTCTGCGCCTCCATACTTGCCGCCTGGGCCACATGCGCCATCCCCACGGGCTTGCCATCCTGAGCCGCTAGAAACGCCGCGTTCACCGCGATGTTGCGGATATTGCCACCGGGCACCTTGAGCTGCGCCAATTTCGCAACATCCAATCCCTCGGTTGGAGTCGCCGCCGGAAACGCCCGGTTCCAAATCGCTTCCCGCATGGCAGCGTCCGGAAACGGAAAATTCACCGCGAATCGCAATCGACGCTGAAACGATTTATCTAGAGACGACTTCAGATTCGTGGTGAGAATCGCCAACCCTTGGTACGCCTCCAAGCGCTGCAGCAGGTAGCCCACCTCGATGTTTGCGTACCGGTCGTGGCTGTCTTTTACTTCGCTGCGTTTTCCGAATAACGCGTCCGCCTCATCGAACAGCAGCAGCACGCCGCCTTCTTCGGCTGCGTCGAAAACCTGCCGTAGATTTTTCTCAGTCTCGCCGATGTACTTGCTAACCACCGCCGAAAGATCGATGCGATAAAGGTCGATTCCCAACTCGTGCGCCAGAACTTCCGCCGCTAGCGTCTTGCCCGTGCCGCTCTCCCCCGTGAACAACGCGCTCACGCCCAATCCGCGCCGTCCCTTACCGGAAAATCCCCACGTTTCGTAAACTTGCATCCGATAGCGAACCTGGGCCGCGATTTGCCGCAGGAGCTGTTTCTGCGATTCAGGGAGCACCAGGTCATCCCAACCCGCGCACGGCACAATTCGTTGCGCCAAATCCTCCAGCTTCGGGCGCACCAGTAATCGGCATGCGTTCCATAACTCGTCCGGACGGCCCTGCTCCGCGCTCCCGGTGATCGGGGAGCCGGTCGCGAAAATGATTCGCGCGCTCAGCCGGAACTGTTCGGACAATTGATCGACCGTGCCATTGAAACTGGCCGCTGCCGGCCCCAACGCTTGCTGCCAAAGCCGTTTCTGTTCTGCCGGCTGCGGTTTATCCACCCCGAAACGAAGAAAGGCGCGATGAAATCTGATCGCCTCCCGGCTGCTCACGAATACCACGCTCGTCAGCCTCTCCGCCAAGTGGCGAGCCGGCGCGCTCAGGACCGCCGCGCCGCACTGAATCAGCAACGCTCCGGGAAGTAACTTCGTTTCCCTCTCCCAAAGAACAGCGAATTGATCCAGCTCGATGCCCACCGGCGGCAGGTCTTCCATTCGCACGACGAACAACTGACGTGCCAGGTTGCGTGCCACAACGGCGGCCACGTCCTCCTGACCATCCGCGTCGTCCCCGCAAAGGTGGAGCACGGGCCATCCCTCCGAGTACCGCGCGAGCGCTTGCGTGGCCTGGGTTGCGGCCGCCTCATGCTCGGCCGCCATCGAGAAGGCCATCGCGCCCGCGTCGGGCGATGCTGCGAGCAGCGATTCCAGCCGCGGGTCGAGCGTATTGATTCCCGCCAGATAGTGCAGGATTCGCTCGTCGATACGCAGAGGCGCGGATGTTAACCCGTAGCCCGGCTCCACCGTTACTAAACGGAACCGGCGTAGCGGCCGGGTTGGGCTCAATGCGCTCCAATGCGGTTCGGCAAATGCCGCCATCGCCAAGCCGAAGCTGGCGCACATCCGCTGCGGATGGCCCTGGGCGCGCCCGCAGGATGCGGCCAGTCTCGAGTCCATTTCTACGCCTGCGCAGAGCAGCACAATCTGGCGTTCGAATGCGGTCAGTTCGAATAGCTCGCAGAACCGCTCGATCGCCGGCGGCGCGCCCTGGAACGCGTACACATCCTGATCGAGCTTGCGCCCGGCGCCTTCCGGCTCGGATTCGAATCGATCGCGCAAGGCTGCGAACTCAGCCACCAGATAGGCTTGGTTCGCTTCTTCCCACGTGATGTGCTGCTCCGTCATCATACGGTCACCATGGGCCCCGTGAACACAGGCGGCGGAAACGGCGCATTCGGCGTCGGCGCCGGATTCCAATTCACCGCCACTGGGCTAACTAGCTCGTCGACCTGCAGCCTCGCCACATACGCGCCAGAGGGCAGCGCCGGAGTGAACTGGAAACTAAGCGCGGCCGTCGCCGTCGTGAATGCCTGTGCCGGGGCCGCATTCGATCCCATCAGCAGAGTGATAGTTTGATTAGTCCGCGCCTGCGGGTTGCAACTCAGCGTGACCAGCGTGCCTGCCGTGTTGGCCGAAGCAACCGGAGCAGGGCTCGCCAGGATCGTCGGAGACAGCGGCAGCCCATGCGGGATCTGCAGCACGCTGCCGGTGCCGTCCGTAAAGATCACCGACACATCGTAAACAGCCGCCGGCAGATTCGCCGGATCGTTAGGAACCGTGAACGTAAGCGTGTTTCCATTTACCGTCGGCGGAGTTGCCAGCGTGTATTGAATTCCCAGACGCTGATTGGAAAGCGCGATCTTACCCACGCCCGTCATCGTTGCTCCGGTCAAGATGATGGTGTCGCCCGGCACGGCCGCCGTCTCGCCCTGGGGCAGCCGAACCTGTAGCATCGGCGCCGCTGCGCTGGCTTGCGTGGTGAAGCTTCGCGATAGCACTGGCAGCGCGCTGGTAGAAGCCAATTGGCGCTCGACCAACACCACCGAAACCTCAAAAGGAAAGGTCGGCCGGTAATCGGCTTTGAGCGCCGTCCAAAGCCAGGCCATCTCTTCACGCCCCAGCGTGGCCGGAGCGATCTTGATCATCTCAATCTGGTCGGCGAGTCCGGAGGCGCCCAGCGCCTGGCTCAACGGAGCCGTACTGGGAAGCGAGCTCAGCACATTCCGTATCTCGCTCCGCGGCAAGATCGGATTCTCGTGCAGCATGAGGATGGCGTATCCCAGCAGCGCTTCCGCCTCGGTGTCTTCCGTCGCGTAAGCGGTTAATAGATAGTGCAGATCGAGCGCCAGCGGCGGGCTCTTCAATCGGGTCGCGCCATCGCTCGCCAGCGAAGGCAAACTCATATTGCGCCACGCGGCATTGGGAGTCACCTGATGCAGGAACAGGTTCACGCGAAGCTGCGTCGCGGCTGCATTACCCGTGCCGTTCTGCACGATGTCCGGAGCCACCGCCGAAACCAGCACGCTTCCCAAAGCCGATGTGGGCGTGTTGTACACGGTGTTGAACAAGGATTGCAACACGGCCGTTACGGCGGAGAGGGCCAGCGCGTTGCTCATCAGGATCTCCCGTGCCGCAGCTTCAGGTAATCGCCCAAGCTGGGAGATTTGCTCTCGGGCTTGGACTCGACGCGCACTGGGGCTGGCGGCGCAGCCACGACTTCGATGCGCCCGATATGAATCTGAATCTCATCACTTTGCCGCTCGGGCTTGGCTTCGCGGATCGGCAACTCCTTTTTGCCGGCCTTCCGCGCAACGGCCGGAAACGTTTGTGCGGGCCGTTGAATCGCTTGATTCGCAAGCTGCGGCACCAACGGCCGGTAGTGTTCTTTGGACGCAACTTCGTGAACAACCACGGTCTCTTGGCGAGGCATCTCCTTCAGCGGAGTTTCCAACACTTCCTGGCCCGGCTCCGGTTGAGCCGGAACTTGCCACGCATCTGGCTGCGCGATCGGCGCCATTCGCTCGACCTCGCTGGCAAAGGAAATCGCTTTCTTCGGCGTGACGGCGAGAATCTCCTCCGGCTCCTCCACTCTTTGGGCAGCCTTCACGAGCGGTTGGAACGAGACGCGGGCCGGCTCAACCGTCCGTTCGTCGGAAGCATCGTCTAAGCGCGGCACATCGACTAACGGCGGTGCATCAACACGCATGGCGCCGTGCGGCTCACCGTGATCCAGCCGTGTAGTTGCGGCCGGTTCAGGCTGTAGCGGCAGAGGTACAACCTCGTGCCGCGGCGATAACGCCGGTACCTGCCGCTCGAGGGCTCGCCCGGAACTCTGCTCAGCAGCTTCTTCGCCACCCATTTCGATAGGCGAAGACGCATAGACCGAACCAAGCACCGGGTGGATTGCTCCGCCCGGCTTCAGCACGCTCGCGGCCATGCGCAATAGATAGCCGCTCATGCCTCGACCATCTCCAGGTAAAGCGCGCGACGGTGTTCGCTCAACCCGAGGATTTCCCTCTCCGTCCAACCGTAAGCCGAAGCAAGGCGATGGATTTCAAACATCAGCCGCTTCGCGCGCGCCGCGATCTGCTCCCATAGGAACGCCGCGAGATCGAGGACGGCATCGCCTTCCGCGCCACATTCCGGACAACGGAAACGGTAAGTGACTTCTGCCAACGGGTCCGCCAAGGCCATCCCTTCTCCTACCTCATCCAAATCCTCGTCAGACCAGAACGTTGCGTCTACGGCGCCGACTGCGCAGCGCTCCAAGAGCCGGATGGCCGCCGAACGCTCGTCGATTTCCTGCGCCACAAGGGCCAGATCGCGGCTGGTCGGAAGCCGGAACGAACGTCCCTTCGCGACCACCGGTTCGTCCTGAGCGCGGTTGTTCTCCGCCCCTGCGGCCGCCAGACTCCGAAAGTCCACGCCCAGCTCCAGTTTTTCGGCGCATTCCGTGCAACGCGTCCAAGCTTCCGGATTAGCGCCAACGAATCGAAGACCCAACTCCGCGAGCGCTCCGTTTCGCCGTCCTACGGGCAAGTCCGCCAGGCTTTCGTACGATGCTTCCGGCAAGGCCGCGCCCAGCATCAGGAGCCCACGGTCCAGCGTGTGCAAGCGAAATCCGCGCTCCCACAAGTCGAGAAAATCGGAGCTGGAAAGAGCTCTCATATCGCGTCGCGATTTTGCGGCGGGTGGTTGATTCCGGCGCTATGAATTCACCGTGCTGAGCGTGGGCTCAACCGGTTCCTTCACGCTCGTGTCCCGTTCGAAGCCTTCGTTCTCAAGCTTGATATGTTCGATCGCGATGGCATTTGCGTTCGCGTCCAGGTCCGGCATCGCCTGGTATTCGGATACCCAGCATCGGAATATCTTGTAGCCGATCACCAATTGTCCCGCTTCGTTGTAAAACTCGAGGTAAATGTCCTTCCGGAAGTTCGCCAGCGATACTTCCGAGCCAAGCTTCGACCCGAAGTTCCACACTAGTCCCGCCCAGTCGTGAAATGCCTTATCCTGCGTCAGCCCGCGCTCCAGAGTGATGGCCTCGTACTTAGTCCGCCCCGGTGATTTATGTGCCGTCGAGGGGTCGCCGCCGCTTCGATGCTCCACGACTTCGGTCGTCCGTTTCAAACCTGTCAGCTTGCTGCCGCCGTAAACATATTTGCCGTCCCATTTCAACCGGAACTTGAAATTCTTATAAGGATCTAAGCGCTTTGGATTCGCTGGAAACTGTGCCACAGGATCGCCTCCTTACGATTGGGCCTGCCCGGCCATTTGTTGTATCTGGATCACCACGAATTCGGCCGGCAATAGGGGAGCGAAACCGACCAGAATATTCACGATCCCCAGCGCGATGCTCGCAGGAGGGTTGTTCTCCGAATCGCACTTGACGAAGTAGGCTTGGTCCGGCGTGCTGCCCTGGAACGCGCCCTGGAGAAAGAGACCCTGCATGAACGATCCCAGGTTGAGCCGGATCTGGCCCCACAGCGTCTCATCATTCGGCTCGAAAACCACCCATTGAGTACCGTCGTACAAACTCGATTCCAGGTACAGCGCCAAACGCCGCACGGGAACGTACTTCCATTGCGACCCGGCCTGGTCGTTGCCTTGCAGCGTTCGGCTCCCCCAAACCACATCACCGTAAACGTTGAAGGCGCGCAGACAGTTCACCGCTTGCGTATTCAGGCTGCCGTTCTGCTGGTTGGTCAGCGTGTACTGCAGGCCCGAAACTCCCGTTAAACTCGCGTCGATTCCCGCCGGCGCCTTCCAGACTCCGCGGCTCGCGTCGGTAGCAGCGTAAATGCCCGCCACAAAACCGCACGGCGGAAAATTGCGGATCCGGTTGCCAATCAGCGGATCCGGCGCCTGCACCCAGGGAAAGTAGTACGCGGAATTGATCGAATACTGGCCCGTTAGGCTGCCCTTATCGTCGCCCGCGGGCCCCGAGGAGATCAGCCCCGCTATCGTCGCCGTTTGTGGGCAATCCACGATATAAAAGGCGCGCTTGCCGTAACAATACGCCTGCAGGCTCTGGATCGTGGGTCCGTCTGTCTCGCCGGGAACGCACAAAAGGTTGAAAATCTCCACCTGGTCCAACAGCCGCACTCCTCCGCTGCCCGTGCCGCCTGCGTTCAGCGCGGTCATGAACAGACCGCCGTTCGCATTGTCGGCCGTTGGATCCAGTGCCACTCCATCGAATCCGCCTTTTAAGAAAGGTGGCGTACTGAACGGCGGAGTAGCCAGGCCCGATGGCGGAAACGGGCTATTCAATGCGATCGCCGGAGCGCCCAACGCGGCAACCGTTACGTAGTTTGAGTCCGCATTGAGCACCGTCACCAAATAGGAAGGGTCGGAGGGGTTCACCGAAAGGTTGTTGTAGTTCTCGACAACCGACAACGTTCCGCTCGCGTTCAGCATCGCCACGTTGATGCTCAATCTTGTATTAGTCGGGTCGCCCGGCTGCGGTGTGGCGCCGATAGCGATGGCGTTTCCCCACACTCCCGGGTTCTGTGCCGTGAAAGTGAAACCCGCCGTCGTGCTTCCCGGAACGAAGATCGTTGCGGAGGCGGCTGTCGCTCCCGGAACGTTCACACCATTGCCGTCGCTGCCGGCGCCCAGCATGTATAGTCCATTCCCTGGTGCCGCGGTCGGCGTGCCGGTCGTTGCCGCCGTGGCAAAGTTGGACGCGATGGTCCCGATCGCCGTCACCGAGAGGCCCGTGAAAGTCTCCAGCGTCACCAAAGCAGTTCCGGCCGGAGCGTAAACCACGGACGCGGTGAAGGTCGTACCCGAACTCGCCGAGATCAGGATCCCGATCGACCCCGACCACGCGCCCGGTTCTTTCGCCGTGAACGCAACTGCGCCGCCCGCGACGGGAATACTAACCGAGCCCTCCGTTGCGGTACCCGTGCCCGATGTAATGGCGCCCTGAACCAGCCGGACAATGTAGGCTTGCTGCCCGCCGTTATTAAAAAAATGGGAAACCGCGTAGCCCAGCAGGCTTCGCGCATCCAGTCCGCCGAACTCGCGCTGGAAGTCCATGAAGCTCTGCACCAGAACCGCCTCGGTCGTGGACCCTTGCGGCGCCCAGCCGACGAACGCCGCGATGGATGTCGCGACTCCCGTGATGGTGTGAATCGCGCTCGGAACTTCCTCGATATAAACGCCTGGATAGGTAAAAGCGCCCATGACGTTCGCCTCCTTAAGTTCGTCACTCAGTGCTTCGCAATAGTGCCGTGAACGGGTCCCGGTCAGTCACCCATTCAAACGTCGGGTTTCTAGATCGTACATGGGAACGCCGCTTCTGTCTAGAGTTATTTGGATCTTGGGGATTGCCGGCGCACATCAATACATGGGTTGGAGGAACCCCTTGGGGCCGTCGAACTCGGGAGTAATCTGCTTCGGTTTGTCCGGATCGTTGAGGTTGCTTAGATCGCTAATGGCGGCTCGATGCGCGGTGAGCGAATCCTCCCAAAAAAATGTGAACGAAACGCGTCTCCCGAAGCCGCGCGTAGCGCTGCGGGCCGTAAGCTCCGGGTTGGCTCCCAATTTGGTCGAGACCTCCTGCCGCGATTGATCTAAGGCGGCCGCCGCGTCGGTCACTGGTTTCAACGCCGCGTCCAAGTCCGCTAAATATAGCTTGGACTCCGCGTCGTAGGCGTTCTTCTGGCCCGCCCGCGCCTTCGCCAACTCTGCCAGCAGCTTATCCCTGTGCCGGTCCCATGCCGCCCTGAGTGGGCCGTTCCAGGTCGGAACCACGACAGTGTTGTACATCTTCTTGGCTTCATCGTTAAGACGCAGGTATTCGAGGTTGAACTGTGTGATGCCGGCCTTCGGAGCGTCGGCCAGCACATCTTTCCCTGGCCGCGTGTTCCTCGTATAGTAATCCTGAAGTTTCTCCTTTTCCCGCGGGTCGTTCTTGGCGATGGCTGGGGCCTCGTCCAGGCGAAACGGCAGGTCAACGCCGGGGCTGTAGTAACTGCCCGCGACCTCGCCGATGAACTGGTCGTCGTTGGTCGGTTTGCTCGGATCTTTCTGGGCCCAGTTCGTCCTCTCTTTGGCAAGTGTCGCCGCGTCAATCGGATAGATCTTGTTGTTATGAGCGATCAGGGTTGGCAGTCCGTCGCCCGTGATGATCAGCCCCACGTGGGACGGTAAGTAAATGAAACGGATTCGGAGTTTGAGATCGAACTTGACCAGGGATAGCATATAAACCGTGCGCAGCGCGTAGACACCGCAGTCTTCAATCAGCTGCCCGGTAATGGCGCGCGGGAATTGGCGCTTGTTGTAGTTCTCGCTATCCTGCTTGATCACATCTTCAATGTTGTAAGGTGTCGAGGTTGTGAAGGTTTCTAGATAACCTGTGCCAGTTTGGGGATCGGACAGGAAACGGATGACGGTAGTCAGTACCTCGCTGTTGGTCTTGCCCTTCTTCTGCTCCTCCAGGACTTTTTCGTGCAGGAACTTACGCCAGTCGTCCACGCTCTCCAACTTCAACGGCTTGGCTCCCATCGCGGCGCGGTTCTCAGCCACATAGAACTTCTCGAGAAAGGCAATCTCCTTCTTCCGGGTCAGGATGATGTAGCCAACCGGATTGGTCTTCTCGTTGAAGCCCGTCGTCTGGGTCTTGTCGTAATAGTCGATCGTGACCGAGCGCTTCTCGCCCGCCTTGCTGGTGTCGTAATAGTCGTGGTGCTTACCCTGCTTTGGGCCGAACGTGCTGCGCGTCGCATCCACGACGATGTTCAGAAGGTTTTCGTCGCCGATGGTGACGTTGAACACGGGCTGGACCTTGCCTTCGAGAACGGCTTTCGCGGCCGCGAGCGCGGCGACGCCTTTGTCCGCCTCCAGGTCCGCGATCGCCGCCTCCATCATGCTCTCCACTCCCTGAAAAATGGGCACCGTCAAAGCCCGAAGCTGTCCGATCAGGGAGGAGAAGTAACTGTCCAGGGTGTCTGGCGTGGAATAGGGGTCGGTGATAAATGTCCCGTAGTTGGCTTTGCGATCCTTCAGAACTTCCTCAAAATTGATCTTCTGCGCTTCGTTGCAAACGATGCGGAAAGTGACTAGCAGGCTATCGATGCTGGCGGCGGCTTCCGCGGCATTGCCAAACTTAGCCTGTTCGATGGTTCGCGTAACCAGCTGCGTCCAGAGGTTCTTGTCGGCGCCGAACTTGGTATCGGTCGGGTTGCGCTGCATGGGAGACCGTGCCAGTGCCCGGAAGAAGCCTCGCAGCTGGTTGGCCTCCGAATCGAGACCCATCAATAAGGTCCGTGCGATCAGTTCGTTGACGAAGGTTTCGGAGCGGGCCACCGGTACCCCGCCGAAGGGCGTTGCCGCGACCACCTTCGCCGTCAGTTGTTTCGCATCGGGCTTGTTCTGTGCCTCAACCGCTTTACTAAGAGCGAGAAGATCGCTCAAGTAGCTGTAGTCTTTGTCCGGCCCCAGATAGGTCCGGTTTCCCAACTCGGCGACAGCGTCCTCCACCTCCTTGTAGAATCTCTCTGGAGTCGCGGCTTGCTTCTGAAACGCCAAACGGTAGCTCGACGGTGAGGTCTGCCGAGCCGTATGTTCCAGCTCATGTGCAATTAGAGCGCGCCCGGCAGCGCTCGCTGGATCGAACTCACCCCGGTTGAAGACAATGTTCTGACCGTACGTGTAGGCCCGCGCGCGCATCGATTGGGCCGACTCGGCCGCGGCGCGATCAGTGTGGATACGAACCTCGCCCGCGCCGAACGGCTTGCCGGGAGAGCCGAGCAACCGCTCCACCGGTCGCGCGGGAGGTCTGCCACCGCTATGCACGGAAATGTCACCGAAGTTCCAGGCGAAGGCCGGCTCGGGAGCCGTCTCTCGAGTGTCCCGCGGCTTGCGGACGGGATCGGCTGACTTCCGGCCCGGCGTAGCTCCCTCCGTCTTGAGAGCGAACGATTTCATAGGTCACAATCGCGAATGAGTTCTGCTAAGTGTACGCCGATTTGGACCCATCCACAGATTTTTTCCTTCCTGGCCAACCACGCTCGGAAAATCTGTTCTCTCAGTGCCCGGCCGTGCTGATTCGCCTCGATTTTCTATCGCTAGGAGGTCATTCTGACCGTTATTCAGCTGAACGGGCTTTGGGGCAGAAATGTGCCAATCTAGGCACTTTTGTGGCCAAAATTAGACACTAACACATTCGTCCTAGGTTATTGATTTTATTGTAGTTAATTGGAGGCGCGGGGCGGGATCGAACCGCCGAATAAAGGTTTTGCAGACCTCTGCCTTACCGCTTGGCTACCGCGCCGATAGCGGGCTGGATACTACAACGCAACATACCGCGCCAGTAGTGCCCAAGTCAAACCGGATCGCCTCCAAACATTCGTATTCTGGTATGTTCGGATTGCCCGAGTTACCGCCGTTGCACTGCCCGATGCCTGACATGCGCACCAAGCCGGTTTTGATCTACGACGGACACTGCGGCTTCTGCCGTATCTGGTTGAACTACTGGCAAGAACTGCTGGGCGATTCGGTCGGCTACGTCGCGTCGCAGGAGCTTGCGGCAGACGACTTCCCCCAGCTTGATCGCGAGGCGCTGAAGAGTGCGGTTTACCTGGTGCTGCCCGACGGCACCGCCCTTCGCGGCCCGCACGCCGTATTTCGCTCGCTGGCCCCGGTTGCCGTGCGATATCGCCTGCTGCTTTGGCTCTACGAAAGCGTCGCACCGTTCCGCGTCGCAACCGACGCGATCTACGCGTGGATTGCCGCCCACCGCGATTTCTGCTATCACCTGACGGCGCTGACGTTCGGCAAGACCATCCGGCCGCATCGCTTCCAGGTGACCGAGTTCTTGTTTCTCCGGCTGCTGGGGATTACGTACGCGTTTGCGTTCGGATCTCTCAGCACGCAGATCCTGGGCCTGGTAGGCGCGCACGGGATTCTGCATGCAGCCTCCACGATGCAGGCAATGCACCAAGCCCTTGGCCGCAGTGCCTATTGGGAGGTGCCAACGGTACTGTGGCTGAACATGAGCGACCAGGCGATGAGTTGGTGTTGCGGCCTGGGGGTTTTCTTTGCGGTGCTGCTTGCCATCAACGTGATGCCTCGTCTGAGCGCCGCGCTGTGTTTCGTGCTGTATCTCTCGATCGCTTCGGTGGGCCAGCCCTTCACTCTGTTTCAATGGGACGCCTTACTGCTGGAAGCGGGATTCCTGGCGATCTTCTCAGGCATCCCGTGGCTGGTGTGGGTGTATCGCTTCCTGGTTTTCCGGTTGATGTTCGAATCGGGCATGGTCAAGCTGCTCAGCGGCGACCACAACTGGGAGAACCTGCACGCCTTACGGTTCCACTTCATGACCCAACCGCTGCCCAATCCGGTGGCCTGGTACGTGCATCACTTCCAGCCGTGGCTGCTCGATTCGCTCACGGGCTGGACGCTGTTAATCGAACTGGTTGCTCCCTTCCTGCTGTTCATGCCCAGACGGATACGCCACTTCGGCGCAAAGTTTCTGATTGCCCTACAAATCTGTATTGCGCTGACGGGCAATTACGCATATTTCAACCTGCTGACCCTAGCGCTGTTGATCTGGGCATTCGACGATCAATCGTTTGAGGGCATCGCGAAGCGATTGAAGTGGTTGCGCCCCGGTCTGCGATTAACGTTCTGGACCCGCTTCAGGGCTTTGCGCGTAGTTGCGACAGGCGTGCTCGCGGTGGTCGTGTTCCTGGGTGCAATCCAGATTCTTTCTCTGTTTGCTCCCGATTTAGCAGGCCGGCTCTCAGCGCGCCTGGCCTGGACAGCGCCCTTTGAAGTTGTGAACTCCTATGGTCTGTTTGCGGTCATGACGACCACCCGCCCCGAGATCGTGTTCGAGGGTTCCAATGATCAGGAAACATGGCAGGAGTATGAACTGCCTTACAAGCCGGGCGACCTCCACCGCGGGCTGCCGCTGATCGCGCCGATGCAGCCGCGGCTCGATTGGCAACTGTGGTTCGCCGCGCTCTCGAATGAACGACAGGAGCCCTGGGTGGGCGTGTTGGCACTTCGCTTACTGCAAGGGGAGCCGCAAGTGGTCCGCCTCTTTAGCAGAGTGCCGTTTCAAACCCCGCCTCGGTATATTCGCGCGCAACGATACCTCTATACGTTCACTACTCCGCAAGAGCGAGCGCAAACCGGAAACATTTGGAACCGGAGTCTGATCGGCACTTACCTGCCCACCTTATCGGTCGAGATGTTCAGTGCCCCGGATGAATCAAAGTGAGCGAGAGCGGGCTGTTGAACCGGCTTCTGTTTAGCTCGCTGAAGACTCGACCCGCGCCTCCGCCATGCCATTCACCGCATCCCGTCTCAAGACATCATTGTCTTCCGCAGGGGAGGGGCTCACGAAGCGGCGATAGACATAGCGAACCAGGTAAAACGAACAACCGAGGGCGACGGCTAGCACCGCATTCACCACCAGTACCGCGACGGCCGTCGATAGAAACGCTGCTGCGTCCACACGCCTCATGCGCGGCAGGCGCCGCCAGGTGCTCCATTCGAGCAGGCAGACGCCGATATAGGCCGTTACGCCCGCCAGTGCAGACATCGGAATTCGTGAGATGTATTCGCCGCCGAGGCCGAGGAAGGCAACAATAAACAGGCCGTGGAAGATGTTGGACAGGCGGGTAGATCCGCCGCAGCGAACGCTAGCCAGACTACGCGCTGGGATTCCGACGCTCATCGGCGCGGCGAACATGCCGGCTACGACATTGGCAATGCCGTAAGCGCCGAGTTCTCCATCGGCGTCGCCGCGCCTCAAGTGATGATGCCGGCCGCGGAAGTGTTCCACCACGCGGGATGTGATCAGGATGTTCACGGAGGAAACGAAGGCGAGACCGAGTGCCGCCGGCAAAACGCCATAGACGTCACCAGGCCGCCAGTAAAAGCCGGCGAAGTCGGGGATCTCAAAGGGTAAACGGCCGACTTCTTTCTCATGCAAGCCGAAGATACCCGCCACCGTCACGGCAAACAGGACACCCATCAGAGGCGCGGGCGCCCGCGGCACGAATCGCGCTACGGCGAATGCCGCTGCGACGACCAGCAGGCTGATAATGACGGACGCGGCGTGGGCATCGGAGATGTTAGAAAGAATCTGCCAACTCTGGAAGAGGAGATTGTTCGAGGTGCGGTCGATCGAAGCACGAACGCCGGTCATAGTGGACAGTTGCGACAGGACCATCATGGCGCCAATGCCGCAGGAGAAGCCGGTAACCACGGGCTGCGGCACCTTCTGGATATGGCGGCCGAGACGCAGCAGCGAAAAGGCCATCATGAAGATGGAAGCGACGATACAAACCTTAGCAGCGCCACCCAATCCCTGCAGTTGCACGGCATGGGCAATGAACGGCACGGTGGCGCTGGCGGTCCCGCCGATCAGCACCGGATTCCGGCCGAGGGCCGCCGTGATGGGCGCACTGACGATGGATGTGACCAGCCCCAACACCGGAGGCAGTCCCATCATGGTGGCCATGGCTAAGCCATAGGGAATTGCAATCAGCGCCGCTATGAACCCGCCAAACAAGTCGCCGGAAAGCGTACGCCACGAATAACGAAAAAAGCTCAACTCTTACCTCTGCTCCGAATCACCAAGGAGAAGGACAACAAGAGGGCCAAAACGGACTCGGTTGAGGTCCACGCGGCGACCGCGTGCGTGCCGCGAATCATAACGCAAAAGGCGGAGCGCTTTCGCCCTCCGCCCTTATGAACCGCAATTAAGCGCTATAACACTTCAGACAAGCAGCCTGGAACTTGGCCATCTCATCCTTGGTGCCAACCGTCACGCGGGCCCAGGTCGGCCAGACTGGCCAGACGCGCCCGATGAAAACATTTTCGCCCTGCATGGCCTTGACGAACTGCATGCCCGGCCGCTTGGTGTCCATCATGAAACAGTTGCTGACGGAGGGAACGAAGGTGATGTTGTTCTTGGTGAGGAAGGCAAACGTTTCGTCTCGCACGTCCGCCATTTTCTTCTTCCGCTCGGCCACCAGCGTCTTCACCTTCAGGCTGGTATCGGCTCCCGCCATACCCGTAATCGGCATCATCTCGTAGCCGTAGCCGCGCACTTTTTCAAGGAGGTCCGGGCGGGCAATGGCCGCGCCTGCGCGCAGACCCGCCATGCCGTACAGCTTGGAGAACGTGCGCAGTATGATCAGTTCCTTGTCCTGCGCCACCAGATCCGTGCAGGGCGTTGCGTCGCTGAAATGGATATAGGCTTCGTCGAGCAGCAGAATCGAGCCGGCCGGCTTGTTGGCAAGCGCCCATTCGATGTCGGCACGAGAAGTCAGTGTTCCCGTTGGATTATTTGGATTGCAGATATAAATAACGCCGGCATTCGGGTCGGCGGCCACCATTGCTTGAACGTCGTGCGAGCCGTCCTTCCGCAAGGGAACCTTATACGTCTTTGCACCGATGAACTGCGCAGCGCGTCCGCCCGCCTCGTAGCCAGGGTCGCCAACCACAAAACCCTTCGTCGGCGAGCAGAACGCTATGACGGTGTTGTTGAGCGGCAGACTGGAGCCGGCGTAGGGAGTAACGTATGACGGCTTCACACTCGAAACTTCAGCCAGCGTGTTGCTCATGCCTTCGGTGATGTCGTAGTTATAACGACCGCCCTTTTTCACCACGCCTTCGATGGCTTCAATGGCCTCGGGACACGGTCCCATCGGGTTCTCGTTCGCGTTGATCAAGACCGCGCCCGGCGGGATATTGCGCACTCGGGAAAGCTGCGCCAGCGCCGGTTCGTTGTAGAAGGGCAATGCCGCGCCGGCCGTTACCATCGTGGCCAAGCGTCCAAAATTGCGGCGCGAAAAGCCACGCTTCAAGAAGTCCGCCGTCTGCTCGGCGGTGAAAATTGGTGACATTCATCTCTCCTGTTGCTAAATCATGCTGGGTCTGAGCCGAGGCAGCGTTGGTGAGGCGCCACCTAAAATGTACGAACCTTAGTCTTAGGCGCTATTATAAACGCTTAAGTTACGAGTTTAGAACGAAAACCGCAGGCCCATCTGGAGCTGCCTCGAAAAATTGTTTTGCCCCTGGATCTGGCCAAAAGTACTGCTGGACAAATTGGTATCGGGCTGAGCAAACAGCGGCGAGTTCAAGGCATTTAGCGCCTCAAATCGGAACTGCGCCTGAAAGCGCTCTTTCACCACGACGCTCTTAAAGAGCGACATGTCCCAGTTCTTCTGTCCCGGGCCGCGCAGAGTAATCGTCCGGCTGAGGTTACCGAAGGTGCCCTGCGCCGCTAGCGAGAACGCGGCAGGGTTGATGTAGTTGTATAGCTTGCTCTCAACGCTCCCGCTCACCGATGGACTAATACCGGTGGCATTCGGGTACTGCGCACCGTAGCCGTATTGACCGTTCAGGTCATTTTGGTAGATCTGCAGCGGGAACCCCGTCTGGTAGACGGCCACTGCGTTGTAAGACCAGCCGCCCACGATATAGTCCAGCACCTTGTTGCTGTTGAGGAACCGCTGGCCGGCGCCGAAAGGTAGGTTGTAGCTGATAGCCGTTGCCCAACGGATCGGAGAGTTAACGTTGGATAAGGAGTACTCAGCGTTGGGATTGTAAGGATTCTGAGGAGCCCCCTGGTTCCCAGCGTTCAGTGAGTTACCGGGTCCCGCGCTGCTCTCATCCCGGTTCTTCGACCAAGTTAGGGTACTTAAGAATGTGAGGCCCTGGCTGAGGCGCTTCTGCACCTTCACCACCATTGAGTTGTACTCCGCGTGGTTGTAATCCGCGAAGATCTCGTTGATATTGCCATATGCGGAAAATGGCAGCTCCAGGAAGTATCTGGGCACTGTGGCCTGGGCCAGCGTGCCGACATTAATGACGCCGTAGTAGGGATTCGGGACGGACTGGTTCAGATACGCGGTGCCCTGCGAAAGCAAGCTTGGGTTCAACGCGTTGATATTGATAGTTGGAGCGCCAAGAATCATGTGTGTCGAGTAGGAGCCAACGTAACCAACCTCAAGCGCGACGCCGTAGGGCAGCTGCCGCTGTACGTCGACAGAGTACTGCTGCACCCTTGGCGATTTCGCATTTGGATCAGCCAACGAGAAGCTCTGCCCGATGCCGCCCGCGGTGCCGAGGCTGTTCCCGGTCGGCTGAATCAATCCTCCTGGGAATGGATCGTACAAGGTCGGCGTGACGGCGCCGGCCGAATTCGTGCTGCCCGTGAAACCGGTAATCGCGCTGTAGCCCAACGTGCTGATGGGTCCACCAAGAGCAAACTGCGGCGCCCAGAAGAGTCCGTACCCGCCGCGGATTACCGTCTTGCTGTCGAGCTGATAGGCAATGCCGCCGCGCGGCCCAAATTTATTCGCGTTGAAATCGCCCGTTTGGGTCTTGTTGCCGTTCAGGCCCGCGTACTCTACCGCGCCGAGGGGCTGAATCCCGGTCACCTGATTGGCCAGAACGTTCTGAACAGTCTGGTTGAAGTTGACTAACAGTCCGTTGTTGATTTCCTGAATGCCGGTTTCATGCTCCCAACGCAGGCCATAATTCAAGGTAATCTTGCTGCTCAACCGGAAGTTATCCTGGATGTATAGGCCATAGTAATTGACGTAGTCCGTCAACGTCGTCGCGTTGTCGGCGGTTCTCGTGTAAGGCGCACCCAGTAACAGGTCTCCCAAATCCAAACCCGTGTAGCTGTTCGTCCCAGGCGTGGCCGTATTAAATGTATAGCCTCCAGTTGGATAGTTGATGCCGCTACCGGATGTTTTCAACTTCCGCCAATCGAAGCCAAATTTCAAGCTGTGTTTCCCAATGTACTTGTCCACGCTGGTGCTGAAATTGTTCGAGGCTTCCGAGTAATAGTCGTCGTCACCCGCGTCACCAAGGCCGTGAAAGCTCGTCATCTGGATATAGGGAAACTCGGCAAGGGCAGGATTAATTGAATTCACGTAGGACGGGGAGAAGCCTAAGTTACCGATGTTGTAACCTTGCGAACTGTTGTAGTCGTAGTTCGGGAAACGATTGAATCCGTATCGAACCGCCAGTACCGTGGTGGGGTCGAGTGTGAAGAAGTTGTTCAGCTGCGTGGCGTTCACCCGGCGCAGCAGGCGCCAGCCGTCCGTCGTTGACGGGCTATTGAACCAGGTGTTGCCCGGCTCCAGCGAATAGTACTGCAAGTAGCTGAAGCTCGTGCGCCACCAGCTAAAGAAGTCTTCATCCACCTTCGCCGTGTATTGAACCGCACGGGCCTTAATGCTGGAGGCAGCCGTTAGATCGGTCGCGCCGTAATAGGCCGGCGCCGACGTCGGCACTGGAAACTGATTGGCGATGTTCAAGCCCACGGGGTTCAGCTGAGACGTCGGAATGATGTTGTTCGGGTAAGGCGCCCCGGTGACCGGATTGATCAGCGATGTACCTGTGGGAAATACGGTTTGCGAGAAATTACCCTGTCTTTCCAGGAGTGTGGGTTCCGAAAACCCTTGAGACGAGGACTGGGTATCGTCGTAATGTTCGACCGCAAGAAAGAAGAAGGTTCTGTTCTTGCCGTTGTAAACTTTGGGAATCCAAACCGGTCCGCCGAAACTGGCGGCCCAAGTGGTGTTCGGCTGATCGGTTATGGGTATACCGTCCGCATTGCTGAAGAAGGCGTTCGCATCCCAGGCCGTCCGGCGAAGGGCGCCATAAGCGCTTCCGTGAAACTCGTTTGTGCCGGACTTCATGAGCGTGTTAAACATACCGCCGCCGGTTCGAGCCATTTCCGCGTCGTAAGTGTTGGACTGAATCTTTACTTCCTGCACCGCCTCGATGGTCGGAATGATGATGGCGCGATTGTTGGCATCGGTAATCGGGATGCCATCCAGCAGGTAGTTGTTGCCGCGAACCGGGCCACCGGCAATCGAAATCATCGACGAGCCGCTCTGATCTTCCATGCGGTTATACGCCGGTGGTCCCACATTCATGACGTTCTGGGAGAGCTTCGACATCATAAATGGGTTGCGGCCCAGGTTCGGCAGGTCAACCAACTTCTGGTTGTCTAAGACCTGGCCTTGCGATGCATTCGCGGTCTCGACCAGAGGGACTTCTTCCGTCACCAGTACGCTTTCTGAAACGGAACCAACTTCGAGTTTCAGGTCGACGGTCAGGTACTCCTGCGTTGCGATGATGACGTTCTTGCGGGAGAACTTCTTGAAACTGGGGGCCTCTGCCGTGATCGTGTAAGTGGCCGGAACGACCAGATTGAAGTCGTAGCCGCCTTCCGCGTTGGTGACGAGCGAACGAATTTCATTCGTCCCGTCATTAATGAGAGAAACTTTGGCGCCAGCCACCGCCGCGCCGGTCTGGTCGGTTACGCTTCCGCGGACGCCGCCCTGCGTCGACTGGGCCATGAGCGTGGCGGCCGCTACATTCAGCATCACGGCAAGCGCCACGAGTTGAGTTGTCGTTTGTGCAATGGATCGAAATGATCTGGATAGCTTCATCCGGTGGTCTCCTTGAGATTGCCTTGCCTTTCAAGGGCGACAAGGCATTGCACTGCTGAAAGCAGTCAGCTCATTCAGAGAGCGAGGGGAGCCCTCACGCGGGGCGGATTTCCGGAATCGTGGTTCAGCTATGGCCGAACGGCTTGGCTACCGGTATCACTTCAATGCGAATTTTTTAGGAACCCCAGCAACCAAGATTTGAGTTAGTGTAGCACTGGTAATCCAATGTGCAAGGAAAGCGCTTATTCAAAGTCATGATGCTGCAAATCACTTTTTGTTATCGCAATGCTACGAGTAATCTGAATTACCCTCATGGGCCAGTGTATCCGTGATAACTTCGCTTGGTGCCGAGCCGAAAACGGAGTAAAGCGGAGAGATCCCTCCCGACATCGCAGCTGGGTGTGCCAACTCTGTCGCAGCGGCTTTCGGCGAAATAGCGCCCTCGTCTACCTAAAAAGAAACTCAGTCGACGTGGTGATTTTTCCGCATTTCCTCGACGGCCTTCGCGGCGAGGTCGATGTGGTTGGCGATCAGTTCATCGGCTGTCAAACTCTCGCGAGTGACTCCGGACCTAGTATGTTTCCTATCATTGGCGAGCATATGGTACATCTCGTGGGCCAACACCCGTCCTAATGCTCTGCCAAGCAAAAGATCGCCTTGCCGGTAATCGCGGCCGACCAGTAAACGCCGCAACGAGGTCTTTACACGATCACACTCCACTTCTCCAAATGGCAGCACCTCTCCGTCGGAGGAATGGGCGAAGGCCAGAGGCCCTCGTTCGTCCATCGGCATGGGTACGGTCTCCATCATGCAGAAGCCGGTCAGTTTGATAACGACCAGTTCCGCGAATTCCGCGTTCGGGGGAAGCTCGCTCTTCAGCTGCCACCTCACGGCGACGCCAGTCGCCTCCATCAAGGACGACACTTCGGCCTCCATCGCCCGGAGGGACATTTGCGAATGAGGTTTGTCGAAATCGAGGAGAATCGTGACGGGATTCGCCGGTACGCTACCGCCCGGGGCGCAGTAGATTACGGCTCTCGTAAGGAGCAAACAGAGCAGCATCCTAAACATGTGGCCTCTCGACACAGGGAGATCGCCTTAGCTGTAGCCTGACTGGGGCCGCAGCCACCCACAGTATAAATCCAAATAACTACTGACACCTAAAAGAAATTTCTATGACGAGGCCTTTTGCGGGATTTTCCCAGGACTGCTGGCACGCAAGACCGCGCTCTCATGACCCCGCGCCAAGTGCGGGCACATAATAGGTGTGGTTTGAGGCTACTCATAACGATTCTCGGCGCGCTGCTTATCGTGAGCGTCCTGTTCGACGCGTTCGAAGCCATGATTCTGCCGCGGCGTCTGACGCGTAGGCTTCGGGTCACGCGGCTCGTTTACTGGTCAACCTGGCCGATATGGTCGTTCATTCCACGCCGGCACCCGCCGTCCGCGTTTCGCGAGAACTTTCTCAGTTGGTACGGCCCCCTGTCGATGATCTTCCTGCTGGCCGTCTGGGCCGCCGGACTGGTGCTCGGCTTCGCTCTGCTGTATTGGACACTGGGTCCGCCCACGCTGAGCGATGGTACCTCGGCCGGGTTCTGGGTCTGCTTGTACATGAGCGGCACTACCTTTTTCACTCTCGGCTTCGGTGACGTCGTTCCTCACCTGGCCATCACGCGCGCTGTGACCGTGACCCAAGCGGGCATCGGATTCGGATTCCTTGGCGCTGTCATCGGCTACCTGCCGGTCATTTACGCGGCGTTTTCCAAGCGCGAAACAAACGTGTCGATGCTGGATGGGCGCGCTGGCTCGCCTCCCTGCGCAGCCGAGATCCTGGCGCGTTACAGCAGCGCCCATTCTCTGGATCGCATCCACCTTCTGCTCGCCAATTGGGAGTTCGCCAGCGCCCAGATGCAGGAAACTCACATCTCTTATCCGGTCCTGATCTACTACCGTTCGCATCAAGACAATCAGAGCTGGGTTGCGTCGCTTACAGCCGTCGCCGACACATGCGCCCTGATTATGGCAGGCATCGAAGGGATTGACCCATGGCCGGCACAACTCACATTTGCGATGGTTCGGCGCACTCTGGTTGACCTGCTTGCGGTAGCGAACCAAACAGTTGCGGCGGATAAGGGCGACCGGCTGCCCCAGACGGAACTAAATGACCTGCGGGATTATATGGATGCCGCGGGTGTCCACTGCGCGCGCAGCCCCCAGGCAGACGAGCATCTTCGCAAGCTGCGGGCAATGTACGAACCCTATGCATGCTCGCTCTCCCACTACCTTGTCCTTCCCCTTACCCCCTGGAGCAATACCGGCAGGGTGCAGGACAATTGGAAGTTCACTCTGTAAATACCCTTTGAATGGCGCGGCCAAGATGTCCAGCGCTAGTGGAGGGATGACGTCCTTGTATACTTGTCTTCGCTTGCGTTTGCTTTCTCACTTCCTGACGCGCCCAGTTCAGTGCTGACGTATTTGTTTGCAATGAATTCTCGCGGCCGACGGTGAGGTAGCGGAGGAAAGGTGCCCTCACTAGATGGCTTCTGAGATGGTCGGACAATCCAAGGTTGGGGTGGCTCGCGAGGAGAACGCACGCTACCTGCTGCCGTTGGCCTTGATGGTGTCGCTGTACTTTGTCATTGGCTTCATCACCTCTCTCAACGACATCCTGATCCCGCATTTCAAGGATCTGTTCCACCTCAAAATTGTCGAGGCGCTGCTGGTGCAGTTCTGCTTCTTCGGCGCGTATTTCGTGATGTCGCTGCCCTGCGGTTGGATTGTGGGCCGGATCGGCTATAAAACCAGCATAGTGGTCGCCCTGGCGATCATGGGAATCGGCCTGCTGCTGTTTCTGCCCGCGTCGATACTGATCTTCTATCCTCTCTTCCTGTTTGCGCTGTTCGTTGTCGGCAGTGGCCTGGCCCTCCTGCAAGTGGCCATCAACCCCTATGTCGGCGCCCTAGGCCCACCGGAGACAGCAGCTTCTCGATTGAACCTGTGCGGCGGCCTCAATTCCTTGGCTACCACCATTGCGCCCCGCATCGGCGCGTTCTTCATCTTCGTCGGAACCGCGGCCACCACGGCCGAACTGGCGATGTCAGTTCGGATGCCATACATGATCCTGGCCGCCGGCGCTTTCTTGATGGCTGGGATCACCGCGATGGTGCATCTGCCCCGGCTGATTGAAACGAATACCGGGAGCTCGAAGGTGGAGGGCAGCGCATGGAAGGTGAACCACCTGCGCCTTGGAGCTATCGCGATCTTCTGCTACGTCGGAGCCGAGGTTGCGATCGGCAGCATCATGATCAATTTCCTCGGCCAGCCGTCAATGGGCGGCATGAGCCACTCCGAGGCTGCCCACTATGTTTCCTATTACTGGGGCAGCGCGATGATCGGGCGCTTCATCGGATTCGTGGCAATGCAAGAGATCAGGGCCGAAAAAGGGCTGGCATTCGTCGCGATAATGGGCTTGCTTTTTGTGGGAACCGGCATCATTGCGCATGGACAGTTAGCCGTCTGGGCCATCGTGTGCTGTGGGCTTTTCAATTCGATTATGTGGCCCTGCATTTTCCCGCTCTCGGTCAGAAACCTGGGGCCGCTGACCAGCCAAGGTTCGGGAATCTTGGTCACCATGGTGGTGGGTGGCGCGGTGATTCCCGAGATTCAGGCCTATTTGGCCGACGCGTTCGGTTATCAACCCAGCTTCATTGTGGTCCTGCTGTGTTACGCCTACATCCTGTTCTTCGCCGTCAAAGGATATAAGGCTTCGTCCCTGGTTTTGTTTCACGTGAGAGATTCATAAGCGGCCATTCGGCCTACAATGACCTGAGTCGGTTTTCACGCCGGCGCCCGAGCCCATGGAAACGCCAGACCTCAGTTCAAGCCGGGCCCCGGCGGAAACCGGCGCCCCTGCCGTCGGCAAACCGCGAAAAGCCGCGCTCGCATTTATCTTTGTCACCGTGACGCTCGACATGCTCGCGCTGGGTATGATCGCGCCCGTCCTACCGCGTCTGATCACCCAGTTTGAGGGAGGCAATACCGTCCGCGCCGCTGAGTTCATCGGCGTCTTCGGAACGGTCTGGGCATTGATGCAGTTTGTGTTTTCGCCGGTGCTCGGATCGCTATCCGACCGCTTCGGACGGCGCACGGTCATCTTGCTCTCAAACTTCGGATTAGGCTTGGATTACCTGGTGATGGCTGTCGCGCCCACCTTGGGCTGGCTATTCGCCGGACGCCTGATCTCCGGAGTGACCGCCGCCAGCATCCCCACCGCGATGGCCTACATCGCGGATGTCACGCCGCCCGAAAAACGCTCGGCAGGCTTTGGCGTGTTAAGCGCCGCGTTTGGCCTGGGCTTCGTCTTGGGACCCGCGCTCGGTGGCATCCTGGGAAGCATCAGCCCCCGCCTGCCTTTCTGGGTGGCCGGCGCGTTCAGCCTCGTCAATGCCATGTACGGACTGTTTGTGCTGCCCGAATCCCTTCCCTTGGCTCATCGCAGCCCCTTCTCCTGGCGCCGTGCGAACCCGGTGGGCTCACTGGTGCTACTCCGATCGCACAGCGCCTTATTTCGACTCGCCATGGTGCTCTTCCTCGGATACCTCGCGCACCAGGTGCTAGCCGGCACCTACGTGCTGTATGCCGACTACCGGTACAACTGGACCGATCGAACCGTTGGCTTATCGCTGGCCTTGGTCGGCATCTGCTCGGCGATTGTAGGAGCGCTACTCGTCAAGCCTTGCGTTCGCAAGTTCGGAGAGCGTCCTGTGATGCTCTGGGGCCTTGGTTTTGGCAGTATCGGTTTTGCGATGTTTGGCCTCGCCGCGACTGGGTTAGGTTTCTGGCTCGCCATCCCTGTCTGGAATCTCTGGGGCTTGGCTGGTCCTACGGCGCAAAGCCTCATGAGCCACCGCGTCTCGCCGTCCGAGCAGGGCCAGTTGCAAGGCGCCATTAACGGCTTACGTGGCATTGCCGGCCTGATGGGACCGGCTCTCTTCGCGAACGTCTTCGCTGCTTCAATTCGCCCCGGCGTAACCTGGCATCTTCCCGGCGCCCCGTTCTACCTGGCAGCGTTCATTTTGTTTAGCTCGCTGCTGCTGGGCTTCCGGATCACCCGTCCGGCGTGAGCCACTTTTCAGTGGCCGATCGGTCGCCCGATGGCAAACGCGCGGTCGTCGTCCCCGTGGACACGCCGGAAGCCAATCAGCCCGCACACGAGGTGACCTTCGTATTCAATTTCTCCGACTGCGCCGGCGCGTTCCAGCAGAAAAGTGAATCAACGGACAACCGTTCCGGGATACGGCGGATTGACTTCTGGGCGCTTCGGTCACAGTCTCTGCTATCGCACAAACCTAACAAGCGAATGAGAGCACTGCAAAGCACCGCCCCCGCAGCAACTCCTGCTGTGCCCTTCCCGCCAGTCACAAACTCAGAAAATTTTCCCGTTCCCGCAAAAACCCTTTCATCGCAACACGTTCCGCCACGTCCCGGTTTCAGCCCGTGGCAGTCCAGCCTAAGGTCGGGTCGAAAATCCTGATAGGCGGAAATTCCGTCAAAGGTGAGTAGCAAATGTCAAACATATCTTCAAAACTCCCGGAGACCCCGGGAACACTTACGAATCAAGAAGTCCGGGCGAACCAGGAACCGGTCTCAAAAGAAACCGCCTCGGCGCATCACGAACAATCCGTGCCGCCCGTACCCATCAAACAGAATCAGGAACCCGCGCCAACGAATGACAGCGCGGAGAAAGAAAACAATCCGGTGGTCGATGCCCGCACCGCGGCCAATCGGCTCAATGCCCAGAAAAGCACGGGCGCAAAGACACCGGACGGAAAGGCAGCATCCTCCAAGAACGCCGTTAAGCACGGTCTCTTCGTCGGGGATCTGGCCAAGCACCTCAGCGGAGAACAATTCGAACGCTATCAGAGCTTCATCGAAGGCATCGTCAAGGATCTTCACCCCGTAGGCGACCTGGAGCTGCATCTCGCGCAGCGTGTTGCCGACATCCAGTTCCGGCTCGAGCTGCTTCGCACCGCCGAGCTCAAAATCTACATGGACGTTGGCATCCTGTCTCCGACCATGGAAGGCTGCCTCATGAAGACCGGTAACCCGATGGGCCTGGCTTCGCTCTACGATCAGCGCTTTCAGCGCTCGTTCTCGAAGACCCTGGAGGAATTCCGCCATGCCCAACAGATTCGAGTGGACCAGGAGAAACAAGCCATCGAGGAGCTAAAGGCCATTGCCGCTGCGCACATGCAGCAGAATGTCCCGTTCGATCCAACCCGGTTTGGCTTCGTTATTTCGAGCGAACTTCTCCTCAGCAAAGTGCGCCTCGGAAATGCCAAAAAGATGGCTCAATTCAACACGGGTGACGGTATCGTCGAGAAGAAAGTCGTCGCGATCCTCGCCGGCGAGCCCAAAAAGGCCGCCTAGTCTCTTCCAAACGATGCAGAAAACCCTCGAATAATTCTCGGCGACAAAGAGATAAACGAGACGTGTCGAACCTTCGCCACAGAACCGCGCGCGTGAGCAAGCCGACCCAAAGCTCAGAGGAGCACAAAGAGTCCATGTGAAAACGTCAGCACAGATCCCTTCATGAGCGCCGGAGTACACAACGAGCAATGATGAAAACCGAGGTTGACCAACACGCACTTTCCGTCGTCGCACACTCTCCGCTTCGGAGCACGGGGGCTACGTTATGCTCGGAAACACCCCCGCGATACACTAAACGAGGGTAAGAACTGCTGAGCTTTGCCTCGCTTGTTCCGCCTGAAGTACGTTGTTTCGTACTGAACTTCCTATGAAAATCCACGAATATCAGGCCAAGGCGATTCTGGCCAAATACGACGTTCCTGTGCCGAAGGGCGAAGTCGCCTACACGGTAGAAGAAGCCGAAGCGGCGGCTAAGAAACTGGGCGGCAGCGTCGTCGTCAAGGCGCAGATTCATGCCGGCGGCCGCGGCAAAGGCGGCGGCGTGAAGGTCGCCAAAGACTCAACCGAAGCCGCCGAGATCTCCAAGAAGATTCTCGGCATGACGCTGGTGACGCACCAAACGGGTCCGGAAGGCCGGGTGGTGCAGCGTCTGCTCATTGAACAGACCTTGCCCATCGAACGTGAACTGTATCTCGGCATCGTGCTTGACCGCGCGCTGGGTGTTCCCGTGTTCATGGCTTCTTCGGAAGGCGGCATGGACATTGAAGAAGTGGCCGCCAAGACGCCGGAGAAGATCCTGAAAGAGCCGTTAAAGCCCGGCTTTGGGTTGCAGCCCTACCAGGCCCGCAAGCTTGCGTTCGGCCTGGGCATTCCAACGCCCAGCATCAATGCGGCGGCCGCGGCAATGACCGCGCTCGCGAAGACCTACGATGCGATCGATTGCTCACTGGCCGAGATCAATCCGTTCATCCTTACTAAGGACGGCAAGGTCTTCGCGCTCGACGCCAAGATCACCCTCGACGACAACGCTCTCTATCGCCACAAGGACCTGCTCGAGCTGCGCGACCTCAACGAGGAGGATCCGCTGGAAGTGGAGGCTTCGCGGTTCGGCCTGAATTACATCAAGCTCGAAGGCAACATCGCCTGCATGGTAAACGGCGCCGGCCTGGCCATGTCGACCATGGACATCATAAAATACGCCGGCGGCCAACCGGCCAATTTCCTGGATGTTGGGGGCGGTGCCAATGCAGAGCAGATCAAGAACGCGTTTCGCATTCTGCTATCCGATTCCAGCGTAAAAGCCGTCCTGATTAACATATTCGGCGGCATCTTGCGCTGCGACACGCTGGCCAACGGCGTGATCGCCGCGGCGCGTGAGCTGGAAATCAAGATCCCGGTTGTGGTCCGCATGGAAGGCACCAACGTGGAACTGGGCCAGCAGATTTTGAAGGACTCCGGTTTGAACTTTACGGTCGCGGACGGCATGAAGGACGCCGCCGAGAAGGTAGTGAGGCTTGCGCATGAGCGTACTCGTTAATAAAAGCACTAAACTCATTTTTCAGGGCTTCACGGGGAAAGAAGGAACATTTCACGCCCAGCAGGCCATCGCCTATGGCACCAACGTGGTGGGCGGAATCACGCCCGGTAAAGGTGGCACATCGCACCTCGATCGCCCCGTTTTCAATACGGTTGACGCAGCCGTGCATGCCACTGGCGCCAATGCCTCGGTCATCTTTGTGCCACCACCCTACGCGGCCGATGCCATCATGGAAGCCGCTGACGCCGGAATCCCGCTGGTTGTCTGCATCACCGAAGGCATCCCTGCCGCAGACATGATCAAGGTCTGGGAATTCTTGAAGTCGAAACCGGGCACGCGCCTGGTGGGACCGAACTGCCCCGGCGTCATCACGCCCGGCGAATGCAAGATCGGCATCATGCCCGGCCACATTCATCTGCGCGGGCACGTCGGCATCGTCTCGCGCTCCGGTACGCTCACCTATGAAGCGGTGGGGCAACTCACGCGCCTCGGAATCGGCCAGTCGACCTGCATCGGCATCGGTGGCGACCCGATCATTGGCACATCATTCACAGACGCTATTAAGCTCTTCAACGAAGACCCCGACACACACGCCATCATCATGATTGGCGAGATCGGCGGCAATGCCGAGGAAGTGGCCGCCGCTTACGTCAAGCAGCACGTCAAGAAGCCGGTGGTTGGCTTTATCGCCGGACAGACAGCACCTCCCGGACGCCGCATGGGCCACGCCGGCGCCATCATCTCCGGCGGTTCCGGCAAGGCCGAGGACAAGGTCGCCGCGATGACCGACGCCGGTATAAGCGTGTGCCCCTCGCCGGCCGTCATGGGCGAGAAGATGCAGGCCGCGCTGGCTGCGCACTCGAAGTGATGGGACAGCTCGGCTTGGCCGCGGAAGTGGGGCTGGACGCCCACATCCGCGCATCGCTAGCTACGATCGTTGTTTTGCGCAAAGAAACAAAGATCTAGTCGCCTTCTCCAGACTCTCAGACATTCAGTAAAGGAACGAACAACGAAACATGTCAGTTGAACGCACATTTGGAATCATCAAACCCGACGCGGTCGCTAACGGGCACACCGGCGCCATCCTGAGCCTCATTCAGAGCAACGGCTTCAAGATTGTCGGCCTCAGGCAACGCCGCATAACAAAAGGCGAAGCCGAAGCCTTCTACGCAGTTCACAAAGAGCGGCCCTTCTATACCACCCTGGTGACCTTTATGAGCGAAGGACCGGTTGTAACGCTGGTGCTGGAGCGCGAGGATGCCATCAAGAAGTGGCGTGACGTGATGGGTGCCACCAATCCGGCCAACGCCGCTGACGGCACCATTCGCAAGCAGTTTGCCGAGAGCATCGAGCGTAACGCGGTTCATGGATCCGACGCGCCGGAAACCGCTGCCCAGGAGATTCCCTTCTTCTTCAGCGCCGCTGAACTGCTGTAGGTCTTAGACACTTCCTCCGGCGAAGAGCTTTCGGAGCCGTGCTGTAACGGAGCGGTGACTGAAACGTCTCCTGACCCGCTATTCTTTCGGGACTTCGACCGTGATATTCCGATACTTCATGCCACCGGTGTGATCGCCTTGCAGAAAGATGGGCGCTGGTTCTGCCTCGGCGCTATCCAGCGCGCCGCCCGTGATGCCGGGAATCTCGCGATCGCTCACGATCTTGATTCCATTTCGCACGATCGTTACATGCCGCCCGATCACCGTTACGTCGAACGTCTCCCAGGTGCCCGGCTTCGGCGCGATGTCCTTCTCCGGCGCCAGGAAACCATAGACCGCGCCCATCCCATGTATGGCATCGTTCTCTTTTTGATAGGCAACCTGGATCTCATAGCGGCCGCGTAGATAGATACCGCTGTTGCCTTCATCAGGGCAGTTGAACTCGATGTGCAGCTTGAAGTCCTGCACCTTGCGTGTGCTTTCGAGATTCGCTCCCGGTTTCACATTCACCAGGTCGCCGTCAATCACGGCCCAGTGGTTCTTGGAGGGATCGTCAGGCACCCAGCCGTCCAGGTTCTTGCCGTTGAACAGCGGCTCGGGCTTCGTCCAGGCCTTTGGCGCGGCACGGTTCAACAGTGGAGCAGGGACGCCCACAATTTGACCGGTCACCTCGGACCGTTTCTGAACCCCAGTCAGCTTGCCATCCGCAACGGTCAGATCCCACGTCACGGGGATTTGCTTTCCGAACCACTCCGAAGTTGAGAAGGAGATGTGAGAGGTTCCGTCCAGCTTTACATCGGTCGCCGGGTGGACGCTCGACACTTTTCCCTGCACGCGCACCTTTGGCACTCCATTCGTAAACTGCACGTCCAGCCAAGAAGGATATGTCTCCGTTGGCGTGGTGATGGTGAGGTCCCACCGGCCTGCCAACGGCTCGGTTGCTGCCGCTTGCGACACAAGCGGGAATAGAGCGATCAACATCAAGCTACAGATCAAGGAAAAGGGTCTCATCTGCGAACAGTCTACTCCAACCAATGGCACAGGCCTTCAGCCTGTGGGGCCTTTTTCAGTCCAGCCTCTTCGTCATCTTGATCACCGGTAGCTTCTCTCCGTTCGCGAGCGGCACATCGAAGGGTTCCACTTCCACGTAGCCGCGTGCTTTGTAGAGCGGCACACCAGGCAACGTGGCCGCCATTTCGAGCCGCGTAAAACCAGCCGCGCGAGCCGCTGCTTCACAAGCCTCGAGAATCCGCGACCCCACTCCACGGCGCGGCCAGTCGGGGTGAACAAAGAATGCCCGGATGCGCGCAGCGTCGGTCGCCGGATCGAGCCATGCGTTGTCCTTCCCTTGAACATGGTCACTGCCATACAGTGTTTTGCGTTTACTCCATCCGCCGCAACCAGCCAACACCTGCTTCCCTTCCTTGTCCGCCGCCTCCACCACGTAGTAGGTTCCGTCGTAAATCAATTGGGTATCGACCCCGAAAACGCTGCCAATCGCCCCCTCCCTCTGTCGCTCGGAGTAGTGTTCTTTCTGCAATCCACGCACGGAAGCGGGAATCAGAATTTGTATCGCGGGAATGTCGTCTGGCGAGGCAAGCCGCAAACGCATAAACGCACCATACCGCACTGCTGGCCCAGTTCTTATCGCCATGGCAGCCGGTTCGTCGTAGGCTGGAAACTGATGCCCGACTCTGCCTCCATCACCGCTATCCAACAAGACTCAATTCAAGGCTTTCTGCATCAACCCAACGGACCCGCTCACGGCGGGATCGTTCTGACTCACGGCGCCGGAGCAAACTCCCAGTCGGCTCTTTTGGTGGCCGCGGCACAAGCCTTCTGCGTCGCCGGCTTCGCTGTGCTTCGCATCGATCTACCCTTTCGGCAGCGCCGTCCCTCCGGCCCTCCTTTTCCCGCTACAGCCGCACAAGACCGCGCTGGCTTGCAAGCGGCGCTCGAGTTTCTGAAGCCAAGAGTCTCCGGCCCGCTATACCTCGGCGGCCACTCGTACGGAGGGCGCCAGGCATCCATGCTCGCCGCAGAGAAGCCGGACGTGGCCGCCGGTTTGTTGGCGCTCTCGTACCCCTTGCACCCACCGGCCAAACCCGATCAGCTCCGCACCGGCCATTTCCCTACCCTGCGCACACCGACGCTCTTCGTGCAAGGCACAAAGGACGGCTTCGGCAGTATTGATGAGATGCGCTCAGCACTGGCTCTCATCGCAGCCCGCACCGAACTCTTAGCCATCGCAGGCGCCGGCCACGACCTCGCACGCGGGAGGCTGAATTGGGATGAACTGGTGAAGAGTTTCGTAAAGTTGGTCGGGCAATAGAATCGTTCACGACCAGCCGTCCGAACTTTGGCGACGCCGGGGATCCCGCTCCTGCTATCAGTTCAGCGTACAGTGATGCACCTCCCCGCTCTGATATAGTCGCCGCAGGTCGGACGGCAGAAGGCCCCATGCTGTTTCGGAGCGCGGTTGCTAAGCTTCCGGCTGGTGCGGGGGCTACAAATGGATGAACCGGAGCGGGATTCGAACAGACGCCAGTTTCTCTCGCGTATTGGCATGACGGTGGCCGCCGCGCAAGCTGGAACGGCAGCGGCAAACCCTCACGAGAAGCCCGGCGATACGCAAGCAGAGTCAGCGCACATCGAGGATCTCTCCTCCTCCATTGACTTCCGTTATGCGCCCTTGCGCCAGCAGACCGCCATCTGTTTCCCAGATGACCCGCATAAGAGCCTCGTGGGCGAAATCGGGGACCTGCGGCTAGGGCACCCGGGACAGGGCGCGGGGATGAACTCTTTCGCCACGGTCGCCGAGTTCTCTCTGCTGGGGATGGAGCAGAGTAAAGTCGGTGTTCAACGCCTGGAAGCACCGAGCATTCCGATCGTTCACACGCGCCTGGATCGTCCCAGCGCGTATATGGAAATCACCTCCTTCGCTACGAACGCGCCCGGAGAGGGAAGAGTCGATAATGTCCTGCTCGAGATCAGGCCGAAAAGCGCCACGCAGGTGGCAGCCGTGCCGTACGTTCTGTTGCAGACCACCGACAAAATTGGCCTGAGGTCATTGGGCGGTGGGAGTGTAGTGACCGCGAAGAAAGAGCCGCAGCGCGTAGTCTTCGTGTCGGACGCGCCGCTGTCACCGGGGGTTCAGGGCAATATACTAACGCTCCTTCATGGGACCGCAACCGAAGCGCGGCCGCTGCAGTATTTCCTGCGCTTCCCCGCAGAAGGTCAATCCGCTGAGGCACTGCAGGCCGGCCTTCGAGACCCGCTGAAACTGATTGAGAACACGCGTCTGTTCTGGAAGGAGTGGAAGCCGTTCGCGGGAAGTGTCGATTGGCATCTCGCCTCGCGCTACAACGAATTCCTGGTCGCTTGCACCCGTAATATACTGCAGGCGCGCGAGGTGAGGAACGGGCATCTGACCTTCCAGGTGGGGCCAACCGTCTATCGCGGTCTTTGGGTGGTAGACGGAAACTTCATTCTGGAAGCCGCGCGATACCTGGGCTACGATCGCGAGGCGCAGCAGGGACTCGAAACCACGTGGGCGCTCCAGGAACCAGATGGAGGAATTTTCGCCGGCGGCGGCCGAGAGCACTGGAAGGACACGGGCATCGCGCTCTTTACCCTGGTGCGCCAAGCCGAACTGGCGCAGGACTACACCTACTTGAAAGAGATGCAGCCCAACGCGCTGCGGGCCATCGGTTTCCTGCAGTCGCTACGCGATCGCGCTAAGCAGACCAACAGCCCCAATGGCAGCTACCGTCTGCTGCCGCCCGGAATGGCTGACGGCGGCGTGGGTGGTATGCGATCCGAGTTCACCAACACCCTCTGGGTATTGGGTGGCCTCAAGGCGCTGCTGGATGCGGCCTCACTACTGAAGCTCTCCGGCTTCGAGGATGCGCGCATCTTCTATAACGAGCTGCGCACGGCGTTTCTGGCTGCCGCAAAACTGGAAATGATGCAGCACCCTGCCGGCTTTGCCTATCTCCCCATGGTGGCTAAGAACGACAACATCTGGAAAGAACCGGACTCCTGGCAGCGCCCGCATCCACAGTCGGCGCAGTGGGCTTTGTCACATGCCATCTATCCAGGTCTGGTTTTCGAACCCGGGGATCCGATCGTTCAGGGCCATATCCGGCTCATGCAGGGATGCACCGAGGAAGACATACCCGCCGAAACAGGATGGCTGTGGCATGGCGGCGTGTGGAACTACAACGCGGCGTTCGTTGCCGAGGTCTACCTGTGGGCTGGGCTCACTAGTTGGGCCCGCAGTACGTTCCACGGCTTCTTGAATCACGCCACGTCCGCTTATTGTTGGCGCGAAGAGCAGCCCTTGAAAGAAAGCCTCACGGCAACCTACGTCGGTGATATGCCGCACAACTGGGCTAGTGCCGAGTGCGTTCGCTATTTGCGCCATATGCTGGCGCTCGAGGATGGCAACTCTCTCCGCCTATTGGCCGGTATCGGAGGACCGGAGCTGGCTGGCGGCGATTCCATGCAAATCCGAGGTTCCCCGACCCGTTTCGGCCGCATCGATATCGCGCTGGAACCCGCGCGGCGAAATAGCCAGTGGCACCTGAAGTTTCAGCGCGCCGCCGGACCTGCTCCATCTCGCGTGGTGCTTCCGGAACATCTGGGACGAAAGTTCCCGTTCGTCGCCGCTCAGGGTGCCAGTACGCGGACGGAAAACGACCAAATCCTCATTGACCCTCAGGCACAGAGCTGGGAGGCTACCTGGAAAGCGGCTGTTTGAGCACGGCTGCGGTCAGCGCTTGGCTATTCCGTCGTGTAGTTAATCTCCAGCTTTCGCACGCCGGTGGCACAGGCTACCAGGATCACAGCGGCAAGACAGAGCAGTCCAAACACGGCAATGTAACCCGAGATCGGATCGGCATTCGAGACCAGTAGGGCGAACAGCGGCGGCATGCCGGGATCAACCGGAATGGACACCGGACAGAGCGACTTCAGGTAATAGATGACGCTGAATTTCTTCAACAGGGCCGGCAACAGTGGGTTCGCCGCTTCCCAGATGAGAACCGCGGCAGCCGGCACAATCGGATTGCGGAACAGCAAGCCCGCTGCCAGGAAAATGCTTCCGTACCCGACGCAGGCGAGCACCGTGACCCCCAGATAGGCGGCGATCTGAGCAAAGCCGTCGCCCTGATAGAGATAGTGATTGATAGTATTTCCATCGAATCGAATCAGCATCGCGGCAATTTGCAGCGCAGCACTGGTTGTGAAAATGACGCCTGCGGCCAGCAAGCCTGCCAGGTATTTTCCAACCACGAGGATCTCGCGCCGGATCGGAGCCAGCAGATAGAAGTGCAGACTCTTATCGAGCATCTCTCCACGAAATAAGTTCATGAAAATGCCCAGGCATCCAAAGAAGACAGCCAGCCGGATGAAGAAGAATTGAAAAACGCCGGCAAACACATAGCTGTCCTGGCCGAAGCTGACGCCCGTACTGGTGGCCTTTCCATTCACCTTGCCGTCTTCGAGGAACACCTGAAAGTTACTGGTGCCGTCCGTGTAGCCCAGCGTCTCCACTTCCTTCATCTCGATTTGATGCGGCCCGCTCTTCACTCTTCGTAAGCGCGAACGAACTTCTGGCGGATCTCCAAGCTTGGCGATCACCTCGGCCCGAGTCATCCCTGGTTCGATTGCCGCGAAGTCCGCCTCGGTCACCGGGTGCTTCATTTGAGTTGCCATCGCCAGTCGAGAGCCGTGCTGCTGGATTTCAATCAACGAGTGCCCCAGGAAAAGCGCGACTGGCATGAGAGCCAGCAAGTAGATCCACAAGCCGCGCTTGGCAAGAAACGTCTTTCGAATCTCCAGCCGGATGACCGCTCGTATTTGAGTCCACCAAAGCGGATTCATCGGACCACCTCCTCGGCGCCGATCAGGTACTCGTAGACGGAGTTGACGTCGTCATCTACCGGGGCGACCGATTCGATTCCGAGCCCATCCGTCGCAACGCGATTCATCATCAGGAAGAAACGGTCGGGCTGGCTGGTTTTAACGAGGAGCCCATGGTGGTCGTTATGCATGCGCACTTCGACAATGTGGTCTTCTAAGAAGACGCGCGAGGCCAGTTCGCCGGCCCGTTCGCAGCGAATCAGAATCTGCATCGGGTGATCCGGAATCTCGCTTCGAACGCTTTGAATTTTTCCCTCGGCCACAACATACCCGCCGCTCAGCAGGATCACTTGATCGGAGATGATATCCACCTCGTGGAGCACGTGACTCGATAGAATCACGTGGCAGCCTTCTTGAGCGAAGGTTCGAAACAGGGCGATCGTTTCCGCCCGCACCAGCGGATCCAAACCATTCAGCGGCTCGTCCAGCACCAGGACCTGCGGATCATGCGCCAGGCACTGAGCCAAACGCATCCGCTGGCGCATACCCTTGCTATAACCGGCGACCTTGCGATGCGCGGCGTCGCGCAGGCCCACCCGATCAACGGCACGCCACGCCAGAGCCTGACTTTTCGCTGCATCGTAGCCGAACAGCAACAGGTACGAGTAAATGAATTGGTAGCCCGTCAGACCCTTGGGCGAGGAATCAAACTGCGAGCTGTAGCCGACCTTGCGAAACAGCTGTTCCGGTTGGTCGGGCGTCATTCCCAGAATGCTGATCGTCCCGCGCGACGGGCGGATGAGACCCGTCATCAGGTTCATCAGTGTCGTCTTCCCCGACCCGTTGGGGCCAACCAGGCTCGTGATGCCCGGCGGTATGGAGAGATTCACTCGATTCACGCCCAGCACGTCGCCGTAAAACTTGGAAACGTTGTCGAAGGTGATCTGGTTGCTCATCGGACCACCTCGTTGGCTTTCACTTTGCGCATCAACAGCAAAAGGCAAACGCCCAGGAATGCTAGCAGGGCCGTCCAGGCTTCGCCGACCGGGAAATCCTGGTTGGCCTCCTGCCGGAACAAGTCGCCCCAAATGAGCGAGATCAAATGCCCCACATCAATCAAATAGCCCTGCTGCGTCCGCAGCACGGAGTTGATAGCCTGCGCGAACCCGCCGCCCATAAACAGCGTTCCCAGCAGCAGAGCGCCGGCCGCAAGACGCCACTTCACCCACGCCGAGATCGCGAGAGAGAGTAGCGAAAGAACACCGATCCAGATGAACGAGCCCAGCAGGATTCCGTTAGCGATGAAAACGTTGTCGACCATCCACTGCCAACCGGAGAGACTCGCCTCCACAAAGAACAGCACCAGCCCCGGTATCCAGGTAATCCACGACAATATGATGACCAGGACCGACATCTTTCCCAGGACATACTCGGTTCTGGAAAGCGGCCGGCACAGGTACAACGTAAGCGCCCCGTTAGCGAGATCGGGCGACACCAGGCTCGGACCGATGAATGACGTAAGGATGAACGCGAGCGTGCCCTGGACAACCGTGTAGACCATGAAAAACTTGCCGTCGATCGGAAACAGCGGACCACTCCGGTTACCCAGAAACGAAAATGCACTGAGGTGATCGTTGGCGTAGATGCCAAGCAGGCACAGCAGCGGAAAGAAGAAGCAGAGCACTAGAAACGCGGTTTGAAACTTCGACCGGAATAAGTTGCTGCGCGAGTAGCGATACAGCACCAGGAAGCGGGACCAGCTGGGCGTAATGGCGCCGGAGTATCCCCGGTAGGTGCGTTTATAGACCGCCATTATTGTTCTCCATCGCCTTTAAGAAAATGTCTTCCAAACTGTCACGCCGGAAGTTCAGGCGCCGCAACTGGACGTTCTGCTCGGAAGCAATGCGGTAGATATCGGGAATCTCAACGTTGTCGGCCAGCACCACCTTCAGGCGGTTCAGCGCCCCGGGTGCACATTCGCAGCCCAGGCTCTCAATGGCCGGAGCGAAATTCGTCGTGTCGCCATGTAATTCCAACTCCAGGAAACGCCGGTTGGAACGCCGTTCATCGTTGAGATTGGAATAATGAACAACGCGGCCTTCTTTGAGAATGACGACTTCCTCGCAAATCTCTTCAACGTCACGCAGTAGGTGCGAGCACAGAACAATGTGCATTTCGCGGCTCTCATGCATCTCGCGGATAAGCCGGATCATACGCTGGCGGGCGGGCGGATCAAGGCCATTCGTTGGTTCATCCAGAATCAGCAGCTTCGGGCCATGCGCAATCGCCTGGGCCAACTTGGCTAGTTGCTTCATGCCCAGCGAGTAAGTGCCAAGCTTTCGGTATCTGGCTTCTCCCAGGCCCACATAAAACAGCGCTTCATGCGCCCGTTCCAACGCCATCTCAGCGGGTAAACCGGAAAGCTCCGCCATCAGCCGAATAAATGCCACCGCGCTCATGTTGCTAATGAAGGCGTCATTCTCCGGCATGTAGCCGATCAAGCTGCGTATCCACTTGGCGTGCGTCCGAATGTCAGCGCCAAAGACATACGCGGAACCGGCCGACACCGGCCAGAACCCAAGCAGCGTGTTGATCAACGTGGACTTGCCTGCCCCGTTCGGACCCAACAGTCCAATCGTTCGTCCGCTGAACGCACAGGTCAGATCGCGCAGCACGTCGCGATTGCCTAGTCGCACCGAAAGGCCGCGCAATTCGATGATTGGCGGCCCTTTCTGATCGGCAACCAGCGGCGCGTTGCCCGCGGCCGAGGGAAGAACGGTTGGTGTGTCGTTGAGCTGTGGCATGATTCAGTTTCGAGATGCAGGCGGGCTGCCCCCTGCACTTGTCCGCGCCGCTTGCATACTGGATGCGATCAGGGGCATCAGCGGCTTTCCTTGTTGAATGCCCGCCAGCGTTCCCAGGTTAAAACCAACGAACGACCCGCGAGTTGCAGCCACAATCCGGTCGGGTTCGCCGTATACGCAAATCAAGCCGGGAACGCTCGAGGCCGCCAGCGCCGCCATGGCCTGCTGCTGAGAGGCAGACAAGGCATTGGACCCCTTCAGCCCGTTGGCAACCGTGCCCAACGTAGAGCTGAGGTTGTTATAAAGGATCGCCGAAAAGTTCGTGAAGTTGTCCACCGGCAGTTGCTTTTGGAAATTAGGCGAACTGACCAGCGTGTAGCCTGCCTGGCGGTTCTGAATCGCTTGGGTCAAGCTTGCTTCGCTATTGGACGCTACCAGGTATCCGTCGACGAATGTATAGTACGCTGCGAGGCCCGGCATTTTTTCGATGCCCACTGAGTAGAAGGTGCGCGAACCGACCTGATCGCTGCCGAGTTGGAGCTGTCCCGTCCGCGTTGGTGGAGTCTGATTGTAGCGGCTCACCAGCGTGGCCAGCGTTTGTTGCAGGCGGTCAGGATCGTTCACTTCAATCGCAAGCTTCCAGGTGGGTATTGGCACCAGTGGACCATCCATCGCGAATGTGGCGTCATTTCCCAGCGGCGCAGCGATATCGTCAATCAGGCTCACACCCGCTTGGGATTCGAAGCCATTGAGTTGCGCGAGAAACTGCGGGTTCCCTTGCGAAGCGAAGGTGACAAGCTCCGTCGCAACCGTACGCGGGCTTTTCATAACGAATGCCACAGCAAAGCTGGCGTCTGGCGAAACAAAGGCCACCGAACCGATGGGCCCGGGGCTTCCCAGCCAGGATGCGATACCTTGCCGGTTGCCGGCGAAGGAGAGTGAAGCCCGGGTCTCCGTTCCTCCCGGCACGTCGCGCCGTTCCAGCACAAGATATTGAACATTATTGAACCCGGCCAATGGCCCTGTGGCAGTAGGTACGGATTTGGGACTGATTTGTTCCATGTCCGCTGCCAGCAAATAGCCTGCGCCGGCGGTGTACGATTGCGAAATCCGGCTGAAGAACGGCGTCTGAACAAATGCACCTGGAGTCCCGGCGCTGATAGCCGCCTCCACCGTTTGCAATCCCGCGAGGTCCGACGATGCCACCACCACATTGTTCTCCAAGTCTACGAACAACTGCCCTGTGGCGGGCGTTGCCGCTCCGGCTGCGCTGTTGATGATGCGCAGGCCACTCGCCGCCGGCACGTTCTGCTGCAGATATTCCGCCAACCCGGGTTGGCTCAACCCAGCCAGGAATACCGGCTTTCCGTATTGATGAGGACCCGTGGACGGCACGGCTAGAACGATTTCATTGCCTAGATACTGGCTGATCGCGCTGAGTTGCGTGACGGCGCGCTCGACCTCGGCCGCGTGCGATCCGGAGTGCTGGGTCCACCACTCCTGCAGCACGCCGCTCTGCGACAGGCGCTCGTCGAAGATCCTCTTCGCTTCCGTCAACGTTCCTCCCAGATTCGGAATAGCCGCATAAATAACGGTGTTCGCGGGCAGATACTTTGCCAGATTTGAGGAATACCGTAGGCCCGGCGAGGGTATAGCTTGAAACTCCTTTTGAAGTGTCGAGAATTCGCTCAACAACGATGCGTATGTGCCGGCATTCTGACTCCAGGAAAACTGGGCCGAAACCGGAACGTATCCCATGCGGTAGTCGGTGGCCAGTTGTTGACCGGCGGATAAATCGGTGGTCTTGGGTCCTTGCTGAACCCGAGCCATACCCTTTGCCAGCGCGACACGCGAGCCCTTTGTCCCACTGTCGACAGCCAGAACGGCTTCCTTCACGGGAACCAGAAGATCGCCGCTCGAAACATACAGCGACCCCAGATTGGGCTCAACTGCTGCCACGATGACTCGCCCTTGCTCGACATTCACCGTGGTTCCCTTCCAATTGCGCGAGACCGAAACGTCGGAGCGCTCGCCCAGTTCGACCTCTGCCCCGCTCATCAGGCGGATAATCGCTCGCGATCCTTTGGCCGTACGCAGTTGGTCCGCGTTCCGGATTACGTCGCCAACCGCAACCAAGCGTGCCCCGTATTCCGTTATCCGGTAGAGGCTGCCATCCACGGCCGAAACGGTGGCCCGCACCGCATGCTGTCCCGGAAGGAGCCCGTTTCGCGCGCCCACCACACCGAGCCCAATGCCAATGGCCAGGGTCGCCGCCAATGCCCATGTCAGAACTGGAAAACGCTTGCTCGACTGAGTCGTTTTCTCGGGCCGGAACGACGGCCCTGCCGGCGCACCGCTGCGCTCTTGTTGTAGAGCCTGGCGGCAGGCCACGCATTGATGGGTGTGATCTTCCAGCAGCATCGCTCGCGCTGGTGAAAGTGTGTGGCTCAGGTACGGCTTCATCAAAAGCCGGAAGTCGGCGCACCCGCGGATGCGATCCACTTGATAAGACTTCAACGTCGAGTCGAAAAGCCCGCGGAACACTTTCTTTGCCGAGGCTCGTATTACCGCGTCGTCGACGACTTCGTTGCGGACTTCCTCGATTGCTTGATCCAGTTCACGTTGACTCATGATTGCCCTCCCCGGTATGAAAGAAGTTCTTTTTGAAGTTGGTGTCGGGCTCGATGTAGTTTTACAGCCACAGAAACCTGCGATATACGAAGCGCCTTGGCGATCTCCCGATTCGTAAAATCTTCGAAATAGCGAAGCGCAAAGATCTCGGCTGCCTGCGGGTTCAGCCCGGCAAGCGCCCGCCGGAGTGCATCCCGCAGATCATCACTGGGTGCTTTGTCTGCTTCCGCCACGGCCTCGTTCAGCGGAACACTCCGCTCAAGGTGCCGGGCCCGGATCAGATCGACCGACGCATTCACCGCGGCACGCCGCAGGTAGCTCTCTTCGTTGTCCGGAAACGGAGCGGTTGGAGCCATCCGCAGCAGCCGCAAGAAAATCGTTTGTAAAACATCCTCGGCGTCCGCGGCGTTGCCGGTAATTCGATAAGCGGTTCGAAACACCAGGCCGTGATAAGCCTCAAAGCTTTGACTGAAATCCCGGGTGAGCGTAGGAACCGCGCTTTCGTACGTTGCCGTTTGCAGGTTCACTCCAGATCCCCTTTTCCACCACTAAGGACGGGAGCCTGGGTCGATTATTACACCTGGATCAGAATCCAGAAAAAAAGAATCGCTCGCCAACCCCGTCAGGCGAACAAGCGACCTGGTGTCACGCAACTCGGAGGCGCGACCGTGAGGAAGCGCTAGCCAGAGGAGTCGGACGCCTCCCCCTGCCCGCAACTTACCTAGAATAGTAAGACATGCCTTCCGTTCGACACTCCGTCTGCGCACTCGATTGCCCGGACACCTGTGCCCTGCTGGTCAACGTCGATGAGCACGGAAACGGATCGAAGCTGCGGGGTGACCCGGCGCACCCCATCACCCGTGGTTTTCTGTGCGGCAAGGTCGCGCAGTACCTGGAGCGCGTCTATCATCCCGACCGACTGCTTCATCCCCTGCGGCGGATCGGCGCCAAAGGAGAAGGGCGCTTCGAACGAATCTCCTGGGATGAGGCGCTCGACGAAGTTGCCGGCCGGCTGGCGGCTATCGCCCGGGAGTTTGGCTCGGAATCGGTTCTTCCCTACAGCTACGCGGGCACCATGGGATTGCTGAATGGCTCCGGCATGGACCGCCGTTTCTTCCACCGGCTGGGCGCGTCGCGGCTCGATCGCACCATTTGCTCCGCCACGGGTGGCGCGGCGCTCATGCTCAGTCAAGGCGCTAAGTGGGGCACCGAACCCGAGCAGTTCGCGCAATCCAAGCTCATCATTGCTTGGGGCGCGAACATCCTGGGCACCAATGTCCACCTCTGGCCTTTCATCGTGGAAGCGCGCCGGCGCGGTGCCCGCCTGGTGGTGATCGATCCGGTGAAGAATCGAACCGGGCGTGCGGCCGATTGTCATCTCGCCATTAATCCCGGATCGGATCTCGCGCTCGCTTTGGGGCTGGCCCACATTATCCTCCGCCAAGGCTGGCAGGATTCCGAGTACGTCCGGGCGCGTACCCATGGGTTCGATGATTTTGCGACTTTGGCTGCCGCTTATCCGCCCGATCGCGTGTCAAGCCTGACGGGCTTAACGGTGGGCGAGATCGAGCAGTTGGCCCGGGAGTACGCGACCACCCGCCCGGCCGTCATCCGGCTGAACTACGGCGTGCAAAGAACGGATCGCGGCGGAAGCGCTGTACGCGCGATTTCCGCCCTGCCGGTGCTAACCGGGTCCTGGCGGGAAGCCGGCGGAGGAATGCAGCTGACAACGTCGGGAGCCTTCCAGCTCAACCGCGATTCACTGGAACGTCCCGATTTGCAGATCAATTCCCCGCTGGGACGCTACGGCCGGCTCATTAATATGTCGGAGTTGGGGCGCGAGCTGCTGGAGCGCCGGGATCCCGCCGTCCAGGCGCTGGTGGTTTATAACTCCAATCCAGCCGCGATTGCACCCAATCAAAGCTCGGTCGTGAATGGCCTGAAGCGCAGCGACCTGTTTACCGTCGTTCTCGAACAGTTTGCCACCGACACCGCCGACTATGCCGACATCGTCCTGCCCGTCACCACTTTCCTGGAAACCACCGATTTGTATCTAGCCTACGGGCACTACTACCTGCAGCTCGCCCGGCCAGCCCTGCCGCCGCCCGGCGAAACCAAATCGAACGTGGAAATCTTCCGCCTCCTGGCCAAGCGGCTGGGTTTCGACGACTCTTGCTTCGACGACACGGAAGACGACATGATCCGGCAGTTGCTCGCCTCCCGCTCTCCTTATCTGCGCGGCATCACGCTGGAACGCCTGGAAACGGAACGCTCGATCCGGCTCAGCGTATCGGAACAGAACACCCCCTTTCTGCCGTTCGCCGCTGGTAACTTCCAGACACCTTCCAGTAGGTTCGAATTCGGTTCGGAGAGTCTGGAATACACACCGCCGCTCGAATCGCGCTTCGGCGACGCCGGATTGCGCCGGCGTTTCCCGCTCGAACTGGTACCCTCCAAGAACGATGACAGCATGAACTCCACCTTTGGGCATCGCGAGAGCGTCGTCCGCCAGACGGGGATCGTCGAAATCAACGCGACCGATGCCCTGCCCCGCGGAATTGAAGACGGAGATCAGGTGCGGCTGTTTAACGACCGCGGCGCCTTCTTCGTCGTGGCGCGCGTTTCCGACTCGGTAAAACCCGGTGTCATCCGCGTCCCGAGCGGGCGCTGGAACAAGAGTTCAGCCGGAGGAGGAGGCATCAATGTGTTGACCTCCGACCGTCTAACAGATATCGGCGGCGGCCCGATCTTCTTTAGTTGCCTCGTGGATGCCGTCCGCGCAGATTGACAAGCACCTTCGGCCGCATCGCAATGGGCAATCCGCCCCAGCGCGTTTCGGGGCTTTTCCGCAGATCCTCAGAGAAAAAAGTACTCCGGCTGCTACGTAAGTTCAGCGGATTTTGAAGCAGCCAGGCGGGGTCGTTCCCCTGAAAAACTCGCAGCCCGCCGCATGACTTTTTTATCCGTAGGGTCAAATGACGCAGACAAGTTTTCGGCGGATGTCATCTCTGGTTGACAACATCTGGTCGCCGCGCGCCGCGAAGAAGCGGGGAACATCCTGTTCGGAAGCTGCAAATCCGATACTTTTACTGGCATTTGGCGCCCCGCAGGCCTGCCAACCCCTCGGGAATGCCGAAGGTGCGCCGGGGTCTGTCCGGAGTGGCGCCTGAAATGCTTGCGGACTGTGTTATGATCTTGAGGTCCAGATTGCGAAGCTATCTGGTATACCAACGTCAGTCATCCGTGGGCTCAATGGAAGCCATGGATGTTCTGAACGGGTGCCACGTAGGCCGCCCGCCCGGTGCAGCCCGCCAAGGTACCGACGTCAGCATCTCTTTCGCAAGTCAACCCTCGATGTGCGAGCGCTGGTTAGAGTGCTTCTCAAGAAGCCTGCTCGGAAGAGCGCGTCTGGATGTTTCCGTGTTAAGGAGTGCGAAGTCTCATGGCGGTGGGTGAACCTTTTCGCGATGAGTTGCGTCTAAACCGCCAGACGCAAGACTGTGCTACCTACAATTTTTGCGTAGGATGCCAGATTAAGTAAGTCAAATGTTGTCGATGATTGAGGAGAAAAATAATGACGAAGACAGAAACTGAAAGATTCAGAAAGATCCTGGAAGCCAAGCGGGACGAACTGGAACAGATTGTTAGCAACCGCGACGCGATCACCATCGAGAAGAGCGCTGATGCTCTGGATGAAGTGCAGCACGCATCTGAGCGTGAACTTGCCATCCGCAATCTCGACCGCGAATCGAACCTCCTTCGCAGCGTCCGGTTAGCTCTTCGTCGCATTAAAGAAGGTACATTCGGAACTTGTCTGCACTGCGAAGAAGACATCAGCGCCAAGCGCATCGCTGCTGTGCCGTGGGCGGCATTCTGCATTGCCTGCCAAGAGCAGGCGGACCGGAACAAGGAAGACGGTAACGAGGAAATCTTCGAAGAGTTGCTGTCCAACGCGGCCTAGACTCGGCGACGTCGCATTCCTCTCTTAGATCCACTACGGCGCGTGCTGGCCCGATTAAAGTCCACGCGCCGTAAGCGTCCCCAAATCACTCAAGACGCGACGGACTTCTGGTCCCAAGCTCAGCCCCCTATTCTGCCAGCATCTTCCGCGCTTCGGCCGTGGGATCGGCCTCCGTTCGTTGCCGCAGCCTGTAGATATTCGTCTGCGTGAGGGATTCTCCCTGTTTCAGTACGCGCACTGGTCCCAGCGTCTCCATTTCGACATAGCTGAGCCCCGGCCCCAGCTCCGAATCGTCAGGGTTGGTATAGATCTCGGCGTGGCACCCTTGATCGGGCCATTCTGCCTCACGCTGGTTGTCCACCGGCGTGCGGGTGTCGACTCGTAAGCTTGTGCCAAGCCCCGCGCCCTGGCTTGATTCATCCGCCTTTCCCACCCAGATCAGCGTGTCTCCGTCGACTCCGATTTTTGCAGACCGCGCGTGCCCTCGCGAGAACGAAATCAGTTCTGCATCGCGCCGCATGTCCGTTGGCACGTTCTCGCTCAGCAGTTGAAATCCTCTTTGAAACTTCGAATGCGCGGCCACCACAGCAAACACCCGCTCCGGGGAACGCGTCTGCGTCACCACCCAAACGCTCACCCTCGCCGCCGCGCCCGTCACCTTTGTATACGTCGTTTCGATCGTCAGGATGGGCCGTTGCTCGTCCAGCGTAATCACGCGCCGCACCCTTATCCCGTAGTGGGCATCAACCGGCGAAACCAGTGCGATCTGATTCGGCCCCAAGCCCGCGGTGCCGGAGAGTTCCGCCTGGTTGACCGCCGCGTCAAAACCGGCTGGCGGCGGCCATGCGCGACCGGCCAACTGCGGCCATTGCGACTGAGGCGCCGGCCAGGTCTTATCGCCACCGAAGTTAAGCCAGATCTCGGAAGCCGGATCGACCGCCTTCCCACGCAGAGCGGCGTTCCGCCAAAACGGAGTCGCATCGCCTCCTCCGACGGCCGTCACCAGACGGAACGACATCACCCGTCCAATGGAGGGAACCACAGTGACCTCAGCCTTCGCGTTGCTCAGAACCACCGACGGCCAGTCGAAGTCCCCCCTGGATATTCTCACCGCGTCCTGGCGCGCGAGTAACGCGCCGCCCAGCAATAATGCACCGATGCAGCCGGCCGCCGTCCAGCGGCCTGCTCGCTTCGCTTCGTACTGTCGATCACTCATCTCGCCGCCAACTATACCGCAGCTCCCCTCCGCCGCCTTCTCCTCGACGCTCGCCGAAAAGAGAGAGAATGAGAGCCAGACCGCAACCGTCGATTCGCCGCTTCTCGAAGGAGGCCGCCGAAATGGCGCACGAAGCCTACATCCGCATCACCGGACAAAAGCAAGGCTCGTTCAAGGGCGAGTCGCCCAGGAATGCGGACAACCATCAGTGGATCGAGGTGTTCGCGTTCTCCATGGGCATCGAGTCGCCCCGCGACCCCTCCACCGGTCAGGTCACCGGTCGCCGTCAATATCAGCCCGTTACGTTCGTGAAAGCGTGGGGCGCTGCCTCGCCACAGATTTTGACCGCCTGCGCCACCAACGAGGTCCTGACACAAGTTGTCTTTCAGTACATCAAAACCAACCAGAACGGTGAGGGATATGTATTTCAGACTGTGACGCTCACCAACGCGGCAATTTCCCAGGTCTTTCGCTTCGTGGGCGATCCGGAAGCCAACCATACGCCAAAGTCGATTCCTTCCGGACCCGCAGACACCAACGAGCTGGAACGAGTATCGTTCACCTTTCAAAAGATCGAAATCGAGGACACGGACGGCAAAACCACGTTTTCGGACGATTGGTCCAGCTGAAACGGAGTTCGGTGCGGTTAGTCCGGTCGTGCTGCCATACTAAGCGGCGGCGTGAACCGTCCATCGATCGCTGTCCAACCGCCGTCCACAAACAATACGGCACCCGTTACATAGCTGCTTGCATCGGACGCCAGGAACACCACGGGCCCGATCATCTCCTCGGCCGTGGCCCATCGGCCCAGCGCGTTCTTTGTGGCATACGCCTCGTACCAGCTCGGCTCGTGTTTGATGGGGGCTGTGAGCGGCGTCTCCACCACACCCGGCGCAATGCAGTTCACTCGCACGCCATCCGGACCGAGTTCCGCCGCCAAGCCGCGTGCCATCTGAACAATGCCGGCCTTCGTCGCCGCGTACACCGATTGCCCCGGCTCAACCGTCACCGACCGAATCGAAGAGAACAGAATGATGCTGCCTGTCCTCTTCTCGCTCATGTGGCGCCCCGCCGCCTGGACCATCAGGAAGTTGCCAGTCAGATTCAATCGCAGCACGCTTTCGAATTCGGCGTCCGAATACTGAAGCAGCGGCTTGCGGATGTTGACGGCCGGTGTGCTCACCAGCACATGAATCTGGCCATGTGTCGCTTCGATCTTCCGATACGCATCAGTCACCGCCATCCGATCAGTGATGTCCAGCCTCAGCGCTTCCGCCCGTCCTCCGTCTTGCCGAATTCCCGCAGCGGCCGCTTCCGCGCCTGCTTCATTGGCGTCGGCACAAATCACCAGCCCGCCTGCGGACGCAAGCCCCTGCGCCGAGGCCAGCCCAATACCGGAAGCTGCTCCGGCAACCAGCGCCACTCGCCCGTCCAGGCGGAACAACGATGAAACATCTGTCATGCCGAAATCATAACGAAAATCCTGAGCTCTTCGCCGTTGTAGAATCCACTCACGACACAATCCATGCAAACCGAATTCAGAAAAGCGGTGCTTCCGGACGACCTACGCAGCCTCGTAGCATTCGATCGCAAGCTTTTCCCGTCCGACTGCTTTTCGGCTGCACAATGGGCCCATTTCGACGCCTATTGGATGTTGATCGATGGCAAGCGAGTCGGCTGCTGCGCTTTTTGGGAGCACGTCGATTTTCAGGAAGATGTCCGGGAAGACGGCATGAATCCGCACCAGAAGGGCACGCTCTACATCGCGTCAACCGGCATCGCGACCAGGTTCCAACAGCTGGGTTTCGGGCAGTTATTGAAAGCCTGGCAAGTCGCCTATGCTCGCTACCGTGGCTTTCGCCGGATAGTCACCAACACCCGCAAGCGCAATACCCGCATGATCCGGCTCAATCAGAAGTTCCACTTTCAGATTGTCCGCACAACGCCCCGCTACTACGCAAACCCGACCGACGCAACGGTGGTCATGGAGTTACTTCTCACCTGAGATTCCGGCGAAACTGTCGGGCCTTAACCGCTCAGCTCTCCCGGTACGTTACCAACACGAGGCCCACCAGGATGAAGCAAATCGGCCAAAGCCATGACACCGCCCGCATACGCGCCGTATCCGGAAGCCGTATCTCCAGCCATCGCGACCACCCGGCTATGACTGCAAAGATCGCCAGCGGGATATGACTCATCTCCACCAGAAACTCTTCTTTCACATTCCCAAGCGAGTGCGAGTGCGTGACCAGCAGCGCGCCGCCGACCGCGCACACCATCGGGAACACCAGGCCCGCAAGCCGCGCAGGGATGCGGTTGGTCTGTACCGCCCATTCAAACGCGGCGAACGCGATGATCAACAGCACGAACACACGGTGTTGCGCGACTTCCGCAGTTTGAAAGCTCTCCCAAAAGCCGCGTGGACCGAGCGGCCAGTTCTCAGCGTCGGCGCGTATGAACAGGAACACGGCTAAGCCAAGAAACAGCAGTGGCCAGTGCTTGGCCCAAGCAAACCGACGCGACAGGAGCGAGAAAATGCCGATCGCCAGCACCACGATGCCGGCCCAGTTGTGGTTATATTCCGACCAAGCCTTGTCCTTTGCGGTGAGCGGGAGCCGGAGCTGTCCCGGCACAAACGACCCGAGCTGCGTGTTTCCCCTGGGAAGCGCCATCGCTCTGACCGACGCGAGTTCGGTAAAGTGGGGCGTCTCCATGCGCGGCATTCGCGGCTTAAGACGATCCGCGATTTCCTGTGCCGAAACGCGGTCCGCCTGTACATCGATCGCGGGCGGGGTTGAAGTAATGGATGCGGCAGCCAGCAGGATCGTGAATCCAATCCCCAGTTCAGCCTCGCCAAACCGCCTCAGAGGAAGCAGATCCGGACGGTCGCCACGTCTTACGATGCGTACGATTCGCCAATTCAGCCAGCCCAGCACCAGCAAGACGCCGGTTAGGATCATCTTTAGCAGCAGCATTAGCCCGTACGTTGTTTCAAACGCGGCCGCTGGCGATCCAACATAGAAGATAGACAGCACCAGCCCTGCCCCGACCAGCGTGGCGACCGCAAACATGGCCATCCGCGAAAAGCGGCTCGTTATCGTTCCGCCCACCGAGTTGTCGGGCGAGTGCCGGAGGGCGACCAGTAGATACGGCATCCCGCCAATCCAAACCGCACCGGCCACGTGATGGGCCAGCGTCATAACAACCAGAATTCCACGGTCGTCCACGCGTGCCACCGAGTGGCTGGCCAGCACCGAGCCGGTCAGGATCAAAACGCAAGCGATGGGACCGGCAATCGTCACCAAGCGGGTTCTCGCGAAAGCCGCGGCTACCCCGGCACCCACCACCATCAACAGCCCGGCAAACCAGAATCCCGCTCCGGCCACATCGCTGAGCACCATGTCGGTGGACCCGATGAGGATCGCCGAATTCGCGGCCACGCTTGAGACTTGCGTAACAACCAGCGCCAGCGCGAACCAGATAATCCATCGCCCTACCCGCCTGCGCACGTCATCGCTGGCAGGCGGTCTGACCACCGCCAGCAGAAAGACGACTCCCCCCACTGTCAATGCCTCAAAAGCCAGCGTCAGTCCGCGCAGCAGCACCGACAGAAAACCGAAGATGTCGAGGAATTGCGTCACGTCGGGTTACCGCACAGAGAACGGTATCTCCCCACGGGTAATATGCCCGTCGACGGCCAGCACCTGCCATCGCAGAATATAAGCGCCGCTCTTCAGTCCCTTGGCCGGTGCTTCCAGCACCTCCGATGGAGATTGTGTGGCGATCGTGAGCGTCTGCTCCTCGCCGGTAGGAGAAATAAGGATCAGCCTCGACCGCTTCGCGTCGATCCTCGAATTGTACTTGAGGCTTACCGTCAGATCGGGTCCGTCGACAACCGATTTTGCGGCCGGCGTCGAAGAAAGCAAAATCGCGTGGGCCTGGATAAGTGGGGCAAAACAAGCAAGCAGGGCAAGAATGACCGGTACGCCGAGTCTTCTAGCAAACATTTAAAGGAGCCTCTCAAAGAGCACAAGCATGTGGACCCTTCCATTTTAACCTTCGCGCCAGTTTCAACTCGCGGATTCCGGAGATACCTGAGGCGTTGCCCCCCGCCCCGCAGTGATCACCACACAAACGGTACGAGCCGATATGTCGTCCGCCGGCAGTATTCAACGTAGCCCGGCAGTTCCTGCCGCAGCACTTCCTCTTCGTTGAGCAGGCGGAGAACGTAGAAGGATACGAGTAACACGAAGACAGGCAAGGCGACATACGAGCCCAGCGCCAAGGGTGCCGCGAGACACATGATGAGGGCGCCCAAATACATGGGATGGCGGACGATTCCGTACGGTCCGGTGGAGATGACTTTCTGGCCTGCTTCCACCTGAATGGTACGCGAGGCAAAACTGTTCGTGTTCAGTACCCACACGACAAAAAGAATTCCGCTCAAGACGACTGCCTGAAAAAGCAATACCAGCCACACCGGCATCGCGCCCAAAGTGCTGCGCGACCAGCCAAAACGGTAATCCAGGCCGGGCAGTAGAAAAGCCGCGAAGAACAGCGGCTTCCATAACCGGATGAGCAGCTTCTGTTCGCCAACGGTCTCCTTGCTTTGCAGTCGGCGCTCCATCAACTGAGGATCGTGTTTGTAGAAATAGACCATCGACGAGATGCCTGGAACAAAAATGACGCCCAGAAAGATCCAGCCCTGCCAAAACCTCAGCGAGCCCGCGGTCAGAAATAACATCGCGGCAACGCCGATCAGGCCAAGAGAAAAACGGAGCACTAATCTGGATGCGAGGCTCATCTCAGCACGGCCTAGCTATATCACGCCGCGTGGCGCCGGGATCAGCCTTTAAATCGCAACCTGCGGTTCCATCATCAGCGAACGAATAATCTTGCCGATGGCAAAAAACTCCTCGTACGAGGAGGGCTTCGAAAAGAAATGCGCCCCGAACCTCGCCAGGCTTCTAACGCTCTCGGCCCGCGCTGAACTCGAAACCAGAATGGGAACTTCGGCGCAACGGCTTCCGCGGATTCGTTCCACCACCGAGCCGCCCCATCCACCCGGCAGGTTCAGATCGACCACGAATAGTGCCGGGACCTTAACATCAGTGGACGAATCTACATCGTCCAGAAACGTGAGTACGCTCGGTGCGTCTTCGAAGTGGCGCAAACGAGAGCCCGGAATGTTCTCTGCAATGGCTTCCTTAATAATGTAAGCATCACCCTTGCTGTCCTCGACCAAAACAATGGTCGGTGGATAAGGAATTAAATCTGAAGAAGTCACGTTCCTACTACGCCTCCAAGGTAACAGCTTCCTGCAGTCCTTTGAGCCGCGCCTTAAGGCGCCTGCGCTGGCCCATTCCAACTAATTCCAATTTAGAGTCCGCCTTAGATAACCCCCTAAGGCCTTATTACATAATTGCCCCACAAATTGGACCTTGTTCATCTTAAATCTCACCCTTTACGCATAATGGGGAGCGTAAAAATAAACGTCGATCCTCGGCCCGGTTCGGATTCGACCCAAATCCGACCGCCGTGACGTTCCACCACGCGCCTGCACGTTGTCAGCCCGATCCCCGATCCTGCCTCGCGCACCTCGAGGCGCTGAAATGGCTCGAAAATCTGTTCACGAAACTCCTTGGCAACCCCACGGCCATTGTCGCGAACGGCGATCGCCACCTCGTCCCGGACCCTGCGCGCTGATATGTGAATAACCGGACGGGATTCGCTCCGGTACTTGATTGCGTTGTCGATTAGATTCTGAAATACCAACGTGATTTGAACATCGTCGCCTAGCACCTCGGGAAGCTCTTCGCTGGTTACCGAGGCGTCGGATTCGACGATTCTCAATTTCAAGCTCGAAATCGCGTCGCCAACCGATTTACTGAGGCTGAATTTTGTAAAGTTGCTTTCGTCTGCACTAACCGCACGCGCATAAATAAGAAGCGTTTGCGTCAGGTCGTACCCCTTCTTGGCGCCGCTGCAAATAAACTCGAGGAATCGTTGTCCCCGTTCTCCCAGCACCGGAGCGTAGTCTCGCGCCAGCAATTCAGAAAAGATGGAGATGCTCCGGAGCGGCTCCTGCAAATCATGACTGGCCATGGAAGCAAAGTGTTCCAGATCCCGGTTCGACCGCGCCAGCTGCCGCGCCTGCTCCGCCAGCGCCTCCTGAATGGCCTTTTGCCGGGTAACATCCAGCGTCACACCAGCCAGCAGCGAATTGCCTTGCCCGGGCTTCGGAATACGCCGGGCGATCGAAAGCACCCACCGGATCTCTTCCCCTTGGCGGATGCGGTATTCGCTCCGAACCTCACCCGCTTCCGCGCTAATCAGTGCTGAGGCGGCAGCTTCCCTGTCCTCCGGCAGAACGCAATGCAGCCAGGTCTTGAAGCACGCCGGGCTCTCCACCGGGTCGACTCCGAAGATGTCGTACCATTCCATCGAGCAATTCATCTCTCCGCTGACGGTGTCCCAGGTCCAAGCACCCGCGTGAGCCGCGGTAAGGGCCAGCCGCAGCTGTTCTTCGCTTCGGCGCAGTTCCTCTTCGACCAGTTTCCGATCCGTAATATCGCGCGAAATACCAATTAGCCCCTCGATACCACCGTGAGGATTTCGAAATGGCGATTTTGTTGAAAGGAAGATTCGTGTTTGGCCGTCCTTGGTAACCGGCTCCTCCGCAACGATCGTTTCGCCGGTGGACATAACGTGCTGATCAACCGCCTCGATAATCCGCGCCTGCTCAATCGCGAGGAATTCCGAGTCGACTCGCCCAATCAGTTCGGCCCTCGTGCGTCCCAGCAGCCGGGCACATGCGGAGTTCACTAGCAGGAATCGCCGGTTCAGATCTTTGACAAAGATGGGGTTGGGCGTACCCTCAATAACCGCCTCAAGAAGCCGCACGCCGGGCGCCCCAATATATTGGGTGTCGCCTCCCGCGGGGTGACCAAGGCTCAATTGCGAACTCAATACCCTCCCCAAGTCCTGGGGCAAACAAGTATTCCAGTCTTACTGGATGGTCGCAGTATGGCAGAAACCCTGCTGATGGGAACACTCGTATCTTAACGTGGGGAGCGATCGCGGGCGATGATACGGCACCTCCACTCCAGCAAGCCTTTCACCAAACTCCGTATGTGTGCAAGTTGCCCAACGAGATTCATCATCTCGGTTGCGCCGTGGCGGGGACACCGGCTCCCATGCTAACCCTGAGAACCTGGAAGACGGCTCCAAACTCGCTGAGCCCGGTAATGGGAGATAGTATGGTTCACGACTATGACTCCTTGCAAAATCTTCACTGCGCTCATGCTGGCTTGCGCGGTGGGGCCGGTCTTGTGCTCTGCTCAGCCCTCCAACGAGACGAAGCCGCTTCGCCTCGCCATTGCCGGCCTGGTGCATGGGCATGTCGACGGCTTCTTCCGCGCGCTCCAGAAGCGCCAGGATGTTCAACTGGTTGGAATCTTCGACCCCGACAAAGCCCTGCAGCACCACTACGCCCAGCAGTACAACTTCCCGGATTCTCTGTTCTTCACCGACCTGGGTGTCATGCTCGATCAGTCCAAACCCGAAGCGGTAGCAGCCTTCTCGAACACCTTGGATCACCCGGTGATCGTCCAAGCCGCGGCCAAACGTCACATCGACGTCATGATGGAAAAGCCGCTGGCGGTCAGCGTCGCACAGGCTGAAATCATTCAGAGTGCAGCTCGGCAAAGCGGGATTCAGGTCATCGTCAACTATGAGACGACCTGGTACAAAAGCCACGGCGCCATCTGGCAGCTTGTGAAACAGCAGCATGCGCTAGGCGATCTGAACCGCATTGTCGCCATGGACGGGCACGAGGGGCCGAAGGAGATCCATGTGGGTCCGGAGTTCCTGAGCTGGCTGACCGATCCGGCGAAGAATGGGGCGGGCGCCTTGTACGACTTCGGCTGCTATGGCGCCAACCTCATGACCTGGTTGATGGATGATCAGCGCCCTGTCGCCGTGACCGCCTTGCTCCAGACCGTCAAACCACAGGTCTATCCGCATGTCGACGACCAAGCCACTGTGCTGGTCCAGTACCCGAAGGCGCAGGGGGTCATACAAGCTTCGTGGAACTGGCCGTTCAGCCGAAAGGATTTAGAGGTGTATGGCCAGACTGGATACGCTGTCGCCACGGGAGGCAATACGCTGCACGTGCGGTTGCCCAATCAAGCTCAGGAACAGTTGCAAGAGCTGGCGGCGCTCCCGGCCGATCAAGCGGATTCCATCTCCTATCTGAAGGCGGTGGTGCGTGGCAAGCTGAAGCCGGAGGGCCTCTCCTCGTTGGAGAACAACATGATCGTCACCGCGATTCTGGCGGCGGCCCGTGAGTCTGCCAAGACCGGCAAAACTGTCCAACTACACTAGAACATTAACGTACACTTCTGATTTGATGACGGAACACGAGCAACCAAGGGGCGACCTTCCTGTCGGCGAGCCGGTCAGCACCTTCCCTGCCTCCCGGCCACTTCGGTTGAGCCGGAAAGGGCAATACGTCAGCCTCGCGCCACTCAGCCTGACGCGCCACAGTAACGCCCTTTGGGAGAGCACCCACTGGAAGGATAAGGAACGATTGTGGTGCTATCTGGCTGAAGGTCCGTTCACCGATCGCGCCGCCTTCGACGCCTACCTGCTACGGAAAATCGCGTCGGAAGACCCGCTCTTCTTCGCCATCCTCGACCAGAACGGACAAGCGGTAGGCTTTGAATCGTTGATGCGGATCGAGCCCGTCCACCGCTGTATTGAGATTGGGAACATCTTGCTGTCCCCCGCCCTGCAGCGCACTCCCGCAGGAACCGAGGCCATCTTCCTGCTCATCGAATACGCCTTCGATGACCTGGGTTACCGCCGCCTGGAGTGGAAGTGCGATGCGTTGAACGCGCCTTCGCGCCGCGCCGCCCTGCGCTACGGTTTCACGTTCGAAGGCATCTTCCGGAAGCACATGGTCGTGAAAGGCAGAAACCGCGACACGGCTTGGTTCTCCATGCTGGAGACCGAGTGGCGCCAATGCCGGGCGGCGTTCGAGCGCTGGCTGAACCCCAACAACTTCGACCCCGATGGCAAGCAGCGATTCTCGCTCGCCGCACTGCGAACGCGGTGAGTCATTATGAATTCAGCTTCTTCTCGAGCTGCGCCCAGCGTGCATACAGCTCATTGACCACCTCATGCGCTTCCTCCACTGCGGCGGCGGCGTGCTGGAGCTTGCGCCCATCACTGACAATGGCTGGGTCGTGGAGTTCGTGCTGGCGCGCTTCCAGGGCCCGCTCGGCTTCGGCAATCCGGTGCTCAATACCCTCGTACTCGCGTTGTTCCAGATAGGGTAGTTTCTTCCTGGCAGCCATAAGCCCCTGGCCATTTCCGGCTTGGGTTGCGGCGGCCTTCGCTTTCGATTGTCGGCTCTCGGCTTGCCAGACCTCCCACTGCGAGTAGTCGGCAAAGCGCTGCGCTTGGCCATTTCCGTTCAGCCCGAGAACGACGGTCGACACGCGGTCCAGCATATAGCGATCATGCGTGACCAGCACCATGGCCCCTTTGAACGAGAGCAGGCTTTCCTCCAGGATCTCGAGCGTCGGGATGTCGAGATCGTTAGTCGGTTCGTCGAGCAGCAGGAGATCGGCCGGCTCCAACATCAACCTGGCTATCAGAACTCGCGCCCGCTCGCCTCCCGATAATCGGCCGACCGGCTGATTGAGTTGCTCCGGGTCGAAAAGAAATCGTGCCGCCCACGAAGCCACATGCAAAACGCGATCCTGGAAGATGACCGAGTCGCCATCGGGCGCGAGAGCCCGGCGCAACGTCACGTCTGGTTCAAGTACCCGGTCCTGATCGAAGTACACGATGCGCAGGTTGTCGGCGCGGCGGATCTCTCCGGTCTCGGGCTTGAGTTCGTCGCGCAGCAAGCGCAGCAGAGTGGTTTTGCCGCTGCCATTGGGTCCCACCAAGCCGACGCGCGTGCCAGCCGTGAAGGTGAACGTGAAGTCGTCGAACAGCTTTCGCCCGCCCAGGCCAAAGGTGACCCTGTCCAATTCAACCAGGCGCTTGGTCTTGCGGTCAGTCGCGGAGAAGTCGAGATCCGCCGTCGCAGTGCGGGTCCGCGCATTGAGATCGGAGAGTTCTCCGATCATCTCCTGCGCCTTATCGATGCGCGCCTTCGACTTGGTAGTGCGCGCTTTGGGTCCGCGCCGCAGCCACTCGATCTCGGTGCGAACACGGTTCTCGAGCGCTTCCTGCCGCTTCGCCTGCGCATGCAGGTATTCGTCCTTCTTCTCCAGAAAGGTGCTGTAGTTCCCTTTGACGCGCAGCAGGCCGTCCGTGTAGGTGCGGTTCAGTTCGGCCATGTCGGTGGCCACGTTCTCGAGAAAGTAGCGATCGTGACTGACCACCACGCAGCCGAAGGAGGCATTCTGCAGCAGTTTCTCAAGCCACACGATACCGGCTAGGTCGAGATGGTTGGTCGGCTCATCCAGCAGCAAAAGATCGGGCGCTTGCACAACCGCCGCCGCAATCGCCAGCCGCTTGCGCCAGCCGCCCGAAAGCGATTGCGCCTCGGCATCCAAGTTCTCGAACCCCGTGCGCCCCAGCGTTTCGCCTTCGCGCGCATCGCGCTCGCTTTCCGCGACCCCGGCTTTCGCCAGTGCAGCGCGGATCACAGACCGCACCGTATCCCCGGGCTCGAACTGCGAGTCCTGCTGAACGTGGCTGAAACGGACGCCTTTGCGCACGGCCACTTCACCGGTATCCGGTTCGCGGCGCCCGGCCAGAATCTCAAGCAGTGTGGACTTGCCGGAACCGTTCGGCCCGATGAGTCCCAGCCGGTCGCCATCTTGAATGGGGAATGAGATGTTTCGAAACAGTGGAGCGGCCCCATAGGACTTCGTGAGACCTTGAACGTTCAGTAGTAAAGCCAAGTACCTACAATCTTCCTACAGTGGGCCGCTGTCACCGCTCGGCTTAAGCAGCAGTGAAGCATTCTGGCTTCGTTTCAACCACACCAAACGCTCAATTAAAGTACATCGGCGAACGGCCGGCTGCTCATCCTATAGGCGCTGTTAAAGCGTGATTCCGATTCGTTGAGGAGATTGTCATATGAAGAGTTTCAAAGCCATGTTGGCTATTAGTGTTCTCAGCCTGGCTGCTATTTCGCTCCAGGCCCAAGACAAAGACATTGTCGATACCGCCGTCGCGGCCGGTGATTTCAGCACCCTCGTGAAGGCCGTCCAGGCCGCGGGTTTGGTGGACACGTTGAAGGGCGCCGGACCGTTCACGGTCTTCGCCCCAACCGATGAAGCGTTTGCCAAGCTTCCTCCCGGCGCGCTAGATGCACTCATCGCCAATCCGGCAAAGCTGAAGGAAGTGCTCCTGTATCACGTGGTGCCTGGCAAGGTGATGGCGGCCAATGTCAAACCGGGGGTCGATAAGACGGCCGAAGGTGCAGCCGTCAAGATTACCGTCAAAGATGGGAAAGTGTTCGTCAACAAGGCTCAGGTCGTTAAAACCGACATCGTTTGTTCCAACGGCGTGATCCATGTCATTGACGCCGTGCTTATGCCCAAAATGCCCGACAACACCAAGATGTAGTTTTCCCTCTTTGTTGATAATCCTTGTGACTTGCAGCCGGGAAACCGGCTGCATTCTTGTTTCAGCGCGCCGTCCAGCCGCCGTCAATCAACAGCGTTTGTCCAGTAATCAGAGACGCCGCGGAAGAGCAGAGAAACACCACCGCACCCGATACCTCAACCGGCTCGCCCACCCGATGCAGCGCGGCGATTCGCTCCACGACGTCCGCCCGAAACGCGGGATTTGCGAGTGCTTCTTCCGTTCCCGGCGTGTGTATAAAGGTGGGCGCAACGCCATTCACCCGGATGTTGTGCTTCCCCCACTCCACGGCCAGGCATTTGGTGAGATGCGCAATGCCGGCTTTGGTCATGCAATAGACGGATTCCTCTGGCAACGCGATGAATCCGGCCTGTGAACTGAGGTTGATAATGCAGCCCCGCTGTTGGCGGATCATAATGCGTCCTGCCGCCTGGCTCGCAAAGAACGTGCCCTTCAGATTCACTGCCAGCGTCGCGTCAAAGTCGCCCTCGCTGACGTCTTCGGCCCGGTTACCGGGCGCAATACCTGCGTTGTTGACCAGAATGTCGAGGCGGCTAAAGTGTGTCGCCGCATCGGCGATGGCTTGGAAGATCTGGTTTGGCTTGCTGACGTCCATCTGCAGCGGGAGCGCTCGCCGGCCCAATGCTTCGATCTCAGCCGCAAGGCCTCCGTCGGCGTCCCGGTCTTTCAGTCCAAGAGCTACATCGGCTCCGGCATGTGCCAGTGCAAGCGAGATGGCACGGCCTAATCCGCGCGCAGCGCCGGTTACCAACGCCACTTGGCCGGGAAGATCGAATTGGGGAAGAGTTGTCGTCATAGGGACCAGACGGCTTCATCTTATTAAAAGATTCCGCTGGCCCAGATTCTGCTTGCCGAGTTGCGCCCGCTCATGAATTCGGAGGTAGGCTGGAAGTAGAGGAGCAGACGATGCGGAACGTAATCATCCTGCTGCTGGGGTTGGTGCTGGCCACTCCAGCCTTTTCTCAACATGGTGGCGGGGGCGGCATGCATGGCGGGGGCGGCGGCTTCGGCGGCGGAGCACGCGGTTTTAGCGGCGGAGGCGCGCGCGGCTATAGCGGCGGCGCGGTCACGCGAAGCTACAGCTACGGTAGCCGCGGATACACCGCGGGCGGCCGCAGCGCCTATGGCTACGGCACTCGCAGCTACGCGTACGGAAACCGCGGCTATGGATATGGCTACGGCCGAGGCTACGGCTATGGTTACTACGGCCGAGGTTATGGTTACTACGGCCGAGGCTATTACGGGGGCTACTACGGCGGCTATTGGCCTTATTGGGGATTCGGATATGGCTACGCGCCCTGGTGGGGCTATGGCTACTACCCCGGCTACTACTGCGATCCCTACAGCGGATATGCCTGTCCTGCTTATTCTCCTTATCCCTACGCCTACCCATACGGGTCGTATTACTAGGTTCCTGCCGCAGCGCGCTGCAGACTCCACCTGCCCATAGCGATAGAGTATGGGCTATGAGACAGACCATTTTTCAGCACCACCCACGTTGGCGCCGTACGGTTCTGCTGGGTGCTTGCGCTGCGGTGACATTCCTCACACCCGCCGCGAAACTGCAGGCTTTGGATAACGGACTGGCCCGCACGCCGCCCCTGGGATGGAACAGTTGGAATAAGTTCGCCTGCAATGTCAGTGAAGACCTGATCAAGGGAGCAGCCGATTCCGTGGTCAGCTCCGGCATGAAGGATGCCGGATATCAATATGTCGTCATCGATGACTGCTGGCAAGTTAGCCGGGACGCCGAGGGCAATATCGTTGCCGATGCAAAACGCTTCCCGCACGGCATCAAGGCAGTTGCCGACTATATCCATTCCAAGGGCCTGAAGTTCGGCATTTATTCCGATGCCGGCACCGGCACGTGCCAGAACCGCCCCGGCAGCCGAGGGTATGAGTTCCAGGATGCGCGCCAATACGCCGCATGGGGTGTCGACTATCTCAAGTACGACTGGTGTAATCACGGCACCCAGGATTCGCTCGCTTCCTACAGCATCATGCGGGATGCGCTCGCCAAGTCGGGCCGGCCCATCGTGTTCAGCCTCTGCGAGTGGGGATCTACAAAGCCCTGGCTCTGGGCCAAGGATGTCGGCAATCTGTGGCGCACGACCGGCGACATTGTGGACCACTGGAGCAAGAAAGAGAAATGGGGCGGCAGTGGCCTCATCGAAATCATCGATCAAATGGATGGGCTGCAGTCGTACAACGGCCCCGGCCATTGGAACGATCCCGACATGCTCGAAGTCGGCAATGGCGGCATGACGACCGAGGAATACCGGACACACTTCAGCATGTGGTGCCTGTTCTCCGCCCCGTTGATGGCCGGCAACGACCTCCAGCACATGAGCTCCGAAACCCACGGCATCCTGACCAACAAAGAAGCAATCGCCATCGACCAGGATCCACTGGGCGTGCAAGGCAATCGCGTTCGCAAGGACGGCGATTTCGAAGTCTGGTCGAAGCAGCTGGCAAACGGCGGCCGTGCGGTGGTGCTGCTCAACCGCAGTGATTCGTCGAAGAAGATGACCGCGACCTGGCAGGACATCGGCTATCCGGCGTCGCTCCAGGCGAATGTGCATGACCTTTGGTCTCACAAAGACGCAGGCAGCTTCACCGGCAGCTACTCAGCGGATGTGCCGAGCCACGGCGTGGCCTTCGTAACCGTCAAGCCGTAGCCGCAGACAGTCAATGTACATCCGCGTGCTCACGCGCATGCAGTTCGACAGCCCAACACAGAACCGCGCGCGAGAGCACGCGGATGCCTTGCGAGCCGCGACCGTCAGGGAGCAGTCAAAGGCCGATATTCCGTCAAAACGCCCGGCATTTCACCTGGTTTCCCAGCCCGAATGTGCACGCCCTGACCCTAACACGCTCGGTTGCCGGCGTTTCACACAGACTCGTGAGCAATCGGGTACAGGAGGATCTATCTTCTGCACGGCCCGCTAAATTGGTTCACATGAACATTCCACTACCCCGGGCGGTGCTTGTGTCCGCGATTGCCTTGACTCCCTTCGCCACGCTAATCCCCCAGCAGGTAAACCAGGTACAGCGTTTCCCTCAGTTCGAAAACCAGGACGTGAAGGTCTGGAAAACCATCGTTATGCCGAACGCCCCGTTGACAATGCATACCCATCAACATCCGCGGGTAATAATCGCGCTGTCGGGGGGAACCATGAAGGTTGTCAATGAGGATGGCACAGCCGAGGTGCATAAGTGGGAGACGGGGAAAGCGTACTGGCTGTCTGCAGAGGAGGGCAAAAAGCGGCATGCCGATGTCAACCAGGGCGACAAGCCGATTGAGGTAATGGTGGTGGAACTCGAGAACGCGAAATAGCCAGTGGCGTCAAAGGCCACGTTATAACAACGCCTACACGAATGACTTCATCCCACAGGTCCGCTCGCTCACGCGTTCCATGCTGGCGAGCGTAGCTTGCACGCGTGAGCAGATGCCACGCCGCCGTTCAGTGCTGGGGAGCGGATGCTTCATGATTTTGCGGGACCGCTAGTGAAAGTCGTGAGATTGCATCACGGCTGAGCCGCGGAAGAGAAGTTCTTCCACCTCTGCTGCACGGACCGAGATCACGCCGCTGATGCTTTGCAGAACGCCCTTAACAACCACGTACGGGGCGTTCGTGCAGGCCTCGCGGCATCTGTCGAAAAGGTCCGGCTGAACGATGGCATTGATAATGCCGGTTTCGTCTTCGAGGCTGAGAAACACGAATCCCTTCGCCGTGCCGGGCCGCTGACGCGTGATGACGCACCCGGCCACTCTGACAATCAAACCGTTGCGCTTCTGTTTGGCCGCTTCTGCCGCCAGCACACCCATCTGATTCATTCGTTCGCGATGGTACGACATCGGATGCACTCCGATGCTCAGGCTGCTGTGCTCGAAATCCGCATACGTGCGTTGCATGGGCGACATGGGCGTAAGCGGCGAGACGTCGCCATCCACAGCGGCCGGCTCTAGCAGTTCGCCTACCGGCTGTAGCGCGAGCTGCGCCTGCCAGAGCGCTCCCCGGCGATGGCGGTCTGCTTCTTCCTTGGGCAGAGCGTTGAGCGCACCCAACTCCGCCAGCGCCGCGACTTCGTCTTTTTGCAAATCGGAAACACGCTGCATCAGGTCGCGTAGTGAGCTGAACGGGCGTGTCTTTCGCACGTCTACGATGCGTTTCGCCGTGACGCCACGGAGCCCGCGCACATAGTTCAGGCCCAGCCGCACAACCAGCTTCGGGCGTCCATCGCGGGAATGCTCGGCCTCAATCGTGCACGAATAATCGGAAAGCAAAATATCCACCGGCCGGAAGCGCAAGCCATGGCGCTGTGCATCTTTCACCAGCGTGGCCGCCGAATAGAATCCCATCGGCTGATTGTTCAAGATCGCAGCGGTGAACGCCGCCAGATAGTGGCATTTCAAAAACGCACTGGCATAGGCAATCAGCGCGAAGCTGGCGGCATGCGATTCAGGAAAGCCATATAAAGCGAACGACGTAATGGCTTGAATAATACGTTCCTGCGCTTCACCCGTGATGCCGGTTCGGTTCATGCCCTCGCGCAGCCGCACCTCCACCTCGCGCATGCGCTTCTCCGACCGTTTGAAGCCGAAAGCGCGCCGCAGTTCCTCCGCCTCGCCACCGGTGAATCCCGCCGCGATCATCGCAATGCGAATCAATTGCTCTTGAAACAGCGGTACGCCGAGTGTTCGGCTGAGCACAGGCTCCAGCGAAGGATGCAAGCACACCGGCTCTTCCAGCCCCTGGCGTCGCCGCAGATAAGGATGCAGCATCTGCCCCACGATAGGACCCGGCCGGATGATGGCCACCTGCACCACGATGTCGTAAAACCGCGCCGGCTTCATGCGTGGCAAACACGACATTTGTGCGCGGCTCTCCACTTGAAACAGCCCAACCGTGTCGGCGCGCTGCAGTGCATCGTAAACGGCAGGGTCATCGGACGGCAGATGCGCCAGGTCGACATCCTCACCGTAGTGATCGTGGATGAGAGTGATCGTGTCTTTGAGCACGGCCATCATGCCGAGACCGAGCAGATCCACCTTGACGATGCCCATGTCAGCGCAGTCGTCTTTGTCCCACTGCACGACGACACGGCCGGGCATAGTGGCAGGCTCCAGCGGCACCACTTGATCGAGTTGCCCCTGGCAAACCACCATGCCGCCGGAATGCTGGCCAAGATGGCGCGGCAAATCGAGAATCTCGCGAGTGAGGTTGAAAAATATTGCGATGCGAGGATCTTTGCTGAGATCGAACCCGGCATCCAGGAAACGCTGCTCCAGCGTGTCGCGCGGATCTTTCCACTCAAAGCGCGCCATCATGCCGGCCAGCCGCGTGAGTTCGTTCTCTTGAAAGCCCAGCACCTTGCCGATGTCGCGCACCGCGGACCGGCCGCGATAAGTAATGACATTGGCCGTCATCGCAGCGCCCAACTCGCCGTAGCGCTGGTAAACATATTGGATAGCCCGCTCGCGATCATCGCCGCTGGGAAGATCGAGATCGATGTCGGGCCATTCGCCGCGCTCCTCCGAAAGAAAGCGTTCGAATAGCAGATCCATTCCGACCGGGTCCACCGCCGTGATGCCGAGCGAATAGCAAACTGCGCTATTGGCCGCCGACCCGCGGCCTTGCACCAGAATTCCTTGCTTGCGGCAAAACTCGACAATGTCCCAGACGATGAGAAAGTAACCCTCCAGCTTCAGCTTTTCGATCAGAGCCAGCTCGCGTTCCACCTGATACTTGGCTCGCTGGTGATAGGGCTGGTATCGGTTGCGCGCGCCATCAATCGTCCGCTTGCGAAGGAACGACGCTTCGGTTTCTCCCGGCGGCACTGGATAGCGCGGGAACTGGTAGCCGAGATCCTGTAGCGTGAAGCCAAGCCGGGCCGCCAGCTGTGCCGTCTCGGCCACCGCTTCCGGTAAGTCGGCAAACAGTTCCTGCATCTGGCGCGAGGTCTTCAAATACCGCTCTGCGTTCTGGCTCAGCAGTCGCCCCGCTTCGGCAATAGTGATCTTGTGATGAATGCAGGTGAGGACATCCTGCAGCGGACGGCGTTCCGGCACTGCGTGAGTGACGCCGTTGGTCGCCAGCAGCGGCAATCGCAAGCGGCGAGCCAGAGCGATCAGTATCTGGTTACGGGCTTCCTGATCGCGCCGGTGATGGCGCTGGATCTCGACATACACGTTCGGTTGCCCGAACAAGTCGATCAGCCGCAGCAACTCGGCCTTCGCTGCTTGCGCGGCATCCGGCCCATGGTGGGTCGTGAAGACCCGGGCCAGCGGCCCTTCATCCCCTCCGGTCAAACAGACCAAGCCAGGCGCAAAGCGGGCAAACTCGGCATCGGAAGCGTTAGGGTGCTCCGGCTTGCCAATCCCGGCATGACAAAGCTTGGTGCGGGTAATCAGCCGGCACAGGTTTTGATAGCCCTGCCGGTTCTCCACCAGCAGCGTAAGGCGGCCCTGCTGCGCGTTCTCCACCTCCGCGCCGATAAGCGCACGCGTACCCGCCTTTTTCGACGCCATGTGAAAGCGCGGTGAGCCGAACACGCCGTGGGCGTCGGTCACCGCCATGGCAGCCTGATCGAGTTCAGCGCAGCGAACGGCCAGGTCTTCCGGCAAGGAAGCAGCTTCTAGGAAGGAAAAAGCCGACTTAGCGTGTAGTTCGACGTAGGTCAATATATTCGCCTTTCATTCTCCTATTGTGCACAAAGAGTTGGACCATGGGAATCCCCGCCTTTTTGCTAGTTGAGCGACGTCCAGACTCTCGACTAGCCTGTTGATTGCGCAGTCGTGATAGGACTGTCGCCAAATACGTCGGGTCAGGTGTTGGAAAGGGATTAAAACAACGTGAATAAACGGCGAATCAGACACTTTTTGCTGCCCTTGCCGCTGTTGCTTTCAATTGGAACCGCCTGGAGCGAGATCGTTCCCGTCCTCAACCCTTCGTTTGAGACACTTCCTGCCGGCGGCTTGTCCGTCTCTGACTCGCGTGGCCCATATAGCCCACAGGGCTCGCCGATTCCCGGCTGGGTCACATCCGGCCTGACAGGACAATGGGCGCCAAACGGAGCCGTATTGGGTCCGGACCCCGGCGCAGGCACCGTTGTTGCATATTCAAATGGGGGCACGATCTCCCAAGTAGTGGGCCCCACAGTCGTAGCGGGCGGCATCTATACGCTCACCGTCGACATCGGCGCGCGAACCGACGTCCCCAGCCTCGGGCTAGCCGTCCTCGTCATAGGAGGTTCAACGTTAGTTCCTGCCACCGGCGTTCCGGCGACAGCTCCTGGATGGTCCACTTACACGGCGACCTTTACAGGGACGGCCACTACCGCAGGCGATTCAATCGGGATTCTCTTGAATTCAAATGGCGTACAGGGCGACTTCGATAACGTCAAGCTGACGGCCACTGGCACCGCTGCCGTTCCCGAGGCGGGCGCTGCCACCATCTACGGTGCTCTTGCCGCCGGCCTCATCGGTCTGGTAGGCTGCACGCGACGCCGGAAAATCGCTTAGTATAGCTTCCACCTCGAACGATCAGTGAGCCCGCGGCCAACCCTGCGGGCTCTTTTGCTCGCTGGGCTAGCTTTGAGCGGCTGTCGCCGACTAAGCGCGAGCGAGATCAGCACAGCGCGCGACCAACGAACCACCGTGCAGGCATTTAGTTCGGGGGTAGGGTAAGTATTCGCCTTTTTCTTCTTCCAGTGGCGCGGGTTGTTACAAACCGGAAACTGTTATCTTCTGAACACAAAAGTCGAATTTATCTCCTTGATTTGACGCCACTTCTTCTGTTAGCATCTAGGAAGCGGATTCTGTATACCATCGCTGTGTCGTACCGGAGGAATAACTTGATGAGGCGAAATTTAGGCATCCTGGTTGCAGTAGGTCTGGCCTTCGCAACCGCTGCACGAGCCGATGTGTACGGGTCAGACCCAACCGTGAACCTCGGAACTCTTGACACCTGCGTCGGCTGCATGTTTGCCTATGTCGACTTCCCGGGCACGGCTGCGGGCCAAGTGGTGACTTCCTACTCGTTCTATGCGGGCACAACCGGTCTTGACATCACTCCGCTTCTGTTTGAAAACACGGGCGGTACCGACTTCAAGATTATTGGCATCGGCACGACCCAGGTTCCGTCTACGCTCGGCACGAATACCTTCGCGTTCGGTCTGACAAGCGGGACGGCAACGGTCCAGGATTCAAACACCTATTTCGGCTGGATAGATGGCAACACGACTGGGACAGCGAACACAGGCACAATCACCAGTAATTACAACGCTGGCGGCGGCGGTTTTGGAAACTACTATGCCTCACCCCCAGGCACAATCGCCGTCAACGATCCGTTCACATTCAACACCTTCACTATCACTGCCGGCCAAAACACCAGGACGTATTCAGTGAACGTTACCACCGCCACGGCTACGACTCCCGAGCCCGGCGTTTACGGCATCTATGGTGCGTTTGCCTTGGGCCTGATCGCTCTGGTAGGCATCACGCGTCGTCGGAAGATCGCTTAGCTTAGACTTCCACCTCGAACCATCAAGAGCCTGCAGCCGACCCTGCGGGCTCTTTTAGTTTGACCCCTGTTCCTTCCGTCGCTCCGCCAGCCTACGACGTGTATGGCGCGTTCGCTCTCGGCCTTCTCTCGTGCGTCGCCGGAAGACTGCTTAATCTAAGAACTACAGCCTAAGGATCGGTTATTCCCATTCGCTGTGAGTTCCAGCACTTTCAGCCGGCCGCGGAATGCTGCACCTTGCCTTCTACAGCAACAAATTCGCCTTCGTTTATCTCCTTTGCAAGATTTGCACTCCACTTGTCTGTTCAGGCTGGCGTTAGTAAACTTGGCTTCTTGCCCCGAGTGTTCCGGAGGGGTACACCAAGTGATGCGATTCTTAGGGGTTTTGGTGTTGTCGGGTCTGGCATGGGCCACCCTTGCCCACGCCGATGTGTATGGATCCGACCCAACTGTGAATTTGGGAGCAACTCGACACCTGCCAGGGCTGCCTCACCATCTATTTTGACTTCCCGGGTAGCGCGACCGGCCAAACGGTGACTTCCTACTCGTTCTACGCGGGTGCTACCAGCTCCGCAATCCCGCCAGACGGGATCACGCCAAACCAGATCACGCCAATGCTGTTTGAATATCTCGGGCCAGATGACTTTACTGTCGTCGGAATCGGCACAACAGAAACTCCCTCCACGCTAGGTCTGAATACTTACTCGTTCGGCTTGGTGAGCGGGATCGACGTTATCGCGGGCGCTAATACGTACTTCGGGTGGTTCGACGGCAACGCCAGTACTGGGGCGACCAACCTTGGCACAGTTTCAAACAACTACTCTCCTGGCGGTTCTGGCTCGGGCCCGGGCGTCTATTTTTCCTTCAACCCGAACGTATATAGCTCCGGCCTTATGCCTCCCCAGATCACCGCCGGCGAAAACCTGGTTTGCTGCACCTACGCGTATACAGAGATGCCTGACAATCAAACTACACGCACGTATTCGGCGAATGTTTCGACGTCGGCTCCCGAGCCCGGCTTCTACGGCGTGTATGGCGCGTTCGCTGTCGGCCTGATCAGCCTGCTGGCTCTCGTGCGTCGCCGGAAGACTGCCTAGTCAAAAGTACAGGCTAAGATCGGCAATGGCCCTTCGGCCCCGCGCTGCACGCTCTTTCATTCCCTGCCTGCGGAACGCCCGCGTCGAATCGCCTTCCACAGGCAACAAAATCAGCGACTTCGCGTGGAGTCTCGCGTACGCAAAGGAGTGGATGCAAAGCCGGGATTTTTGCGCGTTGGAATGGCAGGTGTCTGTCGGCTAGTCTACAGTTAGCGCTCGCCCCAGAAGGCATGGTGTGGCCGGGAGAGGACTGCGAAATGAAGCGAAGCTTGATCGTTTTGGCATTGGCAGGTTTGGTACTCGCCACAGTTGCGCACGCCGAGGTTTACGGTTCCAACCCAACTGTAAACCTGGGGGGACTCGACACGTGCCCGGGCTGCATTTTTCCCTACATCGACTTCCCAAGTGGCGCTGCCGGACAGTCGGTGACCTCCTACTCCTTCTATGCGGGGACGCCCTCCGGCAACGATCCCGTTATCGGCAATGAAATCACGCCGCTTCTTTTTGAAGAGAGTGGCAGCAACTTCACGATCATTGGCATCGGCACCACTCAGACCATCACGGCAGTAGACACAACCTTAACCTTCCCGTTCGGTCTGGTCAGCGGGACCGCAACCGTTAGGGACGGTAACACTTATTTCGGCTACGTGGATGGTAATCCAAGCGGGGCTGCCAACTACGGCAGTGTTTCAATGAACTATCCGAAGGGTCCTGGCCCGGGCAACTATTTTAGCTTTCCCGCGGGTCCAATCACTCTGGGCGAGACCATGGCCTTCATGACCTACGCCGACGTCAGCCAAAACACGCGGGCCTATTCGCTGGATGTTACGACGCCCGAACCTGGCTTCTACGCCGTTTTCGGGGCCTTTGCTGCGGGCTTGGCTGGTCTGCTTGTTGCCACTCGTCGCCGCAAAATCGCTTAGCACATAGAGATCTGAACCGGAGAGCTCGCTGCGCTGCGGGCTCTTTTCATTTGAATTCACCGCACGCGAATCGGGCAGTTCGGCGTTCGACGTACGGCTGGAAGGTATCCGTTCTTCCCTGCTATGCCGATAAATCCACTTGAGTAACTTCACCCTGTCTGTTACACTGACGGCACCCCAGTATATTTACGTGCTCGGGTGGTCCGGAGGGATGGATGAAGCGTACCATAGGGGTTGCTGTTGGTCTAGCGTTTGCGGCCATTGCACAAGCTGGCGTCTATGGATCGAACCCAACTGTGAACCTGGGCTACGTTGACACTTGTCCCGGCTGCCTGTATGTCTACGTTGACTTCCCTGCCGCCGCTGCGGGCCAACAGGTGAGTTCCTATTCGTTCTATGCCGGAGCGACTGGCAACGAAATCACCCCGGTCCTCTTTGAAAACACGGCCGGCAGCGACTTCAAAATCATTGGCTTAGGTACCACCCAGACGCCCTCCGCGACCGGTACAAACACCTTCGCTTTCGGCCTGACGAGCGGGACTGCCACGGTCTTGGACGGTAACACGTTTTTCGGCTGGTTGGATGGGAGTCCAGGCGGGTCGACTAACACCGGCACGATTACCAGTGACTATCCCAATGGTTCTGGCCCGGCGCAGTATTTTAACTTCTCCTCGGGGCCCGTTACTGTCGGTGAGACGATCGACTTCCTGACGTACACCTCGATAAGCCAAAGCACACGGACCTATTCGCTGGATGTCACAACGACCGCGGTTCCGGAGCCCGGCCTTTACTGCGCCTTGGGCGCAGGCCTAATCGGTCTGATGGTGGTACGCCGCCGGAAAATTGCCTGAGCCGCTGAAAGTCCTGATGAACAATGCATTACCACCCGAACGTGCATTGACACGGCCTCGGCTGCCGATAAACTCTCATGAAAGATCCCGATTTGAGCGATTGATGGAGCACTGTGGTCGCAACAAGCAAGCGCGAGTTATCTCATTGATTTAACAATAGTTAAAGCATTGCGCCTAGCACCGGGACGCCCTGATTGGATAGGTAACTCCTAGTAGAAATACTGCCAAGACCGCTGTTGACTCAGTCCCCCCGATACCTTATAGTTGCTCTGTAACAAACCGGACAGTTCGTCCAAAAGGGACAAGCGCGTCATGAAGAATATCTCAATGAAACGGTTCGTATTGCCGCTAGCTCTCCTTTCGCTCGGCGCAATGGTTGCCAACGCCGAAATAGCTTACACCGATCCCGCCAACCAGGGTACACAGGCTTTTGGAGGCAATCTCGCGCTGACGTTCACTGTGAATTCGGCCATCACTGTGACTCAGTTGGGTGTTTTTAACGCGACAGGGAACGGCATCATAGGCCAACCCATCCAAGTGGCTATATTTAACCTTGGCACCAGTTCGTTGGCGACACCGGTGGTAACTTTCCTGGGTACCTACACCCCTGGTGGGCTCGGCTACGATCTCTTTCAGTCGATTGCACCGGTGACCCTTGCCCCCGGGACATATGAAGTCGACGCAGTCGGATTCGGCGGTAATAACCTCAATGGGAATCTGAATTTGGGGTCCACTGGCCCTCTGTTGAACACCGCCGGAGGGAAGGTAACCTACACAGGCGCGGCCTGGGACTACAGTACTTCTTTGGACGCGCCTACGAGTTGTCCTATTTGCCAAGGAGCACCGGTCCCGCAAAATGTACAATTCGACGCCGGTACCTTCGCTTTCTCTGCCTCGGTGAGCGCCCCGGAACCAGGTGCCTATGGAACCCTGGCACTGGGCTTGGTCGGTCTTGTTTTGGTTGCTATCATTCGCCGCCGGAGAACCGCTTAACTCTGGAATCTTCAGATTGAACGATAGGAGAGCCTGTAGCCACGCGCTGCAGGCTCTTTCTGTTTCGGCCTAGAAACCGTGCTCATAACGGCCGAGGCGCCTCTCGTCCCACTTCTGCTACAGTCTGGCTATCTCCGGTTCACCAGCCACAGGATCAGCGTCCCCAGCACACTCAGCAACAGGCACGTGACGATCGGGAAGTACAAGGTCGTGCTCTTGCCGCGAAAGATCAAGTCGCCCGGCAGCCGGCCCAGCGGTAAATGCGCTCGTTCGAGCAGCAGCGCAATCACTCCCGCCGCGATAAAAGCGACTCCAACCACGATCAGCAGGCGGCCCAGGCTCATGGTTCACTTCCAGGCTGCGCAGACCACTCGTTTGCGGCGTGCGTGCTGCTCATAGGCGTCGGCGGGAGGGTCGATGAACTCGACCCGGCTGAAACCGGCATGCTTCAGCATCACCTCGAAAGCCCGCGGCGAAGGGCAGGTCGCCAGCGGTGTTGATCCGGTCTCGCGATTGCTCGCGGCGTGCTCGGCCGATTCATCAATCAGGGCGAGAACCCCCTGGTACGGGCGAGTCCACTTTTGCGCGCCCCATTCGGCTACGCCCTCTACCTCATCGATCACCTGTGTCTCCAACACGCACAACTCGCGGGTGACGGCGGCCATGTTCCGCAGGCAGAGCATGGGATTCTCGACGTGGTAAAGCAAGCCCAGGAAAAACGTCAACTCGAACTCGCCAAACTTGGCCGCCGAGACCTGCTCGGCATTGCACTGCTCGAATCGCACGTTCGGCAGGCTCAACGAGCGTGCCACGAAGCGCGCGCGCTGCAGGCTCTCTTCCCGGATGTCGAGGCCCAACACCTCCCGGACGCCCAGACGCGCTGCGGCTACGGAATAATAGCCTTCGTGGCAGCCCACATCCAGGCACCGGATCTCGCGTAAGCGCTCCGTTGAGAAGTGACGGCTGATGGCCGCGCGTACCATGTCACGACGGGTCACGTGGATTGGTTTTACTTCCGGCGGCAGTAGCGATTCGGTGCGGCCTAACGGTCCCAAGTCGAATTCGTAGAACCACGGCGCGAGAGATTCAATCGTATCCATCTCGCTTCAAGTCTAGCTTGGACGAAGCCGCGCCTTTCGCGAGGCCAATCGCCTTCTGGTAATCGCTCCCGCCGGCCCGCTACGTGAAACGGCTTACAGGCGAGAATTCGGCGTAGAATTGCCTATTGACCGAGGGTCGAACAGGTGGTACCGTACTAGTAAGTTGGTACCGTACTGACGAGGCGCTACAGTGTAGTTGTGCCTGCGGTAGGTCTACTGCTAAGGTGTTGAGTCAAGTGTCAGGAGGATTTTCAGATGAACGAGACTAAACTGGGTGCCCTAAATCGCGGCGCAACCCGTCTTGCAATGCTAGGGTGCCTCCTCGGTGTCATGCTGGTCCCGGCCTACGCGGACCTTGTTGGCAATGGAACCTTCGCTGGCCCTCCAAATCCAGGAAGTTTTACGACCCTTGGCACCGGCTCCACCGCGATTTCGGGTTGGACAGTGACGTCAGGGTCAGTAGATTGGGTTGGGACCTATTGGGGCGCTGTTCCGGCCGGTAGCAACAGCATTGACCTGGATGGAGACAGTCCGGGCGCCATAGCAACCACCATCACCACAGTCGTGAACCAGACATACGACCTTAGCTTTTACTTGAGCGCCAACGGCGACGGCCCACCGGCGACGAAGACGATGGATGTGCTCGTCAACGGCAGTCAAATCGGCTCCGATTTTACGGTCGTGGAAAACGGCAAGCCTGTTTCTGTAGTAGGTCCGCCCCCGGGATACACGCTCGAGACCGTGTCGTTTGTTGCACACGCGACCTCGTCAACGCTTACTTTTAATAGCTTGGATAGTGGCGGTGCTTACGGTGCTGTGCTTGCTAATGTCAGCGTAGTCCAAGCATCAACCTCAGTACCGGAGTCGTCACTCGCAGCATTGGCGCTGGGCTTCAGCGGCCTGATCGTAGCGTTCATCGCGGCCGGCCTTCGCCGCCGGAAGGTTGCCTAGTCCAAAGATTCACGAATTAGATCATCGAAGAGCCCGCAGTTAGCGCTGCGGGCTTTTTCATTTAATGGCCGCATCAGACATGGTCCAGCAGCTGGCCCATGTCGTCGATGACGAAGTCCGGTTGCTCCGCCAGCATGCGTTCCCTTTGGAAACCCCACGTGACGCCGCAGGCAGCAACACCAGCGTTTCGCGCCGTCTGCATGTCGACGTGGCTATCGCCGATCAACATGGTTTCCGCAGGTCCGATCCCGGTCTCCGACATCAGTGTTGTGACGCCGACCGGGTCGGGCTTCTTCAGCTCAAAGCTATTGCCGCCGTAGACCCGGAAAAACTTGTCGGCCAATCCCAGCGCCGCCATGATGTCTGCGCTGATCCGCACTGGCTTATTAGTCAGTACCGCCAAGATCTTTCCGCGCTGATATAGCTCCTCCAGCGGCTCGCGGACGCCCGGGTACAGCTTGGTGTGTTCCAGTGCGTGGGTCCGGTAAAAGCCGAGAAAGAACTCCAGCGCGGTCCGTACCGTCTCCTCGGGAGCGTCCGGCCCCATCACCCGCCGGATCAGCACGGGCGCACCATCGCCCACGTATGAGGCGATCAGGGCTAGGTCCATGTCAGCCAGGCCCATGTGCCGTCGCGTGGCGTTCACTGAAATCGCAAGGTCGAGCGCGGAGTCGATCAGCGTCCCGTCCAGGTCAAAAATAAGAAGCTGCACGGCGACTAGATTTCCTTCGGCGGCGGGATTCGTTTTTGCGGCTGGTCTTTCTGTTCCTTCTGCTCTTCGAGTTTCTGCTCAGCGTCCTTCCAAGCGTGCTTGATGTTATCCAGTTGCTGGTCGAAGGCGTCTTTGAGCTCGCGGGGCGCCATCTCCGCAATGGCAGAGGCAACCGAGGTCGCGTAAGGCAGAATCGCCGAATCGTTCAGAAACGCGGGCGTGGGAGAGGGGGCGAACGCAATAATCGCGGCTACCAGCGCGGCCACCACCAGACATCCCCGTAGAAAGCCCACCACGCCGCCCAGCAGGTGATCGAACCACGAGAGCCCAATCCAATTGAATAGTTTGGCCAGCACAACCGCTACCAACCCGCCGATGGCCACCACGACGCAAAAGATGATCAGGAACCCGATCACATTGTCGGCGGTTGTATTGGGGATGAACGACTTCAACCAATTCGCGGGAATGCGGTAGGACCAAAACGCCAGCCATAACCCCACGATCGCCGAAACAAATCCGATGGTCACTCGCGCAAAACCAGCGCTGAATCCGGATGCAACCGACACCAGAACCAGAACGATCAGGGAGATATCGAACCAGTTGAAATTCATGCTGGGGCGCCAGAAAGATTCTTCCCGGTTAGAAGATAATACGCTTCCAGATATTTCTCGCTGGTCTTCTTCACCACCTCGTCGGGAAGGCCTGGCGCCGGCGGTTGCTTGTTCCAATCCAGCGTTTCCAGATAGTCCCGCACGTATTGTTTATCGAAGGAGATCTGCGGGCCACCCGGGAAGTACGCGACGGCGGGCCAGTAGCGGGAGGAATCCGGAGTCAAGGCTTCGTCCGCCAGCACAAGTTGGTCGCCGATGAAGCCGAATTCAAACTTGGTGTCGGCCAGAATCAGCCCGTGTTTAAGGGCATACTCAGCCGCGCGAGTGTAGATCCGCAGCGTCAGGTCGCGCAAGCGCTCCGCCAGTTCCTTGCCAACCTGACTGGCAACGAAGTCTAAGGAGACATTCTCGTCGTGCCCGCTCTGTGCCTTGGTGGCCGGCGTGAAGATCGGCTCCGGCAGCCGTTCACTCTGGCGCAGGCCGGCCGGCAGCTGGATGCCGCAGACGGTCCCGCTGGATTGGTACTCTCTCCAGCCCGAGCCCGACAGGTAGCCGCGCGCGACACACTCCACCGGAATCATCCTGGCCTTCGTGACCAGCATCGAGCGCCCTTCCAGCAAGTGCACATGCTGTGCCAAGTCCGTTGGGTAATGGGAAACGTCGGCTGTGAGAACGTGGTTCGGAACCAGATCGCTCAGGTAATCAAACCAGAACAAGGAAGTTTGCGTCAGCACGCGCCCCTTGCAAGGGATGCCGCTCCCGAGTATGCAGTCGAAAGCGGAAATACGGTCCGTAGCGAGAAACAGCAGCGTCTGACCCAGACTGTAAACATCTCGCACCTTTCCGCGCGCCAGCAGCGGGAGCGGGTTGAGGTTCGATTCGAGGACTACTTGGTCGTGACATTCGAAAGACATGAGATCGGTAAACTTGAGTATCCCAAACTGAACAAAGCCTACGCAGGGGCAAGGGCATCCTCGGATGCGTGCGCCCTAAGGCTCCCGTTACACTGAGGCGATGGCTCCCGCGTTCCGCTTCTCGGTCTGCAACGAGGTATTCGAAAAGACGCCCTTCGCCGAAACGTGTGCCGCCATCCGCGAATATGGGTACGACGGCATCGAGATCGCACCCTTTACCCTCGCCCCACAACCCTCCGACATCTCCGCAGCGCAACGCGCCGAATACCGGCGCATCATCGCCGACCATCAGCTTGGCTTCGTTGGCCTGCACTGGCTGATGGTTTCGCCCCAGGGTTTGCACGTCACGACTCCGGACCACGACGTGAGGGCGAGAAGCTGGGAACACATCCGCCATTTGATTGATCTGTGTGCCGATCTCGGTGACGGCGGCGTGCTGGTGTTCGGTTCACCGCACCAGCGATCCAGCACCGGCGGCATGACGCGGGGCGAAGCAACCAAAGTCTTCACAACCGAGCTGGCCAAAGTGGCAGCGCAGGCCGAAAGCCGCAACGTGCGCCTCCTGGTGGAAGCGCTTCCGCACAATCAAAGCGACATCATCAATCGGCTGGCCGACGCGGTTGCCATCGTGCAGCAGATCAACAGCCCCGCCGTCCGCACCATGTTCGATTCGCACAACGCCATTGATGAGACCGATCCACATCCCAACGTCATTCGGCGCTATTGGCCATACATCGAACATATCCACGTCAACGAGCTGGATGGCCGCGAACCGGGAACGGGCGACTACGATTTTCAAGCCTTGATGAACACGCTGACGGCATTGAACTATCGGGGCTGGGTCTCGCTGGAGGTCTTCGATTTCAGCCGCGGCGCTGAAACGATTACCCGCGGCGCAATTGAGTACTTACGCGGAGTGATGGCCGACACGGAGCCGTGACCGTCAGGGCGCGAACGCAAAGCTTCGAAACCGCGAAACCGGGGGATCGAATTCAGCGCAAGCTCTGAAGAGCCCCATTTTTGCGGCCTCTCATCCGCGTTAATCCGTGCTCATCAGCGGCCGTCTTGACTTAGTTGCGACACTAGTTATATGAAACGATCCATTGTGACCGGAGGCGCCGGCTTTATCGGCTCCGCACTAGTCCGCCGCCTGCTCGCGGAGGGACATCAAGTCGAAGTAATCGACAACTTCGTCACCGGCAACCGGGAAAATCTCGCTGAGTTGGGCAGCCAGGTCCGCTTGCATGACCTGGACATCTGCGACTACGACGCCATCTTCCCGATCATCCGGGGCAGCGACCGGGTTTTCCATATAGCGGCCCTCCCATCCGTCCCCAAATCGATTCTGGATCCTGTGCCGAGCCACAACTCCAATATCAACGGCACATTCAACGTCTATCGGGCCGCGGCCGAGGGCAAGTCCGGCCGCGTCATATACGCTGCGTCCTCCTCGGCCTACGGCGACACGGAAGTGTTGCCCAAGGTAGAGACCATGTCGCCGCAGCCCAAATCGCCCTACGCGGTGCAGAAACTACTGGGTGAGTATTACGGCAGCGCGTTTGCATCCTGCTTTGATCTCCAAACCGTGGCGCTGCGATTCTTCAATGTGTATGGTCCGCGCCAGGACCCGAACAGCGTCTACTCAGGCGTCTTGTCGCTCTTCATGAAGTGCCTCATTGAGCGCCGCAGCCCCGTCATTTATGGTGATGGCGAACAAAGCCGCGACTTCACTTACGTGGAGGATGTTGCATCGCTCTTGCTAAAGGCCTCCGAAGCAGCAGGCGTCAGCGGGCGCGTCTTCAACGCCGGCAATGGCAACCGCTACACCCTGAATCAAACCTGGGCCCTCCTGCAGAAAATTGAAGGCGTCGACATCCCGGCCCAATATGGTCCGCCACGCGCCGGCGACGTTCGCGATTCGCAGGCCGACACGACCTTGGCCGTCAGAGAACTCGGCCATGCGCCCGCGTACACGTTTGAAGCGGGACTGCGTGCCACGCTCGATTGGTATAAAGCGGACCACAATCGGCGAAATCCGGCTCAAGAAGCCGGCGCTACACTGGTTTCGTAGCGTCTCACTCCCCAGGGCATCGGCTGCGCACCGATGTTCGGTGCCATGTCCTTTCTGCAGAATCAATTCGAGAAGAACTTTCTGACCACGTCGGTTGACTATCTGTTCAACTGGGCGCGAAAGTCCTCGCTTTGGCCGCTGCAGTTCGGTCTGGCCTGCTGCGCCATCGAGATGATCGCGTCAACCACTTCGCGCTTCGACATCGCCCGCTTTGGGGCCGAAGTATTTCGCCCCAGCCCCCGCCAATCCGATCTGATGATTGTCGCCGGCACGGTGACCCTGAAGATGGGCCCCGTTCTGCGGCGCATTTATGATCAAATGCCGGAACCGAAGTGGGTCATCTCCATGGGTGCGTGCTCCAGCGTCGGCGGCCCGTTCAATACCTACGCAGTGCTGCAAGGCGTTGACAAGATCGTTCCGGTGGACGTCTACGTCACCGGCTGTCCGCCGCGTCCCGAGAATCTCTTTTACGCCCTGCTCCGCCTTCAGGAGAAAATCGACCAGACACCCCATCTGGTCCGCAAACCAACCCACGTGCGTCTGGAAGAGACCATGTTGGCGGACTTCAAGAAACGCGTCATGGTCGCCCAGACTCAGGAACCGGCGCAAGAGCTGGTCACTCTCGGTTGAGCGAGGTGAGTCCCATTCCGGTGCCAGACCCTGAGAAGGCTGCTTTGCCGCGCGTCGCAGCGCCTGCACCGGGACTTCTCCACCAAGGCACCATCCAGTGCGAAGCGTTCCTTTGGTTCGACTGGCTGGATCATGCTTTCACCACCCGCCATTCTCACGGCTGGGCAGAAGCTCATTCGCCCGTCACGCTCCGGCAGATTCATTCCGACTCAGTCTTTAACGCGGCAGGACTTTCCAACCGGCAGTGTGAGGGCGATGCGCTGGTCAGCAACGAGATCGGCAAGCGTATTGGTATTCGCACCGCCGATTGCGTGCCGTTGCTGGTGGCCGACCCCCAAACCCACGCCGTCGCAGCGATTCATGCCGGTTGGCGTGGAACCGTCAGCGCCATCGCGCAGAAAGCGGTCGACCGGCTCGCGCTTGAGTTCGGAGCGTGTCCCGCCGGCTTGCACGTAGCCATCGGCCCGGCGATCCGCGGTTGTTGTTATGAAGTGGGTCCGGAGGTGGTCCGGCAATTGGCGCCGTTATTCCCGGAGTGGAACGATCGCGAGAGCCGGCGCAAGGTGGACTTAGTGGAGGCGAACCGGCGCATCTTGATTACCGCCGGAGTACCAGACCGCCAGATCCACGATTGCGGCCATTGCACCTACTGTGAACACGACCGCTTCTTTTCCTACCGCCGCAACCCGGACGACCCCGGCCGTATGATGGCAAGCATTGTGCGCGTCAAGTGAGTTCGTGTCTCACCCAGGGGGTTCACTCCACAATCCGCGATCATCCATGTTTATCGGCGCCCAACGGCACGCGCCAATAAACGCCGGTGCCTAAAAAAGCGTAACTCGAATTGCTCTGCCGATCAGGGAGTATTGTGCTGACGTCAGCCATGCCTTTGCCCTCAGGCCTGGAACACTCAACCGAACATCGCAGCGAAGTCGCGCGCGGAGATGATCCGTGTGGTTTTGTGACGGCGGAGCGCAAGCAGGCCGCCCTTATCTCCAGTCACCAGATAATCGGCCTTACCCGCTGCGCATAGTGCGAGCAGGAAATCGTCTGTGGGATCGGACGAGCGTTCAGTGCGCGGCAGCGAACCAACCATCTCGGCGAGCTCCTTCAGTTCGTTAACCAGTCCTCCTGCCTTATGAGGCTTGATGCGCTCGGCAACTGTCGGCTTGCCCAAGGTCGCGCGCAACTCGTCCAGGTGCTCAGCGCAGGTCAGGAGCGTGAAGTGTCCTTCCTGCCAAGCGCATAGATAGCGGCCGGGTTTCCCGTTTGAACCATGAGCGCGGAAATCAGGACGTTGGTGTCGAGCACCACTCGCATCAGGCTTGGTCAGCCTTCCCTTTGCCGGAGCGTTCGGCGCGGACCTCGCGCACCGCTTCGTCGATGAGGCGCTGCAACTCGTCGGGATCGGTACTTGCGTTGCGCTCCTTTATGCTTTGGACCGAGTGATGGAATACGCGCCAGCGGACCGCTTCCTCGATGAATTTCGAAAGGTCGCCTTTTTTGCCGCCTCGGGCTCCCAGAAAGGTGCGCAGGGCGAGGTCGGTCTTTTTCGACACCCTAATATTCCAGCGAACAGCTTCTTCTTCCATCATGACACCTATGCGCCTAGGCAGATAAACACTTACACATCCATATTAGCCAAGGCGGTTCCAAAGAGAGTACTAAGCTTCCATTCAGGCTCATGCTGGGTTGAACAAGGCTCCCGGTTTGACACCTGTATCTCCAATTCGTTACGATGAAGTGTTTCGAGATTTCGAAAGAGAGAGAAGAAGTCTGTCCATGCGCACCGAATTTCCGTCCGAGCATGAAATTGTCCGTGCTTGGCACGTGATAGACGCGAACGACGCCGTCCTGGGACGAGTGGCGAGTCGCGCAGCTATGCTCTTGATGGGCAAGCACAAACCAACTTATACAACGTCCATCGATACAGGTGATCACGTTGTCATCGTCAACGCCGAAAAAGTTAAGCTGACCGGCGGCAAAGAAGGTCAAAAACTCTATCGCCGCCATAGCGGCTACCCGGGTGGTCTCGTCGAGGTCGGTGCCGTCAAGATGCGCCAGACCCGTCCGACCAGAATGCTGGAACTAGCAATTTCCGGCATGCTGCCCAAAACGAAACTGGGAAAGCAAATGTACCGCAAGTTGAAGGTTTACGCAGGCGAGCAACATCCTCACCAGGCGCAGAAGCCGGCGGCGTACACCATCAACAAGTATTAGAGAGGATTTGGTAAGTGCCAGCGAAGCTAGTTCAACATTTGGGTACCGGACGCCGCAAGACCGCAACTGTGCGAGTTTTCTTGCGGCCCGGCAAGGGCGAGATCACCATCAACAACCGTGCGTTCGAGCATTATTTTGTCAGCGAGTCGGCCCGCGCCTATGTGCGGCAGCCGCTACTGGCCACCGAAACCGCGGAAAAGTTCGATGTGCTGATTCTTGCCAAGGGTGGCGGGGTTACCGGGCAGGCAGGCGCGGCGCGTCTGGGTATCGCCCGTGCGTTAACAGAGTTCAATGCCGAACTGCGCGGGAAACTGAAGCAGGCCGGCCAGCTGACTCGCGATGCTCGCGAGCATGAGCGAAAGAAGTACGGTCAAAAGGGAGCTCGCAAGCGCTTCCAGTTCTCCAAACGCTAGTCGCTTGGGGTTGTATCGATGTGCGCCGCTGCCAGCCCGGCAAACGGCGACAGTTCTTCTCGTTCTTTCCTGAAACACCGGCAACGGGCGGCTTCGCGGCCGCCTGCTGCTCAACCGGCAACGGTCAGGCCACGCAAATTTCGCTTTGGGCCGCGTGAAGCCTGCCGCCGATGCCGCATTGTAAAACGAGGCTCGCCCGCCTTGTGACTTAAAAGGAGTCAATTTGCCATCGATTTCGATGAAAGAATTGCTCGAAGCAGGCGTTCACTTCGGGCACCAGACCAAGCGCTGGAATCCAAAGATGAAAGAGTACATCTTTGGCGAACGTAACGGCATTTACATCATTGATCTGCAAAAAACGCTGAAGCTCTTCAAAGACGCGATGCGCTATGTAGGCGAGATGTCGGCCCAGGGAAAAACGGTCCTCTTTGTCGGGACCAAACGCCAGGCGCAGGAAGCGATTGCCGAAGAGGCGACGCGCTGTAGCCAGTTCTATGTCAACCAGCGATGGCTCGGCGGACTGCTCACCAATATGGTGACTGTCCAGCGATCCATCAAGCGTCTCAAGGAACTCGACGACATGGCCGCCGACAACGCCTACGAAGGCCGCGCCAAGAAAGAAATCGGACGGCTGGAGCGGGAGCGCAAACACCTGCAACAGAATCTAGCCGGCATCAAAGAAATGCCCGGCCTGCCCGACCTGCTCTTCGTGATCGATTCCAACAAAGAAGCCATCGCCGTCAAGGAAGCCCGCAAGCTGGGCATCCCCGTGGTTGCCGTGGTGGATACCAATTGCGATCCCGATGAAGTGGATTATGTGATTCCCGGCAATGATGACGCTTTACGCGCCATTCGCTTGTTTACCACCAAGATCGCCGACGCGGTTGCGGAAGCCCGCTCGTTGGCGACGGAGCACGAATTCACCGCCGAGAAGATTGTCAGCGATGAGACACCGGCGGAGGAAACTCCCGCCGAGTATCAACAGTACCTGGATCCGAAGTACGCCGAGCAGTTGATGTCGGAAAGCCTCGCCACCAGCGAGGAACCCGAAGCAACGCCGCGTAAAGGCCCCGCCAGCGAAGCCGTCGAAGAGCTTGCCGGCAGTTCGCTGAACGAACACTAGTTCATTCAGACCGGCTGCCTGGCCGATTGAACAAGATGACTTGGGCGACCGGCCGTTCGGGCTTGGTCGCCCAACGTGTGTCAGGAGCGCCCGGCGCCCGGCTACACGTAATTTTTCACCGGGTGTTCACACAGATGTATACGAGGATAGATCGTAGAGGAATCAATGGCTGAGATTAATGCACAACTCGTCAAACAGCTTCGCGAGCGGACGGGCGCCGGCATGATGGAATGCAAGTCCGCGCTAGTCGAAGCAAACGGAGATATGGACAACGCCGAAGTCGTGCTTCGCAAGAAGGGCATCGCGTCCGCGGGAAAGAAGTCCACGCGCTCCACGAAGCAAGGTCTGATCGGAGCTCACATCAGCCCCGACGGCAAAGTGGGCGTCTTGGTTGAGGTAAACTGCGAATCCGACTTCGTCGCGCGCACAGACGAATTCCAGACGCTTACCGCTGATGTGGCTCATCACATCGCCCAAACCAGGCCAAAGCACGTGCGGCTGGAAGATGTCACCGAGGCGGAGCGCTCCAACATCAAATCGCATCTTGTGCTGTACGAACAGAAGTTCACCAAAGACCAGAGCGTGACGGTCGCTGAAGCCGTCAAGACTAAGATCGCCAAGCTGGGTGAGAACATCGCTGTCTCCCGGTTCACCGTTTTCGAGGTGACCGGACACGGCATCGTCGCTCACTACATCCACACCGGCGGCCAAATTGGCGTGCTGGTGGAGATCCACACTGCTTCTGACCTGTCGAAGAACAGCGACTTCCAAACACTGGTGCGCGACCTCGCCATGCAGGTGGCTGCCGCCAATCCCCAATGTGTGTCCAAAGAAGATGTGGCGCCTGCCGCTCTGGCAAAGGAACGCGACATCCAAAAGGACCGCGTGATCAAGGAAGGCAAGCCCGCGAACGTGGCCGACAAAATCGTGGAAGGCCGACTTAGCAAGTTCTATGAAGAAGTCTGCCTGCTCGAGCAGCCCTTCATTAAGGAGAACTCGATCAGCGTTCGCGAACTCCTGAAGTCGAAGGCCGGCGCAATGGGAGACGTGAAGATCACGCGCTTTGTCCGGTACAAGGTCGGTGACGTCGGCGATGCTCCCGGTGTAGAAGCGAGTCCGCTGCCGATAACGGCGTAACAGAGTTGCCGGACAGGCCCCGTGTCTGTCCGGCTCAGGTTGCAAGCATGCACAACCGCTTGCGGGCCGTGACCGTCGCTCTCCGCCCGGGAGCCCGGGAGCGGTTTTTGCTTACTTATCTCACTGTTCGAGTGTTTGATCGTGTTGCAGGCGCGGTTCAGGCTGCTTGCCGAAGTCAAAGGAGCGAATGCCGAAGCACCAACGAGTTCTTCTCAAACTGAGTGGCGAGGCGCTGGCCGGGGACGGGTCCTTCGGCCTCGATCCGGAGCGCGTTCGCGCCCTTGCGGTCGAGGTCGCAGCGGTAGCCCGCACTGGCGTCCAGATCGGCATGGTGGTCGGCGGAGGCAACTTCTTCCGCGGTGTAGCAGCGGCGGCGCAGAATATGGACCGCGTAACCGGTGACCACATGGGCATGTTGGCCACTGTCATTAACGCGCTCGCGATGCAGGACGCACTCGAGAAGGAAGGCGTCCCGACTCGCGTGATGACGGCCATTCAGATGCATCAGGTCGCCGAACCATACATCCGCAGGCGAGCCATACGGCACATGGAAAAAGGGCGTATCGTTGTGTTTGCGGCTGGAACGTCCAACCCTTATTTCTCCACCGACACCGCAGCCACCCTGCGCGGCTTGGAGATTCACGCCGAGGTCATCGCCAAAGCGACCAGCGTGGACGGCGTCTATGATAAAGATCCAAAGAAGTTCCCCGATGCCATCCGGTACACCGAAGTGAGCTACCTCGATGTTCTGGCCAAGTCGTTGGGTGTGATGGACGCCTCCGCGGTGGCGATGTGCCGGGATAATAAGCTGCCGATTATTGTCTTCAACCTGAACGTTTCTGGCAATATAATGCGAATGGCGATGGGCGAGCCCATCGGCACGGTCATTCGCTAAGGGATTTTGAGCGCACCGGGCGGCCCGCGTAGCGGTTGGTGAACAGGCGCTTCGCAAACAGCTCGCCGGTGCTCTTCGATTGGAGGGTCTTATGTCGAAGCAAGAGCAACCAAGCGCCACTCCCAGTGGCACATTCAAGACTGTAAAAGAAATTGAATCCGAAGCGCGTAAGCGCATGGAGAAAGTGCTCAGCGGCCTTCAGGAGGATATGGCGCACATCCGCACGGGCCGCGCCAACATCAGTCTGCTCGACGGTGTTCGTGTGGACTATTACGGTTCTCCCGTGCCGCTGAATCAGGTCGCGCAACTCCATGTGCCCGAGCCGGCCATGATCACGTTGCAGCCCTGGGAGCCTTCAATGATCGCCGCCATCGAGAAGGCGATTCGGAGCGCGGATTTGGGCCTGAATCCAGGCAATGACGGCAAGCTGATCCGCGTCCCGGTTCCGCCCCTGACCGAAGAACGACGGCGCGAACTGGCCAAGAAGCTCAGCCACGTGGCAGAAGAGCATCGCGTAGCGCTGCGCAATATTCGCCGCGACTCCAACGATCACTTGAAGAAGCTACTGAAGGAAAAGGCCATCAGCGAGGACGAGGAGCGCCAGGCACTCGACGGTGTTCAAAAGCTGACTGACGGCAACATCACAAAGATCGACACGCTAGCCAAGGCCAAGGAAAAAGACATTTTGGAAGTGAAGTAACCCGTAGCGAAGTCCGGGCTTTCCGCGGAACCCGCTTTGAATTAAACTGAGGCTAAGCAGCGCACGAACGCACGTTTGTTTGTGGCGGATCCGATCGAGGACTTGATGGCCAGAGTGAGAACGCTTGAGGACGCTCGGAAAGACCTGGAAGACGCCATGCTCATCCATGCGCACTTGGAAAAGCGGGCGGCCGAACGAATAAAAGAGCATGCCATCTGGCTCGCTCATCACGAGGATCAACTACGGGAACAGGCCGAATTTGATCGTCGCCTCGACGAACGCATCGCCAGCCTGGTTTCCGCGATCGGCGAGATGATCCGGCAGGGTAAGTCTCCGATTCCATAAGTGAGGCAGGTTGTCAACGTTGCTGAAAAGGTAGCCTGCCTTCCATCTCCTCATCGCCGGGATTCGGCAACTCATTTCAAGCAGACACAAACGCCTTTGCGAGCGGTGACCGTAAGCACCTACGCAGTTGGATTCTAGTTGTTTCTGACAGAGTATTTTCGTGGCATGCACTTCATCCAATGTTCACGGCCCTCAGAGGATGGTTGCAAGCAGCCCCAACTTTCGAAAAGCCTACCGAGGCGCGGCAGTCATGGAGCGCTTGCCGTTTTTCATCGACACGTGTAAACGGAATCCGCTCGTGTGCATCTCCTTCCGCCCGAAGACCGATACACTGGCAGTGTGACGCAGATCCAGCTTGCCTTCGGGAAACAGGGCCTCAACGTAGCTCTGCCGGTCGGCCCCCATTACGCCGTGCTGGAGGCCAAAACCGCCGCGGCATTACCGCGCGTAGCAGTCTCCTTGGAAACCGCCCTTGAGTCACCCATCGGGTGCCCTTCCCTTCGAGAACTGGCCCGAGGCAAGACCAGTGCCGCGATTTCGGTGTGCGACATTACCCGGCCGGCGCCGAACCCGGTGACGTTACCGCCCATCTTGCGCCGCCTCGAAGAATCCGGCATTCGCCGCGAAAACACCTCCATACTCATTGCAACCGGCCTGCATCGCCCCGCCTCCGCGGACGAGATTCAAACCATCGTCGGCCCCGACATCGCAGCGAGCTGCCGCATTCTCAACCATCATGCGCGCGAATTAGCCCAGCACCGGTTTCTGGGACAAACCACGCGCGGAACGCCGGCCTATATCGACGAACGATTCATCGCTGCCGAACTGCATATTACCTTGGGGTTCATCGAGCAACACCTCATGCTCGGCTTCTCCGGCGGGCGAAAGCTCATCGCGCCGGGCCTCGCCGCTCAGGAAACCATCAAGGTTCTCCATAGCCCCAAGTTCATGCGTGAGCCGAAAGCCATCGAAGGATCAGTGGAACAGAATCCCCTTCACGCGGAGCTGCTCGAGATTGCACGCATGGCCCGGCACGACTTTATGCTGGATGTGGCTCTGACGCGAACCCGCGAGATCGCTGGTGTCTTCGCCGGCGAACCCGTGGCCGCGCACGCTGCCGGTGTTCAGTTCGTTCGCAACGCCTTGTTGGAACGTCTTGCCGGGCCTGTTGATGGCGTAATCACGACGGCCGCCGGCTATCCCCTTGACATGACCTTCTATCAGGCCATTAAGGGCATCACCGCGGCACAGCACATAGTGAAAGAAGGCGGGCGTATCCTGTTGGTCGCCGAATGCTCGGAGGGCGCTGGCGCGGTGGAGTTCGTCGAACGCCTGCGCCAGATGAATGGCTTTGGTGAGTTCCTCGATCAGCTCACCGGCTCGCCCGTAACGATTGACCAGTGGCAGTTAGAGAAGCTGGCCCTCGCCGGACGCCGGTTCGATTTACATTTCTACGTCCCGGGCCTGCCTGCTGACCTGCAACGCTACTTGGGACCGCATGTCTACACCACGCCCGAAGAGGCTCTTGCCGGGTTCGTCGGTGGCCTGCCAACTCGATCTTCCGTCGCAGTGATCCCGGAGGGACCCTACGTTTTTGCACAGGTTGAGGAGCCGGTGCTCGCCTAGGTGAAGCGCGATTGGGTTCATGCGACAAATTTAAGTAGCTTTACTAGGCGGCTGCACGAACCGGCGGTTCACCCTGTGAAACCCGCATGTTGCGTGTTTGGCTGCGTTTGCAGTCACTAAATCCGGTCGGGCCTGGGTTGACATATACTGAGAGGGTCCGCTATAGTGCTGAAGTACTGAGCTATCAACAAGTTGGGACCCTCGATTTGGTCATTCTTGAGAGCTTGGTTCTGCTTGCTTCCACACGGAGCGTTTCCGGTTTTCTTCTCGCCAACGTCGCGCGGGGCTACCGAACATGGGGTTGATTAGTAATGGCCGGTCCATCATCAGACGAATTTGTTGAAGTACCGGGGACAGTTGCCGATAGTGAGGACTATCAGGCGTTCCTCGATGACTATTCTCAGTTCAGTCCGGCTCCTACCCATGAAGGAGAAGTTCTTCATGGCCACGTCCTCAGCGTCTCCGAAAAAGAAGTCATTGTCGACATAGGTCGTAAGAGCGAGGGCTTAGTCCCCGCCTCGCAGTTCCCTCTCATCGACGGCAAACCAAACGTCCGCCCCGGCGACACCATCGAAGTCATGTTCGATCGCACCGGGCCGCCTGTAGAGGGCTATATTCTGCTCTCGCATGAGCGGGCCCACCGCCGCCAGGCGTGGGAGACGCTCGAAAAAAGCGCGAGCGAAGGCAGCAAAGTCACCGGCAAAGTCGTAAACAAAGTGAAGGGCGGTCTGGCGGTCGACATTGGCGTCATCGCGTTTCTCCCCAGCTCGCAGATCGAAGTGCGGCCGGTTCATAACCTCGACGCATATCTCGAGAAGGAGCTGGAAGTTCGCATCTTGAAACTCAACCGCCGCCGGGCAAACGCGGTGGTCTCGAGACGGGTGCTCCTGGAAGAGGAAGTGAGTGGCCGCAAGGCACAGGCTTTGGCCAACGTGAAAGAGGGCGGCACCGTTACCGGCGTCGTCAAGAACCTCACGGAATACGGCGCATTCGTCGATCTCGGTGGCATTGATGGGCTCCTCCACGTGAGCGACTTGAGCTATGGCAACGTGCCCCATCCCTCCGCAGTGGTCCAGGTGGGGGATCAAGTCACCGTCAAGGTGCTGAAATTCGATCGTGAGAAAGAGCGGATTTCGCTTGGCTTGAAGCAAATGTTTCCCGACCCCTGGGAGAACATCGATGCCAATTACCCGGTCAACAGCCGTGTGATCGGCCGCGTCGTAAGCGTCACCGACTACGGGGCATTTGTCGAACTCGAGCCCGGTGTGGAAGGCCTCATACATATCTCCGAGATGACCTGGAGCCGGCGCATGAAGCACCCCGCTAAAGTGGTCAAAGCCGGAGACCAGGTGGAAGCCGTGGTGCTTGAGTTGAAGCCGAAAGAGCGGCGCATTTCGCTCGGCATCAAACAACTCGAAGCCGATCCATGGACCACCGTTGCCGACCGCTACAGCATCGGGTCGGTGGTGGAGGGGCGGGTTCGCAAGCTAGCGGATTTCGGCGCCTTTATCGAGATTGAAGAAGGCGTCGACGGCTTGGTTCATGTGTCTGATATTTCCTGGACCCAGCGCGTCAAACACCCCTCGGAGATGGTAAAGAAAGGGCAGGTCGTGCAAGCGGTCATCCTGAACATCGATGCGCCCAACCGCCGCCTCTCGCTGGGGATGAAGCAACTGCAACCTGACGCATGGGAGACGTTCTTCCAGTCTCACCAGATCGGCGACACGGTTCGCGGCAAGGTGTGCAGGGTAGCCCAGTTCGGCGTGTTTGTGGAACTGCTGCCAGGGGTGGAAGGATTGTGTCATCGCTCCGAGATTGTCGCCGAACCGGCGAAACGGCGCGGCGCTCCAGCCATGGAAGACGAACCCTTGCTGCCGGTCGGGCAGGAAATGGATTTCAAGATCATCAAGATGAACGAAGCGCAGAAGCGGATCGGCCTCAGCATTAAAGCGAGGACGGAGGACGACGAGCAGATTCGCATGAAAGACTATCAACGCCAGGCGGCCGTTGCGACATCAGTGATGGGCGACGTGATCCGCCGCCGCGAGCCGGAAGAGAAAGACTAGGACATTTGATCGCGCCCTCCCTGAGGAGCGCCAGAAAAGTAACCCACTAGAGAACAGGACAAAGACTATGACGAAGGCGGAGTTGATCGAAGAAGTATCGAAGGTTGTCGAGATGACCCGGAAGGATTCGGAGATCATCGTGGAGACTATCTTCGACAGCATCGTGAACAGCCTGCATTCCGGCGACAAGATCGAGATTCGGGGCTTCGGAAGCTTCCGGACGCGGCAGCGCCAGCCGCGTGTCGGACGGAATCCGAAGACGGGCACCCGCGTGGAGGTACCCTCCAAACGCATCCCCTATTTCAAGCCCAGCAAAGAGCTGCGCGACTTGGTGAACCAATCGGCGCATCCGGCCGCCGCGGAACCGGCTGCCGCCGCCAAGGCCTCTCCCGCCAACGGCCATGTGCCGGATACGCATCACTCCTAGCCATCGAAGTTGATATAACGGCGATAGACAACCCGGTCGCCTGTAGCTGCGCGCCGCGTGTCGCCTCAAGCGGGAACACTATGGAACACCTGTGGACACCGTGGCGCTCCACCTACGTGGAAGGCAAGGAACGCCCGCCCGCCGGGCACTGCATCTTCTGCGACGCTGTCCAGCGCACCGACGAGGAAAGCTACATTCTCCATCGCGGCCGGCTCAACTTCGTCCTCCTGAACCGCTTCCCCTACACCAGCGGGCATCTGATGATCGCGCCGTACGAACACGTTTCGCGCCTATCGCAAACCGATCCGGCGTCATCGCTAGAAATGATGGACCTGACCCGTGCGGCCGAGCGTATCCTCGAAGCCTCCTATCATCCCTCAGGCTTGAACCTGGGCATGAATCTCGGCCAGGCGGCAGGTGCTGGAATCGCCGAACACATTCACATGCACGTGTTGCCCCGCTGGATCGGTGATGCGAACTTCATGACCGTGGTGGGCGTGACGCGCGTCATGCCCGAATCACTTGAACAGACCTACGCCAAGCTCCGCGAGCAGTTCCGCGCCCTGTAGCCGCAACGGGATCCAGCACTAAATCTCAGCATGAGCGCAGCTGTGCTCACGCCCGGCCACGTGGCACAGGCCTTCAGCCTGTGGGTTTTCAGAGCAAAGCCAATCGGATTTCCGCAGCGCTTCGAGCTCACTGCAGCGTTGCGAGGACTTTCCGTTCTTGCTCGACGATCGCATCCGGAATAGCGACGTACCCCAACCCCGCGGCTTGCTTCTGGCCGGAATTGAGCGCCCACTCAAGGAACTGAATCAGCAACGCTCTCTTCTCCGAGCCGGCTCCCTGCTTGGGCACCAGCAGCCAGGAGAAAGTAGCAATCGGATACGCTTTCTCCGCCGCCGGGTTGGTGACTATCCCGTGTGGCGCCGCTGCCGAGAAACCGGTCTCTGCGTGATCCACGGCCGCCGCGATCGACTCCAGGTCCGCGCGGACGAAATGGCCCGCTGCATTTCGAACCATAGCCATGCCCAGATGGCGCCGCACCGCGTAGATCAGCTCGACGTACCCAATGGATCCGGCTGTATTCTGTACCGCCTCAGCCACGCCACCATTGCCCTCGGCGCTTCGCCCCACCGGCCACTTCAAGCTCGTGCCCACGCCCACGCTTTGCTTCCATGTGTCACTCACCTTGGAAAGATAATCGCTCCAGGCATAACTGGTGCCGCTTGAATCGGATCGATAGATCACCGTGATCTCTTGCTTGGGGAGTGTTACGCCGTGATTCGAGGCGCGAATGAGCGGATCGTTCCACTGAGTCACTTTGCCGAGGTAGATGGCTGCCAGCGCTTCCGGCGTCAGGCGCAGATCCTCCGAAACGCCGCGCACGTTGAAGATAGGTACTACCGCGCCCACCACGGAGGGCAGACACAGATAATCCTCCCCTCTACTGCCACGTGGCAATTCGCAAACATCCGATCCCGCGAAATCCACTTTCCCATCCACCAACCGCTGAAGCCCTTCGCCGGAGCCGATCGAAGCGTAGCGGATCTCGTCATTCGGACGGTTTGCCAGAAAACTCTCAATCCAACGTTGATAGAGCGGCTCGGGAAGGGTCGCGCCTGCTCCCACTAGCGATGTCGCACCCAGTCCGAGAGCGCCGGCCAACAGGACCGCAGCCGCCGCGGCGACGGTGCGGGTATTAGCGCGCAAGCGACCCGGCCTCAAACCGTCTCCACCCGATTGCTCGTTTTCATTGGATCTTCGCTGTCGAGGCGGATCACGGTTTCGCCGCCGACGCTTTCTCGATAGCGAGTTTCAGCCCCTTCGCCACCTGCTTGGCCAAGTCCTGCTCAACATCCTCTGCTCCAGCATGAGGCGTTGCCAGATAAGACCAGAGGACACCATCCGACCGGCTCTGCAGTTCGACCGACAGGAACCCGCCTAACACCGCCCGCCCGCGTCCAGGTGCGTTCCCCGCCCTGGGATTCAGGCTGTAGTAATGCCGAATCCAGATTTCACCTTCACCTCGAATCACGGCGTCCGCTTTAGATTCGTTGGAGGTTACTTTAATGCCGGACACCTTGCGAAGTTCCTCGGTCAACTGCTTTTGAAGATCGGTCGCGCCGGGCTTGGCGCCAAGTCTGTCCACATACACCGTGAGGCCTTCCAGCAGAGATGCGCCCGCAACCGAGCGAGCCGCGGATGCCACTAAGCTGAAGCACACCAGCGTCATGGCGACACCCCGAGTGATCAGCCCGAGAATGCGCCGCGCGTTATCGCCGTGCACAGTCAGGTTCTCGCTCGACGTAAAAGGAGTGCTCCTTAACACCCGTATGATCTCACAAACCGCACGCCTCGATCGATTACAACTCCATGAAAAAACGCCCATTATCCAAGTCTTTATCGGCCTTTGATTGACTTGGCTCGTGCGATCCCGAAACATGGTTAAAGTGCGTTTGCTATCCCTCATCTTCGCCCTAATGCTGCTGCCCCTACCTGCCGCAGCTCAGGACGTTTCTGCCCCCACGCCTCCGGCTCCCCCACCTCCTTCCGACGATCTCGGCAGCTTCCTGGACAGGCTCTGGCTATCGGGCCAGGCGAATTTCATTTGGCAAAACAATCCTTCCTTCCCCGCTGCTTATTCCGGCAAAAACAGCTTCGGGCCGAAAGGGGAAACGGCCGGGTCGCGCTTGCTAACGCTCTACACCGGCTTCCGGCTGACCAAGAAGCTCGACTTCATCTTCGACCTCGAAAGTGCCGGCGGCGGCGGCTTAAGCCAGGCCCTCGGCATCGCCGGCTTCCCAAACCTGGATGTCGTTCGCAATCCGAGCCTCAGTTCCAAGCCCTATATCGCTCGCATTATGTTGCACTACATCGTGCCGCTGAGTAAGGAACTCGAAGAAGCGACCATGAACCCACTCTCGCTCGCTTCGGCGCTCCCGGCCCGACGGTTGGAGTTTTATATCGGCAAGATGAGCACGGTCGATTTCTTCGACGTCAACAGCGTCGGCAGCGACAGTCATACCCAGTTCATGAACTGGACGGTGGATAACAACGGCGCGTACGACTATGCGGCCGACACACGCGGTTACACCTACGGTCTGACAATCGAGTATTTCGACAAGTGGGGTGCATTCCGTTTCGGTGAACAGCTGATGCCGACCGTGGCAAATGGCATCGATCTCCAGTGGGATATCGCGAAGGCGGGCGCCCAGAATTTCGAGTTCGAGTTTCATCCGGCGCTCTTCAAGAACCGGCAGACCATCATCCGGCCCCTGGCCTACATCAACACCGCGAACATGGGCTTGTACAAAGAGGCGATTAACGCCTACCTGTCCGGGCAAACGCCCACACCCATAATCACTACGCAGCAACAGGGCCGCGTGAAGGTCGGGTTTGGGCTCAATGTCGAGCAACAGATCACCTCGACGATCTCTGCCTATGGACGGTTAGGCTGGCAAAGCGGCAACACGGAATCCTTCGCCTACACGGAGGTCGACTCCACGTCGGCCATTGGCATCGGTTCGCTTGGCAAGTACTGGGGGCGGCCCGAAGACAAGGTCGGCACAACCTACGTCAACAATGCGATTTCGCCTGAACACGCGCGTTATCTGCAGCTCGGCGGACTTGGATTTCTACTCGGTGATGGAAACCTGACGTACGGCCAGGAGCGCATCAGTGAGACTTACTACACGCTGCACATTGTCCGGGGCATTTCCATCGCGGGAGACTTTCAGGAAATCTGGCGTCCTGGCTATAACCAGGTCCGCGGGCCTGTGGCTGTCTATAGCTTTCGCGTTCATCTCGAAGATGGCCTGCAGGCCTTCCGTGCCGGCCACCATTAGCCTCGCGTTCGCAGCAGTCCTTGCTAGCTTTCCGTCAGAGCCTCGGTAAAGGCTTCGACTCCAGCACAGAACCGCGCGCGTAAGCAAGCGGATTCGCGTGTGCTCCTTCAAGTAACCAACCGGCCTGCTCCACTTCTCAACCGGCTCTCGCTACCATAAAACAAGCGCCGTTCGGTCCCTCAAAACCAGGAGCACTCATTTCATGTTCGACGCACCCGTTTCTGTTCTGCACTCCAAATCTCTCGATGTTGCGCTCCGAGAGGTTCCCACGTTCTCCGACCTCACCGACGAGCAGATCGGGTGGCTGGCTTCGCACATGCTCGATGAGACCTTCGAAGCGGGCAGTGTCATCATCCACCAGGGCGAGCCCGCCGAGTACATGACCGTCATGCTCGAGGGCGAGATCCGTTTCCAGACCCCCGGCGACAGCCAGGTTTTCTTGGCACACGCGGGTGAGGTCACCGGCCTGCTTCCCTACTCCCGTCTCAAGCAGTACGGCGGCAACGTAACCGCCATCACTATGATCCGGGGTGCGCGCCTCCATAAAGATCTGTTCCCGGAAATGCTCAAGAAGATCCCCGTCCTGGGACCGCGCTTGGTCGGTCTCATGGCCGATCGCATCCGCCGCTCGACTTACCAGGACGTTCAGCACGAAAAGCTGGTGGCGCTCGGCAAACTCTCGGCGGGCCTCGCTCACGAGCTGAACAACCCCGCCTCAGCCGCACGCCAGGCGTCTACCGAACTGCGCACCTGGGTCTCCGAGCTGCGTGGCGCCAATCATGAGCTCGCCAGCTACGGACTCACCGAAGACCACAGCCGCTGCCTGGTCGGCCTCGAGCAACAGGCCATCTTTCGCCAGGCCAACAACCCGCCCCTCGGTACGGTGGAGCGAAGCGATCTCGAGGACGTAGTCGGCCAATGGCTGGCCAAACGTGGCATCGAGACGACGTGGCAATATGCGCCCATCCTCGTCGACGGCGGGTTTACCGTGGCCTTGCTCGACGACGTAACCACTTACTATCCCGACGCCATGCTTCCGGCCGTGATCCGCCGGCTGGCCTCGACCTTGAGCCTCGAACGCTCCATTGGCGTGATTGATGACAGCACCAAACACATCAGCCATCTTGTGCAGTCGGTGAAGGATTACTCCTTCATGGATCAGGCACCCGTCCAGGAGATTGACGTCCACCGCGGCATCGAGAACACGTTAGAGATGCTCGCTCATCAGCTGCGCCAGGGAGTGACGGTGGTCCGCCAGTTCGATCCCAACCTCCCGCGAATTCACATCAACGGCAGCGAACTGAACCAGGTCTGGACAGAGCTCATTCAGAATGCGCTCGAAGCCATGAACTGCAATGGCACGCTGACCATCCGCACGCAGCGCGAGTTGGACATGGCCCTAATCGAGATCGTGGACGATGGCCCCGGCATTCCGGAAGCCATCCAGAACCGCATCTTCGAGCCGTTCTTCACAACCAAGGAAGTGGGTGATGGAACGGGTCTCGGCTTGGACATGGTCTTTCGAGCCCTCCAGCGGCACCGCGGAAGCATTCGCTTTGAGTCCCGTCCCGGAGAAACCAGGTTCCAGGTGCGGCTGCCGCTCCCCAACCTCGACTGAAGCGTGCATGGCTCTCCGCGGCGGAACTCAGCAAACCCATGCCGCGAAACTCGACCAAACGCCGAAACGGAGCCGCGACCGTCAGGGAGCGAACGTCGCTGGGACCAGCACTGCCACCCCGAATCGCTTCACGCATTCGGCGCAATCCGCGTAGCTCTGAAAACAAGCCAGGTTGCCGGAGTGCAGATCTCAATCCCCACTGCAATAATCGCTGGGTGATTATAGTCTAAATGAGCTTCTCTCTCAGCCTCCCTGTCTTCACGTTGCTGACTATTTCATTGGTCGCCGCGGGGCAGACGACGGAACGCCGGCAATCGGAACCTGCTACCCCGGAGGCAACCGCGCAGCTCGTTGGTGTCGTATCCGAAGTGAACCGTCTGCGAAAGCTCTCGGGCGGCACAGGTTCGGAAGACCGATGGCAAATCCTCTGGCTGCACCAGCACATTTCGGAACGCGTCATGGCAGTTTCACTGCAGGTCGATGCCGCCATCGCCCAGATTGACAACGAAATATCGCGCGCCAATGAACTCCGCAGCTATCTCGCCGACCGCCGCGACCGCACTGTCAACCGCCTCAACCTGCTGAGCGTAATCGTCGGCGGCGGCCTCAGCGCCACCAGTTCCGGTCTCCAACTCTCGTCAAACTTGAACAAACAGTCGGCCGCCGTAGGCATCGGCGCCGGCACCGCCTCCGCTGGACTAGCCCTTATAGGTATCCGGGCACAGAGGGGAAGAACCAGCCCGTTCGACTTCGATTCCAATATGCTCGCTGAGGTATTTGGGCGGCCCGCTCTGCCCAATAGCCACTACCAGGAGGCCATCTGGGCTTTCCTGAACGCACCGGCCCCCAACAGCCCCAGCGCCTTGACCCGGAAGCAGCAGATGATTCAAATCTGGATCCAGGTCGAGCGCATCGACTCGCTCAGCAGCACAGACAAGATCGAGCGCGTCACAAGCCAGCCCTCCGAACTTCTCAAGCTCACCATCGATGACCTGGAAGACCGCGCCGCCATGCTTCGGGATGTTCGCGCCAGAATTTCGTTCCTCAAGCGGGACCTCGGCGACTTGCTCACATCGCTGCCGCCCGTTACGGATCCGCCGTAACGCGGCCGAACTGTTCGTTCACGCATTCCTTTTCTCGCACCTACTCGCCCCCACCTGTCGCTTGAGACAGTTACCACCGGCATCCCTTTGCCGCATACTCTTCACGAGCAGAACAGCACGTGAAATCACTAGGCACAGCAGTCCCTTTTCGCAGGAATGGCTCCTCATCGGTGCGCCCCCGCCATCCGAGGCGCCACCAGGACCGTGGAACGAAGTCACTCTGTTTCAATGAGATAAAGCCCTCCTCGTATAGAGGTTCGACCGGCGGTCTGTTAACCTGGAAGCTACGTAGGGTTACTGGGCCCCCATCCCCGCTGGCCGGAGATTTGACGCCGCTTGACCGAGACTGGACCCGAACCCAAGTTGCCAACAGGGCAATTTGTAACAGACCCGAAGAAATCGCGGACCGAGGTGTGATCCGCAGACAAATGAAAGGCAAGTATAAATGAAATTACGCATTATCATCGCGATGGCAATATTCTCTCTTTTTGCCGCCACCGCATCGGCCCAAATGGCGCTCGATCAGGACTTCACCAAGGACATATCGGCGGATAAAGGTTGGCACTTTGAGGTCACACCGTACCTCTGGTTTGCGGGCATCGAAGGCGACATCGCGGCCGGGCCGTACGAGGCTAATATCAATGTCCCCTTCAACAAGATCTTCAAAGACCTCAAGTTTGGCGTGATGGGCACGGAAGAGATCCGCAAAGGACGCATAGTATTCCTCAGCGATCAAATCTATCTGAAAGTGGGCTCAGAAAAAGCGGTGCCAGTAGAGGGCTTCCCTGAGGGGACGACCGTCAATGGTCGCAATAACACATTCTTTTGGGATAACGAAATCGGTTATCGCGGCGTAGCGACTGATCGTTTCAATCTGGACGCATTGGTCGGTCTGCAGTATTGGTACATCAACGCGGGGCTTAACGCCAACCCGCCGTTGGCGGAAATCGCTCCGGGGTCCAATCTGAATATGTACAGCGCGACCAACGGAAATGGCATTTACAGATCGACCGGTTTCGTGAACCCAGTCCTGGGAATGCGGGCACAGGTCAAGATTTATAAGGCCTTGCAAGGCTTCGCGAAAGCCGATATCGGTGGCTATGGCCTCGGTTCCGATCTGACCGGCCAGGTCCTCGCCGGCATCGGTCTCCCGGTCAAGAAGTTTGGTTTGGACTTGGGCTACCGCCGCTTATACGTGAACCAGACTCACGGAATAGTCTCCACACAGATCACCCTGCAGGGCCTTTTCCTGGGCGTAACGTTCGGCATCAAGTAGTCCTCGCCCGCCCGGGGCCCCGCTCCGCCTTGCGAGCCGCGATCGTAAGAGAGCGGACGCCGATACTAACCCGCCGTGACGAAGTCTCACCCAAGCCCCGATCGTGGGTGTAGATCTGGGTCACAGCCGATGGTTTTCCTGATCACGTTTGTTTGTTACGGACGCCACCTGCACGGCAGTGAATCGGGCTCTGTCGACCGCAGGCATAACATCCTGGGAAGCCCACTGCTCGAAGTGGATTCTGCGCGCGCCGAAGCGGAGCGGGAACGGATGGACCAGGCGGCCTATAGCTTGGACCAGATCCGTCGCACCGCCGTTTTAGAGGCCATTCAAGACGTGTGTACCCATCGGGATTGGGGTCTGCTGGCAGCGCATGTGCGAAGCAGTCACGTGCACACGGTGGTCGCAGCCGAGGTTCCACCGGAGCGGGTAATGAGCGCCTTTAAAACGTATGCCAGTCGCCGGCTAAATCGGATGGGGCTGGATGAACCGAATCGGAAACGCTGGGCGCGACATGGCAGCACGCGATGGCTGAAGAAACCGGAGAACGTCTCGGCCGCGATTCAGTATGTAATTGCCGAGCAAGGTAATGCGATGTCGGTGTTCCAGGCCCACTGCCGTTAGTCATCGGCGTCCGCTCTCTTACGATCGCGGCTCGCAAGGCAGACGGCCGCCTCCTTGCAGCAACGGGCACTTTCCGGCGTGGCACACTCTCCGCTTCGGAGCAAGGCCTTCAGCCTGTGGCTTTTCAGAGCAAAGCCGACCGGGGACAGGCGCCTGTGCCCCAAGGCGCGCACGCATCCCCGTATCTCGCCATCGAAGCCCGTCGCCGCGTGGACTTGAGCGACCCTGTCCCCCGATCAACCACAGCTGTTCCGTCGTTTTATGCGCAGGCCCCCAATACCATTCACCCTCCGATCACCTCTGCGCAATCAAGCCGGAAGCGCTTTCGGCGTGGGATATCCATGCTGCCGTCGTCCCTCGTCGCCATCGTATTTGGTCGTCGTTTTGAACAATTCCAGTCTTCCGTCGGCGGCATCGCTGCGGCATCGCTCGCGAAGAGCGCTCATTTCGGCCGCCGACAAGGGCTCGAAGTTCCGGGCGATTGCCAGGTTCTGCGCCAGTACCTCCAAGGAATCAATCCCACTAATGGTGGTTGCAACCGGTAAGCTCATCGCGTACCGCAGCGCCTCCGCGGCCGTGACTGACCCCTGCTTCACCATCTCGCCGCTGCCTCCCATGCTCTTCATACCGAGCGGCGCAATCCCTCGCCGGACAGCTTCCGGAAGCACGTTCGTTTCAAAGCTTCGAAATGTCGCATCGAAGCAATTCAGCGGCATTTGCACCGTGTCGAAAGGAAAATCGTGCGACAGCATTTTCAAGTGGATGTCCGGATGCTTATGCCCCGTGAAGCCAACGAACCGGACTTTGCCATCCTTCTTTGCTTGCAGCAGTGCCTCAGCCGCGCCATCCGGCGCAAAAATCAAATCGGGATCGTTCCAATACACCACCTCGTGGATCTGCCACACATCGAGATAATCCGTGCGCAAACGGATTAACGATTCCTCTAACATCCGCATCGCAGTCTTCTTGTCTCGTCCATGCGTACAGACTTTGGTCATGAGGATTGCATTCTTCCGCAAGCCTTGCAAGGCGATCCCCATGCGTTCTTCCGAGACCCCTTCGTGATATTCCCAGCAATTATCGAAGAAGTTAACGCCGGCATCCATGGCCCCGTGAACGATAGCAGTTGCTTCGGCTTGGTCCTTAGCCGAGCCGAGATGGAATCCGCCGATTCCGAGAGCAGAGACGTCCAGCCCCGTTCGGCCCAATCTCCGATGGGGCACAGAGCCAGTTTGGGCCGCCGCAGTAGTAACTGCCGCTCCCAAGGCCAGCGAGCCTAAGAAAACGCGACGGGTGAGATCCTCGCTTAATTGCATAACTCTTACTTCGGCGGGAAAGCCTGACCGGTATTTTCCGTGGCTTTCATCATTTCCTTTACTTCCGCCTGTTGGTCATCTAGCGGAAACTGATGACTAAGCCGTGCTTCCGGGTTATCGAATTTCAACGACACTTTGTAGAGTTCAAAGCGCCCGTCGGCAGCATACGTTCGGCACCGCTCCTCCAGCGCCTTCATCTCCTCAGCCGTCATCGGCCGAAGACCCTGGGCAACCTTCAAGTTCTGCCGGAGAATCTCCGGGCTTTCCATTCCGGTAATGGTGGTGGATACCGCTAAGCTCATGGCATAACGGAGAGCTTCTTCAGCTGTCAGCACGCCCTTCTTTACGGCATCGCCGTGTCCGTTGATGGGTTTCATCCCGAGCGCCGCAATCCCCCGGCTAGTGAGCTGCGGCAAGACCTGCGCCTGAAAGCTTTGAAAGGAGGCGTCAAATGCGTTCAACGGCATCTGCACGGCGTCGAAAGGGAAACCGGTTTTGAGCATGCTCAAGTGGATCTTGGGGTCTTTGTGTCCGGTGAAGCCGACGAACCTGACCTTCCCCTGTCGTTTGGCCTGCTCCAGCGCTTCCGCGGCGCCATTCGGCCGGATGAAGAGCGCCGGATCATTTTCGAACGAGACTCCGTGAATTTGCCAGAGATCCAGATGATCGGTTTGGAGGCGGTTCAGTGACTCCTCCAACATTTGCATGGCGAGCGCTTTATCGCGGCCATGCGTGCACACCTTCGACATCAGGAATACTTTGTTGCGGTAGGGTTTGAGACCGGCTCCCATCCAGATTTCACTCTTGCCCCGGTGGTACTCCCAGCAGTTATCAAAGAATGCAACTCCGCCGTCAACGGCCTCAGAAATGAGGCGGGCTGCTTGTTGCTGGCTGTCGGCGTCGCCCAGGTGATGACCACCAAAACCGAGGGCAGACACCTTTGTGTCCGTCTTCCCGAAAGGGCGCAATGGAATGCCGCTATTGCTTTCTTGCTCCATCACCGCTCAGGTCCTTCCTACCCGTGGACCCGAGATGCGAGCCGATTGTTTCTCACGCAATACAACGGCTAGAGAAACCAACCGTATCCGGCTTCGGAAGGGTCGAGCAATCCATCCCTCGTGATTTTGCGACATCCCTTCCTCCTACTTCTTCTTCGCAGCCTTGTGCGCCTGCACACCCTTCTTGAGGAATCTGATCGCCTGATTCGGTCCTCCTGTTCCTGTGACCTTGAATTTCTTTCCGCGCTGCTTATTGTAGGAAACAAAAAACGCCTCGACTTGGTCGAGCAGGGTCGCACTGACATCGCGGATGGCACGTAGATTCTCGTGATCGTACGAGTGAACCGCAACACCCAGAAGCCGGTCATTCGTTTTGGTCTTTCCATCCTGCGTCTGCTCGGCGGTAATAACACCGATGATGCGCACGTCAATCAGGCAACCGACGTGGGCCGGCGCATCCATCAGCACCATCACGTCCAGCGGATCGCCGTCGTCGCCGAGAGTAGAAGGAATGAAACCGAAATCGAAGGGAAACATCATTCCTTCGGGTAGTAATCCGCCCAGCATGAACAGATTCGAATCGGGATCATAGTCGAACTTATTGCGGCTGCCCTTGGGAGTTTCTATGATGGCCCGGCACTGGGCCACTTTGGCGTTCAGTTGCAGAGGAAGCGAGGTTAAATCTGGCATGGTTTTGACCTATCGGAACACTGTAAGGAATAACCGCGATGCATGAGATCCGCGTTACCCTGCCGCCCGAATGCGTGAACGAAGCCGCAAGCCTGGCCCATTCTGCCGGCATCGACCGGGTAAGCATTGCCGATGTTTTCGTTCACGGCCCCAATCTGCGGCGCCAGACCGTGAGCGTTGAAACCTCCACGCCGAAAGCCAAGGCATTCGTCGAAGCGTTTCTGAACTCTCCCGGCCTCACTCAGGCGGATTACGCGCTCACGTCGCGGGAGGTGCGGTCGATCCTGGGTGGTGATCCCGTAGAAAGCGTGACGCGGCCCATGAGCGAGCCATTCACGGACGTGATCCAGGATCTCTGGCAGTTGAGCCACGTCACCCCAAGCTATATTGGCCGCGCTGCAGCGGGCGCAATCTTGCTTGCCACCGGCGTCATTGAGAACAATCCGATTGCTATCGTCGTAGCCGCACTCTTCCTGCCATTTCTCTCCCAAGTGTTGGCGATCACCTTCGGCCTCTGGAATCGCGATCGAAGGCTGTTCATGCAGGGCATCCGCGCGGTTGTCGTGAGTACCGCTTTGGCGATCGTCGCAGGCGCGCTCGTTGCCGCAATTCAAGGAGGGCCGATCCTCTTTACCGGCTTCAAGAACCCACTGAGCAGCCTCGCCATCTCGGCCGCGATTGGCGTCACGGCGGGGCTCTCTACGGCCGACGATACGGGGCGCCGCTATTTGATCGGCGTTGCGGCAGCCGTTCAACTCGCGATATTCCCAGCCTGGCTGGGAGCCGCGCTTGTGCTGGGTATGCCCAATCATTCAGTCCTCTATATGCGGCTATTGAGCTTCGTGATCAACTTCGTGACGATCGCGGCCTTCGCCCTCGCCGCCTATGCTGGCCTTCATCTCCGAAACAGCGGCGGCTGGAAACCCCCAGTAAGCCGCCGCGCGGCCCAGCGCTAGGACTTCGCCTTCTTCTTCGGGATCTTTGCACCCGCCGCGCGCGCTTCACTGAGTGCAATGGCCACGGCCTGTTTCGGGCTCGTGACCTTCTTTCCACTGCTCGATTTCAGCGTGCCCTCTTTGTGCTCCTCCATCACCTTGTGAATCTTCCTCTTGCCCTTGGTGCTACTCGTCGTGGATTTCTTCGCTGCCATTACTTCTCCTTTGTCGCGACGCGCCTGCAGAATCTGCACAATTTCGATCCCGTTCTGGGAGCCTGTGGACTAAGGTGCAATTTGGCTTCCAGGAGAACCAAAAATCCAGTCACAGAGTTTCGATTTTTCTTTTTTTCGCCCTAACCGCTTTCCTCCCAACGTGTTCACCCCGATGCAGCCTTCGCGCATCTTCCTGTCGGAACCACCGCCAATGCTACATCTGGTGCGGGCGGAAGTTCCGCCACAATTAGGGAGAAATCATGAATGACGTATCAAAAGACCGCCCTGACATCACGGGCGATCTCACGGTTAAACAAGATCCGGCCAAGCCGGAATCCAGGCAGCCATCACCAGACGCTGGGCAGCCGGCTTCACCCATCAACACGGATGCGGAGCTGGATGCGAAAACTCGAGCCAATCGCGAGAACGCACAGAAATCGACCGGCCCGCGTACGGATGCCGGCCGCACCGCGTCCTCCAAGAACGCCGTCAAGCACGGACTCTTCGTCGGGGATCTGGCCAAGCACCTCAGCGGAGAACAATTCGAACGCTATCAGAGCTTCATCGAAGGCATCGTCAAGGATCTTCACCCCGTAGGTGATCTGGAGCTGCACCTCGCGCAGCGCGTCGCCGACATCCAGTTCCGGCTCGAGCTGCTTCGCACCGCCGAGCTCAAAATCTACATGGATGTTGCCATCCTGTCCGCGACCATGGAAGGCTGCCTCATGAAGACCGGCAATCCCATGGGCCTGGCTTCGCTCTATGATCAGCGCTTCCAGCGTTCCTTCTCGAAGACCCTGGAAGAATTCCGGCATGCCCAACAGATTCGACTGGACCAGGAGAAACAGGCCATCGAGGAGCTAAAGGCGATTGCTGCCGCGCACATGCAGCAGAACGTCCCATTCGATCCGGCCAGGTTTGGCTTCGTTATTTCGAGCGAACTTCTCCTCAGCAAAGTGCGCCTCGGAAATGCCAAGAAAATGGCTCAATTCAACACGGGTGACGGGATCGTCGAGAAGAAAGTCGTCGCGATCCTCGCCGGCGAGCCCAAAAAGGCCGCCTAGCCCCTCCAAAACGACCTAGAAACCCCTCGAATAATTCTTGCCGCCAAAGAGAGAAACGAGACCTGTCGGACCTTCGCCACAGAACCGCGCGCGTCAGCAAGCGGACTCCTTCGGAGCCGTGACCGTATGGGAGCGAACGCAAAGCTCCGAGGAGCATGAAGAGTCCAAGTGAAAACGTCAGCACAGAACTCAGCAAGGGCGCCCGAGTGCTCATCCGGAACGATGAAAGCAGGGTGTCGAAGTCCTTCCGGTGTCACGACCGTTTCATCATTACGTAGAAGCCGCTGCGAGCGCTTCGCTCATCGGCTGCACGTCGTTTGCCGCGGATTGCATACACGAGGCTCCGTCAACCTCCTAAACGTTTATGGAGGCGCCAGGCTTGCGAGGCCTTAGTAGGCCGCGTTTGAGGAACTTGGTCGCGTCTGGGGACACTCCTGCAGCGCGCGCGGGCTGACGCCTCGCCTGCGCTTGCGGACGCTGGACGTTCGCGTGAACCCAGCCCGGAGTGTCCCCGGTGCGCTTATATGTGTCCGCTCCGCTTCTGGGTGTCCTTCGCGCTTGTGTGTGCCGGTTCGGTTGTGTGGATTGGCGGCAAAGTAGAATCGGCTGATGAGGTGTCCGCAGGATGGCCACGCCGAAACCGTTTCTCTTCGTCTCGTACGCGCGTGAGGACTATCCCACCGTGTCGAAATTCGTCTCGACGCTTCGTGCGCTTGGGGTCGAGACCTGGATGGACGTCGATGCGCTTAGGCCCGGGGAATTGTGGGAACAGTCCATCCATAGCGCTCTTACTAAGGCAGATGGTCTGCTGATCTTCGTTTCCCGACACAGCATGGGATCGGCATGGGTGAAGTTTGAAGTCCAGGCCATATTTGAGAGGGAGGACATGAAGGTCATTCCGGTCATCCTGGAAGAAGTCGCGGACCTGCCGCCCGCCCTCCGCAAACGCCAGTGGCTGATGCTCACGGATGCCAGTAAGGACGCCATTGACCGCGCCGCGCGAACGCTTGCCGAGCAGTTCAAGCCCGCGGCGCCGGTTGAAGAGCGGCCTATGACTCCTCGGCTGGAAGCTGTTACGATCTGGGTGCTCGATAAGGCAAGAGGTTTGGCTTCACCCGGCACGGAACCCGGTGCGGCCGTGGGGACGGAAAAGTTCTTAATGCCGGCTGCGGCGGGGATCAATACGAGTAAGTCGCCGGATAGTATCTTCGTCGTCCATGGTCACGATTATTCTTTTCGCGATGATGTCGTTCAGTACGTTCAAGGGCTGCAGATTAAGCCGGTGATTCTTTCCCGCATCGGTGGCGCGCAACAATCCCTTTTGCAGAAGTTCATGAACTATGCGTTAGAAGCGCGATTTGCTGTGGTTCTTATTTCCGCCGACGACTTAGGCGCCTCGCGTAAGCAATACGAGACGCCCGGCGTCGGGGAGCGCAGTCTTCAATTCAGAGCGCGCCAAAACGTGATCTTTGAGCTGGGTTTCTTTTATGGGCGGCTGGGCTGGGAGAATGTTTTTGTCGTGTACAAGCCGCCTCCGGTGTTTCCGAACTTCGAACATCCGTCCGACTTGCTCGGGACCGTGTACGACGAGTTGGATGCTGCGAATGAGTGGCGTGGTTCGCTGTCGCAGCGACTGGCGCAGGCCGGATTCTTGTTGCCGGCGAAGGCGAGTTAGTTGAGGCGAGGGCTATGGTCGCGGATCCGAAGGGCATACCTGGTATCGGCAAAAAAGCCAAGATGAGTCTTGGCTCGGCAGGCTGAAGCCCGCGCCACGACGGACGCGGTTTATTTGCTTGATGGCGGCGTGCCGGCGGCGCTGGACTTCATGTAGATCGCGACTGGCGTAGCGGTGCCCCAGGGAGAATCGACCAGCTTGAATGTCACCAGCCAGCGCGTTCCTGTGCTTGGCTTAAACATACCCGGGATCAGCTGTTTTCCGTTCTTGGCATAGATCGTTCCCGGGAAGAATATGCCCTCGAGCGGTAAGCCTTCGGTGCGTTCCCGGAAGGCTCCCGGGATCTCCTCCTGGTGGATCAGGAGGTAATCCATGAGGTTTCGATTGCAAGCTTCCTTGCCCTTCAGGCTGTCGAGGAACTCGGGCCCGTGCATGAGCTTGCTGCCGGGCGCGACGAAGAGTTGTATGGGAACCTGGAAGCCCTTGGCCCACTCGAGCAGACCGACACCCGGGAGGTTCGTTTCCACTTCCCAACCTTTATACGGCTTGGGAGGGGCGGCCAAATTCACAGAGTTCATTCCCTGCCTCGACGTCTGGGCGGATGCACCGGTGGCGCCCTCCGAGGGCTTTGATAGCTGCACCTGGGGCGGGAGCGCTCCCACGATGAGAGCCGTCGCGACGAACAACAGAACAGTCTTCTTCATGGTGAACTCCTTTTTCCGACGCCGGTACAACTGCCATACTGTACACTTTGCTGTACATTAGTATAGATGAAGGATTTAAGCGTCACCGAATTCCGCCGGCAGTGCCTTTCGCTTCTGGATGAATTGCCGGACGACGGAATTATCATCACCAAGCACGGACAGCCATTGGCCCGCGTCTTGCCGGTTCGCCGCACCCGTAAGGGTGACCGTGTGACACTTCCGCTATTGAAGGGAAAGGGCGCGCGAGGGGCGCTGTGTCCCAGCACGGAGACACCCTACGACCTCGTATTTGATTGACATCAATGTCTGGCTGGCAATGACCTGGGGCCTGCATCCACAGCACCGCAGCGCTGCCGGTTGGTACGCCTCGACAAACGACTCGCCGCTGCTGTTCTGCCGGTTTACGATGTTGGGGCTGCTCCGCCTACTTACGAATCAGCACGTCATGGGAGACAGTACTTGCAGCGTTGACGAGGCGCTACGGTTATATGACCGCTGGGCCCGCGACCCGCGCGTTGAATTCGCGTCCGAGCCGCGCGGGACCGAGGAACTGTTTCGACGGGCGCTCGCCCCGATCCATCGGCAGCAGGCCACCAAAGCGATTGCCGATTCCTACCTGGTTGGCTTCGCGGGGGCGGTTGGCGCGGAGCTAGTGACTTTCGACAAGAGCCTGGCACGTATGGCGTCCGCGCAGAAGCTGCCCGCTGTGCTGGTCCCGACAGTCTGAAAAGGGGAACCGTAAGGCGAGGGGCGCCCGCCACGACTCCAAAGAGCTAGTCGAGGCACGTTAATTCCGCTTCGGCCAGTGCGCTTTGCGGGGTTGCGGAGTGGTCGCCGGATTGCCTAAGATTGTCCATGCGATTTCTCTCTGGAGGGTCCGTGAGCGCACGAATTTTCCCTGCCCTGCTGTTGGTTTGGCCGGCTTTTGCCGCCACCGGCTCCATCCCCACCTACAATCGCGATGTGGCGCCCATCTTGGCAAATAACTGCGAGGGCTGTCACCGGCCGGGCGAAGCGGCGCCGATGTCTTTAACCAGCTACAAGGAGGTGCGGCCGTTCGCAGCCGCCATCAAGGAGGCGGTGACGCTGCGGAAGATGCCGCCCTGGTTTGCCGATCCGCACTACGGGAAGTTCTCTAACGACCGTTCACTTTCGCAACGCGATATCGACACATTGGTCGCTTGGGCGAAGAATGGCGCTCCCGAGGGCGATGCGAAGGACCTTGCCAAGCCGAAAGAGTTTGTCGACGGCTGGAACATTGGCAAACCTGACATGGTGCTGGAGATGCCGGCGGCGTTCGCGGTTCCGGCGACCGGGACGGTGGAATACCAGTACATCTTGATCCCGGGGCGGTTCGAAAAGGACACTTGGGTGCAAATGGCCGAGGTTCGGCCGGATTCTCGCGCGGTGGTTCACCACATCATTGCCTTCGTGCGCGAGCCGGGGTCTAAATGGCTGGCCAGCATCAAGCCGGGTGTGCCTTATGTCCCGACGAAGGACGAAAGCGACATGGGGAATGCGCAGTTCCTGGTTGGCTTCGCGCCCGGGGCGATGCCGGCGATTTTGCCGGAGGGGCGAGCCAAACTGATTCCGGCGGGGTCGGACATTATCTTCCAGGTACACTACACGACCAATGGCAAAGCCGCTCTGGATAAGAGCAAGATCGGGCTGATGCTGGCCAAGGCTCCCGTGAAAGAGCGGGTGCTGACGCTGGACGCGACGAATGCCGACTTTGCGATTCCGCCCGGCAACGCGAATTACCAGGTGGAATCAGAATTTGAATTCGGGACCGAGGCGAAGATTGTCGACCTGTTCCCGCACATGCACCTGCGCGGCAAGGATTTCCAATTCACGGCGGTCTTTCCGACCGGTGAAGCGCAGGAACTGTTGTACGTACCGAACTACAGCTTCAGCTGGCAGTTGGACTACCATCCGGTGACCGACATTACCGCGCCGAAGGGCACCAAGCTGAAGTGCGTGGCGCATTTCGACAACTCGGCCAACAACCCGTACAATCCCGACCCGTCCAAAGAAGTGAAATGGGGCGACCAGAGCTGGGACGAGATGATGATCGGGTTCTTCGATGTGGCGTTTCCGAAGGACATGGACGTGAGCAAGCTGTTCGTCGAGA
>CAVUCO010000027.1:0-103600 GCA_963740005.1 uncultured Acidobacteriaceae bacterium | reverse complement strand
TGAGGACCCGCTGGTCATTTTTTACAACTTCTCAGGCGCGCGGCTGCCTGCGGGCTGCACTCGGCGACAATCGAGTGATGGCCGAACATGGCCGGTAGCGGGACGCCCATAACGTACGAACCGCGAAGACGTCATAGCAACACTGCGCGAGCACGAGCCGGAATTGAAGGCGGCCGGCGTCCAGCACCTATTCCGTCATGGATCGTTTGCACGGGGAACCGCAATCCGCGAGCTGTCGGACGTGGACGTTATAGCCGACTTCGACCGGACCAAGAGGCTCTCTCTGCTGGGACGCGTTCATCTCGAAAACCGGCTAACCGACATCCTTGGGATTAAGGCGGACTTGGCGGACAGAGATATTGTGGACGCGATCACGATATCTGCGCCACAAGGTCGAACGCGCCGGTCAAGCACGTTAGCCCAGCAGATTCCATAGGGCCATCACAGGCTTGCGGCGCGGATGTTGAGTGAGCATGATGAGTGAGCAACCCACACGCCTGCAGCGCGTGCTTGTTCCCAATCCTGTCCCCAGCACGGTCATTCTGATCGAGCACCACGAGGCAACTCTTGGCAAGCGCCTCCATGGAAGCTAGCTGAATTGCGTGACCGGCGTAATGCGCCACAGTTTGGCTTGTGCGGAGCAGCCCGCGTACCGAAAGTTAACGTTCAAACGGATTTCATCCTGCGGCGGGATATCCCAACAATCGTCCATCCCGTCCCAAGGAGGGGTAAAAACGTAGCGGGCTCCGGAACTGCGGGCGGTGGAGGCGGAGGTGGGGGTGCACTCGCCTTTCCGGTCGTGAATTCAGTAACGCCCGACCCAGGTTCAAAGCTATCTTTGACCACTCCGCCGATCAAAAGCTGATTTATTGTTTCTGGTCCGTTGTACGAGACTTCATAAAACACGTCGTTGTTGCAGGCGGTGCAGAGGAATGAGTTAGTAGTAACGCTGGCCCAGTTGAAGGTGACGCCTGTATTTGAGTCGGAAATTACCTGCGAGGTTGAGGCGTCGGTTACGAACGCCGGCGTTAGAGTCACTGAGTCGCCGACGTTAAATAACGGGTTGCCACCGTTTAGGTCGGAAAACGTAAAGTCAGGATCGGGGACTGCGGTGCCGCCGTCCGTAGTGATTCCTGTTATCTTGTCGGTAGCAGTGTCTATTACCAGGTTTCCTGCAAAGACGTCACCTGAGTTAAGTTGCGTATATTGAAAGCCTATCGTGAGTAGGATATCCGCACGGGCGGGCGTACTTAGCCCAGCCACTGCGAGCGAACATAGTACAATTACGGGCTTATAGGCCTTTGTTTTCATGAGACACCGCCTTTCTTGTAGGCCCGGGTTTCCGTTCGGGTCTCACAACTTCAGGAAGTGTAACATCGATTGTCTTAAGCGCGACCAACTTTTTTACGCCACTTACGCCAGGAATCAACTGGAAACTTGGTGTTTTTTTGCGCAATTTCTCAAACACTACCCTGATTCGCTGCTGGATACGATCCATTCTCCGTGGCATTGTGGCGGCCGCGCTGAGCCGGTCACAAAACCGATTCGGTAATTTACCGAACGAAATCAGTCGCTTCCAAGGCACCCTAATTGGAAGTAAACTCGGCATGCCTCATTCTGAGAACCAGAGGAGTCTTTAGTGTGGGAGTACGCGTTTTCTTGTGGGGCAGGTTGTGAAACCTGCGGCGGGTTGTCAAACCCGCCTTGCCCTAGCACAGGGTAAAGCCGGGGCTAGTCGTACACATTTTCGTCGCCGGGAATCCCAGTTCGTTTCGCAAAAGCGAGGAGAGGTTCGCCGGCCAACGGCTAAGCTTCTATTGAGATTCTTGAGATTCTCGGTATAAGTCCCGTAAGTCGTTAGTCTCTATTGATTTGAGTTCGAATGCACAGGCCTTCCGACAAACCGACCGACGTGGTGGGCGGGTCCCAGACCCGCGCAGGATGCCCACATCCGGCTCTGCGACCCAAACGGAAAGCCATTCGACATTTTAATCAGCCGGCGTGAACGCAATCCGTTCATTCCGGGTTCGTTTTTTCGTATAACGAGCCTTCAGCGGCAAGACCGCATCGAGACCAGTTCGTTTCGCAAAACGCCGAGCGATCAAAGGGCAGTAGAGCTGGGCCTCTATCGTCATAATCGGCAGAAGCCCACTAAGTCGTTAGTTTTTATGGATTTGAGTTCGGCTGCACAGGCGTCCGACACTGCCGGCCACTTCGTTTCGCAAAATGCGATTCGCGGCGCGGCGGCCCATCGGTGGCTTCGATTTTTCCGCCGGTACTCAGGCCTCCGGCGGTTGGGGTTTAAATCCGTTGGCCGCCAGAAGGTCGCGAGCACGGGTCTCGTCGGTGGGGCTCACGTAGAAATACGCGCCGGTCATCTCGCGGCGGATCAGGAAACCGCTGGTGTACGTGCCGGTTTCGACCAGGTAGTCGATGCCACCGGCGGTCAGCAGTTCTTCCAGCTTGAGGGCATCGCGAAGTGCGCGGGCCAGGTAGACCAGGGTGAGTTCAGTGTCTCCGAAGAAGTCCGGTTCGCGGCGCACTGGTTACACCGTAGCAGAACCCAGGAACCAGGCGCGGATCAAGCTTGGCTCACTCAGGGTCCGGTTGGAGCCGTTCATAGGCAGTTGGCAGCAGTCTAGTGCGCGAAAATTCGCAACATGGCCGTATCCCGCTATGATTAAAGGATTACCGCATTCAATGGATAATCAACAGCAACGCCGCGAGGCGCTCCAGGACGCTCTTTCCACTCGCATCCTTATTCTAGACGGTGCGATGGGGACAATGCTGCAACAGCGAGACCTGACCGCCGCTGATTTTGGCGGAGCTGCCTACGAGGGCTGTAATGAAAACCTGGTCCTGACCCGGCCCGACGTGATTGTCGATGTCCATCGCGCCTACTATGCAGCCGGTGCCGACATCGTCGAGACCGACACTTTCGGCTCCATGCCGCTGGTGCTGGCCGAGTACAAGCTGGAGCACAAGGCTCGCGAGATCAGCGCCAAGGCGGCGCAACTGGCACGACAGGCGGCCGAAGAATACTCGACGCCGGGCCGGCCGCGCTTTGTAGCCGGCTCCATGGGGCCCACGACCAAGGCGATCAGTGTGGTTGGCGGGGTCACTTTTCCGGAGCTCATTGAGACCTATTACGTCCAGGCGCAAGGCTTGGTCGAGGGCGGTGCAGACGTTTTGCTGCTCGAGACCTGCAACGATGCGCGAACCGTGAAGGCCGGCCTGCTGGCGATTGACCGGCTTGGCAAAGAGTTGGGTTATCGCATACCGGCCATGGTGTCCGGAACCATCGAGCAGATGGGCACCATGCTTGCCGGCCAGACGGCTGAAGCCTTTTGGGCCTCGGTCTCCAACGCGGAGCTGCTCTCACTGGGATTGAACTGCGCCACCGGTCCCGACCTCATGACCGACCACATCCGGTCCATTCATGAGCTGACCACGTCCTTCGTCTCCTGCTATCCGAACGCCGGTTTGCCCGACGACGAAGGCAAGTACCTGGAGACGCCCGAGAGCATGGCGGCTCAGTTGGCGAAGTTCGTCGACCACGGATGGCTGAACATTGTCGGCGGATGCTGCGGTACGCGGCCCGATCACATTCGAGCCATGGCGCAAATGGCGGCGGGAAAGAAGCCGCGCGCGCGAAAGACGTCGTCTCATCGCACTTACTTCTCCGGACTTGAGCTGGTGGAGGCGGAGGACAGCAACCGGCCGCTGATTGTCGGCGAACGCACCAATGTGATTGGCTCGCGCCTGTTCAAGAACTTGATTGCGGAAGAGAAATGGGAAGAGGCCAGCGAGATCGCGCGGCGCCAGGTTCGCAACGGAGCCCACATCATCGACGTGTGCTTGCAAACCAGCGATCGCGACGAGTTCCAGGACATCCCGTGGTTCTATGAAAAGCTGATCAACAAGATCAAGGCGCCGATCATGATCGACACCACCGATCCGCGTTCGGTGGAGTTGGCGCTCACGTATTGCCAGGGCAAGGCCATCATCAATTCGGTGAACCTGGAGGATGGCGAAGAGAAGTTCGAAAAAATCTGCCCGCTGGCGAAATCCTACGGCGCCGCGTTGGTGGTGGGCACCATCGACGAAGACAAGCTGCAAGCCCAGGCCTTCACGCGTGAGCGGAAGTTGGCCGTGGCCGAGCGGTCGGTTGAAATTCTGACCACGAAGTTCGGCATTCCGCCCGAAGACCTCATCATTGATCCGCTGGTGTTCCCGTGCGCCACCGGCGACGAGAACTACATCGGCGGCGCGGTCGAGACCATTGAAGCCATCCGTCTCATCAAGGAAAAGATTCCATACGTGAAGACGGTGCTGGGCATCTCGAACATCTCGTTCGGATTGCCGGCCACAGCGCGCGAAGTCGTGAACTCGGTCTTCCTTTACTACTGCACGAAGGCCGGGCTCGATCTTGCCATCGTCAACGCGGAGAAGTTAGAACGCTTCGCGTCGATTCCGGCCGACGAGCGCCGCCTGGCGGAATCGCTGCTCTTCAACACGCCGCCGGTGGACGTGCCGCCGGATCATCGCAACGCGGCCGTGCTCGAGGCACTGCCTGAGGATTGGCGCCAGCAGACCAAGGAACAGAAAGCCGCCGTCAATCAGTACCACATCGCTGCCATCACCGAACACTTTCGTGGCGCCTCCAAGAAGGAGAAGGTCAAGACGGCCGACCTGCCGCTCGATCAGCGGCTAGCCGACTACATCGTTCAAGGCACTAAGGACGGCCTGATTCCCGACCTCGACCTGAAGCTGAAAGAAGGAGCGGCGCCGCTCGACATTATCAATGGACCCCTGATGGCGGGTATGTCGGAGGTCGGAAGGCTCTTCAATAACAATGAGCTGATCGTGGCGGAAGTCTTGCAGTCCGCCGAAGCCATGAAGGCATCGGTGAATCATCTCCAGCAATTTATGGAGAAAGCCGATACCGCGGCGCGCGGCAAGATCGTGCTCGCAACCGTGAAGGGTGACGTCCACGACATCGGTAAGAACCTGGTGGAGATCATCCTCGGCAACAACGGGTACGACGTGGTCAACCTGGGCATTAAAATTCCGCCGGAAGAAATCATCAAGGCCTGCCATCACCATAAGCCGGATGCCATTGGCCTCTCGGGCCTGCTGGTGAAGAGTGCCCAGCAAATGGTCATTACGGCCGGAGACTTAAAGGACGCCGGCATTGATGTACCGCTACTGGTCGGCGGCGCGGCGCTGTCGGAAAGATTCACAAACGGCAAGATCGGCCCAAGTTATCAGGCGCCGACGCTCTATGCGAAAGACGCCATGACCGGCTTGCGGCTAATGAATGAGATCACCGATCCGGCGACGCGCGAGCAAGTATTGAACTCGCACATCTACCGCGACGCGCCCGTCGACCCGCATGTCGTGGCTGAGCAATCCGCGGCTCCCGTCGGCGAGGCGCGCAGCCCGAAGGTGCGAACCAGCATCCCGATTCCCGCCGCGCCTTACCTGGATCGACGCGTCCGCACGGTCCCTCACCTGGGCGAGGTGTGGAGCTACATCAACCCGTTCATGTTGTACGGACGCCATCTCGGCTTCAAGGGGAACTTCGAGAAGCTACTGGCCGACCGCGATCCCAAGGCGCTGGAGCTGTTCCATCACGTGGAAGAGATCAAGCACTTCGCCGCGAGCTTCATGAAGATCCGCACCGTGTGGCAGTTCTTCGAAGCAGAGCGGGAAGGGAATTCGCTGCACCTGTTCTCTCCAGGTGGCTCCTCGCCAATTGAGACCTTCCGCTTTAACCGTCAAGCGAAGTCCGACGGGCTCTGCCTGAGCGACTACGTGCTGGGTCCGGAGGATGGCGTCCGCGACCACGTGGCGCTCTTCGTCGTGACCGCAGGCGAAGGAATTCGGCAGCACGCGGATGCGGCCAAGAATGCCGGTGAGTATTTCAAGTCGATTGCTCTGGGCGCGCTAGCGATTGAAAGTGCGGAAGGAGCCGCCGAGTGGTTGCACCGGCGAATCCGTGAGGATTGGGGCTTCCCTGATCCACCCACCATGACGATGCAGGAGCGCTTCACCTCGCGCTATCGCGGCAAGCGCTATAGCTTCGGCTATCCGGCCTGCCCGAATCTAGAAGACCAGGCTAAGCTTTGGAGACTGTTGCGTCCCGAGGAGATCGGCGTCGAACTAACGGAGGGCTTCATGATGGAGCCGGAAGCCAGCGTCAGCGCGTTGGTGTTCCACCATCCGGATTGCGCCTACTTTACGGCTGCCGAAGAAACCGAGCCGGCGTTCGCGTAGCGGCGTTACCACTCAACCGTAGTGCCCGGCTTCAGCTCCCAGACACTGGTTGGCTCGCCCTTGATCTTCTCCGCTAGCGCGGCCGGAGTTCCGGTGAGCACCGGGAAGGTGGCGAAGTGCATGGGCACCACCTTCTTCACCTTGAGCAACCGTACCGCCTTCGCGGCTTCGTGCGGGCTCATGGTGAAGTGATCGCCGATCGGTAGGAATGCCAGCTCCGGTTGATAGAGCTCGTGGATGAGCGCCATGTCGGAGAAGACGTTGGTGTCGCCCGAAAAGTAGATGCGACGGTTGTCCTTGAGGGTCAGCACATAGCCGGCTGCCTCGCCGCCGTAGATGATCTTGCCATCGTCGAGGATGCCGCAGCTATGGATCGCGTGGGTCATGGTCAGTTTGACAAAGCCGAGATCGACGGTTCCACCTTTGTTCATCCCGACTGTGTTGGTGACGCCCTTCGACTCGAGCCAGTGAATCGTCTCGTAGATGCCAACTACCTTCGGGGAGAACTTCTTGGCTAGCGGTACAGCATCGTGGATGTGATCAAAGTGACCGTGCGAGACGGCGATAGCATCCACGCGCTTGATGGAATGCCCCTTCGGGTAGGAAGGGTTGCCGTCCGTCCACGGATCCATGACGAGAACTTCTCCCGAATCCATCTGAAACTCAAAGGTGCCATGCCCGAGCCAAGTGATTTTCATAGGGTCTGTTGCACTCCGTTGCTTGCTTGTTTCGCCTTCACAGGCACTGATAGTCCGTCACCTACTTTGGCGAAGCCCGGTATCGAAACCGGTAGCTTGCCGTTGATGGGAATCTCGCCGAAGATCGCTTTAGCCGTCGCGATCTCCGATGTACTCGATGTGCTGAAGGTGGCCGCGTAGGCCTGCACGTCAGGATAATCGCGCAGTAAGTAAGGGCTCCCGAGCGAGATGAGAGCGACCGGCGCGGAGCCATGGGTCAGCTTGCTCATGAACGCAGGCAGCCCTCCTTCCAGGCCAACGCTGCCACGGTAGGCGGCTACCGTCACGAAGGCGGCTACGTAGATCTGTTGGCATCCGCCGAGGTCGCCGGCCAGCGCCACGAATTCGGCATCGGTCATGGCCGAGTTGGCGACGAAGGCCTTCATCTTCGGCGCGCGGCTGTGCACTTCACTGATCAAGGTCTGGCCGCGCTGCGAGAACTGACCCTCTGACAGCACCACCAGGCACGCATCATCGGGGTTGGCGACCGGGAAGAGATGCTTGTCATCCTTGACCAAAGTGACGGACTTGTCGGCGGTGGACTGGGCGAGCTCATCGAAGTGCGGCAGATCGAGGTTGTCCGGTATCTGATCCAGATCGACCAGCCTGGTTTTGAACAGGCCCACCCGTTTCTTCGCAGCGAGCACACGCGCCACGCTCTCATCGATACGCTTGCGGGAGATCCGGCCGCTCTGTACCGCGGCAACCAGTGCCTGAATACAGGCCTGCGGGTCCGAAGGCATCAAGAGGACGTCGGCGCCCGCTTCAATCGCCCGCACCGCCAAATCACCCTGCTTGTAAAGCGCCGTGACACCTTGCATGTCGAGCGCATCCGTCACGATGATGCCTTTGAAGCCCAGCTCGTCACGCAGCAAACCGGTCAGGATGTTTCGTGACACCGTAGCCGGCTTCTCTTCAGGTTCGAAGGCGGGTACCGCCATGTGGGCCGTCATCACCGCGTCCACGCCATGCGCTATCGCGGAGCGGAACGGCACCAGTTCCATGGATTCAATCCTCTCCTTGGTTTGATCGAGCTTCGGAAGTTGCATGTGGCTGTCCTGATCGGTGTCGCCGTGTCCGGGAAAATGCTTGGCCGTCACCAACACCATGGACTGCGGATCCGAGTGTGCTCCTGCGATAAACGCATCCACACCGTCCGCCACGGCTTGCGCATCTTCGCCGAAGGAGCGCGTGTTGATGATCGGATTGTCCGGATTGTTGTTGACATCGGCGTCGGGCGCAAACACCCACGTCACGCCAATCGTGCGTGCTTCATGCGCCGTCGCCGCGCCGAGTTCGCGGACCGCATTCAGATCGCGAGCCGCACCGTAGGCCATGAAATACGGGAACTTCGCGGTCTCCGCCACGCGCATGGAAGCGCCGTGCTCAAAATCGGAAGCGACGAACAACGGCGTCCGCGCCAGTTTCTGCATGTGGTTGATGAAGGACGCCATCTCGTAGGGCTGTGCGTTGATCACCGAGCCATTTCTGACGCGATTGGCTACGATAAAGCCGCCGACATGAAGGTCGCGAACCCAATGGACAAGCGTGCGATACTCCGCCGATCTAGAACCGAGGTAGTCGCCGTAAGCGCGGACGACGATCAGTTGGGCGACGCGATCCTGTAGCGAAAGATTCCCCACCGGTGCTACGGCGGATGGGTTGGCGCTCGAGCCCGCCTTGGTCTTTGCCGGTACAGCCGCATATGCTACGCAAGCCACCAGTGAGCATGCAGCAAGGAACTTTCGGTACGCCATTTCTCTCTACTATACGATCAGCGTCGCAGAACGCTCTCGGGCGGGGGCTGGAGCGCAGAGGCAGTAAATACGGGCGTGAAGAGCGTTAATTGCCGGCCTTCGACTTACGTTTGACAGTGCCGGTAAGGGTCTGAGGTGCAGGTGGTTTCTTCGAGGGAGACAGCAAACGCTTGATACCACGCAGCAGATGGTCTATTTCGTTCGTGTCCTTCTGAATGACGAGAGAGGCGCCAGTGGCAGTTTCATTGAAGCCGAGCCTTTCAACGAACCCACTCAACAATATGATGGGCGCATCCTGGCCACTGGTTCGCAGGGCAGCAATGAGGCCGACGCCATCCATTTCCTGCATCTTGAAATCAGTGACCACCAGATCGACCCGGTGCTGCTTCACAAGTTCTAAAGCGTCCTCGGCAGAACTGGCCGTGAGGATCTGATAGCCCAGTTCCTCTAAAACGGATTTCCTGGCGAGAACTCCATGCGGGTTGTCGTCGACGAGAAGAATCAGGGCTGGTTGTGTGGCTCGAAGTGAAGGAGCGGATCGCATTCAGACCTTGTGAACGTATCAGGTCGATCCTTCGACTGTCAATGAGCTGGTATCGAACTCAAATCGCGAAAGATTGAGTTCTTGACTCCGGGAGACCGCCCGTGTATCCGAGCCGAAGCTGGCTACTCCACTTCGCGAGGAGCGTTGTAGCCGGCTTTGGCGATGATCTGATACTTGATGGGCTTGCTTTTCTCGTTCGTGATTCGCAGCGGCTCACCCGTATCCGGGTTGATGAGTTCCACTTTGATGTGACGATACTTTCCGTCCCTGGCGATGTTGCTGGGGTGATAGGAGATGGAGTACTGGTTGCGCATGGCATCCTCGATGGATTGGAAGATGGCCGGGTATTCACCAGGGAAGCGCGGGAAATAGGCTTGGCCGCCGGTTTCCTTGGTGAAGGTTTTCATGAAGTTGTCTGCCTGCAGGAAGTCCATATTCGCCATTTGGGCATCCAGGCCGGGACGCGCCTCCAATTGCATGCGTGCAATTTGAAGAATGCTGACGGAGTAAATGGGCACAGCGTATTCCTGCAGTTCCTTACGCGCTTTGTCAAACGTGATTTTGCTGAAGGTGTCGAGCCCCGTAGCAATCAGCAAAATCGACTTTCGCCCTTCAATGTTTTGCATGCGGTCGGCTATCTCGGTAAGTGCGTCAAAGACGTTCGATTCGCTGAACCCGGGAATGCGGAGCCGCGCCATTGCTTGCTGGGCCTGGCTCTTATCGGGCGAAAAGTCGGAGAGGATAGTGGTGTGAAAGTCGAAGGTGGCCACTGCGACGTTGTCATCCGGTTTGAGCGTGCTCAGGAAACCGTAGGAAGCCTGCAGCGTCTCATACCAGCCGCGGCTCCAATAAGCCTGAAAGCGGCCGCTGAATTCAATCAGCATGCAGATTGTCATGGGAGCTTCGCCTAGCCCAAAGCCAGAGATCTGCTGCGGCACTCCATCTTCGGAAACCCGGAAGTTGCTTTTCGGAATCTTGGGGATGAAGTGGCCCTTGTCGTCCAGTACCGAAACGTCAACGGAGACTGTGGTGGAATCAGCCCGGAAAACGGTGGCATCCGGCGGAGGCTCTTTTTGCTTCTTGTATTGGGACGGGATCTTTTCCTGGTCCGGGTCTGGCTCCGGCTGATCGGCTGGCTTCTTCGGCTTAGCGATTGTTTCCGAGGGAGTCGGTTGAGGATCCTGCGCCATCAGGGCCGGCACCATGATGGCCGTGCCGACCAGAGCTAAGAGTGTTATGACAGGGACAGAATATCGGCGTGACATGGCATTTGACCTAAGATACCGCGCAGCAATCGGGGATTGAAGCAACGTGATTTTACAACAGTAATCGACGGACGATCGAATGTTCGCGTTACAAGCGGGGCATCAAGCCTGGCTTGGCTAATTCACCCAGCGATCGCGGTCTGAGTCCTTCTTGCGAAGGTATACCTCGAACTTTTTCTTGGCCCGTCGTAGCTTCCAATCCTTATATGCACCGAGAACCGGCTGCTCAACCGCGCGCTTCAGCCGGGTGCCGCGCAGCAGGAGATAGCCAACAACCAGGCCGCCGAGATGTGCGACAACCGCCACACCGCTTCGCTGACCACCAACGGTCACCAGATACGATTGCATGAATGTAATGGCGCCGATGATCATTACGAAGTATTTGACTTTGATAGGGATCAGAAACCCAAACAGCATGATGCGATCGGGGAACAGAAGCGCATAGGCCAATAGGATTCCGTAGACGGCGCCGGACGAGCCGAGCGTGGGGATGTTCGGATCGACTGAGAAGGCGTAAGCGGAGATGACCACGCAGATTCCCGCGCCAATGCCGCAGGCGAAGTAATAACGCAAGAAACGGGCCGTGCCCCACAGCCGTTCCAGCTCCACGCCGAACATCCAAAGAGCCAACATGTTCCACAGGATATGGCCAAAGTTCCCGTAGCTGTGCATGAACATGTAGGTGACCAGCTGCCAAACGGCAAACGTGGAAACCACTTGGGCGGGCACCAGCCAGAAGTTGCGGAAAAAGCTGCCGACGTCGGTCTGGTAAAGGAAGAAATAGACGACAAAAATGCCGATATTCGAGATCAGCAGCCATTTCAGGCCGACCGGAAAGCGGCTGGAAGGGATGTTCCGATTCACAGGTGAGCGCGAACTGTAGGACATCTGCGGAGGGACAACCTCAGCCTTGAGAATATCAAACCTCGGCCGAGCCATGGAACGAAAAAAGCCGCGGTAATGGCGGCCATAAAAACATTATTTAACTCTTTTGTCGCCCGTAGAGATTGCTTACTTTACGACCTTCGGCCTTGGCGTTTAAGGATGGAGGCGGCGCCGTGCAGGACCACTGCGATCCCGAGCCAGACCATCCAATTCGAGAACGGTCCGGAAGTGACCATGAAGGTACCTGTCCATCCGATGTCGGCCGTCAGGCTCCAGAAGGCTAGGACGTAGACAGAGAGCACAGCTGGAGTCAGAAGCGCCGAAACGACGGCTCCGAATTTCTGAGAGGTGCTCGTGGCAAACTCGCCCGCTCGGGTGAGGATGCCTGCGGAAGTTTGCCAAAGCGCGGATGCCCACCCGGCTGAGGTACTCGCTCGCTCTGCGACAGCAACAACCTGGGGTTCCGGCATCTGTTACCTACCTGCCCTCTGTTCCGTTCTGTTCAGCCGATTGGATGCAAACCGATCGGATAAGGTTTCCTATGGGATTCGGTAGAAAGACGTACTGAAGCCGAGCCGCAATTCAACGAACCGGGCGGCCAAACTAGGAGAGCGCTTCGTCGCTGTCCCGAGTGCCCCAACGGTTCAAGATGGAAGCAAATAGCAGCAGAATACTCGCGGCGATTAACCACACTTGCCAGTGGGAGAGAAAGCCACTTGAAATGATGAAATCTCCCGTCCAGTGGAGGTCGGCGGCGACTCGCCAGATGGCCATTGTGAAAGCGGCGAGGGAAGCAGGTGTCAGTAGGGCGGCGAGAGCCAGTGCGAACGCTCTGGGACGACCTTTCGCCGGCCGGTTTCGCTTGGTCCATCTGATGCGAATACGCACTTTCTCTTGCCGTTCGTTTACAGACTAGCAGAGCAATCGTTCGAGTCCAACACCAAAGAATGGTTTCTCATGGGAGTATTTCGCAAAGCAAAACTATCTCAGAATGTTTGGAAAAATACATTGGCATTACCGCAGCCCGAGAGCGGCTAGATTAGGAAAGTTTTACCATTTCAGCAAAATGGTTTGCTCTCCCGCCATGTGTCGCGGGCTCGCGCGATCCCGCAACCGCAATGAAACACACGGCCACGTCTGTGCTATCTCGTTTCTGGCAGCCGAATTGCACCCTCATTGTGGTTCAGCAGGCCGGACTCCGCCAGCTTACCGCGGAGTTCGCCGGCAGGAGTGTGTGTCTTGTATCGCAGCGTTCATGGAGAAGTCTCCGAGAAGTTTAGAGGTCTTGTTCGAACAAGGACCGGCCCCAATGTGGAGAAACGGATGCCTACGGATCGAAGCAGTCAATTGGAACGGTTTAGGTGGACCCGGGAGACCCTGCAGAATCTGATTGCCGCCCGTCTCGGGAACATGCGCTTTATCGTCGTATCTAATCGTGAGCCCTACTTGCACACTCGGACGCAAAATGGGGTTGAGTGCATCACGCCCGCAAGCGGAATGGCGACGGCGCTGGATCCGATTATGCGCGCCTCGGGTGGAGTTTGGATTGCGCATGGCGCCGGTGACGCCGATCGCTTGGCCACGGACGCTCGCAATCACGTTGCCGTACCGCCTGAGAACCCGCGCTATACACTACGCCGCGTGTGGCTGGATAAAGAGATCGAGGAGGGCTATTACTACGGCCTTTCAAACGAAGGTCTGTGGCCGCTTTGCCATATCGCCTTCCACAGTCCGGTTTTTAGGCTGGGCGATTGGGAATGCTACCGGAAGGCGAATCAAATTTTCGCTGATGCGGTGCTCGAGGAAGCCCAAGGAGAACCGGCCTTCGTATTCATTCAGGACTATCACTTTGGGCTGTTACCGAGAATGTTGAAGAACAGTAACCCGTCTTTAGTGGTGGCCCAGTTCTGGCACATTCCCTGGCCCAACCGGGAGGTGTTTCGGGTTTTTCCGTGGTCGGAGGAGCTACTGGACGGCATGCTCGGCAATGACCTGATGGCGTTCCACTTGAGCTACCACTGTGCGAATTTTCTAGAGACGGTGAGCCGGGGGGTCGAAGCGTTGGTGGAAGCGGAGCACTCCGACATCACGCGCGGGGGCCACGTGACTATGGTGCGACCGTTTCCCATTAGCATCGACTTCGAAGCTCACTCCGCCGCAGCCGCAAATCCGGAAGTTGATCGTGAGATGGATGTCTGGACCAAGCGCCTTGGCGGCCGGCCCGAATTCCTCGGGATTGGTATCGATCGAATTGACTACACGAAGGGGATTCCCAACCGGCTCGCCGGTCTGGATCTGTTTCTGGAGAAAAATCCGGAGTACCAGGGGCGCCTGGTTTTTGTGCAGGTGGGCGTTCCAAGCCGGATGAACATCGAACAGTACTCGGATCTTGACACCCTACTCACAGCCCAGGTCGACGCAATCAATGCGAAATGGGGGAAAGACGGTTGGCAGCCAGTCTATTACCATCGCGGCCACTGCAGTCAAAAGCAGATGATGGCCTTACACCGTCTCGCTGATTTCTGCATCGTCAGTTCCTTGCACGACGGAATGAACCTGGTGGCGAAAGAATTCGTGGCGAGCCGGTTCGATGAGCAGGGAGTCCTGATTCTGAGCAGTTTCGCTGGCGCAGCGCGCGAGTTACCGCAGTCTCTTCAGATGAATCCGTTCTCGGTTGACGGTATGGCGGACGCGATTCTCAAGGCGATCATGATGCCGCCCGAAGAGCAGGCCCGATCGATGCAAAGCTTGCGATTGACGGTCGGCGAAAACAACGTGTATCAATGGGCGGGCCAGTTGTTGTCGAAGTTGCTAAAGATCGAACCGGCAACGGACACGCGTGACGTGGAGGAGTTGAGGCTGCCGGCCGCGAGAGCTTCATAGACCGATGATCAAGTCTGCACTTTCCTGTTTCGAGGAAATCGAGCAGGCGCTCGCCGCGGGGGGAACCTGTACGCTTTTTCTGGACTACGACGGTACGCTTACGCCTATTGTTTCCGATCCCCAAGAGGCTTTGCTGGATGATGTAACCCGTGGTTTGCTGCACGCGCTAAACCGTTTGCCGGACATGCGGATCGCGGTAATCAGTGGTCGTGAAATAGGGGACCTGCAGGCACGAGTTGATCTCGACCTGATTTATGCCGGGGATCATGGCTTGGAAATTCGTGGACACGGGCTTCGATTCGCTCAGCCGGATGCCATCGAACTCCACCCATCGCTCCTCGAATTAGTGCGGGCATTGCGCAACGATCTGGCCGGCGTCCCGGGAGTCCTGGTTGAACAAAAAGGCTTCAGTGCGAGCGTACACTACCGAAACTGTTTGGCGAGAGATGTGCCGTTTATCCGGCGCATCGTGGAGCGAAATCTCTCGCACTATCGCGATGCCTTCATACTTCGCGAAGGAAAGAAGGTCTTCGAATTGAGACCGAATGTCAATTGGAACAAAGGGAAGTGTGCGGCGTGGATTCTTAAACAACTGGGCCAGCCAGACAGTCTGTGCCTTTGCGTCGGCGATGACGAGACCGATGAAGATTTATTTGTCGAACTGCCTCATTCCTTGACGATTCGGGTGGGTGCCGCTCCTTGGACATCGGCACGATACAGCCTGGCGGGAACGGCGGATGTACTCCCGTTTCTTTCAAGAATCCACGATATTTGGTCGCAGAAGAACTTCAGCTCGAATGGCGATCCAGCTCGAAAACGGCGCTGATCAGACCGAGTTAGGTGCATGTCACCGATGACTCCGTAGGAGCCGTCGTTCAATGTCGTGCCGTTCTCGCCATACAATAGGAGCGTGAAACTCATTCTAGTGCTCCTATTTGCGGCTGGGCTGGTTCTTGGCCAGGATCCACCTGCCAATTTCAGAATACGTTTCGAGCCAACTGCCAAGCTGCAAACCGGCGTACAGGTGCCGTTCGAGATCCACATCCTGGATGCTCATGACCAGCCGGTTCGCGAGGCCAAGGTTCTCCTGGTGTGCACGCAGACGGAAGATGACCCTGGAATCAGGGCCGAGGGGAAGGCCATCTCGCCAGGCGTTTATGTGGCTAAACCAGTGTTCACGAAGACCGGCGCCTGGAGCGTTGAAGTCCGAGCCCGGCGGGAGGGGCGGGAGTCGACCCGTGTCGCACAGTTCAATATTGCTGAGTAGGCCGAGTTTTGCTCACCGGGTCAAGTGAATCTGACGCAAAGCTGTTCCGGGCCATTTTCAGGCGAAAATGCGCAAGAATAAAAGTATAGTATTCATGCAGTTTTCCTTCTCGCTTTGCCGCCCGGCAGCGCTCTGCGCCTTCGCTCTAGCGCACAGCCTTCTTGCCCAAGACCCCGCGGCGCTGCCGATTCGCGCAGCACTCGAACAAACACAAGTTAACGGACTGCATAGGCTGTACCGGGTCGATGAGCATATCTACCGCTCCGCTCAGCCCACGCAGGAGGGCCTGCAGGCTTTGGCGAAGTTGGGCATCAAAACCGTAATCGATCTTCGTGGCGCGAGCGAGCGTTCAGCGGAGGCTCAGCTGCTCGAATCGATGGGCATCAAATACATCAATATCCCGATGCCTGCGCTTGGCGCACCGTCTCTCGAAAGCGTAAAACAGGTGCTGGCGTTGCTGGTCGACCAGAGCGCCTGGCCTATCCTGGTGCACTGCGAGCGCGGCGCCGACCGAACCGGCACTGTCATTGCCTGCTTGCGCATCTCTCAGGACGGATGGTCAAATCAGAAAGCTCTTGATGAGGCTAAACAACTTGGGCTGGCGGCGATCCAGACGGCTAAGAAACACTTCATCCTGAGCTGGCCGGCCTCGGCAACCGCGAGTTCCGTACCGGCGCGGACCGGACAAGTAAACTAGCCGAGAGACGACTGCTGAGAAAGTCCAAGAACGTTTGAGCCGTCACGGGACAAGCGTCTATTCACATTCTGTAGACCCAACGCTTTACTTATTGCCGGCCACGGGTGGCCAGGTATATGACCCGGTCGACAGGCCGACAATTGGGGCGGAATAGGCGCTCGAGGGATTGTTGTCTACGATGATTCGCTCGAAGCCAACGGGCTGTAAGGTGGACCGATCAGCGCGATAGAGATAGAACGGGCTGCTCGGCTCGATCGAAGCGGGGTACAAGCCGCTGCCGGGGATACTCACCTGTCCAAAGAAGACATAGCGGTCGTCAAGCGCCAGAGGCGGCGTCACCTGGGTTGGCTGGTTGTCCACGGGGAAAGTGAATTCCCAGGTAAACGGCTGTGTGCCGCCGGGTGTCGACCCAAATCGCGAGAGACTCCACGGCAGGAGGGTGCCGTAGTGCTGGTCGGGGCCAATGCCGTAGACTTCGAACACTTCGGCGTAGATGGAGGTGCCGTCTGGCGATGCAAGTTCAGGAACGGCCAGGCCGGCATCGAGGCTGAAGGCTTGCGTAAGCGTCGTCATGGTTTGGCTCGCGATGTCGTAGGCTATGAGGTCCGTCGGTGTCGGGCGGTCATAAAAGAATATGTAGTTAGTCATGTTCTGCGCCCAGGTGGCCAGCAGCGTGCCTTGTGTCCCCGCGTTCACGAGCAGGAAGCTCATAATTGTGCCTTGTTGTTGGGTACTACCGTTCCACGTGGGTGGGTACGGAAGCGGGAAAGGCGTAGCAAGTTGTAAATTCGCGGTCACAGAATAGAGCGCGAAACCGCTTGAGCCCGGCGCGGATGGGGCTGAATATGACACGAAAAACGGAGTATAGTCCGCGGGATTGACCATGATGCCGGAAAGGCTGCCAGAGCAGGGGCAGTTGACCACGACGGTCGATGCTACCTGCGCAGGATCGACTATTGCGATGTTTCCCGAAGTGTCGGGCGCCTGGATCAACAGGTCCTGGTTCATGGTCCTTTCATAAAGCCAAAGGATTTACTTTGAGAACCGGCGGCGAACGAGACCTTGATGGAGTCGGTGGCGGGATCGAGCACGTAGTAATTGAAGTCGGACCCTAGCAGATAGAGCAGCGTCCCGTCCGGGCTTGGATGGATGTCCACTGCCGTTACGCCGGAGGGCATGGCGTCGGGCGGAATCGTTCCAACCAGATGCATCGAATCACGACTGTACATCAGTACTCCGCCATCCGACTTGTAATAGCTGAGGTAGTGCTGCTGCGACGGCTGCAGATCCACCGTCGCCACGGCCAAGGTATTGTCGGCCGAAGTCGAGGTCCCGGACGTCGCGTCTTGCAAATAGAAACGCATACCGTCGCTGATCCAGTTGCCCGAAGCTGCTGAACCGAACGCGCCCGCCTGGGCAAACAGAGGCCCATCCGGCGAATTAACGTGTACTTCGACCCCGGCAGAGCCCGTGGCATTCCAAAACAGCGTGGCGGTCCCGAGACCCGTGTTACCAGGATCGGGTACAAGCCCGGGCGTGGCGCCGAAGATCACTCCCGCCTTGCCAGGGGTGTTCGTATCAACCGTCGCGATCGCCGTCGCAAGAGTATGTTGGAGCGTGAGCGGTTGGCCATTCGACACGTCTTGGAGATAGAAGCGCATACCATCTCGAATCCATGCCCCGGTGGCCGTACTGCCGTGGTCGCCGTTGAACCTGGCCAACAGCGTACCCCACGGTTTGTTGAGATGGATCTCCACTTCCGTTGCGCCGGGCGCGGTGAAGAAGAGTTGCTGACCGTTGTCGACAGAGACCAGAACGGGAGTATCGGTTGGAATGCCGGGCCATCCGGAATGTGCCGTATACACAGCCAGGGTCGTACCAGGTTCGCCCTTGCTGATGTCCAGAAGATAGAAGGACATTCCATCTGTCACCCATTCGCCGGTCTTTGCCGACCCGGTAGCAGGGCCGGATGTGAATGATGGTCCAGTCAGCGAATTGACGCGGATCTCAACGGCCGAGACGTTGGGAGCCGACCAGTTCAATGTGATTTGCCCCAGCCCGCTGGCATCGGCGGGGAACGGGTTCGGTGATCCGCTAAAGACTACCGCGATGGCATGAGCCGTAAATGTGGCGAGCGTTGTTCCAGGCTCGCCCTTGCTCACGTCCTGGAGATAGAACTGCATTCCATCCGTTACCCATTCGCCGGTCGTCGCGGAACCGGAGTTGGCGTAGTTTACAAACAGAGGCCCAGTGGGGGATGAGACCCGAATCTCAACCGTCGAAACGCCGGGCGCTGACCAGGTCAGAGTGATTTGCCCCAGTCTGTTCACATCAGGAGTGAAGGGATTCGGAGCGCCTGTGAAGGTAGCCTGCGCAGAGCCGGTGGTCGGCAAAAAGAAAAGAGCCAGAATCGCGAGAAATCTCATACAACCCCCCTTCCCGTCCTTCTGTTACCCCGAACCTATACCACGGCTGTCTGGCTGTCAATAAGGCCGAATCAGTAGAACCGACGCTTAGTACCCCTTGGTGTCAGGCCGGTTGCGATGAGTCCCGGCGGGAGTTGTTTGATATCGTGAGCTTTCAAGGCCAGTTCAGCGGAACGCCAAGTTGAAGCGTTCACTAAATTGGTCTTCAGTTCTCCGGATGGGGTGCGGGTTCGCGTGAAAGTAGTCGTTCGGCCCGCGCCTGCATCAAAACGGACTGTCTCAACCATGGAATCTCAGCACATTAATATCCCCTACGAGAAGTTTGTCCTCGATAACGGTCTCACGGTTTTGGTCCACGAAGACCGCAAGGCTCCGATTACGGCCGTCAATCTCTGGTACCACGTCGGCTCCAAGAACGAGAAGCCTGGCAAGACCGGCTTTGCTCACCTGTTTGAACACCTCATGTTTGGCGGCAGCGAGCATTTGCAAGGAAGCTACATTGAGTGGCTGGAACGGGTGGGCGCTACGGATCTGAACGGGACCACCAACGAAGATCGCACGAACTATTTCGAGAATGTGCCCACGTCGGCGCTGGACTTTGCGCTCTTCGCCGAATCCGACCGCATGGGCCATTTTTATAACACCATCAACCAGGAAGTGTTAGACCTGCAGCGCGGCGTGGTTCAGAACGAGAAAAAACAGGGAGACAATCAGCCCTATTCGCTGGCAGAAGAACTGATTGTGCAGGCCACTTACCCGGCCGGTCATCCTTACGCCCACACTGTGATCGGCTCCATGCAGGATCTCGATGGCGCATCGCTGGATGACGTGCGCGAGTGGTTCAGGAATTACTACACGCCGTCGAACGCGACGCTTGTGATTGCCGGCGACATCGGTATTCGGGAGGCGGAGGAAAAGGCCAAACGATTCTTTGGCGACACTCCACCGGGACCGCCGGTCACTCACCAGCAATCGTGGATAGCCAAGCTGGCCGGCGAACAGCGCGCCATCGCGGAAGATCGTGTCCCACAGGCCCGGATCTTTAAAGTGTGGAATGTTCCGCAATACGGAAGCTTGGACTCCACGTATCTCGGCCTCCTGGCCACCATTCTGACAACCGGCAAATCATCACGCCTTTACCGCCGCCTGGTTTACGACGATCAGATTGCCACCGCTGTGAAGGCCTACCTCGATACGCGCGAAATCGGCAGCCAGTTTTATATCGAAGCGACCGCCCGCCCGGGGCAGTCTTTGGCCGCAGTCGAGCGCGCCCTCGATGAAGAAATCAAACGCATCCTGGACGAGGGCCCCTCCGCCGCAGAATTGGAGCGAGTCAAGACACAACAATTGGCCACGTTCATCCGGGGCATCGAGCGCATTGGCGGCTTCGGCGGCAAGTCCGACATTCTGGCGCGCAACCAGACCTTTCTCGACAATCCCGATGCGTACCGGGATTGGGTGGCTCGTCTCGAATCGACGACCGTCAACAATATCCGCGACTCCGGCCGCGCGTGGCTGTCCGACGGAGTGTACGTGCTCGAGATCGTTCCATTTCCAGGACACAAAGCCGCCGCGGCCGGCATTGATCGCTCGGCACCGCCCGAGTTGGGTCCGGCCGCCGATCTGCACCTGCCTCGCCTTCATCACGACACGCTGTCGAACGGTCTCAAGCTGACCGTGGCGGAGCGCCACGAAATCCCGATCGTCAATTTTTGGCTTACCCTGGACGCTGGGTTCGCCGCCGATCAGTTGGGACACTCGGGCACGGCTCGCCTTTCCGCGGCGTTGCTAGTCAGCGGTACTGCAACCCGCGACGCGATGGGGATCAGTGACGAGTTGCAGTCGCTCGGCGCCCAGCTCACCGCCAACTCCAATCTCGATCTCACTCAGGTCTTTCTATCGGCACTCAAAGGGAAACTGGATGCCTCGCTTGATTTGTTTGCGGACGTGATCTTGAATCCGTCGTTTCCCGAGTCCGACTTCTTGCGCCAACAGCATCTTCAACTGGCAACCATTGAGCAGGAAAAAGCCCAGCCGTACGGCATGGCGCTGCGGGTTCTTCCGCCGATCCTGTATGGACAAGGTCATGGTTATGCAACGCCTTTCACAGGCTCCGGCACGGCGGAAAGCGTCGCCAAACTCACACGCGAGGACGTGGTGAATTTCCACCGCACCTGGTTTCGCCCCAATAACGCCACACTCATCGTGGTCGGCGACACCACCGTTGAGGAGATCAAGCCGAAACTCGAAAAGCTGTTCTCCCACTGGGAGGCCGGCGTGGTCCCGGCCAAGCATGTTCAACCTGCACCCAAGCCCACCAAGCCTGTTGTGTACATCATCAATAAGCCCGGCGCGCAGCAATCGGTGATTCTGACCGGCTCGCTCGCGCCGCCACCGGATGCATCCCAGGAACCGGCGCTGGAGGCGATCAACTCGGTGTACGGAGGCTCCTTCGGCGCTCGTCTGAATATGAATCTGCGCGAAGAAAAACATTGGACCTATGGCGCCGGATCACTGGTGGTGGGTGCCCGCGGCGAGCGTCCGTTCCTCTCACACACTTCCGTGCAGACCGACAAGACCAAGGAAGCGATGGCGGAGATTCATCGCGAGTACCTTGATCTGCTTGGCCCGCGTCCCGCTACCGACGAGGAACTGGACAAGGTGAAAATGCAGACCATCCTGGAACTGCCTGGGTCGCATGAAACCATGAATGCCGTCGGCAGCCTGATCACCGACCTGCTGCAGTTCCAGTTGCCCGACGATTACTACCAGACTTACATTTCGAGGGTGCAGTCACTCACAACCGAAACAGTGAACCGCGCTGCCCGGCTCTTGATCGATCCGAGCCGCACCATTTGGGTGGTGGTCGGAGACCGGTCGAAAATTGAAGCGGAAGTCCGCTCACTGGATTTCGGTGACGTCCGGTTTGTCGATGCGGATGGGGAGCCAGTGTAGCGACTGCTGAAGATGGCCAAACACCGCTCCCTGACCAAGTGTGCCGAGGCGGTGATACGGTAGAGATCTCAGGACCATGGAACTCTTGATTTTGGGTGCCGAGGGGGGAACCTCGACGGTAGTTTTGCAAAAGGACGCGCTTTCGCTTGGCCGGGCGGCGGATAATGACTTGGCTTATCCCAACGATCCCTGGCTGTCCCGCTACCATTTGCGCTTTGAACGAAGCCCGGAAGGGTGGATGGTTCGTGACTTAAACAGCCGGAACGGCACGATCTTTGACGTGGAAAGCCTGAAAGGCGCCCGCCTGATTGCGCCGGGAAACCGCATCTATGCGGGTCATCTGACCATAGAAATCCGGGACGGTGGCGATTCCTCCCGCCGAAGCATCGTCAACTTCGTTCCACCCCAAAACGAATCAACCGAGCGCCGTTCCACCATCATTACCAGCCTTGACCAGGTTCTGGGTCAAACTCGCGTCGGGGCCGGTAAAGCAAAGGATTCCAGGGATTCGAAAGAATCAACGCTGAATACGGCGCGGGTGCTGGATGCGCTTGTCAGCGCGGGGCGCGAACTCGCTGGACATCGCCCGCTCACTGAGCTATTTGAGGTGATTCTGAATCTGTCGATATCTGCCGTCGACGCCACGCGCGGGGTCATCTTGACCCTGGAAAAAAATGGCGAGCTCGAGCTGCACGCGAGCAAAGGCGAGGGCTTCTCCATCAGCACCGCAGTTGTCGACCGCGTCATTCGCGACAAGGAATCGCTGATGGTTAAAGACGCCCAGTTGGACGACGCACTGAGGGAGCAGAAGAGCATTCTGTCGCATCGCGTTCACAGTTTCATGGCGGTTCCGCTGCAAACCGGCGAGCGTGTAATCGGCTTGATCTACCTGGATAGCGGCGACTATATCAGCCCGTTTGCCAAGGAAGATCTGGACCTGCTTACGGTGATGGCCAACATTGCGGCCATCCGCATCGAGCACGCGCGGCTGGTGCTAATTGAGCAGGCGGAAAAGGTCATGGAAGTGGAACTCGCGCAGGCGAGCGAGATCCAGCGCAGCCTGCTTCCTCTCGAAACGCCGAACGTGCCTGGTTATGAGCTGGCCGGCTTCAATCTAGCCTGCCGCACCGTCGGCGGCGACTACTACGATTTCATCCCTTATTCGGATGGAAAACTTGCTGTGCTGGTGGGCGATGTGTCGGGGAAGGGACTGGCGGCTTCGCTCATGATGTCCAGCCTGCAGGCTCGGGTTCAAATGCTTTCCGAATCCAACCCTGAGCCGTCTGCCGCCGTGACGGTCCTCAACCGGAGCCTTTCCGCCCGCTGCCCGCTCGGCAAGTTCATCACGTTCTTCTACGCCGTGCTCGATCCGGCAACCGGGAGAATCTCCTACGCCAATGCCGGTCATAACTATCCGCACATGATCTGTGGGGATGGAAGCTCGCATTTTTTGCTCGGGGGCGGCATGGTGCTGGGGGTCATGGGGAGCTCGCCGTACGAAGCCTATGAGGCAGAGCTGAAGGTGGGCGACACCTTGGTCCTGTTCAGCGACGGCGTCACGGAAGCGCGTAGTCCCGATGGCAAAGACGAGTTCGGAGACGAGCGCCTTGCCCAGTTTCTGCTGGCGCGGCGGCAGGTTTCCACAGCCGACGTCATCTCGCAGCTGGTCGACTATCTGCGGGAATGGTCGGGTCAGTTCGGGTTTGCCGATGACTTCACGATGCTCCTGATCCGTCGTCTGGCGTGAGCGTCGCTGGGCTGGATATTTTGTCGGGAGGAATCCAAGCCTTCCGCGCTTCCAGCGATTTCACCACATCAAAACTGTAGTATTCCTGGTGCAACTTTGACCGGGAGCCAAACGCTTCCACAGCAGCCAGGGAACGTTGCGCAGCCGTTAATCCCGGCGGTAGGGCCGCCACGAACTCGGCCAGCCGGTCTACCCAGAAGCGCGTGAGCGTTTCATGATAACCGCTGGTGTCCGTGTTTTGTCCACCCTGCGATTCGTTGTAGGGGGGAATGGTTTGCCGCAGATGAGCCAGCGCGGCTTCTCCTCCCAGTTCACAAACGTACATGGCTCCCACGGCGATGTGCGCGGCGTGGGTAAATTCGGATCCCGGCAGCGTACGGCTGTCAAACCCGCTGCGCAGGCGGTGAATGTCCTCTACTGTCCAGGGCATTCACTCATTGTAGAAATCCCGCCGAAGCGGGCGCAGTTTAGGACTTCTCCATTGACTTTTCCGCTGGGGAAAGGCAAAATACTAATAGGCGAACAAATGGCGAATATGGGCGAGGCGACCGTGCAGAATAGCCCTCTCTCCCGGGGCTCTCTCACCGGGCGCCCAATCCAGCCAATTCGTGCCTCGGCGCTTTGCGACTTCAAAGCACAGCCGAAATGGCAGCCCATATTCGCCCCCGCTCTCCCGGTGCTTCCCGACGGTGTTCCGCGTGGCAGCATTGTCGAAATCCTAGGTCGCCGGTCTACTGGAAGAACATCGGCCCTGTTGCACATGCTGGCTCAAGCCACCAGGCGGGGCGAAGTCTGCGCCCTCGTCGACACCAATGACAACTTTCACCCGGCCTCGGCCACGGAAGCCGGGGTCCGGTTAGATCGTTTGGTTTGGGTTCGCTGCCGTGGCAACCCGGAGCACGCCATGCGCTCGGCCGATCTGCTGCTGCATGCCGGCGGCTTCGGTGTCGTCGCGCTCGACTTGTGCGAAACCAGTGTCCGGATTCTCAACCGCATTCCTCTTTCCTACTGGTTCCGCTTCCAAAGGGCCATTGAAAGCACGCCCACTATTCTTCTGGTGAGTGCTCGCTCTTCACAAGCAAGATCTTGTTCTGTCAATGCATTGGAACTGGAATTGAAAGCTTCACATTGGTCAGGGCGTGCACCCTTTCGCCTGCTTCAAGGCTTTGAAACGCTGGTCCGTCCCCAACGCCCTGCCTACCGGGCCGCCCAAACGTTGGTCACCCGGATTTGGGAGTGGGGGCAAGCGCCACCTGAGCACACGGTCGAACCTGGCGGTCGTCATGCGCAAGTTCCCGAGAAGACCGTCGCGTAAAGGGAAAGCATGTACGCCTGTTTGCACGTTCCGGGTACCGCGAGTCAGGCGGTTACCCCCGCAGCCGATCTTCAGCAACTAGCTCTGCAGTTTTCTCCTCTCGTTGAAATGACTTCCGCCGATACTGCGATGTTTTGCATTACCCCTTTGCGGCGCTTGATCGGATCGCCGCACCAGATCGCCTCCGAGATCTGCCGCTATGGCTATGAGCGGAATCTACACGCCAACCTGGCGATTGCTTCCAACCCAGATGCCGCTGCGCTACTCGCCTGCCATTACTCCGGCGTCACGTTGGTAACGCCCGGCGAAGAGCATTTCCACATTGCCCCCATCCCGCTGGTCAAGCTGTTTAGCCACGACCTTCCTGTGGATCCAACCTTGCTAGATGTTTTGCGCCGCTGGGGTTTGAAGACTTGTGAGGATCTCGCCGCACTGCCGGAAAAGGGAATCACTGAACGTCTCGGCGCGGCAGGCGTCTACCTTCGGAACTTGGCGACGGGGCGAATCAATCGGCCGCTGCGGGTTCCGGCGGAAGAAACCAGCTATGAGAAACGCATGGAGCCTGAGCATCCCATCACCCTGCTGGAACCACTCCTGTTCTTGTTTGGCAGCGCCCTCACGGAGCTTTGCGGGCGACTGCGTTCCCAATCCCGATCGGCTCGTTTACTTCAGGTAAAGCTTGAATTGAGCCAGCCAGCCCAAACAGAAGAATCCACTTCTTCGGTGCCAGCGCCTGGAATTTCCAGCACCTATGAGTGCGCGCTTGAATTTCCCGTTCCTGTGGACCAGGGCTCGGTTATGCTCAGGCTCCTCCAACTCCATCTTGAGCGGCACCCTCCGGCTGTTGCCATTACAGCGTTCACGCTGCGTCTCGATCCCGTCGAACCACAACGCCTCCAGGGCGGATTGTTTTTGCCCGCCACGCCCCAGCCCGACAAACTGCACGTCACGCTCAAGCGCATTGAGGGCATGGTGGGGGAAGGGAACGTGGGGGTCCCCGAGTTGCTCAATACCCACCGCCCGGACGCCTTTCGGATGTCCATGCACTTAGGTGATCTAAATCCAGCCAGGAAGGGGAGTTCGGAATCGCCGTCGCCGGCTATGCTGCGGCTCGCGCTGCGGCTGTTTCGTCCGGCGCTGCACGCTCGAGTGCGGTTGGCCGATCTGGCTCCCAAGCAGGTAGTTGCGCCCGGCGTGCAGGGAGCAGTGGTCGAATCGGCCGGTCCGTGGAAAACCTCCGGCGATTGGTGGACTCTCACTCCCTGGGTTCGCGAGGAGTGGGATGTCGCTCTGGATGACGGCGCCCTCTACCGCATCTACTGCGAGTTGCAGACCCGGGAATGGTACGTCCATGCCGTTTACGACTAACTTTTCTGAGTCGCCACGCTGCTCGATTCCGTATTCCGTTCTGTGAAGCTTGCAGTCTGCCTTCTGGTTGTCGCGTTCTTTGGCCGCGCCCAATCGCCCGGCACGGCTACCACTTCGCCCGGCCCCGCGCCGCTCACGGTGGAAGAGATCATGGCTCGCGTCGCTGCCAACCAGGATCGTGCCGAAAAGACTCGCACCGGGTTCGTCTACGAGCAGCACGTCAAAGTATCCAGCCGCCATACCAACGGCAAGCTGGCCCGCGAAGAAGTCAGTGACTTTCTGGTCACTCCCACGGAAACCGGCGTCGATAAAAAGCTGGAGAAGATCAGCGGCCGCTACTGGCACAAAGGGAGCTACATCACCTATGACCAGGAGAGCCCTGGAGACGGCGAAGGCCTGGACGGCAGCCTGGTTCGGGATTTCCGCGATGATTTGGCGAACGACAAATCCAAGGATGGGCTCGCCAAGGATCTTTTCCCGCTCACCAGCGAGGAGCAGAAGCAATACAACTTCACCCTGGTTGGCACGGAGACCAGGCAAGATCGTACCGTCTACCGCATCACGTTCCGGCCCGCCGACAAAGACGACTTGGATTGGGCGGGCGAAGCCATCATTGATGCGGCCGAGTTCCAGCCCATCACAGTTGACACCAAACTCTCCCGCCGCCTCCCGTTTTTTGTCCGCACGATGCTGGGAACCGATGTTCCGGGTCTTGGGTTCAGCGTTCGCTATGCACGACAGGCCGATGGCGTCTGGTTCCCGGTGAGTTTCGGCACCGAGTTTCGTCTCCGCGCCGTGTTTTTCATTAATCGCAATCTGGCGCTGTCGCTGGAAAACAAGAACTTCCGGCACACCACTGTAGAAAGCGCGATTGAGTATAAAACCGACCAAACGCAGTAGGGCTTCTCGATGTTGCGGCAGGCGACCGGCTAGTAGCGTGTCAATTCTGTGCTAGCCTTCGGGCGCCAAGCGGAGAAGGAGCGTAAGCTCATCGCAAACTTCTATCCCACGGGCCGCGCAGTATGAAAGGATAGTCTGGTCGTAGAAGTCTCCGTCGTGCGTACAGAGAATATCCGCTTCTCCGCGTTCGGCGGTTTGCAAAACAGTCAGATCATTTGAATCGCGCAGGGGCGCCTGATAGTACGGGTCCAGGATCACCACATGCGACACGCTTTGAAGAAACTGAGTGTAGTCGAGTAGGTCTACGTCCGTCATACTGTACAACGCCTGAAATCGAGGATACCGAAGCACCTTTGTCACTTCAGCGAGTATTTCATTTGATGTGACCAGGTGATGGCCGGAGTTGAGCAGCTCGTCAAAAAGCTTCTTGCTTGGGTGTAACGGCGACCGTGCGCTCGAACTAGCGTGGTTGTGTCGAGGACAACCCTCAATGAATCGGCCTGTAGTTGGGCCGCGTAGAACGCAAAGCCTCGTTGATGATTTCGTCTTCGTCCGCTTCATGGACTGGCTTTCGCTGAGCATCAACCTTGGCGAAATACTGACGGAGTTTCTCTAGCGCTTCTTCACGTTCCCGCTGTGATAGCCGAGGGGGAATAGTTGCCGACGATCGAACGCTTTTGACGATGACCGACTCGTCCAGCGCCACAGGGCGGCCCAGGAGACTCTCAACAGCTTGTCGCTGCTCTGGCGAGAGATCTTTCACTTGGTGGAGCATTCGATTTCCTTTATCCTATTATCCCAGTTTGACGCCAGCGAGTAAGAACTGCCGGCTTCAAGCGACACCGGCCAACTGATAAACGGCGCCGATGCCTGGTTCTCAGGTGTTACCCTGAGTGCCGATGCGCCACATCCTCCTTGCTGCGGCACTTACTTCGCTGGCCGCCACGCTATCCTCCGCTCAAACGCTTGCCGCCACAAGTACTCCAACCCCCGCCGTCCTTACTGCTGAGCAGGCTCTCAAAGTTCGCCACATCTCCGATCTCAACTTCTCTCCCGACGGCTCGCGCCTCGTCTGCGTCGTCTCTGAGCCGCCCAAGGGCGAGACACCGGTGAGCCATCTCTGGCTACTCGATGTCGCCCATGCCGATTTCCGCCAGTTCACTTATTCGCCGAAATCGGAGAGCTCGCCGCGATGGTCGCCCGACGGTAAGACGTTAGCCTTTCTCTCCAACCGCGGAGAGAAGATGCAGGTCTACCTCATTCGTCTGGATGGCGGGGAAGCGGCCGCGTTGACATCGGGCAAAAATGCTGTTGGCGAGTTCCGCTGGTCACCCGACGGAAAGCAAATCGCTTTCCTCGCGAAAGAGCCGCCGACGGAAGCCGAAGAGAAGAAGGATAAAGATAAGGATGACGCCAAGGTTTCGGATCGCGAACACGACCTCAACCGGCTCTGGGTGATCGATGTTTCTACCAGGAAAGCACGACAGGTGACGAAGGGCGCTTGGCGCATCGATCAGTTTGAATGGTTGGCGCCTGACCGACTTCTGGCCGTCGCTTCCAACAAGCCCAAAGAAGAGATTTGGAATCAGTCTCTCTATACGGTGTCGATTGCGGACGGAACGTTCACTCTGTTCGGCCAACCCGCGCAACCGTTCGGCGGCGTCACGGTGTCACCCAAGCTGACGACGTTATCTTTTGTCGGTCCGCGCAATGCAGGCCCCCATCCGCACGACCTCTATCTGCAAAGCGCAGGCGGTGGTGAGGCCCGAAACGTAACTGCCTCCATCGATCGCGATGTTCACGGTGCCAAGTGGCAAGACGATGCAACGCTCTACGCCCTCGTTTCCTACGGCTTCTACTCGAGGCTCGTCCCCGTGCCCGTAAGCGGAACGGCGCAGCTCGTGGAGGTGCCTGGCCTTGCCGGGTCCTTCGATGTTGCTCGCGATGGCGCCCTCGCCTATGTCGGCGGCAGCTTCAATCAGTTAAGCGAGCTTTTTCTGAAGGCGCCAAACCACGACCCCGTCCAGGTCAGCCACCTGCAGGAAGCGGATTGGAAAGGCATCAAGCTAGCCGATGCCGAGGTGTTCACATATAAGAGCTTTGACGGGACAACCATTCAGGCTGCTTTGATGAAACCAGCCAACACCACCGGCAAGCTGCCCTTGATTCTCTACGTGCATGGCGGCCCTGCCGGCAAGTTTTCGGCTGACTACCAGGCCTGGGTACAATTGCTGGTTTCGCGCGGCTATCAAGTGATGATGGTGAATCCGCGCGGCTCCAGCGGCTACGGCGAAGAGTTCCTGAAAGCGAACAAAGCCGACTGGGGCGGTGGCGACTTTAAAGACCTCATGGCCGGCGTAGATGCGGTGATCGCTCGCGGCCAAACCGACCCCGATCGGCTCGGTATTGGCGGCTGGTCCTACGGCGGCTACATGGCCGAGTGGGTTATCACCCAAACCAACCGCTTCAAAGCGGCCGTCTCCGGCGCGGGCATGTTCGACCTAGCGGCGGAGTTTGGCACCGAGGTCGGGCCCGAGGGTGACGAGTGGTACTTCGGAACCCCGTGGGAACACCCCGAGCGCTTTATTCACAGCTCGCCGTACACCTACATTAGGAACGCCAAGACGCCGACGCTGATCCTTCAGGGCGAAAACGACCCCATCGATCCGGTTGGCCAATCAACGGCTCTATACCGCGCGCTGAAGCGCTACGGGGTTGAAACGGAACTGGTCGTTTATCCTCGAGAGCCGCATGGTCCGCGCGAAGAGAAACACCAACTCGACGTGCTAACCCGCATGACCGCTTGGTTCGACCGATACCTGAAGCCGCCGAAGTAGTGAAAGCTATTGAGTTGCGCCGCCATCCCACCGGACCGCCACCAGTGTGATGTCATCCTCTTGTTCGGCATTGGGGGGCCTCCCGGACCAGCGCGATAACTCAACCAGGAAGTCATCGCAAAACTGGTCGCAACTGACGGCAGGCGATGTCTCCATGAACTGCTGTAACCGTTCTTGCCCGAATTGTTCTTCCTCGGCGTTGCTGGTTTCGGGAATTCCGTCGGTGCAAAGCACAGCGCGGTCCCCGGCTGCCACGGGCACCTCGATGCTGCTATAGGTGGCGTGCGGAAACATTCCGATGAACAAGCCATTCTCAATGACTTCGCGCGTGCCTCCCGGCAACCCATTTCCCAACAACATCGCCGGATGCGCGGCGCCGGCGTAGCGGATCGTATTCTTCTCCAAGTCAATGAACATGTATGCGGCGGTCACGTAATGTCCCTGAAACTTTCCGCACAATGCCTGATTCAGACCTGTCAAAACCTCGGCCGGTTCAGACGCGTTCGGTGTTTGCGAAGCCAGCGCGATCTTCAGCATTGACGCGACCAACGCGGCGGGGACTCCGTGCCCCGAAACATCCGCGATAAAAACGCCCAGACGCTTGTCGTCGACCGGAATGAAGTCGTAGAAATCGCCCGCTACCGAAGTCATCGGGTTGTATCGCGCGGCGATGTCCAGGCCCACTAGCCGAGGGATCTGTTTCGGAATGATCGAGAACTGAATTTCCCGCGCCAGAGCCAGTTCCTTTTGGATGGCGAGCAACTGATCTGCCAGTTGTTGACGGATTCCACGAAGGGTGAGGTGCGTTTGTACCCGCGCCCGCACAACGGCCGGCGAGAACGGTTTATGGATGTAGTCCACAGCGCCTACATCGAAGCCGCGGGTTTCGTCCTCGGTCTCGGTCCTTCCTGTCAGGAAAATCACCGGAATCTCACGGGTTTGAGGCTCGGCTTTCAATCGTGTGCAGACTTCATAGCCGTCCATCGCCGGCATCATCACGTCCAGCAGGATCAAGTCGGGCGGAGGCGTCACCTTCACCAGTTCCAATGCCTTTGCGCCGTTGGTGGCGATACGGATCTTGTAGCTGTCCTTCAGAATGGAATTTACCACCTGAATATTCGAAGGCTCATCATCCACCAGGAGCAGAATCTTCTTTTCTTCGGCGTTGCTCATGATGCACTCCCTCCGTCTACTCCGGAATTGCGGGCAATGTCGCCCAGTTTCGCTAACGCACCTTCAAAATCAAAATCGCTGATCGCGGTGCCTAAAGCATCCAGTTGCGGCTTGGGAACCCTGCTCGCAAGCATTGGTTCCAGGGTGGCGAAGGCGTCCGAGGCATCTCCGTCGCTGGCCTCCAGCATTGCCTTGAGCCGCGCCACGGCAGAGCCAGCCGCTTCGCGGTTGAACGGCATGACTGCCTTAGGCTCTGATTCTTGCGCAGCGGCTGCGGGGAGGGCTCGCTCAATCGCCTCCACCTGGCGGCCGAGCAGGCTTTGAAATTCGGCCAGCACTGCTTGCTCGCTCACGTCGTTCTCCCGTATGGCCCGCTCCAACTTTTCGGCGGATGTTTGAACCTGCTTGATTCCCAGGTTGCCCGCAACGCCCTTTACGGTGTGTGCAACGCGCTCGGCTAATTGCCGGTCACCGCTTGCGAGCGCCGTCGTAATCTGTCCCGATGCCTCGCCTTGTTTCCTGGCGAACTGCTCGATCAGGTTCCGGTACAGGCGTCGATTCCCCGCCAAGCGACGTAGTCCGTCAAGCACGTCAATGCCTTCGATGTCTGGAATTGCTACATCCTCAGCCTGACGCGGTGGATGCTCTGAAACGACTCCCTTGCCGGCGCCATCAGCTGGATCGCTCCTTGCATTCTGGCCTCTCGGCCGCACCCATCGACTCAAAGTCATAAACAGTGCATCGGGATCAATCGGCTTGCTGACGTGGTCGTTCATGCCCGCGTCGAGGCAGCGCTGCCGCTCCTCGACCAACGCGTGGGCGGTCATCGCAATAATCGGGAGGCTTGCGAAGCGAGGGTCGGCTCGGATTCCGGCAGTGGCCTGATAACCATCCATCTCCGGCATCTGAAGATCCATGAAGACCGCATCGTACCGCGACGGTGATCCGCCTGCCAACACCTTTTCAACCGCCTCTTTGCCGTTGTTGGCGACCTCAACCTGGACGCCCGTGCTCTCCAGCAACTCCGTCGCAATCTGCTGGTTGATGGGGTTGTCCTCGGTAAGAAGAACACGGACACCCTTCAGTTGGTCCGCATGTACATCGGAGGTCTCCACCGCCGGCCGTATTTCCGCTCCGCCGGCGGCGAACAGCGTTACCAACGTGTCCACCAGCATTGACCGCGTTACCGGCTTTAGAAGGAAACCATCGATCTTTAGCCGTTCGGCCTCCTCCCGGACCTCTTCGTTGCTGAAAGCGGTGACCATTACCAATGCCGGGTGTTTCTTCAGCTCCGAATTCTGCTTTATGAGCCGGCTCGCTTCCAATCCATCCATGCCCGGCATGCGCCAGTCCATGAAAACCACGTCATATTGCTCAGATGCGTCATGCTGCTTCACCGCGGCAATCGCTTCCGGCCCCGAACCTACCACATCCACCTTGCTGCTGAGGTCAGCCAGCGCATCGGCAAGAATCTCTCGCGCCGCCGGGTTGTCATCCACGACCAGTACGGATAGATTCTGGAGTTCCGGCGGGTGGAACTTGTCGCGCACGACTCCAGAACCCACGCCCAGCCACGCCGTGAACAGAAAATTGCTACCCACACCGGGTTTGCTTTCGAGCCAGATCTGCCCGCACATCAGTTCCACCAGCCGTTTGCTGATCGTGAGCCCGAGGCCGGTACCACCGTGTTTGCGCGTGGTCGACATGTCTGCTTGCGTGAACGGTTGGAACAATCGCGCCGCTTGTTCGGGAGTCATTCCGGCGCCGGTATCTTTCACGGAGAATTCGAGTTTGACCTGGTTCCCAGCGGTCTCCACCTGTCTGACCATCACTCGCACTTCGCCGCGCTCGGTGAATTTCACAGCATTGTTAACCAGATTTGTGATGATCTGACCCAGCCGTAGCGGATCCCCTTCCAAGTGCTGCGGGACAGAACTCGGCACATCGGCCAGAAACTCGAGTCCTTTTTCGTTGGCTTTCTGCCCTGTAATGGTGGTGACGGTGGCAATAACATCGTCGAGTTCGAATGGCGTTGTTTCGAGGTCGAGCTTGCCGGCCTCGATCTTGGAGAAGTCGAGGATGTCGTTAATGATTCCCAGCAGCGACGTGCCCGCGTTGTGGACCTTGCTGATGTAATCCCGCTGTTTGGGAGTGAGTGTAGTTTTGAGAGCCAAGTGAGATAGCCCGATAATGGCGTTCATTGGCGTGCGTATTTCGTGGCTCATATTGGCCAGGAACATAGACTTCAAGGCGGTCGCCTCTTCCGCCTTCAGCTTGGCCGCTTGCAATTCCTCGCCGGTCTCTTTTCGCTGGATGCCTAGACCCACCCTCGTGGCGGCGTGTCCCAGCATATTGAAATCATCCCGGGAAAGAGGCCTGCCGCCGAAAGTCATCATGACTCCCGCCACCCGGGGCCCGACCAACAACGGGTAACCGCTGCGGTAAACAGTCTTCCCCTGGATCTCGACCGAGTGCAACTCCAACGGCTGGTGCGTGAGCGCAATCTGTCTTGCCATCTCTTCGTCAATTTCCATCTGTTCATCGCCGGCGCTGGCGATTAAATCTAGGGTTTCAGCGGATGCATCCCACATCCAGATACGCGCCAGATCTGCTTCCAAACCACGAGTGACTGCAGCGGCGCACTGCCGCAACATGTCCGGGAACTCCCCCTCTTCGACCATCGCAGTCCCAATATCAGATGTCATCGCGTCGTAGCGTGCTCTTCGTTGGACCGCCTCTTCGGCCTGCTTCCGCTCCGAAATGTCGCGAATCGTGCCCTGCAATAACTCACGGCCACCCAGTTCGAGCTTGTTCATCAGCACATCCGCTGGAAACAGTGTGCCGTCCATGCGCCGGAGCGTCCACTCAAAGCGATGGCTGCCTTCGTGCATCGCGCTGCGGATCTTCTGTGCCAATTCCCCTGAGTCCCTGCCTCCCGATTGATCCAGAGCCGAAAAGTCCTCCAGCTTGTGTTGCAGAAACTCTTCCGAGGTTCGGCATCCGAAGAACCTCAGGGCCGCTCCATTACAGTCCAGAAAACCGGTCGCGTCCAGCAGTACCATTGCATCGCCGGAGGATTCATACATCGTCCGGAACTTTGCCTCGGAGTCTTTAAGAAATTGTTGTTGCCGGCGTAGCTCATCCGCTTGGCGACGGGTCTCGTCCACCTTCTCGCGGATGTCCGTCACCATTTTGTTGAATGTACCGGTTAGCCGGCCGAGTTCATCTTTCGATGTCACCGGCACGTTCACCGACAGATCGCCCGCGCCCACCTTTTGCGCGGCATGGAGCAACCGTTCGACAGGCCGCACGATGACCCGCGTCAGACCAAGCGCGGCAAGTGCAGTGAGCAAGGCTATGAAGAAGCCCCACAGCCGCAACCGCCGCCGCAGCTCGTAAACCGGCGCCAGCGCTTCATCCAGGTCGATTTGCGAGGCCATCATCCAGTGCGTGCCCAACACGTTCAACGGTCCGAATGACACCAGTTTCTGGCGGTCGTCCCGCCCCGTTTCAATGATGGTGCCTTCTTGGCCCGCAAGGCCCATTCGCACCGAAGGCAGCCGCACTTCCTGTTGCAAAGCGGTCGTGCCGAAGGCACGGGTCCGCATCTTGTTTTCCTCCGGCAGCTTTCGCATGGCCATTGTCTCTGCGAAATAGCGGTCGGGGTTTTCAATGAACCCGCGCTCGTTTGAGCGCAGCACGAAGTCGGCTCCCACGATACGCGTGTCGCCCGTTTTGCCCAGGCCATCCCGCTCCCAGTTCCGATTGCCCGACACCACGCGGTCAAACTCCGCGTTGGAGACCTGGAACACCAGCACCCCCAGTCGCTTTTTCCCGTCCCAGATCGGGCTCGCCACGAAGGCCGCCGCGGCGCCCAAAGCGGGCTCAAAAGACTCGAAGTCGGAAAAGAACACCGCGTCTGAATTAACGGCAGCTTTCGATAACGCAAAAACCTTCGCCAACGCGCTGTTCTTGTAAGGTCCCGACTCCAAGCTCGTTCCGAAGCTGGGCTCTTTCGCTTCGCTGTAAACGATGCGCCCGTCCTCGTCGTCGATGAGGTACAAGTCTCGAAATCCCAGTTCTTGGACCGCCCTGCGAAGTTGTGGATGATACTTGGCGTGTGCGCGATCGTAGGCCGTTTTCCCTGGAGCTTCGTCGAAATCCTTCCGTTTATTGCCCGAGAAAGGATTCTTCACGATGTAGCTGTACTGGAGGTGCTCGGCGCCGTTGTTGGCCGGAACATACTGGTCCGGCTTCGAACGAAGCGGGATCATACTCTGGAGCTTGGGCAGAAACCGATCGCGGTAAAAAGCATCGACCGCTGCCCGTTCCTCGGCGGATACTGGAAGGCGGTCGAGTTTCTCGAAGGCGTCATGGAACTCACGCGTCGCGTCCACCATCTCCTGGTCGTCGCTCATAGCGATGACCTGGCCCTCGAGAGTGTGGAAATAGTCTTCTATCTGGCCGGCCTTGGTGCGCCGCAGGCCGGTGAGTTGTTTTTCCACCGCCTGGATGAGGCTTTGCTCTGAGCTCTTGTAGGAAACGTAGCCGGTCACCAGGACCGTCATCGCACCCAGCCCCATCAAAACCAGCATCAGTTTGCGGCGAATCTTCATGTCGACGGGTCTGTCTTCACAGAATATGCAAAGCCGGCTCCCAAGCTGAATTCACGGCCAGAAGACTAAAGGTTAAATATCGAACTCAGGCTGATAATCCTTCCAGATGCCCGTCGCGGCGTAGACCTTTTGTGGATGTGCTTCCTGCGCGTGCTTACTGGTTCTCGCCCATTGCCAGGCGTGCAGGGTTTCGGATGTGTGGAAGTAAACCGTCTCGCCCTGGAGCAACGCAGTTCCTGTTACCGCCATTCCCGCGACTTCCTCCCACTTGTCCGCGCCGATCACGGCGATCCGCGCAATGTGGTTCGTATACTTCTGAAGGAAGCGCATCTCCTCCCACCGCGCCTTCCAATCGGTGCCCGCCATTTCGGAAAGATCCGCCACGATCCCAATTGGCCGGTTGCGGCGCTCGGCGATCAGGAACTTGATCTGTTCCTCAAACGCCTCCACTTCCTGAGCGGTAATCTTCCCCGTGGCTTTGAAGCCGATCACGCCCCCGTGACTTTCTTTTAATCGTTCGATCATAATTGCTCCCATTCAGGTTTCGGTCTTGACCGCGTCACGGCCTTCATTCGGGGCGGGGAACTCGCCTGAACTCTGCGAGGCTCAACCCCATCCGTTTTATTCTGGCAGGTCGCCGTTGCGGCTTGCCGGAACGACAATAAAAAGGCCTGCAAAACCGTATAAACATGGTTGTGGGCGATCCCAATTGGCCTAAAGTCGAGTGCCGTATCGCGGTTCCGAGGTAACGGCGCACCTGTCACTTAAGACAGTTGCCGAAGCCCCGTTCGTTGCTTATTCTCAAGTGTTGCGGCCAACAGCTGGTGAAAACACGAGCGGCTTACAATGATGTAGTTCTTTCTTACAGGGGCAAATAATTATGAAAAATCAGTTAAAGCAATCGGTGGTCTTCACACTGATCGGCTCACTTCTCGTTGCCTATCCGGGCGTTTCCTTTGCGCAAACGCCGGCTCAGTCGCCGGCCCCGGCCGCCACTAGTCTAGGCGCCGCGGTCGGATTGCCGGATGAAGATCCCTGGCCCCGCGTCATCCAGTTTGAGGGAAGCACCATCAAAATCTATCAGCCTCAAATTCAGAGCTGGACTGCCAACTTGCTGGATGCCTACGGCGCTGTCGCCATCAAGAGTGCTTCTGGCACAACCGATTATGGTGTGGTCTTTTTCACGGCCAACACTGAAGTGGACAAAGTAAACCGTATCGTCACTCTGTTTAACCTCAATCTGACGAAGCAGAACTTCCCCACTCTTCCTGGGAATGGATCCCAGTTCACCGGTATTTTCAAGAACTACATGCAAGGAAACCACAGCATCCCACTGGACGAATTAGAGGCTGAGCTGGCTACTTCGGATGCCGCTGCTAAACAGAAAACGTACACCTTGCAAAACGCGCCGCCCGTCGTCATTTTCTCCACGACGCCCGCCGTTCTGGCTCTGATTGTCGGCGACCCCGAACTGCGGCCGGCTGGAGACAACCTTCAAAAGGTTCTAAACTCCCGCACGATGATTCTGTTCTCGCAATCCAAGAAGATGTATTATCTGGCCCTTATGGACGGCTGGGTGCAGTCCCCGTCTATCACCGGACCGTGGGGCAAAGCAGAGCATGAGCCGACCCGCGACCTCAACAAGGTAAAACAGCAGCTATTGGCTGCCAATGAGAATCAGCCCCTTGGCAATCCCAAGCAGTCACTCAAGGATGCGTATGAGGAAGGCGATGTGCCTACCGTTTATTCAGCGACTGTTCCCGCCGAGCTAGTGCTGTCCGATGGGCCGCCTCAGTTTACGCCCATTCTTGGCACAAACCTCCTGTACGTCAGCAACAGCGGCTCAGATATTTTCATGGACAGTGCCAGCAATACCTATTACCTTCTGCTGGCAGGCCGCTGGTTCTCCTCCAGCGCCATGACCGGCGTTCCGTGGATGTACGTATCGCCCTCCGCCCTGCCACCAGACTTCGCGAAAATTCCTCCTTACTGTCCGAAAGCCAGTGTGTTGGTTTCAATCCCCGGTACCCCACAGGCCAAAGAGGCGCTGATCGCAAATTCCATTCCCCAAACCGCGACCATCACACGCAGTGCAGCTTCATTGAACGTCAACTACGGTGGGGCGCCCCAACTGGCCCCCATTCGGGACACGCCCCTGCAGTACGTGGTTAACACCGTTACTCCCGTCATCTACGATCCGGCGGGTAATAACTACTACGCTGTCCAGAACGGCGTCTGGTTCACTTCCGGCAACGCCAACGGACCATGGGCGGTGGCAACCTCCGTACCGGCGGCGATTTACACCATTCCGCCTTCCTCTCCATTGCACTATGTCACCTACGTGCAGATCTATGGATCGACCCCACAATATGTCTATGTCGGCTACACGCCGGGCTATTACGGAACCGTGGTTTCCTCCGACGGCATCGTAGTCTACGGCACTGGCTGGAATTATGCTCCGTATATCGGAACGACATTCTACGTTCCGCCTCCCTATACGTATGGCGTCGGCGCCGGCTTTGCCTGGAGCGCGGCTGCCGGGTGGGGGCTAGGGTTCGGAATCGGAATGGCGGTTGGAGCGGCCTGTGGTCCCTGGTGGGGCCCGGTTGGCGGCTGGGGTTGGGGCTATGCCGCGCCGGCCTGGGGCTGGGGCGGTTACGGAGGCGTGGCCTCCGCCAATGTCTACGGGCATTGGGGTAACACCGCCTACTCCGGTACCCGCGCTGCGTGGGCGAATCCGTACACCGGTAACATCGGCGCCGGGAGTGCCGGACACTACTACAACCCGGTAACTGGGGCTAGCGGCGGCATGGAGCGCGGTGCCAATTACAACGCTTATACGGGCACTGCCTCTGCGGGAGCCCGGGCCGCTGGTTACAATCCTTCCACCGGCATGGGCTATGAGGGCGGTCGCGGCACGGCTAGCAATGCCTACACCGGTAATTACGCCTCGGGCGTACATGGCGCCGAATACAACGCTAATACGGGCGTCGTACACGGCGGCGCCGCCGGAACGGTGGGGAATGCGTACACTGGTCAATCGGCGAGTGGCAGCGGCCGGTACGCCTACAACACCAAGACCGGCAACGGCGTCGGTTACGCCAATAACAATGTGTATGCCGACCACGACGGCAACACGTACAAGTACAGTCCCAGCAGCGGTGCGCAAGAGCACACCAGCAACGGTTGGCAGAACACCTCGGCCGATCATGCGAATTCACTCAGCCAGTCATCGGCTGCTCGCAGTCAGGGTTCTCAGCGTTGGGGCAATTTCCACAGCGGCAGCAGTGGCGGCGGATGGGGCAGCTCAAGCCACGACGGCGGCTGGGGCGGTGGCGGTTCCCGAGGCTTCAGCGGTGCCTCCGGTGGCGGTTTCCGGGGTTTCGGCGGTGGCGGCTTCCATGGTTTCGGCGGAGGTGGATTTGGCGGCGGCGGCTTCCGGCGCTAATTCGTGGCTGATCATCCCGGGCCGTGCGGTGGATGCACTGCGTCGCTCGCTACCACGGAATCTTGGGCAACTGGAACGTCTGTGCCAGTCGATTCAACTGGCTGCGCACCAGAGTCCACTGCTGCTCGGTGGGCGGATCGAGGTGCCACTTCACCATGGTCCGGTTGATGTCCTTCGCAATAGCGATCGCTTGATTGACGAACACCCGCGTCGCTTGCATGTTGTGATCGCGGTTCCAGGAATCGCCCACTTTGTCCATCGTTGACCCAAGGTTATTGGCATTGGTGTTTAACTGCCGTTCGCGCGGGCTGTTGGCGAGCGCACTATTACTTAAGGCCCGTCGCAGGTTCTTTTTGAAGTTGTTGGATTCCCGCACGCAGTCATTGATAACTTGCGTCGTCTGCTGATAGCCATTGCCGGCGGGCGGCCGGGGTTGAGCATACGTTGATGCGGGTATCAGAAGCGACGCCGCGGCGAGGAGAAGCACTGCATGTTTCAAAGTTCTAGGGTCCTTTCCGGAGACGCGATCAGTTCATTTCACCACGAATACGAGTCATATCGGGCGAAGGACAGAGCCACAGCGCACACCGGTGGCCTTCTAAGCCTCAGAGTCAAAACTCTTCTTTGACAATCAGGCGCGGCGTTGTAATATGATTGCCATAAAGAAACGGGGATAACTAATGGCCAAAAAAGATAAAGAGCCGAAGAAAAAGAAGAAGCTCAAGGGACAGAAGGCTGAGACGCCGGTAGCTGCAGCCGGGAAGGATAAGGCGCAGAAGAAAAAGAAGAAAATCAAGGAAGAGAAAGTAGACGTGCCGGTTGTCACTGCCAGGAAAGATGTGACGGGGACCTACGAAGACGGGAATCCCTTTGATCGGATCCAGTACCTGGAAGCCAAGCTCATCTTAAAGCCCGACCGGTTTACATCCGTCCAGAGCTTTCGTGATTTTGGCGCCATCGTGGCTGCTACGGCGAAAAAAACCGGCGTGGGCTTTGTCGCCGACCCCGAAGCCAACCTTCGGCCGCAGATTCGTGAAATCATTTTCCTCGACACGCCGGATTTCCGCCTGTATAACAATGCGTTCATTTTGCGGCGCCGAGTTTCCTACCTGGACGGCTTTCCGGTGGGTGACCCGGAAATCGTTTTTAAGTTCCGTCACACCGACGAGGAAAAAGCTACCGCGGTGGACGTACGCCCGAAGATCTCCGGGAAGTATCGCATCAAGTTCAAAGCTGAGGCCCTGCCTTCCAAGGAGGGGATCGGCGGCTACCGCATACTTTACTCACATAACTGCGTCTTCGGCCTGAGTCAGGCGCATGAAACGAACAAAACCGCTATGCGCACGCTCGGCAAGGTTTTCCCGGTTCTCGCAGCCCTCAAACAATCTGACGACGAAAATGTCGGCTTGGTAAATGGAGGCATCGTCGAAGAAGTGCTCCTGCCGCTAGGCCAGTTGGACTTTGGCAAAGGGAATGTGGCGAAGTGCGACGTGGCGCTTTGGCGTACCCGTGGCGAACATCTGCCTCTGGTCGGAGAGTTTGCGTTTCAAGTGCAGTTCCCGAGCAGGGAAGCTGTCGCCCAGAAGTCGAAGGACTTGTGCGCCCAGTTTTACGTCACGCTGCAGTACGACGTAAAGGACTGGCTCTCTCTCGGAACTACGAAGACGGGCATGGTCTATCGACTCAGGGGAGTCGCACCTCAAAGTAGCGAGTGACGTTTGCACTCGTTTCCTCGGACACGGACGATTCGTGCCAGAAAAACATGAGTAGGCATCGGTGACCGTCTCAATGAAGTGGCTCAAGGTCATGCAGGACGATATGACCGGCGTCCGCTTTGCGGTAAACGTGTTCATCGCATCGGCGATCCTGTGGTTCGCGTTACGGGACGTCGCCGATACAAATCCCATTTGGGCCATCGCCTCGATGATCGCGTCAGCCGACCCGCAGGTGAAGGAAGCCAGGCGCATGTTCCGTGCCCGCATCATCAACGTGCTTGTGGGCTGCGGGGTTGGTTTAGTTTTCCTCGTGATGGGCGGTTCGCGCGAGTGGAAGCTGCCGCTTGCCCTGGCGGTCACGGTTCTCCTCTCGTCCTACTGGGTTCGCATCACGACCATGTGGCGGCAAGCCCCCATCACTGCAGCCATCGTGATCGCTTCGGGTATCACGAGCCATTCCAAAGTGATCGGTATCGAACACGGTCTTCACAAAGTAGGTGAGGTGCTCTTGGGCTGCTTCACGGGCATTTTGGTCAGTTACCTGATGTCGAAGGCCTGGCCGGTTTCGCATCCGCCGAGCAAGGCTGCAACCTGACCAGGCCTAGCTTTTCTCGATAGACAAAGCTTCGATGGCCTTATTGTGGTAGCTCATCACGTCGAACAGCTGGCTGGTCGTGCACCCGAATGTGAACAGACCGGAAATCGCCATGATCGGTGCCAGCTCCCGCCAATCATTCGAGAGAGGCACGTCGCCATACCCTAGGGTTGTGTAAATATTGGCGGCGAAGTAGAAAGCGTGGTGTAGCTGAGGGACAAGGCCAGAAACGTTAAGGATAGCAGCCCAAACACAAGTATCCACAACGTGCAGTAGAAGCATCAGCAGGATCGCTCCACCGAAATAGCGATACGATGCCACCACCGGGTATCGAGACACATGCACTTTCGTGGATTTCCGTTTATACCGCTTAACGATCTGGCTGAGAAAGCTTACGTGCGTGAGCGTAATGACAACCGCTATCAGACTGCCGGCTGCGATCGCTTCCAGGCGAACCACCGCGTCGGGTAATGCGAACAACAACAACCCCATAGGGAACATCCGATGATCTCCACTTCTCCAGCGGTCACGCGAGCTGAGAGTCTGGCATCCGCTTCAGCACCGGTTGGGTTTCTAGGCGCAGAACAGTTTCCTGTTTTGAGGCATATGCCTCGCTTTGTTAACGGAGCGGTTGCTTTCCACTCGATTTCCCGCATTCACAGGCCCATCTCCATTCGGTCGCTCAGTTGCGAATAGAGTAGGGAGTAGCAGGGCACTATGAATATTCGAGCATCTGGACCCTTTCGCAGTATTCTGTTTCCGACTGACTTCTCAAAGTCGAGTGAAGCCATAGCGGAACATGTAGCCGGCATCGCGAAAACGCTGGCTACCAAAGTTTGGTTTCTCAGTGTCGAGCCGTGGTTGGAGGCTTGGCATGGATCCTCGGAGAGCTACTTCGGCCCCTTCACCGAATCGGCTCGGGTCAAACTGGAGCATGAACGGCAAGTCTCTTCAGAGCTGCGGCAGAAGATGCTGGAGCGTCTTCAAAAGCAGTACTTCAGCTCGATTGAGAGCGAATGCTGTGTCCGGGAAGGAGGCGTTGCGGAGACGATCGTCGAATTCGCCAAAGAGAAGGACACGGGCCTGGTTATGATGTCAACCCGCGGGCTTGGACCCAAGCGTCGATTCATGATCGGTTCAACCACCGCCAAAGTGCTGCATGATTCCCCCTGTGCTGTTTGGACGAGCCCCCATGCGTGCGAACTTGGGCCGTTTCATCCGTATCGGAACATCGTAATCGCAGTGAACTACCGCAAGCTGTCGTCCGACCTGCTGGTCCGCGCATCGGAAATCGCCGGCCGGTTTGGCGCCAGCTTAAGTGTCTACAGTGCCATTCCCGTTTTCGGTGCGCCCGAGCACGGTCTGGCGCTCAAGTTGAAACAGGAGATCTCGGCGGCCATCAAGTCGGAGCTGGCCCGCGAGAAACTGAAAGCCTCCGTCCACCTGATCGAAGGCGATCCCGGCGAGGTCATCGGCCAGGTTGCGACGGAAATAGCTGGCGCCGATCTCATCATCACGGGCCGCGGACATCTCGACGAGGCCGCCGGTCAGCTTCGTACACATAACTACGAGATCATCTGGAACGCGCCCTGCCCTGTAATCACGTTGTAGTGAAACGTTTGCTACCAATAAAGCATCAGCCGGATTCAGCGAGGAGAACAAACTATGCCGACCGAAACACAATTGTCTGCAGCTGACGCAGCCGCGGATCATTCGCTCAGCGCCTACGGGAACGCGCGATCCACGGTTCAGGGCGAACCCCTCAGCCCGGAAGAACTGCGCAAGACCGACGCCTACTGGCGTGCCTGTACATACATGGCTCTGGGAATGATCTACTTGCAGAAGAACCCGCTGTTGCGGGAGCCTCTCAAGCCCGAGCACATCAAGAACCGTCTCCTGGGGCATTGGGGCTCGAGCCCAGGTCTGGCGTTCTGCTACATCCACCTGAACCGGTTGATCAAGAAATACGACCAGAACATGATCTTCATGGCTGGCCCCGGGCACGGCGCTCCCGGTGTGCTCGGCCCAGTCTATCTGGAAGGCAGCTACTCCGAGATCTACACCAGCAAGAGTGAAGACGAAGAAGGCTTGGGCGAATTCTTCAAGCAGTTCTCCTTTCCGGGTGGTATCGGCAGCCACTGCACGCCTGAGACACCGGGCTCGATCCATGAAGGCGGCGAGCTGGGCTACGTGCTCTCTCACGCGTGTGGTGCGGCCTTCGATAATCCCGACCTGATCGTCGCCGCCGTGGTTGGGGATGGAGAATCGGAGACCGGGCCGCTGGCGACCTCCTGGCACATCAACAAATTCCTGAACCCCATTCGCGATGGCGCAGTCCTGCCGATCCTCCATTTGAACGGCTACAAGATCAACAACCCGACCCTGCTGGCTCGCATCAGCCGCGACGAGTTGGAGAGTCTTCTCCGTGGCTACGGCTGGACGCCGTACTTCGTGGAAGGGTCCGAACCCGGAAGCATGCATCAAGCCATGGCCGCTACCACCGAGCGAGCTGTATTGGATATACGGGAGCACCAACGGGAAGCCCGCCAGTCGGGCGTTGCTGCCAGAGTTCGTTGGCCCATGATCGTGCTGCGCTCGCCCAAAGGCTGGTCTGCCCCGGCGGAGGTGGAAGGTCACAAGCTGGAAGGCTCATGGCGCGCTCACCAAGTTCCGCTGCCTAACGTCAAGTCCGATCCTGAACAGTTCGACATTCTCGAGAAGTGGTTGCGCGCGCATAAACCTGAGGAGTTGTTCGACCAAAGCGGCCGGCTAATTCCGGAACTCCGAGAACTGGCGCCTACCGGCGTTCGGCGCATGGGCGCGAATCCCGTTGCCAATGGCGGCCTGCTCAAGAAAGCTCTGCGTCTGCCCGATTTCCGGGAGTATGCCATTGCCGTTGAAAAGCCCGCGCAAATCCAGGCCGAGAACACCCGCCCCATGGGTAAGTTTCTCCGTGACGTGATGAAGTTCAACATGCACAACTTCCGCGTCTTCGGTCCTGACGAGAACACTTCCAACAAGCTGGATGACATCTACGAGGTCAGCAAGAAGTTCTGGATTGAGCAATACTTTCCCGAAGACGCCGACGGCGGCGAACTGGCCACCGATGGCCGCGTCGTCGAGATGCTCTCCGAACACACGCTGGAAGGAATGCTGGAAGGCTACCTCCTCACCGGCCGGCATGGCTTCATCTCTTCTTACGAGGCTTTCATTCACGTCATCGACTCCATGTTCAACCAACATGCGAAGTGGCTTGCCATCTGTGACAACTTGTCCTGGCGCAAAGAGATCGCCTCGCTGAACATGCTGATCACGTCGACTGTTTGGCGCCAGGATCACAACGGGTTCACGCACCAGGACCCTGGCTTCCTGGACGTAGTGGTGAACAAGAGCGCACAGGTCACACGCATCTACCTGCCGCCTGATGTAAACTCCCTCCTGTCTGTGGCGAATCATTGCCTGCGAAGCGAGGACTACGTGAACGTCATCGTCTCCGACAAGCAGAAGCATCTCCAATTTCTGGATATGGATGCTGCCATCAAGCACTGCACGAGGGGCATCGGCCTCTGGGAATGGGCCTGTAACGACAATGGTTACGAACCTGACGTGGTCGTCGCTTCCGCGGGCGATATCCCAACCCAGGAAGCGCTGGCCGCGATCGCTTTGCTGCGGGTTGAGTTTCCAGACCTGAAGATCCGCTACGTCAACGTCGTTGACCTATTCAAGCTTCAACCCAGCACGGAACATCCGCACGGGTTGACGGATCGGGATTTTGATTCCCTATTCACCTGTGACAAGCCCATCATCTTCAACTTCCATGGCTATCCCTGGCTAATTCATCGCCTGGCCTACCGCCGCACCAACCACGCCAACCTGCATGTGCGCGGTTATAAGGAGAAGGGCAACATCAATACTCCGATGGAACTGGCCATCAACAACGAGATCGATCGTTTCAGCATCGCCATCGATGTCATCGACCGCACGCCGAAACTGCAGAAGATCGGTGTACACGCCAAGGAGAGGTACCGCAATCAGCAGCAGGATTGCCGGAATTACGCTTACGAACACGGCACCGACCAGCCCGAAGTCTCGAATTGGACGTGGCCGTTCTAGCCGAGCCGCGGTTTGTTGTAGCAAGCCTGAATGGTCCTTCGGACCATCGGATGTGAGGAAAATCTTCCGAACGCCCGGAACCGTCCTGAGACTCCAGCACGGAACCGCGCGCGTTAGCAAGCGGATTCGGGTGTTCTCCTTCGACCGCGCACCAGCAAGCCCACCATCGAAGGGTGATCTTTGACGGAGCGCGTGTAACGGAGCCGTGACCGTCAGGGAGCGAACGCAACGATCCGGAAGCACGAAACCGGGGGATCGAATTCAGCGCAAGCTCTTAGTGATTTTCGACGGAGCGGATTCGGGTGTTCTCCTTTCGACCGCACGTCAGCAAGCCCACCATCGAAGTATGATTTTCGACGGAGCGGCCCGTTCCAAAGGCAGCGGTGTATTATGATGCAACCAATCGTTGAGAGCCGGCCTGGAAACGAAAACAACAGAACCTGATTCACGGCAACGGAAGCCGTTGCTAAACCTGTTTCAGGGCATCCGGCCCTTTGACCGTGCGGGCGTGCTTCGCGACGCCTTGGCCGGATTCGAGCTTGCGGCCATGAACATCCCGCAGGCGCTCGGCTACACGCGGATCGCCGGCACTCCGCTGGTCACAGGCTTCTATACACTTCTGCTTCCCTTGGTCGCCTTCGCGACGTTTGGTTCGTCGCGTTACCTGGTAGTGGCAGCCGATTCCGCCACCGCTGCCATACTGGCCGGTGGACTCGCCGGCATGGCACCCCTCGCCAGCGCGAAGTACGTAGAACTGGCCAGCGTCGTCGCGCTGCTCACAGCCGTCTTTCTGTTGATTGCGCGTGTGCTCAGGCTTGGCTTTCTGGCGGACTTCCTGTCGCGCACCGTGCTCATCGGCTTTCTCACCGGTGTCGGATTCCAGGTTGGCATCGCCGTGCTCGGCGAAATGCTGGGCCTCAACATTACCGGGCACCGCACCGTCGACCAATTCAGCCAGGTGATCAGTCATCTGTCCGACGTGCATCTGCCCTCGCTGGGTCTCTCCGCTCTGGTGGTAGTAGGTGTCTTCGCGCTGGAGCGCTTCGCGCCGAAAATTCCTGCCCCGCTCATCGCCGTGGTGGGCGCGATTGCCGCTAGCGCCCACTGGGACTTCGCCCGCCATGGCTTCGATGTCATCAATCCGGTGGCGGGCGGCTTGCCCCGTCTGGGTTTCCCCAGCGCGACCTGGAAGGAGCTTGAGCAGCTGGTTCCCATTGCAGGCTCCTGTTTTGTCATGATCGTTGCCCAAAGCGCCGCCGTCGCCCGCGCCTATGCCGAGCGGCATCATCAGCGGTTGGACGAGGATTCGGACCTGGTCGGGCTTTCTGCCGCCAACGCCGGCGCCGCGATCAGTGGCACGTTTGTCGTCAACGGCAGTCCCACCCAAACCGCCATGGTCGAAAGTTCCGGTGGTCGCAGCCAGGTGGCGCATCTAGCGACCGCAGCGGTTGTCGCAGTTGTACTTCTCTTTCTTACGAAACCCCTGCAGTATCTCCCGCGATGCGTGCTGGGTGCCATCGTGTTTATCGTTGCCGTCAAATTAGTACACCTGACAGACCTCCGCAAGATTCGCCTTGAGAGCCCTGGCGAGTTTTGGGTAGCGGTCACGACTGCTGCCGTTGTGGTGCTAGTCGGCGTCGAACAAGGCATCATCCTTGCCATGATCATGTCGCTGCTCCGCATCGTGCAGCATAGCTATCACCCGTTCACCGCAGTGCTGGTGAAAGAAAGCGAAGGCGGCGTATGGCAGTTGACTCCGCCGGTTCCCGGCGCCATGTCCGAGCCGGGGCTCGCCGTCTACCGTTTCGGTGCGCCCCTCTTCTATGCCAACGCTGGCCGCTTCTCAGATGAAATCCGTGCCATCGTGGGACCAGCGCCTTCGCCGCTGCGCTGGGTCCTGGTCGATGCTGGCGCCATCACTCACGTTGACTACAGCGCGGCCCGCGTCGTGCGCGACCTCCAGAAAGAGCTGACGACCTCTGGTGTCGCCCTGGTGTTCGCCCGCGTCGGAGCGGATCTAATGCCCGATCTCGACCGCCACCACCTCACCGAAGTCATTGGACGCGATCGCATCTACGACCGCTTGCATCACGCGCTCGCCGCCTATCACAAGCTGGTAAAAGCTCCGTCGCCGAGCCCGCCATCCCGGGAGCACGAAGCCTAGCCGTTCAATGCCAGTTCCTATTCCCACGCCATCGAACACACCACTCCTTAGTGGGCTGGCAGTGTTGGCCGCGTTCCTGCTCTGGGTTGCGGCACCAGCTCACGCCCAGGTCCGTGGCATCTACTCACCAGGCTCCACGCTGACGCAAGCGGGCACGCTGGGTGCGTCCGGCTTCGGCTATAGTAACCAGTTCTGGTATGCGTCTTCGGACAGCCTGTTCGGTCCGAGCGGAAATCACTTGCCTCTCATAGCGCCCGTGACCGTCAAAATCGACAACAATACGTTCAGCTACATCCCAAAGTTCAAGTTCCTTGGCGCGAACCTCCAATTCACCATCGATGTGTCCTTCTCAAATGCGCGTTACTTTCTCATCGATCCGTTTTTTGGCCATCCCGAAGCTCAAGGCGGAGGGGCGGGCTTAACCAATACCAACTTCGTTCCGTTCTCGCTCGGCTGGCACCTGAAGCGGGCCGACATCCTGGCCGGCTACAGCGTCTACGCGCCCACCGGCTATTACAAACCAGACGCCTACGACAATGTGTCCAGCGGCTTTTGGACCAACTCCCTCCAGGTGGGAACAACGCTGTACCTGACAAAGAAAAAAGCAACCCAGGTCAGCCTTTTCGATGTCTACGCGTGGAACACAACCGAGCAGGGCACAACCGTTAAGCCCGGCCAGAACGACTCGCTTGACTACTCGCTGACCCAGACATTTTCATTGGACAAGAGCGGCAAGTGGTCGCTTCAAGCAGGTCCGGCCGGATATGGCCAGTGGCAAACCACGCGAAACACAGGCCAGTCTCCGGCTCGAGAAGCGCTCGAGTATCGCATCAACGCGGCGGGGTTCACGACCAACCTCTCGGCGCCACACGGCATAAGCCTGGGTGTCAATGCATTGTGGGAATACGGAGCCCGCAGCACCTTCCAAGGGCACACTGTGGTTGTCACGGCGTCTTTCACGTTGTAACAGCGTGCCGGATCCCGGCGGATGGAAGTCGATGATTGCGAAGTCCGGTCGAAGCGGCTCTTCGCGCACGGTAAGATACAACGTGACTCCAACTCTCCGGATGAATCATGCCTGAATCTCTCCCAACACCGGCCATCATGCGTCCGTTTCTTCGCTTCGCCAAGATGGAGGCCTCCGGTGGCATTCTGCTGTTGACGTGTACCCTCGCTGCGCTGGTTTGGGCCAACTCCCCCTGGTCCGCTCTCTATGAGCACTTCGGACACGCCCACGCCTTTGTAGGCTTCGAGGACCGCGTCCTGGCCGAGTCGCTTCATTTCTGGATTAACGACGGCCTGATGGCTTTTTTTTTCTTCCTGGTCGGACTGGAGATCAAGCGGGAAGTTCTGATCGGCGAACTCGCCTCATTCCGGCAAGCTGCGCTTCCCATGAGCGCCGCCGTGGGAGGGGTGATCGCGCCCGCACTGATCTATTGGGGCATCAACCGCGACCTTCCATCGGCAGCCGGCTGGGGAGTTCCCATGGCAACCGATATCGCCTTTGCGCTCGGCATCATGGCGCTGCTTGGCTCGCGCGTGCCCACCTCACTCAAGCTTTTCCTGGCGGCCCTCGCCATCGTTGACGACATCATCGCGGTCCTGGTGATTGCAATCTTCTACACCAACACGATTTCCTGGTATCACCTCGGGGCTGCCGGTCTTTGCCTGATCCTGGCTGTGGTGGCCAACAAGTTGGGCATAACGTCCACCATCATCTACGCCCTCATCGGAGTGGGCCTTTGGCTCGCCATGTTGCATTCGGGCGTTCACGCTACTCTGGCCGGGGTCCTCTTGGCATTTGCTATCCCCGCGCGAACGCGGCTGAATCCCACAGCGTTCTATACGAATAGCCATGAGATCCTGGATCGCTTCGAGGCTGCCGACGATCCTGACTCCGAGTTCTTCTCGTCCGGTCAACAGGTGGCATTCCACGAACTCGAGGAGCAGTGTAACGCGGCTCAGCCACCGCTCCAGCGTATCGAGCACAGCTTGCAACCCTGGGTAGCGCTCCTAATCATGCCTCTGTTCGCCTTGGTCAATGCGGGCGTCGATATCCGGGGCTTCAGTCTTAGCGCGCTGGTTCACCCCGTTACGCTGGGGATCGCGCTTGGCCTCATCATTGGAAAGCCGCTCGGCATCACACTTATGTCGTGGCTCTTCGTCGTTACCAAAATCGCTGCAAAACCAGCCAGCTTGTCGTGGATACAGATCCATGGCGCTGCCTGGCTGGGGGGCATCGGCTTCACGATGTCACTCTTCATCAGCGCGCTTGCATTCGACGAAGAGAATCTACTTTCCATCGCCAAAGTTGCCATCATACTCGGCTCGGTCATTGCTGGCGGCATCGGCTCCTTCATCCTCATTAAGACAGCGTCAAAGAGAAAGAGAGTCGCCGTTGCCTAATTTAACGAGCGCTTCGCGGGCAATCGCCACGCTCATTATCCAGATGGGCGCTCTGCTCCTCATTAGTACCGCTCCCGCCTTGCCGCAAAGTGTCAAGACCGACTACGACAAATCCGTCGAGTTCTCGAAGCTCCATCACTATGAATGGCGCGACTCGCCGGAGTTCGAAAAACAGCCCGAGCTCAAGACACGTTACGCGGTTGGCATCGACTTGGTGCGGTCGGCGGTCAACAAAGGATTGATGGCGAAGGGCTACGTGCCGGTCGACTTCAACCCGGATTTTTACGTCACTCTGTTCCTCGGATCGAAAGGGATGACGGATGTGACCACGCTTGATACGGGCTGGTACACCTGGGGCGCCTATTGGTATCCGATGTGGACAACTGTCATGGTGTCTCATTACACCGAAGGCACCCTGATTCTCGACATCGTCGATGCCAAGACGAAACGCCTGGTTTGGCGCGCCTTTTGCAAAGACGACATCCGCGATCCAAAGCAACGGCATGAGAACGTGGAACGCGCCGTCAAAAAGGCGTTGAAGAAGTTCCCACCCAAGTAGGTTGGACGGAGGTTCTTGCTGGCTGATGCCGGCCAGCTAGCGGCTGCTGGTTTGAGTCAGCCGGGCGACCTGCTCCCGGATCCTGGGGGCGTCGTCGGCGTGGGGCGCGGCTTTCAGATATTCGCGCAGTTCCTTGACCGCTGCATCGCGGTCGCCCTTTTGTGCGAGAACCGCTGCGAGCAGCAAGTAAACCTGCGGGAACTCGCCGTGCTGGTCGACTTCAATCGTGGAACGGGCTGCGCCTTCTGCCTCGGGGTAGCGGCCAAGCTGAAAGCATGCCTCGGCGAGATCGTAATAGACGCCGGGAAACTCAATCGGATGCAGCTTGAGGGCAGCAACAGCTTGCGCGCGCTCTTCGTCCCAATGCTGCTGCCGGCCCGCGAGGCCGGCCAATTGGGCTAGCGGCTTGATGTACTTTGGGTCGGCAGCGGCGGCCTTGCGGTACGCTTCGGCAGCTTGTTCCATCTTGCCTTGGCTTTCCAGCGCGGTGCCAAGTTCGCTCCAAGCCATCGCATACGACGGGTAGACACTGGTGGCTTGTTCGAAGTGCTTCTGCGCCTCGGCGTACTTATGACGCGACAGGGCCGCTTCCGCGTGTTCGTAGGCCTTGCGAGCCTTCTCGGGAGCGCTGAGCGAAGTGACCGAGACGGTTGAACCTTCGTGCTCACCCAGGCGGGCCAGCACGATCACCTGTTGATCGTGGATCGTGCCTGAAAAAGAGCGGTAGCCGGGAAGCATCACTTTGCGCAGGAAGCAAGTAGCCATGGGTGGCTCGCTGTTCGTTTTGGCCTGGTTTTCCGTGGGCGCCGGAATCTCAAAGCGGATACTGCCGTCCTTGAAGACGTTCGCTAATCGGCAAACGCTGTCTTCGTTGCGGGCGTCCATCACCATTGGCGCGACGGGGAGGGATTCGCCGCCTTCCAGCGCCACTCTTATAGTGATGGAGACGAGGTGCGGTGCATTCTTTCTCAACTCCGGTGGAAGCTGCTCCGACTGGCCCAATGGCGCGTGCATCTGTTCCAGGCGGCTTTGACCGGGCACTTGGCCGGTCAACAAGGTCGCGAAGGTGACGAGAAAACAAGCGGCGCGCATGATGCCAGTGATCACCAGCCTCTTACTAGCCTACAGGAGATTCGCAGTCCTCGTGGAGGGCCGTTGCGACAATAGAGCCAATGTCAGTTGATGCGGTCGCAAAGGTTTTCATGGTGCTGTTTCTGGGGGCACTCGCGGTCTTCCTGGTTCGTTTGATCATGCTCCGGATTCAGGATCGGTGTCCGATATTTGTGATCTCGAACGGCCTGGATATGGTTTTCGGAGCGGCGATGGTGCTGCTAGGCGTTGGATCTCGAAGTGAAGCCAACGTGGAACTGGTGGCGTTGGCGGTTAGCGTCCCATTGACTCCGTTTGTGGCCTTCGAACTATACCGGGCGAAGATGGCCGACGATCATGCCTCCTCGCGATTTCTAGCTCCCGTCGTGGCAGCGATGCTGGCGGGCTGTGTCGTTACAGGCTTCTTAGGCACCGTGCCGGACGAGGAGTCGTTGAAAGACGCCTACGCGACTGCGTATCTGTTCGACACCGTCGTCACCCTTGGCGTGCTGGGGTTCCTGGTCGGTAAGCTGCGGCGAGGCGTAAGCCCGGCGGACCGCAACCTCATGTGGATGCGGCGCCTGTTTGTGTTTGAGATCGCCAGCAGTGGCATCCGGGACATCGTGGAGCCCTTGTTGACCGCCGAGTCCAGCAAGATTGCTTATGTGATCTATATCGGGCTGAGCTTCATCGTGATGGCGGTGTGTGCGTTGGCCTTGCGTAAGCAACCCGAAATTACGCCGGCGTGAGCCGGCATGGAGTCGGCCGGCATTAGCGGCTACCCGTCACGGCCTTAGGGGACGCGGCTGCCGGCTGCGATTCGGCCGTTTGTGCAGCCTTTGGCTTTGCCTTGGGCAGCGGCTTGCGTGGCAGCATATCAGGCCGGTTAGCGGTGTTAAAGACGATGGCGGCGACTATGGTGGCAGCCTGGCGCAGGTCGGCTTCCGAGACATGGTCGTAAACGTCCATGTTCGAGTGATGGGTCCGGGACGAGTATTCCAGTTCGTCCTGGATGAATTGGAAGCCAGGCAGACCAACCGCGTCAAAGCTGAGGTGGTCCGTACCGCCGGTGTTGCGGATCGAGATAGCGCCCGTGCCCATGTCCTTGAATGGGGCAAACCACTCTTCGAAGATGGGCCGCATCATGTCGTTGCCCTGAAGGTAGACGCCCCGGATTTTGCCGCTGCCGTTGTCTACGTTGAAGTAGCCGGAGAGCTTGGCGTGCTCTTCGGTGACGTTCATAGTTTCCGGATCGCCGAAGTGCTCTTTCACGTAAGCCTTCGAGCCCAGCAGGCCCTCTTCTTCGCCGCCCCACAGCGCAAGGCGCACGGTCCGGTCCATCTTGAGGTCGAGGACTTTGAGAATGCGCAGGGCTTCAATCATCACCGCACTGCCGGCGGCATTATCGGTCGCGCCGGTACCCCCGTGCCAGGAGTCCAGATGCGCGCCGAGCATGACAATCTGGTCCTTCTTAGCGCCGCCAGGAATCTCTCCGATTACGTTCACTGAGTCCTTGGCTTCCAGGATTTCGGACTCAACTTCGAAGTTCAGCTTGACGCCAATGTTATGTGAGAGCAGCCGATGAATGCGGTTGTAGTGCTCGGGTGTGAGGCAGATGTTGGCGGGGGGAACCGGATCGTTAGGCTCGCGGCTGCCATCCTGCGCGCCGAACACCGTACCACTATCACCGGAGTAACCGAAGCTGAGCACTCCCGCGATGCCTTCCTCGAGGAGAAAGGCGCTAATCTTCTTTCGAATCGCCGTGATCTGCTCACGCGAAAGACTCTGCCAGGCCTGCGGTAGCCGCGCGCGATAGGCCTGCATGCGCTGGCCGTCCGGTCCGGTTTCCTCCGGCGCCGATTCCTCCTGCGTTAGTTCGGCTTCCGTCCAGCGAGTCGCCAGCGGCTTGGTGGAAAGCTGCACCGCTCTGGGCTGGGCCGTCATGACGATTTTGCCCTTCAGCTTGCCCTTCCACTTTTCCATGTCCGCATCGGTATAGATAGGTGCAAACACGACTTCCGCGGTGACCGGGCCGTTGGTCGCGGCCGTCCAAGCCAGCGGGAAGCCAATCAGTGGCTGATATTGGGGCTCAACCATGGCGGCATAGAACTTCTTCAACTGCCAGCTGCGCCCGAACGGACCCCATTTCTCTTCCTTGGCATTAATGCCATACTCTTTCAGCCGGCTGACCACCCAGTTGGCCGCCGCGAAGTAGTTGGGCGAGTTTGTCAGCCGCGGGCCGTTGAGGTCGGTGAGGTAAAACAGGGTATCCATCACCTTGGAATTGTCCCGCTCCTCGGCACGGATGCGATGCATCGTATAGAGGTCGACTTTCTCTTCGGCGACCAGGGAAAGAGGCAGTAGTATGGCCGTCAAGGCAGCCAGTGGAGCGGAGTAGCGTCTTTGGAGCATAGGCGAATAAGTCTTCAGGATAACTGGGAGCGGGAATGCGGGTCCGCCCGAAGGTGTTGTCCTGTAATAGAAGAAGGGCGGAGCCAATCGCGCTAATGTTACGACAAGGTTCAAAAAAGGAAGGCAAAGCGGATGACAGAGAAAGCGACATTCGGAGCGGGTTGTTTTTGGGGCGTCGAGGCCACGTTTCGGGAGATCCCAGGCGTGGTCGACGCGGCTGTCGGCTATGAGGGCGGCTCGCTGGAGAACCCGACGTACAAGCAGGTGTGCACCGACGCCACCGGGCACGCCGAAGTGGTGGAAGTGGAGTACGACCCCACCAAGGTGGCTTACGAACAATTGCTGGAAGTGTTCTGGAACGCCCACGACCCCACACAGGTGAACCGACAGGGGCCGGATTGGGGAACGCAGTATAGGACGGCGATCTTCTACCACTCGCCGGAGCAGGAGCAGATCGCGCGAGCTTCGAAGGCTGCGCTCGAGGCATCGCGACGGTTCAAGAAGCCAATTGCCACCCAGATTGTTCCCGCTACGACGTTCTGGCGGGCCGAGGAGTATCACCAGAAGTACCTGGAAAAGCGCGGCCTGAGGCAGTGCCACATCTAGGTGCGACCGTCCCGCTCGGGTTTCTATACGGCGCACCGAAGTACTTCGCGCTCTAGGGCCAGGGAACTCCCTGACTTCTCGCCTGCCGTGCCCGTGTTACCATCACGCGCAAGAGCGGATTTATGTTACGACGAGCGCTGATCGCGCTGCTGTTTGCGGGGTTGGTTCAAACCGGCTTGCGAGCCGCCGAGCCGGTGCGGTTGATTCTTGATACCGATATCGGTAACGACATTGACGACACGCTGGCGCTGGCGGCGATCCATGCCCTCGAGAACCGCGGCGAAGTGCAGTTGCTGGCGGTCACAATCACGAAGGACAATCGTTACGCCGCGCCATTTGTGGACTTGATGAATACCTTTTATGGCCGGCCGGACATCCCCATCGGCGTGGTCAAAGACGGCAAAACCAAGGACACGACAGCGATGATCCAGGAACCGTCGGAACGGCGGAACGCTTCCGGGCAATATGTTTATCCCCACCGCCTGCGCGATGGAGCGGAAGCCCCCGAAGCCGTATCTCTGTTGGTGCGGGTGTTGAACGAACAGCCTGACCGCTCGGTGACCATTGCGCAGATAGGATTCAGCACGAATCTGGCGCGTCTGTTGAAGACTCCGGGCGGGCGTGAGCTGGTAGAGAAAAAAGTGAAGCTATTAAGCCTTATGGCCGGAAACTTCTCTGAAGATCCGAAACCGGAGTACAACATTTACACCGATGGACATTCGGCCAAACAGCTGTTGGCAGACTGGCCCACGCCGATGATCTTCAGCGGCTTCGAAATCGGACTCAAAGTACTGTTTCCATATAGCGCCATTGAGCGGGACTTTGGCTATGTTCCGAACCATCCGGCGGCGGAGGCGTTCAAACAGTTTGCCAAACCAGGCGAGAATCGAGCCAACTACGATTCAACCGCGGTACTGGAAGCCATTCGCCCCGATTATGGGTATTTCGAGTTGTCAGCGCCAGGACGGGTGACGCTGGGAAAGAAAGATGTAACGGTGTTCACCCCGGATCCGCAAGGGAATTGCCGCTACTTGATTCTGAAACCGGAAAACGTGGCGCGTGTAGAAGAGGCGCTGGTGCTGCTGTCCAGCGAACCCCCGCAGTCGAGCAAAATCACAACCATCTCCCGGCGAGTCACCTTTTAGATTGAACATTCTCAAGGCTTAACCACGTATTTCAGGAGAGGCCTTTGGGCGGGATTTAGGCCCGCGAGTGCCCTCAGTCTGGCCGCGAACGCATACTTCCGCGGCGGCTCCGCCGCAAGACAGGTAAAATCAAAGGAATGGCTCAAGCTTCGTCGCAGACCCTGCCGGCATCCACGCCGGCCCGGTCGCCCTATCTCGTCCTGTTCGTTTCCTGGTTGATTCCAGGCGGCGGGCATTTTCTGCTCGGCCGCCGCGGCCGCGGCGCCATCATTTTCCTGGCAGTGCTGCTTTCATTCGCGCTCGGTTTGATGATGCGCGGTGCGATGTTTCAGCCGAAGACCGGCGATCTGTTGACAACTCTCATCCAATACGGTGGCTTTGTCGCCGACCTGGCCTCGGGACTGTTCTACCTTTTATCGGTTTGGCTCGGCTACGCGCAGGAAGACATGGCCGGACATTCACACGACTACGGCGCCAAGTTCCTGGTCGCGGCTGGATTGTTGAACATTCTCGCCATGGTAGACGCCTGGGAAATTTCGACGGGCAAGAAAGACTAAATCTCATGAAGCTATCCCATTTTGAAGCGGCGCTCTTATTTGCCTTAGTGTCCTCGGTCGTCTTAGGTGTCGTCACGAAGAAAACGGACCAGGAGCGCGTCCGTTATGGCCTGTACTGTTTCGGCTCCTTTATGGCGGCGTTATTCGGCATTGCCTGGGTGATGCACTTCCTGCACGGCTAGACTGGGCGCGATGAAGAAGTTCTACATTGAGACGTTCGGCTGTCAGATGAATGCGCACGACTCCGAGAAAGTCGTGGGCACGCTGCTGGCGGAGGGATACGCGCAAGTCGAGACACCCGAAGAGGCAGAGTTGGTTCTCTACAACACTTGCAGCATCCGCGACAAGGCCGAACAGAAGGTGTTCCACCGGCTGCAGCAGTTCAAGCGTGAAGCGGGGAAGGGAAAATTGTTTGGCGTGCTCGGTTGTGTGGCGCAGCAGGAAGGGAATCAAATCTTCGAACGCGCGCCGCACGTCAGCCTGGTGGCTGGATCGGCGAGCTACGCGAAGCTACCCGAGATGCTGGTGCAGCTGGAAGCGGGCAACCGGCGCGTGACTGGTCTTTCCTTCGAACGCGACGATGCGTTTGAGACGCCATTCGCAAAGCGCGACAACCCGCACAGGGCCTACATCAACATCATCGAGGGGTGCGATAAATCCTGCGCCTATTGCGTCGTGCCGTTTACGCGAGGACCGGAACGTAGCCGCACCAGCAAGAGCGTGATGCGTGAGATTGATGAACTGGCGCGGGCAGGCTACACCGAAATCCAACTGCTGGGGCAAAACGTCAACAGCTATCACGACCCTGCATTTGGAGGCTGGGACTTTGCCACGCTGCTGGAACACGCCGGCCAAGTGCCAGGCATACGACGCGTGCGCTTCACCACCTCGCATCCGCGCGACTTCGTGAAGGGCATTGTCGATGCCATCGATCGAACCGAGACGCTTTGCAATCACGTTCATTTGCCGGTGCAGTCGGGATCGAGCGAAGTGCTGCGGCGCATGGATCGCCTGTATAACCGGGACGAGTACATGCGGCGGATCGAATGGATGAAGTCGGCGCAGCGCGACATCGCCATTACGAGCGACATTATTGTCGGGTTCCCCGGCGAAACTGAGCAGGACTTCCAGGAGACCCTGAAGTTGATTAGCGACGTGGAGTACGACTCGCTGTTTATCTTCAAGTACTCAAAGCGCCCGAACACGGCCGCGCTGCAGTACCAAGACCACATTCCCGAGGAGGAAAAAACGCGCCGTTGGATGGTGGTGCAAGAGCATCAACGCAGTATTCAACTGCGCCGCAATGCGAACTATGTGGGACGGATCGAGGCGGCGCTAGTCGAGGGATACAATCAAGCCACGGGCCAGTGGATCGGGCGTACCAGCCAGCACAAAACGCTCAACTTCACTGATGCGCAATTAAGGGCACCCCGGGACGGGCAGACTCTGGTTGGCGAATATCTGGATGTGCTTGTGACGCGGGCTGGGCCCAATAGCCTGGCTGGCGAACGAGCTGCGTAGTGAGCAGGACGAGCCGCTGATGGGGAGGCAATTATGGAAGTCGAAATGAAAATCCGCGGATTGATGATGGACCCCATGACCAACATGCCCATCGTGGTGCTAAAGGATTTGAATGGCGATGCCGTGCTGCCCATTTGGGTGGGCATTTACGAGGCAAATGCCATTGCACTCGAGATCGAGAAGGTAACCACCCCGCGCCCGATGACGCACGATCTCATCAAGGTGCTATTGCTGGGACTTGGTGCCAGCATACAGAAAGTTGTTGTCAGCGAGTTGAAGGACGATACATTTTTTGCTGTCATCTGGCTGGAGCGGGACGGCAAGCTGATTAGCGTCGATTCCCGGCCGAGCGATGCCCTGGCGCTAGCGCTCAGGCACGATTGCCCGATCTATGTCGACGACGGCGTCTTACAAACATCACGCAATTCGGCGTCCGTTTCCGAGAAGGTCAACAACGACGAGTTGAAGAAATGGCTCGAGAACCTCAATGACGAGGATCTAGGCCGTTACAAGATGTAAGGCTGGCCCAGCTAACCCAATTTTGGCCGCTACGTCTAACCAGCATGGCGGTTCATCCGAAGCATTCAGATCGAGTTTGGATCGGCGGAATACTCGTAATTCCACTCGCGTTGGTTCTCACATCGGGGACCTTGCGATGCGAATTCTCCACCCATTCGCCGGCCGTCTGGCGCTTTCATGAGTTCATGAACAACTACGATCAGGCCACGCGGGCTGGTATCGGAGACGGAAAATGGACACGCGCCATGATCGCTTTCAACGCAACTGTGCTGGAGCAGCCTAAGAAACGCTGCACAACCTAGGGCCGGCGAACCGGATCGAACTTCGGCAAGGCCTAAAGCGCCACACACCGCCAGCCGGCTTACCTATCCGGATCCACGCTGGGACTCTGCGGTTCTACGCTTTTTCAGTCATGGTCTGCGGATCCCAATGACAGACCTTTTTCTTGAAATAGCTTTCGTTGGTCAATAGCGCCGGGCCGGCAGCCCGCAGGCCGAATGTAGCATCTTCCACAGATGGTTTGCCGGTGCGGACGGAGTTGTAGAAATTCTTGTGATGCTGCAGGTGGGCGTTGTCGGCGCTTGTATACTCCTCGGCATCGCTCGGTTTGACGTTGGTGAGAGTCACTTCGGGATGCGATGCATGCCAGGCATCGGCCAGTTCCTTCTGCATCTTGTTAGAGAAGGAATCGATGGTGTAGTCGAATTCGTCGGGACGCGGAGTGCGGTTAACCTTGACGCTGGTGAAATCGGCGGTCATGGAGCCATCGCTGCCCACAAAACGGACACCAAACGAATCAGTGGCGAGGCTGCTCTTGAAGTTCACCCGCAGGATGAGATTGAACGCCGGATGAGCGTCGCTCTCGGGATAGTCCATGGTTGCCAGCATCACGTCTGGGACGTCGCGATCCATCCAGTACCGCTTGCCGCCAGTGGCGTATATGCGCGTCGGACCGGCGGAGCCAGTCACGGTATGCAGGCCGGTGAGCAGATGCACGAAGAGGTCGCCGGCGACGCCAGTGCCGTAGTCCGTGAAATTCCGCCACCGGAAGAATCGGGCTGCATCAAAGGGTCGTTTCGGGGCGCTGCCGAGGAACCGATCCCAATCGCAGGTCTGTGGGCTGGCGTCCAGAGGAATGGTATATTCCCACGCGCCCATGGCGGTGTTGCGGTCGAGCCAGGCTTCCACCATGTTTAGTTTGCCAATGGCTTTTGCATCGTAGAGCTCGCGAGCTTTCTGATACATCAGCGAGCTGCGGTACTGGCTACCCACCTGGAACACTTTGCCGCTGGCGTTCTGTGCCGCAATGACGGCGGCGCCTTCTTCAGTGGCATGGACCATTGGCTTTTCACAATAGACATGCTTGCCGGCGCCGAGCGCATCGATCGAGATGCGTGAATGCCAATGATCGGGGGTGGCGATAATCACGGCGTCGACGTCTTTACGAGCCAGGATTTCTCGGTAATCGCGCGTGGTGACGAGATCCTTACCGTAGACCTCTTTCATGTGTTGCAGGCGGCCATCGTAGACGTCGCAGGCGGCGATCAACTTGATGCCGGGAAGGGAAGTGGCGAGTTTTGCGTCACCTTGCCCCATGCCACCGGCACCGATCAAAGCGATCTGAATGGTTTCTTTCGTTTCAGGCATGTTCTCGGCCTCCTTATGCAATCAACTTCATGGCAATGGGATCCCACTCGACGGGGTGCCCTTCGAAGTAACTCATGTTGGAAAGAAGCGCCGGGCCGGCGGCGCGGAAGCCAAAGACAGCGTCTTCCACGGCCGGCGTCCGCGAACGAACCGATTTAGCAAAATTCAGATGATGATCGTAATGGTCGCTGTAGCCGCGTGGCGCACGGAAGACCGTATCAATGTTCGCGCCCAGAGATGCCGGTGTGACAGGCTTCTTGGGATATTTCAGCGCGTGCGCGGCAGTGATCTTCGCTTGCATCGCGTCGGAGAACGTTTCGATGCTGAGACCCGGATCAAGCTGCGGCGGGTGTTTAGAAAGGTGGACGCCGCCGTCCACCATCATGATGCCTTCACTGCCGACAAAGCGGAAGCCGGAACTTTCCTGGGCGCCACTCACAAAGTTCACGCGAAGGGTCAGATTGAACCCGGGGTGCGCATCCGTTTTTGGATAGTCGAACAGGCCCAGCAGAACGTCGGGCACGTCGCGGCCATCGTTCCAGAAGCGCAGGCCGCCGGTGGCAAAAACCCGGGTGGGCCCAGTCGCGCCCGTGATGAAATGCAAACCGGAGAACAGATGGACGAACAAATCGCCCGCTACACCGGTGCCATAGTCGCGGTAGCACCGCCAACGGAAGAAGCGCTTCGGATCCCAGGCCACCTCCGGCGCTCGGCCCTGGAAGCGGACCCAGTCGCAAGTCGTGGTGTCGGCGTCGGTGGGAACCGTATATTCCCAGGCGCCGACAGCGGAGTTGCGATCCCACCAGGCTTCCACCATCATCAGCTGCCCGATCTGGCCGGAGCGGTAGATCTCCTGTGCCTTCTGATAGACCACCGAACTGACGCGCTGGCTTCCGATCTGTAGGATCCGCCCCGTGCTCTTCTGGGCCGCCACCACGGCGGCGCCATCCTCGATGTGCTGCACCATCGGCTTCTCGCAATAGACGTCTTTCTTCGCATTCATGGCGTCGATGCTGATCTTCTGATGCCAGTGATCGGGAGTGCCGATGATGACGGCATCGATGTCCGGGCGGGAGAGGATCTCTTCGTAATGCTTGGTGGTGAAGATGTCCTGGCCGTATTGCTCCTTCATATGCACCAGGCGGCCGTCGTAGCAATCGCAGGCCGCAACTAGCTTGGTCAGCTTGGTGTCCGTCGAGGTCTTGGCATCTCCCTGGCCCATTCCTCCACAGCCGATAAGGGCAATCTGGATCTTGTCGTTTGCGGAAGTTTTCTTTGTGGGGGTGGTTGAATCGGCTGCCTGCCCCGCAAGCAGCGGCATCCCGAGACCTGCCGCCGCGGCAGCTCCGAGGAAGTGACGTCGTGTAGTCATCGCTTACTTTGTATCAGATGTGGGGGGAGAGGGGCTAGTTTTAGTAGGAGAATCCGAAGGGGGCTTGGACTCTTTAGACTCTTTGCTAGTCTCCGAAGTCTTTGGAGTGCTGTCGGAGGACGAGCTCGAAGACGAATCCTTGCCGGAACTCTTGCCTTTGCCGTAGTCGTTGACGTACCATCCGCTGCCTTTGAAACTGAAGGACGACGCCGAGATCAGCCGGTGAACCGGGCCGCCGCCGCACTTTTCGTGAGCGGTGAGCGGCTCGTCGGCGAACTTCTGCATTACTTCGAATTTTTCATTGCAGTTGTCGCATTGGTACTCGTAGAGAGGCATTTCAACTTTCTTCTGATGTTCGATCTTGCCTGCTACTCGGCAGACGGAGCGGGCTACTTCTGATTCTGATCGTCCGCGTCTTTGTCCGGAGCGGCATTCTTGCTGCTATCGCTCAGATCGCGCACTACCACGCCGCTATCGGGCCTCCGCAACTGCGCCAGGCTGGTCTTGCCGGTAACCAGATCAATCGACTGCTTCAGCAGATTGTCTTCGACATTCTTCGGCTCCGTGCCGGGAATTGGGTTACCGTCCTGATCGAGCTCAGGAGAATTGTCATTCTCTGCCACTTGCACCGTGGGTAGCACGCCTGTGTCCTGAATGGCTTTGCCGTTCGGAGCATAGTACTTGGCTACAGAGAGTATCACCGCCGCGCCATCGTCCATCAGCACCGTCTTGCGTATGCCGGCATCGCCGTAGCTACGTTCGCCCACTACCTGGCAACGCTTCAAATCCATCAAAGCAGCTGCGGCCACTTCGGCGCCGGCAGCCGTCGAGCGATTGGTGATGACCACCAGCGGGCCCTTCCACAGCTGGTTTTCAGGCTTCGCTTCGAAGGCTGTCTTCTCGTAATGCTGGCCCTGCGCGTAGGTGATTTCGCCCTTGTCGAGAAACAGATTAGCCAGTTGCACTCCCGCTTCCGGCTCGCCCGTTGAACAATGCCGTAAGTCGAGGATCACGTACTTCGCGCCGTCCTTCAGCAAACCCTGGAGCTTGGTCTTGGCCTCTGCGCCACGGTTGCCGACCAGGCTCGTAACCTTCAGGTAGCCGACGTCTCCCGGCAACATTTTCGCCATCACCTCCGGATAGCTGATGGCAACGCGCGTGAGCTTGATCTTCTGGGGCTCTGGGTTGCGCAACCGCAGCACGGTGATTTCGATCGTGGAACCAATATCGCCGCTTAAGAGTTGATCGGCGTACGCCAGCGGCATGTCGCGGGTGGCAACGCCGTTGATGCTCTCGATCAAATCACCCGTAGCGATATTGGCTTTTGCCGCCGGAGAGTCCGGCAATACGTCCACCACCGCCACATAGCCGTATCGCTTGGCCAGAATGGCTCCGACGTTTCCCTTGGACGTATCCTTTGTCTTCATGTACTGGCGGTACTGATCGGCGTTCAAGTAGCTGGCGAACGGATCAACCGATTCCAGGAGGCCGTTGATAGCGCCCAGCGTGACGCTTTTCATATCGGGCTCTTCGACATACTCCAGCTTGATCCGCTGCAGTACTTCGGTGTAGACCTTGAGGTGGCCGTACACGTCATCGTTGGTGCTCGTCACTGCCCGTCCGTGCACGGCTCCGACAAGAAGCAGCACAACAACACATGTGGAGCTGCCGACAATGGTCCATTTAAAGCGATTGGTCATGGTGGGGGACGTCCTTCTTAGTATAACGAAGGATAATGCGCCTGTAATATCAGGACGTACCAGTTTCGGAAGTGTTTCATTCGACGGGAGCTTTAACCGAATTTGACACCTCAGGCGAAGCCCTAGAGCGTCGAAGCGCCTCCCTCGCTAATGTAGTTCCGGTTCCAGGCGGGAATCTCAACCGTGACGTCCCCCTTAATCACCGCCTGGCAACCAAGACGGGAGCGCAACGTGAGGCCCGCAGCCATATCCAGCCGGTCGAGTTCATCATCTTCCGCCTCAGAGAGGTTTTCCTGACCTTCCCGCACGATAACGTGGCAAGTGGTGCAGGCGCAGCTTCCGCCACAGGCATGATCTAGGTGAAACCCCTTGTTCAAAGCGAGATCGAGGATCGATTCTGGCTTCCCGTGATCGCTGTATGGCAATTTGCCCGATTCAAATTCAAATGTCTGATTCGCAGGGAGAAACGTTACCTTCGGCACACCTTTATTCTACACTACGACCAATTTAGTCCTATTTAGAAAACGGGGCGGTCGGTCATACTGGAAAGTAGTGTTCCAGAACATCGAAAAACGCATTGCCGCCGCTGCCGAAAGTGCCCTGGCCGAACGATTCAACCTCAATCTCAAGGTATCGCTCGAACAGCCCAAGCAGACCTCGTTCGGAGAGCTGGCCATACCGGTGGCCTTTCAGCTGGCCCGGGAGTTGAAGAAGGCGCCGAAACTTATTGCCGAAGAACTGGTCAGCGCCATGGGCCTCGTTCCAGGAGTGAAAGCGTTCGAGATTGCCGGCAATGGCTTCATCAACGTGCGCCTGGATCGCGGCCTGTATGCACAATCGCTGCTTCACGCAACGGACGCTAGACCTGCGCGGTCGGCGGATGGAAAAACGGTGGTGGAACACACTAACATAAATCCCAACAAAGCCGCTCATATCGGCCACCTGAGAAACGCGGTCCTGGGCGATACGTTCGTCCGAATGCTGCGCGAAGCCGGTCGCCAGGTGGAGGTGCAGAACTACATCGACAATACCGGCGTGCAGGTCGCTGACGTGGTCGTCGGGTTTCACTTTCTGGAGAAGAAGAATACCGCAGATGTCATGGAGTTGATCGCCGGCGGGTCGCAGCGCTTCGATTACTTTTGCTGGGATCTTTACGCTTACGTCTCGAACTACTACAAGGACCATCCGGAGGCGCTGGTCTGGCGCGCGGAGACGCTGCATGCGATTGAGAGCGGCATCGGCGATATTGCCGAACTGGCGCATCTCGTAGCGGACGCGATTGTGCGGGCACATTTGGCGACCATGGCGCGGATCGGCATTCAGTATGACCTGCTGCCGCGCGAGAGTGAGATTCTGCACCTGCAGTTCTGGGCCACGGCGTTTGAACTGCTGAAGCAGCGCGGCGCAATCCACTTCGAAACCGAAGGAAAGAATAAGGGCTGCTGGGTGATGAAGGCCTCGGCGTTCAAGACGCAGGGGTCGAAAGCGGATGCGGCCGAAGGCGAAGAAACGGATGCCGGGGAAAACGTCGACGACGGCAAAGTGATTGTGCGCTCGAACGGCACTGTCACATATGTCGGTAAGGACATCGCCTACCAACTTTGGAAGTTTGGTTTGCTGGGGAAGGACTTTTACTACGAGCCATGGGGATCGTATCCGGATGGGCACCAAGTCTGGGTGACGACCGACGAGGTTCAAACCGGGACAGTCCCGAAGTTCGGCAATGCAGAGCAAGTCTACAACGTCATTGACGCGCGGCAGTCGTATCTACAGGACGTTGTTGTTGCGGGGTTGGAGGCACTCGGCTTCCCGGAACAGGCTGCGGGGTCGGTCCACTTTTCTTATGCAATGGTGGCGCTGTCTCCACGCACCTGCGTCGAGATGGGGATCGAGTTGTCGGACGAGGACAAGCGGCGGCCATACGTCGAGGTGTCCGGGCGTAAGGGCTTGGGCGTCAAGGCAGACGATCTGTTAGACAAGCTGATCCATACGGCGCTCATCGAAGTCGAGAGCCGTCACGCCGGCGCGCCCCCTGACGAGCGGCGGCACGTGGCGGAACAGATCGCGGTCGGCGCGCTTCGCTACTTCATGCTGAAGTTCACGCGGAATTCGGTGATCGCCTTCGATTTCCACGAGGCGCTCAGCTTCGAGGGCGAGACCGGACCTTACGCGCAGTACGCAGCCGTGCGCGCGGGAAACATCCTCCGCAAGTATGAGGAACGATTCGGGCCCATCCCGGCTTTCAAGAGCCTCTTTTCCGCGGACGCACTCGCAGGTCAGCTTGAATCGGAAGATCTCTGGCAGTTGTTACTGGCGTGCTCCAAGGTGGACGTTGCTATTGCGCGGGCTATCTCGTCCGGCGAACCGGCACACGTCGCCAAGTATGCGTTCCAACTCGGACAAGCTTTCAACAACTTCTATCACGAGTACCAGGTGATTAACGAGTCGAACCCGGCCCGGCGCGAATTCCTGTTATGGCTCACCGTTTATTTCCGCGAGCAGCTGGTGGCGACGCTCCGCATCTTGGGCATCGCGCAGCCGGTTTACATGTAGGTTTACTGCCAGATCACAGCCTGAAGGCTGTGGAACGGATTTTGTGAGACACTTGCCGGCCAATCGTGGCACGGGCTTTAGCCTGTTAGGGTGTTCTTAGACAGCCTACTATAACCTGGCAATCTGAGTTCCCGGAAAGTATTTGTCGAGGATCTTCTGGTAGGCCCAGCCCGCCTCTGCCAAACCAATCGTTCCGCGCTGGCAGAGACCGTGGCCATGACCGGCGCGCGGCGTATGTTGACGTAAGCAGACCTCGCACCTCACGCGTTGATACAGATATCCTGATTCTTCGCCGGCATCGGTGTGGCCGCCACAAGCAGCCGAGTAACGGGCAGCTATCGTTTGACCGCTTGCACTCAGCACCAAGGCCGCCGTTTGCAAGGCTGCCAAGGCGACCGCCGATCCGGGAATCGCCGGTGAACGCAAGAATTGGCAGTGCGTGGTATCGCAGAAATCGGCTTCCGCGTGCCGTTTGCCCGCTGCGGAAAGAAATGAGCGAGCGACAATAGCTTGGGCTGCCAGGGCGGCGAACAGACTGCCACTCTGCGGTATCTCCGCTCCAGTAATGGAACTGACAGCTGTCTCGCGAGTCATGGTGACCACTGGGATGAGCAAGCGTCCATCCGCGGTGATATGCAGTGAGCCTTCATAGCTGCGGCGGATGATCCCGGGGATTACTAGCGTGAACCGGGCCGCCTCTCCCGACGGAGAGCTGACGCTTGCCGGCGTTTTGCCGGCGTCAATGTGTATGGTCCGCTTGCCTTCCAGGGCGAAGAGCTGCTGCGGTGTTGCGACATCAATGCGAGCGGAACTGGCCGGCTCGATCGTAAGCAGCGTTGGATGAAGTAGTTTGAGGACGCGGACGGAAACACTGGCCGCTTCTGCGGCGAGCAACACGCGGTGCGAAAGCAAGCTAACGGCGGAGCCGACGAATGTTCTGCGGGAGACAGGGTAAGGCCCGGCCATCCCTTTCAACGTACTCCAAAGGACGATCGAAGCAGGGCGCCGGCGAGTTCGGCGGTATGGGCGCCCGTCGTGCCGTGCTGCCCGGCCAGGAGAATTAGCCGAGGTGAGTCGGTCGGATAGATCAGCACGGCGAAGCCATCACCCTCCGCCGGCGGCATATGACTACAAGGTGCCGTGCCGGTCTTTGCAAAGCAGTGGAGTGCCGCTGCCTTTCCGGTGCCCTTACGCGCACAGAGTTCCATACCCGCAAGCGCCAGGCCGGCTGCAGGATTGCTGCGATTCTGCGCCAGTCTACGGAAGGCGCTAAGCACAGGCTCGGCCGATTGCGGCCAACCTTCTTTCAGGCCGATCCATGAGGCTGGCGTCGAGGTTGCAGTAGGCGGCAACAACTGGTATTCAAGACAGACGCCCTCGAGCGCAGCACGATCTATCCCGGCGGCAAGAGCCAGGAAGTAGGTATTGCAGGAATTGGCCAGAGCTGGGCACACCGTCTGCGTTCCGTGTCCCTTCGCCAGCCAGCAACCCGAGGCCTTTCCGTAGCACATCACCTCAGGGAACTGGGCGTGCGTCTTCGCATACGCCAGTAGCAAGAAAGGCTTCAACAGCGAGCCGAAGCTCACCCGCGAGCGCGAATCGGGCCAGTTCACGGAAAGTTGCTGTGAGGCAATATCGAAGACGAGATAGTGTAGCGAAAAGCCGGCTGGCGAGAAGAGTGCTGCGATCTGAAAATGGAAACTGCGCCGCGTCATTGTAGCTGCGGCGATATTACCGTAATTGATAGACAACTTCCTCGTTTAAGGTTTCGCCCGACTCACGGCTGGTGAGGCGAATCTGCTGAAGGCGTTGGAGCGTATCGCCGAGGCTGCGGATGTTTGCGCTGAAGAAAGGCGGAGCAGCGCCATCTCCGGCGGGCTGATCGGCTCCCAGCCTGGGCTGGTCTAACACGCCGAACAGCTTCTTGTATTGCGGCCAGGACAGCGCATGGTTGTACCCGGCGGCGTAAGTCAACGGCAACGGCACCGATTTCAGCTTCTTGGGCGGGTTGGGGTCAGCCAGCGATGGACCACGAGATACGATCAGCATCCCGGCGGCTTCTCGAACGCGCAACGTATCCAATGGCCCCCACTCCGAGGTTAGGGCGGCTCGCTGCCAGTCGATCGTGCCAGTTAACGCCAGCGCGCGCTGCACGGGCACCAGGGCCGCTTCGAGCGCACTCCGGTCTGGGTGGTCGAAGGCCAGTAGTAAAGTGCTCTGGGGCACCACGAAAACGTGGTCGTAGGCTTCGGCCGCGCCTTGGATCTGTAGGGCGGCGCGAGGCTTCAGCGCAACAATCGCGTCGATGGCGGGGTCAAGCGATGGAAGCGTACCGCGCTTGGCCGGCAGTTCGTCGATTCGAGTCTCCAGATCGGAGGCTGAGCCAATTCTGTCGGCACTCAGGGTCACGTCGGGAGCCATTTCATACGGGGCGGCCAAGCCAACCTTCTCGCCTGCGACCGTCTCGATAAACGCCTGGCTCAACTGTTCGCGACTCGGGTCAGCCCACGCCCGGAAGAACGAACTCTGATCGGGTGTGAAGACCATCAGCCGCTGGATCGCGAGTTCGTCGGAAGCAGCTGCCACGGCCGTCTTGCGCAGCAAAAGCCGCTTCTCAGTGAATGAGTTGTCTGTCTCAAACAGATCGCAGATGCCGGCGCGATACTGCTTCATCTCGGTGACCGTCTGCTGGATCCAGTAGGAACGGAACTGCGGTTTCGAAACCAACTGCTCCATGTTGTAGACCAGGCGCAGCGAACCCTGGCTGGTGACCGGCGTCGTAATGTCCTTGAACCACGGCTCCCCCGCCAGCGAGGGTGCCTGTTGGCCCGCCAGCAGAGCAAGCGTCTGGGCCAAGAGGTTGTCATCGGTTGCTATCACGAAGTACTCGCCTTTACTGGCGAATGCGACGGTGCGCTCCGCCTCGCTTTTCTCGTAGAACGGAATGCCGGCGACTTCGCGTTGCTGATAGGCTGGACGCTGTTTCCAGAGTTCCGTGGCATTGAGTTGCACGCTGGAAAGCTTCGTCAGATACACGAACTTCAGGTTCCCCAGATCGTAAAAAGCGAACGCGGATTCCTTTCCGGCAACTTGGGTTAGCAGATTCATTTGCGGTGAGATGCCGGCTGCGGCCTCAAACTCGCCTTGTGCTTGTTGCAGGCGGCCTAGTAGTCGCGAACGCGAGACCACACTGTAGTTCGCGCTGGTGAGCCAGGCCCGCTTTTCGGCGGAAGCGTTCCACCGGGTCAGTAGTGAACCAAAGTCACCCGCCTCAAGATAGATCAGCGCGCCGGCCGGCATGAGCGCAGGCATCGGTTTCTGCGGCTGCGAAAGCTGGGCCCGTAGCCAGGCGGCGCCGGCAATGAGCAGGCAAAATCCCAGGACGACCGAGATCGGGCGGTAGCCCTTACGAAGACCGCGCAGCGAGTTCTTCATTGCACACCTCCTTCGTTCCCTTCGCGCGATTCGGCTTCATCGGGATCTAGTGGCGGAGGGACGCTCAGCTTCGGTCGGACCGGCCGCGGTTGTTCCACTTCCTTCGTCACAGACGGCGAGCGCAGCCGGTTGGCGGCGTCCAGACGCACCTGATCCGAAATCTCGTTGCGGGCTTTTTCGATTCGAGCTTGTACAGCTGCCGGCGGCTCGGCCGCAAGAATGGTGGCGTAAAGTTGTTCCGCAGCCCCGTACTGATGCAGACGACGGTATACCGCGGCGATGTCTTCTCTAAGCTGAAGCTCCTCTGGTGTCAAACGGGCCACATAAGGCGCAGGCTGTTGATAGTAGCGTCCTCGTCTCATCTGATTTTGGCTGGCGTCTCCATAGAGACCTTCATAGGTATTGATGGCAAGCCGATCCTGACCGGCTCGCAGCGCGGCTGGGACCAGCTCTACCCGTGCCTCAATGACTTCAGGATCAATCGCAACGGCCTGTTGAAGCAATCGCACCTGGGTCGCAGGATCTTTCGATTGCTTGGCGGCGGCCCTCCGGGCTTCTACGGCGTACGGCTTCTCGGCCTGAGCTGGCGTGATCTGCTGCTGCGTCAAAACGTCCAGTTCCAAAGCCCCCGGTGCGGAGGCGTGCAAGCCACGCATGGACTCGGCTGCGATCACTCGCTGGAAATAGGGAACGGCGGCGTTCTTCCGGACACGGTCTAGTTCGGGCGAAGCTTTCGCGAGCCGTGCGGCATCGATGGCCGCGGTCCCGTCCCAGGGCACGGCGGTGTGCCACTGTGTGTAGTACTCGCCCGCTTCTTTGAGGAGCCCTGCGTATTCCAGCACCTTGCCCGCTTGCGCCAAGTTCTCAAACGGCGCACCGACGCTCAGCGTAACGTCGCGCAATAGCGTAAGGCCCTCGTCGTTTCGTTTTTGTCTCAATCGCAACTCGGCCAGCCCAAAGTACGCGGTGGCCGGCGCATTGGGTCCAGCCAGTTGCGTTTGATACACGAATTCGAGCAAAGGGGTTGCCTCCGCCTCATGTTCTTCCCCAGCGAGCCGCTGTGCCGCCTGTTCAATCTGCGGTAGCGGAGCCTGGGCCGGATTCTTAGAGAACTCCGCCAGTAAGGTTTGGACGTGGCCGCTCAATGCGCCTGTGTGGATGCGCAGGTCGATGTTCGTCACTTCGTCGCCGGGAGAAGCCTGTACCTCGTTCAAGAGCTGCCAAGCATCCGCGTAGCGCTTCTGCTGATCCAGGTAACGGGCGTACTCAATCTGTCGCTGTGCCAAAGCATAAGCTCTGCTGGTTGGATCGTCACTGATCGTCGATTGCTTTGCGCGGGCGATGAGTTCGCGATAGATGGCATCCTTCTCGCCGCCCTTCAAGATAGGTGAATTAACCAATTCGTCTAGTACGCTGGAGGTCCTGTCATCCCGGGTTAGTTCCACAATCCAGGCCACGGCGGCCGTCCGATCGGGCGCGTCCGTCAAGATTCCTTGCAAAAATGGCAGGAACTGGTAGCCGCCGTTGAAACGGATGTACTGCTGGAACATGCTGTCCGCATCTGGCTTAATGCCCGCCACGATGTGGTTACGGTTCGCTTCAATTAGTGCGTTCCGCGCGGTAGTCCAGAACGACGGCGTCATTTTCCCATTCAACACGCGCTGCCTCAGCAACTCAAAGACTTGCTTCCACTCCGCGATCGCTTGCTGCTTGCGGCCGGTTTCCCAATCGATCGAAGCCAGCCGGTCCGTGATCTCGGGCAGTTCCGGGCTGATTTGCTGCGCGTAGACATATTCGGTGCGAGCTTGATCGAGGCGCTTCCAGTCGCGATACGTGTCGCCCAGTTGGACATACTGCTGCGAAGCCGCCGGCGATGACTCGACGCCCGATGGAAGATAGTCGTCGGCGCTGGCTTGGTTTCCGTCGCTAAGGTATTCTCCAAACCGCGAACCGTAGTAATACCAAGTGTTGCCGGTAAGGTGGGTGCTTGCCTTGGCGAGCCCCACTTGCTCACCGACTGTACGTGGCCCCATTAATTGCTGAAAGGCGGCTGGGACTCGCGGCTGCTTCGACAGGTAGTAGACGCCGACCAGCGCCGTATAAGCCGGGTGCCAGAGCTCTGCCTGTTCCTTAAGAGCGTCGACGGCCTGGAAGGCGCGGCTCTGATCCGTGTTCGAAACCAGGTAGCCGGCAACCGCCAGTCCGGCGGGAGTGCTTTGAATACGTGTCGCGTACTTCGACGGGTCGTTCGCGATGAGTTCGGCGTAGCGCTCCGCGTTAAATTGAGCTTCGCCATAAAGCTGGTCGTAGATCCGGAGTTCGCCCGCTTCATTTCCGCTGGAGCGATAGGCGCTCACTGCCATGACCAGTGTGGAACTCAGAATATTCGGATATGCGATTTGCAGTTTCGCCAGGGCTTCCAGTTGCTGCCCCAAGGCGTCGAACCGGAGCTGCCGCGTTTCAAGGTTCGATAGCTCGCCGCGAGCTGCTTCGTCGCGCGGGCGAGCCATGGCCCGGGCGTATAGCCGCTGCGCCAGTATGTCGTTTAGCCCAGCGGCTCTCACAAAGGCAATAACATTGATCCTGGCTGGCATGCTCCCGGGGGTTGCCAGTGATTGCGCCAGCTTGGCTTTTTCTTCCGGCGAATAATAGGTCTGAATCGTCTGACCGACTGTTGTGGACCAGCCCTGAACCGCCGTTAGCTTTGGCGTTTTGTCGGCGGCAGCTGCCTTGACAAGCGCTGCTTGATACTGCCGCAGCACAGTCAGAGTCTGCAGGTACTGGCCGAACTCGCCCGCGTAGTCTGCTTCGTGACCGGCGATCAGCGGTAGCCCTTCTTCATACACCTGCTTCGCTTCGTCCCACATCGCCCACTGGATGAGCCGGGACGCTACTTCGCTGTAATTCCCGAAACGCTTCGGGTGTCCATCGATGTGCGCTTGGCGCAGTAGTTTGACGGCTTCCGCTTTTCTTCCCAGCCTGGCTTGTAACTCGGCTTGGGCATCCAGATACTGATTGTTGTGAAAGGTCTGCTCATAGAGTTGCTGGTTCGTTTTCAGTGCATCCTCGAAATGGAGCAGGCGGGTTTCGAGATCGACCTTATCGACCAACAGGTCGGGCCGGTCGGGTCTGATCCGGCTGGCCAGGGTGAAGGCGATAATCGCCTCTGGGTAACGGCGCAGGGCCCGGTCGACCCGTCCCAGCACTAACGGCCACCGATAGTCCTTAGGCGACGCTTGAGCGGTCTTCTCGTAATAATCGGTCAGACGGCCGGCCAAGCTGTGCGCTTCCGCATAATTCGCCACTTCATTGGCCAGCGTGGGGTCGTCGGGAAACCGGTTCAGGATTTCGATGTACTGGTCGAGCGCCTCCTGGTAGCGGCCCAGTTTCGTCAGCGCGCCCTCGTAGCCGCGGCGGAGTGCCGCCACGCGCATGGCCTTCTCCTGCTGTGGCAGCGGCGCTTGTGCCATGGCGTCCAGCGTCTGCTGGTAGAACGAAGCGAGCGCCTGGTCATCTCCTTGCCGGGCGTACGTGGATGCCTTTGCGGCCAGCAGGTCGCCATTGAATGGGTCGTCCGCCAGCAGTTGGTCGAGGATCTTGCGCGATTCGGCGAAATTGCCCGCGTCTGCCGCGTCGCTGGCCGCTTCCCGCAAGAGGCTGTTGCGGTAGGGCTGAACCGCGCGAGGCGCCGCTGCTTCTAAGACGGTCACTGCCCGCGGCAGTTGTTTCGTGCGGTCATAGAAATCGACGTTGGCGCGAATGACGCCCAGCAAGGTTGGATTCTCGCTGAGCAAAGCGCTGAGCTCCGCCTGTGCGCCGGCGTTATCCTTTCGGCCTTCCCGGAAACTGGCCAGTTGCAACCCCGCCTGTAGCTTCTCGACCGGGTCGGACGAGACCGCAACTGTCCGCTCCAGCGCGAGTTCTACGACGTTGTTCAGCCGCAGACGCGTCGCCGTCGCACGTAAGGAAGCCAGTGTCTCTGGCGTTTTCGCCCGCCTCACTTCGGCGTCCAGTAATTGTTGCAAGTCCTTTTGCCGGCCTTGATTCTCGAGCAGGGCTACTCGCAGATCAAGCGCTTTCAAGCCGCCGGACGTGAGGGCAGCAATCGTTTTCTGTTCGATGAGATCATGGGTCGGCTTGCGCCGCGCCAGTTTGATTAGGCGGTTTTGGGCCAGGGCGTTATTGCCGGTGGGCGGCGTTTCGAGGACTGCCTTGATGTACTCCTCAACAGCCTGGGCCATGTCCGATTCGTTCTCGTAAATCGCGCCGGCTTCGTATGCGTACAAGGCGGAATTGTTCAGGGCACCGCGACCCTGGCGAATCAGGCGCAGCGCGTCATTGAACTGGAAATAATCCCAGAAGACCGTGGCCGCTTCGAGATAACCGCCGGAGATCCCGGGATCGGTCAACGCCAGCCGGTCCCAGTAAGGGGCAGCCTTGGTGTATTCCTCCCGATCCGCGAAGATCTCGCCAACTCTCGTCAGGGCCGCATGATCACTGGGATTCGCCTTCACTGCTCCCTCTGCCAAAGTGATCGCGGTCGTAAATGCGCCCGGAACGGAGTCGGCCAGCGAGCGGTGAATCGAGATGGCGCGACTGGTGTCTGATTCATCCCCTGGCGCCAGCTTTGCCAGTGCTGCGTAGTCGGGCGCCGCGGTTTCATAGTGCGTCTGCCAGGCATGGCCTTCAGCCGCGAATTCGAGCGCTGCCATATTGCCTGCTGCTGCCGCATCCTGCCGTTTCGGCAGCGCTGCCAGTTCACGGGACAGCCGGCCGCTTTTGGTGAGCATGGCAAAGAACTGAGTGCGCAGATCAGGCGCCGCAAACCAGTTTTCCCGAAGCAGCTTCTCATAGGCCACCGGATCGTTTGTGCCGGACGTTCCCAGTGCGCCGCGCCGTTGATAGGCGAAAAGCAGATTTCGCACAAACGTGAGGTTATGCGGAAAACGACGGTGTGCGTATTGATTGACGCGTAGAAAGAGCACCGCCGTGACATTCGGCCCGTTCGGCACATCGCTGAAGTACCGCTCCAAATCGCTTCCTGAAAACGTATCGACTACTTCTTTCGTCAAGTTCTCGTAAGACTGAAGCTGGTCTCGCCGAAGGTAGAATCGAGCGAGCTTGTCCGACCACGATGTGTCGTTGAACTTCTTCATCGCCTCCTGATAGGTCTTTTCCAGCTGATCGTCCATTTTGTTCTGTGCCAGGAATGTCGCCAGGCGTTCATACAGCCCAGGATCCCCGGGGTTCTGGTCAATCTCCCGGCGATAAAGAGCGAGGGCATCTGTAAACCGGTGTAGTTCAGTAAGTCGCGATATGTAACGGTCCAGGACGCGAGCATAGTCCGGTGAACGAACCGCCGGAGCAGGCTGGCTTGTCTGCTCCTTGACAGCCGCAAGATTGGGTTGCGTTCCCGGCGCGACATTCTCCTCCCCAACGTTTGGCGGCGCTTCGCTGGTCGGCCCTCCGCTCGGCGACGGCGGTGCGGCGGCGGGCGTCATGCTAGTAGTGCCGATGGGAACGTGCTCCGCCTTCGCGGCCAGTTCGTTCAGCAAGCGATTGTACAGCGCAAACTCAGCCTGCTGATTCTTTTTCCGCATGTACGAATCTGCCAGCAACATGGCCGTGTCGAGGAAGGCAGGCGAGTTTGGGTACTGAGTCAAATAGGCCGGCCCCCGCGTAATGATGGCGTCGTCCTGGCCATAGACCGCATAGGCGGCAATGAGTTTCGCTTCCAGGTCGGCGAGCGCTGGCGAATTGGGTGCTTCCTTCTTGAGCCGATCAATCAGTTCAGCAGCGGCAGCGCGGTGGAAGTACGCTACGGCCGTCTCGCTTTCACTCGAGTATTCCTGCTCACTCGACGATGAACTCAAAACCACGGACAAGATGCCGTTCAAGAAGCCCGGATGGTGATCCATCTGGCCAATGTTTTTGTAGAGACTGAGATCGCGGCTGCCAAAGCGTAGCTTCTGCTCGGGTGCCAGCAGCAAAAGGCCAGCCAAGTTGGCCAACCCCTGCGGTCGCGCCGCGCCACCGGACGGGAGAGCATACAACGAGTACCAGACCTTGGCCGCTTCATCGTAGTTGTGTACTCGTTCAAACAGCGGGCCGAGGGTCCTCAGTTCGTCGGCGCTCCAACCCGCCTTGGCTGCTTCGCGCCGGCCCTCCAGTTCGAGCAGCGCCGCTTCGGCCTGTTCCGGCTTCCGCTGCTGGTCGTAATAGAAGAAGATGCGCAGGGCCGGAGCCAGTTCAGCCGGCTGTGCGGCGGCCTGCGCGCGCGCGTCTGCCAAAAACTGGCGAAGCAAGTGCCGGCTCTCGAGAAGCTGGTAATAACGGCTGGCGAGGCTGGCCGGCCAAAGTGGACTGAACTGCTTATTGTAGGCAGCCAGTTCCTGTTGCGGGCCGCCCGTTAAGCCCGCCAGTTCCGCCGACGCGATTACCGCAAACTCCTGATCGTCAGGGAACTGTTGGCTATGGCGAGTGAGAAGCGCCTGCGCATCCGCGGTCCGCCTTTGCGCGATCAAGTACTCGAAGTAGCGAGCCTGTACCTCCGACTCCTTCGGCCATCGTTCCATCCACGCCTGGTACACCCGCACTTCGGCCTCGGCGCCCAGTTTGGCGTCTTCACACACCTGGAGGGCTTCTTGAAATGCCGCGTACGAGACCGTTGTGCCCGGCGGAGCAAAACGCTCAGAGGGCTTATTGGGCTCCCTCGCCGCCCTTAGCAGGGCCTCCAACTGCTTCTGAGGCTCGACGCGCCGTTGATAGAAGTGCGCCAGATCGAGAAATCCAGCGGCCTTGTCGGCTGAGTATTCGGCCGCGCGGTTCCAATCGGACTCCGCTCCCGCTATGTCAAGCATCCGCTCTTCCTCATGCGCCCGTAAGGCGAACAAGTCCGATTGCTGCGGCCGGCCCGTAATGGCGTTCCCCAATTGCTCCTTCGCCTCGGCGGGTGGACGCAGCCACATCACGTTGCCGCCCGGCAAGCTCATCAGCCGGTAGAGGGCCGCTTCGATGACGGATCCCGCGACCACGTTTTCGGCCCATGGACTCAGCGCGCCCAGCGTCAGGCCGCCCAGTAACAGCAAGCCCACCAGCAGAAAGTGTCTGGCGATGGATGTAGTGGGTTGCTGACAAAGGCTCTCACAGGCTAAAGCCTGTGCCACCTCGGCTGCTGAGTTGCTGATAAAACGTGGCACAGCCTTTAGGCTGTGGCTGGATGAGGGCTGGCTCGGGGTCTTTCTTCGCAGCCTGCTACGGAAGGACGTCAAGCGGCACCTCCTGATGTCTTACGTTGTGGGCAATATCCTCGGCCGTAACGTGAATTGAATAACGGCCCGCCGGTAGCGAAGCGGGAACCGCCAACGTTCCCGTGTTCGACTTCGCATCCTCATCCCAGTGCATGCTCACAGGCTCGGCGCCGTACAGCCGGGCGGTGATGCGCCGCGTGGTCTGCGAAGCGCGAACGTTCAGCGTGATCGTCTCGCCGGCACGCACCTGGCTTTTGCTCAGCGTGGTCCGAACGATTGGCGGCTGGCTCGAGATGATGAACGTTTTCTCCTCCCGGACCACGTGGCCGTCGCGATCTCTCAGAATCAGGCGCACCGTGTGTACCCCGTCCCGCATGTCAGCTGGCGCGAGAAATCGCGTTTGCCAGATATCCTCCTCTTTCAGATAGCGCAGCGGCTTGGTCAAGCCAAAGGGAAACAGGGCAATCACGGACACGACGGAAGGATCCGTGCGCACGCGAAGAACCGGATCACCCGGCCGTATCAGCCGTGGGCGCAAGAGCGAACGAGGGGCGGCCAAGAAAGACGTGTAGGGCGTAACAAACTTATATTTTCGTGATAACCGGATGATTTCGGCAATCGTGGCGGCGTCCTCGCCATCCCGATCGATCTTTTCGAGTAATGCGTCCACCCGCGCGCGAGCCCAAGTGGCGGGTAGATAGTCGTGGTCCGTTTCGTTTGCTGGTAAGTTGAACGGCGTCGATTGCGCGGGCAGTGCATGGCCACCATAAGTCGCGTTCACGGCAAACGTCGCCCCTCCCGGCTGCTTGTACTCGCCCACCCACGAAGCTCTTGACCCAGGATAGTTACTCTTTTCCAGCCTGTAGACTAGTTCGAAGTTAGCCGCCGGGCTCGCATTTAGCGTGACATTGTCAAACGGTTTCAACCCGATCTTGCCAATCAAGGCGGCCAATTTGAACTCCAGCGGTTCCGTCGTCCGTACCTGCTCGGTTGCGCCGGAGTGAGAGGCCAGCCGCGTCATCAGCCGCACATTCGCGTCGTCGCCTATGGCCAGCGTATAGACGTGCGGTCGCATGTCGACCGGCTTGGCCGACCATGCCGCGTCGAACCACGTCGCAAGCTTGTTTGGAACCACTGCGCCTTCCGTCATCTCGCCATCGCTAAGCAAGACGATGTCGGTATTTGGTGTTTTCGACTGATCCAGCGCGAGCTTCAGCGCCTTCTCGAGATTGGTTCCTCCTCGCAGCGTCGAGGCCCGAACCACATCCAGCGCTTTCGCCACGGCGGCCGGCGTTGCGGCCACCGGATCGGGCGCGGTCGCCGTCACATCGGAGTTAAACACCACGACATTGAAACGGTCCGCAGGCGTCAGCGCGCGTAGCGTCGCCTCCAAGGCCTGAAAGCTGCGCTCCAGTTTGTCCCATTGCATCGACAGCGACGTATCAAAAAGCACCAGTAAAGTGCGCGGCGCTTTAGCGGCTGCTTGGTCGCGCCCCTGTAGCATGGTTGAAACATCAAAGAATCCGGGATCGCCGCTATTCGGATCACGGTACGCCTCGACCTCCGGCTTTGGATCGGGGGCCATCTTATAGCGCACCGTGAAGTCTTCGCGGACCATAAAGTTACTGGTTTCAAAGCTGGCCTTAATTGAATGGCCGTTCTGCTTTCCGAACTTCAAGACGAACGACTTACTTAGTACCTGGAAGTCGCTAATCGCCTGCGGGCTATCTAATTCCAGCGTGAGGGAGAAATTCTCGACGCTGAGTGGCCGGTTCGCTTCCGGTTTGAGTGGCAGTACAAACGCGCTCGCGAGCTGGTCAACTGGAACTGTTTGTCGGTAGGCCAGCTCAACCCGTTTGTAGCCGTCGGCAGGGATGGGGACGATCTTGGCAGTGAACTCGGCACTGCGCTTGGCTTCGCCTTCGGCGTTGCTTTCCGTTACTTCGGCGGATTGCAGCAGCCCAGGGTCAATCTGCATGGCGCGAATCTGGTCATAGAGCTCGCCGGCGCGTTTTCGTTCCAGGATCACACCGGGAATGCGGACCACGTCATCCCAAACCGCGAAATCGGAAATGGCCGCATCTCCCGGGAGCGCGGCGCCGAAGGTGCCTTCCACGACACCATCCGTCTTATTCCGGAACACCTCGCGGATCGTGACGGTTGCATGACCCCCGTCAATCTTGATGTCCGCGTGAAACTCGGCTATGGACAAGACGGATTGACTGGGCGCCTGAAGGGTCGAAGGCGTGATTTGCCAGTTGTCGGCGCGGGCGCCGGAAGGCCCCCAAATGAATAGGTAGGCTGTTAACGAAAGCCCTGGCAAAACGGCCTGGGCCGTCCTCCGTTGCCAGGTTGTAGCGAACACGATATCTCCTCCAGTTCTCAGACCAAGCGGGAACGCACTCTTAGGGCAACGCGCTCTCCGCGGCTTTCACAAGCCCGTTTTCAGTGCCTATATATAGGACTCCATCGCGCCCGGCGATTGCCGTGACATTCAGCGATGGCAAGCCTGCCTTGACAAAGTGCCAGCGTTCCGACCCCTTTTTTCGTATGGCCAGTCCCTGCGCCGACGTTCCCGCATACACGGCCGATGGCGTGACCCACAGTGCATTCGGGTTGATCTCGATCCGCTCCTGTCCGTCCGCCGGACTCTGGGTGCCAAACCGTTCGAGCGCGCCCTGCGCAGTCAGCTTCACGACGCCCGAGCCATACGTTCCAAGGTACACGTCGCTGCCATCTTGCGCCGAGGCAGTAATCCAGTTTTGGTGAAGGCCTGAATTAGCCGTCGTGAAGCTCGCTGTTACTAACCCGTTTCTAACTAGTGAGAATCCGCCGAGCGTTCCCGCCAATAGGTCGCCATCGCGCCATGCGAGCGTATTCACGTGATTGTTCGCCAATCCTTGAAACGCGTAAATACTGGAAACCGATCCGCCTTCCACGAAACTTACGCCGGCGGGTGTCGCCACAACCATGGACGAGTCACCGTTCGCCAGCCGGCGGAATAGAACATCCGAGGCGTGACTGGCGATCAGGCCGCTTTTCCGGTCCATGACCTGCCGCAGTTGCTGGCTGCGATCAAACAGTGCCAGTCCATTGGCCGTCGCCACCGCTACCACGTTTCCGGTTTCGTCTTCTTTGATGCGATTGACACAGAAGATATGGTCGTCTTCGATGTGCCGTGTGGCGCTATTGCCGCTGATCCGAACGATGTCCAGGCCGCGGTCGAAATAGCCCACCCAAAGGTTGCCTTGCTGATCGGCCCAGAGTGCCGCAATGTGGCCATCGGACAGCCGTGCGCTTTGTCCCCCAACTCCTGCCCGATCTTCGTCCAGTGAAATCGCCGCATCCGGTAACCGTACGACCGTACGCTGGCTAACGGCGAGAAGCGCCTGCGGCGTGCGAACGAAGGATTGCACCGCAGCCGCGGCGGACTTGGCTGCGTCGAAACCCGCGCGTTGCGGCCTGGAACGCTGTACACGTAGGTCTTCCAGAAGAATCCCTTCGTCCATCGTGCCGATCGCTAGCGTTCCACCCGTTGCCTCCGGCGATGCCTCCGTTCCCGGCAACAGCCCCAACGCTTGCGCGAAAACGCCCTCCGCCAGCTTTCGCGAGAATTTGCCGTCCGTGAACTCGGCGACTCCCAGCGGAGTCCCCACCCAAGCCCTTGGGCCATCGGTTGCAAGCGACAACACCTGAGGATCCGGAAGGTCTCTCTCCAAACGCCGTATCTCGCCCGCCCGCCACAACCACACCCCGGCCTGGCGCGTCCCCACCCACAAGGCATCTTTTGTTCCCGCCAGCCTGGTTACTTCTGCTTGGGCGAATTCGGGGTGAAAGAAAGAGAGTTGTTTGGTGTCGGTGACCAGCAATCCGTGCTCCGGCGTGCCGATCAGCATTCGGCCATCGTCCAGCCCCAGCAGGGCACTTACTTTGCGCAACTCAGGGTTATTGGACCGGAACTGCCGCATCAGGTGGTTATCGAAGACAACCGCACCCTCCCCATCGGTACCAATCCATAACTCAGGCGTTCCGGTACCGCGTCGGACCGCTACTGTCACCAGCGCCGCGGCAGGCAGTTCCCGCCCAACCTTCCAGACTTGTTTCACGATCCCGTCGGTGGAGCAGCGGTAAAGCGCCGACTTGCCGCAGACAAACAAGTCGCCCTCAAAGGTAATAGCCGTCCGGTAATCGGCTGCGGCGGCAATCGATGCGAACGGGCTGTTGACGTTGCTGGCAACGGGCGAGAACGAGAAGCCAAGCTCTGAGGAGTGGCTCGCTCGTTGGGTGCTTTCGGCGACTGCCTGACGCGCCAGCCACAAGCTCCGGCTGGCAATGCCAAAAGCGCCCAGCACGAGCGCAACAGCGGCGGCGAAAATAAGTTGTTTCCGGGAGAACAAAGCGGACCAGACCCTCTGTAGCTCCACTCTAAACAAACTGTGGAGCGATGCAAGACCTATTATGCGTAATCATAATTAAAGTTTTGCAAGGTGATGAAAAAGTGACATAGAGCCTTGCTACGAGATACACGAGCGCCCGCTAAGACGGCAACTAAGTTACACAGATCTCAGCGGGCGATGAAGTCCTTCCGGAGTCACGCCCGTTTCATCCAGGGGACGGACTTCTCTGTCCCAAGCCAGGATGTGGTGGACGAACCGAGATATAGCTCTGTGGCGCGCGGACAGCGCTGTCCGTCCCCGCGTCCTCCAACCTTTGTTTTCAGAGCAACCGCGCAATTCCGTCAAAACGCCGAGCATTTCACCTGGTTCCGAGCCCGGGTGAGCAAGCCCCGACCGTGCCGCGCGGTTACTGGAGTTTTCACACAGACTCGTCAGGGCGCACACTTAATAGCCAGGATTGCTAACGACAGCTCCATACTCTTCCGCTAAGCTTTCCGAGCCGCGACCGTGAGGAAGCGCTTGCCCCCAACTCAACTTTCCGAGGCGCGACCGTAAGGAAGCGCTTGCTCCCCAAATCAACTTTTTCCGGGTGTTTTCAGAGCAAGTCACTTAGAAGAACTAATCCTGGATTAGTTCAAGCCGCTGCCCCGGGTCCGGCCTTGCTAGCATCGTTGGGGATGACCCGACGACATCTGCTGGCCTTCGCTGCTGCCGGCGCAACTGGCCCGTTTCTTGGCGCATCCGAGCCGGCGCTCCCCGTAAAACTTGGTATCGACTTGTTCAGCTTACGGTCGCAGAACTGGACCCCGTTTCAGTACCTGGATTATTGCGCGGCCCAGAAAGCCAAGGTCGTCCATTTCTCCGAAGTCCGCTTCATCGGCGGCCTCGATCCCTCCAATCTGCGCAAGGTCCGCCGGCACGCCGAAGAACTGAACATTGAGCTGGAGATCGGCATGAAGTCCATTTGCCCCTCATCGGCGATGTTCGACGCCAAAGCCGGCACTGCGGAAGAGCAGCTTACCGTGATGATTGAATCGGCCCAAATCGTGGGCTCAAAGATCGTCCGGTGTGTGCTTGGCAGTGCGGATGACCGGAAGCCCGGTCCGCTCGACGTCCACATCGAAAACACCGTGGAGGTACTGCACAAGGTTCGGTCGCGGGCCTTGGATGCCGGTATCAAGATAGCAATCGAGAATCACGCCGGTGACATGCAGGCGCCCGAGGTCAAAATGCTCATCGAGCACGCCGGAACAGATTTCGTCGGCTCGTGTCTGGATTCCGGTAACCCGCTATGGACTTTAGAAGACCCTCACGTCTCATTGGATATACTGCACCCCTATGTCCTAACCAGCCACGTGCGTGATTCGGCCGTCTGGCTTACGCCGGAAGGAGCGGCTGTAACTTGGGTGCGGATGGGGCAGGGAAATGTCGACATAACCGGTTACATCAAGAAATACGCCGAGTTGTGCCCGGGTAAGGCGCTGTCTCTGGAGTCGATCGTTTTTGGCCCGCGGTTATTCCCTTACCGCGATCCGAAGTTCTGGGCCCCGTATCAAGATGTCCCGGCGTGGGAGTTTGAACGCTTCCTGGCCCTGGCCGAGAGGGGAAAGCCCTATCCGGACGAGCCCTGGGAAACGCCCAATGAAGCCCAACGGGAACGCGAAGATTTGGAGGCGAGCCTCGCCTTCGTCAAGAAAACGCTGTCGCTCTGATCGGCCCAGATTCCGGGAAAACCTAGCGAGCCGCGACGGTCACGAAGGGGTTGCCCAAAATCCCAGAGCCTGCTTGATCCGTTAGGAGTCGCTCCTGCCCAGGTTCAGCGGTAATAGTAGTTAACTGGCCGCAAACGCTGTCGGCCCCGGAACAACGCCAGTAGCCCAAGGCCGGCAAGAAACCCGCCCACGTGGGCAAACCATGCCACGCTCTGCCCTTGATCCACCCCCATGCGGCCGAACGAGGACAGGCCGCTGAAGAGCTGGATGGCGAACCAGTACAGCAGCATCAGCGCAGCGGGCAACTCCACCCGCGTGATGAAGATGATGATGAAGATCAAGGTGTCGATACGTGCCCGAGGATAGAGCAGCAGGAATGCGCCCATCACGCCGGCAATGGCGCCGCTCGCTCCCACCGTGGGTATCGGACTGCCGACGTTCACCACGAATTGCGTGAAGGCGGCGACGATGCCGCAAACCAGGTAGAACAAGAGGTATTTCCCCGAGCCGATCGCGTCTTCAAGATGGGAACCGAACACCCACAGGAACCACATGTTGCCGATGATGTGCAACCAGCCCGCGTGCAGGAACATCGACGTGACGAACGCGCTCCAGTGGATGCGATCGGGAATCAGCGCGTAATGCATCACGAACATCTCGGTTGCCATGGGCGTCAACACCAGCTGATACAGGAATACGTAGACATTGATGATGATCAAGGCCAGCGTGACCATCGGGAATGAATTGCGTCGAATCAACGCTCGCAACGGGATCATGACTTAGGCGTCTTTCAGGCGGGGGATCTTCCACCAGTATGAATCAGCGATCCTCACCTCGATGGACACCGAGCGCGGTGTGCCCCGCCGGTTCGACGGTCGCCCGGCAGCGGTCAGCCATCTCTTCGTCGATGCGTCGCGCCACTCTGCCGCTGGCCGCCAGCGCCAGTAGGTCTTCAACTTCGCCCACGGCGGGGATATGCCCTCTCGCGCCGATCGCGGTGCAGTTCAGCGCCGCCGCCGCGTTCGAAAAATCCAGAGCTTCCTGGATCGGCATTCCTCGGAGGATGGCGTAGCAGAATGCCCCGTGATATGCGTCGCCGGCGCCGGTGGTGTCAGCGCAGTGTACCTGAAACGCCGGGGAATAATAGAGCCGGCCTCCAAATAATGCCACCGAGCCGTAATCGCCCAAAGTCATCGCCGTAACTTTGATTCCGTATTCGCGTTGTATGCGGGCCAGCGCCACCAAGCCGTCCGCCTCGGTCGTCCAGCGGCCTGGCCAGATTGCGCTCGCCACCAGGTAATCCGTGTTTTGAAGCACCGCATCGAACCCCGGATACACCGTGTCGACGTCGATCGCTACGGGAATGCCCGCCGCGCGCGCCACTTTGGCGGCGAAAGCTGCGGCCTCCGTATCGCATCCGTCCAGATGCACGATGCGGGCGCTCAAAATGTCCTCCGGCCGGATGTCTTCCGGATGGAGCCGGAGACAGTCAGCGCGGTGCCAAAGCACGGTTCGTTCGCCGGTACGCTGATCGATCAGGATGTAAGCCGTTTGATTGGGGCAGCCGGCCCGAACGATCACGCCCGAGGTGTCAACGCCCGTGCCGTCGAGGCTCTGCCGCTGGATCTCGCCCCTTAGATCGTCTCCAATGGTGCCTATGTACTTCGCCCGCAGGCCGAGCCGCGCACAGGCCACCATGGCGGTCGCCACTTGCCCGCCTGGGCTGAGAATCTCAGAACTGAACGGCACTTTGCCCGCATAGGGCGGGTATTCGGGCAATAGCAACAAAGTGTCGGTCGCATTGAGGCCGACGCCCACGACATCGAAGGCGGCTGTCAACGGTGCCTGCTATTTGAAGGAATTCGGTACTTGGTACAGGTAAATGGTGTGGGTGGTCCCGCGGGGGTTAGGCTCGGTATCCACGGCGGCGACGGGCCTCCAGCCGGGTATCGGGTAGTCGTACGAGACAACGCGCGCATTGTTCTTAAGATAGCGCTCCAGGTTAGGACGCAGGCTTTCATTGGCAGTCGTGGTGAGGTACAGGGTTATCACATCCGCTGGGCTTAGGTCCTGCTGCAGCATATTGCCCTGAATCACCCGTACACTGGCTTGCAAATGGTGCTTCTTCACCTCTTCGTTCGCCTTCTTTACTTCGCGCGGAGCCAGTTCCACGCCGATCGCCTTAACCCGGAATTGCTCGGCCGCCATGATCAGTATTCGCCCGTCGCCACAGCCTAGGTCATACAGAGTCTCACCGGGCCTCAAATGCGCCATCTGGAGCATCTTCAGAACAACTGGCTGAGGTGAGTTAACGTACGGTGCAACGATGTCTTTCTCATACTCGGAAAGGCGTGGGCTGCCCTTTTGCTGTTGTTGTCCCCAACTCAGTGCCGAGAAAACAAGCAGGATAACGCTCCACCGCGTTAGCCGAAGCATTCGAGCCGACATGGAAAGATCCCGTTAAGAATAGTCTACCTCGCTCCAAGCGCAATCGCACTGCTGGTTTTCAAGTGTTTCGAGCGGGCTATTCGATTTACCATCTCGGAAGTGGCAAACCACAAATCGCGGGGCTTGGAAATCGTGTACTCGGTGCCCTTGAAATACTTCACCGCGTGACTGATGGAATCGCGCCACGGGATGTCTTGTGGGTACAAGTTGTAGTTCATATAGAACAGAGGGCACTCAATATCTCCGATGCGCCGCAGGTCTTCTTGGGGTACATCAGCCTGCAAAATCGCCTTCGGTCCGGCGAAGATCACACCATCTGGCTTCGCCGACGATCCCAGTTCTTTTTCAATCAGGTCGGAGAGAAAATCGGTCTCTCCATGCTTCTGGCTCAGACGGCCCAGGTCGACCACGCCGGGCTTCACTTCGTGCAATGCCTTGCCAAGGCCCGGGAAGTCGATATGCGCCGCTGCGTCTTGCCGGAAGAGGATCCGCTGCTCTTGCAGGTTAAAGGCGATCAAGGATACTCGCTCGATGCGAGAATCATGGTCAATGGCCCTCAAAATACTGATGAGGGCAGCTGTGTCAATCGGCTGAAGCACCGCTGCATCTTTATTTTGCGGGGCAAAATTTACCAATATCTTTATGTTTAGCTGCTCCGGATTCGAGGCCACCCGGTGAATCCCCGGATCGTCCAGGAACGGCTCGAGCTCTACCTGGTCAATTTGCCCGGCCGGCAGAAACAGCATCATAGCCTTATCTTTGGGCGGCAAACTCGCCTCTACGTCCCAGCTTGATGAGCAGATTCGTTCTGCCCGGTCGCGCATCAGCCAGTCCACGTGGTAGTTCCCTTCGCCGATGTCAAATCCACCATGCAGCACCGCGTCCCCGCTGGCATCGGGCTCAATCGCAGGAACCCGGATATGCTGCGTGAAAAAGTGGGGGTGGTCTTTATCGTCCGCCTTGAACACGCGAAAAACGATCGTTAGCAGGTCTTCGTCGCCCTCCAACTCCTTTAAAGGGATCGAAACGTCGTACAAGGCGTGGTATCGGAGGTCAAAACCAACTTCAGGCTTCTTGGACGTAACTGTGCACGCCAAGTCCTTTCGTGTTTCGCCCGCCTCCAGAATCGCCAGATCAGAAGGCTGCATGGAAAAGTGGGTTCCCGCCTCCGTTGGCTTCACCAGGAATTGGGATCGGGCGGCGCTCGGGAATAGGCCGAGGAGTGTCGCCGTCGCGATCAGGAGCCTGATCGGCACACAACACGACCAGTGGCGGGTTGCACCGACCCACCACGGCGAACCGAAGGTTGCGAGCGATCCTTCCAGTAAGCGCAGCGCCATGTTCCCCCAGGCGACTGTCAGAGGCCGCATTTGCATGTATGGCCTCTCTGGGCATCATTATCGTCGAAATGGCTGTTAATTGCTAACGTTTTTCCACTAGCAGATGGTCGAGGTCAACGCCTTGCGATTTCTTTGCGTCACACTGAATTCTCCGCGTCCTTTGACGGACCGCACTGCCAGTTCCGGCTGGATTTCCTGCCAGGTCACTCTCTTTGCTTGGCCGAGAATGCGCTGGGCTCAGGGAATCCCGGGCCCGCCGTGTCTGAATCTCTGAACGCTGGCGACCGCTCCGCACCTGCAGCCCTGTGTTACAGTGCGAGTGATTATGGCCACCCGAAGTGTCAACAAAGTCATCCTGATTGGGAATCTGGGCCGAGACGCCGAAGCGAAGTTCACTCCCTCCGGCGTGTCCGTCACAAAGTTTGCCGTCGCGACCACGCGTAGCTGGAAAGACCAGCAAACTAACGAGTGGAAAGAAGAGACCAATTGGACCAATGTCGTTTTGTGGCGCCAGGAGAACCTGGCCCAATACCTGACCAAGGGTAAGCAGGTATACGTCGAAGGCCGGCTCCTCAACCGGAGCTATGACGATAAGGAAGGCAAAAAGGTGTATACCACCGAAGTGGTCGCCGAGGAAGTAATCCTACTGGGCGGCCGCGGCGAAGGCGGCGGCGAAGGTGGTGCATCGGCTTCCGGCGGATACCGCCAAGGTGGTGCTGCCCGTCCGAAGCCGGCTTCCGCGCCCGCCGCCTCCGAGGAAGACCCCTTCGGCGGCATGGGCGTTACCGACGACGACGTCCCGTTCTAAGGGCGTGCCGGTCAGAACAAGCCACAAATCGAGCGCTCGACCAGTAGCGGTGAGAACTTTGAGTCGGCTAGCACACTTCCCTTTGTTCGTGGAGGTTATTCATGTCATTGCCGACAGACAGTGATTTCGCGGTTCCAGACCTAACCCGGTTTGATAATGACTGGGCGAAGCCCTCGGCCTCACCTGATGAAATGTACGGTGACATTCCGGACGGAAGCTACGATGCCGTCATCGAAGAAGCACGTCTCACGGAAACGAGTTCCACCGGCCGTCCGATGGTCATTTGGAAACTACGCATCCGGGGGCCGCAGGCCGTGAACCGTGTTTTGACAAAAAATCGCGTGATCACAGAGAAGACCCTTGCATTTCTCAAAGAAGACCTGGAGAAGTGTGGGTTGCGCGTATCGCGCCTTTCCGAGTTGCCCGCTCGTCTCGAAGAATTGATGGGTCATCCGATTGTCGTCGACAAGCGCACCAAAGACGGCCGGGCGGATTTCTATTTCCGATGGCCGTCCAATCGAACCACTGCCGTTACGCTAGATGACGTACCGTTCTAGACGATCATATTGAGCAATTGGGACGCGAACTGCGAACGTCCCGCTATCCCTTTTTACGCCGCACAAGGAAGAGCTTGGCGCGCTGGCCCGGAACGGCGGCCGCAGCCCGGCGCTTCTTCTGCATTTCGTCGAGCCGCTTTTCATCCTGTTCGTGCCGGCGGCGCAGTTGCGCTTCCTGACGTGACAGCAGCTTGAAATGCTTCTCGTAGACCAGGTAGGTGTGCGCCTCAATCAGCGCGTTGCGCTCTTGCGCGTCCTCTGAGCTGAACCGGTCCGCGAACTCCACTTGCCCGCGCACAAACAGGCTCTCCTCCAGGCTCGGAATCCGAGCCAGCCGCCACCCTGTCAAGGCCAGCGAGTCTACCAGTGCCATTTCCTGCAGCCCCTCTGGCTCGAAACGCTGCCGGTAGCGTTCCAGGTAATCCTGAAGCGCAGCGGCCAAGTCATTTGAAATGGATTTCACAAAAGCCTGTAACCGATCCTACACGAACAGAATTTCAACGTAGCACGCGTAACAGTCCAGCGCACGTTGCCAAACAAAGAACTGACGGGACACAGGTGAGTGATGGTTCCTTCGAAAAACCATCTATATTTGGCCGCTTCGGTAACCGTCCATCTTCGACAACATCCGCCGTAGGGCGGGTCCCCAACCCGCAATCGACGCCTCGTCGATTCGCCCCGGCGCTCACCTCGGATAGCGTCTCACGCACTTTTTCATCCATCGTTGTGGCGCCGCCGCGAGAGCCCGCCCTCTGTGGGCACGTTGGTTGAAGGTACTCTATAAAGAAGCTTTGAGCCTCTACGGCAGAGGTGGTCGGCGGCAATTCCAGAGTCCGCCGGGAAAGGGACGTGCCCCATGACCAAAGAAGAGATCATTCTCGCCAACAAGGAGTATCTGTTTCCGTCGGTCTTTCACTACTTCAAGGAGCCGCTGGTCATCGACCATGCCAAGGATCAGTACGTCTGGGATGCGGACGGCAATCAGTACCTCGACTTCTTCGGTGGCATCGTCACGGTCAGCGTCGGCCACTGTAACGACCAGGTGAATGCCCGCGTCCACCAACAAATCGACAAGCTCTGGCACGTCTCCACGGTCTTTGCCAACGAGCCGCAAGCCGCGCTCGCCAAGCACATCGCCGGCATAACGCCCCAGGGAGCTTTGACCAAATCGTACTTCACCAACAGCGGTACGGAAGCCAATGAGACGGCGATCGTCGCTGCCCGCTGCTACACCGGTGCCAATGAAATTATCGCGCTGCGGCACGCCTATCATGGCCGTTCTGCGCTCGCCATGACTCTCACGGCACAATCCACCTGGCGCATGGGTATGGCGCCACAGCCTGGCATTGTGCATGCCCACAACGCGTACTGCTACCGCTGCCCCTTCGGGCTGACTTACCCTAGCTGCGAGGTCCGCTGTGCCCAGGACATCGACGAGCTCATCCGCACCGCGACCTCCGGCCGCATCGCCGGATTTATCGCCGAGCCGATTCAGGGCGTTGCGGGTTTTGTCACACCGCCCAAAGAGTACTTCCAGATCGTCTCTTCGATAATTCGGCAGTACGGGGGCATTTTCATCAGTGATGAAGTACAAACTGCCTGGGGCCGCACCGGCAATAAGTGGTTCGGCATCGAGCAGTGGGGCGTGGTTCCCGACATCATCACGAGCGCAAAAGGCTTGGGAAACGGTGCTGCGATTGGCGTGACGGTCGCCAAGCCGGAGGTCGCCGACGCCATGAAGGGCATCAGTATCTCCACCTTCGGCGGCAATCCCGTTGCGACCACAGCGGCCAAAGCTGTGCTTGACTACATCACCGAGCGAAACCTCCTGCAAAACACGGCCGATGTCGGCGGCTATTTGCGCAGTCGGCTGGAAGAGCTGCAGCAGAAGTACGACATCATCGGCGAAGTGCGCGGCATGGGTCTGCTTCAGGCTATGGAATTAGTAGAAGACCGCCGGTCTAAGAAACCGGCCACCGCCGCCACGCTGCAAGTCATGGAGGCGGCCCGGGAACACCGCATCCTGATTGGCCGAGGCGGCCTTTACGGCAATGTAATCCGGCTTTCGCCCCCCATGAACATCAGTAAAACCGACGTCGACGCCTTTGTCGAACAGCTCGATTCGGTTTTCGCTCACGTCACTGCGCCGGTAGGCCGCTAATCAACGTGGCCTCAGACGGTCCGCTTTTCTTCACGGAGAAGGATGTTCACGCGCTGCTGCGGTTCGATGCGCTGATCCCAGCCATCGAACAGGCCCTCATCGATTTTTCGTCGGGCAAGGTCATTCAGCCGGTTCGCACCATCTTGTCGTTGCCCGAACAAGCCGGACACCTCGCCTGGTTTGGTCTGATGCCGGCCCACTGCGGCAAGTTCGTTGGCGCTAAGCTGGTCACCTTCTATCCGGGTAACGCCGAGCGCCGCCTGCCGACTCACAACGCCACCATTGTGCTGTTTCTCGCCGAAACCGGCCAGCCGGTAGCCGTGTTAGATGGCCGCCTCATTACTGAAATGCGGACCGCTGCCGTCTCGGCTGTCGCCACCCGGGCACTCACCGCGCCTTCCGTTAACAAGCTCGCCATTCTTGGCAGCGGCGTGCAGGCGCGCTCTCATCTGGAGGCCCTAAGGCTGGTTCGCAATTTCACGCAGGTTGCCGTCTGGAGCCGCAATCCGGATCACGCCCACGCTTTCGCCGAAGAAACGGGTGCCTATTTCGCTTCCACGGTGCCGGAGGCGGTCGGCGATGCCGATGTCGTGGTTACGGTCACCAGCGCCGCGGAACCCATTCTCAGGGGTGAGTGGCTGAAGCCCGGCGCTTATGTCAATGCAGTAGGTGGCGTCGGCCTGGCACGGAGGGAGCTGGAAACCTCGGTCTTCAACGGGGCTGCCGTGGTCGTGGAATCGCGTGACGCGGCCGTCCAGGAATCGGGCGAAATCGTTACCGCCGGCGCGACCATTCATGCCGAACTTGGTGAGCTGTTGTCCGGTGCGAAGCGCCTTCCGTCGACCGAGCGCGTCGTTTTCAAATCGCTCGGCATCGCCGTGGAGGATATCACCGCGGCAGCACTGGTCTACATCTCCCGCGTTTCCGCAGGATAGCCTGGCCTTGGCTGCGGGAATCTCGATCCATTGACGATCAGTTGCGTTAGAATGAATACGTGGACGGCGACGAACCGCTAGTCGCCGCCGCCCATCAGATTTAACGCCGCCGTTCAAAGCGGAGTTCGATCTGGACTGTACCAAAACGCAGTACAATCCGTATTCGAAGGTGCATAAAGAACCACCTCCTGCCGAAAGGTGGGATTGAAAGGCCGGGACCGAATCCCGGCTTTTCCCTTTGCGGCTCGAGTACGCATCCGGGAAACCAGCACCTTCAATCGCCTGACGACATAAGAGTCACGCCGAAGCGAGCTCCTATGGATACTTGTATGACTTGGGAAGGAAAGATCTCGCGGAAACTCGGCTCCTGCCGGATAACGTAGAAAAGACGAAGACGAGGTAGCCGAAAACGTGGTATTCTTATGTTGTCCTATCGCGGCTTTGTCTTCGTTGAACCAATCTTCCTCGTTCCTGGCTGCTTTTAGAACATATCTAAGCAACAGGAGTCTTTCATGACTAACGTATTCGTTGGAAACCTGAGTTTCCAGACAACGCAAGACGATCTCACTTCGATCTTTTCGCAGTATGGTTCGGTCGAGCGCGTCAACCTTATCACCGACCGGATGACCGGCCAACCCCGTGGTTTTGCATTCGTTGAAATGTCAAATCGCGCCGAGGCTGAAACCGCAATCTCCGTTCTGAACGGCAGCGATCTGCACGGTAGAACCCTAAATGTGAATGAAGCTCGTCCCAAGACCGATGCCCCTCGTGGTGGCGGCGGCGGTGGACGTGGCAACAGCGGCGGTGGTGGCGGCGGCTTCAAGAAGTCCCGCTGGTAATCACTGCTCGAATTTGAAAGGGTGGCTCCAGTGGGAGCTGCCCTCCTAGTCTTTTGTTTTTTTTTCACTAGCCAGTTGAGAAAGAGTGTGCATGGCGGCACGTGGATCTTTTCAAAAACGTCAAAAGGAATCAGCCCGCAAGGAGAAGCGTCAACAAAAGCTGGATCGGCGCCAAGGGAAGATAATCCCTCAAGCCCGTCCGGACAGTCTCTCGACAGAGGATAGCGACGTCGGCGTGGCGGAGGAATCGGGTATCAACCCCGAAACCAACCTCCCGCTCCCCGTTGGATCCTCATCGGAGCCCGCTCCGGTGCACGGTCAGGAAACCGAGTGAGCGTGCAGTTCTTCTATAAGGGTTTTACGCAGGACGGCAATCAACGCCGTTACTCGTTTGATGCCGTGGAAGAGCGCCAACCAGTTCGACTCTGCGCTATCAGGATCGAGCTGTCTCTCTTCACTAAGTATTCACTCTCCTTGCAAAGCGGACCGATGTTCTGCCTGCAGTTGCTTCGCAGAGCAGCCGAAGGCGGAGTCGATCATATCGAGCAGTTTCAGGAGTATTGCGCGGTCGATACCGACTTCAATACTCTGACGTCGGAACGTGCTGCCAGAGCGGCCGTCGTCGCTGCAAAGAAACCGCCCCGGCGGCCTTTTCGCAAGCCTGCTGCCGCGTCTCAATTGCGCGGTGTCGGGCGGCCCGAAACCGCTGATCATCGTCCGGCTGAAATAGCAAAGAAACCGTAGCCTTCTAATAAAGGTCGCGGGCTTCTCAACACAAGAGAATTAACCCGAAACAAGTATCACGCTTCATTTTGATGTATTGGCTATGGAGTGTGGTAAACCCACCGGCGAGTTCTATCTTCGCTGGATAGTAGATTTATCCTCCAACATCGAAATGAATAACTTTTCAGAACTACAACTATCTCCGATCCTTAAACAAAACCTTGCTAGCAATGGTTTTGTTCAACCGACGCCCGTTCAAGTGCAGGCCATTCCGCCCGCTTTGGAAGGCTTAGATCTTGTTGCCACTGCCCAGACCGGCACCGGCAAGACGCTGGCCTTTGTCCTCCCTTTGATCAACTCGCTCATGGCGAAACCGGTCAGTGGAATCAGCGGGGTCATTCTTACCCCAACCCGTGAACTTGCCATTCAAATCCACGAGGTTTTTACCCGGCTCGCGAAGGGAACCGGGCTTCGCGCTACGGTTGTCGTCGGAGGCTTAAGCGAAAGCACGCAGCTGAACGATATCCGCCGCGGATCAAATGTTTTGATCGCCACGCCGGGCCGCTTGTCCGACTATTTGAACCGGCGCCTGGTGAAACTCAGCGCGGTCAGTGTTCTGATTCTCGACGAGGCCGATCGCATGCTCGACATGGGCTTCTTGCCGACCATCGAGAAGATCCTGGCTCTCTTGCCTGCCACCCGTCAGACGCTCTTCTTTTCGGCCACCATCGAGAAGACCATCGTTCCGCTGATCGGCAAGCACCTCAAGAATCCGGTCCGGATTGCGATTGGCACGACCACCAAGCCCGCCGAGGAGATCGATCTCCACGTTTATGAAGTCGAGCATCATCGCAAGCTCGGCTTACTGCGCGACATGCTCGACAAGAAGGACGGCTCCTTCCTGGTGTTCGCCCGCACCAAACATGGCACCGACCGTCTCGCCAAGCGCCTCGCGCGCTCCGGTGTTAAGGCCATCGGCATCCATGGCGATCGCACCCAGAATCAGCGCAATCAGGCGTTACACGGCTTCCGTGAAGGCTTTTACCGCGTCCTGGTCGCCACCGACGTGGCCGCCCGCGGCATTCACGTTGAAGGCATCGCGCATGTCGTGAACTTCGACATGCCCCAAGCTCCCGAGGATTTCATCCACCGCGCCGGCCGCACCGGTCGAGCCGGTCAGCGTGGCACGGCGTCCACCTTCGTCACCAGCAGCGAACGAGGCGACATTCGCACCATCGAGCGCTTTCTCAACCTGCGCTTGTCCCGTCAGGCGGTCCCCACGGTGCTCCCGCAGGATCCCTCCGACCTGGGCGCTGAGCCGGCTGATGCGGGTATTCAAAACCGTTCTCAGGCCAAGTGGAACGTAAGACCCACATCCACCGCTCCCACACATCATGGCAAGCGCGCTCCTTCGCCTTGGCAACGAAACGCGAATCCGAAGCGCAGCTTCAGTTCGGTTGGCCGTTCGCGCCCAAACGCTTAGCTTCGTCAACTCCCATCCTGCACGCGGCTCATTTCTGGGTCGCCTGCGGGATTGTTTCTTTTCCCCCCGTTCTCAACCGTCTCTGCAATTCCAAGGTCTGCTTTTTGTGACACACCAGGCAGAGTGTTCGCAGATTGGCAATGTCGCACTCGCCGCCACCTTCAGCCACCGGAACGATGTGATCGGCATCCCACAGGCTCTTGCGAGAAACCCGCTTCAGTCCCCACCGCAATAGCAGCCTGAGTCGATGCGCCCCGCGCGAACGCTTCAGCTCCGCATACGCCACCTGGGTGTTCACTCCGCAATTGGCGCAGACGCCGTGATCACGCAGGTGGACCTGTGCCCGGAGATAGCCGGGATCAGTTCGCAGCTTCCATTCATGTACGCAGTACTCCGAGCAGAACGTAAAGCGGCGCGCCGGAACCTCCAGCCCGCACCAGCGGCATAGCGCCCGCTGGTTCGCTCCTTTTTCGAGCGCACTTCGATCGGCGAAACCACCGGACATTGTTCGGGAGGTGCTCATGGCTGCAACAAATCCAGCATAGAATGTTTCAAAGCGCGACGCTTGTCGGCCCGACTGGCGCGCTCCGCTGGTAACCAAGTATGATGCCGTTGCGCCTCCCTGTAGGAGCGCCCCTAACGTAGCGCGGTACGGTCGCGACTGGAATAGGAACCTATTTAGAATAGGATGAGCCGAGGGCCACGTCCGCTTGATCGATCCGGACCGCCCACAACACTGAGCCCATGCTATTTCGAAACCTCCCTTCCAAGCGCGTGCTCCGCACGCTGGCGGCGTTCTTTGCCGCTCTCTGTGCCGCCCTCCCCGCTGCCGCCCAACACGGTAAGCCCACTCCCGAACAACTGGCCGCGATTGAGCGTGGAAAGTCCCAGTTCAAATCCAGTTGCGGCTTCTGTCACGGTGAAGACGCCACCGGAAACCGGGCCCCCGACCTGGTCCGCTCCTCGATCGTCAACCACGATCAAGACGGCAATCTGCTTGGTCCCGTCATACGGAATGGCCGCAACGATAAAGGCATGCCCGGCTTTTCGACACTGAAGCAAACCGAGATCGCCGATATCATCGCCTTCCTGCATTACCGCGCCGACCAGGCGGCACACAGTGCAAGCGTGCCCAGCGACTATCCGGTTGCTAAGCTTCTAACCGGCAACGCCGGCGAGGGCAAGGCCTACTTTAATGGCGCGGGCGGCTGCACCGGTTGCCACTCCGTCACGGGCGACTTGGCCCACGTTGCTTCAAAGTATTCGGCGATCGATTTGCAACAGCACATCGTCTATCCCCCGGGGCGGCCGCGCCGCACGGCGATCGTCACGCTTCACGACGGATCGAAGTTCGAAGGCCGGATCGTCCAGGACGACGAGTTCACCATCGCGATCATTGCCCAGGACGGCTGGTATCGCTCCTGGCCTCGCGCCTCCGTCACAGTCGAGGTCCACGATCCCTTGCAGGCGCACCGCGAACTCACCACCAGGTACACCAATGCCGACCTGCATAACCTCTTCGCTTATCTGGTGACCCTTAAGTAGCGGCCCGAAGAACAACCAATGAAACGTCTCCTTTTCTCCACCCTGTCGCCAGTAGCGATCTTGTTTGCCACCGCTGCTTCCTCACTCCCGCAAGGCCTGGATCCAGCCGATCTGCTGAAGCCTCCGCGCGAGATGTGGCCGACTTACAACGGCGACTACTCCGGCCGCCGCAACAGTACGCTGTCGCAGATCAACGCGTCCAACGTTCATCAGCTCAGCCCCGCCTGGGTTTTGCCCCTACAATCGGTCACCATCAAGTCCACGCCGCTGCTGGTGAATGGCATCCTCTACTTCACAACGCCCGACCATGTCTGGGCGGCCGATGCTCGCAACGGAAAGATCGTCTGGCATTACTACCGCGAGTCGCAAGGCGACCACATCGGCCAGCGCGGCGTCGGCATGTACCAGGACTGGCTCTACTTTGAGACGCCCGATTGTCATCTCATTTCGATCGACGCCAAGACGGGCCATGCCCGTTGGGACATCCAGCTCGCCGATCCGAAGGTCGGCTACTTCGCCACCATGGCGCCATTGGTGATTCGCGACCACGTCATCGTCGGCGTATCCGGCGATGTCACGGACATACCCGGCTTTCTGGAGTCGGTCGATCCGGACACCGGCAAGGTGCAATGGCGTTGGGACACCGAACCCAAGCCCGGCGAACCGGGTGCCGATACTTGGCCGCAAGGCACTGACGCAGCCGCCCACGGCGGCGGCATGACGTGGATGACGGGTACCTACGATCCCGAAATCAACCAGCTCTTTTGGGGCATCGGCAACCCCAACCCGGTCTTGAATGGCGACATTCGCAAGGGCGATAACCTATATACCTGCTCAATCGTTTCTCTCAATCCCGACACGGGCAAGCTCAACTGGCACTTCCAACCCTCCCCTCACGACACGCATGACTGGGATGCGGTCCAGACCCCCGTCTTGATCGACGATGATTACCAGGGCGTCCATCGGAAACTGCTCGCCCAAGCCAGCCGCAACGGCTACTACTTCCTGCTCGACCGAACCACCGGCGAGCACATCCTGACCACCCCCTTCATCGCGACCAATTGGGCCAAGGGCATCGACGCCAGAGGTGAGCCTATCCCGAATCCGGCCATGGAGCCCAAACCGGATGGCGTTCTGGTGTCGCCGGGCTCCGACGGAGCAACCAATTGGATGGCCCCGAGCTTCGATCCCGTGAGCCGCCTCTTCTTCGTCAGCGCCCGCCGCCTCTGGAGCATCTTCTATATGACGGCCGACGGCAAGCCCGAAGGCTGGGCCGGCCGCGATCGCAATCTCTGGGCGAACTCCGAACTCGTCGCCATGAATTACGCCACCGGCAAGATCGCCTGGCGCCACGACATCGGCGAAGGCGAAGGAGTGGCCGGAATTCTCACTACTGCCGGCAGCGTCCTCTTCACAGCCGACAACTCCAACAACCTCCTCGCGCTCGATCCCAAGACCGGCAAAACGCTCTGGCATGTCAACCTGAACGCCCGTATGGAATCGTCCCCGATGACCTATTCCCTCGACGGCCGGCAGTATCTGCTCACGGCCGTCGGCAGCGTAATCTACGCTTGGTCGCTTCCCCAGCCGGCCACTTCGTCTTCGGTGGCGCGGAACTAGGCCGCCGGCGCCGCGTTGACGCTCTCGAATGCAACTCGCTAAACTTGTGCATAGTCTGACGAGTTTTTCAACGGCTCGAACAAACCAGCCGGTACGACGCACAACTTGCTTGGCGGCACGGGCCATGAGTTGCGGCAGTAAGCGGAAGAAGGACTCGTTGGATACGGCCTGCGAGCGAGTCGATTGTTCGGATTCCTAGAAGAGAGAAGGGAACCCATAGTTGTAATGTCCACGCATCTCACCCGGCTGACTGTCGCGGCAATGTTTACCAGCGCTGCAGCACTATGCCAAACCGCGCCTGCTGCACCTCCTCACGTCGATTTCGATCGCCAGGTTCGGCCCATCCTCTCCGACAAGTGCTATACCTGCCACGGCCCGGACGAGAAGAACCGCATGGCGAAGCTGCGTTTCGATATGAAGGATGGTGGCGCCTTCGCGGAGCACAACGGCTACACCATCGTGAAGCCCGGCGACTCCGCCAACAGCCGTCTCTACCAGCGCATCAGCTCCGATAAGAAAAGCTTCCAGATGCCGCCCCCCACCTCCGGGCAGACGCTGACTCCGGCGCAGATTGAGGTGATTAAGAAGTGGATTGACGAAGGCGCCAAGTGGGAGACCCATTGGGCCTACGCGGTTCCACAACGCCCTGAGATTCCCAAGGTCTCCGATCCGGCGTGGGTGCGCAACCCGATCGATGCGTTCGTCATGGCCAACCTGGACAAGAACAGCCTGAAGCCATCTGCCGAAGCCGGCCGGGCCATCCTCCTGCGCCGCGTCACCTTCGATCTGACCGGCCTTCCGCCGACTCCATCCGAACTCGAGGCCTTTCTGGCCGATCAAAGCCCCGACGCTTATGACAAAGTGGTCGAGCGTCTTCTCCATTCCCCGCGCTACGGCGAGCGCATGGCGATGCAATGGCTCGATCTGGCCCGCTACGCCGATACGCACGGCTATCACATCGACAGCCATCGCGAGATGTGGCACTGGCGCGACTGGGTAATCGACGCGTTCAACAGCAACATGCCTTTCAGCGAGTTCACCATTGAACAACTCGCCGGCGACTTGATGCCCGATGCCACCGTTTCGCAAAAGGTCGCGAGCGGTTTCAACCGCAATCACATGATCAACTTCGAGGGGGGCGCCATTCCCGAGGAGTATCAGAACGAGTATGTCGTCGACCGGGTGGAAGCAACCGCGGCCACTTGGATGGGAGTGACCCTGGGATGCGCCCGCTGCCACGATCACAAGTACGATCCGCTCTCGCAAAAGGAGTTCTATCGGTTCTACGCCTTCTTCAACAACATCTCCGAAGAAGGGCTGGACGGCAAGCGCGGCAATGCCAAGCCTTACCTTCAACTTCCGGATGAGCAGCAGCGCGAGAAGCTCGATCAGCTGACCAAGGCCATCGCGGAACTCGATAAAACGCTGGACGAAAAGAAGATCACGCCGATTCAGTCCGAGTGGGAGAAGACGCGCCTGCCCACGCTCGCCGCGCCTACCCGCGCCGGCTTAGCGGTGCATTACGAATTCGACGGCAGCCTTTCGGATAGCTCCGGCAAGTATCGCTACGGCCAGGTTGTGAAGGGCGACCTGAACTATTCCCCGGGCATCGTTAATCGCGCCGCCAATTTCGATGGCGAAACGCATGTGACGCTCGATGACGCTGGAGCGCTCTCTCACGGGCCTTTCTCCGTAGCGTTCTGGATAAAGCCCGACAGCAACCGGCCCATGACAGTCTTGACGGAAGTTTCCGACACCACGACGCGCGCGGGTGTGGAGTTCCATCTCGACGACTACCTGCTGACCGACATCCAGCACTGGAAGCCTCGTCTCTATGTGCGGCTTAGCCGGAAGTGGCCTTCGGATGCAATTGAGATTCGCACCAACGATCGGCTCGATCCCTCCGACTGGCATCACGTCGTCGTGAACTACGACGGCTTGGGCAAGGCCGCCGGCCTGCACATCTTCTTTGATGGCAAGCCCGGCGAAGTAGAGGTTCTCACCAACAAGCTCTCCGGAAAGCTGACCAACAGCGCCAAGCTGGAGATCGGCAATAAAGATCTGGGCAAGGCGTTCAAGGGTCAACTCGACGATCTTCGGATCTACAGCCGGCCGCTGTCGGCGGCCGAAATCCAACCAATGTTCCGCGACGAACCGGTTCGCGGCTCCATCATGATTCCCGCCGACCACCGTGACGATGGTCAAAAGGAACGCCTCCAGAGCTATTTTCTGTCTACGGAAGCATCGCCGGAACTGCGCCAGGCTTACCTCTCGCGCACGCAGCTGAAGATAGAAAAGGCCGAGCTGGTCAAGGTGATTCCGACCACCATGGTTATGGCCGAACTGGAGAAGCCGCGCGAAACCGCGATCCTCGGACGCGGCGACTATCGGAATCGTGGCGAGAAAGTCACCCCAGGCGTGCCCGCTATTTTGCCGCCGTTGCCGTCCGGCGCGCCGGCCAATCGGCTCACGCTCGCCAAGTGGATGGTTAGTCCGGACAATCCGCTCACCGCCAGGGTCGTCGTGAACCGGTACTGGCAAAGCTACTTCGGGATCGGAATCGTGAAAACGCCCCAGGATTTCGGTTCGCAAGGTGATCCGCCCAGCAACCAGGCGCTGCTCGACTGGCTGGCTACCGAGTTCGTTCGAAACGGTTGGAACGTGCGTGAGATGCAGCGCTTCATCGTGATGTCGGCCACCTACCGCCAGGATTCCGCCGCTAGCCCCGACCTCATCAAGGACGATCCGGAAAACCGTTTGCTGGCGCGCGGCCCGCGTTTCCGGCTCCCCGCTGAAGCCGTCCGTGACAATGCGCTATTCGTGAGCGGCTTGCTCAAGGAGCGCGTTGGCGGCCCGAGTGTCTTCCCCTATCAGCCCAAAGGGTTGTGGGAAGACATCGCTTACGGCGACGGATTCTCCGCACAAACCTACGTGCCGAGCCACGGCGATGATCTCTATCGCCGCAGCATGTACACCTTCTGGAAACGCACCAGCCCGCCGCCTTCGCTGATGACCTTCGATGCGCCCGACCGCGAGAAGTGCACGGCACGGCGGCTGCTTACTAACACTCCCTTGCAGGCACTGGTGCTGCTCAATGACCCGACATATATTGAGGCCTCGCGCGCTCTGGCCGGCCGCATGATCCTCGAAGGCGGCACCGATCCCGCCAAGCGCATTACTTATGCCTTCGAATTGGCGACGGCCCGCCCGCCTGCGCCCCGCGAGCTGGAAATCCTCCGCTCGCTCGAAGAGAAAGAGCTGGCCGAATATCGCCGCAATCCGGCTTCGGCGCGCAAGTTGATTTCGGTGGGTGACTCGAAGCCGCCCTCCAACGTCGATCCCGTTGAGATGGCCGCCTGGACGACCGTCGCCAGTGCGATCCTGAACCTGGACGAAACGATTACCAAGGAGTAATGAGCCATGTCGATTGACGAACAACTCAAGCAGGCCCTTACCCGCCGCCACTTTTTTGGACTGGCCAGCACCGGGCTCGGAACAGCAGCCTTGGCCTCGCTGCTCGCACCCGCCGCTTCGGGCGCCCCGGATGCCAGTGCCAACGGCGGCCTGCCGGGCCTGCCGCATTTTCCTCCCAAGGCGAAGCGGGTGGTGTTTCTCCACCAGTCCGGCGGCCCTTCCCAGATCGACCTGTTCGATTACAAGCCTAAGCTGAAGGAGTACGCGGGCGTCGACCTGCCGGCCAGTGTCCGCATGGGCCAGCGCATCACCGGCATGACGTCCGGCCAGGCCACGCTTCCGGTTGCGCCGTCCATCTTCAAGTTCGCCCAGTATGGCAACTCCGGCGCCTGGGTCAGCGAATTGATGCCGCACACCGCTAAGATCGTTGACGACATCGCCATCGTCAGGACCATGTGGACCGATGCCATCAACCACGACCCGGCCATCACCTTCATCCAAAGCGGCTTCCAGCAGCCCGGCCGGCCCAGCATGGGCGCCTGGATCAGCTACGGTCTCGGCAGCGAGAACAAGGAGCTGCCTTCCTTCGTGGTGCTCATCTCGCAGCAAAGCTGCTTGAATACCGATCAGCCCCTGTTCTCGCGTTTGTGGGGAAGCGGCTTCCTGCCCTCGAAATACCAGGGCGTACAGTTCCGTTCCTCCGGCGATCCGGTGCTGTATCTTTCCGACCCTCCGGGCGTCGACAAGTCCACCCGCCGCAACATTCTGGATGCCGTCGAGCAGTTGGATGCGATCCGCGCAGGCGCTTTCCACGATCCTGAAATCGAGACACGCATCTCGCAGTATGAGATGGCGTTCAAGATGCAAACCTCCGTACCCGAATTGATGGACATGGAGAAAGAGCCGCAGCACATCTTCGACATGTATGGCCCGGACTCGCGCAAGCCCGGCAGCTACGCCTCGCATTGCCTGCTGGCGCGGCGGTTGCTCGAGCGTAACGTCCGCTTCGTTCAGATCTATAAGCGCGGCTGGGATCAACACAACGACCTTCCCCGCGATCTCTCGCTGCAGGCGCAAAGCGTCGACCAGCCCTCGGCTGCCTTGGTCCAGGATCTGAAACAACGCGGCATGCTTGACGACACGCTGGTCATCTGGGGTGGTGAATTCGGACGCACGGTGTATTGCCAGGGCAAGCTGACCGAAGCCAACTACGGCCGCGATCACCATCCGCGCTGCTTCACCATGTGGATGGCCGGCGGCGGCATCAAGCCTGGGCTGGTTCATGGCGAGACGGACGACTACAGCTACAACGCGCTCTCCGGCCAAGTTCACATCCATGACCTGCAGGCCACCATCTTGAATTGCCTGGGCATCGATCATAAACGGCTTACCTACAAGTTCCAGGGCCGTCACTTCCGGCTGACCGACGTCGGCGGCAATGTGGAAACTAAGCTCTTGGCGTGATGGAATGATGGGACGCCACTTGATAACATGAGCACCATGAATCGCCGTTCCCTGTTCCGAACCGCCGGCCTTGCGGCCGCTACTGGCTTTTCTCTTTCCAACCTGGCACCTGCCATGGACGCCCCCAAGGGTCGGCTCAAGCAGGCCGCCTGCCGCTGGTGCTACAGCAAGATGACCCTCGACGACCTCTGCAAGCAAGGCGCCGCAATCGGGCTGAGCGGCATCGATCTGATTGGGCACGAAGAATGGCCCGTCGCCCGTAAGTATGGGCTGGTCCCGTCGATGGCTCCCGGTGCCGGGACAATTCCCGAAGGATGGAATCGTAAAGAGAACCATGCCAAGCTGGCGAAGGAGATGCAAGAGAACATCACCCTGGCTGCCGCGGCGAAGGTTCCGGATGTCATCACCTTCTCCGGCAATCGCAAGGGGCAGCCGGATCAGGAAGGCGCCGAGAACTGTATCATCGGCCTTAAGACGGTGAGCAAAATCGCCGAGGACGCGGGCGTCACCATCAACCTGGAACTGCTCAACAGCAAAATTGACCACCACGATTACCAGTGCGATCACACCGCTTGGGGTGTCGCGGTAATGAAGGGCGTCGACTCGCCGCGGGTCAAGTTGCTGTATGACATTTACCATATGCAGATCATGGAGGGTGACATCATTCGCACCATCCGCAACAACATTCAATACATCGGGCACTTCCATACCGGCGGTGTTCCCGGACGCCATGAACTGGACGGCACCCAGGAACTGCAGTGGCACGCAGTGGCCGAGGCGATCGCCGACCTCAACTTCCAGGGTTTCGTGGCTCACGAGTTTATCCCCACGCGCGATCCGATGACCTCGCTGGCCGAAGCAATCCAGATCTTCACTGTGTAGCCGAAGCAATCCAGATCTTCACTGTGTAGCCATCGCTCCGGGAAAAGTCTGCCCGCTCGCTATAATGTGAGCAAAACAATGAAGAACTTTTTCGTAGTAGCGGCTGCGGCCGCCGTCCTTCCCGTTGCGCTCTTTTGCCAGACCAAGAGCACCAGCCCCGCTTCCACCACGAAGCCGACCACGCATTCCGTGCAGCCCGCGCTTCCGCCGGTCGACCTGCCCAGCGAACCGGGTACCTACGCTGTGTTCTACACTTCGCTCGGCAACTTCGTCTGCCGGCTTTTTCCCGAGGACGCGCCTAAAGCCGTCGCCAACTTCATCGGCCTTGCCACCGGAACCAAACCTTGGACCGACCCGACTACGCACCAACTGAAGCACACGCCACTCTATTCGGGAACCCAATTCCACCGCGTGATTCCCGACTTCATGATCCAGGGCGGCGACCCGACCGCTACCGGCATGGGATCACCCGGCTACCAGTTTCCAGACGAATTCGGCCCGAAGCACGACTTCAGCAAGCCTGGCATTCTGGCCATGGCCAACAGCGGACCGAACACCAATGGCTCCCAGTTCTTCGTCACCGTGACTGGCTCGACGCCGACTCACCTGAATGGCAAGCACACCATCTTCGGCGAAGTCGTTTCCGGCCAGGATGTGGTCGACAACATCTCGAAGGTTCCTCGCAACGCGAATGACAAACCGAACACACCCGTGCGGTTGATTCGGGTATCCATCAAGAAGGTTCCCGCTCCAGGCGCCGCGCCTGCCACGAAGCCAGCCGCCAAACCGGCCGCACCCCCAAAGTAGATCCGGAG
>CAVUCO010000026.1:0-70397 GCA_963740005.1 uncultured Acidobacteriaceae bacterium | reverse complement strand
AGCGGACCCGCCATCAGGCTCAGGAGCCCCTGCTTCTCCCGCGTACAGATTAAGGAGAATTTTCATGTCAAACAAAGAACGCACCAAGATCCGGCGCAACAATTACCGCGCCTGGAAGCAAGCACAGAAACAGAAGTCCGCAGCTCCAGCGTCGTCGACAATTCCCGCTCTGCCCGTGGAACCAGCCTCACCGGCCGTCGCGCCGCCGGTTGCGCAACCCGCAGCCACCGAGCCGCAAAACAACAACACAGCGCCATTTTCGCTTCCCCGCGGGAGCGCTAATTCCGTACAACCCCTGCGCATACGTTGATTTCAAGTTGCTGTTTCAGCGGCTACGCTATGGAGGTCCAGAGGTCACCGACGAAGAACGGATCGCCATTGCCCATCGGCTCGAGCAGCACGTTGCGACTCCGCTACTGGGCATCGATCCCGAGGCGATCAAGAAGTCTCGCCACGACACGCGCCAGCTACTCACCCACGCTCTCAACCGCTTCGCCATCGTGTGGCCGCCCGCTGGAGAGCCGGCGTTGCCGCCTTTCGAGCCCGGTCACAGTACGGGTCCGCGTAGCCCAGTGGGCAAGGACCGCTCCAGTCAAAACGCGCGTACGCATGGTCTCTCCAGGCCTCACCTCCGTCTTCGTCCTGCTTCCGGGCGAAGATCCCAAAGAATGGGTCGAATTGGTCAACGATCTCAACCAGGAGTTCGAACCCGCGTCGCGCACCGAGCGCATCCTCATCACCGATATGGCTCAGAGCCACTGGCTCACCCAGCGTGCCATCAACCTGCAGACCAGTTCGATCGAGGATCCCAAAGCCCTTGCTCTCTACCTGCGCTACCAGACCACGCATCATCGCGCCTACTATCGCGCCTTAAAGCAACTGCTGGCACTGCAGAAGTCCCGCGCCCAATCCGGCGCGCCAGTCATCTCCGATCATCCGGCGCCCGATTTCGACGGCACCATTGATCTCGCTGCCATCCAGCGTCCTTCCAGTCCGGCCGATCCTGCGCCGGTCGCCCCGCAACCCGACCCACTCGCGGAACCAATGACCTTACCTCAAGCCGCATAGCAGGAGCCTCGAGGGCTCGAGATCTTTGACAACCGAATATCTAAGTAAGCCATCGCGCGAGCGGCCCCACCGGTCGTGCGCCTCCACGGCCCGCGTGGCACAGGCCTTCAGCCTGTGGTCGCCGGGTTGTCACCCAGCCTCCCCACTTCGTTTCGCAATCCGCTTTTCGTGGCACGCTCTCCGTTTCGGAGACGGCCCTGTCAGCCGACTGCTCAGCATAGCCGCTGCTCGCCCCTCTTATAATGAGGTCCATGCGCAGGACAGAATCTCGCTCGGGGGTCTCGGCGGTTGTCCTTGCCGCCGGAATGTCCACGCGCATGGGAAGCGTCAAGCAGCTTCTCCGGATCGGCGGGAAAACATTACTCGAAACTGTCCTGGACAATCTGCGTGCCACGCAGGTGGACGAGATCGTGGTGGTCCTGGGCGGCTCGGCGCAACTCATCCAGCAGCAAATCAAGCTCGACGATACGCAGGTCGTAATCAACGAAGAGTATCAACAGGGGATGGGCACATCGCTGCGAGTAGGGGTGTCTGCTGTCAATTCTTCATCAGAGGCAGCCCTGATCGTCCTAGCCGATCAGCCTTTCGTGCGCCCCAACACGATTGATAGTCTTGTTGATTGCTACCGGAATCAGCGGCCAACGCTGGTGATTCCGGTGCACAAAGGTTATCGGGGCAACCCCGCACTGCTGGATCGGTCACTGTTCCCGGAGGTGATGGCTCTGGCGAGCGACGTGGGTTTCCGGGCGATTTTAGGCCGCCATACGAACAAGATTCTGAAAGTGCCGGTCGACGACGTCGGCGTGCTGATCGACGTAGACACCGAAGCCGACCTGCAACGGTTTCAGCAGGCCTATCTGCAGGGAACCCTCGCGCTGGAGCTTCTCGAGGCAACCGACGTGGCAGACCGCACGTAGCCTGGCGACGGTTCATTTGCCGCCCGGCGAGGCACATGAAAATGCGCATCGCCGAGAGTTCAGGCGTCGAAAAGTCAGTTACATAATACTTAAACATACTTGCGAGTCGGGTGATGCAGGCCTAGACTTAGGGCGGGAACTCTTACTAGGCTCGAGAATCTGATTCAAAGGGCTATGGGAGGGATCGGATATTGGAATGCAAGGTAGCTGGTTTGGGATGCGGCGTCGAACCTTCTTAGGTGCCGCACTGGCAGGCGCGGCCGGCGGGACAGCGATTGTATGGGGAACTGGCAGGAACGGATCGGACTGGCGCTTTTTCACTTCGGAAGAAGCACGGACCGTGGAAGCCATCTGCGGCCAGATTATTCCAGCCGACGGTGATCCAGGCGCGAAAGAGGTCGGCGTTGCGAACTACATCGACATCCAACTGACCAAGCACTTCAAAAAGTACCGGCAGCTCTACCGCCATGGCATCGCGGACGTCGAGGCGGCCAGCCACAGGACATTCGACAAGCCTTTCGCCGATCTGCCGTCCCCGCAGCAAATCGCCGTGCTGGAAGATATCGAGAAGCATTCCAGCGCATTCTTCAACCTGATTCTCGCCCACACCATACAGGGTTTCTACGGTGATCCACGCCACGGAGGGAACCGCGACATGGCCAGCTGGAGAATGCTGGGGCTGCCGTGCCCGCCGGTGCGCGGGCGCATGCACTACCGCGCTACGCCAAAGGAAGGATGAGCGATGGCCCTCCAACACGTTAATGCGGTGGTCGTCGGCTCCGGCGCCGGGGGCGGTGTCGTCGCCAAGGAACTATCGACGGCCGGCTTGAGCGTGGTGCTGCTCGAACGCGGCAAGTGGTACAGCGCAGCTGATTGCCGCAAGGACGATCTGCATAACCAGCGCACGACGGTGCTCGGAAATGCATTCGGTCCGGACGACGAGCGAAACCCGCGTGTTCTGGTGGACAAACGCGGCGAGCGAATCGTGTTTCCCAGCGAGGGCGAATACAACAACAACGCCGCTAGCGTCGGCGGCGGCACCTTCAGCTACGGCGCACAGGCCTGGCGCTATATGGAAAAGGACTTCCGCATGCGCTCGACCTACGGCGCCGTGGCCGGAAGCACGCTCGAGGACTGGCCGATTTCTTATTCCGACCTGGAACCCTTCTATGAAAAGGCGGAATGGGAAATGGGTGTCTCCGGCGACGACACCAACAACATCTTCAAAGGCCCGCGGCGCAAGCCATTGCCCATGCCGCCGCTGGCTCCGAGCCAGGAACATCGAATCCTGCAGGCAGCAGCCCAGCGCATGAAGCTGCACCCCTTCGACATCCCCATGCTGCGGAACACTGTTCCGTACAACGGACGCAGATCCTGCATGCGCTGCCGCTGGTGTGTTGGTTTCGCGTGCGAAGTCAATGCGCGAACGGGAACCCATAACACGGTAATACCGGCCGCGCTGGCCACTGGTAATTGCGAACTGCGCGCCGAGTGCATGACCCGTGAGATTCTTTTGGACGACCGCGGCCGGGCCACTGGCGTAGCCTACTTCGACGGCAGCAGCCGGCTCCAGACACAGACCGCGGACTTGGTGATCGTCAGCTGCGGCGCAATCGAATCGGCCCGCCTGCTGCTGAATACCAAGCACAAGCTTTTCCCAAGCGGCCTGGGAAATCGATACGACTTGGTAGGACGCAATTTGCAGGGGCACGCATACCCGGGGGCGGTGGGCCTGTTCGCCGAAGAAACCTACGACGACCTGGGTCCTGGTGCTTCCATCGCGGTCTGCGATTACAATCACGGCAATCCCGGATTGGCCGGCGGCGGCATGCTGGCCAATGAGTTCATCCGGCTGCCCTACCACTTCGCGACCATGGCTGCGGGCTTCGCTCCTCGATGGGGGCAGGCCGGCAAGGACTTTGTGCGGCATGGCTTCAAACGGTCGGTAGTGGTGATGGGACCGGTGCAGGAAATGCCGGTCTTCGACTCGCGCATCCAGATCGATCCCAAGGTGACAGATTATTGGGGCATTCCCGTCGTGCGGATGTCTGGAGGCAGACACCCGCATACCATCGAGATTTCGAACTACATGGCCGGAAAGGCTGAGGCCTGGCTGAAGGAAGCGGGCGCCGTGCAGGTTTTCCCGCGGCGCGTCTCGGCCTCGTTAAGCGGGGGCCAGCATCAGGCTGGGACCTGTCGTATGGGCAATGACCCGAAGACTTCCGTGGTGAACGCGAATTGCCAGATCCACGACGTAGATAACGTTTACGTGATCGATGCCAGCTCCCACGTGACCAATGGCGGATTCAACCCGGCACTGACCATCCTCGCCAATGCCTACCGCGCATCGCAGAACCTCCTGCAAGCCTGGAAGGGCACGGCGGTGCACACGTGAAGAGACTTCTCCTTTATTCCGCTCTCGCGGTGCTGGCAGTAGTTCTGATGGTGCCCGGAGCAAGTCTTTATTACGAATCGCGCGCTGGGCACGGGTGCACGAGTTGCCACGAAATGCAGCCGATGTACGATCGCTGGCACGCCTCCAGCCACCGCGATGTCGCTTGCGAGCAGTGTCACGGCGGTGCGTTGACAACTGATGTGGCGTTTCACTGGAATAACGCCAGGCGCGTGTACGCGCACTTGAGAGGCGACCTGCCGGAACAGATCGGATTCTCGAACCAATACGTGCAGGAGATGACAGGGCGTTGCGCCGGCTGCCACCGCCAGGAGTATGCATCCTGGCACGCCGGACCGCACAGCGCCAGCTATGCGCGTATCTTCCTCGACAAGAATCACAACACGCAGAACATGTTGATGGACGATTGCCTGCGTTGCCACGGGATGCACTTCGAAGGAGGCGTTGGCAATCTGGTTGCACCGATCGATCGCAAAGGCCCGTGGCGGCTGACCCCGGCGGGCTATTCGGAAAAGCCGTCGATACCCTGCCTTACGTGTCATCAGGTCCACCGGGAAGGCCCGGTGCTGGCGAAGGCAGAACCGAAGGGCGATGTGGCCGGCCCGTCGCAAGACATTGCACGCTCCTCGGTCGCCTTCTTCGATCGGCGGACGCAACAGTACGTCCCGTTGATGGACCTGCCCTTGCCTGCGGTGCTCGAAGGTACGCGCACCATTCGCATGAGCCGCGATCAGCGCCAGGCGCTGTGCTATCAGTGCCACGCGCCCGTCTCCACTCTGCAAGTCGCGAGCGGCGACGACCGGACCCCCATCGGCGTGCATGAAGGCATCAGCTGTGTGGCTTGCCATTCGCGGCACGAACAGAAGACCAGGGCCTCTTGTGCCACGTGCCATCCGACGATGTCGAATTGCGGACTGGATGTCGAGAAGATGGACACCTCATTCCGGTCGGCGGGCAGCAAGCACAACATACATCGTGTGAAATGCGTGGATTGCCACGAGCACGGGATTCCGAAGCCGAAGCTGAAAGCTGAGAGACCTGGGCCGGTCGCGAGTATCATGGTCCCCACGCCATGATCAGACTTGGAGTGGTAAGCGCGATTTTGCCTGAGCTGTCGCTCGCCGAGGTACTCGACACCTGTGCGAAAGAACATTTCGAATGCGTCGAACTGATGTGTTGGCCCGTTGGCCGGGCGGACCGGCGCTACGCCGGCGTCACGCACATCGACGTCACGGCGCTCAGCCAGGAGCGAAGTTCAGCCCTTAGAGATCAGATCGCTGAATCCGGCGTCGAAGTAAGCGCACTGGGCTACTACCCTAACGTCCTCTCGCCCGATCGTCATGAGAGCGAGGCCGCACAGGACCACCTGCCGCGCGTCATCGCGGCCGCGCAACTGCTTGGCATCGGGGTCGTCAATACTTTCATCGGGCGGGACTGGACGCAATCGCTGGATGAAAATTGGACCCGCTTTGGCCAAGTATGGCCGCCCCTGATTGGATTCGCCGAAGACCATGGCGTTCGAATCGCGATCGAGAACTGCCCGATGTTATTCACCAGGGATGAGTGGCCGGGCGGCAAGAATCTGGCGGTCAGCCCTCGCATCTGGCGACGGATGTTCGAAGAGATCCCTTCCTCGTCCTTCGGTCTGAACTACGACCCGTCGCATATGATCTGGCAGCAAATGGACCCGATTCAGCCATTGCGCGAGTTTTCAGAGAAGATCTTCCATTTGCATGCCAAAGATGCTCGAATCAATCGGCAGAAGCTGAACGAAGTTGGGATTCTCGCCCATCCGCTCGAGTATCATGACCCGCGGTTGCCGGGCTTGGGAGAGGTAGATTGGAGCGCGTTCTTCGCGGCCCTTTCTGAAACCCGCTCAAACGTGGCCTTAGCCATTGAAGTGGAAGACCGGGCCTACGAGGGCTCGCTTGCCGACCGGATATCGGGTCTGCGGCAGGCGCGGCGGTTTCTTACACAATTCTGCTCGCAATAAGGCATCCCGGTTTTGGCGAACCACTGATTAGTGCGCGACCGGCTGCGGCAGCATGAGCTTATCCAACAGCGACAGCGGGAGCGCACCCTCTCTTAGCGCGTGCTCATGAAACTCGGCCAGCTTAAAACCGGCGCTCTTTGACTTCTGATACTCCGTACGAAGCGATTCCCATCCCTGCCACCCAACGAAGTAGGTGGGCAACTGGCACGAACTCAGTTTGGCGCGCTGCAGCTTCTGGGTGGCTTCTTCTTTTTCCTGAAAAGTCTCTTGGATCATGAGGTCGAGTGCCTGCTTATCGGACATCTTTCCGGTGTGCATCTTCACGTCCAGAATAGTATTCGACTCAACCCGCAGCATCTGCTTGCCGAACATCATACGCATTTCCGGCGAGTCCGAGAAGCCTTCGTCGATCATCAGCTGCGTGGCATACACGGCCCAGCCCTCGACATAGGGTCCGTTCGAGAATACGGCTCGGAGCAGGCCTCGCCATTTGGGCTGCACATCGTTGGCATATTCGCTCTGAACGTAGTGGCCGGGCATCGCCTCGTGGATGGTCAGCATTTGGAGGCCCCAGATGTTGTTCTCGCGAAGCTTCGATTCAACCCGATCGGACGTCATGTCGGGCGTGATCGGCGTGACCCAATAGAACGCGCCCAACTGCGGCTCGAGCGCCGGAGCCGGCGAGAAGCCGCCGACGGAGTAGACGCCACGCATGAACTCGGGCGTTGGGATGACCGTGAGGTTGCCGCGCGAAGGCAGCGCCAGCAGATGATGATCCTGAACGAATTGAGTGGCTCGCGTCAGATCAAGTTTCGCGTCCTGAAAGTACTGATCCGGTGTGGAATGTTGTTCTGCAATGTGGTCGAGTACCGCCGCCACCAGTTCGTTGGTGTCCACAGGCACTTTCTTTCCCGGGTAGTATTTCGGGAAGAGCACTGCTGCCTGCTGGTGCATGTCTTCGCGGGTGGCCTGTAGTTTTGTTTCCGCTTCGGCAAGGATCTGATCTGGAGTCTGACCTGCGGCCAAAGTCAACCGCAACTTGTCGGCGTAATTGGAACCCAGTCGCCAACTCGCAGGGTGGCGGTTGAGGTCCTTCTTCAAATACTCGTTGAACCCACGCAGGGCAGCAAGCGCCGGCGCGGCGGCATCGTCGTATTGAGGACGAAGGCTGGCGGGCACCTTGGCACGCACCTCGGTATCGATGAGCGCGATGTTACCGTCGTTTTCCTGCTGTGCGACCTTATTCCAGATCTCCGGTGAATCAACCAGGTTCTTCTTAGCCGTGTCGACAAAGGCCGGCAGCTTCCGCAAGCGGGCGATGATGTGGGAGAAGCGCTGCGACTCCGGTGCGTAGTTAAGTATGAACGGCGTGTCTATGGCGTTGCCGATCTGTTCAACATAAACCGTCGGATTGTGTTTGAAACTTTGTATGCGGTCCAGGTCGAGCAGTTGACGCTCGCATTCAAGGCGCATCACGTCGATATCCGCCTTCGCCTCGTCTGGAAGCTGCAGTTTGGCGATCTCGTCCGCCTGAGCATGAGCCTGATTGTAGAAAGCACGTTCGCCGTCGATCGCGGATGGCGAGTAATCGTCGAGTAAGTCGTCGAGGCTGATGCCCTGATGCGAGTGGTAACCGGCACCGGTCGCGGTGATGGGTGAGAAAGCGAGGCTGGTTTGTACGAAGTCCTCCGCTTCGCGGTGTACCTGTTCTTCAGGCGTAAGCCGGTTGCAACCGAAGAGGAGTAATAGGGCAGCGGCGAGGACGGCCGCGTGGAAGATTTGGCCCTCACACTTAGGCGAGGACATTCCGTACCTTTTCCATATCGGCGGGCTCGCCGAATTTCGCACCGGCGAGGGTGGGATCGATGCTACGGCACAGGCCGATGAGCACCTGACCCGCACCCACCTCCACAAACTTCGTAACGCCCTGCGCTGCCAGCAGGCGAACCGATTGGACCCATCGGACGGCATTCGGCACCTGCTGATAGAGTCCCTCCCGAGCGGCACTGCCAAAGCAGATCTCGGCTGCCTGCCAGTTATTGACGAGGGGAATCGAGAGATCACGGAAGGTCGTTGCATCGAGGTCGGGCTTGAGGCGATCCTGGGCAGGCTTCATTAAGGGGCAATGAAACGGCGCACTCACGGGAAGCAGGATGGCCCGCTTTGCACCGGCAGCCTTGGCCAGTTCCATGGCGCGTTCGACTGCCTTGCGGTGGCCTGCAATGACGACTTGATCCGGCGAATTAAAATTGGCAGCCGTGACAATCTCTCCCTGAGCGGCAGCGGCGAGAACATTGTCCAGCTTGTCTTCCGCCAGCTTAAGCAAAGCCGCCATCGCGCCGACACCGAACGGCACCGCCTCCTGCATGTACTGGCCGCGCTCGCGCACCAGACGCACGGCATCAACAAAATTCACCGACCCCGCCGCGACAAGGGCCGCGTATTCGCCGAGGCTATGTCCAGCGACAACGGCCGGCCGAATTCCCTGCTCTTCCAATACGCGCAGCGCGGCTACCGAGACGGTCAGCAAAGCGGGCTGTTGGTTGGCGGTCTGCTTCAGTTCCTCGTCGTCGCCCTCAAAACAGAGTGTCGACAAGGCGAAACCAAGAGCCTCATCGGCCTCTTCAAAGACTCTGCGTGCGATCGGAAACTGGACGGCCAGCTGTTTGCCCATGCCGGGATATTGAGATCCCTGACCGGGGAATAGAAAGGCTAATTTAGGCATTAAGCGTTGCAGCAGTGGACGGGTGCGAGAAGGACCGTGTTGCTAGAGATATCTTATCGTCTAGGCTCGCGGGCAGAAGGCTAAGCGGCGGCTTCAAGCATCTTGCGTAGATACACAAGTTGACCCAGGTGGTACGAGTTGTGTGAGGCGATAAGCAGTGCTTCCCGCAATAAGTTCTGGCCTTCGCCATGAGCGAATGGCTTGAAGAGATCGATCGAGGAGTCTTGAACCAGTGCGTTGAAAGCTAAGCCATCGCGGCGGATAGCGGCGACGCTCTTATCCCACGCAGCCTCGCTGGGCGGCGCTTCGGAGGATGGCCAATATCCTTCCGGCCACTTCGGAGACTTGTGCGCGGCATCTCGTGAGAATGCCAGAATGTCGTGCTGAGCGAGGCGAATGTGCTCCAGAAGTTGCCAAGCGGTGTGAGGCGCACCCGGGGGCTTCGCTCCACGAAGGTTGGCCGGGAAACCCTCTACCGCGGCGTCAAAATCAAGGTGCGCCTGATGGCCCCGAATTGCGTCTAAAAGCTGCTGGCGAAGTTGAGCGGACTGATCGTTTTTCATCGCTATTTCTACGATACGCCCGCCAGCTTGGGCGGCACCGCCGGCCCAAATCGGGGAACTATTTCATGCCACCGATGCCAATCCGCATACCACCGAGCTTTTCGGGATCAAGCCATTCAAAAGAGTAGTTGAACCAGCTCGCGCTTCCGCGCGTCACAAAATGGCCTTTGCCATTCGCGGCAATGACAAAAGCACAAGGCGCGTCGCCGAACTGCGCAAGGCGGCGGCCCAGCCATGATTCGGCATTCAACGCGCCAGCGAGGATTACAGGGGAATCCGGGAAGGCCGCTAGACGGGCGCCGAGCGTGGGATCGTCCTGAAAGGACGGCTGTGGGAGCTGAAAGGCCTTGCGATACTGTCCAATCGCCGATGGCAGGTCACCAACTGCGATGACCACCCATAAGATGCCCTGGACATCCGGATCGCTCGGCTTCCCTTGCGGGAACGCGCGGCGGTCGCGAGACGTAATGTCGTGAATCAAGAACGGGAAGAAGGTGCCTTGTGGCGCAGACCCGATGCGCAACGTTTCCCAGGCCAGTGTCACACCATCGGGGCGGGCGCGCCCGCCTTCTGAAACCTGCACGGGGATGCCGATGCTCTTGAGCCGTTGCTCCTGCGCCGCGATATCATCCACGTTCACGGCCCAAGCACAAGGCCCGGCGTTCCCGTCGATGAACTTCGCCCAGTAATGACCTGCGGCGCCCGTGGGCTTCTGCGCTGCAATCAGCTCCAGATAGGAACCATCAGCGAAGCTCTTCAGCGCCATCTCTGAGAGGCCGCCGGTGTGCTTTCCGCCGTATTCGGTAGGGAACTGGACGGACGCAAACATCGCCTGCATTTGTTTCAAGTCGCGGCCCGCAACCGTGACGTGATCCACCTTGAGCTGCTGCCCAAAGCCGGCATTTTGCAGAACGGCCAGTAGCAGGCCGACGGTCACCCTGTTTAGTGAGCCGGACATGATTCCTCCGCGCCTGGGAATTATACAACCGGCTGGGTCGCTTCCGCCTCCAGACAGGCCGGAATCCCCTCCCGATAGGACGGGTATAGCAACTCAAGGCCGAGCAAAGAACGGATCGCTGAGCCATCCACACGGCGGTCGTTGCGCAGTGTCTCATTCAGCAACTCACGCGGAGCGGCTGGCGGAGTAGGGAAACCGAAGGAACTGGTACAAAACTCTGCAACTTCCAGCGAGGGACAAGGGTGTTCGTCCGCCACGGGGAACGCACCCGTCACGCTGGACAGAAGCCCCGTCGCAACGATTTCGGCGACGTCATCGACATGAATGCGGCTAATCGATCCGCCGCCTTCCGGCACGCGAAACGTGCCGTGCCGCAACGACTCGTGGACACCTCGGCCCGGGCCGTAGATGGCGGCGGGGCGCAGGATTAGAGAGGACCAGGGGCCCGCGGATACGGCGCGTTCAGTTCCAACCCGCAGAATCTCGCGGGGTGTGCGAGGCGCTGGCGGAGTCCGCTCATTAATGACGTGGCTTGCACCATAGACGCTGGTACTCGAAAGGTAAAGAAAACGTGCGGGGGGGCGCTCCTCGAGTGCGCCAAGAATAGCAGGCGTGGGATCATACAACCCCGAGCCGTACCGCAGCAGAGGGATGCAGTGAAGAACCGCCAAGCCCGGTGGCATCTTCTCCGCAAAATTGGCGAGACTCCGTTCATCGTTGACGTCAAGAGGCAGCATGGTGATACCGGCTATCGGAGAAACCAGCCTGTTTGTCGCGAAGACCCGAAGGCCGCGGCTGACCAGTTTCGCTGCGACGCGTCGGCCGACGAAGCCGCAGCCCAGGATGAGCACTTCGGAGAAAGGCATTTAGAGCCACACCACCGCTTTCAATTGCCCTGCGCAAGGCGCAATTCATCTTCTAGTTCGTAGATGCGATCTTCCAGCGTCTTGGTTGGTTTGCCGGCTTCTCTCGTGTCCGCCAGCTTCTTTTTCTGCCGGTCGAGCTGCTTTTGAATACCTAACACCTTCGCCGAGATGGGTGCGGCGGCGGGAACCGGAGCGGCTGCGGCTTTCTTCACCGGTCTTGGTTTCTTGCCCTTAGTGGGAAGCGGAACCTTTTCGCCGAAATCCTCCGCCAACTCACGTTGGATCTGTAGCATTTCATTTGCTACCTCGTGGAATCGCGCGATCAATTCCTTCTTGGCCTGATTTCTGAGCTTCAGATAGCTGTTCTTCGCTTCGCGGTACTGCTCGATGGTGGTGGACATGCGGTTATAGGAGGAGAACTCAGATTATATAGAGCGGGCTTGGGCTGAGGACGCCGCGTGCGCTTGCTCAGCCAGTACAATTGCGCCGAGCACGCCGGCGAGACCACCCAGTTGCGGTGGCGCGATGTATCGATCGAGATGATTCAAAACTTCGTCATGCTGAACGTAGCCGTTCAAAAGGCGCGCAACTTCAGCGCGAATCAACGGAAAGATCTGAGGTTGCTGCATGACACCGCCGCCGAGCAGAATGCGTTGTGGGGAGAGTGTGAGGATGAAGTTCACGATAGCCTCCGCGAGATAGTGCGCCTCCAGCTTCCAGGCCGGGTGATCGGAGGGAAGATCCTGCGCAGGGCGGCCCCATCGCGCTTTGATGGACGGACCGGAGGCAAGGCCTTCCAGGCAATCGTAGTGAAACGGGCAGTGCCCTTGATAGGAATCCGTCGACAGATCGTGTGGGATTCGGATGTGTCCCATCTCAGAGTGGATCAATCCGTGAAGGACATAACCATGAACGATGGCAGCGCCGCCGATGCCGGTGCCAACAGTCAGGTAGAGGGAATCGGAAAGGCCTTGCGATGCCCCCCAGCGTGCTTCACCGAGCGCGGATGCGGCCACGTCGGTATCGAAACCAATCGGGATTGGAAATGATTGACGAAGCGCGCCGACCAGGCTGACGTTCTGCCAGCCTGGCTTGGGAGTGGAGGTGATGCTTCCGAATCTAGCCGACGCAGGGTGTAGGTCAACCGGCCCGAACGAGCCAATGCCGACGGCCACTAACGAGAGGCCGGCCTGCTCCTTGAAATATTGCACGACGCTGGACAAAGTCTCGCTTGGGGTTGTGGTGGGAAACTGCGCGGTCCGCAAGTCGTGAGGTCCGGTTCCGATGCCGCAGACGAACTTGGTGCCGCCCGCTTCGATTGCGCCATAAAGTTTGGGGCTCATGAAGATCCGTCGTAACTGTTATACAAGTACCCGGGTCTAAACACAAAGCCCAAGCTATTGGCTCTGTGCAAATCGCCGGAAGAAGCTCGTCGCTTTCCACTGCGGGCGGGCAGGGGCATCGGCGACACGTTCGGTAAGGCTCAGCAAGAGTTGATTGAAGCGGGCGGCGGCAACGAGGTCCACCGGCTGGTTGACGTCGTCGGAAGGAGCATGATAGCGGTTCTTAAGCCAGTCTTTGAACTGCTGCTCTTCGGGCGTGCCGGGACGCGGCGCGAAGCCGTTGGCGATGGCCGGGACACCCTGGCGGATGAAGCTGTACTGATCACTGCGAATGAACAGATTGCGGTCGGGCTGTTGGTCAGGATGAACATGAACGTCCATGGGTTCCGCTACAGCGCGGATGTCATCTCCCAGAGTGGACTCTTCCAGCCCCCAGACGGTGATGTTGTTCAGCGGGAATATGGGCAGGAACATGTCAGTATTCAGATCCGCCACCATTGCGCCCGCCGGCACAGTCGGATGGCCCGCAAAGTAGCGGGACCCGAGAAGCCCTTTTTCCTCGCCACAAACGGCGATGAACAGGACCGAGCGCTTCAGTTGGGCGTGTGAATCGTGTAGTGACTGAGCGACCTCCAGAATCGTTGCCACGCCGGAGGCGTCGTCCATGGCGCCGTTATAGATGCGGTCGCCATTGATGGGCTCGCCGACACCGACGTGGTCGAGGTGAGCGGAAACGACGACGTATTCGTTCTTCAGGCGAGGATCAGTTCCGGGAAAGATCCCGACTACATTGGGTGACTCAACCTGGTCGGTTTCGGTCGTCACGGTGGCCTGGATTGATCCCACGAGCGGGAATCGAGGGAGAGGCTTAGCAGCATCGGCGAGCGTGAGCAACTCCGTAAGGGTGTGGCCGCTGCCAGCGAAGACCTGGTCTGCGCGTGCGGGATTTAGGGTCGCGGTGAATAGAGGACCCTTGGTGTCCTGCAGAGCGGGATCGGCCAAGCGCATACCGGCCTGGGACGCGGCAAGCGCCATGCGTGACCAGGGAATGTCCATCGATTTCGGATTCGGAATTGAGATCACACCGACGGCGCCCGCATGTTGTACTGCTTTCCAAAACTCCTGGGCCGACCGTGCGTTCGCTTTAAGCGGGCCTGCAATATTGGAAGGACCGCCGGCGAGGTAGACGAGGATCTTGCCTTTCAGATCCTGGGCCGCCAGATCGTCGTAGCCGACATCGGGAATATGAAGACCGTAGCCAACAAAGACCAGCGGAGCGGATATTGATTTGGGCTGCGGGAGACGGCTGCCGAGGATGGCGTCTTCGCCGAGCACCAGAGGCTGACGTTGATCGCGAACCAAAACCAAAGTCGACTTCGACGCGATTACATGCTGCACCTCAAACCGAACCGGCTGGAAGTAACCTTTTGTTCCAGCGGGCTCGAGGCCGTACCTTTTGAATTGTTTCGCGACATAGTCCGCCGCCTTGCGGTAACCCTCCGAGCCAGTGAGACGGCCCTCGAGTTCATCGGAAGCAAGGAATTGGACATGGGCCCACCAGCGCTTGCCGGCGGCCTCCCAGTCGGTGGCTGCCAGAAGCGGAATCGCAATGAGCGCAGCAATCAGTGGAACGCGGACGTGCTTTATGCGGCAGGAAGTATTCATGAGGTTTCTTGAATGAATCAGGATATCGCACGCAAACAAGCCATTACTTCGGTTCCTCTTTCGGCGTGATGGCACCGGTGGAGGAATCGACATTATAGAGCCGGCAACGGTCGGTCTTAAGCTTGAAACGAAAACCGCGACTAAAGAAAAGCGCTCGGCCGTTGCCGGTACCTTCGACGAAGTTAGGGATCCAGACGCCGTCGGGCTGGCGCTGCTGGGTGAGATGGAACTGAAAGCCTTTTCTTAAATTGCCGACAAACCCGAAGACTTTGATGTCGTGGTCGGTAAGGACTCTCAGTTCGAGCAATTCCCCCGTTTCTTCATCGACCCATACACGGCCATTGAGCGCTTGGGCGACCTTCTCTTCAAGGCTCTTCGGATGGAAATCGGGGTCGCCGGACAAGTCATAAACCACGATGCTGCGGCCATCGCGGTACTCACGGTGTCCGTTGGTATAGCGCAGCGCTTTGAGCAGGATTTCGGCCTGCTTCTCATCTTCCTGCTCGGCTTTCTTCACCTGTTTAGGATCGCTATATTTCTTGACTTCTTTATTAACGCGATCCTGCTCCTTCTTTTCGTCATCTCCAGTCAGAGTTTTGCCATCGCGGGCCAGCACATGATTAATCTCCTGGCCGTTGACGAAGAACTGTTCCATCTCCCGGGAACGGTGTTTCTGAAGGCGGCCATTGCTATCAAACTCGTCGGACTCTTCGTGGATCTCGCAGAGATACCGCTCTTTATCTTTCTCCGCTTTCTTCTCGCTGGCCATCACGCGATCCTTCAATTGCCTTGCATCCGGAAGCGGCGCGGAGGAGGGGGGCGTTTGAGTCTGGAGCGACGGAACGAGCGACAACGCGCAGCACAGTGACATGAGCACGTGCCCTGGGCTAGACGAGCGTCCCATGACCGATTGTAGATGGCAGATTCTTGCGATCTATTTATTCGCCCTTACACGGAGCATGTAGATCGGGACACCGGCAAGCACGATCAGGAGACCAGGCCAAGTGCTGGCAGGCCGGTAGGCGAAGAGGCAAATAAGCACCGCGCTGGCTCCCAGAATGTAGAGCAGAGGGATGACCGGATACCCAATGGCCCGATAGGGGCGAGGAGAATCGGGCCGCGTAAATCGCAGCCGGATCACGCCGCCAATGGTGAAGATGTAAAACAAGAGTGCCGCCGAGATCACGTAGTCGAGGAGATTGCTATAGAGATTTCCGTACTGGCCGGTGGTCACGTTAAAGGTCCGAGGCAGAACCAGGAAAGCCGCCCAGATGCCTTGCACGAGAAGCGACCAGCCGGGAACGTGTGCGCGGTTAAGGCGTCCAGCCGACGCAAGAAAAAGTCCGTGCTTGGCCATAGCGTAATAGACACGCGGACCCGCGAGCACGAGACTGTTGATGCAGCCGAAGCAGGAGATCATAATGGCGGCGGCCATGATGCCGCTACCCCAGCCGGGAATGATCTTCTCGAGCATCGCGGTGGCGACGCGATCGGAAGGTGCGTGCTGGATGGCCTCCAGTGGCAGCGTAACTAAATAGGCCACGTTGGCCAGGAGGTACAGCGTAATGGTGCCGATCGTGCCCAAAGCAAGAGCTCGAGGTATAGTCCAGCCGGGATTATGAACTTCACCGGCGGCGAAGGTGATGTCGTGCCAGGAGTCAGCGGAAAATAGAGAACCGGACTGGGAAACACAGATTGCCACCAGCAGTCCCATGGACGTCGCCGCATTCAAAGTAGCCGTGATGGGAGAAAAGTCATGCACGGCCCAGAAGTTGGCGCCAAAGTTCGCAGAGATGGCGGCGTGGTTCCAGCCGAATACCAAGCCGACGATGATCAGGGCGGCTAATGTCGCAATTTTGGCCGACGTGAAGAGGTTCTGGACAATTTTGCCGTATCGAACACCCTGGGTGTTGGTCCAGGTGAGCACCGCGACGACTACGATGGCCACCAGTTGAGCAGTCGATAACGAGACCGCGTAACCGCTGGTGATGTGGATGGGAGGGACAATGTATTTCTGTTCGGAGATCGTAGGGAGGAGGACACCGAGAAACCGGGCGAAGGCAACTGCGACCGCGGCGATAGTGCCGGTTTGAATCACTGTGAATAGAGTCCAGCCATAGAGGAAACCAAAAATGGGGGAGAACGCCTCACGGAGATAGACGTAGACACCGCCGACGCTGGGCAACATGGCGGCCAGTTCGCCATAGGAAACGGCTGCGAAAACTGTTAGCACGCCGGCAAAGAGCCAAGCAACCAGCAACCATCCCGAGCTACCTATGTTGCGCGCCATGTCGGCCGGGACGATGAAGATGCCCGAACCGATCATGACGCCGATCACGATCATGACCGAATCAAAAAGACCGAGTTCACGAACGAACCCGGTTTCTTTGTCAACGGCGGAACGCTTTGCTACGGGTACGGCGGTGGATTGATCCATGAAGTTGGTATCGGTTCGGGCCGGCTAAGCCATCTCTGTAACGGCCGCAGGCTTTGGCCTGTGAGCATTTGCGTGTTGCAGAATGGCGCGAACCTCCTCCAGTTCCTCCGCGGAGAGTTCAAGACGCGGCGCCCGGACGCGGGCATAACCCTGGCCAATCTCTTCCTGTACGGCTTTGATCAACTGCACAAACTTGGGAACTGTGTCCATTCGGAGCAGTGGTAGAAACCACTTGTAGAGTTCCATCGCCTCGACAAGATTGCCGGCCTTTGCCAAGTTAAAGAGATCGACCGACTCTCGCGGAAACGCATTCACTAAGCCCGCGACCCAACCTTCGGCCCCGATGAGCAATGCCTCGACGATGAGGTCGTCAACACCGACCAGGATCTTGATTCCGTCGCCGGCCAGCTCACGGAGCGCGGCAATACGGCGGACATCGGCGCTCGATTCCTTGATCGCCGCGAGGTTCCCGTGCTCCGATTGCAGCTCGACCACCTGGTGCGGCAGGAAATCGACTTTGTAGGCGATGGGATTGTTGTAAAGCATGGCAGAAAGCCTGGTCGCCGATAGCACCGCGCCGACGTGAGCCTTCATTTCGCGCCAGGCCCCTACGTAGACATAGGGCGGCAGAACCATCAGACCGCTGCAGCCATGATCCTCAGCGACTTTGGCAATTTCAACGGCTTCCTTCGTCGTGAGCGCGGAGACTGCCGCGATCACCGGCACCTTCCGGCCGACAGCGGTAGCGCAGGTACTGAAGATCTGCGCTTTTTCAGCGATGCTCAACGAACCACCTTCGCCGAGTGAACCGCAGGCCACGATGCCGGTGCATCCTTCCTCCACCAGCCACGTGGCGTGGCGAGCCAGAAAGGCGTGGTCGATGGCACCATGCTCATTAAATGGTGTCGTGATGGCGGGCATTACGCCGGCCCAAGCGAGGTTCGATTCAGATTGGCTCATGTAAAGAACTCCGATCTATTCTGGATCAGGTACAGCTGCTGCTGCGTGATCCAATTTCAAGTGCATTTCCAATTCAGTAAGGTTACCAATTGACGTAGGAAAGATTGGCGGGCGAACCGATTCCGCTCCCCAGCCTTTCAGGAATGCGACGGCCGGCCCGCAAACGCGACCTTGGCACGGGCCCATTCCACAGCGCGCATGCAGTTTTGCCGAGCGCCACGAAGTGTGGCCCTGAATTCGCCCCCAGGTAACGTCTTCGCAACGGCAGATGATGGTGCTGGCCTGAACCAGCGAGCGGAGCTCGGGCCGGGGTGCAAATGCGCCCTCGAGAGCGACGGCAAAGCGTCGCCAGCGGTCTCGGGCGGGCTGTCTGGAAACGGCCCTGTCGAGCAGACCGGCCGCCGCGTATCCGGCTATCTCACCTTCCACCAGCGCCAGATCAAGGCCGCCGACACCTGTGGGTTCGCCGGCGCAATAGACATCCTCGACTGTGGTTCGCTGCATAGCGTCCACAACAACAGCAGCTCCACGGACGGCGCAGCCCAACAGTACGGGCAACTCGATATTCGGATGGAACCCGTAGGCAACGGCGAGGTAATCACACGGTTCGACCCGACAGCGGGTCCCGCTGCGAATGGTGACGGACTCGACCTGTCGGTCGCCGGCAGCGGACTCAACCCATGTACCCCAGTGATACGGCACACCGATCAGCTTGGATTGAAGCTGGACGGCTTCGGAGATTTTGCCTGGGAACCGGAGGAGATGCCGCGAGAACCCGGATAGTGTTCGGAACGAGGCCTGTTCGGCGATGACGCTCACCTGTGCTCCATGCGAGCGGAGATAAGCAGCCACGGCCAGCAGCAGTGGACCTGTTCCTGCCACGATAATACGTTTCGTCTCGACCGAAAGACCCGATTTAGCAAGCGCCTGGATTCCGCCGACGCCAAAGACGTTGGGCAGCGTCCAGCCGGGAAACGGCAGGAATAACTCGCGCGCGCCGGTCGCCAGAATGAGGCGGCGATAGCGAACTAACTGTACTCCCCGTTCGCTCTCAACGAGGAGCGACTTTGGCGCCGGACCATGTCCAACGACGCGCGACCCGGCCTGCAGCTTGGCGCCGGACCGCAAAAAACGGCGGAGCCAATTGCGCGCCGATTCGCCGGCTTCCGAAGCTGCCGCGCCCAGGCCTCGCCAGATCTGGCCGCCGGCACCAGGATTGTCATCGAAAACCACAACGCTGCTTCCCGTGACGGCTGCACTGCAGGCGGCGGCAATACCGGCCGGTCCGGCACCGACGACGACGATATCGACCCAACTGTGCGTCATTCGCTTTCGATGACCATGCCTTCCGTGCAAAGAACCTGGCAACTCTTCTGGTGAGCCCCTCCATTAATGCGGACGCGGCATTCCATACAAATACCCATTCCGCAAAGCGGCCCGCGAGGCTGACCCGATACGGATGTTCTGAAAATCGCTTGCCCCGCGTAGAGCATCGCAGCAGCAACAGTCAAGCCCGGTTTGACCCGGATTGCCTCCCCGTTGAGTGTCAGCCGTACGTTAGCAGTCACCTCACGCATGGAGCGAAAGTTTCCTTTCCGGTAGATAAGGTTCGCAGGGTATGGCGGATGGCCGATTGAGAATCTGATCGACCAGCAGTTTGGCAGTACCAAGCGACGTCGTGATGCCTAGCCCTTCGTGACCGGAGGCAACGTACACGCGGCTAAAACCAGGTACGCGCCCGATGAGCGGCAGCTTGTCGGCTGTGGCAGCGCGGAAGCCGGTCCAGACGCGGATGCCCGACAACTGCGCCAGTTCAGGCATGTATTCCACAGCGCGCCTGAGCATGCGGCTGAGGATTGGGTAGTCGACTACCGGATCCTCGAGGCCATACTGGCGAGACGAGCCGATGAGCAATTGGCCCGTGAGTCGAGGCTGCACATTGAAAGCAACCGAATCGGACTTGAGGCTGTGAGCGCTCTTCAGGTATCCCAGTTCGATTAGCTGGTGGCGAACGAAGCCCGGATAGCGGTCGGTAATGAGCAAGTGCCCCTTGCGCGGCTGGATATCGAGCCCGGGGACGAGGTCGCGGGCGGCGGTTCCAGCGGCATTTACTACCAGGCCCGCGCTTAGCGACGATCCATCCGACAACGTGGCACGCCCGTCTTCAATCGCTAGAACGCGTTCGCCAATGTGCAGTCTCGCCCCGCGCTTCTCTGCCTCGCCTAATAGATAACCTGCCACGCACGGGGAGTACACAGCGCAATCGCCCGGTACAAGCAGGCCGCCTGCCAAGCCGGGGCGGAGCTTTGGCTCAGCCTGCGCAACTTCAGACTCGTCCAATACGTGGCTGCGTACATTTCGTGATGAATAGAACTGGTGTTTGCGCAGCACCTCTCGAAACTCTTCTTCATCGGCGGCCACCCACATCGTGCCGCAAGGCAGGTATTCGCAATCGGCTGGCAGCTGGGGAGCCAGTTCGTGCCATAGCACTTCCGAGTAATTCGTGAGTTGGAACTGGGCCTCCGAATCGTCCATTACAACAATGTGTCCCATGCCGGCGGCGGTGGCGCCCCCTCCGACGACGGCGGATTCCACGACAGCAACCGTTAAACCGCTGGTCACGCACTCCAGCGCGCAGGCCGCGCCGACAATGCCGGCGCCCACGATCAGGACGTCTGGTTGGGCGTTCGTGTGGGTCACCGGCCGGTCACAGACTCTCTGGCGTCACGCATTGGGAATTCCCCAACAGAATGGGTCTTGCTCATTGAGGATAAGGTCCGATTCCGCGTTGACGTACGCCGATCCTGTGATGAAGGGGCGAATCTCGCCCTGCACAACTTCGACCCGGCCCTCAAAAACCGACCCCACGATGCTTTCCTGACGCCAAACTTCTCCTTCTCTCAGCTTGCCGTCGGCGTACAGGCACGCGAGCTTTGCGCTGGTGCCCGTGCCGCAAGGGGAGCGATCGTACGCTTTGCCCGGACACAGCACAAAATTGCGGCTATGCGCGGTTGGAGAAGCAGGATCACTAAAGACCTCGATATGATCGATCTCCGCTCCGGATTCGCCTGTGATTCCATTGCGCACCAGCGCCTGGCGAATGCGCCAGGTATAGCTGGTAAGTTCCTCAAGATGAGAAAGACGAAGCGGGTAAGGGCTGCCTTGCGAAAGGAAGAACCAATTGCCGCCCCAGGCGATGTCGCCCTTCACTTGGCCGTATCCGTCGACATCAACAGTCACGTCCTTGCTGAGACGGTAACTCGGTACGTTGCCGATGGTGATGGCGCCGTCGGCACGCAGCGTGGCCGTGATTTCGCCCACGGGCGTCTCGAAGCGATGCGTTCCTGGCTGGATTCTTCCCAAATACGAAAGGGTTGCCACCAGCCCGATGGACCCATGACCACACATGCCCAGATAGCCGACATTGTTAAAGAATATGACGCCGGCCGAGCATGCCGGATCAACCGGATCGCACAGCAACGCGCCGACCACGGCATCTGAGCCCCGAGGTTCGTTGACGACGGCGGAGCGGAACGGATCAAACTGGTTGCGAAATCTCTCGAGGCGAACAGCCAAAGGGCCCGGACCGAGGTCGGGGCCACCCTGCACCACGATACGAGTGGGTTCGCCACCGGTATGCGAGTCGATCACGTGAACCTTCATCACTCATCATGGTACTCAGCCCGAGATACCGACAGCAGAGAGAGTTCAAGAAGTGGCGATCGCGCCATCCGGGGAGGGCTGTTCTGCGTAACCCAGGTATGGTGTTGTTTGTTTGCGGAAGCCAACGCCGGCCGCTGGGCCAGATCGGCTATCCAGCCGCTTCGGCTTGGGTGTCCTTGCCGTTTTCCGTTCCAATGCCTGCTGCGTCGAGAACTGTCGTTGAAAGTGGGTGGTTGAGCTTCTTGAGCCAGGCTGGGGGTCGGCCGCGTCGTTTGGGAGTTGAAGCAGAAATTCGTTCCAAGGCGGAAATGGCATCGTCAATCCGACGTTTTTCGTCCCAAAGTTCGGATAATATCTTCTCTAAGTTCATGGCTGGTATGGCTGTTTTTGATGCGTCTTGAAAATAGATTACTGGATTTGTGGCACAGATCGAAAGAATTTATCGCTTCAAACGGCTTTTTATTTAAGATGGTAAGTCCCAATATGTGAAGTGTATTTTAGGTCACACGGCTAAGGAGATGGGCGGGCGAACATTCTTGGATCAGTGATCACCTGAGAGCTTACAGTTGGAGAGGATCGGGGTAGGTCTTAAACGGTGCAATGCCTGGGATTTGCAACTGAGGAATACGATTTGTACGTGTTGGGGGCTCTGGAGCCGGAACCGGCTGCTGGGATCAACGTGCATCTCGCTTCAGCGTGCGACGTTTGTCATAACGGTGTTCGGCGGAGCCTTCATTTTTGGGCGCTCTATGGCGCCACACTTACACCTATAGCGGAGCACCCCGTTCGCGTTCAGGTCCTTCCGGCCAGGCGCCGGCGACTGCCCACCTATTTGCGAATGGGAGCGGTAGCCGCTGCGGTCGCCATTATGGCCGGCTCAGCGGCTTGGTATGTGGCACGCGGAACCGATCAACCCACCTTGAAGCAGCTGGCCGCGCAATTGGCCAATTCGGAATCGCAACTGGATCAACTCCGCACGGCCAGGGGGAATCAGCCTGCCGCCCCAACCCAGCAGTCGGCGGAAGCCCAGCCACCGGGTCTGGCCCAACTTCGCGAGCTTACCGCGCAAGTGCACGCGCGAGAAGCGGAACTGTCTGGTGTCCGCAAGTCCCTCGAAGAGACGGACAACCGGTACCAGCAAGCGACGGCATCGCTGGCAGCGGAAAAGGCAAATGCAGCTCAGCTGTCTGGCTCACTGGCTCAACAGAAGGATCAGCTCGAAAAAGAGACGGCGGAGCAGCGACGCCTGGCGGTTCAGGTACAAACCCTATCTGCCTCGTTGCAGGCAGCCGATGAGCGAACGCGCCGCTTGACCGCTGAGGCGGCGGCGTTGACCCAGGAAAGAGCGCGGCTGCTTGAGACCGTCGCAAGGATGGAAATGCAGGTGGGCCAGGGCCGGAGTATGATCAGCATGCTCTCCTCGCCCGGCACGCGACTGGTTCCTGTAAACGGAACGGAAGCTGCGCCGAAGGCAGGTGGGTACGCCCTGGTCTCTGAGAGGAATCGTGTACTGTTCTTTGCCAACGACCTCCCGACGCTACCTGGCGGACGGGTTTACCAGCTCTGGCTTATCCGGGACAAGGCCCCGGCGATTGTCAGCGCTGGTGTGTTTGAGGCGCAGGCGACCAGGTCAGCTCAGGTTGAATTTGCCCAGGGGAATCTGGTTCAGGGCATCACTGCGATAGCGGTCACTGAAGAACCAGCTGGGGGCAGCGTTTCGCCCACTGGTCACAAGCTGCTGGCTGGATTGGTGAAGTCTTAGTCCCCGGCAACAGCTCAAAAGTGAAATCCGATGCGGCTGCCAAGGGTCGTGAATCCACCGTTGGAACCTGCAATGCGGTTGTACTGGGCATCAAAACCAAGGGAGAGGTCGCGAGTGAGCCGGTAGGTGATCCCCGCCGCTGTGTGCAGCCCAAAATCGATGTTCCCGTTTCCAGCCGGCAGACCTCGGGCAACCAACTGTGAGGAATTGGAAATCTGGCCCGCGACCAGGGTTGCCCCAAATGGGGCCTGTCCACCGAATGTCTGCTGGAGAAGCGCTAGCACCTCCGGCGGGAGACTTGCATCCGGGCGCACGCCGTAGGTGGGAGGCGTTCCCCTGGCAGGGTTCTGGCTGTCGATGGTGACAAATGTGCCAAACCCGAGCACGGCGTACGGCCGCAGGCGTAGGCGGTCGAAGACGGTAGAAGTGTACTTTATCGAGAAAGGAACTACCTGAAGCAGGCGCAAGCGCGTGCTGGTTGACATGGTTGTGTAGAACGGAGCGGAGCCAGTGCCGGTGGCTGCTTCTTGTGCGTTCTGCAGGCCGCGGGCTGGATAAACGGTGTCCAGTACGGCGAGATTCGCCACCTGCGCGACATTCGATGTGGTGTTGAACACTGTATTGGATTGCGAGAGGCCAATAGATATCTCATAGGACAGCCTTCCGTGCAGCCAACGGGGACGGTCTAGGAGAGGAAGGTCAATAAAACCACCGGCGAACTGCCCGGAATTGAGCTTGAAGGGATTCAGGGAACCGCTCAGCAAAAGGCCAACTTCGGCACCAATCTTTCCAACCTCCGGCACCAGTTCAGGCGGCATCTCGAACTTCGGCTTTTGGTCAGGTTGGACCTGTGGGTTGGATGCCGGGGCCGGGACCGGCGTGGAGACGGATGACGCCACTTGTTCCGGTTCATGGAAACGTTGGTTCGCGAGGATGGGTGCGCTTGGCGCACTCGCGGCCACGTACGTGACGGGAGCGAGTTCTCGATTAGCCAGTTTAGCCACTACCGCTTCAAGCCGCGTGACTCGCTCTTCGAGCGCCCGAATTTTCTGCTCATAGGCCTCCTGCTGCCTGGGTGATAGACCGCCGGCGCCCGAGCTTGCGCCGTACAACAGGCCGTGTTGTAGGAAGATGGAGCACAGGACGGTTGCGGCGCCGCGGAAAAGGCGGGTACAAAAATCTCGCAGCTTCGGCGTTGTGGTCGCCAGAGGACGCAGAGCGCTTTGGGTGATGGAGATTCTTCGGGTCATGTCGTTTCAACATAGCGCTTTGGCTGTAAGCTGGTAGGACCACGTAACGTATACTCATGGTCTTCACTCGAAGGCTCCGAAGGGCAGTCAGCTTTCGGATGAGTAATCAGGAGAACGATGGCTGAAACGCAGGCCCCACTCGCCGAAAAGCGAACGCAAACGCCACCTGGCGAAAAGAAGCTACCCGAGCGCCTTGTCTCGCTGGATGCCTTCCGCGGTGCGACGATAGCACTCATGGTTCTTGTGAACACCGCCGGCGGCGATGTCAGCTACCACCCGCTGAATCACTCCGAATGGAACGGATGGACGATCACGGACATGGTGTTTCCCTCATTTGTCTGGATCGTCGGCGTCGCCATCACCCTGTCACTCGGGAAGCGATTGGCGGCGGGTGTTCCAAAGTCACAACTCTTTTGGCAAACACTACGACGGGCAGCGGTCATTTATGTTTTGGGTCTGATCACATACGTAGCGCCCGCGTTTAGCTTGGGAACCCAACGCGTGCTGGGTGTTCTGCAACGAATCGCCATCTGCTACCTGATCGCCTCTTGCATCTACATGACGACTCGATTGCGAGGACAGATTCTCTGGATCCTTGGCCTGTTTGCGAGTTACTGGATGCTCATGACATTGGTTCCCGTTCCCGGCTATGGTCCGGGCAACCTGAGCGTTGAAGGCAACTTGTCGCACTACGTAGATAGCATCGTGCTGGGTCAACACAACTATGCCGGCACGAAGACCTGGGATCCCGAAGGCATTATCAGCACATTGCCGTCGATTGCAACCGCGTTGCTCGGCATTATGGCCGGCCACATTCTTCGCTTAAAGAAGGAACTGGCCGAGCGGACGACTTGGTTATTTCTCACAGGCAACGTGCTGATCACGGTGGGCCTGATCTGTGACATCTGGATGCCCATCAACAAGAAGCTGTGGACCCCGTCATTCAGCATGTTCATGGCGGGCTGCGATTTCGTAATCTTCGCGGGTTTTGTATGGTTGATCGATGGCCGCGGTTATCAGCGCTATGTGAAGCCGCTGGTGATCATGGGCATGAATGCGATTGCCGTTTACATGGCTTCCGAATTGGTCGAAACGGCGCTGAGTATGATCCACCCGGATGCCGGCAGTCCGAGGCTCTCGCTTCATGGCTGGCTTTACGAGAACCTGTTTGCCACTTGGGCCTCGCCGATGAACGCTTCGCTGCTGTATGCAATCAGCTACGTGCTGCTGATGTACCTGATCGCGTACGGGCTATACAAGAAGCGCTGGTTCCTTCGGGCCTAGGTCGCGACCGCCAATCTGATCTCGTCGAGAATCTGCTCGCAGGCCGCACGCGGGTCCTGGGCGCGAGTGACCTGCCGTCCAATGACGAGATAATCAGCGCCACTCTCGATCGCCTGGCGCGGCGTCGCGACACGCTTCTGGTCGCCGGCGCCTGCCCCAATCGATCGAACACCCGGCGTCACCAGTTTGAGCGAAGGGCCACCGACGGCACGAACGTTAGCCACCTCGAGCGGTGAACAGACAATTCCGTCCGCACCTGCTGCTGCGGACTGTTTCACCCGCAGCGAAACGAGGTCGGCAATGGGCATGCCGTAGCCTTGCTCGTCAATGTCACGCTGGTCGAAACTGGTCAGAACGCTGACGGCAAGGATCTGAGTTCCGCTGCTTCCCCGCCCTTCCACGGCGCTTTCGATCACCGGACGGATGGCGTGAACCGTAAGAAACGTCGCCCCGCTCCGCACAATAACCTTGGTTGCCCGCTTCACGGTTTCGCCGATGTCGTAGAGCTTGAGGTCGAGAAACACCTTCTTGCCTGCGCCGCTCAACTCCTTAACGAACTCTGTTCCAGCGACCGAGTAGAGTTCGAGGCCAACTTTGTAGAAGTCCGCGCTAGGGCCGATTTGTTGAACCAGCGAACGTGCTTCTTCGACGGTTTCGACGTCGAGGGCGATGATCAGGGGATTGTAAGGTTTTGTGTCAGTCATCGTTTCGGTTCTCCGCATCCGCTTGCTTACGCGCGCGGTTCTGTGCTGATTTGCATCGACCTCTAAGCATGGACATCCAGAGGCTTCGGTCCGCGAGCGCAAACGGCGCCAATTACATATCCGTCTGGAAAATCGTTAATGAAAGCGGCCGCATCCGCTTCCGGAAGGGCCACCAGCAGGCCACCCGAGGTTTGCGGATCATAGAGGAGTGACTCTATCTCGGACGGTATCTCCTCCGATAGCATCACGCAATCGGAGACGAAGTCGCGATTGTTATGAAGGCCACCAGAGTGTGCTCCGGCCTTTGAATATTCGATCGCGCCGGGAAGATAGCGCAATGCGCTCGCACGTATCTCCAGTGTGACGCCGCTGGCAAGCGCCATTTCCCGAGCATGTCCGAGCAGACCAAAGCCAGTGACGTCGGTACATCCGTGCACGGTACGCTTCAGAAGCAATTCACACGGCCGCCTATTCAAAGCGAGCATTTGCCGGATCGACGCCTCGATGTGTGCCTCTTCAGCCAACCCCTTCTTAAGGGCGGTTGATATGACGCCCGTTCCAAGCCTCTTCGTAAAGACCAACACGTCGCCCGGCTTGGCTCCGGCATTTGTCCAGACCCGTCGTGGATCAATGAGCCCGGTTACTGCGTACCCAAACTTGATCTCATCTTCCGAAACGCTGTGACCGCCCAGGATGACGCAGCCAGCCTCATGAATCTTATCGGCGCCGCCTTTTAGGATCGCCTCCAGGTCTGACATCGTACCCTTGGCTGGAAAGACCAGGATCGAGAGAGCCGTGACCGGTTTGCCCCCCATGGCATACACATCACTGAGAGCGTTGGCGGCGGCGATACCGCCGAAGCTGTAGGGATCATCAACGATCGGCGTGAAGAAGTCGACCGTCTGGATCATCGCCAGAGGTGTGGCGCTGTCAGGAGTGAGGTCGTAGACACCGGCGTCATCGGCGGTATCGAATCCAACCAACACGCGGTCGTTGGCCTGCCGAGGAACCGTCGCCAGCGCGCGATCCAGAATCTTTGGACTCAACTTCGACGCGCAACCTCCCGCCTTTACGTTTGCGGTCAGCTTGGTGGGCATCAAAACCAGTGTAAGCTGTGCGAATTCTGCCGTCTTAGAAGAGAAACAGACGTTGTCAATTGGCGGACACCGAGATAGCCGGTTCAGCGAAACTCCACTCTCGCCACGCGTCGAGCAGCGGGAAATAGAGCCCAAGCATGACGGGACGATCCTCGCGCATACTGAGCAGAGCGGCGTAGACCGACATTTGATCGGCGTAGCGGCGTTGCTCTTCGGCAAGGAACTGATCAAGGGATCCCCCACCGTGCTCGCCGGTTTTGAAGTCGATGATCCAGCGGCGGCCTTGGGCATCGACGAGCGTTCGGTCCACCCTGGTGTCAAAGAGTTTGCCATCCACGACACCGCTAATCGCCCATTCGCTGCGGGCTTCCGGCGCGGGCGAGAGGATCCAGCGGGCGCGATCGCTCTGAACAATGTTTTCGAGTGCCCGCATGACCCGGGCTGCCGCTTTATCCACCTCGTCCAGTGGCGTTCCAAACCGGCGCAGCTCGGATTCGATGACCCGCTGTTGCGACTCGAGACGCGGCATCGTCCAAGCGGCCAGACCCTCTTCAGCAAACCGCCGCAGGTATTCGTGGACAATGGTGCCCACGTGACGCGCGACGTCACTCACCCATTCGTAAGTGACTGTTCTTGATGAGGCGATGCTGCGGGCCATTGGCATGGCGGCAGAAACGTCCTGCGGGGCTTCGGGCACTTGCCAGTCAGCCGGCAAGCGGCGAAGGATGGTCTGCGGCGGTGCGACCAAGGGCAGCGATTGCTGTGCGGTTTGGGCTTTCTGCCAGGCTAGCCACGCGGCATCGAAGACCGGCTCGGCAACTGGCCAGATGAACTTTAGAAAACTTCCGCCCGCAGGTTTCGAGTAGCCCGGACCCCTTTCGCTTTTCTTGACGTTACCCGAGAGATACAGTTCGTTCTTCGCGCGGGTTGAGGCCACGTAAAGCAGCCGCCTATCCTCGTGGCGCTGCTTTTGCCCCATCTCACCAGATACAAAGTCATAAAGGACGTCGGAAGCTCCCGGCTTGGCGTGCCCAGCCATCAGAAGTCCGAGTTTTCCGTCACGGTTCCTCCGCTCTATCCAAGCCAACAACGGCTTGTCGTCGGAATGGCGCCCGCTCTCCATCCGAGGAATAATAACGGTGTCGAACTGCAGCCCCTTGGCGGAATGAATGGTCATGATCTGTACGCGGTCACCGCCCGTCTGCGGCTTAGCGTAGAGAAACTTCAGGCGGTCGTTGAGCAGACTGAAGTCGCGAATCGCGCCGCCTTCGTCGAACTCGTCGAGCAACGCAAACAGCACCTCAACATCTTCGAACTGAGAGCCGTGCGTCAGCGTTGCCGGTCCGCCTAGGGATAGCCAAACGGATTCGACGAGCTTACGAATCGGATGATGACCCACCTCTCGAACGGCGGCTGCGAGAATCTCGGCCGTGCGTATGGCGCGCAGGCGGCCATCGGGCGATAGGGCGGCGATGCGGTCCGGATCATACAACAACTCCAGAACGGTACGCCGTGGGTGGCCCTCCACCAATGCCGAAAGATCGGCGAGGGTCAAACCACACCAAGGGGCACGCAGACAGGCCAGCCAGGAGAGGCGATCGCCAACATGAAGAACCGACCGCGTTATGGAAAGCACATCCAAGATGTGTTGTTCGTTCTCTAGCTCGTCGATCTCGCGAGCCTCATATTCAATGCCGTGTTTGCGCATCGCCTGGATGGTCTTCACCACATGGGATCGCGCCCTAACGAGGACGGCCACCGTCTGTCCCGGCTTTCTCAAGCATCTCTTGGCTGTTTGAACCACCCATTCCGCTTCGGCATCGCCATCGGTATCCTCGATAAACGGCTCAATGCGGGGCGCCGCGCCTTGTTCCTGCCTGCTTGCCACCGACTCTCTAAACTTGACGGCACCGTGCTCCTGATCGTTCTCCGGCATCAGGTCTGCAAACACACTGTTGACCCAGCCGACATTGGAGGGCGTAGACCGGAAATTGGCTGTGAGTTGAAGGTGCTCCAGCCGCACGGAACCGAAGGCACCTTGCGCCACCTCGAGAAACAACCGCACTTCGGCTTGGCGGAATCCATAGATGGACTGCATCGGATCGCCCACCACAAAGAGCGTACGATTGTCGCCGTCTGACCATTGGGCGGTGAGGGCTTTGATCAGATTGTATTGTGATACCGAAGTGTCCTGGAACTCATCCACCAGCAGATGCTCAATGCGATAGTCGAGCCGGAATAGCAGATCAGTCGGCTGCTCTGGTGTTCCAAGCGCCTGTATGGCGGCACGAGTAACCTCGGTAAAATCGACTTCACCCCGTTCCTCGAAAACGCTGCGGAGGTGGATAACAGTAAACCACAAGAGGCTGACAAAGTCGCGAACCAAGTCCCATTGGTCGTCATCGATCGAAAGGGGCAGGTCGTTGCAACAAGGGTAAAGAGCGGCGCAAAACTCCGGATGCTTATCAAGGACGGCCGTGAACGCTCTGTTGCGGCGAGGAGTCGGATCGTTTTTCAGCAGGTGAGCTTCGGCGAATCGTCTCCATTGTTCTCGAAATTCGAGTTTCAACTTCGGGCGATCAGGTATGCCGGCTGGCCATAGCCAAAATGCTCTCTCAATCAGCGACAACTGGCAATCCTGGAGGGTGCGGTTGATCAGGTCACGCAGGGCGTCTTCGTCTCCTCTGGCAATCACTTCAAGCCATTGGTCGCGTTTGCCGAGCATTTGGACAATCTGCTTTTCCAGGCTGGTCAAATCGCTCTCAAAATGGCTGACGACATTCCGAAAAACTCGCTTTTGTTCCGGCTCGCCGGAGGCCAGCATCGCCAGCGTTCTTCGAGCAGCAATACTGTAGAGTTCCTCAGCATGCTCTTCAACGCGCGGGCTCCCACCGAAATCCGAAAGCAACGGCATCTGGCGGGTTAGCATCGCGCAAAGCGAGTCGATGGTTTGAATCTGAAGCACGGAAGGGTCTTCGAGCAACCTCCAACCCAACAGGGCGTCGCGCGTTAGCACGTTCAACGCCAATGCCCGAGTACGCGGCTCGCTGTCGTTTTCTTGATTGATCGGTTCACCGCGCTGCGCAGCTGTCAAGGCGTCGACGATCCGCTGTTTCATTTCCGCAGCCGCTTTGCGTGTGAACGTCATCGCCACAACCGACTCCGGCTGCTCGACGGTGGCCAGGAGAAGGAGGTAACGCTGCATCAGAAGCTCGGTTTTGCCGGAGCCGGCGGGCGCCTCAACGATGAACGAGCGCGACGGATCCAGTGCGGTCTCGCGGACCAGCGTGTCGGATGCAGTCGTCATATCTTGTCGGCGGCCTCGCCCGCTCGTGCCTGCTGTATCCGGCACAGCGGCTTAAATTCGCAATACTCACAGGCTTTGGGACCAGGGTCCACCACCGCAAGGCCGCTTCGGAATTCCTCAGCAAGGCGCCCTACCGTTTGCTGCCATTCCTTGCATTGGGTATTCCACGCGCCTCCCAACACACTCACTTTACTTCCAGAAGTGTGCCGGTCTTTCGTGAATCCGATCAACTCGACGTCCCGAGCCTTCACTCTTGCAAACAGAATTCCTTCGACTTCGTCGCCAAGCGAGGCCGCGTATACGAGCAACTGCGGCTCCTTAGGCCGATCGCCGATCAGGCTTCTCGCCTCAGGCTTGCCACTCTTGTAATCGATTAGCAGCAGCTTGCCATTCTCGAGCTGGTCGACGCGGTCGATGCGCAAACGAATTGTGACACCGCTCAGCTCGAACGACCGCTGCTCTTCGATCTGGACGACGCGGAAGGGCTTAAGACGGCGCTTATCTACCTCGAGCCACTCAAGCGTGACGGCCTTCAGACGCAGCCGTTCCGCTTCAGTTAGCTCGCGCTGGAACTCGCTTTCGGCGGTTCGTCTTGCCAGTGCACTATCTATGGCCCTATCGACAATTAGTTCCAGTTCGGAAGCAGGCGTCTGTTTCAGAGAATCCTGCGTTTGGACCTGCGTCCACACGGCCTCGAATACGCGATGCAAAAAACTGCCGCGGTCACGCGGATCGAACCCGAACGTACCGTCCTCTGGACCACCGGCTTCCAGCCTGGATTTTGCAAATGCCCTGAAAGGACAAGCCGACTGCGCCTGGATGAGGCTGGTATTGCCGCTCAACGGCGAAGCCTTTGGTATGGGCGCCCGCGAATCGACAATCGAAGTGACGCAGTCCGTAATGAGGTACGATTTCTTGAAAAAAGGAGAGTCCCAGCGCGGAACCGGTGGCTGGTTAACGCTCCCGGCCAGGACGGGAAGTGGAGTGCCCGAAAAGCTCGTCACCAAATCGGGAGCCGCGTGCAATAGAGCGTTCAGTGCGGACGCTTCCTGCGCCCGGCGACCGGCGGCAGAGGCGCCGGGAATCGCAAATTCGACCTGGAGGGGTCGGGGGATGAACGGCGACGAATCGATCCGAAACTGCCAGTTATCGTGCGACAGCCCAGTGATCCACAGGTGGTCAAACTGAATGCCGGCCACTTCGCGCGGGTCGAGGATATAGACGGGTGAACCGGAATCCGCGAAGTGCGGTTGTTGGGCGGTGAGCAGCCCACGCAGCTGAGCGAGCGCGGCTCCCCACGGTACGGGGCCCGAGACCAGACCGAGCGAAGCCAGCGTTCCGAGCGCTTTCTGCCAAGCGTCAAGAACCTGTTGTTCGGCCGGTCGCAATTCCTGGCTGCCCGGCCAGCCAGCCAGGTTCAATAGCTCGGCAATGAAGCGGGACCAGTGAGGAAACTCTGTGGTATCCGGCTTGTTAACGAGAAGCTGACCGATCTTGCGGCACAATTTGAGCGCTACCGGAGCATCCTTTGTGGCGCGCTCCATCGCGCGCAATGTCACTTCCAAGTCACGATATTTTCGGAGCTCGAGATCGGCCTGCGCCCGGAGATGGCGCTCGTCCCCGGCACCTTCAATGAACGGCGAGCGGAGGAATGCACTGGCGTGCGTGATAGGAATTCGATCGGTTACGAGATCCAAAACAAGCAGCGCATTGGCCACGAGAGGATGATCGCGAAGCAGGGCAGAGTTTTCCAGATTAACAACCGCCGCTGTCTCGGCCGGCGCGCTAAGAGCAGAAAGGACGTGTGACGGATAGAAAACGTCATCGAATACGCGACCTATGTGGTTCCGGCAGTCGGCGAGTCCGGGTACGACGACGCCCACCGACTGCGCACCCTCCTCCACCCATTGCCGTGCCCATCTGGCAGCCTCCTCCCATTCCTGATCGAATGACTCGCAGGATCTCGACCAAACAACGGGATGTGCCTCGGGCGGCTCGGCTAGCGTCGCTTTTCCGCCGCCATCTTCAATGGCCTCGATCGCCCTGCGCATGGCGGGAACTAAAGGCTTGAATCCGACCAGCAGCAAGCGCTCGTTTTCATGTTTAGTAACGCGCATCCCTTCTGGCGCCAAGCGCCAAAGATCGGCCATCGTGATCCAATTCTCCGCTGCGCAGCGGCGTCGCACCTCCGTTAGCCAGTTTGAGAATCGCTCAGCGTCATGGTGGGTCTGCCAGCGGCCGTCCTTAAGCGGAACCTCATATTGCGCGAGCGTCAGCGACGCGCGGCGAGCGGCACGGGCGGTGGAAGCCAAGTCCAGAAGCCGCATCCCATCGCGCTCGATCACCTCCTGCCAGAGAAGCAGTTCCTGGGCTGTGGAAAGCAGCGCTGACGTAGACGCATCGCGGTATCGCCGCTCTTTCCAGATGTCTGTTAGCCACGAGTGGGCGTTCAGAATCGCGGGCCGATCCCAAGAACTGTGCTTGCGGTTCAGCTGCGCGGCTCTATATTGCCTGGATACCGTCGTTGCAAGCAGAGTGCTTGAGGTAACAACGGTCCAACCTGCCGACAACAGCTCGAGTGCATCGTCTGAAAGACACCGCATGGAAGGATGACGACTCTATTATGACTGGCGGCAGTTTTGAGATCATCTCCGTCGCAGCGTGTCGTCTAGCCTGGATAGGTGGAATCTCTAAAGACTTATCTTGCAGGCAAAGGCCTGACTGAATACATCCGCAAAGTCAGCGTGGACGAAGCAGACATACTGCGCCGGCTTCGCGAGGAAACGGCAGCGCACCCAATGGCGCAGATGCAAATTCCGCCTGAACAGGGGCAATTCTTCCGTGTGCTGGTCGGGATGCTACAGGCAAAGAAAACGATGGAGATCGGGGTGTTTACCGGATATAGCTCGCTGGTAACCGCGCTGGCGCTTCCTCCGGAAGGCCGGATCATCGCCTGTGACATCAGCGACGAGTTCACTACGGTGGCACGCCGATATTGGCGCGAGGCAGGCGTGGAGCAAAAGATCCAACTCCGCCTTGGCCCGGCAGAGGACACGATGATGTCGCTGCTTGCCGAAGGTCACCGGAATTCGTTCGACATGGCCTTTATTGACGCTGACAAGACCGGTTACGACACCTATTACGAACTTTCACTTCAGCTGGTGCGGCCAGGTGGCGTCATCGTCCTCGATAACATGCTGCGCGAGGGGAACGTCACGGACCCGTCTCCCACCGACCCAAATACCGCTGCGATTCGTGCTCTCAACCAAAAACTAGGACGGGATTCACGTGTGGTTTCGGCGCTGCTCTCCATTGCCGACGGCGTCACGCTGGCCTGGAAGAAGCCCGGTTAGTTTCATTTGCTTCCCAGCACAAATTGATTCCCGTCCGGGTCTTTGAAAATGCACGAAGTGCCCCATGGTTGTTTCACGGGCGGCGCGGTGAATTCCACGCCCTTGGCCTTTAGTTCCTCGTAAGTCGCTTCAACGTCATCCGTCCAGAGCGAAGCGTTGACGAAGGAACCGATCCGATCTTCCTGGCCTTTGGGCGTAAAGAGCACCACGCCCGTGCCTGCACCGGAGATACCAAGTTCGATCCACCGTTGCCCGCCATCGAAACGCTGATCGGTTTGAATCGTGAATCCGAGTTTCTGCGTGTAGAACGCCAGCGCACGGTCCTGGTCGCTGACGCATATGCCTAAGAATTTGACGCCTCGAATCATTCTTACCTCCTTGAACTCAGCCCATTCTGCACTAGGAGCACACCCGGCGCAATCAGGCTTCGGTTGGTATAGTGTTTATCAATATAGTGATGGAAAACAAGGTAGGAGTCGACGACTATGTATTCAGCACGCTGATGCGCGACTTGGTCGGACATGACCGTAGCGCGTCGAGCTTCCTCGTTTACGTTCTAATTTGGGGAAAATCGAAGGGTCGCGAGCGCAATCGAGTGGCGCTCAGCTACCAGGCCCTTGCTGAGGCCACGGGCCTCTCGAAGAGCGCGACGCAGGGCGCCATCAGGCGTCTGGTGCGTCGCCAGTTGCTGGCAGTAAGGAAGGCAGGACCGACCGCGACTCCGGAGTATTCGATCCTAAGACCCTGGAAGCGTTGGGCCAAGCTGCTAACCTAGCTGAGTTTCTTCGGCCTCAGCCATAAAAAAGGGCGGCATTTTTTAGACGCCGCCCTGACATTCTTATTGTTTTTGCCGCTTAGATTTCTTCGGCTGTGCTGACTTCCTCAACCGGAGGTGCGTCTTCGCTCAGGCCGCCCGTGTATACACCGCGGGTTTCATCGTTGTAGTCGGCCAGCGTGTCGCTGAGTGACAGCTCTTGATCAGGCGCCGGCTCTTCCTCCACCACATCCTCGCCGGCAATCTTCACTCGCCGGTAATACTCCATGCCGGTGCCCGCAGGAATCAGCCGGCCCATGATGACGTTCTCCTTAAGACCACGGAGGTAGTCGACCTTGCCGTTGATAGCGGCTTCGGTCAACACACGCGTTGTCTCCTGGAAGCTGGCAGCGGAAATGAACGAATCCGTTGAAAGCGACGCCTTGGTAATACCGAGCAGCAGAGGTTTGCCCGTTGCCGCGGCACCGCCGGACTCGATCACTCGCTGGTTCTCCTCGCGGAAGCGGAACTTATCCACCACTTCTTCCGGCAGGAATTCCGTATCGCCGATGTCCTCTACCTTGATCCAACGCATCATTTGGCGCGAGATCACCTCAAGGTGCTTATCGTTGATGTTGACACCCTGCAAGCGGTAGACTTCCTGGATTTCGTTGACGAGGTACTTCTGCAGTTCCTTCTCGCCCAGAACAGCGAGAATGTCGTGCGGATTGCGCGGCCCGTCCATCAATGGATCGCCCGACTTCACCCGCTCGCCTTCCTGCACGTTGATGTGAACGCCGCGAGGAATTGAGTATTCCTTTTGTGTTCCATCGTCGCCAACGATATACAGTTTGCGTTGGCCCTTGGTCACTTCGCCGTACTTCACGTTGCCGTTGATCTCAGCGATAACGGCCGTCTCACGCGGCTTGCGCGCTTCGAATAGTTCCACGACGCGCGGCAGACCGCCCGTGATGTCCTTGGTCTTCGTGGTAGCGCGCGGGATCTTGGCGATGACGTCGCCGGCGTGTACCTCTTCACCGTCCGTCACCATCAAGTGAGCGTGAGTCGGCATGAGGTAGCGCTTCTCATCGGCACGCGTTCCGCCGCCCGGCCGCACGATAACGGTCGGCATGCGCTTCTCGTCCGGTGAATCAGTGACAACCACCTGCATGTTGCCCGTGATTTCATCCACCTGTTCCTGAGTCGTGATGCCATCGACGAGATCCTTAAAGTGGATTGCGCCGCTGACTTCCGTCAGGATGGAGAAGGTATAGGGATCCCATTCAAGGAGAATCTTGTTCGCCTTGACCGGTGCGCCCTCTTCGACATTGATTTTCGCGCCGTAGACAACCTGGTAGCGCTCACGTTCGCGCTGCTTATCGTCGACGATGGCGAGGATACCGTTTCTGTTCATGGCGATCAACTCGCCGCGCTTGTTGCGGACCGCGTTAATGCCGATGAACTTCGCGAAGCCGTCCGACTTCGCGTCCTGCGTGGATTGTTCGCTGACTCGGGTCGCAGCCCCACCGATGTGGAACGTACGCATGGTCAACTGTGTTCCGGGTTCGCCGATGGACTGCGCCGAGATGATTCCCACTGCTTCGCCGCGCTCGACCATCCTGCCTGTTGCCAGGTTTCGGCCGTAACAGAGTTGGCAGACGCCGCGCTTGGATTCGCAGGTGAGCACCGAACGGATCTTCACCCGCTCGATACCGGCAGCCTGAATCGCACTGGCCAGTTCTTCCGTGATCTCCTGGTTCACCTTGACGATAATGTTGGTTTCGTAGTCGAGCTGGTCTTCCAGCGCAACGCGGCCAACGATACGGTCGCGCAGCGGCTCGATGATTTCGCCCGATTCGATAATCGGTTCAACGTAAATGCCATCTGCCGTGCCGCAATCGGTTTCGGTGATGATGACATCCTGGGCCACGTCGCAGAGGCGGCGCGTCAGGTAACCGGAATCGGCCGTCTTCAACGCGGTATCGGCCAGACCTTTACGAGCGCCGTGGGTCGAGATGAAGTACTGCAGAACGGTCAGGCCTTCGCGGAAGTTCGCCGTGATCGGCGATTCGATGATTTCGCCGGAGGGTTTAGCCATTAGGCCGCGCATGCCGGAAAGCTGACGGATCTGCTGCTTCGAACCGCGGGCGCCGGAATCGGCCATGATGTAAATCGGGTTCAGGACGCGGCCGGTGCGATCGTCTTCCTCCATGGTCTTGAACATTTTGTCCGAGACCGCTTCGGTGACTTTCGACCAGATTTCGATGATTTTGTTGTAGCGCTCCGACTGGGTGATGGCCCCGTCCTGGTACTGCTGCGTAACTTCGATCACCTGCCGCTCGGCCTCTTTGACCAGGGCGGCTTTCTCTTCCGGGACCACCATGTCGTCGATGCCGATAGAAATGCCGGAACGAGTCGCGTAGAGGAAACCGAGCCGCTTCACTTCGTCCAGCATCTGCACGGTAACCTGAAGACCGAACTTCAGGTAGCAGAACTGCACCAGTTGAGCAAGACCCTTCTTCTTCAGCAGGCCGTTCACAAAGGGCATCTGCTTGGGCAACACGTCGTTCAGAATGACGCGGCCCACCGTTGTTTCCATGTACTGCTTGGCGAACTCAATGGGTTCGGTGTGCATGACGTTCTGGCTATCGAACGCCTTGGTCAGGTCGATCACACGGCCGGTGTAGCGCAACTTGATTGGCGTGAGCGTTTCCACTTCGCCCATTTCTAATGCGATTAGCACGTCATCGATAGAAGCGAACGTACGGCCGGCACCCTTGGTGTTCGGTCGCATTTTCGTGAGGTAGTAAAGACCCAGCACCATATCCTGAGTTGGAATGGCGATGGGCGCACCGTGCGCAGGCGACAGAATATTGTTCGAGGCCAGCATCAATGTCGATGCTTCGATCTGCGCTTCGGGCGACAGCGGAATGTGAACAGCCATCTGGTCGCCGTCGAAGTCGGCGTTGAATGCCGTACAGGTCAGCGGATGCAGCTTGATCGCCTTGCCCTCGACCAGCACCGGCTCAAACGCTTGAATACCCAGACGGTGCAGCGTTGGAGCGCGATTCAAAAGAATGGGATGATCCTTGATCACTTCCTCGAGGATGTCCCAAACCACGGGATCCTGCTGCTCCACCAATTCCTTAGCTTGCTTGATGGTGGTGCAATGCCCGCGTTGCTCCAAGCGGTGATAGATGAACGGCTTGAATAACTCGAGCGCCATCTTCTTCGGCAAACCGCACTGATTCAACTTCAGTTCGGGACCCACAACGATAACCGAGCGCCCTGAGTAGTCGACGCGCTTCCCCAACAGGTTCTGGCGGAAACGGCCTTGCTTGCCCTTCAGCGTGTCGGAGAGCGACTTCAGCGGACGATTGTTAGCGCCACGCAATACACGACCGCGGCGCCCATTGTCAAACAAGGCATCAACGGCCTCTTGCAGCATGCGCTTTTCATTACGGACGATGACATCCGGAGCATGCAGCTCCATCAACTTCTTCAAACGGTTATTGCGGTTGATGACGCGGCGATAAAGGTCGTTCAGATCGGAGGTAGCGAAGCGTCCGCCATCGAGTGGCACCAGGGGGCGCAACTCCGGCGGAATGACCGGGATCACGTCGAGAATCATCCACTCCGGTTTGTTACCCGACTTACGGAAGCTCTCCACCACACGCAGCCGCTTGGCATATTTCAGCTTCTTCTGCGCTGAGATCTCCGTCTTCATCTTTTCGCGGATCTCAATGCTCAACGACTCGACGTCGATCCGCTTCAAGAGTTCCTTGATGCCTTCGGCGCCCATCATCGCAACGTACTTACCGCCGAATTCCTGATCAACCTGCCGTTTGCGCTCGTCGCTGATCACCTCGCCCGCATTAAGGCCAGAGCCTTCACCAGGTTCGATCACGACGTAGGCTTCGTAGTAGAGGACGCGCTCCAATTCGCGGAGCGTGATATCGAGTAGGTAACCGATGCGGCTCGGCAGACCCTTGAAGAACCAAACGTGCGAGGACGCGCTGGCCAGTTCGATGTGGCCAAGGCGCTCACGCCGCACGCGCGACAACGTCACTTCGACGCCGCATTTGTCGCAAATTACACCGCGATGCTTCATGCGCTTGTACTTACCGCACAAGCACTCCCAGTCAGCTACCGGTCCGAAAATACGCGCGCAAAACAGCCCGTCGCGCTCCGGCTTGAAGGTCCGATAGTTGATGGTTTCCGGCTTGGTGACTTCACCGTGTGACCAGCTCCGAATCTTTTCCGGAGAAGCCAGACTGATTCGAATCGAATCGAAATCCGCAATTAAATTGGCCCTGTCGTAAGGAGAAGAACGATACATGAATGATCCTTAGTAACCCTTCAGCACCCGTCAGAAAATGGAGACAGACGCCATTTCCCTCAAATCAGCATCAGAAAACCCAGTGTGGAGCGCGACGTCTGCCAGTCCCGCCCCACACCTATAGAGAGTCCTAATCCGCCGCGTGCGCCAGATCCGGCAACTCGCGTGGCTTCTTCATCAGTTCCACGTCGAGGCACAGGCTCTGCAGTTCGCGTATCAGCACGTTGAACGACTCTGGCACGCCCGGTTCGGCGGCCGCTTCGCCCTTTACGATCGCTTCGTAGATTTTGGCGCGTCCATACACGTCATCCGATTTTGCCGTCAGCAACTCCTGCAAGATGTATGCTGCGCCGTACGCTTCAAGCGCCCACACTTCCATCTCGCCGAAGCGCTGACCGCCGAACTGCGCCTTGCCACCCAGCGGTTGCTGGGTAATCAAAGAGTACGGTCCAATCGATCGTGCGTGAATCTTGTCGTCCACCAGGTGCGACAACTTCAGCATGTAAATGTAGCCAACGGTGATCGGCTGCTCGAAGGGCAGACCAGTCATGCCGTCGTGCAAGTTAATCTTGCCCGAGGTGGGCAGCCCGGCCTCGCTCAATCGGCTCTTTATGTCCTTTTCGGTTGCGCCGTCAAACACCGGCGTTGCGAAATGAAGACCCAGCTTTTCCGCGGCCCAGCCCAAGTGCGTTTCCAGAATCTGACCCACGTTCATACGGGACGGAACACCCAGCGGATTCAATACGATCTCGACTGGAGTGCCATCCGGCATGTAAGGCATGTCTTCTTCCGGCACGATGCGGGCTATGACGCCTTTGTTGCCGTGACGGCCGGCCATCTTGTCGCCGACCGACAACTTGCGCTTCATGGCGATGTAGCACTTGACGAGCTTAATGACGCCCGGAGGCAGCTCATCGCCCTTCCGCAGTTTGGCAATCTTCTCTTCGGTGATTTTCTCGAGCACTGCGATCTGACGCGAGGTCATTTCCTCGATCTCGTCGATTTGCTCGTTCAGCCGCGGATCCTTATTGGATAGCCGCATTCGCTTCAGGTCGCGAGCGCGCAGTTTTTCGAGCACGTCGCGTGTCAGCGGCATATCTTTCGAGATTAGCCGCTTGTTGGTCTTTTCGTCGTGCAGGTCGGCCTGCAGTTGCTTGTCATTCAGCAACCGTTCCAGGCGCTTGGCGCGTTCGTCATTGAGAATGCGCTTTTCGTCCTCGAGATTGCGATGCAGGCGCTCTTCCTGCTGAGTGAGGATCTGCTTGGAGCGTTCATCGAGTTCGGCGCCCTTGCGGGAAAACACTTTGCAGTCGACGATGGTGCCTTCAATGCCCGGCGGGCAGTACAGCGAGGCATCCTTTACATCCCCGGCTTTTTCGCCGAAGATCGCACGGAGCAGCTTCTCTTCCGGAGTCAACTGCGTTTCGCCCTTGGGCGTCACTTTGCCTACCAGAATGTCGCCCGGCTTCACGGTAGCTCCGATGCGAATAACACCGCTGTCATCGAGGTTGCGGAGGAAAGACTCCGCGATGTTTGGAATATCGCGAGTGATTTCCTCCGGCCCGAGCTTGGTATCGCGGGCCTCGATTTCGAATTCCTCAATATGAATCGAGGTGTAGTAGTCTTCCTTCACCAGCTTCTCGCTGACGACGATGGCGTCCTCGAAGTTGTAGCCGCGCCACGGCATAAACGCAACCAGCACGTTCCGGCCGAGTGCCAACTCACCGCTCTCCGTGCAAGGCCCATCGGCCAGCACATCGCCCTTCTTCACCTTCTGGCCCTGCTGTACAATCGGCTTCTGGCTGATACAGGTGTTCTGGTTGGAGCGCTTGAACTTGGTCATTTGGTAGATATCCGCGCCCACTTCGCGCGACATCTGTCCTTCATGGCCGCCGCCTTCCACGCGGACGATAATGCGTTCGCTGTCGACCGAGTCGACAACGCCGGCGCGTTTGCAGATGACCACTGCGCCTGAATCGCGCGCCGTGACCATCTCCATGCCGGTACCGACGTACGGAGCTTCCGCACGCAGCAACGGAACGGCTTGACGCTGCATATTCGAACCCATGAGCGCTCGATTCGCATCGTCGTTTTCGAGGAACGGGATCAAGCTTGCCGCCACCGAGACCAGTTGCTTCGGGCTAACGTCCATGTACTCCACTTCGTCCCGGTGTTTAAGTACAAAGTTGCCGGCTTGGCGCGCGTCGACCAAGTCGTCCACGATTCGGCCGACCTTGTTAATGGTTACATTGGCCTGCGCGATCAGATACTTGTCTTCTTCCCAAGCCGAGAGGTAATCGCAATGCGCTTCCGTTTCGGCATGTTGCTTGTTAGCGGCGAGGGCCGAGTTCGCCTTGTCGATCTCCGCGCGCGATACGACTTGGCCTACCTTGAAGTGAGTATCGCCGGGGTTGAGGATCTTGACCTCGTCGACCAGCGTGCCGTCCTTGACGCGGCGGTACGGGCTCTCGATGAATCCGTATTCATTGATCCGCGCGAAGCACGACAGCGAGGAGATGAGACCGATGTTCGGGCCTTCCGGCGTTTCAATCGGACAGATGCGGCCGTAGTGCGTCGGGTGTACGTCGCGAACCTCGAAGCCCGCGCGTTCGCGGGAGAGACCACCCGGTCCAAGCGCTGAGAGACGCCGTTTGTGCGTAATCTCAGAGAGCGGATTAGTCTGATCCATGAACTGCGACAGTTGGCTCGATCCGAAGAACTCGCGTATGGCGGCCATCACTGGCTTCGCATTCACCAGGTCGTGCGGCATAGCCGTCGACATTTCCTGGTAGACCGACATCTTTTCCTTGATGGCTCGTTCCATACGGACCAAGCCAATGCGGAACTGGTTCTCAAGCAGTTCACCCACCGCCCTGACGCGGCGGTTGCCCAGGTGATCAATGTCGTCGACTGCGCCGATGCCCCGGCGCAATTTCAGCAGATAGAGAATCGTATCGATGAAGTCATGCTGATCGAGCGTCCGACGGTCGAGCGGAGTTGAATCGGCCTTGTCGTAGAGCTTGATGTTGAACTTCATGCGGCCCACGCGCGAGAAATCGTACTTGCGCGGGTCGAAGAACATTCCCTGGAATAATTGGGTTGCTGTATCGAGCGTTGGCGGGTCACCGGGGCGCAGCTTGCGGTAGATTTCCAGCAGCGCGTCGTTCTGGCTCTTCACGCCATCCTTGCGCAAGGTGGCGGAAATCACATTGCCGGCCTCGTCACGCTCGGGGAAGAAGATTTCAAAGTCGGTAATGCCGGCATCGGCTAGCTTCCCAATGGTGGTCGAAGTCAATTCGTGGTTGGCTTCCACCAGGACTTCGCCCGTCGACATGTCGATGACGTCGGCCGCAACGAACGCGCCTTCGAGATCGTTCGGTGCAACTTCCACCTGCTCAATCTTGTGTTTTTGGATTTCGCGGAAGACCGAGTTCGTGATCTTCTTGCCCTGCGCAACCACCGTCTCGCCCGCTTTGTTCGCGATGAGGTAAGACAGCTTGGTTCCGATGAGGCTTTCGTTGACCTTCCAGAACAGCTTCTTGTCCTTGAGGCTGATGTTTGAGAGCTTGTAGAACGCCCGGATGATCTCGGAGTCAGTCTTCAGGCCCAAAGCGCGCAGAAACACCGTTCCATAGAACTTGCGTTTCCGGTCGATGCGGACATAGAGGAGGTTCTTGTTGTCGTACTCGAACTCCACCCAGCTTCCGCGATAGGGAATGATCTTGCCGAGGAAATAGCCCTGCGCCTGCACTCGTTCGAAAAACACGCCCGGTGAACGATGCAACTGGGAGACGATGACGCGCTCGGTGCCGTTGATGATGAACGTGCCGTTCTCCGTCATCAGCGGGATTTCGCCGAAGAACACTTCCTGCTCTTTGATGTCGCGGACTGTCTTGTTCCCGGTCTCGGGATCCTTGTCGTAGACCGTGAGCCTGATGGTGACTTTCAGCGGCGCTGCATACGTCATGCCGCGCTCTTCGCATTCCGGAACCTCGTACTTCAGCTGCAGCGCCACGGGATCACCGCAGCGGTTGCAGAACGTGACGATGTTCTTGTTGAATGTGCCGCACTTGTGGCACAAAACATCGCCGGATTGGAACGGATCGGTTTTGATTTCCGCTCCGCAGTTCGGATTGCGGCAAATGGTTCGCAGGTGATGCAAACCTTTCAGGTTGCCGCACTTACACTCCCAGTTGCCAATGGAATAATCGACAAACTCGAGTTGGCTCAGGCCACGGAAATCAGAAATCGGAAAGACGGAGCTAAAAACGCTTTGCAGACCGCCGTCTTCGCGTTCCTTGGGGAGCAGGTCCATCTGCAGGAAGCGCTCATACGAACGCTTCTGCACTTCGATGAGGTTAGGAATGGGAATCGAAGTCTTGATCTTCGAAAAGTCAACTCTCTCGCGGGGAGAACCGTATGACACGTTTGGCATCTAATGCTTTTCCTTTGGGCTCCTAGGAATACGCCCGGCAGCGCTCGGCGCAGCACTTGGCGATTCCCCTGTCTGTGTGGTCCAGCCGTTGCGGTGCGGCCAGACAAATCCTTTGAAAACCGGTGGTACGAAACAAAAGCACCACTTCCTGCCCGAGACCACCTATGGACCGATCGCGTTTCACCACGCCGGCGCGATCGAGATCGTCCCCAACAGAACTTGGTGCCATGCGCATCCTGATGTGACCGAACGCCGGAAAAACCTATGCGACGTTCAACATCTGCCACGAACCGGGGCGGTCCGCCAACAGAAGCTTGCGCAGTCCCAGGGGGTGCGCGGGGAAAACAGCTCTAAACGACAGGCAAAAAACAACCGATAGAATTCTGCCGGATATCACTTTGCTTTTGGCCTCGAGAATTCTTGACGGACCTTTCGGGGAAAAGGTAAGCACACCCGTCCGCCGAACTTTTGGGTCTCAGATTGGGTCGGCGATTTTCGGGCATGCCAAATTCCCGCGCTGTCACCCAGACCGCGCGGGAGTCTACACAGGAAGATGGGATCACGAGGCGAAGCCGGATTTCTCCGGGAACTACCTCTCGAGGATAACAGCAAAGGGCCGACCGAGTCAAATGACACGACCGGCACACCTCTCCTGACGGGCTGGTGACCCGTACCCTCTACTTAACTTCAACAGTGGCGCCGGCGTCAACAAACTTCTTCTTGATCGCCTCAGCTTCTTCCTTATTCACGCCTTCTTTGATGGGCTTCGGAGCACCATCGACGAGGTCCTTGGCTTCCTTCAGACCGAGGCTGGTCACTTCGCGTACCGCCTTGATAACGTTGATCTTATTGGCACCTACGCCAGTAAGAACCACTGTGAACTCAGTCTTCTCTTCGGCCGGAGCAGCGGCCGCTGCACCGCCGCCTGCCGGAGCTGCCACGGCCACACTCGCCGCTGCCGCCGACACGCCTAGTTTCTCTTCAAGCAGCTTCACGAGCTGCGACGCCTCAAGCAACGTCAGGCCCTGAATCTGTTCTGCAATCGCGTTGATATCCGCCATATTTCTTACCTACACTCCCTAACAAATTAAAGTTGCTTAATTACTCTCTGCTGAATGGCGGATCGTTTGAGGTCCCGCCAAGACAGAATTGTTACTGCGCGAACTTGTTTTCCTGCACGCCCTGGTCGATGACTACTGCCAGGTTGCGCCCCACACCACTCACCGAGGTGACCAGGCGGGTTGCGGTTGCGTTGATGAGATACAACAGCTTCGCGTAGATTTCTTCCTTGGGTGGCATGGCGGCCAGTTCGGTGATCGCCTTAATATCGATCACACGGCCTTCCACCATACCGGCCTTAAACGTGAAAACCGGGTTGTCCTTCGCGTACTTGGTCAGCGCCTTCGCCAGCGCCACGGGATCCTTGGAGGTATACGCGAGCGACGTCATTCCCTTCAAATCGCTCAACAGATTCGCCGCTGCGGTACCCTCGGAGGCAATTGCCGCAAGGTTGTTTTTCACAACGTTATAGTTGCCGCCCGCCTCGCGAATGGTCCGGCGCAATTCATTATCCTGGGCGACGGTCATCTTCTCGTAGCTGGTCACGAAGATGTTCTTGTTCTCTTCGATGTGCTTCTTGAGCGCTTCCAGGTCTTTCTTCTTGTCGTCTTTGTTCTTCATACGGCGCTTGCCTCGTCCTTAATTCCTTGCCCTTCGCCGGCGCTACAGCACCTTAGCGTTGAACGATGTCACGTCGAGTTGAACGCCCGGCCCCATCGTCGAACACAGCGTAGCGCTCTTGACGTATTTCCCTTTAGCGGCCGAGGGTTTTGCCTTGATCACAGCCTGGATCAGACTGCTTGCGTTCTCCAGCAGCTTATCGTTCGCGAAGCTCACCTTGCCAACCGGGGCATGCACAACGCCCGTTTTGTCGACACGGAATTCCACTTTACCGGCCTTGATCTCAAGGAGAGCCTTCACGACATCCGTCGTGACGGTTCCCGTTTTCGGGTTGGGCATCAGCCCGCGGGGACCGAGTACCTTACCGAGCCGGCCCACCGAGCGCATCATGTCCGGCGTCGCGATCACGGCGTCATAGTCAATCCAGTTTTCCGTTTGGATTTTGGCGACCATCTCGTCGCCACCGGCGAAATCGGCGCCAGCCTCCTGCGCCTCGCGAATCTTGTCGCCCGACGCGATGACCAGCACCTTCTTGGATTTGCCGAGCCCGTTGGGTAGAACCACCGTGCCGCGGACCATCTGGTCGGCATGCTTCGGATCCACGCCCAGGCGCATATGCACCTCAACGGTTTCATCGAATTTCGTGAACTTGATTTTTTGAACGAGCGTAACGGCTTCAGCGAGTTGGTACGGCTTGACTTGAACTTGCTGGGCCGCGGCTTGATACTTCTTACCGGGCTTTTGACTCATAATGTGATTGGTCCAAACGGCTCAGGCTGCATCCGGAAATCCGAACACACCTTCGCCTCCCATGGTGAACTTGCTAACTCGCAGGATAGCAGCCTTGTCATCCAAACGCAACCTGGCCGTCGGAAGAATCTCCCGGAACCACGTAAACCCTAGATTTTACAAGTCGGGCACCGACAACTTTTTCCGCTCTCCGAGCATCAAAAGGCCGATTGGAGTTCCCGCATGGCAAGCGTAGTGAACGGTTTTATGCGCGAGCAGCTGCTCGACCGGCGCTCCAGACTTAAGCTCGCAGAGGAACGAGCGGAGGGCAACGGTCATTTACAACATCTACTCGAAGAGGTCGATGACGCACTGCGAAGGATCGAGGATGGCTCGTTTGGAATATGCGAGTCTTGCCACGACACGATCGAGTGCGAGCGTCTTATCGCCGATCCGCTTCTTCGGTTCTGTCTTGACCACATGAACCGGCAAGAACTGGATGCTTTGCAGGATGATCTGGATTTGGCCGCACAAGTCCAGCGGGGCCTGCTGCCGCATCAGAACCTCGATCGCTACGGCTGGCAGATTTGCTATCACTACGAGCCTGCCGGGATTGTCAGCGGCGACTACTGCGACGTGATCGACGCCGGAGACGACTCGGGACTGTACTTCATGGTGGGAGATGTCTCCGGAAAGGGTGTCGCGGCCTCCATGCTCACCGCTCATCTCCACGCCATGTTTCGATCACTGGTACCAATCAAGCTGCCACTCAGCTCCATGCTGCAGCGTGCCAGCCGGGTTTTCTCTGAGAGCACGCTTCCTTCCCACTACGCCACCCTGGTATGCGGGCGTGCGTTCCCGGATGGCCGGGTGGAACTGGCCAATGCCGGCCATCCGGCGCCACTCGTCCTGACCGGTGGAACGGTAGCGCCACTAGAAGGCTCAGACCTTCCTGTCGGCATGTTTGCCACTGGAGAGTTCGCGGTTACCGAGTTACACCTGAAGGCCGGCGATGGCATTGTTCTTTACTCAGATGGGGTGTCGGAGGCGACGGACTTGCAGGGCCGCGAGTACGGAATCGAACGAATACGAAACTTAGTGGGCGACCACAAGGTGGTCACCGCCTCGAGCCTGCTTGCCGATTGTCGCAACGACTTCGCCCGGTTTGGCTACGGTGCCAAAAAGGCGGACGATGCGACTCTATTCGTGGTCGGCCGGACCGCCTGAGCGGGCGCATCCCCTTACCCATTGCCGATCGCTCAGACCGCGGTCAGTTTTCCGGATTTCCTGTCAAGCCTTCCCAAGTTTTTTGCCCGGACACACCTGAGCTGTGGAAATCGACTCGCGGGCGAATTCGGGGATATACTGCCGGTCTCGGAGTGCACAGACCGCGCACCGCGCTACCGGGCAAAAGACAAGCCCGGCGGACTTGGGCGCGGCGTGCGAGTCTGTTGTCTGCGGCTTCATTGGAATTCGCCATGTTGGGGAACGAGAGCACCCTCACTGTCCATTTCAGGATCGACGCCCCCGCTCTTTATCGCTATCACTCAAGAGCGATAGAGCGATTTGTACCCTGGGGACCCGAAGCCGGCGCGTGGCGGCTCACGGCTGGCGCGTGGCTGCCTTATGAACCAGATATTGACGTCGCGATCATTGAAGAGAACGCCCGCCGCTCCGGGATTGCGCCTTTTCCGCGCCGCTGCGTGGCAGCCTGCCAATTTCTGATCGAACACTGGCCTCAGGAGGCGCGCGACGCCGTTCGCAGCTTTCCGTCTGCGCACTGGCAGCTGCTTCAATTCGTGAATGCGGGCGGCGCACCCGCCCTCGAGTTGCTTCGCTCCAATCCGGCACTCGGCTATGTGGCCGCCAAAGCGGGCGCGGCCGGTCAGGTGGGTTTGCGGCGACGCTCCCTGGCCGCCTTCTGCGGCTTTCCCGAAACGGAGCACGCCGTGCACCTGTTGCGGAAAGTACCCACCGAGTGGGTCTCCACTGAATTCCTGGCGCACCTGCGCGCCGCGATGACCGGCGAACGTGCGGCTGATGCCGTGCTGTCGCACCTGGCGCGAATCAATCCAATTGCACTGGAAGTGGCACGCGATCCAGAGCTGCGCGGGCTTGTCGCGCCCGAATGTCTTGCGCGTCTGAGCCGGGTAGCTGCTCCCCAGCTGCATTGCGATCTAGTTGCCCGCATGCGCGACCTACTGGCGAGGACGCGCAGCCAGGCGCTCCCGCTGCCGCGCTTTCGGACGCTCTCTGATCTGGACCAGCCCGTGATTGGCGCTCCTGTCCAGGCTCCTCCACCGATCCGCGCTGCTCCCCGTCTCGAGCGCCCCGTGTTCCCGGCGCCTCCGGCACCGAGGCCGTCCACGCGCCGGCAATTGGCGTTTCCCGAGCCACCGTTGCCCGGCCTGACCGTCCCGGGCATCAGCATCTGCGCCATCGCCAGCCATGCGGAACTCATCGCCGAGGGCAAGGTGATGGAGCACTGCGCCGGGAACCAGAAATCATATGCCCGCCGTGTCGCCGCCGGACGGCTGTACTTCTACCGAACGCTGGAACCCGAGAGGCTCACCATCGCCATTCGCACCGAGGTGCGGGGCTGGGTCGTCGAAGAGGTGAAGGGTTTACGCAATCGCGAGCCTCACGACTTCTCGCGGAGGATCATCGTGAATTGGCTCCACCGCTGCAGCGAATCGTCAAGCGAGACGACCAGCGACAAGCCCCTGCTCTTCGCCCGACCTGCCCTTGTCCAGTTCCGGCCGGTGGCCCGTCCTCGCCGCCGCACGCCCACAAACCAGCTTTCGTTTGACTTCGACGCCGCCTGCGCCCAAGCCTGAGGCGTTGCAGCCGATGAACCGCGCTCGCACCTCGACCGCCCAGCGGCTAACTTCCGCTGGTGACTGCGACCCGTTGAACTTTAGCCAGTTCCTTCCGGAGCAACGGGTTTTCGGGGTAGGCAGCACTGAGTTGCTTCAAGAGCTTTTCCGATTCCAGAGGCTGTTTTTCGCGGAGGTAGATGATGGCCAGCAGGATTTTCGCGAAAGGCGCCAGGTAGTGGCCCGTTTGCGCCACCTTTTGGAGCTTGGTTATGGCCTCCGTTTTGTTTCCCTCGGTGTTGTCGAAGTGGGTGAACCACTTGACAAAAAAAGGCAAACTGCCAACCAGATACTCACTGAAACCGGTGGTGAGGTAGGCGTCGCCATAATTGGGATTGATCGCCAGCAATCGCACTGCGTAAGCTTGCGCCTCTTTGGCGTAGCCGAGACTCGTGATGTTCTTTCGCTCGATCAGGGACGTGAAATCGGTAAGCAGGCCGCCGGAGATGGTCATGACAAACAATGCGTTTTGATCATTGGGATCCTTCGCCAGCTTGGCCAGTGCGAGCTTGCGCGCGATATCGATTTCGCCGTAGAACTGCTCACGGACAATCGGATCGTAGTGCAGGCCCTTCTTCTCGGCGAACTTCTTGTCGTCCTCGAAAAACTCACTTTCCAGGATCTGTAGCCGGGCGAACTCGCCGAACATGAAGGTCGCCGCTTGCAGAGCATGACCGAGGGCGTCATCGGGGTGGGCGGCGTTAAAGGCATCCAGAATCCGGTGAGCCCCCGTGAAATCGAAATTATAGAGACGATTCATGGCGGCATCAGGAGTATTGGCACCTTCCGTATCGGCGTCTAGCGGCAAAGATAGCGCCAACAAAACACCGGCGGACAGGACCAAAGCCCTGGAGACTCTAACAAGACTGGTCGAGTGTGCTGATAAATGAAAGAAGGCTGTGCTTGACAAGTAACCTCAACATAACAGACGCCGGAGCGCCCACATTGATCTACAGATTAGCTGAAGATCCGCTCAAATACGCCCCGGGTCCGATCCGTAAGGCTTGCCAGTTCGGCTTCAATCTCTGTGAAGCGCCGCGACTCGGGCGTCCACCGGTTGAGAAGTTCGCAGACCATCTCGAGTTCCACACGTGATGACGGAAGTTTCCCTTCAGCGTGGCCCGTGACCAGTCGAATAGCATGGTCGAGCGCCCGGTAAAAGGTGGTTGCGTGCAGTAGAAACTCGGCATCAAAGCGTTCAAGATGACCCATTTTCTCAAGAATGTCAATCCGCTCAGGCGTGTTTAGGGTCTTGAAGAAGAAACCGGCGCCCCGAAGCCTGAGGTACATGAGGATGAAGTCAGCATCGTAGTAGCCGCCCCGGCCGGCTTTGAGCGGGCTCGCGCCACCCTGTTCGCGCTCTAAGCGCAGACGCATCTGTCGGAGATCGTGTTTGGACCGGCCGCCTTGTCCATAACGCCGCCAGTCAACCTCCTGCAGTTTGTTGAGAAAACTCAAGGCACGCTCGGCATCGCCGGCGACGGCGCGCGCTTTCATGTAGGCGATTCCCTCCCAAGCCTCGCCTTTGGTGGTGAAGTACTCCCGATAACTGGATTCGGTTTGAACCAGCGGTCCCTCGCGCCCATTCGGCCGGAGCCGGGTATCGATGGAAAGGATCGTCCCGTCGCCGGTATAGGCGGTGAGAATTTCGATCAGGTGCTCGGCAACCCTCGTCCAGAACTTGTGCCGTTCCAACTCCGAGTCCGGGATGATGAAGAGGAGATCAGCGTCGGAGGCCAGATCGAATTCGCGCATCCCGAGCCGGCCGAGCGCCACCACCATCATTTCGTCGCGAGGCTCGACAAATGGTTTTAACGCGGTCGAGCGACGCTGGCCGTGCTGAATCGCCTGCTCGAGCGTTATCCGGTAGGCGCGAGCGATAACGAATTCAACTAGTGAGGAAGTGCGATCGAGCGTCTCGAAAACCGGCTCGGGAAGGCAGATGCTCATGGCCTGTATGCGAACCATTTCGCGGCGGTAAAAGCGGCGCAGCGCTGCTATGTCGTTTAAAGGAGCAGCTAAGCCCTCAAACGACCACCGTCGCGTAGGGTGATCGGCAACCCGGCGGATTTCCTCCAGCAAAATGGGCTGCCGCATCAGCTGTTCCGACAGGAATGGACTGGACTCGAACAACTGCATGACATAGTCTGTCAGCAAACGATTCGAGTCCAGCAGATCCAAGGTTGCCGGGTCCGCCAGTAAGGACTCCAGGAAATGTTCGAATGCGGGCCGCGCGCGATGCAGGCCACGCTGCCGGAGCTGCTCAGCCAGCTTTGGCGCACGCTGTTCTAGCGAGTCAAGCAGTGGGTTGGAGATGACCCTCAGCGGGTATTCCGGGACTGAAAGAAGCGCGGCAACCAGCGCAGGCGCGGCAGGAACCACCAGGGTTCTGGGAGAGTTTGACAGAGGACGCTGGGCATGGACAATCCGGTCGTAGATCGCTTGAACATTCTCCAAATGCTCATTCAAATCGTGGAGCAGTTGCGTGGAAAGCGCAACTCCAGGCGACGCCTGGCGGAACGCGGGCATTCGCTTCGCTACCCTTTCCAACTCGAAGGGATTGGTGGGAAGCGTGTGAGTCTGGCGATCGTCTTCAAATTGGAGGCGGTGTTCCAGGTGGCGCAAGAACTGATAAGCGTTAACCAGACGTGAATACTCGGTGACGGAGAGCAAGTCCTTGTCCAGCAGGCGCGAGAGTGCGAGCATCGTGCCGCCATGACGAACCCACGGCTCGCGGCCGCCGTGAAGCCGCTGGAGGCACTGCACCAGGAATTCGATGTCGCGAATTCCGCCCCGCGTGAGTTTGACGTCGTATTGGCCGGGGCGCAAACGCTTGCCGGCCAGCTTCTCACTGATCCGCTCACGAGTGGCAGACATGGTTTCAATCGCCGTGAAATCGAGGGTTGTTGAGTAAATGGACGGTTCCACAAACTCAAGTAGCGCATGGCCAGTGGCGTAGTCTCCTGCCGCCACACGCGCCTTAACAAGCATCTGCAACTCCCAATCGCGTGCTCGTTTGGCGTAATAATCGCGCGCGCCGTCGAGCGAAATGCAAACCTCGCCCAAGCTTCCTTCTGGGCGAAGCCGCAAGTCGACCCGGTAGCACAGGCCGTCCGTAGTGTAGGTGGACAGCAGGGCAGTGAAGCGATTAGCGACTCGCTTGGCAAATTCCTTGTTAGTGACAACGTCCGGCCCAGTGGTCTCACCGTTGCCGGTGTAAAGGAACATGAGATCGATATCCGAGCTGTAATTCAGCTCACGCCCCCCCAGCTTTCCCAAGGCAATCACCGAGAAGCCGCAAGGCGAAACGCTCCCCGTACTGGCTGGGCAGGAGGGAAGCCCAAATCGACGGCTGGCTTCGGCGATTACCGAGGCGAGGGCCATATGGAGAATCGCGTCGGCAAGGTTGGAAAGCTCCTCGGCGATTTCCGAGAGCGTGGCCAGGTTGAGGACATCGCGAAGCACGATGCGAAGCATCTCCTGGCGACGGAATAGGGCAAGATCCAGGGCTGAGGCACGTCCGGACTCCGGCGTGACTGAAAAAGAGGTGTGACGCCGCGCCAGCAAGATCAGTAAGCGATCCCGGTATTCGGCTACCGAAAGCGCGCGGTAGAGGTCGGAAACGTCCAGGATCCATTCCGGATGTTGGAGCAGTTCCTCAGAAAGAAAATGGCTATAACCGAAAATCGTCAAAAGCCACTGAAGCCGCTGTGGAGTTTCGTCCGCGAGTTTTCTAAACAAAGCCGCATGGCGGGACTGAAACTCCAAAACGTATTGCAGCACCCGATCAGGATCGGGAGAAGACTGGCTGACGTTTTCGATGGTTTGCTGAACAGAGAAGGGGAAATCGGACAGCGGGTTAGTCTGGACTTGGTACTGTAGGCGCTGGTCTGACGGGGGCGACATACTTTGGTCAGGCCGACCCTGCGATCCGCCTGCTAGACAACTCGGTCTAACAAATTGATTATATCGTTGTTGAAACCAATGTCACGCAAACTGTTGCCGCGGCGCCGCCTGCAAAGAGACGATACCGCGGCAATCCGATCCGCTTCGCGCAATCTGAGTTAGATGTCGTAATACAGGGCAAATTCGTAAGGATGCGGACGAAGGCGGATGGCATCGGCCTCCGCTTTTCGCTTATAGGAGATAAACGCCTCAATCAGTTCGGCCGTAAAAACCTCGCCTTTCAGTAAGAAGGCATGATCTTCCTCCAGACAAGTCAGGGCTTCTTCGAGCGAGGCCGGCATGGACGGAACCATCTTCAGTTCCTCAGGCGATAGGTCGTAAATGTCCTTGTCGAGTGAAGAGCCCGGATCGATCTTGCTGATGACGCCGTCGAGGCCCGCCATCATCATGGCAGCGAAGGCCAGATAGGGGTTGCAGGCAGGATCGGGAGGACGGAACTCGACGCGTTTGGCCTTTGGACTGGCGGAATACATCGGAATGCGAACCGCAGCGGAACGGTTGCGGCTCGAATAGGCCAGGTTGACCGGCGCTTCGTACCCGGGGACCAGCCGTTTATAGCTATTTGTGGTGGGCGCGATGATGGCCGAAAGCGCCCGCGCGTGCTTCAACAGGCCGCCGATATAGTAGAGCGCGGTCTGGCTGAGCCCGGCGTAGCCATCGCCGGCAAAGAGAGGTTTCCCCTCTTTCCACAGGCTCTGATGGGTGTGCATGCCGCTGCCGTTGTCGCCAAACAACGGCTTCGGCATGAACGTGACCGTCTTGCCGTACTGATACGCCACGTTACGGACGATGTACTTGTAGAGCATCATGTTGTCGGCGGATTTGACAAGCGTGTCGTAGCGCTGATCGATTTCGCACTGACCGCCGGTGGCGACTTCGTGATGATGGCATTCGATCGCGAGACCGCACTCGATCATCGTGGCGACCATCTCGCTGCGAAGGTCCTGATAGTGGTCAGTGGGCGGGACCGGGAAGTAGCCTTCCTTGTAGCGCGGACGATAGCCCAGGTTGTTGTGCTCGCGGCCTGAATTCCAGCGGCCCTCCTCCGCATCAATGAAGTAATATCCGGAGTGCTGATTCTGATCGAAACGGATATTGTCAAAGATGAAGAACTCGGCTTCCGCCCCGAAGAAGGCGGTGTCGGCCACCCCCGAATTCTGGAGATAGAGCTCAGCCTTCTTGGCTATCCAACGGGGATCACGGTCGTAGTGCTGGCGGGTGATTGGATCAATCACCTCGCCCAACATCACCAGGGTTCGGGTTTCAGCAAATGGATCCATGAACGCCGTGGTGGGGTCTGGGATTATGAGCATGTCGCTCTCGTTTATGGCCGCCCATCCACGGATGCTGGACCCATCGATGCCGAAGCCGTCCTCGAAGGAGCCGTCGTCGAGCATGTTGATGGGATATGAGATGTGCTGGGAGAGCCCCGGCAGATCAGTGAAACGCATGTCAACCTGACGTGCGTCGTTTTTCTTGGCGAAATCAAGAACTTCTTTCGGACTCATTAAACCTCCATACGTGGGACAATACTGGGTCGGGCTGCGAAGGCCCCCACGTCGAGCCGTCGACTCGCTGCAAGACACCCTTCGAGGTGCACCTTAACCGATCGCGACGTGGCGTCCGGCGGTTTCCGATAGCCGGTTAAAGAATAACGAATCATCTCCGGCGGAGCAACCGCGAAAATCAAGTAGATTCGAAAAGACGGAACAAGTCACAGTGTTTGGTGAAACCAGCCCTCCGACCGGCCAATTGAGTCTTTCGCTCGAACCGACGCGGCGCATTTACAGCGTCAGCGAATTGAACGCCCAGATTCAAGCCTTATTCGAAAGAGAATTTCGCGCCATCTGGGTGACTGGCGAGGTTGCGGGCTGCCGGCAGGCGACCAGCGGCCATTATTATTTCAGCCTCAAAGATGGGCAGAGCCAGCTGAAGTGCGTCCTCTTTCGAGGCAATGCCCGGTTGCTCAAATTCCGGCCGCAAGATGGATTGGTCGCTCTGGTCCGGGGCAACGTGGAGGTCTACGAAGAGCGCGGCGAATACCAGCTGATCGTCGAACTGTTGGAACCGCGCGGTGCGGGAGCGTTGCAGCTTGCGTTTGAACAGCTGAAGAAAAAGTTGGACGCCGAAGGCCTTTTTGACCCGTCACGAAAACGCCCGCTGCCTATGCTTCCCCGTCGGATCGGCATCGTGACATCGCCGACCGGCGCTGTGATCCGCGACATCTTGCATGTACTGGAGCGCCGCTTCCGAGGACTGCACATTCGTGTGTTCCCCGCCCTGGTGCAAGGCGATGGTTCAGTCGAACAGGTGTGCCGGGGCATGCAGTACTTCAGTAACAGCGGCTGGGCGGACGTGGTCATTGTGGCTCGAGGTGGTGGATCGTTGAACGATTTATGGACATTCAACGAAGAAGCGGTGGCCCGAACGATTGCCGCTTCCGCAGTGCCGGTGATCTCGGCCGTAGGACATGAGACTGACTTCACAATCGCCGATTTTGTCGCTGACTTGCGTGCACCGACGCCTTCAGCGGCAGCCGAGATCGTTGTCCGCACACGCGAGAGTATGGTCGATCTCGTGGACGCCGCGCGTGCCAGACTCACCCAAGGCATTCGCTACAAGCTGATCCTATGTTCTCGCGAATGGCGGCAACAGGGCCTCGAACGAGCCGAAACCGTGATCCACCGCCTGCTGGGCCGGCGGACACAGCAGTTAGACGACGCCGATTACCGATTGCGTGAGACCGAGCGGATGTCACTGGCGGCAAAAGAACGGGAGCTGAGAGCCCTATTTCAACGCCTCAGAACAATGGATTTGCGATTACGCTTCGCCCGGTTTCGTGAAGCAGCCACAACTGCTGAGCGGAGCTTGGTGACGATCATGCGAGATGCGATCTCGCAGCGCCAACGAAAATTTGAACCCCTGGAAGCTCACTTATCTCAGCTAAGCCCGCTGCGGATTCTGGCGCGCGGGTACGCAATCGTTGAGACGGAGGGTGGTCAGGTGCTGAGGGACGCGGAAGAAACGGCGGTCGGCGAAGTGGTCCGAATTCGTTTTGGACTTGGGAAAGCCGAAGCAACCATTACTAAAACCGATTTGGGAGGCCCGCCAACCTAAGCAGCGCAAACGGCGGCGGCTACTCCAGGCGGTAGTTCGGCGCTTCCTTCGTGATGATGACGTCGTGGACGTGGCTTTCGCGGAGGCCCGCCACCGTGACACGGAGAAACTTGGCTCTCTCCTGCAGTTCCGGAATTGTGCGGCAGCCGCAGTAACCCATACCCGCTCGAAGACCGCCGACGAGTTGGTACGTAAGATCGGCCACCGGGCCTTTGTACGGTACGCGCCCTTCGATACCCTCGGGCACAAGCTTGCCATTCGGATCCTGGGAGTACCGGTCTGAGCTGCCTTGGGTCATGGCGCCCATCGATCCCATGCCACGGTAGCTCTTAAACGTACGGCCCTGAAAAAGGATCGTTTCTCCCGGGCTCTCATCGGTGCCGGCGAATAAACTCCCGATCATGACGCAATCCGCGCCGGCGGCAACGGCTTTCGTCACATCGCCGGAGAACTTCACTCCCCCATCGGAAATGAGCGGTACACCAGCATCCTTACAAGCGCGAGAGCATTGAGAGATCGCTGTGATCTGAGGCACACCCGCGCCACTCACTACGCGGGTGGTGCAAATGGAACCGGGCCCGATGCCGACTTTGACGCCGTCGGCGCCCAGTCGAATCAGGTCCCTCGCGCCTTCAAACGATGCCACGTTGCCGGCAACGACCTGCGTATTGGGAAGAAGCTGCTTTAGCTTTTTGACGGCATCCATTACGCGCTGGCTGTGGCCGTGGGCGGAGTCGACCGCGATCACATCCACCTTCATCCGGACTAACTCCTGAGCACGCTCGAGGAAGTCGGACGAAGAGCCAATCGCAGCGCCAACTCGTAGCCGCCCCTGGGCGTCCTTTGCCGCGTTTGGGTACTTCAGCTTCTTCTGAATATCCTTAACCGTGATCAGTCCCTTCAGAGCGAAGTTGTCGTCCACGACAAGCAGTTTCTCGACACGGTGCTTGTGGAGAATATTCCGCGCGTCTTCGAGGGTCGTCCCCACGGGAACGGTAATCAGGTTCTCCTTAGTCATTACTTCGGAGATCGGCAGGTCATAGCGCGTTTCGAATCGAAGATCGCGATTGGTCAGAATTCCGACCAGCTTGCCGTGGGTAGTCACGGGCACACCCGAGATCCGGTAACGAGCCATCAACTCGAGGGCCTCTGAAATCTTGCGTTCGGGCTCGATGGTGACTGGATCGACGATCATGCCGCTTTCACTTCGCTTTACACGATCAACCTCTTCGGCTTGGCGGTCGATCGACATGTTGCGGTGAATGATGCCGATGCCGCCCTGTTGCGCCAAGGCAATGGCGAGATGCGACTCCGTCACGGTATCCATGGCCGCGCTGACGATCGGAATATTCAATTCCATGGTCCGCGTAAAGCGAGTCCGCGGATCGGCCTCGGCAGGGGTCAATTCGCTATGGGCGGGCTGCAACAGCACGTCGTCGAACGTTAGGCCTTCCTGGATCGCTTCGAGATTCATTGGGTGCTCCTATGGTAACAAGCGAAGGTGTATTTCAAGCCTGCGCGCAGCAACCAGCGAGGCCCCTAAAGGCCTTTATAATGGAGGGGTGTGCAGCAGATAAGCCGCTACGAGATTGAGAGCGAGTTAAATCGTGGCGTGCTTAGTGCCACCTTCCGCGCCCAGGATAGCTCGGGAAGCGCTGTTGCGATCCGAACCGTTCATATCGCCGCGCTAGAAGATGAAACCGAACAGAAAGAGCTTCGAAACGCTCTACGTCAGTGCGGAAAAAAGCAAGCGAGGTTCCGGCATCCACACGTAATCTCCGTACGCGAGATCATCGAAGAACACGATTTTTTCCACGTGGTGAGCGACTTTGTTGAGTCTCCCCGGCTGTCGGGTGTCTTGAAGGGGACAGCGATACCAACCGGGGTGGCCATTGACTGGCTACGCCAATTGGCGAGCGCGCTCGACGAGGCACACCGGCGGGGAATCATTCACGGAGCCTTGTGGCCTAACAACATTTTTGTCGAGAAAGCGCCCGCGGCGGACGCCAAGAACGATAATTCACTTCTTCGCGTTTCCGATTTCGAAGTCGCCAGACTGGTGGCAAAATATTCTCCTCACACCGATCCGGGGGAAGAGGCACTACGGTTCTTGTCACCGGAGCAGATCCAGGAAGCCGCCGTCACCGGGCAGGCTGACCAATTTGCATTGGGTGTCCTGGCGTATCTATTGCTGACGGGAAGCACACCGTTTGATGCCGACCACCTGGCCACCCTTTACTTCCGGATTTGCAAAGAAGAGCCCCGCCCAGCCAAGGATTTAGCCCCCGGCTTAAACGACAAAGCAACTCAGGCAATCGCAAGGGCTCTTGCTAAATCGCCCGAGCAGCGATTCTCCTGCTGCCTGGACTTTGTCGACATACTGGCCGCCTCAGGCGTGGTCGCAGCCGCCGATTCAAAGCGGCCAAATCAGGCGGAGGTTACTGCTGCCGCCGCGGCTCCGGAATCGCCGGCGGACAGGGACCGACCAGTCCCACCGGTGCAGCCGCCACAACCGCAGCCTGGTGAACGCGCTTATCTGCTTCCGGAGAAAAACAGAAGCGGACGAAAGCTGGCGCTGGCATTTGTCTTCGGAATTCTGATCGGCGCTGGCGTTTGGGTGAGCCGTTATTGGAAACCAAGTGCGCCCGTGCCGGTGCAGGTAGCCGATCCTACTCGCTCGCCAACCTCACCGCCGCCCGGCGAGGCCGCGAAGGCCGTTCCCGAGCCCGGCCCGGACATGGGGAGGGGAAACTCACCCGCAGCAGGTGAGTCATCGCCCGCAACTCAGAATGGCGAACAACCTTCCGGGAATTCCGGAGAGGCAGGACGCAACGACCGAGAAGAGCCGCCCGCAGTTTCTTCCGTGCCCTCGCCGACGTCCCCGAAGCCGTCAACTCCGACGATGAAACGCCAAGAAAGCGTGGCAGGCTCAAACCAGCCTCGCAATTCTCACGGGCTGACCGGTGTTCAGCTCGTCAGTGATCCGGTGGGCGCCCGGATCGTGGTGGATGACGACGAGGCAAATACCTGTACGGCGCCGTGCACGTTGAACCTTGGTTCAGGACGGCACACGTTAATGGCAACGACCGCCGGATCGGAAGCGGCACGCCGGATCTTTCTTGTGCCCGAGGACAAAGTAGTCACGGTGGTTATGACGCGAAGCCTGGGGACACTCTTGGTCGCTTCCTCTCCTTCTGGCGCTCAGGTTCTGATCGACGGGCAGAATCGGGGACAGACGCCCGCCAGCGTACGTTTGCCGGCGGGACCGCACAGACTTGTCGTGCTCTTGAACGGCGAGCAACGGGCGGAACAGACAGTACTCGTTGAGGGAGATCAGATCGTCACTCGGACGATCCGTTGGTGAGGTTCCGCCCGCGCTCAGACCGCTAGAACGAGAGAAGGCGATCGCCCTCTTTAACCAGATCTTCGACCTGCGGCAGGATTTCGTTTTCCAGTTGCGGATTGTACCCGATCCAGGTGTCGAGGGCAGCGACGCGGCCGACCGGCGCGTCGAGCGAGGTGAACATCTCACTGGCGATGCGGGCCGCAATTTCGGCTCCATAGCCCCAGGAAAGCGTGTCCTCGTGCGCGATCATGACGCGACTCGTTCTCTCGACCGACTCACGAATGGCATTCCAGTCGTATGGCGAAAGCGAACGCAGATCGATTACCTCAATTGAGGTACCAGGCCAACGTTGCTCGAGTTGGATCGCTGCCTGCAGAGACTTCTGAACCAGAGCGCCGTAAGTGACGATGGTTAAGTTCTGCCCCATCTTCACGGTCTTCGCCTTGCCGAACGGAATCGTATAGTCGATCCCAGGATGCGGCGCCCGGTTATAAGGCTCCCGGTAGAGACGCTTGTGCTCCAGGAAAAGCACGGGATCGTCGCACCGTATCGCCGTGCGCAGCAGGCCACAGGCATCCAGTGCGTTGGATGGGAACAAAACGCGTAGCCCGGGGATGTGTGTGAACGCGACTTCGCCGCACTGGCTATGATAAATCGCGCCGCCGTTCAAGTAGCCACCAATAGCAACGCGAATCACCATCGGGCAAGAGAACGCACTATTGGAACGCCAGCGGATATTCGCAAGTTCGTCGCGAATTTGCATCATCGCCGGCCATATGTAGTCGAAGAACTGAATTTCGGGAACGGGCTTAAGGCCCCGGGCTGCCAGCCCGATGGCGCGGCCGACGATGGCTGCTTCCGCAATCGGCGTATTGAAGCAACGGCGGGAGCCAAACTCAATTTGCAAACCTGCAGTGGCCTTAAAGACGCCGCCTTTGCCTTTAACGTAATGAAGGCTCTCCTCTCGGCTGCAGTCCGCGACATCCTCCCCAAAAACGATGACTCGCTCGTTGCGGCGCATTTCCTCAGCCAGCGTCTGGTTGATGGAATCGACCATGGTTCGAGGCTCGCCCTCAAACCGGGGCTGCTGGTCGAACTCGTCAGCTGAGGGATCCACTTTCCCGGAGTAGAGGTTCGCCAGGGCGGAGCCACGCGCTGGCGGATCCTCCTTCAGGACGCGGTCAGTAATTCGACTGATCTCCGAGTCTATTTCGTTCTCAATCTGCTGGAGCATGTTGCGATCGATGATTCGCTCGCGAATCAGGTAATCGGCAAAATTGACCAGGGGATCGCGAGCAGCTTCCCGCTCACGTTCCGTCGGCGTTTTGTAGAGGCGTTCATCGTCGGAGAGGGAATGCGAGTAGGGGCGCACCACCGACGCGAGCACCAGGGCCGGCCCCTGACCACTCCTACAGTAGTCGGCCGCCTCATTCAGTACTCGGTACGATTCCACGAAGTCGGTGCCATCCACTTCGCGGCGCAGCAAGCCCGGAAACCCCTCAACCAGCCGCGCGATGTTCCCACCGGCCGTCTGGCGCTCGACGGGGACTGAAATGGCGTAGCCGTTGTCTTCTACGAGAATGAGCAAGGGCAGGCGGTCCAAACAGGCAATGTTCAGAGATTCCCAAAATTCACCCTCGCTCGTAGCGCCTTCACCTGTGGTCACGAGAGTGATTTCGTCGCTGTCCGGATTCAAGTATGATTTGGCGTGGGCGCAACCAACCGCCTGTAAGAATTGCGTGCCGGTTGGCGAAGAGCCGGTGAAGATATGTAGTTCCGGCGAACCCCAGTGAGACGGCATTTGACGTCCACCTGACGAAGGGTCGGTGGCCGCCCCCACGGCCTGTAGCAGCATTGCCTCGGCAGTCACACCCAAGGTGAGGGCAAGAGCGCGGTCGCGATAATAGGGGAAACACCAGTCGAAGCCGGGCCGAAGGGCCATACCGGCTGCGATCTGCACCGCCTCATGACCAGCCCCACTGACCTGGAAGAAGATCCTGTTCTGGCGCTTCAGTAGAATCTCGCGGTCATCCAGGCACCGGGATTCGTACATCAAGCGAAGGGCTCTAATGAGGCTCGGGTGGTCGAGTCCACTGGGGACGCGCACGGAAACCGTCTGAGATGGAAGTGGCGTCACCAACTCGTCATTATCGCGCGAGATGCCCGGCTATTCCAAGCGGCACCTGCGGAAACCGACCGGCCACGGAACGGGCAGTTTCCGCTCATGGCCTTCCGGTTCGAAGTGAAAACCCCTTGAGTTTGCACTCAGATCGCCATTGCCTTCCAAAACCTCCAGGGCCGGTTATAGAATCGAATACGGGAGCGATCACACAAACTTCATGGCGATCACAGGAGCAGGTCTCGAAGGCATCGTTGCAACTACCTCGAGCATTTGCCTTATCGACGGCGAGGCGGGGATTCTCAGCTACAACGGCTACAACATCCATACGCTGGCCGATAACGCCACATTCGAAGAGGTGATCTTCCTCTTGTGGAACGGGAGGTTACCGAATCAGACGGAATTGGCGAACCTCAAATCCGAACTGGTGGCGGACCGGGAGATCCCCCCCGAGGTCGAGGCTTTCTTAAAGACCGTACCCAAAGCGCCTCCTATGGACGTTCTGCGAACAGCCGTTTCCATGCTGGGCTTGTACGACCCGCTTGTTCGCGAAACCTCGGACGCAGCAAACGTCGAGAAGGCGGCCAATTTGGTGGCGAAGATAAGCACGCTCGTAACCACCTTCTCTCGCCTGCGTGACGGGAAAAAAGTCATCCCCGGTGACCCTACCCTCGGTTATGCGGCGAATTTCCTTTACACGTTGTTAGATAAGAAGCCGAACGCTCTGATGGAACGGGTGTTCGACATCGCGCTGATCCTGCACGCAGATCATGAACTGAACGCATCCACCTTCGCCGCTCGCGTCACGGCCGCAACGCTCTCGGACATGTATTCGGCCGCAACCTCAGCGATCGGGGCGCTCAAAGGTCCTTTGCACGGCGGCGCGAATGAGGACGTAATCAAGATGCTGCTGGCCACGCCCTCGGCGGATGACGCGGTGCACAAGGTGCAGCGCGATTTGGTCAACAAGGTCAAGGTGCCTGGTTTCGGACACCGCGTGTACCGTGTGCTCGATCCCCGGGCGATTCACCTTCGAAAGCTCAGCGAAGAGTTGGGGCGAAGCACCGGTCATATGGACTTCTACGAAAAGTCGGCCCTGGTCGAGAAATTCGTCAAAGAGAAAAAGGGCTTGAATGCCAACGTCGACTTCTATTCAGCGTCTACGTACTACTCGCTCGGTATTCCTGTCGATCTATTCACGCCCATATTTGCCGTCAGTCGCATGTCGGGTTGGACCGCTCACATCCTGGAGCAGTACAGAAACAACCGGCTGATCCGTCCCAGGGCGGAGTATTCGGGCCCTCCCGACGGCCGGGAGTGGGTACCGCTGTCGGAGAGGCCGTAACCCAGCACCTGAGGCTACGCCTTTCCGGCTGTCAAATCATCCTGCGGTGTCCGGCCAGGGACTTGGCCCTATGACGCTACAGCGGCGTTCTTGAGCCGATTCTGAAAGAAGGCATGATCCCCCAATGCACGATCTCAATTCTTTTCGCTCCAATCTAGAGACATTCCGGCAACGACTGGCGACACGCGGCTTCGACCTCGATGTTGCCGCGTTTCAGAGCCTGGACCAGCGCCGCCGCCAGTTGCTTACCGAGAGCGAGCAATTGAAGGCTACCAGCAATAGTGCAACCGCGGAGATCGGAAAGCTGCGTCGCGAAGGCGTCGATACGAGTCAGCGTCAGGCCGATGTACGGCGGCTGGCGGAGCAATCAAAGGGACTGGACGAGCAGGTGAGGCAGATCGATGAGGAGTTTCGCCTTCTGATGGCGAGCATCCCCAATACGCCACATGAGAGTGTTCCCGTAGGTCGCAGCGCCGACGACAATGTTGAGGTTCGGCGTCGGGGAACACCCCGTGAGTTTGGTTTCCCACCGAAGGCGCACTGGGATCTCGGACCCGAGTTGGGAATCCTGGATATGGAGCGGGCAGCGAAGGTAACCGGAGCCCGGTTCGCCGTCTACGCAGGCCAAGGTGCGCGGCTGGAACGGGCCCTGATCAGTTTCATGCTCGACGTTCACACCCGTGAGCATGGCTACCGGGAGGTGCTCCCGCCGTTTCTAGTCAACTCAGCGAGTCTGTTTGGCACTGGCCAATTGCCCAAGTTCGCCGAGGACCTGTTTAAGTGCGAAGGTCATGATCTTTGGCTGGCGCCTACCGCGGAAGTGCCAGTCACGAACCTGTTCCGGGACGAAGTGCTCAATGCAGCCAGTCTGCCCATCTGTCTATGCGCCTATACGCCTTGTTTCCGTAGTGAGGCAGGGTCGTACGGACGGGACGTGCGGGGCATCATCCGGCAGCATCAGTTCCAAAAAGTCGAACTCGTCAAGTTCTCGCCGCCGGATCAGAGTTATGAAGAGCTCGAGAAACTGACGAGCGACGCCGAAGACATTCTGCGCCGCCTGGAACTCCCGTACCGAACCGTCGTTCTATGCACGGGAGATATGGGGTTCAGTTCCGCGAAAACCTACGACATCGAAGTGTGGCTTCCCGGCCAAAGCGCCTACAAGGAGATTTCGTCCTGTTCGAATTTCGAGGCATTCCAGGCACGGCGTGCCCAGATTCGGACCAAAGGTGCGAAGGGCAAGAACGAGTTTGTGCACACTCTCAATGGCAGTGGATTGGCCGTCGGCCGGACCTGGGTGGCGATCGTCGAAAACTACCAGCAACCCGATGGAACCGTTCTCATTCCAAAAGCGCTGCAGCCCTATATGGGCGCAGAACGGATCGAAAGGTCCTTGGTTCTCGGTTAGCGCCGCCGGAAGTCCGGAAGGATCTCGGGCCGGCCATCGTTGTTTGCCGGAATCCCAGCAATTTCCGCTACGCTTCGAAGCTGTGGCGATGAACGAGATAATTGGGTGATGCTCTCAGCGAACCGTCTCCGCCGCCTGCTCGTGTTGGGCCTCGTCCTTTTGCCGTTGCGGGCCGACATCCGAAATTGCGACTGCGACTTGAGTAAGCCAATAGACCTCGAGAAGCAACGCGAATGCAGCCTGTGCGTTGAAGCGGAAAAGCAGCCCGCCTATATGGAGGTCTTCTTCCTGAAGGACAAGAATCCGACCAAGCCCAATCGCCTCCTCGCGTTGCCCCGTGTGCACGGCCCAGGCGGTCAGCCATTATCGTCTTTGAGCCCCGACACCCGGCATATGCTCTGGGTCGCAGCGATCGTGCGTGCGCAGGAGACCTGGGGCAACGACTGGGGAATCGCTTACAACGGAGATGAGCGAAGAACCCAGTGCCACGCCCATCTTCACATCGGTAAGCTCTTGCCCGATCAGGAGAATGATCACTTTACGGTTGTCGACTCGGCGGCGGCCATTCCGGTGCCGAACGGAACGGGGCTCTGGGTACACCCAGTTGGTGGAAAACTCCACGTACACCTGGGCGAGCAGGTGAATGAGACGGTCTTGATGCGCTGAGCGGCCCAAAAGTGAAACACCGCGACAGAAATTGGCTTGTACACTAAGGAGATATATGCAAGTTCGTGTTCTTCCAGCCGCCACCGCTGCCGCGATCATCTGCTTGGTTTCCGCGGGGCAGGCTCTCCTCGCTGCCGCGCCAGAGCCCATGCCGAAAGTGGACAAGGCCAAGTTGGTGGCCTACCTGCGCTACGCGGAAGGCTGGTCGGACAAGGTGGAAGCCGTCATCGACGATCCGAAGCCGAGTGTCTTTCCCGGTTATGCGGAGCTCGACGTTCATTTGACGTTTCAGAAGCAGAAACTGGATCGCACCTACTACGTGACGGCCGACGGCCAGCGCATCATCAGCGGCATCGTGTATGACGTAGACCAAAGCCCCTTCAAAGCGACCCTAAGTAAGCTCGACACAACCGGGGCTCCGTCCTTCGGGCCGGCTTCAGCCCCTGTCACGATAGTGATTTTTAGCGATTTCGAATGCCCGTATTGTCGCGATGAGGCAAAAACTCTGCGCGAGAGCCTGGTCAAGAAATATCCCACCGAAGTGCGTGTTGTCTTTAAGGACTTCCCGCTGGAGGCGGTCCACACCTGGGCGAAACGCGCGGCAATCGCCGGGCATTGTGTGATCGAGCAAAACCCGCTGGCTTTCTGGCCGTATCACGATTACATGTACGAGCATCAGAAGGAGATTTCGGCTGCAAATCTGGATAGCAAAGTCCTCGAGTTTGCGAAGCAACAGAACCTCGACACACTTCAACTGAGTAGTTGTGTCCAGAATGGCGCGACCGCCAAACTGGTAGAGGACAGCCAGGCCCAAGGCCGCGCGCTGGGCGTTCAACAGACACCCACGCTGTTCCTGAATGGACGCCAGGTCGCCGGAGCTGTGCCCTTCGAACAGCTGGATTTGGTTATACAGATGGAACTCACCCGCAAACAGCAGGCTGGCCAGAGCCAAACAGCAAAAAAAGACGAGAAGTGCTGTGAAGTGAGCCTTCCCGTCGTCGGGAAACAGTAGCGGATCCCGCCGCGGGTGCAGTCTGCAAACCCAGTGCGTTTGTCGGATTGGTAACGCTTTTCTTAACCTCCCGCCCGTCGGATGTCGATAAAGACAATGGGAGGGGCTGACTTGCGAAGACCAACGGACGCAGCGCGCCTGTCAATGGACACAAATGGGTAATCATGGCCAGCCTTTCACGCTTAGGGGTTGGCCCTATGGGTAAACAAGAGGCCGACAAATTCAAGCTGCCGCCACTGATCCTCCACCCATTCTCCGCTCCGGAAGAGGCGGTCGTCCTGGAACAGAGTTCGCGGGCCAGCTTGATTCTAAATGGCTACCTGCCATCCCAGCAAATTCCAGAGTGCGCAGTCGAGCGGAATCTTATCCTGGGCCGCTTCGTAGAACTGCGAATGTTGTTTTACGTGGGAAAAGACCTGGCAAGGTGGATGGAACAGTGCGTGGAAGTAACCTGCGGACGCCAGGAGTTTGCAAACCTGGGCTTGGGCAGCGAAACGTTCGCCCACCTGCTGGTTGGGGAGACCCCGGTAAATGTTCATGAGAAGCTCGAACTCTGGGGTGTCCTCGACTATCGCTCGCTGTTCCGGCGAGCTATTGGCCTCCACTCCGTGTTTGAAGAAGTCCCACCCGCCCCATGCCTGACCTCCGACTTTCTCAAGCGTTATCATCGGCACGCCGACCGGTGGTTTGAGGCCTGGATTCTGAATCGCCCGTTGCCCACGGTAAATTGGCGTGAATTTGGCTTCGACCTGTATGCCTCCGGAGAGTACGCACTCATGCTCGAGCGCTCCTGGAACGTGGGGGCCGTAGAATAACGGCGTTCGGCCCGACTGAAAACCGCGCTAGGTCACGAGTCCCGCAGGGCAATCCAGCGGTGTCCGACCTGCCCGGGTCCTCACGGCTCCCCCTTCCTCTGCTCTTCATTAGCTACTTTGCGGTGCTTAAGTTTAAGCTATTGAATAAGATAGGAGATGGGAGCTCGCTATGACCTGCCCATTCTGCGGCCATCGGGAAGACAAAGTCATTGACTCGCGCGAAAGCAAGGAGGGTGAGTCCATCCGGCGACGGCGGCAGTGCCTTGCCTGCGATCGCCGCTTCACTACCTACGAGCGCTGCGATGAAGTGCCGTACATGGTTATCAAGAAAGATGGTAGACGCGAGAAATTTGACCGGCAAAAAGTCCTGAACGGTCTACTAAGAGCCTGCGAGAAACGTCCAATTAGTATGGGGAAGCTGGCCGACCTGGTGGACGAGGTCGAATCCATGCTTTCCGAGAGCCCCGAACGCGAACTGGCTACCACTTTGGTGGGCGAACGGTTGATGGAACGGCTGAAAGGCCTGGATAAGATTGCATACGTCCGATTTGCCTCGGTTTACCGGGACTTTCAGGATGTTGAGGAGTTTTTGGGCGAACTGAAAAATTTGGTGTTGACACGCAAGCCCTGAACAGTAAGTTAAATTACACAAGACTCATGCCAGAATGCCTTGGCGGGCTGTGTAACTGCTGAGCCCGGTGAGACCTAAGATTTGTGAAACCAATCACTTTGGTGGACATCTTCATATTAGGGACTTAACTTCGGCGGCGATTCAGGTTATAATCAGGGCGCATTACGCGCGCTTGGATGGGTGCTTCGTTTATGCGCAGTCCTTGCCGTGGCGAACGTCAAATTCCTCCCCTAAGGCAGGCGATTTTCAATCGGACCTCATGTTCTGTGCGGAACAGAGGCTCTGCAGTAGTGTGTAGGCCATTATGCAAGTTGAAGGCAGCAAAGAGAGTAGTGAAGAGGTGAGTAGATAAAGGTGGATCATTTCGAAGATCAGTTTTTAGCTGAAGTCCATGAGCCCCTGGGCCTGCCATTCGACGAAGAAGCGAATTTCTTCCATCCCGAAGAGGTACAGGACGGGGACGAGTTTCATGGAGCTCAGCCCGTAGAGGAGTCGATCTACACAGACGACCCGGTTCGCGTCTATTTGCGCGAAATGGGCTCGGTTCCCTTGCTAACGAGGGAAGGCGAGGTGACGCTCGCCCGCAAGATGGAGCGCGGTAAGCTGCGGATGCAGAAGGCGATCAGCCGCTCCCCGCTGATTCAAGCGCTCGTGCTTGAATTCTCAGAACTGGTACGCAAAGACAGTGAGGACGTGGATTGCTACGTCGACCTGGGTCAAAGCGATGCCGAAGAGGGCAGCGCCGCCGATCTGAAACGCCGCAACGAAGTGAAGGAGCTGTTCTTCGCTTATATCGCCAACCACAAGAAGCTTCTGCAGACAATCGACAAACACGCCTCAGTACCGGCCGCCAACAAAAAGCTTCGCAAGAAGTGGCTCGGCAAAGTAGCGCGAGCGAAGGTTGAGCTGTCACGGTCGCTCCGGACGATCCCGTTTCTGGTCGTGCGCTGGAAAGAATTTGTCCGGACCATTGAGCGGGCAGCCGACGAGATTTCACTGCTGGATGCCGAAGTAAAGCGGCTGGAGGCACGGAATTCGGCTGCGGCCCAAGTGAAGTTGAAGGAACTGAAGCGCGAGCTGAAGAAGAAAGAGGGTGAAGTTGGCGCCTCGCTTCCGGACTTGCGCCACAGTCTCTCGGTAATCCGGCATGGTGAAATCGAAGCCGAGCGCGCGAAGAAGGATCTGGTGGAAGCCAACCTGCGCCTAGTGGTGTCGGTCGCAAAGAAGTATGTCAACCGTGGCCTGCATCTGCTGGACTTGATCCAGGAAGGTAATATTGGCCTCATGCGCGCGGCGGATAAGTTCGAGTATCGCCGTGGCTACAAGTTCTCGACCTATGCCACGTGGTGGATCCGGCAGGCCATCACCCGGGCTATTGCCGACCAGTCGCGCACAATCCGCATTCCGGTTCATATGAACGAGAGCATGAACAAGTTTCTGCGTGCGACTCGCGAGCTGGAGAAGGAATTGGGGCGCGCACCCACCAACGAAGAGATCAGCCGGCGGATGGACATTCCGGTTGAGAAGGTCCAGAAGCTAAAGACTATTTCCCGCGATCCGGTATCGCTCGAAACGCCAGTAGGCAGGGACGGTGAATCCGCGCTGGGCGACCTGATTGAAGATCGTTGGGTCGGATCACCGGTAGATGCGGTCATCGATTCGAATGTCCGTGACGAGACGGCCAACATCCTGAAGACCCTATCGCCGAAAGAAGAAAAGGTGATCCGGCTTCGCTTCGGGATTGGCTGTGAGCGCGAACATACGCTCGAGGAAATCGGCCAGGAGTTCGACGTAACCCGCGAGCGCATCCGGCAGATTGAAGCCAAGGCGTTGCGTCAACTTCGCTCGCCGGAGCGGGCTCGCCATCTTAGGGCGCTGCTCGCCGCGCGCTAAAACGCCACTCACCGACTCGAAAGACAAAGGACAGCCCTGGCGGCTGTCCTTTTCTTTTGGCGGCCTTGGTGGACTGCGGCAGGTGCGTCCCGGGCCGGTGAGACAATCAGGGATTGCCGGTACCCAACCGGCTATTTATGCCTCAAGCTCCCTTTGAATCGACACGACGCCCGGTCGCCTACCGAAATGAGGCTTTCTTGGAGAGCCATGAAGGGCGGCCGCTGCGCATCCTTTCTGAGTATCTTTGGCCCTACGCCCATTTCCAGGAAGAAAAGATCCAGGACACGATCGTGTTCTTCGGATCGGCGCGCATCGAAGAAACTGGCGCGCTTAGCAACTATTATCAGGAGGCTCGGGAACTGGCGCGGCTGGTTACGGAATGGAGTTCGAGCCTGCAAGAGCCGACTCACCGGTTCGTCATCTGCTCCGGTGGCGGACCGGGGATCATGGAAGCGGCCAATCGCGGCGCGAGCGAAGCCGGAGGCAAAACTGTCGGCCTGAACATCGGCCTGCCGTTTGAACAGCGCCCGAATCCGTACATCACGCCGGAGCTTTCCTTCGAGTTCCACTACTTCTTCATGCGCAAGTTCTGGTTCGCTTACCTCGCGAAGGCGCTGGTGGTGTTCCCGGGCGGGTTCGGCACGCTAGACGAACTCATGGAGGTTCTCACGCTGGCTCAGACCAAGAAACTGGAGAGCCATATTCTCATCGTTCTTTACGGTTCCGCTTTCTGGAACGAGGTACTGAACTTTGCGGCGTTAGTGAGACACGGCGTCATTGCGGAGTCCGATTTGAACCTGTTTCGCTTTGCCGACGATCCGCAGACCGCGCTGAACATCATCAAGGAAGATATGACGCGCATTTACCTGGAGCCGGAAGGTGCGCTGGGAACCCCGTTGGAAGAAGCGCCAGAAATCGCCCGTTCGCGCACGTCTTAG
>CAVUCO010000025.1:0-254024 GCA_963740005.1 uncultured Acidobacteriaceae bacterium | reverse complement strand
TGGGAACTCCCAACGGCTTGGCGATTCTGAATGCACTCAAGCCGGCGCCGGCGCAGCGCGAGGCCACAAAGGGGCGGTCCAAGCGTCGGCAAAGCAAGCGAGCATGAGCGATACTCGCTTCGTGGCGCAGGCTCTTAGCCTGGCGAGCCGAGACTCGTCTGTTTGGCGCGAAGGGCCGGAGCAGTGACTGTTCCGGCCCTTCTTTCGCTAACGTGGGTGTTTTTTTACTGCAACGGCAGCTCGCCCTCCGCCGGGATAACCTCTTCCGCCTCTGGGATAACGGAGGCGGCAGCAACTTGATCGCCCTCTTCCATGCGAACCAGTCGGACGCCTTGCGTAGACCGTCCCGCCTGGCGGATCTCACCGGATTCCAGACGGATGATCTTGCCGTCCTTGGTGATGATCATCAGATCGGTGCTTTCCTTCACCGACAAGACGCCCACCACCTTGCCGACCTTCGGCGTGGTCTTCATATTGATAACGCCCTTGCGGCCGCGAGCCGTGAGCCGGTAATCAGACAGCAGCGTTCGCTTGCCGAAGCCGTTCTGCGAGATGGACAAGATAAGCCCATCCTTCTCGACCACCTCCAGGCCAACCAGGTAATCGCCCTCCTCCAGGTCCATCGCACGGACACCGCGAGCCTGGCGGCCCATCGCGCGAACCTCCTGCTCATTGAACCGGATGGCCATGCCCTCATAGGAGCCCAGGAAGATGAAGTTGTCGCCGTTAGTGATCTTCGCGCCCAGCAGCTCATCGCCCTCATCCAGGCCGATGGCGATGATTCCACGCGAGAGCGGATTGTCGAACTCCGTCAGTTCGCACTTCTTGATGACGCCCTTCTTGGTCACCATAACGATGAACTTGTCCGGGATGAACTCCTTCACCGCAAGGAATGCTTTCACATCCTCGTCGGGTTGAAGAGCAATCAGGCCGGAGACGTGCTTGCCCTTGCCGGTTGTTCCGGCGTCGGGAAGCTCGTAAATCTTCAGCCAGTACACACGGCCTTTACTGGTGAAGAGCAGCAGCGAGTCGTGCGTGGAGGCCACCACCAGGTGCTCAACCACATCCTCCGAGCGCGTACCCATGCCGATGCGGCCCTTGCCGCCACGGGTCTGGCGCCGGTAGGTGTCGACCGCGGTGCGCTTCAAATAGCCGCCGCGCGATACCGTGACAGCCATGTCTTCCACCTGAACCAGGTCTTCCAGCCGGATCTCGCCCGTGTCCTCGATAATCTGCGTGCGGCGTTCGTCGCCGAAGTCTCTCTGAACTTCCTTGAGCTCCTTGACGACGACCGCCTTCAAGACTTTCTCCGAACCCAGAATTTCCATGTATCCGGTGATCAAACGCTGTATTTCGGCCAGCTCGTCCAGGATCTTCTGGCGCTCCATGCCGGTCAAACGCTGCAACTGCAGTTCGATGATGGCCTGCGCCTGCCGTTCGGTGAACTCGAACCGGGCGATCAAACCTTCGCGCGCTTCCTTGGGCGAACCGGCGGCGCGAATCAGCGTAATGATGGCATCCAGGTTATCGAGCGCCTTCTGGAAGCCCAACAGCAGATGCTCCCGATCGCGCGCTTTGCGCAACAGGAAATCGGTGCGCCGTCGCACCACATCCAGGCGATGATCAATGAAGCGCTTGATGGTGTCGATCAGGCCGAGTTCACGCGGTTGGCCGTTGACGATCGAAAGCATAATGACGCCGAAGTTGATCTGCATCTGCGTCTGCTTGTAGAGATTGTTCAGAATCACTTCGGCCTGCTCGCCGCGCTTCAGGTCGAAGACGATGCGCATACCGTCGCGATCGCTTTCGTCGCGAACATCGGAAATGCCTTCGATCTTCTTGTCCTGGATCAGCGAAGCCGCATGCTCGATGAGTCGGGCCTTGTTCACCTGAAATGGAATTTCCGTGACCACAATCGATTCGCGATCCTTGCCCAGTTTCTCGGTAGCGGCCTTGGCGCGCAGTTTAAGGCTGCCGCGGCCGCGCGTGAAGTAATCGATGATTCCCTGGCGCCCCAGCAGGAAGCCGCCCGTCGGGAAATCCGGCCCCGGGACCATTTCAATGATCTTCGAAAGCGGTGTATGCGGATCCTCAATCAACGCGATGGTGGCGTTGATGATCTCGTCCAGATTGTGGGGCGGGATGTTCGTCGCCATGCCAACCGCGATGCCGGAAGACCCGTTGATGAGAAGGTTCGGCGCGCGAGTCGGCAGAACCTCCGGCTCCACTTCGCTGTCGTCATAGTTGGCCCGGAAATCGACCGTTTCCTTGTCGATGTCTTCCAGCAGCGTGGCGGCTATCTTCGACAGCCGCGCTTCCGTGTACCGCATCGCTGCCGGCGGGTCGCCATCCACCGAACCGAAGTTTCCCTGGCCATCGACAAGCGGGTATCGCAGGGAGAAGTCCTGCGCCATGCGGACCAACGCATCATAGACCGGGGCGTCGCCGTGCGGGTGGAACTTGCCCAGCACTTCGCCCACGATCTTGGCGCATTTACGAGGCGGCCGGTTGAAGTGCAACCCCATCTCGTGCAGGCCAAAGAGGATGCGCCGGTGAACCGGTTTCAGGCCATCACGAACGTCGGGAAGCGCCCGCCCTATGATCACGCTCATGGCGTAATCCAGGTACGAGGTCTTCATCTCCTCTTCGATGTTGATGGGAATGATGTTCTTGTTATCCGACGGGAACAGCGGCCCGCCCCCGCCCGCACCGCCATTGCTGGGTGGAACAACGGGTGGTTGGGGCGGAACTATCGGTCCTTCTTGATCTGCCAAACGGAACTCCTAGCCAGGGTTGAATCTATTCACGCAAGTTATTGCAAATGCGGGAACTTATTTGAAATTCTTCGTAGTTTCTATTGTACCAAGAAGCGGGCGTATGCGGTATTCGATCCGGAACCCTTTCAAAGCAGTTACAAGCTCTTTTTCCGCCCGATCCGAAGAGCAATTCTTAGGCCGTCGATAACCTTCATCAAATCAGTAATTTCGGTACACTAAAGACAAGACCCGAAATGCTATCCATCGTAATCCCCATTCACAATGAGGAGCCCGCGATCCTTCCATTGTATGACCGCCTCACGACCGTGCTGGAGCGCCTGAAGAAGCCCTACGAGATCATCTTCATCGACGACGCTTCCACCGACCGCAGCTTCGATCTGCTGGCCAACCTGGTAGAAACCGATCACCATCTGAAGGTAATCCGCCTCCGGCGCAACTTCGGGCAAACGGCGGCCCTCTCTGCCGGCTTCGACGAAGCTCAAGGCGAAGTCATCATCTCCCTGGACGGCGATCTGCAGCACGATCCCGACGACATCCCGCTGCTCCTGGAGAAGATCGACCAGGGTTTCGACATCGCTAGCGGCTGGCGCAAGAACCGGGTCGACAATGCCATGACGCGGAAGATTCCCTCGCGCATCGCCAACTGGCTCATCAAGAAGATTTCCGGCGTGGATCTGCACGATTTCGGCACCACCTTCAAGGCCTACCGCGCCGAAGTATTGAAGGATGTCAACCTGTACGGCGAACTACATCGGTTTATCCCGGCGCTCGCGAGTTTGTATGGCGCGAGAATCGTGGAAGTTCCCATCAAGAACATCGAGCGCCCCAACGGCGCCTCGCATTATGGCTTGGGCCGGACCGTGCGGGTGTTCTTCGACATCCTGACGGTTAAGTTCCTGCTGAGCTATCTCAGCAGGCCCATGCACTTCTTCGGCAAATGGGGCATCGCCGGCTTCGGGATGGGCTCCCTGGTGATGGTCTACATGATCATCGAAAAGATCATGGGCAAGGACATCATTATGGAACATGGCCCGCTGCTCGTAGCAGGCGCCTTCCTTCTTTTCGCCGGCCTGATGTGCTTCAACACCGGCCTGATGGGCGAAGTCCTGATGCGTACTTACTTTGAGAGCCAGGGCCGGAGAATCTATGCCGTGCGCGAAGTCCGGTGCCGCCGCGAGCCACAGGTGACCGATGGGCCTCGTTAACGGATTTGCCGGCGTTATCTTCGATTACGGCGGTGTGCTGGTGGCCCATCAATCCAAGGAAGATGTGGAATCCCTGGCCTCCATCGCCGGTGTTCCGGTCGACCTGTTCAACCAACTGTATTGGGCCGACCGTGCCGCGTATGACCGCGGCGACCTGGAAGGACTGGATTACTGGCGTCGCCTCGCCAAACAGGCCGGCAAACAGCTGGACGACGCAACCATTCACTCGCTAATCGGCCACGACAGCGCCGCGTGGATGAAGTTCTATGGGCCGATGTACGATTTCGTCGATGAACTGCGGGCAGAGGGGAAACGTGTCGCCGTGCTCTCCAATATGCCCAAAGATCTGGGGCTGGCAATCAAGCACGAAGGCTTCGGCTTCCACAATTTCGATCACGTGACGCTGTCATATGAAGTGCGCTCGGCGAAGCCCGATGCGGCAATCTACCACCATTGCCTGGAGGGCATCGGCACGGCGCCCGAAAGCACGTTGTTCCTGGACGACCGCGTGGAAAATATTCGCGCGGCGCAAAGCTTTGGCATTCAGGCCATCCAGTTCACTAGCCCCGATGAGATGTTGCCGCAGCTGCGAGGCTGACGAGGGTTTGCCCCATGGTCTGATCGTGATCTAGGGCCGATAGAAGACGAGAGAGGGAGGCGTTCCAGCGATGCGATCTTTTCACCATCTGTCAGGTATTGCCATTTGCCTCCTCCTGCCGATGGCGCTCCGTTCCGCCGTTCTTCCCAGGCCAGTCGTCGGCTACGCGGTCGCCGATGTCTATCATCCAGCGCAATTCGACCAGGAAAAGATCGGCGGCCTGCTCGGTGACCGCATGCGAATCAACCTGGAAGGCCGGCTGCTCCACGTCGATGAAAAAGGGCTGATCGAAGGATTCCAGAACCGCCCCGGCAAACAGGACTGGATCGGCGAACATGCCGGGAAATTTCTGGACGCCGCGGCCAATACCTGGGAGTTCACGCACGATCCCCGGCTCAAAATTCTAATGGACCGGGTCGCGCACGAGCTGATTGCAACCCAAAAAGACGACGGCTACCTGGGCACTTACACGGATGACAAACGCTGGACCAGTTGGGATGTTTGGGTTCATAAATACGACATGCTCGGGTTGCTGGCGTACTACCGCGTCACTGGCGACAAAGCCGCGCTGACAGCCGTAGAAAAAGTAGGCGACCTGCTCGTCGACACCTTCGGCGTAGGGAAACGCGACATTATCCAGAGCGGTGAACACGTCGGCATGGCAGCCACGAGTGTCATGGAACCCATGGTGTACCTCTATCACTGGACCGGCGAGGAGCGCTATCTCAAGTTCTGCCGCTATCTGGTTTCCGCCTGGGATGAAACCAATGGACCCAAGATCATCCAGTCGCTGAATGAAACCGGAAGCGTGTTCAAGACCGCGAACGCCAAAGCCTACGAGATGCTGTCAAACCTGGTGGGCCTTACCGAGCTTTACCGGATTACGGGCGACGAGGATTACTTGAAGCCGGTCCTCACTGCCTGGACTGACATACGCGACAAGCGGCTTTATATTACGGGAACCAGCAGCTCCGGCGAACACTTCCAGGGCGACTTCGTTTTGCCGGCCGACGAAAAAGCCGACGTGGGCGAGGGTTGTGTGACGGTGACGTGGATGCAGCTCACGCTCGATCTTTTTAGATTGACCGGTGAAGCGCAGTATTCTGAACAGCTCGAGCGCACCATCTACAACCAACTGCTGGGCGCGCAGGACGTGCGGACCGGCGACATCTGCTACTTCACGCCGCTCAATGGCCAGAAAAAGCCCACGCCGGGAATCAACTGCTGCGTCTCCAGCGAGCCAAGAGGCATCTCGCTGATTCCGGCCGCGACCTGGGGCCGGCAGGGGCCCGGTTATGCGATTTCGCTCTACACGCAAGGCATGGCGAGCTTCACCACCAGAGCGCACGGAACGGTGCGGCTATTGGTCGAGACCAACTATCCCGAAGGCGGCGAGGTTCTGGTTCACGTCGAGCCGGAGCGCGATATTCACTTCCCACTTCGACTGCGCGTACCCTCCTGGACCAAGAGCTACGTGGCTACGGTTGGGGAAACGACGGTTGAAGGGAAGCCCGGCGAATTTCTCGTTCTCAATCGCAAATGGCACAAAGGCGACATGGTGAAGATCAACATGGATCTGACAGTCCGCGCACTGGATGGAGGCGTTAGTTACCCGGATTCCGTAGCCATTCAGCGAGGACCACAGGTGCTGGCGTTGGAGCACTCGTTGAATCCCGATCTCAAAGACTTTGACGGCGCCGGACCGGCCTCCATTGCTGCCGACACCCTCACCCTGGCGGACATCAAGACCACCTTGCCGCGAACTTGGCTGGGTTCGCAGGCCTACGTGCTGCGCGGCGAAAGCGACGGCCAGCCAAAGCCGCTGGTGCTGATTCCATTTGCCGATGCAAAGAGCTACCGGGTGTGGCTGAAGAAACCGGAAACGCTACGCAGTGGCCCACAGTAACTACGACTGAACCGTGGCGCAGACACTCGTGTCTGCCGCGCCGAGACTCGTCTCGGCGCTTGTCAAACGCTGTGACGCGCTAGACCATCTATAGTCCGCGGCACTGTTCACTAGTCCTGCTTTCACAGGATTTTCCTCGATGTAAGTTCTTATTCTGTTCCACTCGTCCTGGTCCCGAACCCAGTGATCGTAAGACTCGGCTTGCCAAAACTTCTCACCCGTACGGCCGAGAATGCGATTGGCCTCTCTTGCCGACGCTCCCTTCAGAGACTGCAACAGCCTCGTCGGTGAAACGCTCGGCAAGAGCAGCAAGTGCATGTGATTCGACATGATCGTCCAGGCCCCAAGATCGTAGTGGCCGAGCAGAACGCCACGCTGCAGCGACTCGGCGATCACCCGTGCGACGGGTTCCTGCGCGAGGTACATCGGGCCCGTAGTGGTGGAGTCGAGGTGTCGGTCCATCCAGACGAACGCGGCGCCGGAGTTCAACTTGCCGGGTGGGGGATAATTTGCCTGCGGCAGGCTTCCATGGAGATGGCAGGTTATAAACAGCCACTTTCCCTCGGGATGGTAATGGGGGAGACGGCGGTGAAACTCGGGCATAGAAGAGAAGAGGCGTTGGGTTGGGGAAATTCTCAGTTCTTAGGAAGTAAGAGCGCCGAGGTTGAGTCTCGGCGCCGCAGACACTCGTGTCCAGAAAACGCGATAGATTGAGTAGGTGATGCAAGCGAGTTCGTCCATCACCTTCGAGCCCGTTCGGCACACGTCGGTGCTGCATCCATGGGAGATCGGACTCGCCATTGTTCTTTTCGTGTGCCTGATATATCTCGTAATCTCGCGATCTCGCAAGCGTTCAAAAGAAAGTGGGTCTCTGAATTTAAGGGGAAGATAACTCGCTGCGATCTACAGCTTCGCCTCCCTCAGCAGTTCGGTGCGGTACTTCGGTGCAAGCGCTTTGACTTTCTCGATGAAGGCAATCTCTTCTTTTTCGCCCAGCTTCGGCGGGAGCGTCGTGCGCGTGGCGACTGGCACCCCGACCTCCATGAAGAATTTCTCCTGCCCCGCAGGAGAGCAAAGGCAAAGCATGCGTACCGGCTTGCTGGAGGTGTTGCGAAACTGATGCGGAGCGTTGGCGGGAATGTTCACCGTTTCGCCGGCGCGAACAGTCGACTTCTTGCCACGGAAGGTTGCTTCAATCTCGCCCTCGAGCAGGATAAAGGTCTCCTCGAAGTCATGCCGATGGGGCGGTGGCCCGCCTCCTGGCGGGACGTGCATATCGATCAGGCAGAAGCGTCCATTGGTCTGCTCGCCCGTCACGGTGATGGTGTAGGTGTCGCCGACGAGGCCGATGTGAGTAAGGTTGTCAGGTAGCGCCAGCGTGAGATCGCGGGTGGGGTCATCAATCGGTATCTGCATTTCGTTACCCATTACCTCACGCCTTGTGGCGCAGACACGCCACGTTTTTCCGGGCGGCCGCCGCCCCCTCAGGCTTTTCGGCCACGGCACCAATAATTCTCAAACAAGCCGCTCATGCCTTCGGCGAAACCTTCGTGCTCAAACACCACCGCGGTCCACGACGGGCGTGTCAGCACGGGATCGAGCAAAGCCACCAAGCCGCATTTCTGATCGAAGAAAGCCAGCTTCAAAGGAAGCTTTTCAGAAAAACGAATCTCGATACCGGCGTTTTTGTAATCGTTGAGCCGCTCGCGATGTTCCAGGTCGATGGGCCCAGCCTCAATCAGCAGCCGGCACGCCACGCCGCGGGCGTTGGCCTCTCTAACCAATTGCTCGTCCAGCGGATCAACCGCGAAGGGAGGCCGGGAAAACTCGGCGTAGGAATGCCGGGCGTTGGCCAGCATGCGGCGATAGTGGAGGGCGGTCTGGGTGGGATCGTTCACCAGGTTCAGGAAGTCCAGCGTGCCGCGGCCGCCCTGCCCTTCTTCAAACGCGTCGCGCAGATCCTGGATGAGGCCGGTCGCCAGGCGCGCTTGTTCCGTAATCTCATTTTGCAGCGCCTTGTTGCGGCGAGCGAGATAGCCCGGGATCGCCAGGCTAGGATCAACCGCCGAGAACAGCTTGGTCTTCTCCTGAATCACCTGAGCGAAGCCTTTTTCCACCAGGCTGTCCAGAACCTCGTAGATCTTCTGACGCGGGACATGCGACCGCGCCGCCAGTTCCAGCGCCTTAAAGCGCGGGTGTCCCACCAGCACGAGGTACGAGCGCGCCTCGTAGGCGTTAAGCCCTATCTGCTGGAGCTTCCGCCAATTCAGTTGGAAGTCCATCGAAGTTGAATCCTGTCGTTTCACGAATTAAGACCGCACGTCCCCAATCCCAAATCACCCCGTGCGTTTGACTTGGAGAACATATCACAACTGAACGGCGTGCGCGGTGCGATCTTTTTGAAACGGCGCAAACGCCGCTCAAAAACACGCTGCTAGAATCGGTCTTATCGGGAAACCATCGACCTCAAGGATGCTGGTCCCGAGGCGAATTGAGTTGCCCCACCCTGGTTTGCTCATGAATCTTTCCGACCTGCCCCACACCCTCGGTTCCCTCCGCCACAGCCGTTTTGCGGAGCACTTACATGAGACGAGAAGCGTCAAGGACGAATTGCGAACCAACCTGATTTGCAAGCTGGAGCGCGGTGAAAATCTGTTCCCCGGCGTGATGGGCTACGAAGACACGGTTGTGCCGCAGATCACCAACGCGATTCTCTCGCGACACAACTTCATCCTGCTCGGTCTGCGCGGACAAGCCAAGACGCGGATTGCGCGGCTGCTGACTAGGTTGCTGGATCCGTTGACGCCCTATATCGCCGGTTGTGAGATTAAGGACCACCCACTGCGGCCCATTTGCAAGCGATGCAAGGAACTGGTGGCCGTCCAGGGCGATGAAACGCCGATCGCCTGGGTGAAAGCCGAAGAGCGCTACGTTGAAAAGCTGGCGACGCCGGATGTGACCATCGCCGACATGATTGGCGACATCGATCCCATCAAGGCGGCGCGTACCGGCCAGACTATTTCCGATGAACTGACCATACACTACGGGCTGTTGCCGCGAGCGAACCGGGGCGTATTTGTAATCAATGAGCTGCCCGACTTGGCGGGCAAAGTCCAGGTGGGCTTGTTCAACATCATGCAGGAAGGCGACGTGCAAATTAAGGGCTATCCCATTCGTTTGCCGCTCGACTTGATGCTGGTATTCACGGCGAACCCGGAAGACTACACTGCGCGCGGGAAGATTATTACTCCCCTGAAAGATCGCATCGGAAGCGAGATCCGAACTCATTATCCGCAGGCCCTGGAGCAAGGCATCGCCATCACGGAGCAGGAAGCCTGGTCGAAACGCAAATCTCCGGTTCCGGTTGAGGTGCCTCAGTACATTCGTGAAGTCGTGGAACAGGTGGCGTTTCTGGCCCGCGACGACAAGCGCGTCGACAAACGATCGGGGGTTTCACAAAGACTGCCCATCACCGTGCTGGAAAATGCTATCTCCAACGCTGAGCGGCGGGCGCTCCGGGCCAAGGACGCGGATGCCGTTCCCCGGGTGCTCGACCTTTATGCGGCGCTTCCCTCCATCACCGGAAAACTCGAACTGGAGTATGAGGGCGAGTTAAAGGGCGGAGACGTTATCGCCCGAGAGCTCATACGCACTGCGGTCGGAAAGGTCTTCAACGGCTATTTTGACGGCGTGAATCTCCGGCAAGTCGTGCAGTGGTTTGAACTGGGCGGCTCGCTGCGGTTGGGCGAAACCATCTCGTCGCACGATCTGGTCAAGCAATTATCGAAGATTCAGGACCTGTTCGAGTTCACCGGTAAACTGGGCGTTGGTGAAGGCGGCAGCGACGCGCTCCGCGCTTCGGCTGCCGAGTTCATTCTGGAAGGCCTCTACGCGCAGAAGCGCATCAGCCGCAATGAGGAGCATGAGTTCGTAGCCGGTGAGCGGGCGCCTCGCGAAGAGCGACCCGAAGATTTCCGGCGAGGCGTAACTGACCCGCGGCGTGGCGGCGGCGGAGGCCGGCGCAACTTGAATTAAGGCCACGCGCATCGCCGGCTCGCGGACCTGTTATCTGAATCGATCATGAAGTGGATCTCATACTCGCGCTTTACGGAAGAAGATCTCGGAGTGGATGTCGAGGATCTGCTCAAGGCTCTCTCCGACTTCCTCTTGGAAAGCGGATTTCAGGACCCTTACATGCAGTTCTCGGAGATGAACCAGCACACGCTGGAGAATCTGAAGCAAGCCATCGAACGGGCTCTCGAATCGGGTGAGATGTTCGATCAGGAGCGGGCTGAAGTAATCCGCCAGCGCCTGCAACAGATGGCAGCCCAGCAGCGTGAAAAGCTGATTCAGCGCCTGATCGAAAAGCTCGAAGAGGCCGGCTACATCAACACCGAAGGCCAGCCCCCCGACAATCCCACAGCCCCAGGCAAAGAAGGCGGACCGCAAACCGAGATGCATTTTGAAGTCACCGATAAAGCCATCGACTTTCTCGGCTTCAAAACATTGAAGGACCTTCTGGGGTCGTTGGGTAAATCGAGTTTCGGGGCACACGACACGCGTGAACTGGCAACCGGCATCGACGCCAGCGGCGGCTCCAAGCTGTACAGCTTTGGAGACACCATGAATCTGGATATAAGCGCGACCCTGTTCTCCGCCATGCAGCGCGAGGGTCTAAAGCTTCCGCTGGAACTGGAATATTCCGACTTGCACGTGCACCAAGCCGAATATCAGAGTTCTTGCGCAACCGTGCTCATGCTCGATTGCAGCCACAGCATGATCCTGTATGGCGAAGATCGTTTCACGCCGGCTAAGAAAGTGGCAATGGCGCTTTCACATTTGATCCGAACCCAATACCCGGGCGATTCCCTGCGCTGCGTTCTGTTCCACGACTCGGCCGAAGAAGTGCGCGTTTCGGAGCTGGCGCGTGTGCAAGTCGGCCCGTATTACACCAACACGCGCGACGGCCTCATCCTGGCGCAACGCCTGCTGGCAGCGGAGAAGAAGGACATGAAGCAGATCATCATGATCACGGATGGCAAGCCTTCTGCCCTTACTCTGGAAGACGGGCGTATTTACAAGAATGCCTTCGGTCTGGACCCGCTGGTGCTAAGCCGGACATTTGAAGAGGTCGCACGCTGCAAAAAACAAGGGGTCCTGATCAATACCTTCATGCTGGCAAGCGACTATGGCCTGGTGCAGTTCGTCCAGAAGGTGACAGAGATGTGCCAGGGCAAAGCCTACTTCACCACTCCCTACACGCTGGGCCAGTATCTGCTGCTGGATTACATGAATCGAAAGACCAGAACGATTCACTAACCCGACAAGCCAACTCCGCGGCCGGTGTGCGTTCCCCCGCCACTCTGCGTTATGTTTAGAGGTGGGAGCTGAATGTGGCTACGACAAACAGCGTATCGCCGCCATCGTTGGACGAGATCAAGTCTCGCCTCGCTCCGTTTTGCCGACGCCACGGCATCGCCAGGCTCGAAGTCTTCGGCTCACTCGCGCGCGGTGAATCGCACATTGGCAGCGATATCGACCTGCTGGTCACGTTTCAACCCGATGTTCATCCCGGCTGGGATTTCTTCGAACTGCATAGGGAGATCGAGGATCTTCTCGGATGCGAGGTTGATTTGCTGACACGCCGCTCCGTCGAGCAAGATGAGAACCCCATTCGCCGGCGGTCGATTCTTCAATCCACCCGTGAAATCTATACCGCCTAAGCAGGCCGCCTATCTCCTCGATATCTATCGTTCCATCCAGGTAATTCAGAGTTATGTCGCTGGACAAACCAGCGAGGAGTTTCTGAAAGACGGCAAAACGCAGGACGCGGTTTTGCGTCGCATCTTGGTCGCCGGCGAAGCTGCTGCGCGCCTAACTCCGGAGACTTGCGCTCTATTCCCTGACGTACCGTTCCATAAGATCTCGGGCATGCGTAACCGGATCGTGCACGATTACGGCCATGTGGACTTTGAGATCGTCTGGGAAACAGTCCAGAGCCACTTCCTTCCTTGTTCAAAGAATTAGAGTCGTTCTACGCCGAACACGGCGAGGCCTGAGAGAACAACCGCGCGAGGCTGTCGCAGATCCGCACTCAGAACAGCAGATTCTTCTGCACGGCAACACACAGATACACCACCGGCAGCGAGAACAACCCCGCGTCGATTCGGTCGAGCAGTCCTCCGTGCCCGGGTAGAATCGTGCCGCTGTCTTTTACGCCGGCGCCGCGTTTCATGGCCGATTCCGCTAGATCACCGAACTGGCCGGCGATGTTTCCGGCGACCGCCATCAGAGCGATCTGCCAGGACGGCGCATCGGGTACGAAGTAGTGCATGAAGGCCACGCCATAGATCACCGAGCCGAACACGGAGCCAACCGCGCCTTCCCAACTCTTCTTCGGGCTGACCAAAGGAGCCAAGGGGTGCTTTCCAAAACTGCGGCCTACGTAGAACGCCGCCGTATCACCGACCCAGCAAATCGAGAGCGCGAAGAATAGCCAGTAAGGGCTCTCGCTCCGCAATAGGTCCGCGAATCGCCAGGGAGCGAAGGTGTAGAGCCCCCCCAGAAATGCCGCGGCGACTTGAGGCAGAACGTCGCCCAGATTCTCGTACCTGAGTGCCGTTGCCAACGCCAGAACTGTGAGCAGGCTCAGCCCTAGCAACAGCAGATGTTGCTGAGGAGCTAGCAGGACCACCAGACCGGCCAGTAGCCCAAAGACACCCGGCCGGGGAATTCCATGCCCTCTTACGAGGCCGGAGTATTCGCGGTAGCCGATGATACCCAAGGCGGCTGCTGCGAAAAGAAAGAGCCACCAGGGCGCCCAAAAGATCAGATACGTGGCAACGATAGCCAGGAGAATGGCGGTGATGACCCGCTTCATGATGTTCTGGTTCGGCTCCGAGCGCAGGCAGTGCGACTACGTCTGAGGTTATCGCAGAGGTAGTTCGAGTTCTTCGAGCAGGAGCGGATCTTCTTCCTCGACGGGCGAGGCCGTGGTCCGGGTGACGCCGCCAAACCGGCGATCGCGCTGTTGGTAGTCGAGCACGGCTTCAAGCAGCTCCGTTCGTCCAAAGTCGGGCCAGAGCGTGTCAGTCACGAAGATTTCGGCATAGGCGATCTGCCAAAGCAGGAAGTTGCTGACGCGCATCTCGCCGGAGGTTCGAATCAGGAGGTCGGGATCCCGCAAGCCAGCCGTGTAGAGATAAGCCGAGATGGTTTCTTCATTCACTTCGAGTGAATCGAGCCGGCCTTCCAAACGAGCGCCATCGATCATGGCATTGACGGCGTCCACTAATTCGGTGCGGCCGCCGTAGTTAATGGCGAGGTTCAAGCGCATGCCTCGATTGGAAGCAGTTTTCTCCATGACGCTCGACAACTCGTCCTGAACTACCGCGGGTAACGATTCGAGCCTGCCGATGGCGACCAGTTGGATGTCGTTGCGCATGAGTGTGGGAAGCTCACGGCGCAAGTAGTGTCGAAGCAGGCGCCACAGGGCTTCCACTTCATGGCGCGGCCGCTTCCAGTTCTCGACCGAGAAGGCGTAGAGAGTCAGCGCTTCGATTCCGAGCCTTGCACAGGTCTCAGTCACCGTGCGCACGGATGTGACGCCGGCGCGGTGCCCCATAATGCGGGGAAAGTTTCGTTGGCGCGCCCAGCGGCCATTGCCGTCCATGATAATGGCGATGTGAGCAGGCAGTCGCTTCGGGTCTAGTTCCCGCGCGAGGACCCAATCCCGCTCGCCCGGAACCAGCTCATTCAGGAGTTCCTTCATGGCATAAAGCTCTATCGTACACCAAGGAGCCAGTTGATTTCACCATTCCAAAGGGCAGAAATCAAGGCTCCCGCACATAAAAAACTACCGAAAGGCAGTTGGTAAGTTCGCGGGTCTTTTCGTCTAACTAAAATGTAAGTAACCCCGACAACAGAACCCGATAAAGAGCCAATCAGCAGGGCGACCAAACCGCGCTCGGCACCCAGGAAAGCGCCGATGAGAGCCAGCAGTTTGACGTCGCCCATTCCGAGGCCGGTCCGGCGACGGACCCGCTGATACAACCAGCCTATGCCGGCAAGTGGAACCGCAAGCACCAGCGCACCGGCGGCGGAATTGAACAGCGATTGCGCACGTAGCCCCGCTGCCGGAATGAGACTGTCCGCCAGCACACTGTGCATAGGCACAAATGCAGCCAGTATGAGTCCAACCAGCGTTCCGCCCAGCGTGAATTCATCGGGCAGCAACCGTTCCTCGACGTCGGTCCAAAAGAGGACCATCAGGATCGACACGAACAGGCACGCTTTCAAAGACTCCAACGTGAAGCCAAAGGAAGCGGCAATGAAACCAAACAGTAACGCGATCGCAACTTCAACCACCAGATACCGCGCGCCAATTGGTTGGGCGCAGTGCCGGCAACGGCCACGAAGCATAAGAAAGCTGAGAACGGGCAGGTTGTCGTACCAGGCGATTCGCCCGCCGCAGTGGGGACAAGACGACCCTGGCCAGACGATCGACAGATCTCGCGGGACCCGGTAAATACAAACATTCAGAAAGCTGCCGAAGAGCAGTCCAAACAGACCCGCAATCAGCCATGGCGGCAGAACAGAGTTAGTATCCAATCGCCCTCCGGTAAGAAGCCAGGGTGTCATGGGCCATACGCTCCGGGGAAAATCGTTCCTTCACCACGGCGAAGGCTGCCGATCGAAGCTGAAGAGCCAGACCTGGTTCCTCCAGGATGCGGCGCATGGAGCGGGCAATCGAGCGCTCTTCATTGCCGGTCAGCAAGCCAGTCTGCTGATGTTCGACGATCTCGGGAAGACCGCCCACGGCACTGGCTACGACCGGAACGCCGAGCGACATCGCGAGCAATGCGGCTGAGCCGAGCCCCTCCGAGCGCGTGATGTAAACGAACATGGAGGCTCGCGGCAAGTCAAGCGCAAGGTCATTCGAAAACACCACCGGAACCCGGGATAAATGCGCAGCCCGTTCGACCAGATCGCGTCCCTTCATCGGATCGGTTGAAGCCAGCGCAATAGCCGGAGCGCTAGGATCCCACGCCGGCATGCTCTCTCGTATTTCGACCGAGTCATAAATAACGTCAATCTTCGGCGGCGGAATGCCGCCTGACTCGAGTTCGCCCGCGACATATCTTGAAACCGCAAGATAGCGCGCCGCGCGCCCATACTTCCAGCGTGATGCCGCCGTACGTTTTATCGGGAAGGCGACTCGGCGGGAAACGACGAATCGGGCTCCAGACGACGCCGCCAGCAAGTGAGCGCGCGCATCGTGCGCATGGACAATATCGACCGAACGGCATAGCCGCCAAGTAGAAGGAAGACCGCCGATGTGAACGGGGAACCCGGCGGATTCGGCCGTCTCAGCGAGCGGCCCTGCATGTCGAGCTAGCAGCTGCTGCTCGCACCCCATCTCTTGTAGGGTCTTCAGCAGCAGCAGCACCTGATGCTGACCGCCGCGCATTTCGGCGCCGGTATCAATGTGTAGGATGCGCAATAGGAATGCCCAGTAATTGTCGTTTAACCAGAGCCTGCTCTAGCGTTCCCGTCCCGGACTCATGTAGCGGGCCTTGGCGTACTTCAGGAAATTGTAGAAGGCCGCCATGTATGCGATGGCCAGCCCTTCCATTCCATCCAGAAATCCGCGTTTCAGAAAATAGGTCTGAAAGAAAGTCCAGATCGGGTCCGCCAGGATGTGACGCAGCGTGACCGGCTTTCCGCGCGCCACAATCTCTTCGGCGGCGAGCGTCGTGTAGCGGTCCATCGTCCTCAGATGCTCCGATAACGAGCTACAGGTGAAGTGCAAAATGCTCGATTCGAGATGCCCCACCTTTCCGGAGACGACCACGGATTCGTGAACGAACTCGCCAACCCAGCGCGCATGCCTCCGGTCAAACAAACGGATCTTCCGATCGGGATGCCAGCCACTATGCAGAATCCACTTGCCCAGGTATTGCGCCAGACGCGGCATCGTGTAGCCGTCGAATTGCGGACCCGCTTTCTTGATTTGCCAGATCTCGGCTTCCAGCGCCTCGCTGAGACTCTCATCGGCATCCAGCGACAGGATCCAATCATTGCCGGCAAGATCGACGGCAATATTCTTCTGGGCCGCGTAGCCGTGCCATGAGGATTCCACCACGCGTGCTCCATGCTTGCGTGCCACCTCCACGGTGCGGTCTGTGGAGCCGCTGTCCAGCACCAGAATTTCGTCCGCACAGCGCAGGCTCTCAATCGCACGGGCTATATTGCGTTCTTCGTTGTATGTGATGATCGCGGCCGTGATGCGAATACCCATTCGTCGGTTCCCAGCTACCAGCGCACAGGCACCAGCGAGAACGAGAGGAAGAAGATCACGAGCGCGGCGATGCCCAGCTTCACTCGCCGGGGATCCAGAGGAGTCTGGTCATAGATCAAGGGATGACGTGTGCCGAGGAAGAACAGCACCACGGCCCATAAGATCCAGGGTTTGTAGAACAGCAAGCCCAGGGGAAGCAAGAGAGCCGCAAAAACCCGCGATAGGGTGCGATGAATCTTGCTGAAGAAGGCGTAGAGGATGTGGCCGCCATCCAACTGGCCAATTGGCAGAAGATTAATAGCCGTGGCTAACAATCCGGCCCACGCTGCCCGCGCAATCGGGTGCAACGAAATATCATCCGCACTGACGCCAGGAAAACGAGCCATCTCAGCCAGCCTGAGTATGAGCGGAGTCCCGAAGCTGAAATCGCCCCTGACGGCAACTCCTGGCACAACGCGCGAAAGTGCCACACCAACCACCAGGAATGGAAGTAGCGCGACGAAGCCGGCAATCGGCCCGGAGACACCGATATCGAACAGACTTCGTCGGGTGTAGATCGGCGAACGAATTCGAATGAACGCGCCCAGGGTCCCCAGCAACGTTGGGGAAGGCATGAAATAGGGCAGGCTGGCTTTGACACCCCATTTCATACAGGCCACATAGTGACCGAATTCGTGCGTGAGCAGAATCAGAATGAGCGGGAGCGAAAACGATAGGCCGAGCAGCAGGCTGGGATCGCCATGCACCAGACGCACGTACCCATCCCACATCAGATCGACGTTAAACGGCTGATTATGGATAAACCCTTCGGTAATAACCGAACCGAAGACGGTGGTAGTAGCAACTGTGACGAGAAGCAGAAAGAGATGCAACCACCAGCGGCTGGGCCACCGGGAAGCAGAAGCCTCTTCATACTGTTGAAATGCGAAAGGCCGAACCCAATTACTGTGCTCAGACAACTGGCTTACTGCAGTGTCTGCAGCTCCTTGCCGGGTTTGAAGCGAACAGCCTTCCCCGGCGGGATCGCCACCTCGGCGCCCGTGCGTGGGTTTCGCCCAATTCCGGTCTTGCGCGGCCGGACATTGAAGATGCCAAAACCGCGCAATTCAATCCGATCTCCCTCAGAGAGCGCCCGCTTCATTGTTTCGAAGACGGTTTCGACAGCCATCTCCGCTTTTGTCTTGGTGATACCGGTGCGATTGACCACCTCGTTGATGATGTCGAGTTTAATCAAGCAGCCTCCAGGGAAAACGCTTAGCTTACGGCGCCGTTCGTGCCGTCGAGAGCAATCTCAATGATAAGAAGCAAGTTAGCCGCTTGTCAACCGTGCTGTCGAGAAACGTCCTAGATCAATCGGAGCACTGGTACTAACCGCAACGCCCGGACTCCTCGGCCTCCTGAGGCAGCGTCACATTCCTCGTAAAATACCCACTCCGGTAAACTTTCGCCTCCCAAGGCTGGAGAAACTACTACGGTCGCCCTGGTAAGTCGTGAACGACGCCTTCAGAATCATAGGCTTACAGACTGGCCTGACGGTTGCATGCACTTTGAGAGCAAGAGGTGGGGTCATGCCAGCATCAGAATTTGCTCGGCCGCTTCGGATCCTGGTCGTAGACGATAGCCCGAGCGATGTGCGGCTTATACGGGAAGCGCTGAAAGAGACGTCCGTCGACGTAACGCTTATTACCGCGCGGGATGGCGTTGAAGCAACTGACTATCTCCAAAAAACCCTGCACGGCGAGTTTGCCCGCCCCGATCTCATCATTCTCGATCTAAACCTGCCGCGAAAAAGCGGGCGGGAAGTGCTGGCTGAAGTAAAGACAGACATCCGGCTGAAGCAGATTCCGGTCATTGTAATGACCAGTTCAAGCGCAGGCGATGATGTGACTTACGCTTACAACTTGAACGCCAATAGCTACATTACAAAACCAGCGGATCTTGCTGAATATCTGGCAGTTGTTCGCGCACTCCACGTCTTCTGGTTCAATGCGGTCAAGTTGCCTTCGGACGACTTGCCGTCGCTACCCATTCCCGAACCGAGCATTCGAACCGCGATCCTGCAATAGGCTGGCCAGAATTCCGGGACGTGAGCGTCCGAGTGCTAACCCGCAGTGATGCGAGCCGCGACCGTGAGGGGAGCCGGACCGTATGGCCCGCTTGCAAACGACAGTTTCCTACCCTTCCGCTATGCTTACCGAGGCGCGACGGTGACGGAGCGCTTGCTCACGAGCTTTCCAGTTATTTTCAGAGCAACCACCGCCTACCCCTCCGTTAACGCGTGCTGAGCGGCGGCCAGGGCGGCTTCGTAGTTGGGGTGGTCTCCCACTTCTTTCACGTATTCGACGTAGCGAATTTTGTTGTGACTGTCGACAACGAAGATAGCGCGGCTCTCAATGCGCAGCTCTTTAATGAGTGTGCCGTAGTGTTCGCCAAACGAACCGCTCCGGTGGTCCGATAGCATCTTCACGTGATCAATCCCAAACGTGCCGCACCAACGCTTCTGAGCGAAGGGTAGATCCATACTGACGCTCAGGATGGAAAGGTCAGGAAGTTTCGCGGCCGTGTCTTCGAAGCGCTTGGTTTGGGCATCGCAAACAGGCGTGTCCAGGGAAGGAACCACACTGAAGATGCGAACCTTGTTACCGGTCTTCTCCAAAGTGACGGCTTGCAGACTCGAGTCCACTGCTTCGAACTCCGGGGCGGCATCGCCGACCTTCAATTCAGGCCCCACCAGGGTCATGGGGTTCCCTTTTAGGGTCGTTGCGCCAGCTCTCTCGATGGTAGTTGTCATGCGCCTCAGTGTATCAAGGGTGACTTGGCAAACGGGTGTTGTATGCACCTGGACATCGGCGCTTGCGCTTACGCCAGCACCTCCGGCAAATCACAGGCGTAGTTGCGGCACCGGTACAGCGTAAGTTCACCTTGACGGGGCAGGCTGGCAAGAAACGGGAGCAGCGTGGCCAAGCGTTCGGCTGCCGCGTCCGAGAGCGCTAAGACAATACCGAAAGGCTTGAACTCCTGGCGATAGCGAAGCACCGCCTGCTCGATGGCCGGCGTGCTCGTTTCATATCGCAAAACCGTCTGTTCAGGGGCAGAGAGATCCCGGCCCACCGCGGCTAGCATATAGGGAGCCGTGGTCGGTTGTTGGCTGATCTTTTTCGCCAGGCAGGCAAAAGCATTGCTGGCTCGCCGCGAGTATTCAGCCGCGCCGGTAAGCTTTGCCAGCCGCAGTAATGCGTCCGCTGCGGCAGCATTGCCGGAAGGCTCCGCGCCATCGTATTCGTCTTTGATGCGCAGCACGATGGCCGGGTCTTCTGCCGCCGTACTGAAGAATCCGCCATGCAGGGAATCTTCGAACTGGCTCAGCCCGCGTTTTGCGATATCCAAAGCCCGCTCCAGGTACTCCGCCGCCGGGTCGACCTCAAATAGATCGAGCAAAGCGTGCAGGTAGAGGCTGTAGTCGTCCAGAAAGGCAGGGATAGCCGCATCGCCATCACGAAATCGCCGCAATAGCTGTCCCGTTTCGCGGGAGTACAAACGTGTGGCAATGAACCCTTCGGCACGTTTGGCAGCGTCCAAATATTGAACTTCACCGAGCACCGCGTAGCCCTTCACGAAGGCCGAGATCATGAGACTGTTCCAGGCCACCAGGATCTTGTCGTCCAAATGAGGGCGGGGCCGCTGGCAGCGCGCTTCAAAAAGAATCTGGCCAGCCAGCCGCAGTGATTCTTGAACCTCCGCCTCCCCCAAGCCATATTCGCGGGCGGTGCTCTCGATGGTGAAGGCCTCCGAGAGGATGTTCTTCCCGGCGAACTCGCCGTGCGGATCCTCCAGGACGTTGCCTTCGGGCTGCACGCCATAGCGATGAGAAAACAGCGCGGCGGAGCGGCGGTCCAACCGCTGGTCGATCTCCTGCGCGGACCAAACATAGAAAGCGCCTTCGACTTTGTGGCCTCCCTTTTCGGGCTCCACGCTGTCTGCATCCTCCGCCGAATAAAACCCACCTTCGGCGTCCGTCATGTCGCGAAGCACGTACGCAAATAGGCGGCGAGCGGTCTCCGCCAGCTGCGGCTCGCGTGTCAGCTGGTAGGACTCCAGATACGACACGGCGAGTTGGCCCTGGTCATAAAGCATCTTTTCGAAGTGAGGCACAAACCAGCGCTGGTCCACCGAGTATCGATGAAACCCACCGCCGAGGTGATCGTGCATTCCTCCGCGAGCCATGGCCATTAACGTTTCCGTGACCATTTCAAGTGCTTCCTGGTTGCCGGTGAACGCGTGGTATCGCAGCAGGAAGCCTAGCGTCACCGGCCGGGGGAATTTAGGTGCCCCGCCGAATCCCCCCCAACGGGAATCAAACGATCGCCGAAACTGTTGGAAGGCCAGATCCAGTGTTGCCTGCCCCAGAGAGTCGCCCTCAACTCCGCTTTCGCCGGCAGTGCGGCGCAGTTGCTCCAAAATCTCGATGCTGGAGGATTCAATCTTCTCCCGGTTCTGATTCCACGCTCCGGCGATCTGCTGCAGAAGGGAGGCGAATCCAGGCCGGCCATAGCGCGAATCGGGAGGAAAATAGGTGCCGCCGAAAAACGGCCTCAAACCCGGCGTCAGCCAAACCGACATCGGCCAACCGCCGCTGCCCGAAAACGCCTGCACGAAATACATGTAGACCCGGTCCACGTCCGGACGTTCCTCTCGATCCACCTTGATGGAAACGAAGTCCCGATTCAGAAGGTCGGCGATAGCCTCATTCTCGAAGGACTCCCGCTCCATCACGTGGCACCAATGGCATGTGGAGTATCCGACCGAAAGGAAAATCGGCTTGTCCCGCTTCCTGGCCAGATCGAACGCCGCTTCTCCCCACGGTAGCCAGTTGACTGGATTATGAGCGTGCTGTAAGAGGTAGGGGCTCTTCTCGCGTATCAGAGCGTTGCTATGCATGACGGTCGCCGAAGCTCCAGTCTAGCGAGGATTTTTCGGCCTTTTAGTACTGAAGGCGGGACCCCTAAACTAATGTACCGATAGGGTAATAGACGCGGCATTAGTAGAATTGCTACCTTTGTCGGTAACTATGGCTTCTGGCCAAGTCACCGGGCCGTCCGAGCAGGATAGCGATCTGGAGCGCCTCCGCACAATATTGGAGAGCCAGCGCGCCGAAATCGAACGGCTGAATCACAGGCTGGCTGAGCATCGGCAGGTTTTTGTCGGCAACCCCATGCCGGCCATCGTCTACGAAACGGCTTCCTTGCGTATTCTCGACGCCAATGACAGTGCGTTGGCTCTGTATGGATACACTCACGAGCAAATGTGTTCGATGGGGCTGTTGGACCTGTTTGCGCCCGACGAACGGCGGCAGAGCGCCGACCTGATCCTGGAACTGCGGCGGCCTATTAACACCATTGGACCGTTCGTACAGCGTAGCGCCCGTGGGCAGGACCTGGTTGTGAGCATGATTTCGTTTGTTTACAACTACGAGGGCATGGACACGCGCATCGTCATGATTCAGGACGAGACCGTGCGCCAGTTGGCGGAAGAAGCACTGAAGGCCAGTGAGGAACGCTTCCGCGAGCTGTTTGAAAACGCAAACGATGTCATTTTCCTTCATGACCTGAAGGGCAAGCTTCTCGCCATTAACCGCGCCGCCGAATACCTGACCGGCTATGCTCGGGCTGAAGTGCTGGGCCACAGTTTCGACCAGCTGGTAGCCCCCGAGGCGCGTCACCAGACACACGACAGTATCCGAGCCCATCTCGGCGGCAGCCCGACTCAGCATTTTGAACTGCCCATCGTTTCCAAATATGGGAACCGGCGCTTCCTCGAAGTCAGCACGCGCATTCTATATCGCCGCGGGCAGCCCGTCGCCGTACAGGGCATTGGCCGCGACATCACCGACCGCAAGCAAGCGCAACAGAGGCTGGAGGAATCAGCCCGCGAGCTGCAGCGCAAGAACGAGGAATTGAGCACCGCCTTGAAGCTCGCGCGTGAGGCGACACAGCTCAAGGAGCAGTTCCTGGCCAATACTTCGCATGAACTGCGAACGCCGATGAACGGCATCCTGGGGATGGTTCATTTGTTGCTGGGAACCGAACTGACCGAAGACCAGCGCGAGTATGCGCAATCGGTCAATCAGTGCGCGAACGACCTGTTAACCATCATCAACGACATTCTGGATGTCTCGCAGATCGAATCCGGCCGCATGGCGATCGAAGAGGGTGGATACGATCTCGCCGAAAGTTTGCGCACGGTGATCAAGTTGCTCAAACTGCGCGCCACGGCGAAGGGCCTGTCATTGACTTACGAGATTGACCCCCGGCTTCCACAGCAGGTCGCCGGCGACAGTGTTCGTATCCGGCAGGTGCTGACGAACCTGATCGCAAATGCGATTAAGTTCACTTCTTCAGGCAGGGTGCACGTGCGCCTGTCGGCGCTTCCAGGCGAAGAGGAGTTCCGCTGCGAAGTGGAAGACACGGGTATCGGCGTTTCCGATTCCGCGCGCGAACGCATCTTCGACGCATTCGTCCAGGCCGATGGCTCGACGCGGCGCCGCTTTGGCGGCACGGGCTTAGGCCTGACGATCAGCAAGCAGTTGGTGGAGTTGATGGGTGGCCGGATCGGCACGTACAACAATCCATCCACCCCCGGGTCGACCTTTTGGTTTGAGTTGCCCCTGCGTTTGTATCCGTCCCGCATGGGCGATACCGACATCCCGCTCAGTCCAGCGCCAGAGTAGTGAGCATTTCCATCGAACATGACTTCCTTATTTGTCGGAACTAGTATTCTTACCTGCTTGATCCTGCTACTGTTTCTCTTGCACGTCGTGCGACTTGGCAGACAGAAGAAGTCTTTGCTTCGGGAGTCGTTAGTCGGAGAAATCGGCCAGGCGCAGATGGCTATCGCGCCGACCGGCTTTGTAACGGTGCGATGTCAGACCTATCCCGCGTGCAGTACCGCGTTCATCGCTGCCGGTGATCGGGTTTGCGTGATCGGGACGGGTAATATTTTGACCGTTGAGCCCTACCGCCGCTGAAATGCGCCTTGAAGCGATGACAATCTAAAGTACAATTTCATTTGGTAGCGCACAGGCCGCGCGCGGCAGCGCCACACAAAGGAGAACTCGGAGGAATTCGCCGCGAGCAGGCGAGTCCGTTGTGCGCGAGTTAATCATAAATGTTGCGGCAAGCCAATAACGAATCAGAAATCCTGCTGGGAAACACCCAGCTAATCGGCATCTTTTTTCTGTTAGCCGTCCTATTGGGAGTCGCCTTCACGGCGGGCTTCATGCTGGGCCACGGCTCATTCAGCAAGAAAGCGGATGCCCTCGCGGCGTCCACCGCGGCGCCTGCAGATACCGGCGCAAGGACGGCCGTCGTTGAACCTGCGCCTCCGTCGGCCTCCGGCTCTGAATCCGCGGAGCCCGCCGCTAGTTCCGCCCGTCCATCCGCCAATCCGGTGCCGCCGGCTGTTAAGACCGAAGCGCCTCCGCCATCCGCTCAGAAGTCGGCGGTTGAAGAGCCGCCAAAGGCTCGACCCGGGCAGACCGAGGCGTTCGCACCCCAGCCGGGCGAGACCTTCCTGCAGGTAGCCGCGGAGTTGCACGATTCGGCCGCTTCGGCCGCTTCGGTTTTAAACAAGGCGGGATTCAGTGCGCATGTCGCCCTGGCGCCCGGCGGAAAGCTTTTCCGCGTGTTGGTGGGTCCGGTAAAGGACAAAAACGATTTGGCAGCTACCCGCGACGCCCTCAAGGCGAAAGGGTTTCTGAAAGTCATTGTCCGGACTTACTAAGCGGCTGCTCCCGCCCCTCAAGGATCATCTGCGAAAATTGGGGTTCCGTGATTCCTGAATCGCTGGTACAGATTGGCTCGCTCCCCCAACCGCGGCTGCCCGAGTGGCTCCGAAAAGGCCACACCCACTTCGAATCCGTCCACGAACTGAAGACCAGTTTGCGGCGGCTCAACCTGCACACTGTCTGTGAATCGGCGCGGTGCCCCAATATTCACGAGTGCTTTCATCGCGGCGCGGCCACCTTCATGATTCTGGGTAATCTCTGCACCCGAGGCTGCGGCTTCTGCTCCGTGCCAAAGGGCTCGGCGGCCAAGCACGAGTTCACCCTCGACCCCGCCGAGCCACACCACGTGGCCGAAATGGCTGCTGCCATGAAGTTGCGCTACGTCGTGATTACGGCTGTGAATCGCGATGATCTGCCGGATGGCGGATCACTGCATTTTGCAGAAACCGTTCGTCACGTCAGGGCTGCCCTGCCCGAAGCGCGTGTGGAAGTATTGACGCCCGATTTCTGCGGCGATCTGGATGCCGTGGCTCGAGTCCTCGACGCCGGACCGCATGTCTTCAACCACAACATGGAGACGGTCTCAAGGCTCTACCGCCGGGTTCGTCCCCAAGCGAACTACCGGCAGTCGCTCACCGTTTTGCAGTTCGCCAAGCACTACCGGCCGGAAGCGTTGACGAAGTCCGGACTCATGGTCGGACTCGGCGAGTCGGTCGATGAGGTTCATCAGTTGCTTCGCGACATCCATTCCTCCGACGTCGACGTCGCGACCATTGGCCAGTACCTGCAGCCGACGCGCCGTAATCTCGCGGTCGCCGAGTATGTAACGCCTGCGAAATTCGACGCCTACCGCGACTTCTGCCAAGCCATCGGCTTCAAGATGGTCTTCAGCGGTCCATTCGTGCGTAGCTCGTACATGGCGGACCAAGTCGACGAACGGGCCGGGGCTTCGGTGGAGTGAAACGGATCCTGCTCCGCCGCCCCGATTCGTGGGACTTACTGCACCTCGCCTTGGCCCTGCTCACTGGCCTGTTACTTGTTCTCGCCTTCCCGAAGTACGACCTCCGCTTCCTCGCGCCCTTCGCGCTCGCTCCGCTGCTGGTCGTTTCGGCTCAAGCCGAGGGCGCACCGTCCCGGTTCGGTTTTGGTTGGGCCGCGGGCATCGTCTACTGGTTCGGCATCTGCACCTGGATTCAATTCGTTCTGGAGTTCCACGGCGGCATGGAGAAGTGGGCCGCCTGGGGCGCGTTTCTTCTTTTCTGCGTGCTGAAAGCGTTGCACCTGGCCGTCTTCAGCATGCTGGCGGGCCCACTCATGTTCCGCTGGTACGCGCTGCCGTCCGTCGCCGCGCTGTGGGTTGGCCTGGAGCGGACGCACGGAACGTTTGGCTTCGCCTGGCTGGCATTAGGCAACGCCGGGATCGACATGTCGATCCCTTTGCGCCTCGCGCCGTTCGTCGGTGTTTACGGCGTATCGTTCGTGCTTGTCATGCTTTCCGTTGCGTTGGCGGTGGTGGCGTTACGGCAGCCTCGCCGCTATCTGCTGCCGTTACTGGGCCTGCCGTTCGTGTTGTTACTGCCCGCTGTTCCATTGGGAATTCCAGCCCGAGAGCGCGCTCTGGTCGTACAGCCGAATGTGGACCCCGAAACCCAATGGACCTTCGCATCAAGGCTCGACCTGGAGAAGAGTCTGTTCGCTCTGTCGAGCTCGTTGCCTGCCAATCTGGTGGTCTGGCCGGAATTGCCGGCGCCCCTCTATTACTACGAGGACCAGGATTTTCACGACGCTGCCGGCCAGCTCGCCCGCGGCCAGCACTTCTTTCTGTTCGGCACCGTCGCCTACACGAATCATCATGAGCCCCTCAACTCGGCCGTCCTGTTGGGTCCGGATGGTAATCCCGCAGGGCGTTACGACAAGAACTTCCTGGTGCCTTTCGGAGAATTTATTCCACCCGCCTTTTCGTGGGTGACTCGTATCACGCATGAGATCGGCGACTTCGTACCGGCCCACGATACCAACGTTCTGGCAGCTGGGCCCGATCACCTGGGCGTCTTCATCTGCTACGAGTCGGCATTTCCGCATCTGGTGCGACAGTTTCCGCTGCATGGCGCGGATGTGCTGCTGAACCTCTCCAATGATGGATACTTCGGCCACAGCGCCGCGCGCGAGCAGCATCTCAGTCTGGTTCGCATGCGAGCGGTGGAGAACCGCCGTTTCATCGTGCGCTCCACCAACGACGGCATTACAGCCGCCATCGATCCCGCCGGAAGAGTGCTCAAACGATTGCCTGCCTATGCCCAGGTAGCTGCGATGATGCCATACTCTCGCGTTTCTGAAACCACGTTCTACACCCGCCACGGCGACTGGTTCGCATGGGGCTGTCTGGCGATCGGGTTAGCGGCGTCACTACAAACTCAACTCGCCACGCGCAAGAACAAGCGGCTGAGCTAAGCTCACTTCGTCCATCCTGAGACCGCACCCACCGGTCACCATTAATGATTCCCCCTTTCAGCCGATAAGAACTATGAGTCCATATCCCACTGGGAGGTAGAGCGTTTTGCCGTATAGCACCCCGAACGGGCCGCTTGACTTAGTGGCGGCTGTCGAGCAGGCTGCGGATAGCATCGTTATCACTGATACGAGCGGGAAAATCGAGTACGTGAATCCCGCGTTCACGGCGATGACGGGATATTCCGGAGCAGAGGTCGTGGGGCAGAATCCGCGCATCCTCAAATCGGGGTGCCAGTCCGCGACCGTTTACGAAGCACTTTGGAACACGATCATGGCGGGCCACAGCTGGACGGGCGACCTTGTTAACCGCCGCAAGAACGGAAGCCTCTATCAGGAGGAGATGCACATCACTCCGGTGCGTGATGCGAACGGCGACATCGCCAGCTACCTCGCAATCAAGCGGGACGTCACCGAACGCCGAGCGGCCGAGGAGGCCCAGGCCCATCTCGCGGCGATTGTAGAGAGTTCGAATGATGGAATAACTACCTATTCGACCGCCGGTGTCATCCAAAACTGGAACCGCGGCGCGGAATTGATTTTTGGATACTCCGCCGAGGAGGTCATCGGGAAGCAAGTATGGATGCTGGTTCCGGCCGAGCGGTACGGAGGCCTGGCATACATCAACCAGCAGGTGCTGGAAGGTAAGCATGTCCCTCAATACGAGGGGATATGCCTGCGCAAGGACGGACAAAAGATTAACGTTGCCGTTACCGCGTCGCCCATCAGAAGCTCCTCCGGCGAAGTCTGCGGCGTTTCTGTCATTGTCCGCGACACTTCGGAGCAGCGAGCGGCCGCGCGAGACCGGGCTTTGCTGGCAGCGATCGTGGAATCGTCCGACGATGCGATTGTCGGTGGACTCCTGGATGGCACCGTCGTTAGTTGGAATCGCGGCGCGGAAGCGCTGTTTGGCTATTCCAGCGAAGAGATGATAGGAAAGAGTTCTGCGATTCTGGCCCCGCTTGATCGCCGGGAAGAGGTGGTGAACACGCTCGGCATAATTCACCAGGGCCGCGCTGCCAGCCCCTTTGAGACCATCAGCCACAGGAAGGACGGGAGCGCGGTTCACGTCTCAATTTGTGTCTCCCCCGTTCGGAACACGGCCGGGGAAGTCGCGGGTTGTTCCGCCATCTTTCGAGACATTAGCCAACGCGTGCTGGCCGAACGCAAGTTCCTGGAGAGCGAAGAGCGATTCCGCGATGTTTTTGAAAACGCACCGTTCGGCATGTGTGTGATCGCGCTGAACGGACAGTTCCTTCAGGTCAATGAGGCCTTTTGCAGCATGCTCGGGTATTCCGGCGCCGAATTGTGTGCGAGCAAGTGGACAGGCGTGTTGCATCCCGATGAGAGAGAAATTTCCCGAGGACGGGTGGAGAAACTGCTGGCGTCTGCCGACCGGGGCCTGGACGGCGAGAGACGCTTCATCCATTCCAACGGAAAGGTGGTGTGGGGACGCATTCGGGTGTCTTTGTCACGGGATAGCAGCGGAAGTCCTTCCTACTTTCTAATTCATGCCGAAGACATCACTGAGCGGAAGCGCACAGACGAAGCTTTGCGCGAAAGCGAGAATCGTTTTCGCATCATGGCCGACGGATGCCCGGCACCCATGTGGGTCACCAACAAGGAGGGAGGAATTCAGTTCATCAATCGGATGGTCCGGGAGTTTTTCGGAACCACTTACGAAGAGGCCGAAGGTGACAAGTGGCAGTGGCTGCTTCACCCGGACGACGCGACTCCGTATAGCGAGGCATTCCAACTCGCTGTGAGGAACCATGCGCCCTTCCGCGCCGAAGCTCGCGTGCGGCGTGTCGATGGTGAATGGCGGTGGATCGCCTCCTATGCCGAGCCGCGCTTCTCCGCGAGCGGCGAGTTTCTGGGGCACGTCGGCTTGAGCCCTGACATCACCGAAAGTAAGCACGCCGAGCGCGAGCTCCGGAGTAGCGAGCAGAAGTTCCGCCAGTTAGCGGAAAACATTCATGAAGTTTTTTGGATGATGTCTCCGACGGGCGACGAAATGATCTACATTAGTCCTGCCTATGAGCAGATATGGGGTAGAACCTGCGAAAGTCTATATCAGAACCCTATGTCTTGGACGGAGGCGATCCATCCTGACGACCTTGAAGAAGCTCATTTGGTATTTGCCAGACAAATGCATGGGGAGCCTGTCGCATCGCAGTATCGAATACGAACCGCTCTTGGACAGGAGAAATGGATCCGCGATCGGGCTTTCCCGGTGCATGATGACACCGGGCAGCTGCTTAGAATCGTGGGCATTGCGGAAGAAATCACGGAACAGAAACGGTATGAGCAAGAACTAATCCTGGCGCGGGAGCGCGCCGACGCCGCTAACCGCGCCAAGAGCTGCTTTCTGGCCAACATGAGCCACGAACTCCGGACGCCCATGAACGGCGTGCTCGGCATGACGGAGTTGCTCATGGACACGAACCTCACACCTGAACAGTCGGAATACGCCACACTGACTCAGACCAGCGGCCGGACGTTGATGGCGCTTATCGACGACATCCTGGACCTCTCGAAGATCGAGGCCGAGAAGATGGTCCTCGAGCTCCGCCCCTTCGACCCACGCGAAACGATGAACGGCCTGGTCCGGCTTCTCAGCATCCAGGCAGCAGCCAAAGGGCTCCGGCTGGATTTATCCGTGTCACCGGAGATACCAACATCCCTGTGCGGTGATGCCCATCGTTTGCGCCAGGTGTTGACCAATCTCGTAGGCAATGCCATTAAGTTTACCGAGCGCGGCCAAGTGAAGCTTACTCTGACGCTCGAAACCCAAACGAACCAGTCTGCTACCGTTCGTTTTCGTATTTCCGATACAGGTATCGGGATTCGCCCGGACCAATGTGCCGCGCTCTTCTCTCCCTTCACCCAGGCGGACGTTTCTACCACCCGCAAATACGGTGGCACGGGGCTCGGGCTAACCATTAGCAAACATCTTGTCGGGATGATGGGCGGCGAGATCGGCGTCGACAGCCGGCAAGGCGAAGGTTCCACCTTTTGGTTTACAGCTGTTTTTGGCGTGGCGGCTGTCGAGCCGCAACCAGCCACTCCATAACCGCGGAGTGATCGGAATCGAATCAGGTTACGACATACCAGGTCGCATTCCGATTAGGCCTGGGAAGCTAGCTATTTCGCCAGCCCGGCGCTGTCTTTCTTGAGCAGGTCCCGAATCTCCGTTAGCAGCTGTTCCGTCGGCGTGGGACCCGGTGGAGGAGGTGGAGCCGGCGCCGGAATGAATCGTGCCATGTATCGCACGATCAGAAAGATGACGAACGCGATGATGATGAAGTTGATCGTAAAGTTGATGAAGTTGCCATAGTTGATGGTGGCAACCCCGGCTGCTTTTGCCGCTGCCACGGTTGGGTAGCTCTTTCCATCAAAGGCCCAATTCAGCTCTTTAAAGTCGATGCCCTTCGTCAATTGGCCGATCGGCGGCATCAGGATGTCATTCACCATTGAATTGACAATTGCTCCAAATGCGCCACCGATAATGACGCCGACCGCGAGGTCTACGACATTGCCCCTTAGGATAAACGCCTTAAAGTCACTAGCAAAACTCATCGTTCCTCCAATTTTTGCTGCTCGGTTTCATTTCTGCTGAGCATTACCGGCATCAGCACACGACGATATCAGAAACCTCTAGATAGAGGCAAAGTCTCCACCAAACCAACGCACATCCCGAGTATCCACGCCGGCTCGCAGTATCCTACCCCCATGAAGAACATCCGCTTCGTGACCTTCCTCTGCCTGCTATTCGCCACCCAACTTCTTACCGCCGCCGATACGGAGTCATCCATCAGAGCCGTCCTGGATACCCAAGTAGATGCCTGGAATAAGGGCGACCTATCAATTTTTGTTACCACCTACGCGGACGACTGCCTGTTCGTCGGCAAACAGGTGGTGAGAGGCCGGCCGGCTGTGTTGGCGCGCTATCAAAAGAGCTATTCCAACGCCGCCGCCATGGGCAAGCTGGAGTTCGCGGATTTGGAAGTGCATTCGGTGGACCCTCAGGTCGCTTTGGTCATTGGTCACTTCCATTTGACACGTACGGCCGAGGGTGGTGGCGATGCGAGCGGGGTCTTCAGTCTGGTCTTCCACCGCATCGCCGGGAAATGGCAAATCGTGCTTGACCACACCAGCTGAACTCGCATTTCTACTTTGTTGATCAAATAGCGATTTATACTGAACACTATGCCAACCTCCAACATCGACCGCGAGCTTGGATTCAACACTCGCGCCCTTCACGCCGGGTACGACCCCGATCCCACCACGCACGCTCGCGCGGTTCCCATTTACCAATCGACTTCCTTCACCTTCGAAGACACAGAGGACGCTGCACAACTTTTCGCTCTGCAGAAGTTCGGCAACATTTATTCGCGCATCATGAACCCGACCACGGCGGTTCTGGAAGCGCGTGTGGCGTCGCTTGAGAATGGCGTGGCCGCGTTGGGCCTTTCCAGCGGCCAGGCCGCACAGTTTCTGGCGATCACCACCATTGCCGCGCCCGGCGACCACATTGTGTCCGCGAGCACTCTCTACGGCGGCACCTTCACGCAATTCGATTCAACGTTGCGCCGGCTCGGCTACGACTTCACGTTCGTCGAACCCGATGATCCGGAGAACTTCCGCAAAGCCATCACTCCCAAGACGCGGCTGCTGTACGGCGAAACCATCAGCAATCCTCGGAACAACATTCTCGACCTTGAGGCGGTTGCCAAAATCGCTCACAAAAACGGCGTACCGCTGGTCATTGACAATACCTTTGCCACGCCTTACGTCACTCGGCCCATCGATTACGGCGCCGACGTTGTGCTGCATTCGCTAACCAAGTTTATGGGCGGCCACGGCACGTCTATCGGCGGCATCATCGTCGACAGCGGCAAGTTCCCCTGGGACAACGGCAAATTCCCCGGCTTCACCGAGCCGGCGCGCGGCTACCACGGAATGAACTTCTGGGCGACGTTCGGCGCCATCAGCTTCATCATCAAGGCGCGCGTCGAAGGCCTTCGCGATATCGGCCCCTGCGTCAGCCCATTCAATGCGTTTCTATTCCTGCAAGGCATCGAGACGTTGGGCATGCGCATGGACCGGCACTTGGAAAGCACATTGCACGTCGCTACTTACCTCGAAGGTCACGAGTCCGTGACGTGGGTCAAGTACCCGGGGCTCGCGTCGAGCAAGTATCACAAGTTGGCGCAAAAATACACAGCCAAGGGAGCCGGCGCTGTCTTTTCGTTTGGCGTGAAGGGAGGCTATGAAGCCGCTAAGAAGGTCATTAATAACTTGAAGATCTTCTCGCATCTGGCCAACGTCGGCGATGCCCGAAGCCTGGTGATTCATCCCGCTTCGACCACTCACCAGCAGCTGGCTGCCGCCGAGCAGGAAGCCGCCGGCGTCACGCCGGACATGATTCGCCTATCCATCGGCCTCGAGGACGTCGAAGACTTGCTTTGGGATCTGGATCAGGCCCTGAAAGCCGCCCGTTAGCTATTCGCCGAACACCGACGGCGATCGCCCCTGCAAAATCGCCGCCCGCTTTCCCTCGTCCGCGCCACATTGTTACCGGCCACGCGCACTACAATAATCGTGACATGCATCAACTTCGTTGGAATGCGATTTTGCAGCAGTGGGTCGTGGTGTCAACCCACCGGCAAGGGCGGCCGCAGATGCCCGATAACTGGTGCCCCTTCTGCCCCGGCTCGGGTGGCGTCCCCGACCATTACGACGTCTTCCTCTATCCGAACGACTTTCCCGCTTTCGCCTTCGATGGGCCTCCGTTTGAAGCGTATAGCGCGGATCGCGGCCTTTTCGCCACTTCCGGCGCTCGCGGCGCATGCGATGTGGTCTTGTACTCACCCGATCACAACCTGGCGCCTTCCAAGCTCTCGGTCGAAAACTGGAATAAGATCGTTCATCTCTGGGCCTCTCGCACAGCCCAGCTTGCGGCAATGCCCGACGTCGCTTCCGTTGAGATCTTCGAGAATTGCGGTGAGGCGATTGGAGTGACAATGCCCCATCCGCACGGCCAGATCTATGCCATGCCATTCATCCCCCCCATCATCCAGACCGAACTGGCCTCATCGCAGAACTATGCCGGATCGCACGCTGGGGCTTGCGTGTTCTGCGACGTCCTCAAAGGGGAGATCGATCAAAAGGAGCGAATCGTCTTCGCCAACCAGTCTTTTGTCGTCTTCGTTCCATTCGCTGCACGCTTCCCTTCCGAACTCGCCATCTTCGCGCGTCGCCACGTACGTTCTTTGCTCGACTTGACCGAAACCGAACAGGCCGACCTCGCCGAGGCGCTCAGCGTTTCACGGCGCAAGCTGGATAACCTGTACGGCTTCCTGATGCCGCTGATGATGGCCGTCAAGCAGGCGCCCCTGAAGGAAACCGAACCGCCGTACCATTTCCACGTCCAGCTGTTACCCATTCAACGCAGTGCGACCAAGCTCAAATACCTGGCCAGCATCGAAACTGGATTTGGGACCTTTCTGGCCGACACCCGCCCGGAAGAAAAGGCGCAGGATCTCCGCAACGCAGAACCAAGACCACCTAGAAAACTTGCCGGCAGGCCACCCGGCGGGCCATCCTCGAAAGCGATGAGTGACAATAGAACTTAATCCTGTTTTGAGCGGAGAAGCCAGTGCGATACCCTGAACAACTCATTGCCATCATGCGCGAAGACCTGACCCAGTACGGAGTCAAGGAAACCCGGACTCCGGAAGAGGTCGACCAGGCACTCGCTCCGCATAGCGGCTCGGTGCTGATGGTCATTAACTCGGTTTGTGGGTGTGCGGCCGGCAAGGCGAGACCTGCGGTCGGCATGGCTCTCCAACACTCCACTCGCCCTGATGTGGCCGCAACTGTCTTCGCCGGCGGCGACGTGGATGCAGTCGCTCGGGTTCGCGAGAAGTTGGCTCCCATCCCGCCCTCCTCACCTTCCATGGCCCTGTTCCGCGATGGCAAGCCGGTTTTCATGCTCCATCGCCACGACATCGAGATTCGCCAGGCGCCGGAGATCGCAAGACTCCTCACCGAGGCGTTCGATCAGTACTGCGTCAAACAGAATCAAGCCTGAACCGCCCCGACCGCGGTAGACCGCCCCGCAGCAGCAGCTACATCCATCTGGTTACAAAAGTATCCAGTGTTCTCGCACGCCCCTCGTCGACTCACTCGCGTGGGACGAAGACCCGTTAAGCCGGCGTCGTTTCAACCTCGTGCGAGCATGTCTGATATATTTCATCTTGCCGTATTAGTCCCACGATGATTAAATGTGAAACGTTATGACGATCAAACAGATTGTTCGCTCGTGCGCTCTGCCAGCCGCCCTTCTCCCACTCCTGAGTTGTGCAGGCTCCCAACATGCCGGGGACGAAAAGTATTACTTCGTCGCCTCAAACGTCAAGCTTCCCTACTGGGAAACCGCCAAGAACGGCTTTATGCGCGGTATCTCGGCCATGAAGGTGAAGGGCGAGTTTGTGGGGCCTGACACCTACGATCCTGCCGACCAGCAGAAGGAATTTCAGCAGATCGTGAAGACCAAACCTTCGGGCATTCTGCTTTCCGCAGCTGACGCTACACTGCTCAAGCCCGACATCGACGCGGCCATCGCCGCCGGCGTTCCGGTGGTCACGGTGGATTCAGATTCGCCAGGCAGTAAACGCCTCTTTTTTGTGGGCACCAACAACTACGAAGCAGGTCGTATGGGCGGCCGGCGTCTGGCCGAACTCCTAAAAGGCAAAGGGAACGTGGTCGTCTTCACCATGCCCGGCCAGGCCAACCTCGACGAGCGGCTGAAGGGTTACAAAGACGTACTCGCCGACCATTCCGGCATCAAGGTCGTCGACGTGATCGACTTCAAAGGCGATCCCCGCGTAGCCTTCGATAAAACTCAGGAAGTCCTCGGCAATAAGAAGCAATCGGTCGACGCCTTCGTTTGCCTGGAAGCGTCGGCTGGCCAGGAAGTCGCCGAAGTCGTCAACCGCGCCAAGGCCACCGACAAGATCATCATGGCTTTCGATACCAACGACGACACGCTGAAGTGGATCCAGCAGGGGCTGATCGCCGCGACCATCGCTCAGAAGCCGTGGACCATGTCCTACGTCGGGTTACAAATGCTCGATCAGGTCCATCACAATCCGCCCAAGACGTTGGACGGTAACTTCGGCCAGGACCCCTTCTCCGTGCTGCCCGGCTTCGTGGACACCGGCGCCACGCTCATCGACAAGAGCAACGTTGCCTCATTCCTCCAGGCCCGCGAATCAAGCAAGGCGCAGTAGGCGCAATCGACCGCAAGTGGGGGCAGCGCGAGCCGTCCCCCTACTTAGCCTTCCGTCGGTTCCACGAGCAGTTCCACGTTTACGACGTAGAGCGCTGGCTTCCCGTGCCGGTCGCTCGCGAAATACACCCTCCGGCTGTTGGGCGAGAACACCGGTCGCACCATGTCAGGGTGGCTGGAGTGGTGTTCGCACAGAGTCATCTCCCGGCGCACGCTCCGTAGCAGCAGGACCACGTTCGGCTGCGCCTTGCTCCGGCTTGCCCCAATGAACACCGTTCCGTCCGTGTTGGGGGCAAACGAGATGAACTGGCTGGTCGGTGCCACCGTGCCCTCATCCCGGCCATCGAGCGAAACCTCGCGCAACAGCGTCGTCGTGCCCCGGTCGCCTTGCGTCTGGCGCAGGAATAACAAAGACCCGCTGTCCGGGTTCCAAAACGGGCAGGAAACCGCTCCTTGCGCCAACTGGACCGGCGCGCCGCCCTCGGTTCCTACTCGCCATAGCGACGCTCCCGCTGCGCCTCCGTCGCGGGCGAAGCAGACGTTGTTGCCCGCCGGGCTCACGATCCCACGCGTGGTCACATTGTCGGCTAGAACCGTTCCGCGATCGCCGTCCAATCGCTCCAGTTTCCCTCGCCGAAGCACCACCAGCGTGTTCCCGCTGCCGTTCATGTGAAAGTCCGAAACGTCCTCGGCCAGCGTCCGCGCCTTCAAATTGCCCAGATTGACCTGCTGCAGGGCCTCGCCGTCCACGAAGAAGCAGTAGCGCTCTTGCTGGTCCATCGCCAGCGTGTCGGGACGAAATGCCTTGGTATCGGCCAATTGCCGTGCGACGGCGGTCTTGAGATCCAGATGGTGGGGACACAGCGTACCCCGGCGGTCGGTCCCATACAGCAAAAAACGGGATTTCGACGAAACGTGATGGTTCTGTGGGGGAGGGTTGATGCTGGTGTAGGTCGGATTCGTCAGCCGAATGACCAGATTCTCCGTCACCGGATCGACCATGGCGACAAATTCGCCTAACGTGGGCGGCAGCTTGTTCCGGCCTTTGCCGCTAGACTCCTGATCCTGCTTGGTTTGGAATGCAAACGCGGAACTCAACGGCAAGGCGCAAAGCAGTTCTCGTCGCGTCATCAAATTCTATTGTCACAAGCCCCGAAGGAGTCCCCGCAGACCGGCCGCCGGGTTTTAGAAACCCAGGTCGCTGCGCACAGGTTGCGTCGGCATCGTGATGGCCGACTTCGCCAGGTATTTATAGGGATTCACCGGCGTTCCGCCCAACCGTACTTCGTAGTGCAAATGCGGTGACGTAACCCGGCCCGTGCCGCCCGAAAGCGCCACAATCTGTCCTCGGCGCACATCCTGGCCAGGCACGACCGTGAACTTCGACAGGTGTGCATACCAGGTCTGAACCCCGTTGCCATGGTCTACGACCAGCAGCCGGCCATATCGGTCGCCCCACTCGGTTCGCAACACTACGCCATCCGCAGTCACATGCACCGGAGTGCCCGAAGATGCTTGCAGATCGACCCCGGTGTGGAAGCTGCCGTCCCCTGAGAATGGATCGGACCGGCTGCCAAAGCTGCTGCGGAGGACTCCGTTGACTGGCCAGAGACTCGGCTGCGTGTTCACCTGCCAGCTCTTGGGGTACTGATGGAATATGTGGGAATAGGAAGCGGACTTCAAAAAATTGAATTCTTCAATGCTCTCTTGCACCGAAGGGTTCAAAGGATTGGCCGCGGCCAGCGTGGCGACGGTTGAATTCGCTTGATTGAAGCCGTATGCGTTCGACACTTCACTGGCTAGCGTCTGGAGCGTCGCAACCTGCTCGGTGCGTTGCTTCGAAACCCGCTGCAACTCCTGGTAACGATCGCGCAGCTGTTCAAAGTTCGTCCGCAGGGCGTTGTAATTAGCCACTTTCCAGCTCATTCGCAGGTAGGCTGACAACGCAATGAAGATCACAAAAGCCAGCAGCACTATGCTGCCCGCCAAATAGTAAAGCGCCCGCTGTGAAAACTGAATCCGCTTTACTCGCCCGTGAATAGAGTGTGCAAAATCAACTACAAAATACTGCTGATTCATCAGCTTCCTCTCCGGAGCGTCGCCGGCTTTTCCCCCTTGCCGACTAGTGACTCTCCGGGGCGTTTATTAACGAAGGTACATCATACTTCCCGAAACTCATAGTGTCAAGGAAGTGAACTGCAATACCAAGAAACCCAAACGCCCTCAAATCGGTAAAATTTACATGCACCGAGGTGCCGAGAGACTCTTCACCGAGTATAGTCCATCGCATATTGAGTTTCTGGATCCACGCGCGGCACGTTACAATTCCGCTTACATGTCCTCCGCTCCAATCCGCGACGCAGTAGTGATAGGAACCGGAATGATGGGTCCCGGCATCAGCTTAGTGCTTGCCCTCGGCGGAGTCTCAACAACCTTAATTAGCCGCACCACCGAGGGCGCGGCGCGTGGCCTAGCGAGCATCCGTGCGCAGACTGCCCTGCTGCTCGCCAATCAACTCGTAGACGCGGAAACCCTGAACGGCGCTCTCGCTCGCGTCTCTGCTTCCACATCCCTCGAACAAGCCATCGGCACGGCGGGCCTCGTAATTGAATCAGGTCCGGAGGACATGGCGTACAAGCAAGCCCTCTTCGAGCGGCTCGATCACATCAGCCCGCCCACCGCGATCCTGGCCTCCAACACATCCAGCCTGAGCATCACTCAGATCGCGAGCCGTTGCCAACACCGGAGCCGCATCATGACGGCGCACTTCTGGAACCCGCCGCTGCTGGTGCCGCTTGTCGAAATCGTCTGCGGCGACGACACCAGCCAGCAGATCGCTGAAGATCTGCGTGCGCTTCTGGCGGCATGCGGAAAAGTCCCGGTCATGTTGAGAAAGGATCGCCCCGGCCAGTTGGGCAACCGCCTGCAGGTTGCCATGATCCGCGAAGCCGCCTACATGATCGCGGAAGGCATCGCTACCGCTGAAGATATCGACCTGGCCATTCAAAACGGCCTGGGCTTGCGCTTCCCGGCTTACGGCTTATTGACGCACCAGGACAACGTGGGGCTCGACCTCACCCTCGCCGTGAATGCCTACGTAAGCCCAGACCTGTACCGCGCGCCCGAACCGCCGCCCTATCTGCGTGACTTGGTCGCCAGCGGCGACCTTGGCGTCAAGTCCGGCAAGGGGTTCTTCGATTGGACCGAACGCAGTGCCGCCGAAGCCAAGGCCCGGCGCGACCAGTTCCTCATCGCCTTCCTACGCTCCCAGCGAAATCCCTAGCCCGCCCTGGAGCCATCAAACCGCCTGCGAGCCGCGACGGTAACGGAGCGAACGAAAAGCCGCGGAAGCGCGACACCGATGGATCGAATTCACCACCAGCTCTCGGCATCCGCCAGAACGGACCTCGGCACCAGCGCCAGGTGAGGCAGGCAAAACCGCGCACGTGCCCAACGCCCTGGAGCCATCAACCAAACGGAGCCGCGACGGTGACGGAGCGAACGCAAAGCCTCGGAAGCGCGACACCGATGGATCGAATTCACCACAAGCTCTCGGCATCCGCCAGAACGGACCTCGGCACCACCGCTGGTCGAGGCAGCCTTTTTCAAAGAACCACCCACGTGCCTAAGCCCTAGAGCCATCAAACCAAACGGAGCCGCGACGGTGACGGAGCGAACGCAAAGCCCCGGAACCGCGACACCGATGGATCGAATTCACCACCAGCTCTCGGCATCCGCCAGAACGGACCTCGGCACCAGCGCCAGGTGAGGCAGGCAAAACCGCGCACGTGCCCAACGCCCTGGAGCCATCAGACCAAACCGAGCCGCGACGGTAACGGAGCGAACGAAAAGCCTCGGAACCGCGACACCGATGGATCGAATTCAACCACAAGCTCTTGGGATCCGCCAGAAGATCTACCTCCTGTCGCCGAGAGTGGCTTCTTCCGAAGCCAGTGGACGCCCGTCACCCCACCTTCACCACCATCTTCCCGATGTGCCCATCCCCGCTTCGCAGCAGCGACATAAACGCCTCCGGCGCGTTCTCGAGACCCTCCACCACCGTCTCCCGATTCAGCAACTTCCCCGCCCTGAGTGCCGGCGCCGCCTCCGCCAGGAACTGTGGCAAGTCTTTGAAGTAATCCGAGACAATGTATCCCTCAATCCGCAATCGCTTTCCAATCACCAGCGGTAGGTTCTTCGGCCCGGGCACCGGCTTGGAATAACCCGCAATCGCCCCGCACATCGCGATGCGCCCACGCTCGCGCATCGTGGTCAAGGCCGCTTCCAACTGCGGGCCACCAGTGTTATCAAAATACACATCGATCCCGCCCGGTGCGCCTTGCTTCAAGTGCTCCACCGGCTCGCCATCTCGGTAATTGAAAGCGTAATCCACCTTCAACTCGTCTTTGAGAAAGGCAATCTTATCCGCAGCCCCGGCGCTGGCAATCACCCGGCAGCCATGCAGCTTGGCGAGTTGGCACGCAATGCTACCCACCGCGCCCGCTCCGCCCGATACAAACACGGTCTCGCCGTCCTTCAACCCGGCAATCTTGAACAACCCGATCCAGGCCGTCATGCCGGTGACACCCAGAGTCCCCAGGAACGCGGAGGGCGGCGCCAGGCTCGCGTCCACGCGCTGCAGCACCACAGCGGGCGCGACGAATGCCTCCCGCCAACCATACATGCTCATCACGTACATTCCTATGGGAAGGGTCGGTTCGTTAGACTGAACCACGCGCCCGACCGCCCCGCCTGTCATCGCCTTGCCGAGCTCGAACGCCGGTACATACGACTTGGCGTCATTCATCCGTCCGCGCATGTAGGGGTCAACGGAAATGTACTCATTCTTTACCAGCACCTCGCCGGGTTGCGGATCGCCGATTTCGGCCTCGGCTAATTGGAAATTGTCCGCGACGGGCTCGCCCTTGGGACGGCTGGCCAGCCGGATCTCTCGACTCTTGATTGCCATAAGACTACTCTACAGACGGCGTCATCGGTCCGGCGGATGCAGAACTTATCGGCTCGTCGGAGGCGTCGCGAAGCGTTCCGCATGCGCGCGAATAGACGGAACATCACCAGGATCGGTCAGCAGATACCTGTCTCCCTGGCCCGCGAGTCCGATCATCCACACCAAGTCTCCGCCGCCGTCGGAATTCTCAATTTGCTGGAGCCAAGCGGCGTAGGCCTGGTCCCGAACACCCGTAATCCCGCTCTTCGGGATTGGCAAACCATATTCGGCCAGTACCACCGGCTTCGAAGCACGCTCACCGCAATCGGCGTGCCGTAGGATCCACTCCCGCCCGAACGCCACCGGATCCGCTTTCGCCGCGTAAACGTCGGGATAAAGATGGAATGTGCCGAAGTCAATTCCGGGGAGAGCCAGAATGGCTTCTGAATCCACGCCCTGCGAGCCGTCATTCAACCAGCCCTTCCCCGCTGAACGATCGTGGAAGAAGCCCTCATCGCCCGCCGCGATTAATTGATTCGGCGCACGCACCCGAATGAATTCGCTCATCTCGCTCAACCAATCGTTCAGCAGTCCGCAGCCGCCCGTTTTTCCGCTGCATCGCGGCTCGTTGGCGATCTCCCAAGCCAGAATAGTTGGGTCTTCCGCATACGAGAGGCCCGTCAACGGATTCTCGCGCGTCATCAGAGCCTCGGTCCAACTCTGAAATGCGGTTATCGTGCGGCGGTCGCGGTAAAAGTCGTTGAGGTTGCGCAGGCCCATCCACTGTTGGTACTGAGGCATCCCGCCGTAATCGGGCCAATAGTTCGTCAGCGTTAGAATCAGCCGGATTCCACACTCGCCCGCCATTTTCACCGCCCGGTCTAGCCTCTCCAATCCCAGCGCTCCTTCACGCAACTCAGGCATCTGACTGCCGGGACGCATGAATTGGAAGCAGACGTCTGTCTCACCCGGCAGCGCGCCGCCCCCGCGCTGGAAGTCGTTGAAGGCCCAAATCCGCAACATGTTCAGGCACAGACGATCGGCGAGTTCGAGCAGCCGGGCTTGTTGGTCACCCTCGACGAACGCGAAGTAGTAATTGTTGGCGCCGGCCATCCGGAATGGTCTTCCGTCCAGGACCAGTTGGCGGCCCATGCGTTCAACGAAGCCCGTCGTCACTGTGTTCGCACGGGCTCTCGAACAAACGCAGCACTATCCTTCGCCGCTTTCGTCTCGACGCCCGGCTTCTGGAGGAAGCCCAGATCGCGGAACCAGTCGATGAACCGGAACTGCCACGTGCCGAACGGCGTGTCGTTGCGGTCTGTCAAACCGCCGGTCATGCGGCTGCCATCAGGCAAGGCATCCCCCGGGTGACGCCCGTTGCCGTAAATATGCATCTCGATGTTCGGCACGCCTATCGCCAGCATCGCGGAGAAGTAGTCCATCGCCCACATCGCGTGCACCCGGTCGCCGGATCCGCCGCATACCAGAAACGCCGGCGGAACAGTCCGCGGAATCGCTGGCGCCGCACGGTTCTTGGCAAACGGCGAAGGGCCCGGATAGATGATGCCCACGAAGTCCGGGCGCGACGAGATCCCCGCCAGCGGATCGCTCGCCTCGCTGTTCTTTTTGCCGAACTCGTCATACAAAACCGCCGCTGCGGCCGCCAACTCCGCTCCCGCCGAGAAACCCATGATGCCGATCTTGTTCGGATCGATGTTCCACTCCTTGGCGTAGGCTCGAACCAGCCGTATGGCTTGTTCGGCATCGTTCACTTCATCGGTCTGCGGGTTATAACCATCCCGCCGCAGCCGGCTTCGCAGAATGATGGTGTTCACCCCGTAGTTATAGAAAAAGGGAACGAAGTCCGCGCTCTCACTCCCTACGTTCAGCGAGTTGTGCCCTCCGCCCGCCACCAGAATCACCGCCGCGCCGGTGTTCAGGCTGCGCTCCACCGTGTGTACTTCGATCGAAGGGTTGTGAATGTTGACGATGCTGTTAATTCGCCCCGGCACCGCCTGGCTCATGTTGTATTGCTCGGCTTCATGAACGCGATCCTTGTTGAGATAGGGGGAACCCGGCGGATAAAGGGCCACCACCACCCCGCCGGGCAAAATCGGCGTCGGGGCGTAGGGAGCGTCAGTCGACGGCCCGGGCTTCGGCACACCAAGCGGAGCAGGCAACGGCGGCAGTATCGTTGAGGTGGCCGCATGTGAAGCCTCTTGGGCTCCGGCCAGGAGCACTGCGAACACCGACAGTAGCAATGTCAAGATCGACCAGCTTATGTTTCGAGTCATGCTGTTTCGAGGAACGAGTTCACCTCGGTCTTTAATGATAAGCGTCCAGAACCAGGCGATCTTTCGCCTCATTACGATGCAGTGTTCGATACGTTCGCCAAAGGAGAGTTACAATGCCGAAAATCAATACGTGGCTCGCAGCCGCCGCACTGGCGCTAGCCGCATTTACACTCGGACGCTGGAACGGCTTGACCACGGTCGTCAAAGCCGACTCGGCCGACTCACCGCAGATTCAAGTTCGGCCGGTCGAGGGGCAAAGCAGTTTGATCGTCTACTATCCCAACCTCAATAAGGTCTTCGTGTACCAGAACCCATTTGTTGGCATGCCGAAGTGGGGATGCAGCTACTCGATTCAGTTAAGTACGCCAGGCGGCGTGGTCGACCGTGAGCAGTGCCCGATGATGCCCAGCCAGTAACCGCCGCTCAACGACGAATGAAAAGTTCTTAAGCAGCTCTCAGCCAGCCACACGAACCAAACTCACGCGCAGGAACATTCTCTTCGTGTGACCAGGCGACAGCTTCTTCCAGCCCCTCGATGATTCGCTGCCCGACGGTAGGCCGCTTATTCCTTCCAGCCTTGCTTTTCAGGGTGCGTTGACGGCTCGATTTTGGATCCTTGTTCGCAGGTCTCATAACTTCCTCCCTCGACTGACCACACGTCCGGCAACGAGCGTGGGTATCGGCCAAAAGCTTACCCCGGTTCAAACTCCCCTAACCCTCAATCTCCACCACCCGCGCTTCTACTCGCACGTGTCTCAACTCTTCAACCGCCCGCTGGGCCTGGTGGAAGTAAAGATCCACCCCACACACAGCAGGGAGATGCGCAAACAAAGGGCTCGCGGCGCTCACGTCGCAGCCTGCAACCCGCGCGATCGTACGGCTGCCGTCGAATGCGGAGTCAGGCGACTCTGCTTTCAGGATCTCCACTCGATGCGTTCGACGTCCGAGCCGGCCGCGTTCTACATTCTGCAATCCATCCATCGTTGCCAAGACCACCATCCGGTCGCCGGGTCTGAGACGAGTATCCTCGGACGGAAAGAACTCCGGCGGGCGGCGGTGATCGGCCTGTCCCGCAGCCTGGTGCTCGATCACAACCACTTCGTAACCGAACATCACCTCGGAGATCAGCCGGTCCGTCAGCGTGTCGTCGGGTGAGATCTCGTATTCCGTAACCAAAACCGTATGGTTCCCAAGGCGCAGCAGGCTGATGACTTTCTCACCCAACGCCGCAGCAGCGAACGCCTCAGCCGACAGCGTATAGACGCCCAGCGCACTGGCGCGGGTCACTAGCGCCGAAATGTTTCCTGCAAACGATGGATTGTCAGCCCGGATGACGAGCTTGGCACGCGGGTTGCTCTGCGCCGCCATCAGCGCCAGTTCCAGGTTCACCACGTCGTCATCGGTAAGCGCCATCACGCCCGCCGCCTGGGCGCAATTTGCGGTTTCGAGTGATCGCCGAAGATCGCCAACCACCACCGGCACACCGGGTAGCGCATCGCTCTCCAGTTCAGTTTCATTGATGCCGACCACCGGTTGCTGCATCTCATGGAGCAGTGCAACCACTCGGCGCCCCAACCGGCCCAGGCCCAGCACGATAATGTGGTCCGCCTTGTGAATCGGATACTCTCGTCGGCGGAACTGCAGCCTCGCGGCCAGCACCTTCCCGGTGAGGTAGGCGTACAAAACCCCCGTGGCCACCGTGCCAACGATGCTCACCAGCAGGCTGAACGCCAGCAGAAACGGGGAAATCTCAAACGGCAGCTTGCGTTGCGCGAACAGACTGGCGTAGCCCGCCAGCAACAGCACCGCGCCGACGTTCAATGCCTCCTCGATGCTCTCATCCGGATACGCCAGCTTGTAAAACAGAGACGTGGCGGCTGCCAGGGCCAGCATCAAAAGTCCACAAAGCGCGATCACACGTTGCGCCGGAGTCGCCTCGCTGAGCAACCCACGCAATCGTTTCGGCAAGCCACGCCATCGGCGCCCGAAGAAGGCCCTGAAATATCGCCTTCGTGAAACGCGGCGCCTGCCGCCGGCGCGGCGGGGTTCGCTGAACTCAATACTGGTGATGACATCCCCGACCTGACCAGTCTCTTGCGGGTTCCAGTTGAAGAAGGGAGACCCTGGCGATCCGGCTTGAACCGCCGGCCCCTCCCCGGACTTGCTCAGGATACGGCGGCGCCGATTGTCCAGGTCGTAAAGGCGCCGCGCATCGGTCCAGCGGTGACTACTATCCACCTGCGTTTGGACTACGCGCATCAGACGATCATCAAGTGAGAAGAGCCCGATGATTTCCTTGCCCAGAGCGGCCAGGCTGAACGCCGGAGCCGGCAGTTCCATGGCATTGAAGGCGATCAGGTTGCCAAGCGTCTGGCCGAGTAGCTCATTGAGGTTCGTTTGCGACGAGCGAATCACCAGCCGAATAGAGGGATTCAACGACCGGGCCGCAAGGGCACTGCCGATATTCGTTCTCTCGTCTCCGGTGGTCAGCAGCACGGCGCGGCAGGAACGAACACCTCCCGCCTCCAGGATCTTGTGACGCCGGCAATCGCCCACCGTGAAACTATCCAGCAGATCCGGGAAACCGGCCGTCTCCCAGTGCGCCGTCCTCGTATCCTCGATGCCATGCACGGTCAGCCCCAGTTCTTTGAGAATGACCGCACACCGCTGTCCGAGTCGCCCCAGGCCGCAGATCAGCACGGCGTGCGGGTCGGACGTGCGTCCCGCCGTGCTGTTTGTCGCTGCGTCGTCCATCCGCGATCATCCTATCGGATCGATCGGGCAAAGTGTGCGGCGCGCCAAATTGTTGCTCCGGCTACCTGATGGAAAAAAACAATCCTCCTTGCCAACCAGTCCTGAATTCGTTCGTCCTATAATCAGACGGTCTATGGGAACACTGAAACCGAAGACTGACCTTTTGCCTGGCACGCTGGACATGATGGTTCTCAAAATACTGACCCGGGGCCATCTGCATGGCTATGCCATTGCTCAACTGATTCAGCAATTGTCGGACGATCTGCTGCAAGTGGAAGAAGGATCTCTCTATCCTGCTCTCCAGCGGCTCGAACTCAATGGCTGGATCGAAGGGGAGTGGGGTCTGTCGGCCAGTAAGCGTCGCGCTCGCTTCTACACGCTAACGCCGGACGGCCGTAAACATCTCAACGCGGAGGCGGCCCGCTATCGGCAGGCGACCGGCGCGGTTGCCCGGATTATGGGGTTCGCTTAATGAAAAGCACGCCTACGGCACGTGGACGTCTCGCCGCGCCGGCGGCGCATTCGGAGACGACATGAAATTCGGCATTAGTTGGAAACGGTTTCGGCTGCGCCTGCGGTATTTGGCACAACGCAGCGAGCGGCAGCAGTTGCTGTGGGAGGAAATGGACTTCCATATCGAATCGATGACCCAGGACTTGGTCGATCGCGGTATGTCAGAGCACGACGCGCGTGCGGCAGCGCACAGAAAGTTTGGCAATATGACACAGAAATCCGAAGAAGCTCGCTCTACCTGGATCGCGCGCTGGTTCGGCGACCTGGCCCAGGATTTACGCTACTCGTTTCGCGGCATGCGGCGCGATGCCGGGTTTGCGGCGTTTACGATCCTCATCGCCGGGCTCGGCATCGGAGCCAGTTCCACTGTCTTCAGTGTGGTCAATGCGTTGCTTCTGCGCCCGCTCCCTTTCCCCGAACCGGACCGTCTGATATGGGTTACCAACGGCAATGACTCTACCAGCACCCAAGCCGAACACTTTTTGGACCTCCAGGAATTGAACCGGTCCTTCTCCGATCTGGCTGGATACGGGGATTATGGTGTGGGCGATCGGCAGTTAACTGGGACCGACGAGCCTGAACGACTGACAAGCGTTCCCGTGACGGGGAACTTCTTCGCAGTGCTGGGCGTGCAGCCCGCAATCGGAAGAGGGTTCACCACGGAAGAATGCCAAGGCAAGTTTTCTGCTCCACCGGCCATGCTCTTGAGCGACAGGTTTTGGCGGCGGCGGTTTGATTCAGACCCCAACGTAGTGGGCCGGAAGGTGACTTTGGACAATCAGCCGGTGACCGTGGCAGGCGTGCTGCCGCCGTCCTTTGATTTCGGAAGCGTCTTTGCGCCGGGCACGCAGGTCGACATCTTTGTTCCCTGGCCGCTGAAGGACAAGACAAAGCCCCAGGGAAATACCACCAGGATCATCGGACGGCTGAAGCCAAGTGTGACCGTGCAGGCTGCGCAGGCTGAGTTCACGCTGCTCGCAAAGCAGCTCGAAACCCAGCATCCTGTCCCCGAGCGAAACACGATCCGGCCAAGGCTGAGTCCGTTGAGGCAGCATGTAAGCGGGCGCGTGACGCCGGCCCTGTTCGTGTTGGCCTACGCGGTCGGCGTCGTGATGCTGATCGTGTGCGCGAATCTTTCGAATCTGCAATTGGCGAGGCTCGGTACGCGGCAAAAGGAAATGGCGATGCGGGCCTCGCTAGGAGCCGGACGTTTTCGGCTGCTGCGGCAGATAATCACCGAGAGCGTAACGCTCTCCTGTTGTGGTGCTGCGCTGGGCCTCCTGCTCGCGGTGGTGGGCACGCGCCAGCTGGCGCATCTCACTGCGTTCAACCTTCCTCTGCTCGAAAACGTTCGCATGGATGGAAGCGCACTCGCCTTCACTTTGTTGGCCGCGATTGCCACCGGAATACTCTTCGGACTGTTGCCCGCGTTGCAGGTTTCGGCCTTGTCACTTCGTGAAGGCCTGCAAGACGGAAACCGCGGTTCGAGCAGCGGCAAGCGGCATGCCTGGATCCGCAATGGACTGGTGGTTTCCGAACTCGCCTTCGCCTGCATACTGCTAGTCGGCGCAGGACTGCTGATTCGGAGCTTTCTGCGCGTCCTCGACGTAGATTTGGGATTCCGACCGGAGCGGGCGGCCGCCCTGAGGATTGACCCGAGTTTCCAGATATCGAGTGCCGCGCAACAGAACTCTTTTGTCGACGACGTGCTGCAACGGACCCGGTCGGTCCCTGGCATCGTAGCGGCAGGGATCACCGACGTCCTGCCACTGCGCGACGACCGGGGCTGGGCCATTTCCGTTAGAGGACAGGTTTACAAGAAAGGCCACCCGGAGCCGTTCATTCGCGTCGTGAGCGATGGCTATTTCGAGGCGGCAGGAATTCCGTTGCGGGCGGGGAGAGTATTTACGGAGCGAGATCGGGCATCGAGCCAGCCCGTGGTGATCGTCAATGAAACCATGGCCCGGACAGTCTGGCCGGGTGAGAGTCCGCTGGGCCAAACGATTACCAATTACGTAGGGGATCGGGTCCTGGGAATGGTGGTGGGCGTAGTCGCCGACGTCCGTCATTCCGCTATGGAACAGGCGAGCGGGCCGGAATTGTACCTGGCGATGCGGCAAACCGGGGACTATGCAGCCATGCAGCTCGTGGTGCGAACCGCACTCCCTCCGGAAAGTTTGGCGGCAGGGATTCGAACCGCGCTGCGGCCGATCGACCCGAATCTGCCGGTCCGCGCGTTTGTAACGTTCCAGGACCTGGTCGACAGATCGGTCTCGCCGCGGCGCTTTCTGGTGCTCCTGCTAACTGGATTTGCGGGCTTCGCCCTTCTTCTTGCGTCGCTCGGGATCTACGCCGTGATCTCCTATTCGGTAAGTCAGCGGGTGCAGGAAATTGGGATTCGGATGGCGCTGGGGGCTTCCGCGACGAATCTGCAGAGTCACATCCTTCTACATACGCTTGGATTAGCTGCCCTGGGGCTGGCGCTGGGAATGGCAGCATCGCGGGCGCTGGTGGGTGTGCTGGGAAGCATGTTGTTCGGCGTGACCTCCGGCGATCCCGTCACATTCGTCGCGATGGGAGCGCTCTTGATTGTGGTAGCTGCTCTGGCTGGGTATTTTCCCGCTCGTCGAGCCTCGCGAATCGATCCGATGGTGGCCTTGCGAGCGAGTTAAAGAGAAACGATCCCAGCAGCGTGTGCAGATGATCGGCCTGCGCGCTATCGACTGTTCCCAGCCCAGAACCGCGCGCGTAAGAGTCTGTGTGAAAACTCCACCACAGATCTCAGCATGAGCGCAAGAGTGCTCGCCCGCAACGATGAAAGCGGGCGTCGAAGTCCTTCCGAAGTCACGACTGTTTCATCAAGGGGCCGGACTTCTCTGTCCCAAGCCATGATGCGGCGGATGAAGCAGAATACCGCTCTGTGGCGCGTGGACAGAGCTGTCCGTCCCCGCGTCCTCCAACCTTGTATTTTTCAGAGCAAGCGCGCGCCAGAGTCTGTGTGAAAACTTCAGCACTGAACCGCGCGCGTGAGCAAGCGGATTCGAGTGTCCTCCTTTCGACCGCGCATCAGCAAGCCCACCATCGAAGCGTGATTTTCGACGGAGTGCGTTAACGGAGCCGCGACCGTCAGGGAGCGAACGCAACGCTTCGGAAGCACGAAACCGGGGGATCGAATTCAGCGCAAGCTCTTAGGATCCGCGATTGGCCGGTGATTTTCGACGGAGCGGATTTTTCGGAGCCACGACCGTAGCTCTCCGCCACGGAGCCAGGAAGTGCACTCAAAGGCCGATATTTTTTATCAAACCTCCGGCATTTTTCAGCTGCTTTCTAATCCCATCCGCCCGCAAGCCCTGATCGTGAAGCGCGATTGCGTAGTTTTCACACAGGCTCCACCAGATGCGCCGCGAAAGCGTGGCACGGTTCGTGTCATTACCAGGCTGCCCCCAAAGCGCGCGCCTTACCTCCCCGGTACTTTTATCAGCCTCCGCCGCTTCATCGAATCCACCTCCCCGGTTGTCTAACTGGGCATGCGGTATTTGGCTCTCGCTGCCGATTACGATGGCACCCTGGCTCACGACGGTGCTGTGGATGACCACACAATTCGGGCCATCGAGCGCCTTATCCACTCTGGCCGTCGTGTGATTCTCGTCACCGGCAGGCAGCTTTCCGACCTCGAATCGGTTTTCTCTCGCTTGGACTTGTTTGAACGCGTGGTTGCTGAGAACGGAGCCGTCCTCTACACTCCCGCAGCCCGCGAGAAGCGAGCGTTGTCGGACCGCCCTCCCGACAGCTTCGTAAACGACCTCCGAAACCGCGGGGTCGCCGGCGTCAGTGTCGGCGATGTCATCGTCGCTACGTGGCATCCCTACGAGAAACAAGTGATGGAGGCTATACGGGACTCCGGGTTAGAGCTTCAGATCATCTTCAACAAGGACGCCGTCATGGTGCTGCCTTCCAGCGTCAACAAGATGAGCGGCCTCTGTGCGGCTCTCGAAGAACTTAAGATCTCCCGGCACAACCTGGTGGGCATTGGTGACGCGGAAAACGATCACGCCTTCCTGGAAAGTTGCGAATACTCCGTCGCCGTGGCCAACGCAATCCCTTCCTTAAAGGAACGGGCCGATTTCGTTACGGGAGCGGCGCGCGGTGCCGGTATCGTGGAACTCATCGACAAGTTAATCGACACCGATCTTTCGGACCTGGACGCCCGGCTTCGCGGTCAATCCATCCTGATCGGGCAGGCCGACGGGCATCCTGTGACTCTGCCCCGCTACGGTGGCAACGTCCTCGTCTGTGGCCAATCCGGCAGCGGCAAGTCAACGCTGGTGACCGGGCTCCTGGAGCGGATCATGGACATGGATTACCAGATCTGTCTCGTCGATCCGGAAGGCGACTACGAGAACCTGCCGGGCTGCCGAACGGTGGGTGACGAGAAACAAGCGCCCTCCCTCAAGCAGGTGAAACAAGCGCTGGAGGAGCCGACCGCACACGTAATTGCGAATATGGTGGGCGTCTCCGCCCCGGATCGTCCCAACTGCTTCGCCTCTCTGATTGCTGAGATACAGGAGCTTCGAATTCGCACGGGACGGCCGCACTGGCTGGTCATTGATGAGGCTCACCACGTACTGCCCTCCGATTGGGCACCCTCCTCCCCGGAACTAACCGGTCACTTTAGTAATGAGCTGCTGATTACCGTACACCCCGGGCATGTGTCGCCATCCGCGCTCGGGAAGATCAATACCGCCATCGTCGTCGGGCGTGAACCACAGGCGATTCTGCACGAATTCGCAGACGCGATAAACGCACCGTGCCCCGAAGCTCCCATGCGTGATCTCGACCGGGGCGAAGCATTGGTCTGGTTCCGTGATGACAACCACCTGTTCCCAGCCGTACACGCCGAACCCTCCCGCAACCAGCACCATCGCCATCGGCGCAAATACGCGGAGGGCGAACTGGACCCGGATCGCAGCTTCTACTTCAGAGGTCCGGATGGCGCAATGAACCTCCGGGCGCATAACCTAAACACATTTGTCCAAATGGCCGAAGGCATTGACCAAGGGACCTGGCTGTTTCACTTGAAACGAGGCGATTACTCGAATTGGATCCGCCATTCACTCAAAGATCCTGAACTGGCCAGCCAGATTGAGAATGTCGAGAAGGACGAGAGCTTGGCTGAAGGAGATAGCAGGCTACGAGTCAAGGAGATGATCCTGGCCAAGTACAGCGCTCCCGCTTAGCGAAACACCGCAGGCGCCCCAAGACCAACGAAACAGAACTGTAATAGGGCTCTCAATTTGCAACTCGGCAAAGCATGACGCTCTTGCCGCGCGATGAGCAGTTCTTCCACCTGCTGGTTCAACAATCGATGATTGTGTTCGAGGCTTCCCGCCTGCTTGCGGAGGGGCTGGTTGGACCAGGTCAGCCGGATTACCTCGGGGCCGCGCAGCAAGTTCGAGATCTCGAGCGCAAAGAAGAAGACGCGGCTCGTCAAATTTACCGCCGTCTGCACAAAACGTTTATCACGCCCATCGATCCCGAGGACATCCACGAGCTGACCACGGGCATTCATCGGATTCTCAATCATCTCGATTCGGCGGCGTACCGCTGCGATGCATATCGCTTAGAGTCACTTCCGGAAGGGCTGCCGGAAATTGCCCAGATGGTTCATCGCTGTGTCACCGCCACCGTTCGCGCACTGGAGACGTTGGAGCGCGAGGGCATAAAAAAACCGGACGAACTCGCGCAAAGCTGCGAGGTCGTCAACCGGCTTGAACTGGAAACCGAGGACCGCGTCAGGACGGCCGTTCGCCAGCTCTTTGCGACAGCACGCGATGCCATCCTCCTGATCAAGCACAAGGAAGTTTATGAGCTGCTCGGATCGGCGGCGGACGGCTGTAAGGACGTGGCCGACGTATTGGAAGGTATTGCAGTCAAGAACAGCTGAGAGGCCAAGCTTCCTCCATATGCCCGTCATCACTCTGGTTGTCATCATCGTGGCCTTGGCGTTAGTGTTCGATTTCCTCAACGGATTTCACGATTCTGCAAACTCGATTGCGACCATTGTCTCCACCCGTGTGCTGACTCCGCTGCAGGCGGTGGCCTGGGCGGCAGTTTTCAACTTCGTCTCCGCTTTTACCTTCGGCACCAGCGTCGCGGCTACGGTTGGAAAAGGGTTTGTCGACACGCATATCGTCACGGTTTACGTTGTGCTGGCCGGCGTGGTGGGCGCGATCGTATGGGATCTGCTTACCTGGTGGTTCGGGTTGCCGACCAGTTCCTCCCACGCCATCATCGGCGGCTATGCCGGTGCTGCGGTGGCACGAGGCATGTTTGAGCGCGGAATCACGCACGGATTCAGCGCGCTCATTGTCGGCAAGTGGCCGTTAACGCTCGCTTTCATCGGAATCGCGCCGCTGATCGGGTTAGGCGCGGCGTTTATCATGACGATCGCGGTTTATTGGCTATTTCGAAAAGCGACTCCTGTGCACATGGATCGTTGGTTCCGGAAGCTGCAGTTGATCTCCGCCGCCGCCTTGAGCTTTTCGCATGGCACCAATGATGCACAGAAGACGATGGGCATTATTACGGAGGTGCTGGTCGCGGCGAAAATTCTTCACGAGTTCAAGGTGCCGATCTGGGTGATCCTGGCGGCTCATGCGGCGATTGCACTCGGCACTTTTTTCGGAGGCTGGCGAATCGTTCACACCATGGGTAAGCGGCTCACAAAACTGAAACCGCGAACTGGTTTTTGCGCCGAGACCGGAGCGGCCGCCGCTATTCTCCTGGCGACTCACTTGGGCCTGCCGGTCTCTACCACTCATGCGATCGGCGGTGCGCTGGTCGGCGTCGGCAGCGTCCAGCGGGTGAAGGCAGTTCGTTGGGGCGTGGCTACCAACATCATGTGGGCGTGGGTCCTGACCATTCCGGCGTCTGCGATTGTCGCTGGAATCGTCTTTGCCCTAATCCGGCTTCTGAACCCTCAAGCCTGAGCACGCAAAGGCAACTCTGGAGACTGCCTGGCGCTGAATTCCGGCGTTACCATTTGAGGCATGCCGCGACTTCCGCTTTTATGCATACTTGCCACGCTCGTTATTGGCGCCCAGGAAGCGCCAACTTCAAACATCAATTTCGCTGTCGTTTTGGAGCGCGGCCCGAACTGGCTGCCTGGAAAAACCGCCAGCCAGCAACGGTTGGCGGAGCATGGACGCTATCTTCAGCGACTCATGCTGAACGGAAAACTGGTTCTTGCGGGACCGTTCCTGGATGACCAGGGAGGGTTTGTCTTGTTAAAGGCTGCCAACCTGGCGGAGGCGCAACAGATCGAGAACCAGGATCGGGCCGTCCAGAACGGCATCTTGAAACCGACGGTTCATCCTTTCAGTATCGCGTTCGACAGCGCGACCGGAGCTTCGCCCTTTAAGGGGAGCGTGCCCTGACCGTTCGCTACGAAGTGGCATATCACCACGCGGCTGCTCCCAACAAGACAGCCGCCTTCTTTGACGCGAGGCCAAATTAGTGCTTAGCGTGGACAACATGAAGGCCAGGGTCTCCGGGCGCGAGTCCTTGAACGGCGCGGCCGAACCTGGACGCGATCTCCTGGAAACTGATGTCTTCGATGGCACAAAATCCGTGCGAGCGAAGAATTGCTGCGATGCCAGCCGGCTGGAAACGGCTGACCAGACGTTCATCAATTTTCTTAAGCTGTTCGGTCCGCTCCTTTTCTAATTGCCTTAACTCTTCTGAGAATGCCTCGGGGGGTTCCATGTAATCGAACACCACCTCCGAGTTCTGGATTGACGACATGTAGTCCAGAGTGTCGCCGATAGCGTCCGGTGTCAGATAGGGCACAACCCCGAGCCAAGTGAAAAACGCGGGCGAGTTCTGCTGAAAGCCTGCGGCGGCGAGTTCTTCTCTCAAATCGTCCCGCTCGAAATCGACTGGCACGAGAGTAAGCCATGGTGGAAGTGCGATTTGAACTTCGGCCAAGCGCTGACGTTTCCATGCCTGTGTCGCGGCGTGGTCCACTTCATAGATACGGATCTCTCGCACGCCATGGGGATTCCGGAGAGCGAAAGTGTCAAGTCCGGCGCCAAGGATGACGATCTGCCGAACCCCTCCTTCGACCGCTCTTGACAAAGCATCTTCGGCAATCCGGCTTCGCGCGGCAGTGAACAGACGTCCGATGCTGGCCAACGGGTGTGCGTTCGCAAATTGAAGCACGTCCTTTTCGTCTTCACGCAGAATCTTCATGGCAAATGGGTCATCGAGGATTGAGCCATGATCGAGCACCTGATGAGCAGCTCGTTGTCGGGCGATCATAAGGGCTGTGCGGCTGGGTTCATTAGGCTTCATGTTCGTGGTCTCCGTTCTCATCAAGTGGCTGGTCGCACCAGTTGCCGTGTGCGCGCCGGGCGCCGTGCACACCGATAGCCTCCGCTCAATTGTGAGGATAGATCGATTTAAGTCGGACGCTTAGGCCCCGTGTTGTATCATGAGCGAGCCGTGAAAACCCGGAACTTTCGGGGACGGAGCTAGGGTACGAAGTGGCCTATCAGGACGCAACTAAGTCCAACAAGGGCAAACGACACCTCCCTACTTTTCCGCTAAGCTTCTGAGGCGCGACGGTGACGGAGCGCTTGCTTCGAAACTCAACTTTCCGGGCATTTTCAGAGGCAACGCCGCGAAATGCGCAATCTCGTGGACCGACCTATCCCGACTCCCAATTGAGAACCAATCAGCAGCGCGTCCACTTATCCGCCGCCGCATTACTCTACCGGTCTCCAGCCGATCATCTTCAAGTCGCGAAACTTGCGAAACAGTCGGGGCTCTCCGACACGTTCGCATATTTCTCCAACAGCTCGCGCCGGTCCGCCCCCGTCTCGCACGTAGGGCCGAAAGGAGGATCAGTCCTCGGACGTCCTCTTATCGTCCGGAATCCCCTCTAACCAGTCTTCAATTTCCCACCAGCCTTGCGTTCTTCCGGCGAATGACCATTGACGGGCGTGAGAGGACGCCTGCCTAAACTTAGCGCTCATGGCTCCCTGAGCCTTAGTCGAAGGATTCTGCTCCGGCCGATCGTGCCATGCGACGATAGACCCCCGGTATCACCCGCGAATTTTGAGACAGCCTGCGTTGGCGAGGGTTGCGTCCAAGCCGCGCTGTGCCACTATGTGGGAGGGCCGGGATACCGGCGTCACCGTAGGTCGCCTTTAATAGCCGTGACAACGCTCTTTCCTGGCAATACGACAGCCCGGCCTTCAGCCTTTTTGCAGGCGCGGGTAAGGGACTCCGTCGCACAAGCCACGCGCTGGCTGGTGAAGTCCGGAATCCAGGAACAGGACGGCGGGGTAGCACGCTACCTCAGAACTGACACAGGCGTCAATGCTCAAGTTTCGAGCGAAATCACGGCGTATTTCCTTTCATCGTTGCTTTTTCTCAAGGTCGGCGAATTCCAGCATGCCCGAAGCGCGGCAAGATACCTGTGTGAGACTGCCTGGAACGCCGAAGCTCAGGTGCTTCTGTTTGAGAAGCCGACGAGTGAGAACCCTCCCGCTGGATACTTCTTCGACTCTGGCATCGCAGGCCTCTCGCTTCTCGAAACCTGGCGGAGTAATGGCGAAGCCCGGTTCCTGGACCAGGCCATAGAGATAGGAAAATCCATGGCGAGGGATTTCCGCACGTCTTCCGGCTCCTTTGCTGCCGTCCTGACCCTCCCGTCGAAGGCGGTTTCACAGGTTCAGGATCGGTGGTCTAGAAAGCCCGGCTGCTACCAACTGAAGCCGGCGGTTCTTTGGCGCCGCATCCTTGAGCATGCGTGCGAGCCGATGTTGGAGGGCTTGTACGAGACCGCGCTCGCCAGAGCGCTTGATGACTCGAGGTCGTTCCTTTCGAATGCTGAATCCGATCAGGTCATGGATCGGCTTCACGCCTTTCTGTACTTCCTGGAGGGGCTCTTGCCGGTAGCAACTATGAGTCAATACGCCGATGAACTCGAGAAAGGCATCGCGAAGGTGAACCTCCATCTAAGCGCCGCAGCTCCTCGATTTGCCCGTTCCGATGTGTACGCTCAATTGCTCCGTCTGCGCCTGCTCGCTTTTTCGGTTGCCGGAGTTCCTCTCGATCGCAATGCAATTGATCAAGGAGTCAAGCATTTATTGGAGTTTCAGATTACGGCAACAGACCCGCGCCTTGATGGTGCGTTTACTTTTGGAACAAAGTTGGGTCGAAATTTGCCGTTTGCAAATCCTGTTTCCACGATATTCGCCGCGCAAGCACTTTCATTCTGGCTCGATCTTCAGACCGGCGCCATTCCCTATGACTGGCGAATCCTCATCTAGTTCAGCAAGGTTCTGTTGTCTGCTGTGAGCCAAGCCCGATGCCCAGCCGGGAACACATAGCCGAAACTCCTCCCGCGCGCCCCCCCATCCGCCTCTTCTTCGCGTCCTGCGAGGCCGGCCGGATCGCCCCTGCGGCCGCAGCACTGAACATCATCCTTCCCCACATTCCGCTCATGATCGTGTCCGAATTTCCGGCGGACGACGCGCCGTGGCTCCGCTTTGAGCCGGGGTGGACCTTTCTTCAGAACCTACAGAATCTTCGTTCCCTTCTTTCGGGCCGGCAGGTTGAGGCTATCTTCATCCACCTACAGCCGAGCGTTCCGCTCCGAAAGCTCCGATTGCTCGGCGTGGCAATTGCTCTGGCACGGCGGCCAAGGCGACTGTACGCAGTTTCCGAGGAGCTAGGCATCTTTCACCTTCACCCGCGAGGGCTGCGTCCGATCGTCCGGCATGCTGTGTGGCGGGCTGGCAACTATCTGCGTTATTGGCTCGGCGCGGAAGGCGTGCTGAGGCGTGTCGCCAGGTGCGAAGGTTCCCCGGGGCTCGGGACCCGGTTCGTCTCGCGACTTTCGCGGCACAGTTTGGATCTCGTCCCGGGCGGCAGTGACTTGGTTTCCGTCTTTCCGGGTCGAGCATTGCGGCCGGACAAGCCGAGCGTGTTGGTAATGTCGCCGTACATTCCCTATCCGCTAGCGCACGGCGGCTCCGTCCGAATCTACAATCTGATGCGGTCCGCCTGCAATTGGAATCTACTGCTCATTTGTTGTGTGGATGAACCCCACCTGGTTCCTGCTGAACTGCTTGAAATCTGTGCGGAAGTCGTCACCGTCGTCCGCGTTGGCTCGCACATTCGCCGGATGACAGCGCGCCCGGCTGAGGTGGAGGAGTTCGACGTGCCTCAACTCCGCGCAGCCCTGCGACAAACCTGCACGAAGTGGCATCCGGAAATCGTTCAACTCGAGTTCACGCAAATGGCTTGTTTTGCTGAGGAGTGCCAGTCCCTTGGTGCTGCAACAATCCTCATTGAGCATGACGTGACACTGGATCTCGCCGCACAGCGGCTCGCAGAAGAAAATTCCTGGTACGCCCGCCAGCAATGGAAGCGGTGGAATCGGTTTGAGCGAAACGCGTGGCGACAGGTTGATCGCGTTGTCGTGATGTCGGAGCGCGATCGATTGCTGGCAACCCCTGAGGCCGTTGTCCTGCCCAATGGCGTGGATCTTGAGAGATACAGGCCCAGCGTCCATGAAGAGGAGTCCGGTCGGCTGCTGTTTATCGGTAGTTTTCGCCACTGGCCTAACTTGGTTGGCATCGACGCGTTCGTGCAGAATGTGTGGCCATTGGTTCGGAGCCCGGGTCGACGCCTTCACATCGTTGCCGGGCCCGACTACGAGCGCTGGATCCGGCATCACGGCCGACCCGTCCAGTCGCGTTTTGACGAGGCGGATATTACGATTGAGGCATTCGTGAGCGATCCGCGCCCGGCCTACGCCGACGCACAGATCGTGATCGTACCCATGCTTGTCTCGGCCGGCACTAACATAAAGGTTCTCGAAGCCATGGCCATGGGGAAAGCCCTGGTAAGCACAAGCAGTGGCGTGCATGGACTGGAGCTCGATTCAGGAGACGGTGTTGTGATTACCGGTCTCGGCCCCGCCATGGCTGATTGCATCAACGAACTCCTGGAGGATCCTGTCAGACGAAAAGCGCTGGGCCTGCGAGCTCGCCGGATCGTCGAAGAGCGCTTCGATTGGCATCAGATCGCGAGAGGACAGGACGCATTGTACTCAGAGCTTGTTGAGAAAACCCCTCGTGAATACTCGCGGCCAGGGCGACTCTCGTTGTAGCTGCGGCGAGATTCGCCTAACACACCAAACGCCAGACCTCGCCCGGTTCTCGATATTCGGGCGCGACCCTCGCAAGCCGAAAGCGGCCACGCACAAACGATTGTCTCCGAACCGGATCGAGAATCTCGTCGCGCGAAACGGGGTCTAAATAAGGGGGCCGAAAAGGTCAGCCTGACGGCCGAAGAGGTCAGCCTGACGGAAGCTCTTGGCGAGGCCGAAGAGGTCAGGCCGAAGAGGTCAGCCTGACGGAAGCTCTTAGGAAAAAATGGGGTCAGGCGCACATTTTCTCTGAGAGACCTCGGCGCAATCCGGTACTACTCTGGCGTGGCCCGACAATCACGCCTGGTGGAACCTGGCCTCGCGTTTCACATCACGGCTCGCGGTAACTACCGGCAGACCGTTTTCTACACTGACGGCGACCGCGGCGAATACCTCGATTTATTGGCCAAGCACGCGGGCTTGGAAGCACTGGAGGTGTTGGGCTGGTGCCTCATGACCAATCACATCCACTTACTCGCGATTCCCCGCAAACCGGCTTCGCTCGCGCGAACGTTGATGCGTACGCAAGCCGGTTATGCGCAAGCCGTCAATCGCCGACGCGGTTCCCCCTGCGGCCATCTCTGGCAGTCGCGCTTCTATTCGTGCCCTCTGGCGGGCGATGCGGTATGGACGGTCCTCCGCTACATCGAACTCAACCCGGTGCGCGCCCATCTGGTCACGTGGGCCGAACACAGCCCCTGGTCCTCAGCGGCAATCCACTGCGGTAGTCGATCGGCGCCGCCGCTGTTGTCCTTAGCCGAATGGGAACGCCTGTGGACACCGCAGCGCTGGAGGGGCGTGTTGGCGCATGGGGCTGACGAACGCGAACTCGGAGCCATCCGCCAAGCCACTCAACACGGGTTGCCTTTCGGAAGCCAGGAATTCATCTCCGACTTGGAGCGACGCTGCGGGCGGCCACTCGCCGTTCGATCCGTCGGTCGGCCACGGCTAGCTCCGGCGGCCTCCCCAACCTCCTCCGTAGGGGGTATAGCCTAAGATCAAATGTGCGCCTGTCCCCATTTTTTTCCCGATTTTGGCAAAGTGCCTCACTCCCGGCGTGCCCTAGGGTGGAGCAACAAGGTGCTCGGCCGATGACAACGACTCGCGGCACATCGTCTGCGGCGATCCTCGGTCTGCTATTGGTGTGCGGGTTTCAGAACAGCCCTCCACAGGCGCTTTTGGCAGAGTTGAAAGAAAAAGCCGCGTCTGACGGCCTGATGATTGCCGGTGTGTTAAATCGTGACCTATTGGTGTACCCCTTCTCCGGAAGTCCGCTCGTCCGTAGGTTCTTCAACTATGACGTTGGGCTGGCCCGGATCGCGCCAGACGGCACAGCCGTATTAGTTTATGGGACCTTAAATGACGATCCACGGATCCCCGCTGAGGGATTTGCTTTAATCAACTCTGCGGGACGCGTCGTAGCCCAGCTAAATCCAGACGTAGTCAATGTCTCAGACTTCGCCTTAGCATCAGACCGGACGGCTGTGGTTTTTGCGGGCAAAGACCGTGCTACCGGCGAAGTGGGAATCTTCGTCGGCAAGCTGGGGACCGCCGAAGTCCGTTTGATTGTGCCGTTGCGGTTCCGCAGCGGGGTCCCTGAGGAGACATCCGTTGCATGGACACCCGACATGACGGCTGTCCTGTTTTCGCGGGACGGCAAAGTTTGGACCTACGATGTGGGCTCACGACAGACCTCGCTTCTTTTCAGCCGAGGGACGAACCCTAGCTGCTCTCCTGACGGTCAGTGGATTGCTTACCGCGATCCGAATGGTTATGCGGCGATCGCCTCGCGGCTCGGCACTGGGGCCAAGCGGGCAAGCGGCGGCCAGATAGAGGGGTTCGTCCATTGGTCACCGGACTCCGCATATTATTTTGTCGACGAGAAGGCTCGCCATTACTCCTCTCAAAAATGCCCATTCGGGAGCTGTTTTATTGTCTATCGTCTCCGTGATGGCTCTCATCTGGAATTGCAAAGCAGCGACATAAAAGACAGGTTTTTCGGATGGGTCCACGGCTCGTGGTCCGCTATCCGCTAGATGACAAGGGGCCGAAGAGGACAGCCTGGGCCGAAGAGGCCGAAGAGGTCAGCCTGACGGAAGCTCTTGGCGAAATCATCGAACAAGTCGAAGCGCTCCGACATGTTGGAGAATCGCGCATTTCAGGACACGTTTCTCAAAGATTGTGGAAATGCGCCCCGCATCGTTCCCGATCCGCTTTCCACGCCATTGCAGCGACAAAGCGCTCATCATCGGGCCGCCAGTCTCCCCACCCTTTGTTTTCAGCCTCTCCGATGTTCATATTCAAAATGAAAAATCTGCGAGCTTGTCAGAGCGCTCCGACTTGTTCACATATTTCGCCAAGAGAGCACACGCTACGCCTCACCAGCAAGACCAGCCCGGAGGCTGGGACTGTCAGCTACACTTACAACACCGACGGGACCGTCGCTACCGTGACCGACGCCAAGAGCCAGCAGAAGACATTCACGTACGACAGCTACGGCCGCGTGACGAAAATCAAAGCTCCCGGACAGAGCATCAGCTACTCGTACGGCTCCAGCTATGACGGAACCAACACACTGGGCCGCGTGGCGACAATCAACTACTCGGTGGGGTCCCACACCGTCCAGGAAGGCTACAACTACACCCAGGCCGGCGACATCGCCGCTAAGGGCGTCGCGCTCGACGGCTACATCCCGCTCAACGAAGGCTCTCTCATCGCCACCTACTTGTACGACGGCGAGGGGCACCTGACCAGCGTCGCTTACCCGGTAGCGAACACGACCACCTGGGGTGCGCCCGCTGCGATCTACAACTACGGCCTCGATTCCATGGGACGTCTCAACACCATGACGGACCAGAACAACAACACGCTGGTGTCGGGCGTTACTTACAGTCCAGCGAATCAGATCCTCTCGCTGGCCACTTCCACCTTCACCGAAACCAGCACCTATAACGCGAATCTGCAGCTCCAGACTCTAGTCAGCGGCTCCTACAGCTACCAGTACAACTACGTCGCCGGGCAGAACAATGGTCGCCTCTACTCCATCGTAGACAACAGTAGCGGCGAAACGATCAAGTACCTGTACGATTCGCTGAATCGATTAATTCAAGCCAGCGGCTTGTACGATCCTCACGGCTCCTGGAGCCAGCAGTTCACCTACGATGGCTTCGGCAATCTCACCCAAAAAATCGGGACCAACGCGCCCAACAACCTCACCATCAACGTCGACCCCACCACCAATCGCCTCACCGGCAACGGCGCTGTCTACGACGCCAATGGCAATCTGACTCAGTACACCAACACGCTCGCGAACATCACCTTCACGTACGATAGCCTCAACCGGCTCGCGACGGCTACCGGATGGAACGGTGGAAGCGGGAACACCGCGAACTATGGCTACGATGCCTCTAATCAGCGCGTCTATTCGAATATCACTGCTGGCGGCGTCACCACGGAAACATTCTTCTTCTACGGCGCGGACGGCAAGAAGCTCGGCGTCTGGACGATCCCATCGCTATCGAGCACCTTCACGCTCGTCTCGCTCAACACCTGGTTCGGCGGCCGCCTTCTGAAGCCGCAGGACCGCCTCAACTCCATCGGCAAATACTTCCCGTACGGCGAAGACCGTGTGAATCCGACACCTGCCAACCCGCCTAACGGCCAGGAGAAGTTCGCCACCTATACGAGAGACGCAGAGACCGGGCTGGATTATGCTTATCAGCGCTATTACACCGCCGGGCTAGGCAGGTTCATGACGCCGGACCCCCTGGACGCAAGCGCGACGCCCACGGCCCCGCAGAGTTGGAATCGCTACGATTACACCCACGGCGATCCAATCAACCACTTAGACCCCACCGGCGCCTATCCTTGCGGCGGCGACTTTGCGAGCGACGGAAGCGGAACCTTCTCGGTAACTGTTAATGACTGCTCATCCGACGCCGGGGGCGGTGGCGGGGCCGGGCGCGGGATCAACTTTGCATGGGTCTGGATGAACATTGCAGACGTACGCGGTGAGACTATACTTAGCCAACAGACCAAAGCTGTGCGTTCTACCGTGATCCGGCTAAGGGGCGCGCTTTCAAGCGATAGCGACTGTCTTGGTTGGTTGATGTCAGGAATCGCTGGAGACGACTTGGCTTCATTCAATAAGCTGTTCAACGCGCTAATTGGTGTCGGCGGGCAAAGCCCTCTGGCTGGCGCAGTCAATTTTGCACAAGTTGGTCTAGATCCTCTGGTGGGGGACACCGGCAATGGTTACACCGGGACAGACATAGGCACCGGGTTTGCGATCAACATTAACACCTCGGGTGCATTTTTCACGAACACGGTTGGCGTTGGCTACGCAACCAACCCAATGATCAAATCAATCCAACCCGCGTCGCCGAGAGCACAGATGTTCATTGTGCTTCACGAAGTGGCCCACTACTTTCAGGCGCCTGGGTTCATACAGGCGGACAACACCACGGGCCGCCAGACCTTTAACAACGATCTTTTGGGACAGAAATGCTCCAAGACTATCGCCTCCGCCCCTAACGGCGGAACGGTCAGCATGTGACCTTTACCGAGACCCCCATGATTGCGCCGAAGCCACTGGCCTTGAGTTCCTTTCTGCTTGCGGCCTCCATCTGCAGCGCGACGGGCGCTCTATATCTATTCACCGTCATGAACGGGGGGCTGGGCAGATACAGCGACCTAGCTTGGCCGGTCATCGGGCTGACCGCACTTGCAGGCTCATTTGCCGTGATTGCATCAAGAGTTCTGGCACGAGCCCAGGGTCTGTCAGCGAAGTTCAAAACTGCAGTCCTCTGCCTGGCAGGGAGCGGTCTCGCTGCAGGCATCGTTTTCTATGGGGTGCTGGCAAATTGCCGTCTCTCACAGAACGTGGCGGTGATAGGCCAGAAGGCGAGCCCCGATGGTTCGCTCCTTGCCGTGCACCTTAGAACCCGTTGCAAAGCCCTAGTTGGGTACTGCCCGTCCTCTTCCCAGGTTAGGATCACTCAACCCGGCCAAGACCCAAAAAAAGGGGGCGCGTCGATATTTGAGTTCTCCGAGGAGGATGATTATCTCCGATTCGACTGGACGTCCAATAAATCTCTTAGGATTACCTATTCCGGCGACGATAGGCCTAAGTACCGGCGACGACGGCTGGACAACGTAGCTGTAGACATTCAATATCGCCCGATCGGTAGGCTTTAGCGGGACCACGCTATGAACCCCCCGAGGCCGATCGAGGGCATAGGGACAGAATAGGGAAAATGGGGTCAGGCGCACATTTTCTCTGAGAGACGTCGGCGCAGTCTGGTACTACTTTGGCGTGGCCCGACAATCACGCCTGGTGGAAGCTGGCCTTGCCTTTCACATCACGGCTCGCGGTAACTACCACCAGACCGTTTTCCACACCGACAGCGACCGCGGCGAATACCTCGATTTGTTGGCCAAGCACGCGGGCTTGGAAGCACTGGAGGTGTTGGGCTGGTGCCTCATGACCAATCACATCCACTTACTCGCGGTCCCTCGCAATCCGGCTTCGCTCGCACGAACGATGATGCGTACGCAAGCCGGTTATGCGCAAGCCGACAACCGCCGACACGGTTCCCGCTGCGGCCATCTCTGGCAGTCGCGCTTCTATTGGTGCCCTCTGGCGGGCGATGCGGTATGGACGGTCCTCCGCTACATCGAACTCAACCCGGTGCGCGCCCATCTGGTCACGTGGGCCGAACACAGCCCCTGGTCCTCAGCGGCAATCCACTGCGGTAGTCGATCGGCGCCGCCGCTGTTGTCCTTAGCCGAATGGGAACGCCTGTGGACACCGGAGCGCTGGAGGGGCGTGTTGGCGCATGGGGCTGACGAACGCGAACTCGGAGCCATCCGCCAAGCCACTCAACACGGGTTGCCTTTCGGAAGCCAGGAATTCATCTCCGACTTGGAGCGACGCTGCGGGCGGCCACTCGCCGTTCGATCCGTCGGTCGGCCACGGCTAGCTCCGGCGGCCTCCCCAACCTCCTCCGTAGGGGGTATAGCCTAAGATCAAATGTGCGCCTGTCCCCATTTTTTTTTGTTGTCAGATTGTTTCCCCGGAGCGAAATGATATCGGTCCGATCCAGAACGCTTCCGATTGTGGGCCTCTTAGTAACAGTGTGGGTCGCTGCTGCAAGCCGCACCCCCCTTACTGGCAGCCCCCCAGGAGGAGTGCAAGTAGAGCCTCCTAGGGCATGGGAAGTAGGGTCGCGTTCATGCCGAAGCACAAAATGCGCCGGCCGGGAAATCGGGCATGGTCCAAGCAACGTGCTTCGCTTTTGCGTACCGGCCTCAATGAGCATCCGGCACGAGGAGGGCTTTGAGGGTGACCGCACGGACTTTGTAACGATCCGTAGTCACGGGCAAGTGGCAACCCTCCAAATCTACACACACACCGGCACCAGCGGTCGACCCGCAAAGACTCGCCCTCGCTGGTATTTCACAGCATCCAAACCTGGCGAAGGCATCGTAATGCGGAAATGGCGATGCTCGGAAGTTGATGGCGAAGACTACAGCGCTAAGGAGAACGCCCGGTGCTGGAGACTCGTGGTCTTTCCCGCAGGCTACGGTGAGTACGAAGATGTCCCGGAAAGCCTTGCTTTGCATCTGGACAGTGTGCTCGATACACTATGCTGCCGGGAACCCAAGTGAGACGGGGCCGAAGGGAGTCAGGGCCGAAGAGGACAGCCTGAGTCAAGCAACTCGCTTTTTCTAACTCCTTTTCTGCCAGGTACATGCAAGCGCTTACTTTTTGCGCCCCAGCCACTCAGCGTTTGCGTTCAACGACCTAGCGACATCGAGGCCGAAGGCGGCCGAAGGGGTCAGCCTGACGGAAGCTCTTGGCGAAATCATCGAACACGTCGAAGCGCTCCGACGTGTTCGAAAACCTGCGTTTTACAGGCACATTCAAACAGAACGCCGCGAGATCGCCGCTATCTCATGACCGGCCTATCCCGACTACCTGATTGAGAACTAACCAGCGGCGCGTCCATTTGTCCGCCGCCGCATAGGGAAAATGGGGTCAGGCGCACATTTTCTCTGAGAGACGTCGGTGCAGTCTGGTACTACTCTGGCGTGGCCCGACAATCACGCCTGGTGGAAGCTGGCCTTGCCTTTCACATCACGGCTCGCGGTAACTACCGCCAGACCGTTTTCCACACCGACAGCGACCGCGGCGAATACCTCGATTTGTTGGCCAAGCACGCGGGCTTGGAAGCACTGGAGGTGTTGGGCTGGTGCCTCATGACCAATCACATCCACTTACTCGCGGTCCCTCGCAATCCGGCTTCGCTCGCACGAACGATGATGCGTACGCAAGCCGGTTATGCGCAAGCCGTCAACCGCCGACACGGTTCCCGCTGCGGCCATCTCTGGCAGTCGCGCTTCTATTGGTGCCCTCTGGCGGGCGATGCGGTATGGACGGTCCTCCGCTACATCGAACTCAACCCGGTGCGCGCCCATCTGGTCACGTGGGCCGAACACAGCCCCTGGTCCTCAGCGGCAATCCACTGCGGTAGTCGATCGGCGCCGCCGCTGTTGTCCTTAGCCGAATGGGAACGCCTGTGGACACCGGAGCGCTGGAGGGGCGTGTTGGCGCATGGGGCTGACGAACGCGAACTCGGAGCCATCCGCCAAGCCACTCAACACGGGTTGCCTTTCGGAAGCCAGGAATTCATCTCCGACTTGGAGCGACGCTGCGGGCGGCCACCCGCCGTTCGATCCGTCGGTCGGCCACGGCTAGCTCCGTCGCCCTCCCCAACCTCCTCCGTAGGGGGTATAGCCTAAGATCAAATGTGCGCCTGTCCCCATTTTTTTTTCTTGCCGCAGGAACAACCTGGGGTCAGGAACTCGGAATAGCCCTGGACATCGTGTCGACAAAGACAGGCGTAACATACTTAAGCGCCCTAGAGGGCATCCTCAGTGGTAACACCATGGCGGCCCAAGCGCTCCAAGCCATTGCAACAAACGGATGGAACGGAAGTAGTACATACGGAAGTGACAAAGTCTCACAAACCGCACTGCAGCCGCTGGTCAACTGCCTGATGAAATACGGCTATTTAAAATGAAGATCACAATCGCCGTGCTCCTCCTAGTGGGCTTGCAGGCAACCTGCCTCGAAGCTCAACTGGATCAGCTAACGCTCCGCGAGGCCGAGAGTATTGTCGAGAAGGTTCCTCGCGTCGCCGAGGCGCAGAACAAAGGGGAATGCCCCCAGTCGTCCGCGGTGTATCAAGGAGGGTACGAGGTGGCCTTGCAGGTTCGCGGCTCATGCGGCCCGGAAAGCGGGATGCTCATCGACACCTACACCGTGAATCGCCGAACCGGCGTCGTCACGGTAGGAGAAGACCCTCCGCAGCGTGTTGCTAGCCAGGCCGGCGAGGTATATGCCGCACAGCTTATAAGCCACGCCAAGGGAAGGATTCTGAAGCCTAGCGAGGCGAAATGTCTAGCGCTAGCGGCCGCGAGAAGCGTGCCTGGCTGGAGCGGGGTGGATGGCCAGATCTCTGTCGAACCGCTTTACAGGCCCGCAGCCGGCGAGATCACATTTACGGCAGAGCGTCTCTCCTCCTCTCGACCCGCCCAAGGCGGCCGGATGCTTACGGTCAATCTTGCTGACGCGCGAGTCCGCGACGATGAAACCGGACTCTACGTAGTCTCGGGGGAACTCGGTGCCCTAACCGCGAAGCTGTTGGAGCTGCGTGCTCCAATTTCACTCACCGATGAGGACGCAATTTCGATTGCCCTGCTGATACCAAGCATTGAAACCCAACTTAGAAATGGTTGCAGGGTTGCCGCGGGCGGGGCATTCAGGTCGCAGCAGGCGTTAGTCGGTCTGGTTTGCAAAGCACTAAACAAAGAGGCTTTGACTGTAGCCGTCAACGTGAAGAGCGGGGAGCCCACGGACCCAGATACAGGGGTGCGATTGGAATCCGCCGACGCAGCCCGACTTGCGAGCAATCTCCTAGACAAACTGTCGTCGCGGCGCGCTGAGCTTCGACGGGAGGTAGACTTCCTCTGTCCAGAATGAGACCGCGAAGGGCCGAAGAGGACAGCCTGAGTCGAGGAACTCGTTTTTCCTAACTCCTAGCCTGCCATGTAGATGCAAACCTGCGACTCTTGCGCCAAGACCCTTCTTCGTTCGCTCTCAAGGGGAAAATGAAGCTTCGGCCGAAGGCGGCCGAAGGCGGCCGAAGGGGTCACGGCCGAAGGCGGCCGAAGGGGTCAGCCTGACGGAAGCTCTCGGCGAAATCATCGAACACGTCGAAGCGCTCCGACGTGTTCGAAAACCTGCGTTTTACAGGCACATTCAAACAGAACGCCGCGAGATCGCCGCTATCTCATGACCGGCCTATCCCGACTACCTGATTGAGAACTAACCAGCGGCGCGTCCATTTGTCCGCCGCCGCATTACTCTACTGGCCTCCGGAACATTCATCTTCAAATCGCGAAACTTCCGAAACAGTCGGAGCACTCCGACACGTTCGCATGTTTCTCCAACAGCTCACACCGGTCCGCCCCTGTCTCGCAAGCAGTCCAGGCAGCTCATGGAGCCAGGGATAGTCATCACAATTCCGAAACTACAATTCGGGCGGAAGGGAGGAGGCAGCGCGGTAACGCAGTGCGTTCTTGCCCGGGGTGGCACGCAAAAAAAAATGGGGTCAAAAAAAATGGGGTCAGGCGGACATTTTCTCTGAGAGACCTCAGCGCAATCCGGTACTACTCTGGCGTGGCCCGACAAGCACGCCTGGTCGAACCTGGCCTCGCGTTTCACATAGGGAAAATGGGGTCAGGCGCACATTTTCTCTGAGAGACCTCGGCGCAATCGGGTACTACTCTGGCGTGGCCCGACAATCACGCCTGGTGGAACCTGGCCTCGCGTTTCACATCACGGCTCGCGGTAACTACCGGCAGACCGTTTTCTGCACTGACGGCGACCGCGGCGAATACCTCGATTTATTGGCCAAGCACGCGGGCTGGGAAGCACTCGAGGTGTTGGGCCGTTTTCTTTCCAGATACCAGCGTCAATTCAAGCCCAGACCCGTTTCTCGATGACTTGGTGGCAACGTCTGCTCGGCCGCAACGCAGTCACCGACCTCGCTCCGTTTTTTGCCCAACGGAATCAACGGTTTTGAGCTGACCCCGGGCGTAAGCCGTCTCGCCATGCTTCACAATCGTGAAGAGAGGGTCGGTTCCCGGCCAGCCGGCGTGCACCGCATGAGCTTGGGTTCGCATTTTCGAAATGTGCTTTTCGGTCTTTCTTAGACCTCGATTCGGACTGGTGGATGTAGCGGGATGTTACGCCAGTTCGTTTCGTAATTCGCTCGGTGAGTAACGCGCTTGGTCGCCGTCATTCCGGGCTGGTAGATCAGAAGTCGAGCTAAGTATTGGAGGATCAATGAGATGAGTTCGAACACACAGCGATTGCCTCGACCGTCGACCCAGCTGGGTTCGTTTCGTAATCCGCTGGCGGTTGGCCAGGGTACCCGGCCCGCGCCGCCTTACCGCTTCGGAAATGGACGCGGCTCCACGAATCAGGGGAGCCCATCTCACCACTTCAGTCCGGCGAACGACGGAACCCGGTTGAGTTGGGTTCGTTCTTTCCGCCACTCTGGCAATCGGGGACTGGGAAGTTTGTTTCGTAAATCTGCATAAAGGGCACCGGCGGAGGAGCAAGGTACAATCCCGGGCCGCAAAAGGCCCCGGCCTAGGAACTGGTGGTGGGAAGGAGCGTAAGATGTATTTCACTCAGTGCGCTCTACTGAGGTAGGACTTGCTGCCCTGATCAACTCCTGGTCACTCACTCTCTTGGTCAGGCGATTGATGGCAGCTGATATAAGCTAACAGCGAACGGCTCACTATGACTCGCATCCGGTTCATCCTAACGATCCTATGTTTGTCCGTCTTCTTTGCCGCCATGCCAGTCTCGGCGCAATGGAATCCCGCGAATCCCGTCACATCGGTGGGGCTGCAGCCAAGAGGGCTCCTGCTGCACATGCAAACCGGGTTGATGCGCATCACGGTCTGCACGGATTACATCATCCACGTTGAGTACACTCCCACCGCATCGTTCCCAACGCGCCCGGACTATGTCGTCGTGAAGAACACATGGCCGGCGATCAAATTTACGACCGATTCAGCGCCGGATGTCGCCACTTTGAGCACCGCGCGGCTCACCCTGAAGATCACGCTTGAAGACGGCGTTATCGAATACCAGGATGCCCAGGGACGAAAGCTCTTCAACGAAGGCCCGAGGACGATGACGCCTGAGCAAATGGATGGCGAGAATACGTTCCGCGCTGAGACGGTCGCGAAGATCTATGGCTCGCACGAAGCGCTGTACGGTCTAGGCCAGCATCAGGCCGGTGTTTGGAACTATCGAGGCGAGACGATTGATCTTTCGCAGGAAAACACCAACATCGCGGTGCCGCTTCTCGTCTCCAGCAACGGCTACGGCATCTTCTGGAATAACTCGTCGCGGACCCACGTCAACAACCGGTTCGTCCATTACCTGTACCTCGGCTCAGAAGTCGCCGACACGATCGATTACTACTTCTTCTATGGCCCTGAATTCGACCGCATCATCGGCGCCTATCGTGAACTGACGGGCAATGCGCCGCTATACGGCAAGTGGGCCTATGGCTTTTGGCAGAGCAAGAACAAGTACCAGTCGCAGCAGGAAGTGCTGGATGTTGCCGCCAAGTACCGCGAACTGAACATACCGGCCGACAACATCGTCCAGGACTGGTTCTGGTGGACCTCAACAGGCGAATTCAAGTGGAATAGGAACTATCCCGATCCGCAGAAGATGGTGGACGAACTCCACCGCCAGAATTTCCATTTCATGGTTTCCATCTGGCCGTTTTTCTACCCCGGCACGGCCACGTACGCAGACATGGATCAGCGTGGCTACCTGTTTGAGAAAACCAAGGTTCCCTCCTTCCATCCGCAGGGCATGGCTGTCTACGATGCCACCAATCCGGAGGCGCGCAAGTACTACTGGGGCTTGGTCAGCAAGTCGCTGTTCAAACTAGGCGTCGATGCCTGGTGGATGGACACCACGGAGCCCGAGACCGAGGGTAAAGAAGACAACATCATGCTGCACCACAAACTGGCCATCGGCAGCGGCACCCGCTACGCGAACATCTTTCCGCTGCTGGACACCAGAGGCATTTATGAAGGCCAGCGCGCCGAGTCCAGCCAGAAGCGCGTCTTTATTCTCTCTCGTTCCGCCTTCGCCGGCTCGCAGCGCTATGGTGTAACGGCTTGGTCCGGTGACGTGTTATCGGACTTTGAAACTTATAAGCGCCAGATCCCCGCGGGCCTCAACTTCGCGCTGTCGGGAATTCCCTACTGGACCACCGACATCGGTGGCTTCATCCTGGGCGACAACAAGTCGCCCGAGTATCGGGAGCTGTTTGTGCGCTGGTTCCAGTACGGCACCTTTTGCCCCATATTCCGGGTGCATGGAACGCGCACCGAAAACCAAAATGAGCTCTGGTCCTACGGGGAGCAGACACAGGCGATTCTCACGAAGTTCGATACTCTCCGTTACCGCCTGTTGCCCTACATCTATTCGCTGGCATGGAAGGTGACGAACGATCACTACACCATCATGCGTCCGCTGGTCATGGACTTCCCCAACGACCCGCGGGTGCTCAACATTGGCGACCAGTTTCTGTTCGGGCCCTCCATTCTGGTAAACCCGGTGACGGAACAAGCAGCATCCAGCCGCCATCTATACCTGCCGTCGGGTCAGTGGATTGACTTCTGGACCGGCGAACCCACCACTGGTGGAAAGGCAATCGATGCCCCCGCGCCCCTCGAACGCCTTCCGCTCTACGTGCGCGCCGGGTCCATCCTGCCCTTGGGTCCTGGCGTTGAATACGCAACCCAAATGCCTCAAGCCGCTGTTGAACTGCGCGTCTACCCGGGCGCCGATGGCGACTTTGTACTTTATGAAGACGAGGATGACAATTATAATTACGAGAACGGCTTTTACTCGACTATTTCCTTCCACTGGGATGATGCCGCGCACCGGCTAACTATAGGCGACCGCCAAGGGTCCTTTCCGGGCCTGCAGGCGAGCCGAACGTTCCGCGTGGTGTTTGTCGATGCTAACCATGGGGCGGGCATCGAATCGTCGCCGGAATCTAGTCAAATCGTCCAATACTCCGGTACTCACGTGAGCGTCGAGAAGTGACTGGAAACGTGATTGCCGAGGCATTTTTCATTGGTCGGCCAACGGCACAAGAATGTGGCGGACGCGCCCGTCCAGTTGATACGCTGTTTTCATGATTCGCCTCTGTCGTCTTATTCCTCTGTTGCTAGCCGCTTTGGTGCTCGCGCCGGCGCAAGCACCCCAGGCGGCGCAGAGCATGAGCAGCAAGGACGTGGAGCGGCTGATGACAAACATGTACGACGATGCGAAGAAGTTTCGGTCCAGCTTTAATAGCTCCATTTCGAAGAGCACCGTTAAAAAGACAAGCCAGGAGAAGCAATTTAAGACGCTAGTTGAGCAGTTCGTCAAGGACACCGGCGACATGCGCAGCGAGTACAAAAAGAAGAAGCTGGTTGCCCTCACGTTTCCGAAGGTGCAGTCTGCGGCTGTTCAGATCGACGATCTGCTCCAGAGCCTCCATCTGGACGATCCAACCAACGCGGCTTGGGCCAAGGTTCGCGCTGAGTTCCGACAGGTTTCCACCGCGTTCAACATACCGCCGGCCTTGCATTAAAGCGAAAAAAAACTCCGTCTTGCGATACAGCTCCGGCTGAGACATGATAGACGGCGGAGGATTCCCCCTGTGTTGAAAGCAGCCCTTGGAACTCAACTCGCCGCAATGAAAGAATACTTCGACCGCTCAACCAGAGTGCTCGAGGAAAAGGACTCCAACTACAGCCCGGTTACAGGCATGTTCACAGCCGCCCAGCAGATTGCCCACACGGCCCAAACTGTCGAATGGTTCGTCGACGGTGCATTCGCGGCAGCCGGCTTTGACATGGATTTCGAGCGCATCGATAAGGAGGTCCGCGCCGTGACTTCCATCGCCGCAGCGCGGGCCTGGATGAACCGTGCCTGCGACAAGGCCAAGTCCGTGATTGAAGCTCATTCCGACGCTGAATGGGAAGCGAAGTTCCCGCCCAATCCCATCATGGGTGAAGTGCCGAGATTCGCGCTCTTCTTTGCCCTTGCCGACCACACCGCTCACCACCGGGGCGCGCTTACCGTCTACTCGCGTCAGCTCGGGTACGTGCCACCGATGCCTTACATGGAAATGTGAAACACAGGTGAGAAATCCCAGGCCTCCGGGCCACTCTCGAAATAGATAATCCTCCGAATCTTGTGGGGACGAGACCTTGATTCGAATGAGGTTTCGTCCCCGCGGGATTAAGCGCCGGGCAAGAGCCCGCGCTTAGGGTGGCACCGTCAGTTGGTTGGTCCGGCGTTCGTACAATAACGATATGCCCGTGCCCAAGCTGACTGATGCTGAAATCGATTCGGCCCTGCGCCAAATCCAGGGATGGACGATCGTCAACGCCAAGCTGCACCGTGAATACAAGTTCCCCGATTTCATCCATGCCTTCGGTTTCATGGCCACCGCCGCCATCGCAATCGAGAAACGGAACCATCATCCGGAGTGGTTCAATGTCTACAATCGCGTTACGATCGATCTGACCACGCACGATTCGGGCGGCATCACCCAGAAGGATGTCGACCTGGCTTTGCTGCTCGAGGCAATTGCCGGCAGGTTACAGTAGCGGCAGATGATCCGCACCAGCTTGGCCCTCGTTTCAGCGCTGTTATTCTTCTCCTCCTTCTCTAAGGCGCAGGCACCCTTCGCGGCAGCGGATGCCGTGGATGCGCAGGTCAATGAGGCGGTCGAGACCGGCCTCATTCCGGGAGCCGTGCTGCTGATCGGCCACGACGGCAAGGTCGTCTATCACAAGGCCTATGGCAATCGTTCATTGATCCCGAAGCGCGAGCCGATGACTGAAGACACCATCTTCGACGCGGCATCGCTGACAAAGGTGATCGCTACCACGCCCTGCCTTATGAAGCTCTTCGAGCAGGGCAAACTGCGGCTCGACGACCCGGTGACGAAATATCTGCCCGAGTTTCAAGGCGGCAAGAGCGACATCACCGTTCGCAACCTGCTGACGCATTTCTCCGGCCTGGCCCCCGACTTGATCCTGCGGCCTAAGTGGTCTGGCTACGAAACGGGCATCCAGAAGGCGCTAGCCGATAAGCCCACGGCTCCTCCTGGCGCGCGCTTTGTGTATAGCGACATCAATTTCATCCTGCTCGGTGAAATCGTTCGCCGCCTGAGCGGCGAGACGCTGGCCCAATTCGCTCACGAACAGATCTACTCTCCGCTTGGCATGAATGACACCTTGTTTCAGCCCCCGGCGGCTCTGAAGCCTCGGATTGCCCCGACAGAGATCGACGAAGATACGGGGTTGCCCCTGCGGGGCGTAGTCCATGACGAGACGTCCCGCTTCATGGGCGGTATCGCAGGCCATGCGGGGTTGTTCACAACGGCCGCTGATCTCTCACGCTTCGCACAGATGATGCTCGGCTTGGGTGCCTGGGTCGATCCCGCGACCGGCCGCGAAGTGAGGATCTTCAGGCCGCTCACTGTGCGCAAGTTCACTGAGCCGGGCAGCCCCGCCGACCAGGGCATAATCCGTGCCCTCGGCTGGGATATCGATTCGCCCTTCAGCAGCAACCGCGGCGAACTATTCCCGATCGGCTCTTACGGGCACACCGGCTTCACGGGAACCTCCCTCTGGATGGACCCTTCAACGCAAACCTACGTCATTGTGCTAACCAACGTGGTGCATCCGAAGCGTGGGAAGTCGCTATCGTCATTCCGGTCGCGGCTTGCCACCACCGTGGCGGCATCACTCGGCGTGGATGTGCCGGGCATGACACTCACCGGGTACAGCGAGACGATGGCCGCTGCGGGCATCCATCGCGTTGTCAATCGCAATGCGGAGACGCTCACCGGTCTGGACGTGGTTGAGGCCGATCAGTTCGCAGGACTGCGCGGCAAACGGATTGGCCTGATCACCAATCACACGGGTCTGGATCGGAGCGGCCGGCGGAATATCGACGCCATGCTGGCGGCCGGCCTGGAGGTGACCACGTTGTACTCACCGGAACATGGGCTTGGAGGCCGTGAAGATACCGACATCTCGAATGGACGCGACACAAAGACGGGTCTGCCGGTGATCAGCCTCTATTTGCCGGACCAACGGCGACTAACGGCAGACAAGCGCAAGGATGTCGATGTCCTGGTTTTCGATATTCAGGACGTCGGCGCTCGCTTTTATACTTATTCCTGCACGCTGCTGTACGCGCTGGAAGAAGCCGCCAAGGCCAGAACGCCGTTTTACATTCTGGATCGCCCCAATCCTATTACGGGAACCCACATCGAAGGACCGCTGCTCGACCCGGCGCTGTATTCCTTTGTCGGTTGCTACGACATGCCCATCCGTCATGGCCTGACATTGGGAGAATTGGCAACCATGGCCAACGCTGAACGACACTGGAATGCCGACTTGCATGTCGTGAAGATGAAGAACTGGCAGCGCGGGGACTGGTTCGACTCGACTGGGCTCGCGTGGGTGGATCCGTCACCGAACATGCGCAGCTTAAACGCGGCTCTGCTCTACCCCGGCGTCGCGATGCTGGAAGCATTGAAGAACTATTCAGTGGGCCGGGGAACCGATGCCCCCTTCGAGCAGGTTGGCGCAGACTGGATCAAGGGCGCTCAACTGGCTGAATTTCTCAATGGCCGCTACATCCCGGGAGTGCGCGTTTACCCGACGCGATTCCGCCCCACGACATCCAATTTTTCCGGCCGCGAGGTGGAGGGTGTCCGCTTTGTGGTCACCGACCGCGAATCCTTCGACAGCGTTCTGTTCGGCCTTGAGCTAGCCACTGCGCTCGAGGACCTGTTTCCAGGCCACATTGATTGGGCGGCCTGCCGGTTTCTGATCGGAAACCAGCATGTCGTCGACGATCTGAAGAACGGCGTAGACCCGAAGGTGATCGCGATTCGTCTTCAGCAAGAAGACCTCACGCAGTTTGCCGCCCGGCGAAAAACCTACCTTCTGTACTAACCTCAATTTCTACAGGAGGTGGTGCCAGCCAGACGCCGCTCTGATGTGGTTTCTGCCTGAGTTGTCAAACAGCGCACAGCCGATCGTCGTTTTGGAGACCGGTTGGCAAAACGTGATGACCTAATTGTGTTTTCTAGCTGGCGGCGGGCTTGCCATCGGGTTGGGCTTGCCGGCCTTGGGCGCTGGGTTATCGGGTGGATGGGCACTTGCTGAGCCTGCTTCCGGCTTTGCGGCTGTGGGTTTTGCCGTTGCAGGACCGGGCGCGGCCAGGGAGCTCTGTCCGGCCAGATCCGCCATCCTCGAGGCCGCGAACACTTGCGTCAGAGCCGCAGGCTCCAAATACTGGACAATGACAGAGACCCGGCGGTTGGCGGCATCGTTCGGATCCGCCTTATTGCGAAGGTTCTGATCCGCGAACCCCCGTACCTGGCGGACTTGGTCGGGACGAACACCATGCTGCTGCAAAAACTTGCGCGCGGCATTGGCACGGTCGGCAGAGAGGTCCCAGTTCGAATAGCCCTTGTCCCCGGCTGCAAACGGCTTCGCGTCGGTGTGCCCCTCGATCAACAAGTGGTTCGGCAGCGTCCCCAGTTCCTGACCGAGTATCGTTAGGGTCTCCTTCGCGGCCACGGTCGGATCCGCATTGCCGCTCTGAAAAAAGACTCCGTTCTGGCTCTCAAGCAATTCAATGCGCAGCCCTTCGCCAGTGATGCTGATAGCCACCTGGTCCTTGAGCTTCTCGAAGTGAGGGATCTTCTTGCGGAGGGAATCCTCGAGCTTTTTCTTCAGCTTTTCGAGGTCCTGCTTGCTAAACGCCATGGACTCACCCGACCCCACCAGGCCGCTGCCGAGTTCCCTGGTCTTCCCCGTCGGATCCAGGAAATAGCTCGCCACAGCCTTTTTGACTTGTTCACTGCTAGCGAGCAGCCAGAGGACAATGAACAGGGCCATCATAGCGGTGACGAAATCGGCGTAGGCAACTTTCCAGGCGCCACCGTGGTGACCACCATGAATCACCTTTTTCCGGATTATGATCGGCGCTAGTGACTTGGGGTCAGGCATTGACGGGTTCACCGGGAGGACTTGCCTCGGCGCTCGCGCTGCTCTTGGCCTCCTTGAAGGACGCTTCCATTTCCTTCATTGATGGACGGACATGAACCGGGATCAAGCGCCGGGCGCTCTCGGCGGCCAATATCGGCGGCAGCCCGCGGAGATAACCCACCACGCCATGTCGCAGAACGCGATAGTAGTCGTTCGCTTCGTCGTTGATCTTGCCGACATTCGAGGCGAGAGGCCCCAGGAAGCCGTAGCAGAGGAGAATGCCAAGGAACGTACCTACCAGGGCCGCCGCCACTTTGTGGCCGATCTCTTCCGGCGGACCGCCCAGCGCTCCCATCGTGATGACGACGCCCAGCACGGCTGCGACGATACCTAAACCCGGCAGCGCATCGGCGACCGTGTTCAGCGCCGCCACCGGTATTGATTCCTCGTGATGGTGTACGTCGGCATCGCTCTCCATGAGCAAATCCATGTCGAACGGTGTCACGTTGCCAGCCAGGGACATGCGCAACGTATCGCAGACGTAATCCACCGCGAAGTGATTCTTGATAAACGTCGGGTATTTCTGGAAGACCGGACTCTTCTCCGGCTCCTCAATCTGCTCCTCGAGCTTGGCTGGCCCTTCGCGCCTCGCGAGTTGGAACAATTCGTTGAGCATGTTCAGCGCCTCGCTGTAGGCTTTCTTGCTGTAGGGCGACCCCTTCACGATCATCATCAGCCCGGCGACGATTCGCTTGAGAATGTGGATTGGATTGGCAATCAGCAGCGTGCCCAGCGCCGCCCCGCCGATAATAACCAGTTCAGCCGGCTGGAGTAAGACCAGCACGTTCCCCTTTTCCATGAGATATCCGGCCAGAATCGCACCAATAACCACGGCAATCCCGATCAATGAAAACATGTTTGTCCCGTCGAGGAATTCGTCCTACGCTCCTCATCGGCTGGGCTAGGGGAAATGTGTAGCTTTGGGGGCTATGTGCCCCGCTACTTAGTTTGGAGGTGGAAGGAATTGCAACTTTCCAACGTAAAAGGAGGCCAGATGGCGATGGTCCAGCCTTCTTTTCTAAAAGTAATCCAGAGTTGGCTTTCGAAACCTCGCTCTAAATCTCCACCTGGTGTGCAGCCGCCTTGGCGCCGGGCGGCCTGCCTCTGCGTTTGGGTTCGCTGGCTGCTACATCGGTGCCTGAGATTTCGGCGGCAGCGGCTGCGGTCGCGTCTTTGAGCCATGACGGCGGACGGCCACGCCGACGGCCCCTGCCGCGCGCCAATCTCTCTAATGTCAGAATCGCTTCTTCAATCTGCTCCCGTTCCAGGCGCAAATCCGCTAGCATTTTATCGATATCCAAAGCTTCTTGTCCTCGCTTTCCGCGTTAGCCCACAGGACCCGGGCGGCCACGATCATCACTGTTTTCTGCGATCTTCACGCTTCTTAATTCGTGGATAGCCCCGATGCTATTAAAGGGAAGTTTAAAGCGCCTTTTCATGAAACTCAAGTAAACAACGTCCTCGGAGCGAAGTGAAAAGTCCTAGAACTATGGATTACTTTTTGAGATCGCGGGGGGCGTCGCGGCGCTGGAGCGGCTTTTCCAGTACAGATAAAACGGAACGCCCAGGGCCATCAAAGCTAGTCCCATCAACGATTCGCGTGGAGACTTCTGCAGCGTATTGCCGAGAAGCAGTAATGCTACCAGTACGAAAAGTATAGGCACTACGGGATAGCCCACGACGCGATAGGGGCGCGGCAGGTCGGGTCTTTTCCTTCGTAGAACGAACACCGAAGCAGCGGTCATTAGGTACAAAATCCAGCTGCCAAAAATAACAAAAGTATACAATTGGTCGAACCATCCGCTGAGCAGCACCAGACAGGACCAGAGGCAGAGGGCGATCATCGAATTGCCCGGCGTTCGGAACCGTGGATGGACCTTGGCGATGGAGCGAAAAAAGAGGCCCCCGCGCGCCATCGCATAAGGGACGCGAGCTCCCGTAAGAATCGATCCATTCAGCGCCGCTAAAATCGATATCAATACTGCTATCGTGACGGCGCGTCCGGCAGCGGATCCGAAGATCGTTGTCATCATGTCTGCCGCCAAACGGGGGCTTTGGGACACTCGTTCGGGACTCAATACGTAGAAGTAGGCCACGTTCATCAGCAAGTAAGTGGCGATCACCGCCATGGTGCCGAAAATCAGCGCCTTGGGGAGGTTTCGCTGCGGCTCCTTGATCTCAGAAGAAACCATGCTGACGTTGTTCCACCCGTCGTAGGCCCATAATGCGCTGACCATGGCCAAGAGAAAGCCCGCCGCGCCGGCCGTTCCTGCCGGGATAGATTGAGCGAGATGCGAAAAATCGCCCTTGCCGGCGAAGAGGCCGATCGCGATGATGCCGCCAATTAGAACCATTTTCAGTACTGTCACAGCAACCTGAAGAGCGCCGCCCGCCTCAACCCCGAGGTAGTTAATGCCGGCCAGCACTAAAATGAGGACAATCGACACCAGTTGCCCGTAGTGAATCTCCAGCAGGCTGCCTTCCGGTCCAATATGATACGGCAAAACGACGAGCGGCTTCCCCAAAACGGGATAGAAGACCGTCAGGTAGGTGTAAAAGCCGGCCGCCAGCGTCGCAATCGATCCGCTTTTCGCTACCCACATCTGCGTCCAACCGTAAACGAAGCCCCAGAACGGGCCGTAAGCTTCAGTCAGGTAGACGTATTCGCCGCCCGCTTCGGGCATCGCAGCGGCCAGTTCCGCATAGGTCAGCGCACCAAACAAGCTGAGGACCCCGGCCACAATCCAAACGACAAACAATGTCTGGACCGAGCCGACGAGAGTGATCATTCGGGTGGGCACCAGGAAGATTCCACTCCCGATCACGGTTCCAATCACAATAGAGACGGCGCCCCATAAGCCCAGTGCCCGCCGCAGCGCGGGCTGAGGGTGGGCGGCCGCGGCGCGCGATGTCACGGTTGAATAGGTCGTCACATGTGGCTTCTGTTCCATGAACCGGGTCCGTCCCTATTTCCTTGTATTTCCTTCGACGCTCAAGACGTTATCCGCCCGTTACGACGGCCAAGCCCCGGCCACGCCGTGTTTCGGGAAAAAAGAACCCCGCCGCCCAGCCCACCGCGAAAGTGACCGTCGATCCCACCAGCACGAACCAGGTAAAGGCGACATAACCCCGTACGGCAAACGTCGCGGCGAAGCCTGCCACCATGCCGATCATCGCGGCTGGTTCCCCCGGCCGCTTGGTCAGCAAGCCGAGCAAAAATACGCCCAGCAAGGCCCCATAGAGGACCGAAGCGATCGAAAGGCCCGCCTCCAGTACCCGTCCCCAGTGGCGAGCCAGTAAGCCAATTCCGAAGAGGACCACGCCCCACAGGATGGTTGCCAGTTTCGCCAGTTTCAGATAGTAGCTCTCCGGCCGCGAGGCCCGCGACCAAGCTCTTAGGAAGTCCATCACGGTCGTCGACGCGAGCGCGTTCAAAGCAGCGCTCAGGTTCGACATGGCGGCAGCCAGAATGGCCGCCATCACGAGTCCCGCCACACCCACTGGAAGGTTGTTCCAGATAAACTCTGGGTAAATTCGCTCGGCGACCTTGGGCGCCGCCAAGCCTTTGTCTTGATAGTCCACGTACAGAATAGTGCCAATAACCAGAAACAGCGTGAACTGGAAGAAAACTACCGCCCAACTCGATAACAGGGCCAGCCGGCTTTCCCGTTCGCTCTTGGCGGAAAGCAGCCGCTGCACCAACAGCTGTTCAGTCCCATGGCTGGCAGTCGTCAGGAAGCACCCTCCAATCAGCCCCGCCCAGAAGCTGTAGCTTCGCATGAAGAAGGCCGCCGTCAGCGAAAAACGGAAGTCGAAGACCTGAAACTTGTTCGCGGCCTCGCCCACCGCCGCCACATGACCCCAGCCGCCGGGGATCTTCTCCAACATGACCCAGAAACTCAGCAGCGCGCCACCTACGTAAAGGACCATCTGCACGACGTCGGTCCAGATGACCGCCGTCATACCGCCCTCGAACGTGTAGAGCAGTGTTAGGCACACGATCACCAGGATCGAAGCCACCTCGCCCGTACCCAGGATCACCGAAATTACGATGGAAACCGCGAAGACACGTACCCCTTCAGCCATCGCCCGCAGCAACAAAAACGTCCCCGCGGTAAATTTACGGATTCTGGTGCCGAAGCGTCGCTCCATCAACTCATAAGCAGTAAACAGCTCGCCACGAAAATACTGGGGCAGGAACAGGACCGAGATGACGATGCGGCCTAAGAGGTACCCCAGGATCAGTTGGAGGAAGCCGTAGTTACCGGCAAACGCCAGCGCCGGCGTTCCGATCACAGTTAGAGTACTGGTTTCGGCGGAGACAATCGAAAACGAGATGGCCCACCAGGGGGCATTTCGGCCGCCCAGAAAGTAGTCCTTCAGAGATCGCTGGCTTTTCTTGAACCGCGTGCCAAACCAGGTAATCCCGACCAGGTACGCGACAATCACTGCCAGATCAAGGACGTGCATTCGAAACGTGGATCATAGCATGCATTCGATAACCTCTCGGGATGCTCCCCGCTAGCTGGGTGTCTCACGAGTCGAGACCTGGACCATGGTCCTATCCGCGCACCCGAAGTGGCGCTTGGAGCAGTTTTAACGTTGCATCCCGCCGATCCAGGTGTGAGGATAGGGAACACGCTTGGTCGACTGCGCATCCAAGTCTATAGGAAATGTTGCGGCTTAAAGCAGGATTCCGGTATACTCCGCTTTGCGCTCCAATCGTCGTTTTTCCGCCGCCTTGTCTCTCGGGCGACGTTTGTATTGCCGCAGGTTGCAGCGCCACGTCGCATAATGGTCTGGGATGCTAAAGAACCAGATTGCATGGGATCGAGACCGAGCCATGAGGGATTTCGGTACCTGTTCACGCTATTCTGGATTTCACTTATATTCTGTCCTTCGGGAGGTAGTCGTGCAGTTTAGTTTATTGAGAGCAACGAAGTCAGCTGCCGCCGTCGCAGCTCTCGCGCTTTCGTTATCAGTTATTGGCTATACGCCGGTGCTGCGTGCACAGGATGCAGCCGCGCCGGCCAAGAACTGGAAAGACCGCGCAGAGTACGATCTGTATGTTTCGATTACCCAGGCTTCCGATCCCGCGAAGCGCCTGGAACTCCTGAACCAGTGGCAGGACAAGTACCCGACCACGGATTATGCCAAGGAACGTTTGCAGTTTTACGTGGCCACCACCGCGCAGGCCGGCCAGCCCGCCAAAACGGTTGACTACGCCGCGCAGATGCTGAAGATCGATCCGAAGGACTTCACGTCGTTGTACTACCTGTGTTTTTACGGTCCCGTCGTGTGGGCCTCCAAGGGAAATCCCCCGCCCCCAACACCAGAAAACCTGGCGACCGTCGATTCAGCGGCCCACGGCGTGATCGACAACATCGACACCGCCTTTGACGCCAAGAAGAAGGAAGCGTCGAAGATGACCGATGAGCAGTGGACGAAAGCCAAGAACACGACGCTGGCCGTTGCCCACAATGCTCTCGGCTGGGAAGCGACAGTAAAGAAGGACTACGCGACAGCCGAATCGGAATACAAGACGAGTATCGGCCTCAGTCCGGAGAATGGCCAGACCGCTTACTCGCTGGCTGGCGTGCTGTTAGCGGATAAGAAGTATCAGGACGCGTTGTTCTATTACGCCCGCGCCGCCGCCTATGACGGCCCCGGTTCGCTACCCGCGACCGGCCGCCCTCAGGTCCTCGCCTACTTCAATAAGATTTATGGGCAGTACCATGGTGGCCCCGACGGCGCCGACGCCGTTCTGGCAACAGCTAAAACGAACGCAACTCCACCAGCTGACTTCAAGATCGTTAGCACCGCCGATACGGAGAATCAAAAGGCTGGCGACCTTCAAAAGAAGCTGGATGCAGACCCGGCGCTCAAAATGTGGTACGCGATCCAGCAAAGCTTGATCGGTGACCAGGGCCAGAGCTACTTCGATGGCCAGGTGAAGGATGCGGAGATCCCGGGCGGGGCTGGTGGGGTTAAGTACTTCAAAGGTACGGTCATCTCAATGGATCCGGCCGACAAACCCACCAAGATCGTCCTTGGTGTCTTCGATCCAACCAAGCCCGACGCAACACTGACGTTTGAAGATCCGGTTACTTCGCCAGTGAAGGCGGGCGACGTATTGGAATTTGACGGTGTCGCCGACAGCTTCGTCAAGGAACCCTTCATGCTCGTCTTCAAGGATCCCGAAGTACCCAGCCTGAAGAAGGCGGCCGCGCCGGCTAAGAAGGGCAAAAAGCCGACCAAGAAGTCGTAGTCCTTCCCGAAGGAATCAAGCCCCTGGGTTCGCGCCCGGGGGCTTTTCTTTTGCTGCGGGGGACGCGTCGCCGTCCGTTCCGAAACACCAAAAGGAACCGCTTGCACTGCGCTTTGCGGAACTGCCGGAACAACTAAAAAACCTACTTCGGAACTGGGACTACAGCTTCAGCCCTTGACTTTCCGGCGGGCGGGGTTGCTGGTGTTGCCGGTTGACTTTGAGACAGGCCCTGAGGCGATGGATCTGGCGGCCCGCTACCCTGGCCACCGACGCTAGGAACGATTGCCGTGCTTAGATAATATTTATCAGTGCTAACGTCATACATAAGCAACCACGAGTACAGAGCCCTCGGGCCACCATGATTTAAGCTCGTTCCGATCTGGCCCAATATTTGCTCAAGGATGCTCCGCGCCGCGAGGCCATTCACCGTAATGTCACACTCATGCTTTAGTAGCGGCCCAACGGGGACTCTGCCCCTTACCACCGTCACCCCGCGCTGCGAACTAACGCGATTGAACAAATCATTGAGGGCATCGCTACAGGAATGCCCCTCAAACGTGTAAGACATCAACGTACTCAGGATGGGCTCGAAATCCAGCGCCTTCCCATCGACCATGCGGGCCGCAGGGACAATGTGAGCATAGCCGCCGTCGAATAGCACGGCGAATTGTCCCGGGTTGCCTGAGTCGTTGTACTCTTTTACGAGCGACAAGAGCAGGTTCTGCGCTGCTGTATGATTTCCTCCAGGCGTCGGAAAGGTTGGCACCGCGTCGCCAGCCGGGAGATCCGGAACGTGAAAAACGATCGGGATTGAGGGCGGATGCCTAAACTGAACACTATTCGAACGCACGTCAGTGATCATTGTGGTGCTGTCAAACGGAGCCTCCTCGTAGCTTACAAGGTAGCCGTAGCGGGTCTGCAGCTCGGTTGTTATCACGCTTAAAGGCCTCCCATCGCTAACGGTGATTGAGTCCGCCGCCAGCAGAAACGATGTTGAGACAACTATCGTGAATAGTGTACTTGAAGCAAGCGTAATGGCGTTCACAGTTGACAGCCTCCAATTATCAGAAATGAAAAACTTCCGACCCGGAACCGTTGCCCCGCGAAACACTTATGAGACTCGGGGAGATTACTATCACAATTTGGTTGTATCCGGTCTGCGGGCCCCCATAAGTCTCCGTTACTACCGGCGCTCCCTGCGCGACTGTTTCCTTATTGATCACCATCTGCACTGGATACTGAATTGTGCAGTTGCCTGGCGAAAGCATGCTCGGAGAGTCTTTATACTCACCTCATTCCCATCTAATCCAATGTAATCGGGCCCATAACTACCGCTTATATTATCGTTCTGAACGTTCCAGGAATCGAATTGTGCAAGGGACGTCGCTTTTGGAAACGGCGCCTGGGCAAACCAGCAGGAGTCCGAGCCTGTGGCACCCTGCGGATTGGTCTCGTAGACCACACGACCACCAAAGTTTACGTCTGGCTGCTTAGTTCCGAGCGTCATATTGAAGGCCGCTATCGTCGGGTCACCATAGTCACCCTGCTCAAAGTCGAGACGCGCTGTTTTCACCCGTCGGGACACGCTCCGCCACAGTGAGCGTATTGTTGCCACTCAGGACGATCGTACCGCTGCTAGGCACCGTTGCGGAAAAGGAGCCGAGCCCCAAGCCGCACGCTTCCAGGTGCCGTATATATATATTGATTTAATGTGGTGTAGGTCTGGCCATTGCACGCAGCCGTCGCAGGAGATCCCCCGGACGCGTAAATGCTGTATTCGCTTAGCTCATACTTCCCACTGACATTCCACGTGATCTGGCCTCCGCAGACTGAGGGGCTAGTTGCGGTCCCACTGACCGCTTGGTAGGCGGGCGCGCCGCTCGTTTGGGTTAGATTCCAGGTCACGATCGCTGGCCCGAGGCTGAGTCACTCCAACGCCGGTCATGGAGGCGCACGCCGTTGGACCGGGCGGGGTCGGAGATTTTCCCTACGTTGAAGACTCCGTCGCGCCTGTACATGTTGCTGTCTGGTTTCCGTTCTGAAGTATCGGAGTGACGCGGTACTCACCCAATAAATTCTCAGGTCAACGTCCGCTTGGTAAGTAAGGGCGAGAGCCCCTGTAGAGAAGCACTCACGTTCATTACTGACGGATTGTTGTCGCCCCAGTTATTGGAGGAGACGGTGGCCAAGCCAGGGCTAGGTAGTCAAGCGTAACGGAATTTCCTGGCATCGCTGGGTCCCCAAAGACCTTGGTAGTACCGCAGGTGAGGCTAACATTAATGCCTGTACGGTAACGCTTTGGATAGCTGCACCCTAGTTCCCCCCGATAGTTGTAGAGCGTGAGACGTAGAGCCCCCTCCTGTATCCACGGCGCTGTCTCTACGAGCGCCCCCCGACTCTCACACCACACACCGAACCCCAAAAACAACAACTCCCAAACACCCCGACCGGCGACACGAAGACGAAAGTGACGAACACTGTTGTCACCGCTGCCAGAGCCTTTTCAAATCCCGTGGGCCCGCTCGGACGGAGCGGTGCCCGGTGGGTTGTGAGTCGGTTCTCTCCCCCCCCTCCATTCCCCGTCGCTGCTCTTGAACCAAGGAAGAAGGCAATTATGGTGCACCCTCTTGGGATTAGCAAGAATTATTTTGGGGAGAACCGGGGCGGGGGAATTCCCCTTCGGCTTCGCCGCTCCTCTGGTCGCCGAATAGTCGGACTGGACAGTCCAACCCGCCCTGATAGCCAGCGGGATGTAAGTCACCACTATCGCGCCATGCCGTTCCGTGCGGGCTATACTTCGGGTATGTCAGTTCTCGTCTCGCTCCAAGCCCAGCCCGCAAAGCTGGACGTCGCGGAACTCGACGCCAAAGAGCAACGCCTTTTTTCGTTGCTGCGCGATTTGCGGCGCGTGATCGTCGCCTACTCTGGTGGGACGGATTCCGCGTATCTAGCCTGGGCGGCAAACCGGGTTCTGGGTGAGGCATCTGTCGCCGTCACCGCCGATTCCGCTTCAATCCCCGAATCACACAAACGCGATGCGGAAGCGTTTGCGCTGGAGTGCGGCTTCCGGCATCAGTACATCGACACCCACGAGTTTGACAACCCCGATTACGTCAAGAACGACCAGAACCGCTGCTTTCATTGCAAGGACGAACTGTTCGCACAGCTGGAATCCTTTGCTGACGAGCATGGTTACGACCACATTATTTACGGCGTCAATCGCGACGACTTGGGAGACTACCGGCCCGGACAGCGCGCCGCCAAGCTGCACCAGGTGAAGGCGCCGCTGGTCGAAGCGGGGCTGAGTAAGGCTGAAATTCGCGAACTATCCCGCCGTGCCGGGCTCTCCACGTGGGATCGCCCTGCCGCCGCTTGCCTCAGCTCCCGCGTTCCCTACGGAACACCGGTCACGGTTGAAACCATCAAAACGATCGAACAAGGTGAAGAGGCGATCAAAGCACTGGGCTTCCGGCAGTTCCGGATGCGATTTCACGGCGAACTGGTGCGCATCGAAATCGCCCAGGACGAACTACCCAAAGCGCTCACGCCGGAGATGTTCGGCGCACTCACCGCCATCTTCAAGCCGCTGGGCTTTCTGTACGTGACCATCGACCTGGAGGGCTATCGCCAAGGATCGTTGAACGCGGCACTGAATTCGGCGGGCGCGAACAGCAACGCCTGAGCTCCGTCACTTCCCTGCTTCGGGCGGCAGCTTGGACTCCCTAGGCACTTGGCCGTTCAGCGCGTCGGCCGTCACCACGTTGTTGTTCTCCAGCGTTTCTCCGACCACTTGATCAAGCGAAATGTGTGCGTGGCTGTAAACGCTCAACGCCGCCACCTCCGTGATGCGCGCGGCTGCCAAGGTCCGCTGCAGCGCGATCAGATCGTTCACTGAAGAGACGCCCAGTGAGAACTTCTGCTGCTCCTTTTCGAGCAACTGCTCCTGCAGTATTCGGGTTTCGACGGCCGTCGAGTAGCGCGCACGGGCCTGCCGCAGCGCAATCACCTGGTTCGAGACATCCACCACGATTTGATTCAAACTGCGCCGGTTCACCATCTCGCCCTGCCGCAGCTGAAGCTGATCCACGCCATAGTCCCCCTGCGCAATATGGTTTCCGATGGTGCCTTGGAACAGCACCGCCGCGCGCTGGTTCGGGAAGTTTCGGCGGACCACCTGGCCGAACGCAGTGCCCAATCCTCCCACGAAGTATGGATCGGCCTGCGCTTCGGGGCCGCCTGGTTGCGGGACGGCCGTGCCCGCCAGGCCGGCGTTCAATTCCGCCGCAATGCCCTGCAGGCTGGGAAGCAGGCCATTCTGCGTGCCGATAGAAGAGATCTCCGCCGACTGTTGGCTCAGTCTGGCGAGCGCCACGTCCGGCCTCTTGGCCAGCGCCCGCGCTACCAGCTCCCGCAATGGCGGCAGGGTATCCTGTTCCGGCACCTGGATGCTGTCCAGCGTGACAATCTCCGCGCTGTCAAACACCGGATCGGCGAATCCGCTGCGGCTGATCTGATTCTTCAGCAAGTTCTCTTGTTGCTTCACGGCCGCCTGCGCAATCGAGACTTCCTGCTGCCGGGTCGTCAGCTCCGCCCGTGCGCGGATTTCCTCCACGCGAGCCACCACGCCCAATTGAATTTGCGCCTTCGTATCGTCAAAGAACTTCTGGGCAGTCTGGAGCGTGCGCTGCCGTGCCTTTAAATCTTCGTTGTCTGTCACCAGATCCCAATACAGGTTCAGGGTCGTAACCACGATATTCAGCAGCTGCGACTTGAAGGTTTCCCGCGCTGAGATCACGCCCACGCGCGCCACGCGGATGAAGCGGTTGTTAACACTCGGTCCAAAGCCCTGCAGAAAGTTGTGCCGAATGTAGAACTGTGCCACCGGCGCGTCGGATGGGTTCAATACGTCGGTAGGCGTGTTCTCTTTCAAATACGACTCATTCACTGCTAGCTGCACGTAGCCGCCAGTGACCAGGCCTTGCTGCACCAGTGTGTTGAAGACATGATGAGTGTCTATAAGGGCCGCGGTTTGACTCTGCGTCTCATTCGCCTGAGGTGTTGTGATGTGCGAGAACGCCGTGGCATTCTGTACGACCGCGTCGAGGTTCGGGCTGATGGGCCCGATCTGCGAGACAATCGCATTGCCGCCGGAGTTCGATCCGGTGCCATTGTTGGTCGCCAAGCCGGCGCTGATCTGACTTCCCACGACGCCCTGCCCGCTGGTCGCCTGATTAACCACCGAATTGCCACTGGTGACGCCCTTCAGCGGACCTCCCGCTTCGGCTCGTTCCAGTTGCCAGTCCGCTGCCAATGGACCATAGCGATCCACTTCAAGATCCAGATTATTTTCGATCGCCAGGGCGATGGCGTCCTGCAGCGTCAGGTACAGCTTGCCGGCTCGAATCAATTTAGCCAGCCGGTTTGAATCCTTCAGATTCACCGGAGGCACATGAGTGGGCAAGTACGGCCGCACAATAAACGGCGCTTCCGGCTTTTCGACGGAGACGGCTGCTTCTTGGGCCATCAATGGTGCCACAGCGCAGCACCAGGCGAGGAGGATGGCAATCGGTTGTCGATAGTTCATCGTTTTGCTCCTCACTTGGGCTGGTTGGGCTTCCCCAACTCATCCGGAATCGTCGATACCCGTCTGACCCGGCCGGTGGCTGCTTCCTCCAACGAAATGCCGTTCTTCTCCAGCGTCTGCCCCACCGCGTCATCGAATGCGATGCGGGCATGCGTGTAGTTGGCCATGGATTCCACTTCGGCGCTCTGGGTTCCGGCCAAATCGCGGCGCGCCTGCACCACCAGCGCGATGCTCGATTGCCCGAATTTGAAGCGGTTCTCCTCGGCTTCCAGCGTCTGCTGGGCCAGGACCCGAGTGGCACGCGCCGTCTCATACCGGGCGCGCGCCTGCTGCAAACCAATCACGGCATTCTTCACATCCACCCGAACCTGATTCATGCTGCGCTGCAACTGTAATTCGGCTTGACGCAAGGCCAGTTGATCGGCCACGTAATCGCCCTGCGCCGCGCGATTTCGAAAGGGGATATTGAGCGAGAAGCCGACCGAGTAATTGGGGAAGTTACGCCGGAAGATCTGCGCCAGCATGTTGGAGTAGCCACCCACCAAGTACGGATCGGGCGGCGGAGCCTGACCGTTCGATAATGCATTGGCTTGGCCCGTCAAACCGTTATTGGTGAATTCGGCGAAGGCCTGGAAGCTGGGCATCAGCGCGTTCTTGGTGCCGCCCAGGTTGATGACGGTGCTCTGGATATTCACGCGCGTGCGCTCCAGTTCCGGGCGGCTCGCCAGCGCCTGCTGCAGGAGATCGCCCATCGGCGGAAGCTCTTCCTTGTCCGGCACCACAATGTGATCGAGCGGGATGATATGCACATCGTCGAGCCATGGACTCGCCACCCCATTCCGGCTCAGTGCGTTCTTCAGCACCGTTTCCTGCTGTGCCACATTGGTCTGCGCGATCAGCAGGTTTTCTTTCGCCGACGAAACTTCGGCCGAGGCACGTGTCACTTCAATGGCCGGCAAGGTTCCGAGAGCCACCTGCTTCTTGTTGTCGTCCAGCAGCTTTTCAGCCGTCTCGAGCGCTTGCTGTTGAATGCGCAGCGCCTCGTTGAAGCTCACCAGGTCCCAATAGAGATTCAGCACGGCGGAGACAGTCGTAATCACCTGCAGCCTGACTTGGAGATCCGTCACTTTCATGTTGTTCTTCGCCACCCGGATGTTCCGATTGTTCACGGCCCGGCTGAAACCTTGCAACAAATTTTGCGTGATGTACAAATCGAGCGACCCCGCCGTGTAAGGGTTCAGGCTGTTCGCGGGACTATTCAGCGAACTGCGATATGTGGTGTATGTCAGCTGCCCGCTGGTCCCGGTGATGAACGACTGGCCGTAGCCGGTCTGAAACGTTATGTTGTCGTTCTGTAGCGAATTCACGTCGCTCAGAAACGTGTTGCTTAAGGGAGTCGTATTGTGTGCAAAATTCCCGTATGCGAAGTAATAAGGGTCGAGATTTGGGGGAGGAGTTCCGATCTGTATGACAATGCCGCCGCCGGAGCCCACACCCGATCCGCTCTCGGAAAGACCAACCGCGTTCGCGCTGACACCCGCTAAGCTGACGCTGGCCGGACCTGCGTAAATCGGCACGCCGACACTCCGCAGAAACCCGCCGCCTTGGGCGCGCCGCAGAACCTCCCGCGCCAGCGGCGGCCCGTAGCGCTGAATCGCGATGTCGATGTTGTTCTCCAACACCAGAGCAATAACATCTTGGACTGAGAGATACAGATTGCCGGCGCGCACCAGCGACTCGAGCCGCGGCGTGTTGGTCAGCGTTGCCGGAGAGACAATGCGTCGTTGGAGCTGGAACGGCTTTAAGATTGGGCCGACAACCGGGACCGGCGGCGGGTTGGTAATCGAGATTTCCGGCGACTGCGCGAACCCCAGCGTCGCCAGGTTCAATATCGCGATGGCCCGCAATCCCCTGCCCCGAAAACCTGGAAGAATCCTCATGATGTGGTCGACTCCTGGGAAATTGCTGCTGCTCCGCATTCTGGATTCCGCCCATCGGGCGACAAACGCGGTCTGCGCTCTTGAGGGTGCCGGCGCGGCGAGTAGAGGCAGCTTCGGGTTGATGGCAGCAACCCTTACTTGGGCAATTCGCCGTCCATTCCGCGCCGCCAGCTCCACAGGCGCGAATCGCAGTAACCGGCTATAAACAGAGCGTTCGCGCCACAGCATAAATGGGCCGGCGCGTGCCGCCGAATAGCGGCCTGTCCGCTCGCGTGAATGAGTGTCCGTTTTCGGTACGGCAAAACGCCGCTAGTCGCGACAATTCACCTGTTTTCAGGGGATTAGAGAGATGGGATCCAATGCTCGAAGGCCGGGCAATCGATCATCGACAGACCGCCGGCAAGCTATTTCGCAAACCCCCATTTGATCCGCAACCGGCATAGAATCTGAGAATGGCCGACCCGATCAACCACGTCGTAGTGCTGATGCTCGAGAACAATTCCTTCGACCGCATGCTGGGCTGTATGAACGCGGTCTACCCGAACCTGGATGGGGTGGACACCGCCCAGCCATTCACCAATCCGGACTACCCGGACACGAGTCACCTGTTTGCCCAACTGCCAAACGACCTCACCGCCATAGCTAACGATCCAGGCCACGATCTGGATGACGTATTGAGGCAGATAGGAAACAACGACTGCCAGGGATTTGTGGCCGACTTTGCGCAGCACTGCCCGCAGGCTAAACCGGAAGAGCGATATCAGATCATGGGCTATTTCCCGTTAGATGACCTGCCGGTATTGCACACGCTCGCGCGCAATTTTCTGGTTTGCGATCACTGGTATTCGTCCCTTCCCGGGCCAACCTGGCCGAACCGTTTCTTTGTGCACAGTGGAACGTCGCTCGGCCACACGGATATGCCCGAAGGCATCTTCCATCCCGACATTCACCTCTACAATCAGCCCACCGTTTTTCAGCGCTTGTCGGAGCAGCACGTTTCGTGGAGGATTTACTACGGCGACGTGCCGCAATCGCTGGTGATGACGGAACAACTCCGCTTCCCCCAGTTCTACCGGCACATGGATCAGTTCGCGAACGACACGCAAAACGCGCAAGCGTTTCCCCAGTACGTATTCATCGAGCCGAGCTACTTTGGCGCCAATCAGAACGATCAACACCCGCCGACAGACGTTGCGCACGGAGAAGTCTTGATCGCCCAGGTTTACAACGCGCTCCGAGCGAATGAGGAACTCTGGCAATCCACATTATTCGTGCTGTTATATGACGAGCATGGCGGCTTTTGCGACCATGTCCCTCCGCCCCCGACCGTTGCGCCCGACGGCAATACCAAAACGTTCGCATTCAATCTGCTGGGCGTTCGCGTTCCTGCGGTCCTGATTTCACCCTGGCTGGATGCAGGCGTGCTTTCCACCGTGTTCGACCACACCAGCTTACTCAAATACCTGACCGGTAAGTGGGGGCTGGGTCCGCTAGGCAATCGGGTGCCACAGGCTAATTCTTTTGCCGCAGCCCTAAGCGCACGAACGACGGGAAGAACCGACTGCCCCGCTTCGATAGCGCTTCCTGCTGCGCGCCCGAACGACATGAATGTCGCCATGAACGCTCAACAGATCGCCCTCGCCGGGTTCACTCAACATTTGGAGGCTACGATGACGCCGGGTGCAAGCGATGGTGCGGTCGCTGCACACGTACGGGCGATGTCGGGCAATTACGCATCGCAAAGCCAGGCTGTTTCCGAGCGTGTGGAACAGTTCTTTGCACAAGCGAACGCGACGACCGCCCTACCAGCGACGGGAAACTGAGCCAAGCCCCGTTCTAAGCTAACGACATGAGCCGCCACTTTCCGCTTTCCTGGGGCGAGTGGATCGAAGGAGTTCATACCTCCTACGATCTGCAAACCGTTCTCGAAGCCCGGCTGGAATCAGGCGCTGAGCTCACTGCGGAAGAACAGCACCTGCTGGCTTCAGCCCGACGCGTGACCGCTCGGTATGACTACAACGGACACCGGAAACGGGCCGGCGAGTTTGATCCCGCCAGCCGATTCAAACCACCCGGAAAGGGGTAGCGGAAACTCAGTGGATACGCCAGCCGTTCACCGGCCCGCTGTTGAAGAATTTTTCGGGCGTCATCACGCCATCGCGCTTGAACACCATGCCGTCCTTCAGCACAAACCGCACATCCTTTAGCGTGTCGATGTCTTCCAGGGGATTTGCCTTCACCGCGATCAGATCTGCCGCATAACCCGGCTTAATCGGCCCGCGCTTAGTATCGATGTCGCAAACCTTATAGCCGTTCGTGGTCATGATCTTCAGGATCTCGGGCGCCGGAATGCCCGCCGCTTTCCAGCTGCGCAGAAAATCGATCACCACCTCGCCACGAGTCTTGCCCGGTACGTAGTAGTCGGCATCGGTGGAGAACGCCATCTTCACGCCGTTCGCATAGGCGTTCTTCATGCCGTCTACCATCTTCTGGAAGCGCTCCGGGTTCGGGCTGTAGTACTCGGAAATCGGTGTCTCGGTGCCAACCCGCCAGATGCCTTTCTTCGCCATCAATTTATGCGCCTCATCGTCCAAGGCGACCGAGTGTTCAATCGACCAGATGCCCGCCTCAATGGCCCGCATCGCGCCGGCGTGCGTCTGAACGTGGCCCGCCACTTTCATCCCGCTTTTGGCTGCTTCGGCGACGAAGAGCTTCATCTCGTCAACCGTATACCCGTACGGCTGCGCATCCACCATGATCTTGATGACCTTCGCGCCGAACAATATGTTCTTGCGAACCGCCTTGACGATCTCGTCCGGTGTGTCGGCATCGATGTATTCCGGATAGACCAGCTCGGCATGTTCCGGCGTCGGGTGGAACTGGCCGCCGAAGCCGCCAATGATAATGCCGGAGTTGATCACCGTCGGTCCCGGCACCCATCCCTGCTCGATCGCGATGCGAAGGGCACTGTCGGCATAGTTGCCCGCATTGCCCAGGTCGCGAACCACCGTGAAACCCGATGACATCATGGTGATTCCGTTCGACACGGCTTGGATCGCACGGATCGCGGTGGAATCCATCACCGTCGTCATGTAGTAGTAGTTGCTCTCGGGGTCTTTCTTGTAGGTCAGCGCCAGGTGATTGTGCGCGTCGACCAGGCCCGGCAGTACCGTCTGGTTCGAAAGATCGATGACCTCGGCACCGGGCGGGATGGTGACATTCGGACCAATCTCTTTGAACTTGCCCGCCTCAACCAGAATGATCTGGCTCTGCGTAATGGTCCCCGTTTCCGGGTCCACCAACCTTCCCGCGCGGATAGCTTTCACTTGCGCGGCCAGCAAAACCGGAGTCAGCAAGACAAGCGCGGGTAGTGCGCTGCGGAATAGCGGCGTTTCAAATAGCGTAGTTCGTCGACACATCAGAGTTCCCCCCTTGGGAAATACTCGATGGTACGACACTACGACTTCCGGATTAAATGGCAGGCCGCGTTCGGCAGAGTCTCCGTCCCAGAGCCACGCGCGTGGGAGTGCGTGCTAAGAAAATTCTCCTTCGACCGCACGTCAGCATGAGCGCAAGAGTGCCCACCCGCAATGATGAAAACGGATGCCGAACGAACGGACGACGTGGCGCAGGCTTCCAGCCTGCTGAGCCGAGAATCATTTCGGCTTTCGGTCCATACCGGGCATTTTCAGAGCAACCGCGCGCGTAAAGCGAACGAACCTGACCACTCGGTAAAGCTCAACCTACGGCTTCAAGGGAAATTTCTGGAACGACTTCTCGATGGCTCGATCGACCGTCTCCTCCAGGTTTTTCGGCACGAAGTTATCAGTCGCCGTGGCTGCCCAGAGCGCCTTCTGGTTGGTTGAATCCACCACCGTCAGGTTCAGGCTGTTCTTCTGATAAGCGCGGCCACCCTCGCCGAACGGCGATCCAAAGTCCCACTGCATGTCGTCGCCCAGATTCTGCTCGTCGATGCGGACCTTCATGGTGACGCCCGCGCGGTAGCTGACTTCCAGCACCCCATTCGGCACCTCCTTGAAGCCCAGCTTCGCCATTTCCTTTTCCACGGCCGCTTTGATCATCGCGTCCAGCGTGGGATTCTCTTTGAAGCCCGTGGACGTAAGGCTTCGACCCGACCTGTAGTGATACGTGGTGTACGTGCCAGGCGGGGCTTTTGTCCAGCTTTGCGTGGTGATCTTCTGCCCAAAGGCGCACGGCGCCGCGATCAGCAGGGCCAAAGCGCTCGACAATACAAAAATCTTCATGGTTCTATTAAGTTAGCAGGTGAATCTACCAGATCAAAGAGGCTGCGCAGCCGCCAGCCCCGACATCGCTACGGCTTCAACGGGAACTTCTGGAATGCCTTCTCCACCGACTTATTGATGAGTGCCTCCACGTCCTTCGGTTTGAAGTTGGCGGTTGCCAGCCCCGCCCAGACCGCTTTCCGGTTTTGCGAAGTGTCAACCACCGTGATCAGCAATCCGTTCGTCTGATAGCTGTGTGCGTCGGCCAAGAATGGTGTTCCCAGGGTCCACGTCATGTAGTCGCCCAGGTACGCGACGTCCAGGCGCAGATTCTTGCTTACGCCGGCTGCGTAGCTGACCTCCAAGGCGGCGTCCGGCGCCTGCTTGAATCCCTTGGCTTGCATCTGCTTTTCGACGGCCTGCCTAACCATCGCCTCGATTTGAGGGTCTTCCTGAAAGCCCTTAGTCGTAAACGCTCGGCCGGGGCGCCAGTGATAGGTGCTGAAAGCGCCCGGCGGGACCTTCTCGTAGCTCTTCGTCTGTATCTTCTGCCCGAATGCGAACGGCGCAGCCGTGAGGCAGACCACGGCGCCCGCTAGTCGAAAGTTGCTCATGCCCTCTTAACGTAGCAGGCGCACACAGCGCGCCTCGATGCTCTCTACTTCTTCCGCGCCGTTACTTTCTTCTTCGCCGCGGCTTTCTTCTTGACCGGCTTAGACGGCTTGACCGGCTGAGACGGAGGCGCCGCCGCCGTCGTCACTTTCAGAAGCCCCGCCAGTATGCTCCCGTTCGGCGAGCCCAGCCCGCTGGCCGCGTCCCATCCGGGCCCTGCGTCGTAGCCCACATTCTTGTGGCTTCCATACGTCACGCGGTTACCGCCGACAGTAATGTCGTTGAAGGCCCCCGACCCCGCCGGCAAAGCATACAGCTGCGGATTGATAAAGCCCACCCGACCTTTCAGCTTCTGGTTGATAGTCGCAATCAAGGCCGCCCAAAGCGGCGCCACCGCGCTGGTGCCACCCTCCTGCACCTTCTGTCCGTCCACCAGAATGTTGTATCCGGTATCGGGGTCGCCGTCGCCCGTTACGTCCGGTACACCGCGGCCCTTGAATCCCTTCGGCTTGGGCGCTTTCGGTACTTTGGCCGAGTTCTGATACGCCGGCAGCGGGAACGCGCCGCTGACGCCTCCGCCACCCGCTCCGAACGAATCCTGCGACACATCCGCCTGGTTCTGGTTCCAAACCGACTCGGCCGTAATGGATGTGCCGTTCGTAATCAGTCGCGTCCCTCCGCAGGACAAGATATAGGGACTCGCGGATGGGAAATCCACGTGCAACTGGCCGTCCCACTCCTTCGGTCCCTCGTCGGCCGCGCCGTTGTCGCCCGCCGCTACCAATACCGTTACGCCCAGCATTGCCGCCGCCTGCAGTACCTGGTCGAACTGCATCTGGTAGCTGCTGTTGGGGACGCTCTCCGGACCGCCCCAGCTGATTGAGATAACAGACGGGCTGTACTGTGTATCGTGAACGGCCTTCGTCAATGCGTCGATGAAGCCTTTGGAGCTCGCATCGTTGGGCGCGAAATAAACTACATACCTCGCACCCGGAGCCGCCGCTCCCGCCACTTGGATGTCCAGCACCACTTCCGCATCGGCGCTGTTTGCGCTGGTGGGCGAATTTGCAGCGCCGTCGACGGAAACCGGAATCACGGTCGGCACAGGAATCTTCAGCCCACCGAAGTACGTCGTCAGATCGGCTGGACGATACCCGCCGCCCAATTCGATGATCCCGATGGTTTGTCCGGTTCCGTCGAACCCCGCCGGAAAATTGTAGATCTTCGCCAAATCCGCACCGGTAAATGCTTTCGGCGTTCCGGCCGACGGATTGGCCGCCAGCGAACTATGCCGTTTCGCCACCGGACGATTGTCCAGTCCGAACACGCCCTCGATGACGCCAGCCAGGTCGGCCGGAATCTGAATCGTTCCCGTGCGTCCCCGGTAGGTCCCCTTGTCGTAGGCGTAAGTCTTCAGACTCACATCGAACGCTTTGTTGAAGTCCGCGACCGTGCCGGAAAGCATGACGCTGCGGCGCGTAGCGCTCTCACGCACCACCGTGAGATTGTTCTCCTTGGCGAACCTCCTGATTTGCGCGATGTCCTTAGCGCCCGCACCGTAGAGCCTGTCGTATTCTTCCGGTGTTACGGTTTGGATTGGTCCCGACCCGCTCAGCATATCGGGCAAGGGGTTCTTCGGCCGCAGCCGCACCGTTACCTCTAGCCGTTCATCGGGCGGCGCTGGCGCAACCGATTTGGCGCCCTGATAGGGTCGTCTTGTTGCTGCCGGGAATCGGAACCATCTTTTTCGAAGCCATTGTCGTCTCCTTCCGTAGACCGTCTCACAGTTAGTGCGGCATTCTGGCCCGGAAACAGGCAGTCAACCGCGCCGTATGAGGATCATAACTCGTTTTTTCGCCGGCGCTGCAAGAAACTGGAGCCAATTGCGTGGCCCCAAAAGCAACCGGCCTGGCGACCTCGCTTTCCACCGCCTATGCCAGCTGCAGCGCATCATGCCAAGATGGTCAAATGTTCAAGCTCTCCTGCCTCATCCTTGTGTGCCTCGCCTCTCTCCGTGGGGCGTCCCTCACGCCTCCCGAGGAAGATCGCCAACTGGCGCGCGAAATCTACAAGGAAATGATCGAAAGCAAGTCGGGATTCACCACCGGCGAGACCACTAGCATCGCGAAGTCCATGGCGGACCGGCTCAAACTGGCAGGCTTCCCGGAGTCCGACATCTGGGTCGGCGGAGCTAAAGACACCAAGTACAACCTGGTGGTTCGCTATCACGGAACTGGGGCGCGCAAACCAATTCTGCTTTTGGCTCACACCGACGTCGTGGAGGCGAAGCGCGAAGACTGGAGCATGGATCCGTTCCAGTTCATTGAAAAAGACGGCTATTTCTACGGGCGCGGAACCGCCGATGACAAAGCCCAAGCGGCGGTCTGGATTGCGAACCTGATCCGATACAAGCGTGAAGGCTTCAAACCGGATCGAGATTTAATCGTCGCGCTGACCGCCGACGAAGAGGGTGGCGGCCCGTTCAACGGCGTGGACTGGCTGTTGAAGAACAAGCGCGACCTGATTCAGGCCGACTACGCCTTGAACGAAGGCGGCCGGGGCGAGAGTGTCGATGGCAAGCGCGTCGCGAACGACATCGGGCTGGCCGAGAAGACCTACGCCGATTTCCGTTTTGAAGTGCGCAACAAAGGTGGCCACAGTTCGCGGCCCGTCCCGGACAATGCCATCTATCACCTGGCCGGGGCGCTCTACCGGCTCTCGAGCTTCTCCTTTCCGATGCAGTTGAACGACGTGACGCGCGCCTACTTCGGCCAAATGGCAAAGATCGAAAAAGGCCAGCTTGCCGCCGATCTCGCCGAGGTCGCGCAAGGCTCGCAGGAAGCAATGAAGCGGATTGCGGCGCAATCGCCGGGCATGAATTCGATGTTGCGGACCACCTGTGTCGCCACGCAACTCGAAGGCGGGCATGCGCCGAATGCCCTGCCGCAATTGGCCGCCGCGAACATCAATTGCCGCATCTTTCCGGACGATACAGTCGACTACGTTCTCGCGACCCTCAAGAAGGTCGTGGCGGACGACCAGGTTGCCGTAACCATCAAGGTGGACGAAGGCAAGGCGCCGCCTTCCCCGATGCGTCCCGACATCATGAAGGCCTTCAGCCAAGTGACCGATTCCATGTGGCCGGGAGTGATCACGCTCCCCAGCATGTCGACCGGCGCCTCCGATGGAAGGTATCTGCGAGAGGCAGGCATCCCCACATACGGCATACAGGGATTCTTCCTCGACCGCAACGACGTTCGTGCCCACGGCCGCGATGAACGTATGGGCGTGGAGTCGTTCTATGAGGGGCAGACGTTCTTATACGAGTTGGTTAAGAAACTGTCGACGCCAGGGGAGTGAGTCGTTCTGTGTGCCGGCCTCAAACACTCTTCATCGGGCCTAGGCTTCTGAGCACTGGCGCCAGATCGAATGCTATACTTTCGCGTGCATGCGTAAATTACTAGCGATCACAGCACTCAGCGTCTCTGCGCTCTCGGCGCAGACTCCCTCCATCAACGGCGTTTGGAAAGCGGATCTTGAAAAAAGCAACTTCGGGCCACATAAGGTTTCGAATTATCTCGTTCTGATTGAACAAGACGGCAGCAAGGTAACCGAAACCACCGGGGCCTGGGGCGAGCACGGGCAAGACCGCCAGAAGGCAACTTTCACCACCGACGGCAAAACCAGCCGGGGCTCCTTTCAAGGCATTCCGACCCGCACCACCGCCTCCTGGACCGGAAACACGCTGAATGTGGTGATTGCCGTCGCCGGACGTCCCAATGTCGTCACCGAGAAGCTCGAACTCTCCTCCGATGGCCAGACCCTGACCGACACAATCAACTCGGGCGGCTCGCAGTCGAACACGGTGGTATTGATGAAGCAACCCGACTCGGCCGGCCAGCCGCTACGCGAGCCGGAACAACTGGCCAGCGCCATGTTTAAGGATCTCAGCACGCCGCTAAAGGAGCTGCCGAGGTCGCAGTTCATCAACACCATGCGCTACTTCACCTTCGCACTGGGCAAGGACTGCCAGTTCTGCCATGTCGACGGGCACTTTGATTCAGATGAGAAGAAGACCAAGGTCATGGCGAAGAAGATGATCGCCATGAACGTCTCCATCAACGAGGGCACCTTCGGCGGCCAGCAGGAAGTCCGCTGCTACACCTGCCACCAGGGCCACGAAGAGCCGCCTCGTCCAACCTATCCGGAAGTCGGTAAGTAAGCACCTTCTCCCGGAGTTCGGTGCCCTGGGCGTCGGATTCCGGCGGTACGAAGCTCGTCCTGCAGTCGCAGAGTCAAAGGTCGCCGCTTGACCGCGGCCAATATTGCTATTGATGTCGTAAAACGTGTAAAGCTCAGCTTACAGAGCAGCCGCACTTTGTTGCTCCGTGCCGCCGGCGTTCCGCTCGGCGCTGATCACCCTTGCCAGCACGCTTCGGTAAAACGCAAACCCCACAGCGAACAGCAGTATCCAGCCGGCCGAGAACATCTGCCAGGTGATCTCAGAGGTTAGCTCTTCGCTGGCGCGGGCAATGAACAGGTAAAAGTGGAAAGCATAATATGCTGTCAAAATCAGAATCAGCTTCCAGCTTAACCGCGGCAGACGAAGTGGGTCTTCATGAATGCCGCGACGAAAAACAGCCACCACCAGCGGCAAGAGGATGAACGTCAAGCTCAGTTCTACAATCCAGATGCGTGGGAACTGCGTTCGCGGATCGATACCCATAAACGACACAACGTGCGCCCAGATCGAGAGACCGAGGCCAGCGAGGCACAACAAGTACAAAACGACCAATGCGCCGTGGTATGCCGTGGTTTTTAACCTGTTTGTCATTATCGCGCGAAAAAGGAACCCATCCGGACTTTAGCATGAATCGAAGCCCCTTGCCTTTGCGCCCCTTCTAACTGCGTTTCTCCAGCAGTCCGAAGGGACCAAGATGCGTCGGCAAGGCATCAACAAAGAGCTTATGAAACGTCGACGGAGCACCGTAATGAATCGAGTGAAACCTCGCAATGCTGCCACTTGCATATATATGGTGAAAATACGTGGCCACGCTGCACACTATCAAGTCTCTGTCCGCCTTAATGCACTCGGCTCAGCAACGCTCACCCGCGCAGAGAGAGAATAGCTTTAGACGAGGTAGACTGCCAAACGGGACATTCCCGGTCGGAGTTTGAGGACTTTCGAATTCGGATGGTTAGCGAATGATTCTCTGCCCCACGTGCCTAACGCCCACCACCCACCGATCAAGAGTGCGGCTGTACGATCTCCCCTGGCTGTTGTTCTTGTTTCGCCCCTACCGATGCATGGGCTGCTACCGGCGCTTCCACAAGTTTAATGGTTTCGGCGCTCAAACGACGCGCACGGAAGACACACCTAAAGGCCCGTGAATACCTCTGAATCGCAAGGGACGAGGGATTCGGTCGTTTCCGGACTCGCACTTGGCTGCGGCGCGCAACTGGTGGTGCTGATTGTAACTGGCGTGCTGTGGGAGCGTGTGGCCGCTTGGCTGAGGCTGGATTGGGGTTGGTGCCTCTACGCTGCCTGGATTACCCAGTGGTTGGCGCTGGCACCGCTGATTCGGTCTAAACAGCGTGAGGAAGCGTTCCGCACGGTGAATGGACTTCTGACCATGGGCGGACTGCTCATGTTGGTTACTCTAATCATCTGGGCCGTCGCGTCCGACCTTGCCGGTTAAGAAGATCTACACCAGGCAGGACGCCCGCAGCCAATACGGATCTGCCGGAGCGCGGACTCGCGAATCACCCAGCTTCCGATGAACAAGTCAAAAGCGGCAATAGTGCCGGGCTCCGAGATCACCTTACCTTAGAAAAGGAACGTACGATGAAACGCTCCGTTGATATTCCCGGAACCGCTCGCCGAAGGTCGAACTTAGCAGCTGGTCTTCGATTCGCACGCGAATCTCTGTCCCCGTCAAGAACACCAGCACCGCGAGCAACAGCAACCACCAGGGCGCGATCACAACGCCCGTACCAAGCAGCAGGCAAAGCATGGATGTGTAAATGGGATGGCGCAGAACGCGATACGGCCCCGACGTGACAAGTTCATGGTCCGCGTTGAGTCCTGCGTCGAGCCGCCACTGTCGCCCCAGCGCACGCTTCGCGCTCCAGGAGAGAAGAGCAGCCAGCAGAAAAAACAGGATTGCGAGCGCCATCTTCCAAGTTTCCAACGATCTTTCCCAAAACCTGGTTTGCCACAGCATAGAGTATGCGATTGCCACGAGCACCATGCCCCACCGAGCGCGTCGATCGACCTGTTTGGCGGCCGCATCCTCTTTCCGCTTGGATAATACGAACGGCGCCAGCCAAGCTAGCCATCCGGCCGCAAGGACTGCATATCCTGAAGCGCCCATAGCGTCGAGTGTATATCCCGACGCCCAAACGGGGAGTGCGTGCTCACTTCTTTGCACCCGGCGGCGTCTTCATCATCTGCTTCGTCAAATCCGGAATTCTTTCTGGATAGCGCAGCGATTCGAGCGACAGCGCTTTGAAATCGAAGGGCGTGCTGAGGAACACTCGCCGGTCGGCCGGTTGTGGCGGCCCTCCCGGAGCGCCATCAGGCGGGATCTCCTCGGGCAGGCGAAAAGCATACATGCTCCCACCTGCCAGTTCTTCCTGCGGATAGCGCAACAGCCACGAGCAGTTATGGCCGTCCAGGATCATATTGGCCGAGACGACGACCCAATGGCCAGCGTCGGCCTGCGTGGGCGCCTGGCAGTCCCACGTGTGTGATTGCGGGACATAAACCGTATCGTCGGAAACGCCGTAGCTATCCAATGGCACATCTTGCAGTTTATGAAGCTCGGCAAAATGCTTCACTTCGGGCAAGGCCTGATTCCAGTCGACGTTGGAATCGCTCATCAGCGTATAGGCAGGCTTCCCCGCCCCCAGAGCGTTGACGTAGGGCAGATACCAGGGATAGGCAAGCACCGCGCTGATCAAACAACTGAGGCACAGCAACGCGACCGCCCCCCACGCAGCATAAGAGAACGTCCGGGGCATGCTCCCCAACATTCGCGGCAGCGGAGCCAGCAGCAGTATCACAAGGGCCGAAGGAACGCTGAAATGACGCACACTGATATCGAAGTGGCTCAACATACACACAACCACAAACACCACCACAGTTACCCAGATGGTTCTCCAATGCATCTGCAATTCAGGTGGTATCGCGCTGTCGTTCGGCCTCCCTTTTCGTCTGTGGGCCAGTCCCAGGATCACTGACATGATGAGCAGCCCCAGAAAGCCCAATTGCGATTTCAGGGCGAATACGACCGGATAGTAAAACCAGACGCCATGCGGATAGACCTGGCCGAACAGGAAACTGGGGCGGCTGAAGCCGAACAACACGAGCGTCGCTCCTCCCAGATAAAGAACGAGAGGGAGCAACAGGCGTCTGAGCACCAATGCAGGAAGGCCGCCGCCGATCCGTTCAAGAATGATTGTCGGCTGATTCCATGAGAAGACGAAATAGAACGCATACACCAGCAGAGCTGCCCACAGTAGGCATTTCCCCGTTGCCCGCCAGCGGAGGCGCCGCCAGGCTTTTCGTTCAGCCTTGTCGAACGGCTGATCCAAGACCGGCATCCAGCGCGTTGATAAGCCGGAAATCAAAATCCCGGCCAGTAGGATGGGCGCCGAAAATTTTGATAAGAACGCCCCCGACAGCGTCAGCGTGAAAAGCCAGCGGTTCGCGCGCCCCGGTTTGCGCCACAGGTCGCCAAATGCCCATACAGTGAGCACAGAGAAGAAAGCGATCGCAATGTCCGTCAATACTAAAGGACCGAAAACCAGAAAGATGGGAGCGCTCGCATAGACTGCCAGACAAATCAGCCCTGCCGCCATTCCACCGAGGCGCTTGGCGTAAATGAAAATTGCCCAGCCTAGCGCCAGGGTAAGCAGCAACATCGGAAGGCGTGCCCACGCCAGTACCGTCGCAGGATCATTCCAGCGCGCGATCACCCAGTGGCCGAACGACCATTCGCCCAGGAATGCAAGCATGAAGTCTCTGCTGTTCACCCAGGCCGGCCCTGAATAGTCCGCCTTCGCTCCCCGAACCGCAAGAGCCAAACCCGTGAGGGCTTTGGCCAGCGGCGGATGTTCCGGGTTCATGCGTAGGTCGAGTTTTTGAACGTAGCTCAGCCCTGCGCCAATATGGGCGACTTCATCAAACGTTGGGGACTGGCGTAGAGCGGCGCCGAAAGACAGCAGCGCCATGAAAGTCAGCAGGAGAAGCGCTGCGCAGATGCCACCAAGCCTCACAAGGCGACCGGGAATCATCCTCGGGGAAGTTTATCATTGCGCGGGCGGACGTCCGCATCTTACTCAACTCGAAGCGGAGCCTTTTGCCTCGGCATCTGGTGGATGCACCGCCGCAACCAGGCCCTGCAGGCCGGACAAGACTCCGCCGGCGTTTCCGCTCATTACGGCGCCGGCAAGTGTGAGCCCAGCGCCTACGATCGCCAATGCCTGTTGCACGTTGTTCAGAGTCTTGAGCGTATCCTTGGCGTCCCCGGTTACTTTGGCTATTTGATCGAGACTGTCTTTAACCGCGGTTATGGTAGCGCCGATCGCGGCCTCGGTGAAGCGATCCGCGGCATCAAGCAGTGCTTCGCCCCGGTCCTCGAGTTCGTCGCGTTGCGTCTGGGAAAGTTCGGCAAAATGTAGCCGCCGGTAGCTGAAAACAGCAAGGGCAAAGTTCCGAAAGAGCGCGGCCAGATCGCGAGCTTGGTCGGCCGCATTCACTTGATCCATTCTCGTCCGCCTCCTCCAGTTTTACGCCTATTGTAGAAAGTGAATCGACGACGCCAGGCTCTCCAAAGACGTGGTGTACGGAGCCAACGCCTTAGTGAGTTGGCGGCTGTTCAGTTTGCCCGCTTGATCGGCCAGCTCCTGATGTCCCTTACGAACCTTCTCCAACGCCAAAGCGTAGGTCGCAACCGCTGCACGCCGTTGAACCAACCCGCCCATATCCTCCTGCCACCTCACACGAAGCAGGAACACAACCGGGTCGTTTCTCCCCGCGGTGTGCTCGGCAAAATCGCCGTAACGCTCTCGCAGTGTAGTTTCCTCGCTCAATAGCAAGCCGTTCTGATAGTCCTCCACGGCAATCTGGGCAAACGCCAGAGTCACGTTCTGAATGGCCGGATTCGCCGCTTTTATGTGCTCAGCAAGCCGCTTGCGCTGATAGCCCTCGGTCGCAGCCTGAACCAGGATGCCGGCTAGCGCCGATATAGCGCCGCCGTCCTTCAGACCAGCTTCGGTGGCAAGCTGCTGCGCGTCGGACGAAGCAGTTGTGCCAAGGCTCGAGGTGCCGAATGAAGCGACTTGGTTGAGTACTTGAAAATAGTCCGACAAAACGGCGGAAGCCTTCATGAGCGCATCTCGCTGTGTGACGTAACCGGCGCAGCGTGCCGGTACCGGAAGGCCGGGCGAGGTATCCACTAGAATCTCCGAATCGCTTCGCCGGTCCGCTTCGCGCCGCTCACAGGAATTCGGCAGGTCTGCAAAAATGGCTTGCCCCTGATCCACCGCCTTGACCGCGCTCGCAGCGAACGCGGCAACCGCGACGGGCGACGAACAGGAACTGGCCGCAAGAAGCGCCGCGAAGCACACGCACCCGGCTACAAGCCAGTCAACACGAAGCTTCAAAATGATCCTCCGAATGCAATGAGTCTAATCCCCTTACCGGCGCTGAGCAAATGTAGTTTACCCTGTTTCAAAGTTGGGCCAATGGACAAACAGCCCGTTTTCCCCTACAATCAATAAGTCTGAGCAATCCCGCCCACTCTTCAGACCGTCTGCGCTAAGTCGGATACTCTGAACTCTTACTCTTAGCTGAAAGTCAAGAACGGTCATTCGTGTCGTTCGGCACAAGAGGCAACGGATTCAGGATCGCATCGTAGTCAGACGCGTTAAGACAGCACCGCAACACGGCGAGGTAATCGCGGTGGCCAAAGGTGTGCATCTCGAGGACGGCAGCCTTACTCCAGCCGCCCTAAAGATTGGCGACCACATTCTGTTCAGGGAATACTGCGGCGACGAAATTCGGTTGAGCGGCGAAACTTACCTCATGATGAGACGCGACGAAATCATTCGGGTCTTAGCAGACTCAACGGTATCTGAAGAAGAGGGATCGAATTGAGCCTGTTCGAAGAGTGCCCGACTCGATCATTCACGCGCGCCTCTGTGCAGAACAATGCTCCCGAATGTTCCGGCATCTATGGCCTCTCGAACAACCGCGAATGGGTCTACATCGGCGAAACGGACAACATTCGCGCCCACCTGATTGCACATCTCGGCGAAGTTGGTACAAGCGTTAGCGCTCGCCGGCCAACCGGGTTTCGATTCGAACCTTGTGCGGCTATGTCCCGAACGGAGCGACAAACCAGGCTAGTCCGCGAATTCGCACCATATGTCAATGGACGCTCCTAAAGCAAACGCGAAACAGAAAAGAGATACCACTTATGTCTTCACAAAATGGCGACCGCGCCCGATCCGATAAACAGACCACTAAACGACGTCTCCGCCGGCTTCAGCTGCGGGCCATCCGAAAGAGCATAGATCCCGTCCTCGTGGTGCCTCAACCACCGCCAGTCAAGGACTGAAAGCGCTTCCGGCCGGGTGCGTTTGACATACTCTCTTTAGTCAGGAATACCTGAATATGAGACTCGTCACCGCAGCCCTGCTGCTTCTCGCTGTCACGTCCACCGCGCAGCCTACTCCTCAGCAAATCGCACAATGGTTCCCGCCCGATCAGTTGATGACAATCGGGGTCTATTATTACCCCGAAGCCTGGCCCGAGTCCCAGTGGGAGCGAGACATGGCCAACATCAAGAAATTCGGTTTTGAGTTCATTCACCTCGGCGAGTTTGCCTGGTCCTTTATGGAGCCGGTCGAAGGTCAGTATGAGTTTGGCTGGCTCGACAAGAACATCGAACTGGCGCACAAGTATGGACTGAAAGTCATCCTGTGCACGCCCAGCGCGACGCCGCCGGCTTGGCTTGCCCGAAAACACCCGGAGATCATGATGGTCAACGCCAACGGCGTGCACATGGCCCATGGCTCACGCGAGCAAGCCGACTGGAGCTCCCCGGTTTATCGGAGCTATGTCGCCAAGATCGATGCCAAGATGGCGGAGCGCTACGGAACCAATCCGGTGGTCTGGGGCTGGCAGCTCGATAACGAACTCTCGCACTATGGGCAGGGCATCTCGTATGGCCCCGCTTCGCAAGAAAAGTTCCGAACCTGGCTGCGCGAGAAGTACGGCACGGTGGATCGCCTCAACCAGGACTGGGGTAACGCGTTCTGGTCGCAACGCTACAACAGCATCGACCAGGTGGAGATCCCCAATCCGGTGGAACTGGTAGCCGATCCGAATCCGCATGCCATGCTGGACGCCCACCGCTGGTTCGCGGCTGAAGCGGCGGATTACCTGCGCTTCCAGGCGGGCGTGCTGCGCCGCTACGTGAAGAACCAATGGATCACCACCAACTTCATGATGAATTACGAGCTGATCAATCCGGCTCTATCGGAGAAGGATCTCGACATCATGAGCTTCACCATGTATCCGGTCAGCGGCGGACTATTCCGCGGTGACCTCGGCTTCCGGATGGGCGACCCTGCGCATGTCTCCATCACCAACGACTTTCTGCGAAACCTTGGCAGCGGCATTGAAGGGCCCATGGAGTTGCAGCCGGGCCAAGTGAACTGGGCGCCGGTGAATCCGCTGCTCCAGCCGGGCGTCGTGAATGCCTGGATTATGCGGGCCTTCGCCCAAGGCGGCCGATTGGTCTGCGTATATCGCTATCGTCAGCCTGCCTTCGGGCAGGAGCTTTATCACAAGACCATGGTGGAACCGGATGGCGTAACGCTCTCTCAGGGCGGCAAGGAGTTCGTCCTGTCGATTCAGGAGGTGCAGAAGCTGCGCACGTTATACAAGCCGAACGCACCCGCGCCGCAGGATTACGAAGCGCGGCGCACTGCCTTCATCATGAACTTCGAAAACCGCTGGGATATCGACAATCACAAGCAGACCGTGCGCTGGAACACCACCGACCACTGGCTGAAATACTACCGGGCGCTGAAGTCGCTGGAAGCGCCGGTGGATGTGATCACCGAAGACAAGGACTTCTCGAAATGGCGCTACCTGGTTGCGCCTTCGTACCAGCTTGTCGACAAGGAACTGGTGGCCCGTTTCACCCAGTACGTTGAGAATGGCGGCACGCTGATTCTCACCTGCCGCAGCGGGCAGAAGGATCGCCGCGGTCATATCTGGGAGTCCTTGTGGGCTGAGCCGATCTACAACCTGGTTGGTGCGGCGATTCCGCGATACGACGTCCTGCCGCCGGGACGAAACGGCGCGGTCAGTGCCAACGGTAAGGGCTATTTGTGGGGGAACTGGGGCGACATCCTAGAGCCGAAACCGGGCACCGAAGTGCTGGCAACGTATTCGGACCAGTTCTATAAAGGGAGTGCGGCCGCAGTCTTCCACAAGCTAGGCAAAGGCCAGGTGGTCTACATCGGCGTGGATTCCGAAGCGGGCCAACTCGAGGCAGACCTGCTGCACCTGGTTTACGAGCGCACCGGCGCAAAGCCGCTGAACCTGCCGCTCAACTTCTTCGTTGACTGGCGCCAGGGGTTCTGGGTGGCCGCGAACTTCACCGACCGAGACCAGCAGATACCAGCGCCCGCCGAGGCCAAGCCGGTTGTTGGCGACCACTCGGTCCCGCCCGCTGGCGTGGCGATCTGGCAGTAAGAGGCCGATGAAAGAAGGCGGATAAACCGCTTGCTCACAAGTCTGTGTGGCAACCTCAGCACGAAACCGAGTGCGTCAGCAAGCTGATTTTTTTTCGAGATGGGACTTCCACGCGCGAGCTGCTCTGAAAATACCGGGAAAGTTTCGATCCGTCGTTATCGAGTTCCCGAAGCTTATCGTTCGCTCCCTCACGGTCGCGGCTCCTTACGGTGGCTTGCGCATCGGACTTCGGAGCTGATGCTGAGGTCGTCAGTAAGCCTACTTTGCCGGCACAATCTTGAACGCAAAGGCGTAGTCGCCGGGCTTGGTGCCTGGCGTTTCAATCGTCAGGGCGCTGGCGTCGCGAGTCCATTTCAACTTGGCGTTGGAACCGAGTAGCTGGATGCTCTTGATCTCGCCGTAGGGGGCGCCCTTGGCAAGCGACTTGATCACCACCTTGCCATCGGCCGGCCAGTCGAGTGCGATTGCGTAGAGAGCGCCGGCCTTAGTGGTGAAGCGGATGTCGTGGCTGGTGAACGGCTGCCCCTCCGTGTCCTTAAACGCCCCTCCCACGGACTTGGTGGGGCCTTCGCCCGAAATCGTCCAGGGGCGCGTTCCATAGATCGCCTCGCCATTGATGTCCAGCCACTTGCCCATCTCGAGTAACACGTGCTGCGCTCCCTCGGGAATGGTGCCATCGGAGCGCGGTCCGATGTTCAGCAGCAGCGCGCCATTCTTGCTGACGATATCCACCAACTCGTCAATCATGGAGTCGGGCGTGCGGAACGTGTCGTTGTCGATGTAGCCCCAGGATTTGACGCTGACGGAGGTATCGGTCTGCCAGAAGAGGTTGCGGGAAGAGTCCAGCTTGCCGCGCTCGATATCGAGGACCGCCGTGCCCTCGGGAAAAGCCTTGTTTTTATAGTTGATGGCGACGCCCTTGTCCCACTCGACGCCGCGATTGTAGTAGAAGGCTGCGAACTTCTCCAGATACGGCTGAAAGGCGGGTTGTTCAATCCACCAATCGAACCACATGATCTCGGGGTGATATTTGTCCACGATCTCCGAGCTGCGTGCGAGCCAGTTGGTCATCCAGGCGTCGTCGGGAACCGTGTCGTGGCTTGCGCCCTTCTCCTTCTGGACGTGAGCGGGCGCATAGAGACCAGCGTTGGCAGGATCCTTCACATCGGAATCGAATTGCATTCCGCCTTGGTAGAAAAACCAATGTTCCGCGCGGTGCGACGAGGCGCCGAAATGCAAACCTTGCTTTCGAACGGCCACGGCAAGAGCGCCGACGATGTCGCGCTTCGGGCCCATCTTAGCGGCGCTGTAGTCGGTGAGCCCGGAGTCGTACATCGGAAAGCCATCGTGGTGCTCAGCTACCGGAATGACGAACTTCGCACCAGCTTTGCGGAACAGTTCCGCCCAGGCGTCGGGGTCGAACTTCTCGGCCTTAAACATCGGGATGAAGTCCTTGTAGCCGAACTTCGATTGCGGCCCGTAGGTGGCGACGTGGTGTTTGAATTCAGGGGTGCCTTGCATGTACATTTGGCGCGGATACCACTCGCTGCCAAACGCGGGCACCGAATAGACGCCCCAATGGATGAAGATGCCGAACTTGGCATCCTGATACCACTCGGGGATCCGGTACTTCTTGAGAGAATCCCAGGATGCCTGATAGGGCCCCTTGGCGACGACTGCGTTCACGCCCTCCACTGCCTGCTTCACCTGGCTTTCATAGCCTTTCTGATATCCCTGCGCAAGCAGAGAGCCAGCGGAAGCCAACAGCAGAGCACCGAGGATCAACGTATTCGTTTTCATAAGCGTTTAGCGCTCATACTCTATCAAAGGCCTTAGCTATTCCCGCCTTAGAAGGCGTTCCGTCAACGTCCGACTGGACGGGGCGAACTGCAAGGCTGCCGCGCGGAGGTAGGGCCGGAATTCGCGCTTCCAGTATTCGGTGAACCCAGTCTTCTTGATCTCGTCGAGCGATCGCACGTAGTGGCCGAGCAGCGCGTCGCCCAATACGGCGCCGGTCCGCTTTGCACCCGACTTCGCCGCCCGCGACAGCCAGTAGATATTGGCCGGTATCTGGGTTACGGTCGACACCGCCATCAAGGAGCACAGCGCGAACACCGACCGATCCTGTTCGGCCGCGTCGTGGACGAGCCGCTTCCAGATTTGCTCCAGCGTCGCGGCCTGCGGCAGGTTCGCCCGCGGGATGCGAGGCAAGCTCTCCTTCAACTTCTTCCACTCCTCGCGAAGGCCGGCGACATCCAGCGGCGGCTGGTTCAAGGTCTGAACCAGTTGGCTGCTGGTCCGTTCCAGGCCGTCGAGCAACTGATCAACATTCTCGAATCGGGCATTGCGGTCCAGCAGCCCGTCTTGTTTCAGTGCGTCACTGATTTGGCTGATCAGGGAGTGCCCTGCCCCCGTTGCATCGGCCAGCGCGGCCAGCACCCAGATAGGTGAGACGTGGATGGTCAGCAGGCCAAGCACTTCAATGCCACGGCTCGCGCCGGAGCGCAGGAGGAAGTCCTGCGCGAGCTTTCCCTCCTGCGGGTAGACGCCTTCGACGCGCCCCACTTCTTCGATAAGGAAGCGTAGCGTCACCTCGACCATCACCCGGTAGAGTGCGGTGCGGCGGATCCGCAGCGGCAGGATGACGTTACCGATCTCGCGCAACAGGCCGCCGGAGAGCGCGCTCAGGGAACGCACCACCCGCTCCGGCAGGGATAGAACGAAGTGGTAGCGCGCGCGTGGTTTCACCTAGTTACGCTTGGTCAGCAGCACCTTCGCCTCGACCGGCTTTCCGTCCCGAAGGACCTTGACGATTACCGTATCACCCGGCTTGTGTTGCCGCAGCGCATACGTAAAGTCGTAGAGGTTCTCGATCGGCTTACCGTCGAACTCCACCAGTATGTCGCCGGGCTTAAGGCCGGCTTTGTCGGCGGGAGATCCGGCGCGGATGTCAGCGAAGCGCACACCGTGCGCCGGGCCACCGAAATCGGGGATGCTACCGAAGTCAGGCCCGTACCCGCTGCCGCCTGGAGCCACGCCACCCGCATGCGGGTTGATCGCGACGCGGACGAACTGCGGGCGATCAGGTGAATCGGCCAGGTCGACCGCAACCTCGGAGATCTCGCCCAGCAGGCGGACGGCGTCTTTCGCATTGATCTTGTCCCAGGTATCGCTGGGCTTGTGATAATCGCTGTGCAGTCCGGAAAAGAAGAACAGGGTGGGAATCTGCTTGGTGGTAAACGAGGTGTGATCGCTGGAGCCATAGCCGCCAACCTCCGATTCGTCCGATTGGAAACCGGCGTTCTTCGTCGCCTGCTGCAGGAAGGGCTTGAAGGTTGAGCCGGTCCCGACTCCACCCACGTAGACCTTGTTGTCGCGCAGGCGGCCGATCATGTCCATGTTGATCATGGCGGCGGCATCGCTGAGCGGCTTGAGTGGGTGATTGACGTAGTAAGCCGAACCGAGCAGACCCTCCTCTTCGCCGGAGAAGCAGATAAAGAGGAAGCCACGCTTGTGCTGGCCGGAACCAGCCAGATGACGGGCGAGTTCGATCACGCCTGCCGTTCCGGAAGCATTGTCGTCGGCGCCGGGATGGATAGTGCCGATCAGAGACGGAGCAAGCGAATCCTGCTCGCCCTTGCCGAGGTGATCGTAGTGGGCGCCAATGATAATGTACTCGCTGGTTTGTCCGGGGTAGTAGCCGATGACGTTATGAACGATCCGCTTTTGTTGCTGGAGCTCGACCGTGATGCTGGCCGTGACGGATGCGGGAAGAAGGAACGAATGCGGCTTCGTGTCCTTGTCGATGGCCGCAGTCAGTTCCTTCAGATTCTGTTTGGATCCGACCAGGATCTCATCGGCGACTGTGCTCTTGATCTGCTCCAGCACAATGCCGTAGTTTTCAATCCCGACCAATGGCTGGAATTTCTCGAGTTGGTCGTCATCGCCCGGATGGTTGGGTGTGTCGTTGACCAGCAACACACCGCGCGCGCCATGCAATTTCGCGTTCACCAGCTTGCTCGAGATCTGGGAATGCACGGTGAAGTTCTTGCCTTCGAAAACGCTCTTCTCATCCGCTTCCTGCGGTTCGTGCCGGAGAATCAGGACGATCTTGTCCTTGGCGTCGACGCCGGCGTAGTCGTCGTAATGATATTCGGGAGCGGTAATCCCGTAGCCCGCGAAGACGATCGACCCATGCGCCGCCCCATTGGCGCTGAGGTTGATAGGAACAAAGTCCTGCAGCTGTTTGAAAGCCGTCAGCTTGCCGTTATCATCCACAGAAAGCTTGTCGCCTTTACCGAGACCGGTGCGGGCCGTGACCTCGTAGTTATCAAGGTAATGAGGCCCAACCGCCTCCAACCCAGCCTTCTTGAACCAACCCGCGATATACGTAGCGGCTTTGTTAAGTTCCGGCGTGCCGGTGCGGCGGCCTTTCAACTCAGGAGACGCCAGGTACTTGATGTGCGCCAGGTAGGCATCGGGCGTAATCTCGTACGCTGCGATCGCCAGCGCCGGTGCGAGCAAAAGCGCCGCTCGAATGACGACAAAAGAGCGACGTGTCATTTTGCCGCCTTAGTCGAGCCAGCACTGTTGCCGGAAGGCGGCGTCCAATCGGCCGTGAAGACATTGAACTCATAGCGCGCAGCAGCCTTCCAATCGGAAACGAAGACGATCTGACGCCCATCGGGCGAGAACTCCGGAAACGAAGTGAAGCTGCCGTAATTGGTGACCTGCTGGAGGTTGGAGCCATCCACATTGATCAAGAACAGCTCAAACTTCCGCCCGTCGCAATTGCGCATGTTGGAGGAGAACAGAATCTGCCTGCCATCCGGCGTGAAGGTGGGAGCGAACGAGGCACAGCCAAAGTTCGTGATCTGCTTGACGTTCTTGCCATCGGCATCTGAGACGAACAGTTCCATCTTCATCGGGCTGGTGAGGTTATCCTTGAGCAAATCCGCATAGCGCTGCTTGGTTTCGGGCGTGCTGGGGTGGTTCGCGCGCCACACGATTTTCTTACCATCGCGGGAGAAAACCGGCCCGCCATCGTAGCCATAGCTCTTCGTGATTTGCCTCTTGCCTGAGCCGTCCAGTTTCATGGTCCAGAGGTCGAGATCGCCCGAAGCCAGCGAAGTGTAGATGATTTCTTTCTTCTTCCAATTGACGGTTCCTTCGGCGTCGTAGCCAGGCGCGTCGGTCAGGCGCTTCAAATCGGACCCATCATCGTTTGCCAGGAAAATATCGTAGCTTGGGTAAACTGCCCAGACGTAACCCTTACTGCGGTCGGCACTGGGAGGGCAGGCGTCGCCGGCGAGATGCGTGGAGGCATAAATGATGTGCTTGCCGTCAGGAAGGAAGTAGCCACAGGTGGTGCGGCCTTTACCGGTGGAGACCATATGCTGGTCCGACCCGTCGGCGTTCATGATGTATTCCTGGTCGCACTTCTGATCGCCGCGTGTGGACTGGAATATGAGTCGCTTGCCGTCGGGCGACCAGTAAGCTTCGGCGTTCTCGCCACCGTTGGTGAGTTGTTTGACGTTACCAAGCCAATTTGCCGGCGCGTCCTGGGCGACAAGCGGCAGCGAGGCGGCGAGCGCAATGCAGCCGAAAGCCAGCGCGGCGCGCGGATTTATGTTCATTTAAAGACCTTTCCTGCGATTTCCTATACTAACCCGCGACCTCGCTGCCGACCGTTAGTCCCGGGAAGCTCTCCCGAACGTCCGGAAAGAACGAAGCCAAGCATGAGGCCGGGATGCGCCTGGTTTCTCGCCGAGCGACCCATCGCAATTGTACAGACGAACTCATATGCAACTTTCTAAACGACTTAGCTTCGGATGGGGCAGCCACGGCGAGTTCGCTTCGAGGCCAAACAACTTCCAGGAGGGTTTTTGCGAAACGAAGTGGTGCCGAGGCGAACGAGTCCCACTGTCGAGAATTGCGAAACGAACCCCGGCGTGTGGGCCCAGGCCCCCGGGACAGCGCTGTTGTGATCGAACTCATGTTATTGATCCTACGGTAGTTAGCAAATATCTGATTCTCAAGCCTAGAAGCGCCAGCCGGATTACGAAACGAACTCTCATGAGCGTGACCTCATCTTCGGCGATGAAAACGCAGCGCAGCTTTCCGCGTGATCCCGTAGAGCGGGATGTGGGCATCCGCAACTGGGCGCCGCCCCACTTAGCTAGCCAGGTTTTCGTAGCGAAACTCTCCTTCGCAACTTCATGATGACGGACGGCACGGATGATCCCAAAGCAGAATTCCCCGTAAGTTACTGATACTATTATTTAAATTACGGCGGCCGCGGTGTGTTTGCCTCACAGCGGCTGCGGTGCAGCGGGATATGAAAAAAGGCGCGACGGGCCTGGACTATCGTGAACGTCTCGGGATATCGGCTGGGGCGCCGATTGCAGTCCGGGGGACTACCCCACGGTGCGACCAAGGGCGAATTCCGTAATGCCTCACAGCGGCTTCGCTACCACGGGTTAGGAGGGGGGTCGAGGCGCTGGGCTGTGAAAGAGGCGGGCGGATCGACGAGGCGTCGATTGCGGGCCGGGGCCCACCCTACACGGGGATTAGGGGCGCGGCCGGGTGTTAATGGCTGGCGATGCCGGCTGGAATGCAGCCGAGCGGCTCGATGTTCGTTCTGCGCATTCCGCGCGTTGTTTTTTTATTCGTAAATGGGTTCAACTGGGTTATGAGCGCTTTTTTAGTGCGCAGTAAGTTGACCGGTTATTTGCTGGTAGCTTTGCTAGTAAGTGTTACGCCAGCTCAGGCCCAATCGGGACTAGAGGCGGTTCCTCCTGGTGTCTCCATTGCGTATTTCGCGCAGATTGATGAGGACATTTTTGCCGGATCAAAACCTCATACCGAGAAGGATTTTGAGTTTCTCCAATCGCATCACATCAAGTACATTCTGAACGTCAAGTTTCTGCCGTTCTTCTCCGGCTCCGAGAAGAGAATGGCCAAGCGCTATGGCATGACTTTTATTTCGATCCCGATGAACGCGTCTCCCATACCGCCGCAGGAGAAACACGTGAATCGGATTCTGCTGACGCTCCGAGATAAACAATACCAGCCCATCTACGTGCACTGCGTTCTGGGCCGCGATCGCACCAATTTGATCGCCGGGCTCTATAAAATCTACTTCCTTGGCGCTTCGAAGAACGAAGCCTGGGCGGAAATGAAAGAATCCGGCTTCCGGACTCCCTGGTATCTGCGTGGTTTGAAAACGTACTTCGACAAGCACGCGGATACGCCGCCGTCGTTGGCGGCAAGTAACTAGGCGATGGGTGACTAGCTGCGATGCCTTGGTCGCGGGCACTGGGAGGATTGCGAGTTACTGGCGCGCCCAACACGGATGCTTACTGCGGTCGCTGTTTGGTTGATGGCTTGCTCGTTTGTATGCATGTCAAAAATCTCCCAAAACAGCCGCGATCATATCGCCAACGAACATTTTGCCTTTCCGAAGGAAGAAAAAGAACCGATCCACGACGCAGCCCACGTCCGCAACGCAATCGCCCGCTTCAACCAGGTCCAAGGCGTCACAGACGCGGAGCGTGACGAGGCGTGGAAACGAATCAAGGCAGCAGCCAAGAAACACGGAGTCGAAGTCGAGGAGAGCGATTGGCGGGAACTGAAGTCGAAGAAATGAGTTGGGTTCCGTTCACACGCGCCAGAGAGGGTTTGCACACCGCACCAAGTGTGTGAGCAACAGCGTTAGGGCCGAGGCATAATTTCCGGTTACGCCGGTCATACAGCAGCAGTCCGAAAAACACAAGCTGCGGCCGAAGGTGTTACAGTTTCCAGCATGAAAACGGCGTCGTACGGGCGGATTGTTTTTGGCGCGTCGGCGGTGCTGTTCGGCGTCATCGCACTGATGTGGCACGACGCCGACACCTGGCAAACCCTGAGTCGGATCTGGAGCCTGCCTTTCGGAACTATCATCGGCGGGTGTCTCATGGCCGTTCAAATTGCCGGTGGGATTGGGATGCAGTACCCCAGGACCGCGCATTTGGCGTCGATCGCTCTCGGCGTCGTCTATTTGTTTTTCTCGCTGGCCTGCCTCCCTGACATCCTTGCCGCACCGGCTGTCTATGCGCATTACGGGAGCTTTTTCGAACAGTTTTCCTCACTCTGCGGTGCGATTGCCCTGTACGCTGCAACCGAGGCAAATGCAGCACGGGCGGTAGCGTTCGGCCGCGCGGCGCGCCTGGGAATCGGACTCTGCGCGATTTCATTTACGCTGAGCCAGATATTCTATTTTCGTTTGACAGCTGATCTGGTTCCAAAGTGGATCCCGCCGAATCAGACTTTTTGGGCGATACTCACGACGATCGCCTTTGCACTCGCGGCGATTGCCATTCTCATCAATCGCCGGGCAGGGCTTGCGATGCGGCTGATGACCCTCATGCTGGCACTCTTTGGTGTGTTGGTTTGGGTTCCACGCCTGATCGCTCACCCAGGAGCCCATCTGAATTGGTCCGAATTTGGCTTAACGTTGCTAATTACAGGGGCGGTCTGGTTGGCCGCTGAATTGAGAAGTTTCTGAGCTCCGTAGTGTTTGGGCCGGCAGCGGCGGGGAGAATCGACGGGGCGTCGATTGCGGGCCGGGGGCCCACCCTACAAGGATTGTTCCTGACAGATCGGGCGTCACGATACTGACGCTATTCTTCAAGCTCGCTTTCCTCCGGAGCATCGGTTGGGCTCTCGAACTCGATGCGGTAGCCGTCGGGATCGGTGAGAGGTACTACCCACAAGCGGTTCCCAACGAATGGGCGTTTCCGCACCTGAATTCCGCGTGACTTAAATTCGCGATAAAGTGCCAGAGCGTCTTCGCACATGAAGCAGACCGATGTGCCCGTCCCTAGTGTTTGGGTCGGCCGGTGCTTCGGCAAAAACTCTTGGAGCATAATCGCAGCATCGCCAAGCTGAAGCCAGCACCAGCGAATTCTTCCGTCGGGGTGGTCTTCGGTGCGGTCGGGGATCCATGACTGCTTCATTTCGAAACCCAGCCCGTTTACATAGAATCGCAGCGAAGCTTCCATGTTGGTTACGCCGAAGAATGGCACTGCCTGCTTGACGTTGACGCTGGTAATGTGTGCGGTGGTCAATGGTTCACGTGTCGAGGATTCAGTTGGGCTGAACGCACGTTCCGGAGGGAAGCCGGGCGGCGCATAGCTACCAGGGCATCGCGGAGAAAAGGAGCAGCAACTCCCCCTGTTTTCAGAATAACAAGGCATCGATGGGCGCGTCTAACAAACAGAAAACAAGCGAGATAAAGACGTGACGAAGGCACATTCGAAACTGGTTTGGGGCCGGAAACTCGAGTAGTATCGCTAAGGGGCCAATCGCAAGCGATTCGCAGGTGCGTTCCTGGGCTGCAGCCGGCAACGCTACACCTCGATTGTTGTCCCGCAAACCAATACCAGAGGAGGATTATGATCCCGCCGGATAAAAGCGCGGCCGTGACTCTCGGCCTGAACGAGACTTTCGGAGTCACCGAATTCGAAGACATCCTCGACCTGACCGAGCGGCCCGGCTCGAACCGGGCCTTCCGCATTATCGTGCGAGGATCCGCATACTTGCTGCGGATCAACACGCGCCCCGGCGATATGGCGCGTCAGTTCGCCTGCATGCAGGCGGCGGCCGATTCAGGCTTGGCGCCGCGCGTCAGGTATACCAGCACTGAGGATCGGATCTCCATCACCGATTTTGTTGAGGCTGTACCTTTACCAGCGCCGGAAGCGCTGGTTCGGATTCCCGCCGCGCTGCGGGCCCTGCACGCGATGGCACCGTTTCCCACAGCCCCCTTCAATACGACATGCACCTTCCTCCTGAACGAAGGACCTGCCCTAGACGATTACCTCAAGAGGTTCAGGGTGTCGAGTATTCTGCCTGCAAACGACACCGAGGAGCTTCTCGCTCGTTACCGGCAAGTGGCCGCGGTTTACTCGCGTCTCGATTCGGATCAGGCACCGGGTCATAACGATCTGTTCAAGCCTGACAATATGCTCTTTGACGGCAAACGTCTTTGGCTAGTGGACTGGGAGGCTGCTTTCCAGAACGATCGGTATGCCGACTTGGCGGTGGTCGCGAACATGATCGTCACCAACGAATCTGAGGAAGGGACCTATCTTCAGGAGTATTTTGGCGAACCGCCGGATGAGTATCAGAGCGCTCGATTTCATTTAATGAGACAGCTCGCACACATGTTCTACGCCATGGCTTTCTTGCCGCTGGGATCGTCGGGTAAGCCGCTCGGTCGGAGTGAGTCCGTGCCCGGATACAGCGACTTTCAGAGGCGTTTCTGGGCACGCGAAGTCGGGCTCGCGGACGACCAAGCGAAAATCGTCTTCGGCAGAGTTCATTGGGAACAACTTTCGCAAAACATGCGGCAGGCACGTTTCGACGAGGCCTTGAGAATCGTCAGCAACCTGAGACGTTGATGAAAAAGGCCAATAACCCATCCCTGACGAGTCTGTGTGAAAACTCAACCGCGCTACACGGCCATGGCTTTCTGACGCACGGTTGAAAGGGGCTGAATGCCGGGAGCCTTGATAATACCGGGAGTCTTGATAAAGATATCGACATCCGCTCCCTAACCCGGCGCAGCCGGAACCAAACAGGCTGATCCGGGCGAGCGCTCCCCTGAAGACGCGCTCCAAGTTATTGATGCCATTGAGCCGGAATTTCGCGTCTTCATTCAATTCGGTGGCCCGCCGGGCCATGGCTACTCCCTGACGGTCGCGCCTCGGTAGAGGCTTTTCCAAAGTTGGGGCTGTTTGCAACCATCCTCCGAGGGCCGTGAACATTGGATGAGGTGCATGCCACGAGAATATTCTGCCAGAAACAACTAGAATCCAACTGCGTAGGTACTCACGGTCACGGCTCGCAAAGGCATCCGGTAACGCGCGCGATTCTGTGCCGGGGGGCCCGAGTGACGAGAGGCGAGTCGACTGTACAGCATCTTGGGACAGGCTCGCTCTGTCCACGCGGCGAAGGGGCTGGGAATCACGGCAGTGAGTGTTGTGGTCGCCTTGGGAACAGAGGCGCCTGCCCCAGTCGGCTTGGGCGTGAATCCGCTCCGTCGAAAATCACCGACCAATTGCGGATCCTAAGAGCTTGCACTGAATTCGATCCCCCGGTTTCGTGCTTCCGGAGCTTTGCGTTCGCTCCCTGACGGTCGCGGCTCCGTTAACACCCGCTTGCTGGAGTCTCAAGACGGTCGGGGCGTTCGGGAGATTCTCATCACATCCGATGGCCCGAAGGACCATTCAGGCTTGCTTACGCGCGCCGTTCTGTGCCGGGGGCTTTCACACAGATTCTGACGGTCACGGCTACGAAACGTTGTGTTCTCTTGCAATGAGTTACAGTAGCCCGCGCCGCAGCGAGGACCAGTCCCTGAACTGACGCTCTGAAGCCATCGTTAGCCAGGCTGGCTGAGTGCCGCCGGAGCGGGCCGAGGCACAGGCTCTTTGGGTGCCAAGGATCAGGTGGAACGGCCTCGGAACGCCCTCGAGTCCGAATGCTCCCAGACCTGAGGCATTCCTTATAATCATGAGGGAACTATGGCTGCGCTTATTGAGGCGATCAACGTGAAACGCCGGACCTTATTCGAGGTTGAAAATACGCCCTTCTTGTGTCTGGAAGCAGAGGTCAATAGTCCCACCGCTCGGGGCGGTCAGACTCTGGTGCGCTTGAAGATGCGTAATCTCCTCACCAGCGCCGTTTTTGATAAGACGTTCAAAGCTAGCGACAAATTCAAAGAACCGGATCTCCAGGTTGTCTCTGTAGGGTATCTCTATAGCGACGCCGATGGTTCGCACTTCCTCGACCAAGACAGCTTCGAGACGTTGACTCTCACCCAAGCGATGATCGGAAGCTCGTTAGAGCTGTTGACTGAGGGCACCTTGGTGCAGCTGCAGAAATACAACGGCAATCCTATCGCCTTAGAGCTGCCAGCGTTCGTTGAACTGGAAGTGATTTCCGCAGAACCCGGGGCTCGTGGTGACACGGCAAGCGGTGGCGCTACTAAAAAAGCGACGCTCGAAACCGGCTTAGAGATCCGGGTCCCTTTGTTTATCAAGGTAGGCGAAAAGGTGAGGGTGTCAACGGAAAGTCGAGAGTTTTCAGGGCGGGCTTGAGTGAGGCACGTCGGCCTTAGGCTGAACTAAAGTCACAGTCCGCCGAAGAGACCCAGGAAGAGCAGTGCGAGCACGGCGAGGCTGATCCAGAAATATAGCTTGTCGCGCTGGCGATGAAAGGCGTATGCTGCAAACGCAACGCGAGCCACGGGCGTCGCGATCAGTAGAAAGATGCCAATGCGAACCACGGCATTGCCGTGTAGTGTCCAATGAATGGGTGCGGCGGGCCGAAAGTGAACGTAATCGGTTGGCTCGGACCAGTTCGCGGTGAGATAGAGGACAGCACCGACCAGCATCACCAGCGAGGCGATGGTGACACCCCAGCGGAGCAGGCCGCCCATTCTGACTTCTATTTCCTGATCACTCCATTGCGGTTGCGGCATAGTTACAGTTTCCCGGCGAGACCGTTGTAGATCATCTCCAACGCAAGAATGGCGAGAATCACCCGAAAGAACGTCTTGAGCTTTCCGGGCGTCGTCGACATCAGAACCCATGCACCAGCCATCGAGCCCGCCAGCACACCCAGCATCACGGGTATAGCCAGGCCGCTGCGAATGAAGCCATGCCTCAGAAACACACCAGCGCTGGCCGCAGCCGTGACACCGATCATGAAATTGCTAGTGGTGGTAGAAACTTTGAACGGCAAGCGCATGGCCCGGTCCAAAGCGAGAACCTTGATCGCTCCCGATCCGATACCCAACAAGCCAGACAACAGGCCGGCCAGGTACATGAGCGAGAATCCCGCCGGAACTCGCTGCGCAAAGTACTGGACCGGTTTCGGGCTGGCAGGGTAGGAGCCCGTCAATCGGAGCCGACTGGCGAGGCTTCCTGGCGGCGGAACACCGGAGCCAACTGGATCGTCGGGATTACGCGCGATGGCCGAGTAGAGGAGAACCACGCCAAGTACCACCGCGAGCCACACGGCGGAAACGTGCGTCGCTATAATCGCTCCGGTGATCGCGCCGGCCGTGGTTCCTACTTCAAGGAACATTCCGATGCGAACATTTGAGAATCCCTGCTTCACGTAGGCGGCTGCGGCGCCGCTGGAGGTTGCGATGACCGAGATCAGCGACGCGCCCATGGCGTAGTGAATGTCGACGTGGAACAAGAGCGTCAGCATGGGGATGATGACCACGCCGCCGCCCAGCCCCGTGAGCGCCCCGATGAATCCCGCGAGGACGGACCCTAACGCAACAAGAACAGTGAATTCGAGATTGTTCACCCTACAGAATCCGATCCCCGGCCGCGACGTCCCGACGGCGATTGCTCAATTATAGAGTGTGGTGTTCTTGGTTTCACTTTTCCCACAATATTCCGACCGCTCATCCGTCTACACAAGCAGATGGAGGACGTACTGAGCGCCGACCGGTTGGACGCCGATCAAGACCGGCGGATATCCGAGGTGGTTGAGCGGGAACAATCCCGGCTGCGAAACTTCATCCGCAAGCGCGTGCCCGACGAGCGCGACGCGGAGGACATACTCCAGGATGTGTTCTACGAACTGGTTGAGTCCTTTCGGTTGATGCACCCGGTGGAAGAAATAGGAGCGTGGCTGTTTCGGGTAGCACGGAATCGAATCATCGACCTGTTTCGAAAAACGCGACCAGCCGCTTTTGAGAAAGACTTTGAAGCGGACGGAAATGAGAGAGAGGCACCGCGGTTAGTGGAGTTGCTTCCTTCCCCGGAAGCCGGGCCCGAGGCCGCCTACGCACGAACCGTTCTGCTGGAAGAATTGGATGCCGCGTTAGAAGAGCTACCGGAAGAGCAGCGCGATGTGTTCGTCGCGCATGAAATTGAGGGATTGAGTTTCAAGGAACTGAGCGCCGCTACGGGGGTCAACGTAAACACGCTGCTGTCGCGGAAACACTTGGCGGTGCTCCAGCTGCGGCGGCATTTGCAAGCGATCTACGAAGAATTCGTAAAGGAATAGGAGAGTGACATGAGGAGAATGAACGTCCCAAGGCCCGTCAGGTTCTTACTGATGGCCATCTTTGCCATAGTCGCGCTGGCTTTGTTCGGCTGGGTGGTGATGCTCTTGTGGAATGAGCTGATGCCCGCCGTGTTCGGACTGAAAACGGTCAGTTATTGGCAGGCGGTGGGGTTACTGATCCTCAGCAGGATATTCTTCGGGGGATTTCGAGGGCGGCCGAACCATGCCACGCGTTGGCGGCACAATATGGAACGGTGGGAAAAAATGACGCCTGCCGAGCGTGAACAATTCCGGCAAGGCATGCGTCAACGCTGCGGCCCGGGTGGGCCAGAAGCTAAAGAGGCGGTGTGAAAACTCCAGTAACCGCGCGCGTCACGGTCACGAGTTGCTCAGCCGGGCTCGAAAACCAGGTGAAATGAAGCAAGCGCTCCGTCACCGTCGCGGCCTCAGAAGCTTAGCGGAAGAGTAAGGAGCTGTCGTTTGCAGGCGGGCTGTTAAGTGCGCTCCCTGGCTCCGCGGCGGAGAGCTACGGTCAGGGCTCGCAACCGTTTTTTCATCATTAGCGCTCCGGCGCTCTTGATGAGATCTGTGCTGAACTTTTCACACGGACACTAAGGCGGAGGCGTAATCACTTTGCGTTGGGATCGTTCTGCATGATGCCGAAGATGTGCCCTTCCGTGTCCTTGCAGTAGGCCAACCAGCCGACTCCAGGCACGGGCATCTTCGGCAGCGCCATGGAACCGCCGTTCGAGAGAACCGTCTCTACAGTCTTATCCAGGCTCTCTACAGCGACCGTGTTGACGCAGGGCTGTTGTGGATGTTGGCGCGGCATTAGACCGCCGTTGATTCCAGGTTCAGTTGCCGGGCCGGTTTCCACCATCCAATACTCCATGGGGCCGCCATCCCATTTGGTGAACTTCCAGCCGAAAACGGTGGAGTAAAAGTCGATGGCCCGCTGCGGGTTCTCGGCGGGGATTTCAAAATGGACTGGTCGTGGCATGCAGCCTCCTTTGGATAGAACAGGTCGAGTTTGAAAGGCCGCGGGTTCGCACGGGCAAACCCGCGGCAAAACCACCTTACTCCGTCTTACGAACAATCGTTGTGAAGCGGGCTCGGTGCGGGAGGACCTGCGATGCAGGGGATCGCACTCAGATACTCGTAAATAGCACGGAGGTCCTTATCCGTGAGGCTTTCATACTCGGGCCAGGGCATGATCTGCAGCACGTTGCCATTGAACGGAAACGGCACGCAACTCGAGTTCGTGGCGCCTGAACAGGTCGGGTGGAGGTGGTCGAAGTCTATACCCGTCCTCATGATCTGGACGAATTGCTGGTAGGTGTGACCGCCTTCCGGCAGCCCCGTTTTGTCGGGAGTCAGGTTTCGCGACACCATGTCGAAGGAACCCGGGACGAGCGGCCCGAAATCTCTGCCACCCCCGAGGTAAGTTGCCGGATTAACCTTTTTCGCTCCGCTAAAAACCGGAGGAAGGAGGTATGGGTTTCCACTCGAAGTATATTCGGTCTGGGGACCGGCGCTGTGACAACCATTGCAATCGCCCTGAACATTCACGAGATAGCTACCGAGCCCGACTAACTTCTTATCCTTATGGTTGGTATTCAGCGTGACCGGCGCTACCTCGAAACCGATCTTAATTTTGGATTCGTCTTTATCGTCCCAGTCGTCGTCCGCCCTTACGCGTCCGGGCCTGACGGTCGTGATCGCTATAACCAGCAATGAGACCGCACCTACCGCAGCCGCACTCTTCAAAAGATTCCGCAACCTCACATTTCCTCCTTGAGAAATCGCCCCACCGGGTAACTGTTTGGTGTGACGCAGAAGAGATTATACGCTGGAATCTCTGAAACATGCGAGCCCTTCGATCAAACTAAAATCATCGCTGTGTATATCGTCATCCTCTTCTTCTTGGGCTTCCTTACGTCTAAGTTCCTCTTCGTCATCATCCTCTTCGTTAGCGCGGTCGTCTTCTTCGTCCCGTTCACGTTCAGAATCAGCCTTAGAAACGTCGTTCGACACGGTTCCCTCCACACAGCCTTCGAATGGTCGTCATCCTTCGAATGGTCGTCATTATGATAGAAGCCGCTGCTGCGACAGACGACTCAGTTTTCATTGCAGAGACAGGGGAAATTACGAGTTACCCTTAAAATTCTCCTCACGGCCGAAATACTTCTGTATAAGGGTGAGTAGGCGTTCAGGAGAACGCCATGAGGTTTCCTGGAGATAGACGATGAAAAAACTAGCTATTCTGATCGCTTTTGCCGCCACGGCCGCGTATGCCGACACGTGGGCAGGCACGATCTCTGACGAGCACTGCGGAGCCAAGCACGCGGATGCCTCTGAAAAGTCCATTGCCTGCGCGCAAAAATGCGTGAAAGGCGGAGCGGCGCCGGTGTTTATCACCAGCGAAGGCAAAGTGCTGAAGATCGCCAACGCTGATGCCGTGAAGGACCACATCGGGCACAAAGTGGAGTTAACCGGCGCTTTGAATGGCGACACCATTACCGTGTCGGATGTGAAGATGCCCTAACGGGAAGTTTCGTTCTGTTCTATCCGGGAGGTTCTTTCGCGCGCCACGTCAGCCACGCGTCGGCCGGTCTGAAGGAGCCTCTCAAGTTTTTATTGGTCCTGACCTGCTCTCCGACATCGCGCGTTTGCGGGTGGCCCGTGGCTTCCGCTGCACAGACACTTTCGATAACCTAACTACGAGATGCGACTTGATGGAAAGCGTTGCCTATTATGGCTAAGCGGGGTTGCCCTGGCGTTTGGGGTTACGTTGGCCATTCGCCAACTTGCCAAAGCCCAGTGCCAACGGGCTGCTACTGCGGCCGGAACAGCAGATTTCGACCTGGTGCAGGAGAGCTCGGACGAATCGTTTCCGGCCAGCGATCCGCCCGCTTGGACGGGGTCGCATAGCTGAGGCATCCACCTCGGCGCCCCCGCACGCGGTTGCTCTAGAAGGCCTGTAGTAATTGGGTTTTTGCGCAAAGCCACGATTGTCGGAAAACTAAGCGGAGCCGGTCGTGTGCGACCGGCGCGGACATGGGCGTCCTGCCCCACCTCTGCATCCGTTTGCGGCCAAGCCACGTCGTGCCGTGACGGAAGTGCGTGGTGGGTCAGCTCTCCTTGACCTTGAGCTTGTCCTTGTTCTCGACGATGAAGGCTTTGATCTGATCCGACATCGCCAGTAGCTTGGTCCACTGTTCCTGATAGAGAGTGACGGGAAAGCGTCCCAAACCGTAAACGGAAAGCGCGCCCTTCTCGCTGACCTTCATCGAGGTGGCGACGTTGCGATTTGCTTTGAGAGACTCGTTCTCAGCCTTCAGTCTCTCGTTTTCTGCTTTGATATCTTCTTCAGCCATTGAGTTATTCTCGCGCCAGGGAGAATTGCGCGATTACCATATGTTCAGCAAGCTTCCCATTGAACACGGTCTATGCCCTCAAGATCGGTTCGTTAACGCCTACGCCCGCTGCCTTTCAAGAGAATGTTGGTGAGCCGGCAGGGCTCGAAATCCCGTCCCCGCACGTGTCCAAGCCCATGATACTCGGTCCGCATCGCGATTGTCGCGGAGAGGTTCTGGGGAGGGGTGGAGCAGCACAGAGTGTTTCAACACGCGTCTCTGATGCAGACCACGGGCAATCCAGCCCAATGCGTCGCGCCACCGTGAGTCGGTTTCCTGATCATCGAAACCCTCGGAACATTCACCCAAAAGTGCGAATAATCAGGTCGCCGAAGAGGCAACTTCAGTGCACTTGGTAAAATGGTTGTACAAAGTCCCCTGCCCCGTCCGTCGAGGGGCCCTCTTTCGTAATGTAATCGGAAGTTGACGGCAGTTTGGCGGAGTTCACATATTGAACACAGGGAAAATCCAACCAGAGACCGCTCTGAAACCGCGAATCCTCGTGGTAGACGACCATTTCTTAATCGCCCAATCGATCACCATGTTGCTAGCCCCGCATTTTGATGTGGTTGGCGTGGTTACTGACGCCAAGCTGGCTGCGGACGAGGTGGCAAGGCTCCGGCCGGAGGTCGTGCTGCTCGACGTAGCGATGCCCGGATTGAGTGGGCTGGACGCAGCTCGACTTATTTTAAAGCGGGCACCGAGAACCAAAATCGCTTTCCTCACGATGCATTCCAATCAAGCGATCCTAAGGGAAGCGCGGGAGATCGGCGCCTCTGCCTACATTGTGAAAAACTGCAGCGCGGCCGAGTTGGTCCGTGCGATGAACGACGTCCTTAAGGGCGGTACGTATGTTTCGCCCGAGATCCAGGAGAAGCTAAGCTCTGACCCTTCTGAGACTCTGTCCGAGCGTCAGATCGACGTGCTGCGCCTCCTCGCACAGGGGTGTACTACCAAACAGATCGCTTTCGAACTGAGCATCTCTTCGCGCACGGCGGAGTTCCATAAGAACGCCATCATGGAGAAGCTCGACCTCCGCACCGTTGCCCAGTTGACACGCTACGCGATCGAGCACGGACTTGGGTCGTAGCTCTGCTACTCACGAGACTGTGTTCGCTACCACAGCTGCCATCGGTGGAAGCCCAGCGCGCCCACTGTCAGAAGTGCATTGGTGGTAGCGTGCGCAACGACCGCGTCGCCAATGCTGCCACGCCGGACGAGCGCTAGAGCATAGAGTGCTCCGGCCAGTGTGCTGGCCAACCAATGATCGGTGTGGAGGAGGCCGTAGATCAGGGAAGACGCCAAGAGCGCCACCCAGGAGAACCGGCGGAACGAAACAGAATGAAAATCCGGCGACAGGAAAAAGCGATAGAGAAAGCCCCGGAATGCGAGTTCCTCCGCGATGGGCAAGGTCACGGTTACCGCTAGAACCCGAAACAGCAGCCATACGTTTCGATCAAGTGGAGAGGCTGCGGCGAGCGGCGCCGGCATCGCTTGCGGACCCGATGCGGCGAGGCGATCGAGTCCGATCCAGATGAAAAACACGACGACGCCAATGATCGGCGCGGACCACCACACGCGCCAGTCGAGATCGGTATATCTTCGCCACAGGACCGTAACGGTGAAGGCAACCGCAAAAAAGCGAAGTGGATAGAACCATTCAAAATCGCCGGTCACGGCGCTCGAGAGCATGCCCGCCGCGACCATGCTCAAGAGTGGAAGGACCCAACGAGTAGCGGGATTCTGGACTGACTCGACACCAACAACGCCAGGTGCTTCCGCGACTCGAAGCCATGAGATCTTACTTGTTGCCAGGCAAAAGCTCAGGGCGATCAGGTTGAAAACGATCCACCCAGCAGTCGAGTGGAAGCCGTGCGCCGCGATCGCCTCGCCGCCTGCATCACCTATCAGAACCAACGCCGCGATCCTAACGGCATTGAAGGCGAAAACAAACGCCATTCCGATGGGAAGCAGGATCAGCGCACGAGGAAAGCGAAATTCATTGCGAAAAACAACGAGCCACGCCATACCGAAAGCCGCAATCAGCCCGATGCCTTCGAGCCCAGAGCACTCCGGTGCAACCTCAACGCTGAAGCGCTGAGTACCGATGAGCCGGTTTGCGGGGTCAATGATCAGACCGGAAACAAACGGACTGAGGACCGCTTGTGACATACGGAAGGTAACTCCGGTTGCGATTGGCCAGGTGAAATCTCTGACGCTGCCTGCTATGCAAGCCAAAACGGCCGCGACGGCAGCCCACACCCATAGTGAGCCAGTGCGCCGGAACATTGAAAGCCAGAAGGCCGGCCGAAGGAATGCAAATCCGCCAAGAGCCATTGCCGACAGGCCAGCTGCAAGCCAGATAGCCTTGAGCGCATAGCTGGCGGGATGATCTAACAGGATAGTAGAGAGGAGGCAGAAAATCGAAATGGCGCCCAAGTGTCCCGCGAGAAGCCCCAGGCTTATCGGCGACCAAGCGAGATCTGTGGAAACAGTAGTAAGTGCGGGCCGGTGCTTTATCCAAGCAACCGCAATAAAGAGAACGGCGAAACCTACGACGAGGCGCCAAGCCCAGGTCCCCGAGGCGCTGATACGGCTCGCCAGACCCTCCGTTCCCATAAGAAGCTGGAGCAAGACCAATTCGAGAGAAAAAACGATCGCGAGCCACATTAAGCGCGACCGCAAGCCTTGACTGCTCATTTTTATGGTGGATGCGACAGTAACTGACCGGGGCTACACATACACATGAAGTTCGCCACTTAGGTGGCTTATGCCAGGTGTCACGCAGGAGATGCCCAAACGAGTCCCAGTCGTTGGGCACCCACAAAGGCCGAACGGAGGGCGGACGGTAACATTGGAAAACGCCATCGGCGCGGGAGCAGACACGCCACACGTAGCTGACTCGGGACGTCCGACGCAAACGGCAGAAACTGACGAGCCTAACGCTTCCGCCGGTAGCGCATCCAAATGAAACTGCCCGCCAGAATCGTTGCGGCGCTGGCAGCAAAGGCAAGATCCATTTCTGGAGCCTTGACCGGTTTTTGGGGGAAGGGTGTTGGAGGTGGCGATGGCACGGCAAACGAAACGACCGCCAGTCCGAAACCTAGCAAAGCGACGCGCATGATTTTATGCATTCAAAAGCCTCCTGCTTTAGGGACTCAACATATTAATAAAACTATACGGAGCCGTTTTCCTGGATTCAAGCACTAATAACGCAGTACCAGTACCAGTTAGACCCTCAGCCTCGAATACAGCAATCATGGCCGAGGTTGCTGCTATTCATGGCACGTTTATTGCCATGGCGCACATCGCGGCCAGAGGGTGTACGCGCCTCGACATCATCACTTCCCAGAATCTCGCAACGCTCTCCGTGGCCGCAGGAGCAGGAGAACACCACGATTTCGGAGTTCTTCACAATAATGGTCTGGAGTTGCCCAATTTTCGTCACCAGGTGGTCTCAAATGACCAGAACACCGCGAACTCAAGCTCAACCTCCGAACCGGTACGTTGCCGCCTACCGCTGTACGCAGGTCGCTCTCACGCTCGGTTCAAATTGGCGTTTCCGAAACGGAGGCGGCCGATCAGCCTTCATGCCGTCTTGCCACCAAGTCCGTGGCGGCAACACTAAGCAAGGCTGTATCGCGGTCGAGAATCGTCACCAGGCGGTCGGAGGCTCTGTCTCGTGGACTGATGCGACTGCTCATCCCGGTGTTATATCGCGCGGATTACGCAACACGAGCTTGTCCTCTTTTACAGGCCTCGATGTGCTCTTCAGCCGAGTGGCCAGCTGAAATACTTTCGCTTTAAGACTACGGTTATAAATCAATAGGGACCTGTGCCACCTGTATTTATCGGTCCAATTCTCTTGCCACTCGAACGGTTCCCCGAAAAAATCAAGTTCTTCTACGCCCTCCTGAATGAGGCCGTCAATCACTTGTGCCAACAGCACGATACCTGGACTGTTCTTCTTATACTCTTCATCATAACTACCGTGAACGCTGTAATATTTCTTGCCATTTATCAGGCCCATTTCATAAGCAAGCGGCGTCTGATTCAAATACAGCATGGCGACACGGAGCCTGCCGCACTTGAATTCTCCGCGACAGAGTTCCCTGTAAAATTGACGGTTCTTCGCGGTCGAACTAATTCCGGTGCCATGCTTGTGTTTCCAACTGGCCTCCTCGATGCGAAGCATGGTATCGAATGCCATATCAACGTCTTGAAAATCACGAATGCTGAGGAATGACACCTCGCCGGCAGCGCGCAATTTATTCAAGTAACTTCTGAGGTTGTATCGAAACTTGCCCGATACTGCTTTTGGGTACTCGTCTTTGCCGGCGCCGAATTTGATGAAGAAAGAAGGCTCCTCGCTTTGGATCCGATAGGCGTAATGAAGCTTGCTCTTCAGGACGCATTCCAGGCTCTCCAACAGGGGGTGCCCCATAACAAAGCGATTGATTCTGAAGACGTCCCATTTCACCTTCACACTCAATAAAGCCCTTAAAAACGCTTCCGCTACTTCAGTCGATGAGTGCCGCAGCAGGAGATCGCTGTGGGTGTTGAAGTGTTCCGTAACGGGAGATAATGTCGATAGAGACATCCCGTGTCTCTTGGTTTTTTTTACATACACTGGCACCAGGCCCGCTATTCCAGACGAGTCTGATAGGACAATCAGACTGAACGCCCCCTCGATATAGGAGTGTAGAAGTGCCTCGGTCCACGGTATCGATAGGGACGACTCATGATTACCGGCGGCAAGCAATTCTTCCCATTGCGGGTAGTATTGCTCCATCGCCTTTCGACCTTCTAAGACTTTGAATGAGATCATTGTCAATTCACGCCCCGACTGAGCTGTGCGCACGAGGGCTCTTAGCCAGGGCTTCCCTAAGTGTTCGGCGCACGTCGATACAGGATCTAATCATCGATGTAGGAAGAGCCGCCAGCAGCCGATACCAACCTCCGGCTACTTTTAAATCCTCTTTGGCATCCGCGACTCTCCCGTCGTGGAACAAGTGTTTTGCTCTTCTCAGGTGCTGCGCTTTCAGTACACCTTGGTACCGACGAGAGTGCTGCTCCAGAAAGCGCTCGTCTCTTCCCCAGGCCTGGGTGAGAAGGTTAATTCTAGCCGTCGCGTGCTTAATATCGCTTATGCCAGTCAGTCTGGCCTCGGTGTGGACATGTTGCACCGCTGCCTCGCAGTTGAGATAGGCGGCGCTACCGACTTTCGCCAGGCGCGCAAAACACTCCCAATCCTCACAAGGAACGACGTCATTTGTAAAGTAAAAGGAGCTGCCCGCTAGCTTTTTGCGGACCACAATGGAACAAGTCCACGCCGAATATGATTCCATCAGTGATGCATACAGTCCGCCGGTATAAACGTCAAAATCCGCATGGCCGGGAGGCAGAGGAGCAATCGAGGAGAATGGCAATCCAGGGCCAAGCAATTCAGGCAGACTCGTGTGGGCGTGGCGATAACCAACCTTCTCATCGCATCTCCAGAGCTCGATAATATTGTGAACGATCTCTCCATTGGTGCATTTCGCGAGCAAATCCGTGAAGCAAAAGAGTAAATCGGGATATTTATCCATGACGGCGCGCTGCAGATACAACTTGTCGGGCAACCACTCGTCGTCGGAGTCGAGGAAAGCAATGAGAGGATTATTTGCGAGCTCGATACCCCGATTGCGGGCGGGGCCGGGTCCGGCGTTGGCTTGACAGAAGTAACGGATCCTGTCTGAAAACGGCTGTAGCGCCTCGGCAGTCCTGTCGCTCGAGCCGTCATCCACCACGATTACTTCGTCCCCGGGGGCGACGGCCGCCAGCGCAGACTTGACGGCCCTCGGCACGACCCCTGCCCGATTATAAGTTGGAATAATTACGCTGATCGCATTGTCCATAACCATTGTCCTTACGAGATTGCGAAAAGACGGTGTTGTTTGAAACGACTGCAACTCGCTTTATGCCAAATAACAGATGCATATCACCTGCAAGATAAATTCCGAGCTGTTTCATTACAGCCGATTTCTGTTAAGCAATAGATCCCTAGCGATCCAGCTCAATACGACCGGCCGCTTCTTTATTTCTCCCAAAGCATACGGAACATAAGCATGGCCATACGGCACGTAAACACGCAGAGTGACTCCAAGGGGACTTGCAACTTCTTTTGCTCTGATGGGCAGACCAAATAACTGTTCCAACTCACATGGCGTCCGGCTTTGTTTTAGTTTTACGAGTGAATCTTTGGCCAGCTCGACATCATGCGATGCGACTGCAACCATCGGAACTCGACCGGCAAGAATGTCGATGAGGTCAAGGTAATGCCTCTTCCAGTCAATATCCGGTTGGGCTGGATCAGCCCACTGTCCCTTGACGACCCGGACCGCGACTCCAAGGTCGACAGCGGTCTCGGCATCAGAGGCACTTCGACGCCAGCGGGATGGGAGGGTGCACCCCAGGTTCTTATAGGTACTTGCTGCTTTGTCCAGTAAGGCGAATGAACGGGCCGCCGTGTCGAATGCAAGAGAATCAAAATGAACGCGTGTGTTATGTTCAGATGCGACTTCCAACAAGCCCTTGAGCAAATCAAAATCGTATTTCAGCGAGGGCATTTTTATGGAAAGGTAACAATCCAGCTTGGCCGCCGCGATCGCTTGCAATGCCTTCGTATAGCTGGATGCGACAGCTTTCGGTGTGTCATTCGGTCCGTCCCATGGGCATATGGTGCTACCCCAACCCTTCACATCGGGTTGACGGCAAACGCGAATGGCGTCTTCGATTTCCGGACCAGCTATGTATCTTGGGGCGACATGTTGAACGATCCTGGATGCGAGTTTACCGATCGAAGGTCGAATTTGGCGGTAGCCCACTGCCTTCGCACTCTTGGTAACTATCGATTTCGAAGCGTCGAAAGCAAATCTTCCTATGCCCTTATACGAGAAAGGGTAGCCCACGAATGTTACATAGCGGTGGACTTGTCGTGTCCATCTGTGAATCCAGTGCTCGTCGCGTCCGAGAAACTCGAATCCTTCCAAACCTTCCTGACAGGCATGGCGGATCACCTCATGCGTCAGGAGGACTCCCGGCGAATATTCTGCCCACTCCTCGTCATAACCCACCTTTAGCAGCCAAAGTCGATTTGCATATAAAACTGCAATTTGGCCGGCTATCAGCTTGTCATCGACCCGCAACGAACAAAAGCGCAGGTAGCCCTGGCGATTGGCTTCACGAGCGTAGGTGTTGAAAAAGCATCTTAACGGCTGGTCAAAGGCGAGGGCCGTTCCCTGCTGCCCCTTCCATCCTGCCGCTTCTACACGCAAGAATTCGTCTAAAGTGTCCTTTGCACAATTAGGATCAGGATTGCAAATGTCAAAAGTAACCTTGCCCTTCTGATCCAATGACTTTCTTTTGCGACGGAGCTGATTGCGGTCGTTGGATTTCATACCTGCAAGAAAGTCATCCCATGTTCCCGCAAAACTTATAAACGGCGAGCTTGCGTCGGTTCTTACGAAGTATTTGCCCTTGTGCTGGCGGCGAAGCAGGTTAATTTCTGCCGAATCGTCTCGAAGGTTCTTTACGAAGAGCGGCTTTCGCATCTCGAGAACAGCCGCCGTCAGGTCTTGTAATGACGCTTCGTTGTCGTAAAGAAAGCCGACCGGCTCACCCAAAACCCTTGCGCCCAATATCTCCAGCTGTTCGGGGCCATTATTTCCCGTCAGAACGAGTGGTGCGACACCGTTGATTTTTCCGTTGGAATGGGTCACGACAATGCGCAGTTCATCCGAGTGGAGAAGCGCTTCTGCACAGGATGCGAACCAGTCGTATTGGAGGAGCGGTGAGTTAAATTGCGTTGCCAGTTCGTGCCACTGCGTTGATATGCCTTTTAGTTCCTCTAACGTGGTTATGATCTTGACCATTTCCTGTTCCGCTTTTTTGCGATTACGTTCGCCATAAGGTTCGAAGTCAGTGGGAGGGGTGCCGCTCAGGTAACATATTCGTCACTTCCCCAGACGGGTTCCTTGCCCAACCGGCGCGCATACCATTTGAAACTGGTTTTGACAAACCTATTACCAGCCCGGTTTGCACCCTCCGCGGGTGGCCGCACCGGGCGCCCAGCGGATACCAGTACGATTTCTCCAAGCTGCCCCAGGCCTGGCGTCAGGGTAATGAGGCCGAGCAGTCCGGCGGCCAGGGATTTTGGCAGCCGCGATACGAACGGAATTCTGGGCCGGATGCATCGCGTGCTTAGACGCAGGAAATAGGGAGTAAATTCGCGCTTTATTGAGCTCCGATCAAAGTGTTCAATAAAGATGCCGCCGCGTTCATAGCGCCGGGCGAGCGGCAAACCCAGCAGACGCCGGATGAAGTCGTCGTGCTCGAAACTACCAACGTAACGGCCGGCATCCGTAAGCGCATCCGCGATCGTCCGGAACATCCCCATCCTCTGCTCGCGCGAATCGAGAGGGGTCGCCGAAAGGGCCCGATCAAAAGCCTGGGGCTGAACGCAAAATCGGCTCGCATCCGCTTGCACAAGCGCAACGTACGGGCGCAGGTCGCCCTGTCTGATAGCGCGTGCCCGGTAGCTTGTGGGGGGCGTTCCTGAAGGCAGCCAGGCAGCCATTCTTCGCAACGCGTTGAGGGAAAAGTCCGCCGCCATGATCTGCCCGCCCAGTTGGGCCATAAGCATTGTAAAGCGGCCATCACCGCAGCCCAATTCGAGCACCCTTTGATTCTGCAGCGGCGCGACCGCGTCCAGGTGAGGAGGGATTTCGATGAGGTCATTCAACTCTGACCGCCAGCTCGCCTCCGGCGGCACAAAGGCTTCACCATCGGTGCGGCCGTACTCGACATCCCGGATCGCAATCTCATGGCGGTCTTCCGGACTTAGCGCATCCTCGAGCAGCATGCGAGCGATGCCATCCTCGATGCGGTACGCCAGTCCGCACTCGCTGCATTCGAGGCGTGCGTGGATGATCCCAATGTGTCCGCGGCGAATTTCACTGGGGCTAAGAGGGCCGCCATCGGAGCTGCACCTCAGCAAGGGCAAGAACTTGTCTGGAAATTCAGTCATTGGTCAACCTCCTCATCTCCGGCACTCGCACGAAGCTGCCGCACATAAGGATCGATCGACCGCATCCATACCATATAGCCGGGACCATTCAGATGGCCGCCATCGGAAGTAAATCCCGGGTTTAATACATCCGCCTTGACAAAGGATGAATAGAGGTCAATATAGAAGACACTCTTGCCATCGTCCATGGCGCGCAGTCCCTGGTTCACTTCGCGCGCGTGAGCGTTCAAGGGTGCACGCCACGTGGGCGTATTGCTCTCGAGGTAAATCGCCGTTTGCGGAGATGAACGCCGGATTTCAGCAACAATGGCGCGAATATTCGCAAGCGTCTGCTCCGGGCCAAGCCCGAGATTGTACAGATCGTTTGAGCCAATCATGAGAAAAATGGCCCGCGGCTTTAAGTCCGTGATGGCGCTGATGCGCCTCAACAATCCTGCGCTGGTGTCTCCGTTTATGCCACGATTCAACGCACCCGGATAGAACTCGCTCCATTCGCAGCCCTGCGTCAAGCTGTCGCCGACGAACACGATACGGCCAGTCCGCTTGGGCAGAGATTCGAATAGCGTTTCCCGATGCGCAAAATTGGCCATGTCAGGATTGATGCTTTTGTCGGCCGGAGCGCCTTCGAATCGGGCGCGCACGTATTTCCATCCCCCGCGGAAGTAGACGGAACGAGCGACTCCCACGATGGCTACAGCGTTGAGCACAAGCGAGACTAAGAGTACTTTGGAGAGGCTTGCTTGTTTCATAAAAGCACGTATCAATGCTGGTGGTTTGGAGCCGTCAGTCTGCTTTCGAACTCAAGCGGCACAGCCGCAAGCCGACCACGAACACTGATCAGCATCTCGGAGGCCAAAACCTGGCGAGTCCGATAAGTTGCTGGTTCCATGTCCAGTAAACAGACGCCAATTCGTCATAGTTCTTCAATTGAATCCTTTACGCGCCTCCGGTACCCGGCGGATGCTCCTCTGATACGCGCGGCGCGGCGCCGCAATCGCAAAAACAGGAGCATGCCCAATCCTTTCGGGCGGCCATCGAAGAAGCGCACCGTAACGGCTTTACGGCGATATTTGGCCCAATGCAGCTTATAGGACTGCGTTCCCCGAAGGAAATCAAACTCGTTATGTCCGGTCTCGATGATGTGCTCGATGCTGCAGCCAAGCATCAACAGGCCAGGGCTCAATTTGCTCCATTGGGGGTCCATGCCCGATTGATAGAAACTGAACCGGCTACCAACCGAGAAGCCGTAGAGCGATGCCACCGTTTGGCCGTCCAACTGGAGAAGATACAGTCTCGGCCATGGCCGGCTCGCCATCCGTTCCAGCAACCGCGTGTGGAATTCTAACAGCTGGTTGTCACGGAATGTGCTGAGCTTACCTATCTGATCGAATCTCATCCGGTGCAACCGCATGAGGTCGATAAAGTGTTTTCTGATCGCGGAATTCTCGGCTAAGCAGATCACTTCGACTCGGCCTGCGCGTTGAAAATTGCGGAGCCGCCTTCGGAAGTTGTATCTGACGCTCGCGCCAATGGTACTTAGGAACTCGCCAAAATCGGGCGCCAGCGCCGCATAAGGGCGCTCGGGACGGCAGGTTGCGTCTTCGCGGAGCCCGGCAGTTTTCAATTGACAACGCAGTTCGGCAAGTGTGGCCGAATCCGCGTCACAATCGGCAAGCTCGATGTAATCCCAATGTTTCCGGTGGCTGAGCACGGTCCGAACAATCTCTTGAATCGCAAGATCCTCCGATCCTGGTTCGACGAGGATGTCCAGATGATCGGAGGCGACATAGTCGGACCCGATGAATGCCAGCACCCGCGCGCCGGCCCAGCGATTCTTCGGGGTTCTGATGTAAAACGGAGCGAGTGCGATTAACCGCTCGTTTGCATCGCGGACTTCGATCGAAAATAACTCATGACCGGCGCCCCACTGATCCCACCACTCGGCCATCCACTCATAGCTCAGGAAGACATGGCTGCACTTGGCGCGCTCGAAGAGATCTTGCCAATCGCTTGCGAGCTGCGATAGACCATTCCGGGTGAGCACAACTGACACGGTTGGGTAGCGAAGCATACGAATGCCCATCAACTCCTATAAACCTCGTGGATATAAGCCATGTGAAAACGGAACCCTTGAGGTAATCCAAGACTTTGGCATTTTGTAACAAATTGTTGCCACGAGACGCGTAGCCAAACCGCCCGCCGAGATCGCGATGCGAGGCAAGCGTGACATTCGATAGATACCCGAGCTTTGAGTCGGTTAGAGCAATCCGAGTTCCGTATATCCGCGGCAATCGCTTTCGTATCAGCCGCCACGGCTACGAGATTCTTAAGTGCTCCGCGGAGCCCGGCCGGTTGTTTTTATCGAACACACAGCCGGGCACAAAATACCGAGGCTTGCCCTACCCGGCGATCACTTCCTGGGCAGGCGGGCAAGGCTACGGTGGCTCGTGCACTAGCTTTGCCAGGCGAAACGGCAGCCGTGCGCCGGACGCTGAAGAGCATCCGAAGCGGTTCAAGCGGGATATCCGATTTTCATAATAGCCATCGGGATCTCCATCACCTTCGGATGATAGAAATTGTGGCCCCACAGTCCATCTTCTCCCATACAATCGCCGTGGTCTGCCATCAAAACGAGGAAAAGGGGCTTGGGAAGGGCATCGATCAGTTTGCTTAAGTGGGAATCGACGTATTCGAGGCACTTGGCCTGACCGGCGGGAGTGGCTTCATTGCCCCTGTAGGGCATATGGGTACTGGCGATATTCAGGAAAAAAAACAATGGCCGGTCATCTCGCTTGGAGAGCAGAGGGCACGCCAGCGCCAGCTGACGTTCGAAGGCATCGACAGTGAATTCATCGAAATCGCGGTGCCAATGAAACTCGTCGAAGTAGGATTTCCAGATCGGACCTGAGGTTTCATACCGCGTATCGAACCAATGCACCCCGCCGATGGCAAGTGTGCGATAACCCAAGCGACTGAATCCCTTGACAATATTCGGCGCCTCGGGAGTCGGAAACACGACGCTTTCGGGCTTCCGCTCCCAGGACAGGGTCGCGCGAAACACTTTAAGTCTTGTCCTGTTATAAGGCGGCGGTACCCCTGCCGTGTTGTCGCAGGGCAGGATCCCAGCATGAAAAAGTGAGAGGTGCGCCGGCAAAGTGTAGGTTGCGTTGGCGCCGACTTTGACCCAGCCCGTGAAATTCTCCTGGCAATCCCTCATCAATCTGTGAATGAACGGTGTATCAGCGGCGACAGCAGCATCGTAGCGTAGGGAATCCAGGGTTATGATCGCGATATTCTCACGATGTTTCTGGGGGAATGGTTGCATCCTCCGGAGCTTCGCGAGCCATAGAGGCAGGGTTATCATGTTAAATTAGCGCTCCGGGCTGTACGACCGTTCGCACCGGCTACAACCACTGCATAAATGCGGGTCGGCTCCGTACTGGCATTGGCATCCGGGCATAAAACCTCTTCCACTTCCTCTTTCGGACCGCTATTTGGCCGGCGGACGCGGCCCGGCACAAGCGATGCGGTATCTTTCAATGCGGTGCTCCCCTGCTGTGGCTTAGACGATCGGGGAGTTGCCACCAGTGCCTGAATGGATCTCGTGGATCTCAGAGTCCTTGTAGTTGAACCTTACGGATCGTGTATTTCATTCACGTAAAGGTTATTGCGCGGAGGATTGACTCTCCAGTCTCGACGGAACCATCGGCTACCCACAGTGTTTACTCTTCCTGCAAGAGAGACACCAAAGCGCGTTTTAACGCGCGTTGTCAGAATTTCGCACTTTCCCGCAGGCAGACACAGGCCAAGGTACACCGCGATTTCGGAGTTGTTCGCGATAATCGTTTGGAGTTGCCAAATATCCGCATCACGCGGGCTCAATGGTCTGGACACAGTCGAATTCAGACTTAACTCTGAAACCGTTATGGACGGTATTCCAGACGAGCCTCAAGCGAGGAAGACGCGGATACGAACTTAGCGATCAGCGATACCAGCTCCGCAGCGGCTTTGTCTTCCATATGAAGGCCATCGCTGAAGTTATCCTCGTCCCGGCAGATCTCTTCATAGGGGGCGGAGGTGAAGTCGACCCACAGGTCTTCAGGCGCCGCATAACGTTGAATCAACCGCGAGTACTTATGAAAGGCCTCGGGCTTCACGGCCAATAATCGTTCAGAGATGGGCGGCACAATGAAAACGATCCTGGCGCCATGGGCGTGAATCCCCTGGATCACGCGCATGTAGGCATCGAAGGCGGCCGCATCCACTTCGAAATCGGTGCCTGGCTGCATCATCTGCCTCAACGTAGGATTCAATTCATGTTTCCGCGTGAGATTTTCTGTGGTCCCGAACTCGTTGTAGGTCTGACTAGCACGATGTACCAGGATTTTGATTTTATAGAAGTATGCGTTCCAAAGGCTGACCGATCCCAGCGCCGACAGCTTTAAACGAGGAGTCAAAGCAATTGTTTCGAAACCGTGAGTGCGGGTTAAGAAGGGCTGAACGACAAGGAATACGACTCTGATATCTGAGACGCCGGGCTTAGAGAAGACCTCATCCAGGAGGCATTTCCCCTCAACGATGTTGCCGCCCACCAGCGACTCGTTATACACTCGCAGCCCTTTTATGGAAGTAGCAATATTCCAGTTGGCCGATACCGACGAGCCAATCAGAACCGCGTTGAAGTTCTCCGGGACGTAGCGCGCGCTCAGAAGGTACTTCGCGAAGCGATCATCTCCATAGACAAGGAGGCGGCGATCGTGGGTATCACGATAGATGCCGTACATATCCAGCGAGACATTCAGCGCTACTATCGCTGCGCCCGCCAGCACAGTCAACCCAATGGTAGTTAAAAGCCACGCACGTGCTTGCATTGTCAGAATGCCCAATAAAGAAACTGCTTGGCAGGACTCGAGTTCATGAAAAACAGGGACAACAGGATCAGCCCGGCGACAGAAGCCGCAGTAAGCCGGGTCGGATGGAAAGCCTTAGCGAGTTCTGACGAGCTCTTGAATAAGAAGGCCACTACCATACCCACTGCTACTGGGTTTAAGAGCACCATGGGGGTGAGTGGCAAAACACTTCGGAGAGCCGAAGCCCCTAGCAGATTTGCCTGTGGGACCATAGCTGAAATCATATGCAGCGCAAAAACAACTGTGGGCGCTCGAAAGAAAATCAGGGTAAGGTTCACAAATGAGAAAGTCAGCAGCCAGCCCAGCCAGTCAGGCATTCCAAGACGGCGCCTCTTCCAAAACTGATTGAGCGCAAGGCCAGTTCCATGCAACAGGCCCCATATGATAAAGGTCCATGCCGGTCCATGCCATAGGCCGGCAATCCCCATGGCAAGCAAAACCGCCACCATGCTGGTCCGTAAGGTAGCTTTCCCCATTCCGCGCAGAATGGGTGTGTACAGGTAGTTGGTGATGAAATTTGATAGGGAAATGTGCCACCGCTGCCAGAACTCACTGAGGGACTTCGAGCGATATGGCGCGTTGAAGTTTTGCGGGATATCGATTCCCAGCATCCAGGCGGAACCGAGCGCCATATCAGAGTAGCCGCTGAAGTCAAAATACATTTGGAAAGTGTATGCCAAGCTGAAAACCCAGGCTTCCAGCGACGACAGGTCGCGCATGGTGCCGAAGCCGACGTCCGCCACGCTGGCAAAGGAGTCGGCAAAGACGACCTTCTTTGCGAGCCCAATGGAAAACAGATAAAGGCCGCGGCACGCCCGGTCAAGGCGCGATTCCGAAAACATGAACTTATGAAACGCCGGGACAACGCTGCGCGAACGCACCAGGGGGCCAGCCGTGATGTAGGGGAAAAGGCACACCAACGTAGCATGGTCGAACAAGGAATTGGGGTCGTTTAAACCTTGATACGTGTCTACCAAGTACATGACTTGCGTGAGGGTGAAAAAACTGATACCGAGTGGTAACGCCCAGTCGGGAACGCTTAGACGCGGCCCGCCTAATGAGGACAATGTGCTCAGGAAGAAATTGACATATTTGAAAGTGCACAGGAAGGCTATGTTTGCCGCCAAGCCGACTCGCAAGAGCGTTTTGCGGTTGCTTGGATCAACCTCAGCCATCATCGTCCGCGCGAGCGCCCAGTTGAATACGATGGACCCAAGCAGGAGCGGCAGATTCGTCAGCTTAGCGTAACCGTAAAAAGCAACGGACGCGAGCAAGAGCCACGCTTGAGACCATGGCTGAGGAGCTTTGGATCGCAATAGCCCGTAAACTGCGGCTACAACCGGCAGGAAGCACACCAGGTACTGGAAGGAGTTGAACGGCATTAATTGCCTGCTCCCCGGGCGGCCAGAGGACCGTTTCGTTGCTGGTCAAGGTACGCCCCCGCATCACCCATCGCAAGCGTATTCAGCCAATTCATGGGCTTTCTAAGCGGTCTCGTTCTGGAATTGTACAGGGGCGCTGAGGCCACGCCCGCGTCCACAGGCTTCATTGACCGAGTTTGTGTCGAATCAACTCCACCATTTCGCCGAGGTTTCGTAAGTCCTGTAATTCGCCCAGTGCGAACCTGATGTTATATTGCTTCTCTATAGCGGTCACGAGGTTGATGTGGGCCAGCGAATCCCAGCCGTCAACGTTGTATCCACTGCTGTCAGGAGAAAGCTTGATATCCGGCTGATCCAGGACGTCAGCGAAGATCGGGTGGAGCTCTTGTATGATTGTGGCGCTATCCATGTAAGACTGGGATCCTCACTTGAATGTGTTTGTTTCTTGGCGTATAAGCCGGCACCGCCAGACTCCAGACCGAACTGCTACCGTCCTCAGCAGACGATACACGATCAAATTCGAGGTTTTGATAAAGCTCCGCTACCATCGCGTTTTTGGCGGTCCGTCGATAATAGCCGATGATGCTGTCCACGCCCGCATTCCTCGCGTATTCAACCAGCGTGTCGAGCATGGCAATCTCCATGTCACGCTTCAACACCCGGCAGCTCATGATCCAGAGGTCGAGATGCAGGAGTTTGCCGTCGCGTCGACCGATTATCACTGAGACCAGTCCGTTGTCTCCGAAGGTGTCGAGCAGCCTCCCATACAAGGCGATGTAGTTGCTGCTACCGGCGATCGCGTCCACTTCCGCAGAGGTATACCGCCTAGTTGTCAGATTGAACTGATTGGTCTTGTTGATCAACTGGGTGATGCGCTCCAGATAAGGGTTCCGGAAAGGCTCGATTTCGGCGCACATTTGCAGGGAGTCGAGATACTCACCGTAGTCCGAGAATTTGTACTGGTAGCCGGCACGTTGGGCGTTGGTCGCGTAGCTCTCCGCCCGATCCAGGTCTTCCTTTGACAAGCTGACAGTTTCGAAATAGCGACCGGCCTGGAGAATTCCCGGAAAGAAAGCGACCTCGCTCCCGACTTCAGGGACCGATACGGCCGGCAGTTGGGCGGAAACGATGGCGCGCTCGGCCGGATTGTCGTCAACAAAAACAAAGCTATCGAGTCCAAGGTTGAGCTCCTTGGCAATGGTCTGAATGTTTTCGTGCTTGGCATTCCAGTTGGCCTGGAACGACGAGAAATGGTGCAGTTGTAACACTGAGTCCGGGTGGCTGAAGCCGGACCGGGCGATTTCCGGGTCGTTCTTCGAACACACCGCCAGAAGAACGCCGCGCTCTCGCAAGGAAAGGCAATACCTTTGGAAACCTGTGTACGCTTCGCCAACCGGCGTATCTTTTCCGATCTTGATCTTTTCGAGTCCATCGTCGCCGATCACGCCACCCCAAAGGGTGTTGTCCAGATCGAGGACCAGGCATTTCTTGGCCTTGCCGCGTATGGCGCGAATCAGCGCAGCGAGTGACTTTGCGATTGCGAGGCTGGCTTCGATTGCGGTCAGAATCTTGTAGCTGTACCAGCGATTCCAGTCGAACCAGCGGGCGTGGCCGACGCCCGCCGCCAGTGCGTTCAGGTCCTGAAGCAGTAGCTTGCGGCATCCATTCGCAGCTTTGGCAAAGTTGAGATTCAGCTCAGATATGAAGCGGGTTCTCCCGCCGTAGGCAACGGCGTCCAGGTTTCCCAGAAGCTGCACAGTAGGATATTCAAAGTTATTCTGAATGATCTGGCAACCAATCTCTGCCTGGATACAACTCCATATTCTCTGGTAGCGTGCTAGTTCGTTTGAGAGTGCTTCCTCGAATTCCGACTGCGAACACCCCACGCTCGGGAAATGCTGGAGGTTCACACAATGGGTATGGACGTAGATCAGGTCCGGACCGAAGGCTTTGATCTTGGCCGGATCAAGGACAGCATCCTCGTAGTATCTGTTGTATTCGGATTGAAAGAAGGTGGCCTTAATCCCATCGGCGAGCAGAAGGATCTCCAACAAGTCCACAACTTCGCTCGTAGTGGTTCCCCCCAGGACGGCGATACGCAACTCTTGAAGATCAACGCCTTCCGATAGCTCCCGCCGCAGCCGTTTGCGCTTCTGCAGAAGCTGTTCGGGAGCCAACTTGGTGACACCGCCGGGGTTCGACTTCTGATTGTGAGGTTCGGAAAGCATCGGGCTATTCGGAAGTATCGGCCCAACTTCCCGTTGTGCCTGTCTCCGGAAATCAGCACGCACGGGACCATTCGGCGACTCGCGCTTCCTGCTCCCCTTCCTCAACGCGGCGAGCGTATGGGTAGTCTAGCGACGCGGGTAATTCTTTGGGAAAAAAGGAGACGGAGTTGTACCTGAGGAATCGCGGGTCTTTCTCTAACGCTCCTTAGTGCGACCGCCTACTCAAGGAACTGCTACAAACAGTCATCGACCCCGTGAAATGTAATGTAGTTGCGCCCTTCCTCCAGTGGATAAGGGAGGGTCCCCCCCATGGTTCGCCCACGATACATTTCGACGAAGCAATGTACTCTGCCAGCTTTAAGACATGGGAGCCATTCAATCCGCGCGAGTAGATCGCTATCATGAATCGGCGCCTGGCGGCGATGTACCGCCTTCGCATACGCGGCAAAGTAGCGATCAGGTCCGGGTAGCTCTTCATGGCGATTTGATCCGGTATTGAACTACCCTCAAAGCGTTTGCCAAACACGCTCTTCGAAGCTCCCCGGATGAGGGTAACCCGAACGCCCTGTGCACTCTCGAGCCTATCGCCTCTGCCGGGCCATCCATCCGTCTCCTCTTCGGCGGCTCAATGAATGCAGGGACCGAGGTGCATGGCTAGCGGACCGTTCGGATGAGCGCTCCGGTTTGGCCTCTCGGTTGCTCCCAACTTCAACGATCACCGCAACACTGGCAAAACGCCGGCCGGAAGTTAAGTCCATTACCATCAATCCGTTGGAGAATCTAAAAATAGTGAGCTATGAAGGGCCCGCCATTGGAACTTGGAAATGACGCGACCACATCGAAGCATTACCTCGATCATTGCCAAGAACTCGTTCTGGTACGGCCTTGAGTTAACCCTCGGCTTGGTCACCGCCTTCGCGACGTCGATTCCATTGGCCCGAGTGATTGGGCCGGAGAAGTTGGGATACTTCAACTATGTTTTTTGGCTCACGAATCTGAGCAGGGCACTTGGCGGCCTCGGGATGGCTGGCGCTACCCAGAAGTATATGGCCGAGCATCTGAACTGCGGCAACGGCGGTATTGCCAGGGCCATTTTCTTCACGACGCTAAAGCTGCAGGGGTTGGTCACCGTCGTGACCACGTTGATTGGGCTGATCCTGGTGCTGGTAGTGGCCGACCCTGAATATCGCGGCATTTCCGCGTGGCTGGTGCTCAGCCTGCTACCCGCAATGATGGTGGCGATTCCGGCTCAGGCTAACGTCGCCGCCGAGAATATGCGGGCTAACGTTGGCGCCAGCCTGGCGGGCTATGTTGTGAACATCGCCGCGGTCGCTCTTAGCCTCACATTAGGATGGGATCTAATAGGCGTTGCGGTAGGAGTGTTTGCTTATCGATGTGTTGACTCCGCCATCAAAACCTGGTCCGCGCTCCGGTGGGTCAACACCTTGCCCAAGGAGAAGCTTCCCGCTGCGATTCAAAAGAAACTTGTCAATTTCTCTTCTTACAATCTTGTCTTGATGCTGCTGAACATGATCGTCTGGGACAGATCGGATGTTGTATTTCTTAAGGCACTGTGCCCTGACATGGCGCAAATGTCCTTTTATACGGTCGCATTCAACCTAACCGAGAAGATCCAGACGATCCCCAACGCCGTCGCCGGCGCGGTTGGTGCAAGCATCAAGGCACAATATGGCCGCGATGCTAGCCGGCTGCCGCAGATAACCTCCGTTGCTATTTGGTACTTTTTCCTATTCGGCCTTCCCCTGATGACCGGTATCGCGGTATTGAGCCCCTCAGTGATTCCGATGTTATACGGCCAGCGCTATTTGCCGGCCATACCCGTTTTGGCCGTGGCAGCCTTGTTCGCAATTCCCAGGTGCTATATGCCGGCTTGGGATCTATTGCAAGCTGTCGAAAAACAGCGGTTCTTGACCCTCTGGATGGCCGCTTGCTCAGTTGTGAATGTCGCGCTGGACATCTGGCTGATACCAAAACACGGAGCTCTCGGCGCAGCTTTTGCAAACGGTCTTGCACAACTGGTTGCAGCAGCGGGAGTCATTCTCAGGGCGCGATGGCACTGTGGAGTTCAGTTGCGGATCGGCAACTATGTTCGGGCGACGGTCTGTGCACTGGTTATGGCCGGCACAGTTGGGCTGATGTCGTCCCTTTGGCGGGGCTGGTGGTTCGTGCCCTTGCAAGTTGCGGCTGGCGCTCTGGTATTCATGATTACCCTCCGTCTTGTGTCAGTGTTCAACACTGAGGACCAGCGGCGATTGACGCTGTTGGGCGCATCCGTTCCCAGTGCGATGCGAGGACTGTTCCAGCGGGCAGTTGCTTTCGTGATTCCGGTCAAGGCGAAGCCCATCGCAAGTTGAGTGCGGGTTGGTTCGCTCTTCAAAAGCGCGGCGTGGCCGAAAGCCGGGCCTGCCCTGCCCCGGTTTTGGCCGCAGCGGCGATGGCTACCTGGGTATCTTGCGGTCAACGCCCTTTTGAACGCTCTGAACAACAGTCTCCACGCGCGCTTCCCAAGTGGAATCCATTACCGCCCGCATCCGCTTCTGACCGTCTGCGTCCGAATCATTGGCGAGAGCATCTTCGATCTGCCGCAGGAAATCGTGAGGCGTATTGGCAATTCTGATGCAATGCGAGAATCGCTCGATTTCGGGCGTAGAGACGGCCACTACCGGCTTGCCCGTGGCCAGGTATTCACGCAGCTTTAGTGGGTTCGCGTTCATCGCGCCCTGATCGCGATAGCGGTACGGCAGAATGGCGACATCGAACGCCCGTGCCCAGTCCGGCAGGCTCGCATAAGGCTGAGTTCCTGCGAGGACGACATTACTGTAGCCACGCAAACTGGCGGTGTCGACACTCGCCATTCCGATGAGCAGCAGCGTCCATTGGGGCCTCTCCCTTGCGAGATAAGAGATAAGCTCGAGGTCGATCCAGCCGCTGATCGATCCAAAGAACCCGATTACAGGTCGGGGGAGATTCGCCGCTGCGGCGGCGACGGGCCGGGTGGAATCCGCTGCCGCACTGAAATGTGCGAAATCGACGCCATGGGGTGAGTATTCGGTGTTAGCGTTGAGCTCCCTCTTTCGATCCAGAAGAGTTCCCGATGCAACAAACACCTGATCGACGGCGCGGGTGAGTGCGTCATCAAGACGGCTGATTTCGCGACGGTCGACGTCGGGCAGTCCCGAGTAATCGTCGATACAGTAATACACTGCATACTGCTCGCCCAAACGCCCAACCAGCGGGCCGGGGTGAGGCACCACGAACCAGCTGATCAATTTGTCCATACCAAGCTGCCGGGCAGCCTTCCTAACCACATAGCGCCCGTATGCTTCGTTCAGCTTACGGGCAAGCGGCCATCGCCGGAAAGGAATCTGCGGCATCGTCATGACCCAGAAATGCTCGCCGACGGCTCGCGGGCGTTGAAGAGCATTACGGAGCTTCCGGCCAAGCTTGATGAAGTCTCGCTTGGTTGCGGACGGAGCTCTCATCCCGGGCGTTTCAATATAAAGCAGCGGCACGTGCTTGCCTAGCAATCTGGCGATGTGATGGCTGCTGGTTCGATTCTCGGCGGACCAGTCGTTGCCGAAATAGACGATTGCGAAACCTTCCAGGGGACGGCAGGGGTGCTCGACACCGGAGGTCTGGGGCGATCTTAATTGAGCAGACTGCATCTTAAGGATCCTGTCGTTTTTTATTTAGCGTTAAGCGGCGGCGCCGGGTTGGCCGACTCGGCGGTCGTCAGGTCCAGCAGGTTCTTGCCCTCTTGGGCCGCATCGACCGCCTGGCGCATTTCCCAAGCGGAGGCGAAACACAGCGCATAGCCGGCTTCCGTGCACGCCTGGGCCATCAGTTCGAAAGTCTGTTCCAAGCCACCTCCCAGCAAGAAGGCAGAGTGCCGTTCCTGCGCTCCGTGCGTGTGTAGTTTTACAAACATGTCATCGCCGACTCGAGGTGCCAGGTCGAGCCAGCGACGAACCCGCTGCAAGTTAGGTGGATCGTAACAGGCGAGTTCTCCGACCTCCAGCCGCGGAATGAGTCTCTCCTTCCAACGCAGTCCAAATGGTCCCGGAATCAACAACAGGTCGCCGACAGCGGTACTACCTAATGAAACCGGAAGCCCAGTGTCGTAGGATTTGGGCCGGTCCGGATCGTCCACGGCCCAATAAATCGTATTCAATAACCGGGCCTGAGTTGGTGCGGGGCCAGACGGCATGGTGAAGTCTGCGTAACATCCGAGGTCGCGCAGAAGCGTAATCTCGTTATTCAACCCGCAAAAACGGCCATCCGGGCGTGAGTTATCCAGAGCCCATAGCCCGTGGATGAATCCGAACACCGGCTTCCCGTTCTTTGTATGCAGGAAGCCATGGGTTGTCCGGAGCGTTTCGATGAAACGACTCATCCGATCAATGAATTTCTGCTCACTTTCGTGATCGTGATGCAAATGGATCTCTACATCGCCGATTCCCGCGTCGACCAGCGGCTCCAGAGCTGACAGCAAATGTGGCCGATACTCTTCTTCCGGATAGAAGAATGTATAGCGCGGGGGCCGTCCGAATGAATCACCACATTTCGATGCTATTCGTGGCCAATTCGTGGCCCAGCGATCCACGCGATCGATTGCAGTGTCCTCGCCTGCATGGCTCCAAAGCGGTTCAAAATGATCGGTGAACGCGAGCCACACGCGCTTTACAGGTTTCCGTGTACGCGCGCGCAGGCGATCCCTGGCGTATCCAGGAAACCAGACTTCGGCATGGCGAGGCAGCCTCATTTTCGTGTCACAAGATGGGGAAGTGGGACCATTATTTCAGTTATAAGGCTGATCGCCCGATGTGAAATACCATTGGCTAAGGATTTTGGCGTCGATCGGCGCTGCCAGCGCCAAATGCCCTATCAGGGCTTGGCTCAGCGCAGGATCATTTTGGTCAGATGTCACCGAAGATCTTGGAGCCACGCGCCGGGAAAAGTGCAGACGCTGGAGCGCCTCAAGCAGCACGGGATCGCCCGAACACTTAATGGAGAGCCCGGTCAGCCCTTGCTGCCGAGCCCAGTCCGTCCATGCCAGGATCAGGCTTCGAAAGACTCTTGCGTCGGCGGCGGCAAAGGCGTCGACGCAAGTCGCGTGTTGGTTCTCGACATAGCAAATGAGATACCCATAGAGCGTGGATCGGTCCTTTGAGAGCAGGCCTATCGTCACATATTGCTTAAGCGGACACTCCCGATAGCGCCATCGCAAGAACCTGCTGTCACGTACAGTCAGCACGGTGCGCTGGTCTTTGACCCGATTCCATAGTTCGTCAAAGCGCTCGTCGAAATCGGTCAGTACCTCAGATCTATAGTTACCTCTGGAACCCTCAACGACGGCGGAAAAAGCCGCATATCCAAAATCAGCCAATCCCCCGACAACGGGAGCGAGGCGCGACAAACCAGGGCGACGAAGAAGATAAGGAGATACGCGAAGCACTTTCGCGAAACGGTCTACCGAGCAGAGTTCCTGGTACCCGACGCGTTGCATAACGGCGGCAACACGGGAGTTTGGAAAGCCATAAGCCATAGAGACTCTTGGCCCGCTCGATGTGAGAAGAGCCTTCTGGAGCATCAGGGCCGGCTGGAGGAACCGGTGCCTCTTGTCTACGGCGAAATCGCACGCGACGCCGACTGTCACTTCGGAGCAGCCGATCTTGAGGCGGCGCATACCCAGCGATGTCATCCCCACGATTTCGCCATCCGCCACCAGCTTCCAGCAGAGCCCCCGGCCGCAGGGATTGTTGCAGAAATGCCAGTTGAGCTTCGCTTTGAGGTTATCCGTGCTCGCCAGATTGCGCTCCCACACGGCCAGAATAGCTTCGCGGTCCATCTCGATATCAGCACACTCAACCCGGTACGATGTCACAGTCAGATCCTATCGCGCGGCAACACTAGCACTACGTCTGTTCGGCTCAGGACGGCGGTCCGGAATCGCTTCGAGAAGCGCTTCCTGCAACTGCCGCGAAGTGGAAGTCATGTCGAAGAGCCGCTCAATGCGCCGGCGGGCATTCAGACCAAACTCCTGACACAGTTTTTCGTCCGTGAGTAATCGAGTCACGACATCGGCGATCCCTCCGATATCGCCCGGGGGCACGACGAATCCCGTGACTCCATCCTCAACCGCGTCAGCCATGCCTCCGTTGTCGGAAACGACAGCCGGTATTCTCATTGCCATTGCCTCAAGACAGGTCCTTGCCAGTCCCTCGATGAAGGTGGTCGGGCAATGCACGAATATGTCAACGCACGCCATCACGGCCGGAATGTCGTCACGCCAACCAGTAAAGACAACGGACTGTTCTATTCCAAGTGTCCGGGTGGCCGCATTCAAGTCGTTCATGAGGCTCCCTCCCTCCGATCCCTGATCGCCGACAACCAAGAAGTGTACATCGGAATAGCGCTGGAGGACTTGTGCGGCCGCCTGAAGAAACTCCATTTGGCCCTTGCCCTTTTCGACCCTTGAAATGGCAGCTACCACCTTTTTGCCGGGCGGTATCGAGAATTCGTCTCGCATCGCCTCACGCGATGCGGGATTAGCAAACCGGGAGAGATCCAGTCCTTCGTAAATCTTAATCAGCCTCTTTGTGCCCGGTGTTTGGCGCTGATCGGTATCCGTAGCCGCGGAAATACTGACGAACAGTTCTACCCAAGGATTCAGAACACGCTTCAGGCGCCTTGCTTCACCGATACCTCCCGCTTTACGACAGACGCAAGGAACGGCGGCCAGCTTTGCCGCCAACACCCCCGGGACATGGAAATGGACGTCCTGATTCAGGACGACGAGATCGATTCTTTCTTTTCTTATGTAACGGAGCACTCTCCAGGCAATCGGGAGCTGGATGGTTAGCAGCCGCAAGCCGACTCTATACAGCGATCTCACGAATCGGATTTTCTTGAGTCTGCGATCGAAGACCCCTGGGCGTCCGCCGGAGGCCGAGGGTAAGGCAGTGCTGAAGATCGTGACGGAAAACCCAAGCTTTTCGATTTCCTTCAGCGTGTTACTCGTATTCGGGAAATAGAAGCCTGCCCGCGAGTCCATCTCGGTGACGTCTACGTTCAGCAAGAAATCTCGTAGAAAGTTCACGGATCCGCCGGCCCCGGTGCCGCTTTCCAGCAGTAGAACCCGGGCCGCCCGAGGTCGTGATGGGTGAACGCGGGTCGCTGTCAGTTCGCATTTGTCGATCATTCTGTTTTCCCTACTGCGCTTCACTCTATGCCGGCGGATCGCTGCGAACTCGAAGCCTCGATCAGCCTGTGACTTACCCGTACGAGAAGTCAGCCGAAGGATTGAGCAGCGCACAATCCTGGAAAGAGCCCTCAGACTTCGCCTATGTTCTCGACCAACAGTGGCGCCATGTGAAGGTATTTAGTGGCTCTTCTCTTTCCATCGATCAACTGAAAGACACGATGGACCTGTTGTAACGTAAGTCCTGTGGCGGAAGCGACCTCGGCGGGTGGCACTCCATTGTTCTTGCCGTAGAGGCAATAGTCCATCTTGTCGTGAGAAACCGCGAAATAAAATTCCTCCTGCGATTGATCCAATGAATACGTGTCGGTGGTCGGCGGCCGATGCTGAATTTCTTCCGGCACCCCAAGGAACGCGGCGAGCTGATAGACCTGGGTCTTGTAAAGGTGTGCAATCGGCTTGAGATCGGCCGCACCATCTCCGTTTTTTACGAAGAAGCCTTGATCGTATTCCGCACGATTCGGCGTACCGGCAACGGCGTAATTGTACCGATCCGCGTAATAGTATTCCATCATCTTGCGGGTACGTTGCTTGAAGTTCGTAGCGGCCACGATGCCCAAGTAGGCCTCCGGTGTGAGCCTCGCCTTTGTGCGAACTCCCTCCGGCGATTCCACTACAACGGAAAAGACCGCGTACTGTTCAGTATCAAGCAGATCAGGCAAACTGAGTTTGCACTTGTAAGCGTCAGTGTATTCCGGTATCAGGGAACGAATTGCCTCATCGCGCCGTTGGTAACAGCGGGCGGCATGCAAGATAGGACTAATGTCTTCAACCTGCGTTCTAATATCAAGCGAGTCTGCCAGGACCTGTGCCAGCTTGAGGCTGTCAGGGGACGAGTCCGCTTCAGGAAGCATGAGGCCGAAGACACGATCGTGGCCCAGGGCCCGACAGCAGAGGGACGCCACGACACTGCTGTCAATCCCGCCCGAGATGGCAACAATCGCCCCTTTTCGTTTCAGCTTTACGAAAATGGACTCGCGAATTGACTCTTCGATCGTCGCGGCGGTGGAGGCCGCGTCGATTCGCAACGTTTCCGATGAAAAGCGCACCGTCTCGGTCACGGCGTTCCTCCCGCGCTGGCGGAAACCTCTCGCCTGCTGATTTTTCCGCTGCTTGTCTTTGGCAGAGAGCTAACGAACACCACTGATTTCGGCGTGCTGTAGTCCTCCAAGCGGGCTGCGCAATACTGCAAGACATCTTTTTCAGTGAGCTGCGCCCCGTCGCACAGTGCTACTACCGCCCGAATTGCTTCTCCGAGGATTTCGTCCGGTATCCCAATGACCGCAGCTTCCGCGACTCCGGGAATCGCATGCAGAACATCCTCAACTTCCCTCGGGCTTACTTTCTCGCCCCGAGTTTTTATGATGTCGTCCTTGCGGCCGACGAAATATAAGTACCCCTCGTCATCCATCCGGAACAGATCGCCGGTATAAAGCGCCATCTCGTTCGGCAACGGTCCGGGCTTCAGCATCTTGTCGGTCTCCTCCGGCAGTTCCCAGTACCCCTTCATGACGTTAGAGCCGCGAACCACAAGCTCTCCCACAACATGAGGCCCGACTTTACGGCCATAGTCGTCGACGATATAGACCTCTTCGTTCGGCATGCCGCGGCCGACCGAAGTTGGCCTAATGTCCAATTGCTCGGGGGGAAGATAGGAGACGCGCTTACACTCCGTGAGTCCGTACATCGAGTAAAGGCGTACCCTTGGAAAAAGATCTCGCAGCCGCCGGATATGTTCCGTCGGCAAAGCTGCAGCCGTGTTGGTTATGTATCGCAGCTCCGGGAATCCGACACGAGCCAGATCCAACTGCAACAGCACGGCTGAAATGGTCGGTACGATCGGGAAGCCGGTCACCCTCTCTCGAATAAGTACATCGATCACCTGATACGGATATGTGAAAGAGCGCTCCAAAACGATGGTTGCCCCGACTTTAAAGGCCATCAACACTTGATACAGCCCGTAGTCGAAAGACAAGGGGAGAACGCTTAGGATGATGTCATCCTGTGTGTTCTCCAAATAGGTGGTTATCGAGGTTGCTGCCGAGACGATATTCAGATGCGTCAACATCACACCCTTCGGCCTTCCCGTGGAGCCCGAAGTATAAATCAGGGCCGCCAGGTCAATGTCAATGCAAGAGTTTGACGGCGGGCCGGCGGGGGTAATTGGATCGTCCAGCACAGCATTCAAGTTCAGCAGGTGCTTAGGGGGCACGGCCACGGTCTCCAGAGTGCCGTTCGCTACCCAGATGCTCGTGAGATGTGTTGCGTCCGACAGTTGTTCCTGAATCCTGGATAGCTTTGCGCGATCTGTGATCAGTCCTTTCGCTTGGCAATTGTCGAGGATGTACTTAAGCTTATCGGCCTTGGTGCTGGGATTTACGACCAGGAAAACCGCTCCCGCTTTCAGAACAGCGAAGACTGCCAGCACGGCTTCAACGGAGTTATCCAAGTAAACGGCGACACGGTCGCCTCTGTCAATGCCCGCCAGTTTCAGGGAGTGAGCTAGTTTGTTTGCCTTGTCGTCCGCGTCTCGATATGAGATTCGTCTGTTGCCGCAGATCAACGCCGTTTTGTCAGGGGTTCGCCGCGCACTCGACTCCAGGAAAGATTCCACTTGCATTTCTACTGAACCTGCTTTTCATAAACCCGGGTTTCAACAAACCGCATCAGGTTCTCGATCGAATCAAGATTTTCCGGCACCAGATCCTCATCTTGAATAGTCATGCTGTATTTGCTCTGCAGAAACGCCACCAGCTCAAGCACTCCTGTCGAGTCGATGATTCCCTTCTCCAGAAAGGAATCGTCGTCGGTAAACGAATCGCCGTTCTTGCCGAACAGGAAGTTATCAATCACAAACTGGCGTAGCTCTTGTCTCATAGGATGTAGTCCTCGCTTGAAATCCATTAACAAACTGATTCAACAGTAGCTGTGTCGAGATGATGCCGACAAGACTCATGTTGTCCTTCATTCCGATGGCCGCGCCGCTCCGGAACTTACTGAGCAGCTTAGCTACCGCGACACGGTCGAACACCCCATCGCGCGCCAATTGCGCGGGGGACAAGACATCCTCGAGGTATTCCCGTGCAGTGGGGTGCATAAAACTGAATCCCTCAGGAGCCCGGTAAGGCTGCTTGTGCCGGTGTTGAACCGACGGCGGAATCAATCCTTGCGCGCATTTCTTGAGTAAGTATTTCTCATTGAGCGCTTTCATCTTCAAGTGAACCGGTAGCTTGGAGGCGAATTCGACAACCCGGTAATCTAGAAATGGAAATCGCCCTTCAACCGAGTGGGCCATCGCCATCCTGTCCCCCTGCGACGAGAGGATATAACCGGGGAGAAGATACTTCGTTTCGAGATACTGGGCTTGACAAAACGCATCCCAACTAGAGTACTTGGAAGGCAGATGGCGACGAATTTCGCCATAGCCGGGATCGGAAGGCGTTTCGGCGATCGCGTCGGCCGAGAGAAAAGTCCGTAATTTGGCGGTCAGCTCCCAGCGGGGAATATGCGAGAAAAGCGGCTCTTCCTCGGAGGTCGTGTTGATGTGAAAGAACGCCTTTCGATAGGCATCTGGCTGGCTTTGGATGTTGTGAAGATAGGGGTATAGGCGCTTGAGAAGCAACGGCCGGAGCCGCGAATCGGGTTGCGAGCGCCAGAACCTGCGAATCTTCGCTTCCTTGAAAATATCGTATCCACCGAGGATCTCATCGGAACCCTCGCCAGTTATAACGACCTTATAGCCGTGTTCGCGGACCAGGCGCGATAAAAGAAATAAGGGCGCGGGGGCGGTTCTAAGCACGGGCTTTTCGCCGTGCCACGTTACGTCGGGGAAGACCTCGGCGATCTGCGCCCCGCTGCAATGAATCTCTTGATGGTCCGTATCAAGAAACTGCACCGCTTCACGTTGATAGGGACTCTCGTCAAATTCCGCATCCGCGAAAGTCACCGAAAAAGTGCGCAGAGGCGCATTGGTAAATTTCTTGATGAGCGCAGTGGTCAGGGTCGAATCGAGTCCACCGCTCAGATAGGCACCCACCGGAACATCAGACCGAAGCCGTATGCGGACCGCATCGATCAAGAGGGCCAGTAGTTCCTCGGCGTATTCCTGTTCTTTGACTTCGTTCACAAAACATGGTTCTGTTTCGTAGTCTGGTTCCCAATAAGGCTGAACTGTGACCGTCCCTTGCTTGACCACCATGGAGTGGCCGGGCGGAAGTTCGTAGATGCCTTTGAAAGCGGTCCGCGGCGGGAGCGTGCACCAGTACGTGAAAACTTGATTCAAGCCGGTGAGGTCGAGTTCCCGGGCGACGCCGGGACACGCAAAAATCGCTTTGATCTCTGACCCAAACACGAAGGCACCGTTGGCGGACGCGTAAAAAAGCGGCCTGACGCCGAGCCGGTCCCTTGAGAGAAACAGATTTCTGCGGTTGCTATCCCAGATGGCGAAGGCCCACTGGCCATTCATGTAATGAACACAATCCGGTCCCTTCTCTTCGTAGAGGTGAAGAATGACCTCGGTGTCGGAGCGGGTTGCGAAGGTGTGGCCTTTTTTTTGCAGGTCCTCTCTAAGTTCCACGTAATTGAAGATTTCGCCGTTAAACGTGATCCACAGAGACCGGTCTTCGTTATGCATCGGCTGGGCGCCGCCGGAGAGGTCGATGATGCTGAGGCGGGCGTGCGCAAGGCCGGCGTTGCGGTCGACATGAACGCCGACGGCATCCGGCCCTCTGTGGTGCAGCATCGAGATCATTCGATGCAGGACACCCGGTTCGGCAGCGTTTCCGTCAGCGTTTAGAAATCCAGCGATTCCGCACATAGGTTACTTTAGGTCCCGACTGACTTAACTGCCCTCACCTGTTGTGGGCAGCTGTCCTTCGTCTTAGAAGGGCTGATCCTCTCCCTCGGAAGCTTCAGTACAATCACCTCCGTCGAGTTGGGTAGCTGGGGCAGTCGTGTGTCTTTCCAACCCTGGACAGCCTTCCAGCGTCACCTGGTTCGGCAGCCGCTCGGTCAGCACGTTAAGTGGTTTCAGGGCACGCCAACGGCCAACACTGCCGTCAAGGGCGAGTACATCGCTATCTTTATCTCTGGGGCCCCTTACGACCAGGAATGAGATCCCATTGCAATCCGATGCGGATTGCTCAGAAACATTTACAAACAATGCGTTTACCCGTTCGAGCCAATTTTTTTCCTGGGAGATGTGTCCTCCCTGAGAAGGCAAACTTCAGGTTCCAGCGCACTGGCGGCCAAATTGGTTGTCTGCTGCTATTTCCAGTTGCTGGCACGGACCACCCAAGGATTAGCCGTTGATGCGGCGAGCCGTTTCGGAATACCTGACTCCCGGAAATTCTCCAACTATTCCATTCACTGGGAATCCGCACTGACCGGTCGCGGACACAACGACGGGGGCAACCTTAAGGAAGTCTCGAACTCACGCAAAGTGCAAATTCCCCTCCTCGTATCACGAGCTCGTCAAGGCGCCTGTTTGGGGTACAGACGAACGGGTCGTCTGATTGCCACAAATCCAGTCCGAAAGAACCTGACTAACTAGCCCTCGGCTTTTCCACTGGCCGCATCTTGCTTTCTTCGAGAACCGAAACGCTTTCCACCAATGGAAAGGATAACCAAGCCAAGACCAAGCAGCAAACTGGCGGTAGGCTCGGGCAAATCGGTCACGTCCCGAGTCACATCGGTTGAGGTGCGAGCAGCCAACTTCGTTTGCGTGCTGGTACTCCCGCCGTGGGGTTGCATTACTGCCTCAGGAAGCGTCGCTGCGCCGCCGACGCTAAAAGTCACCAGCATGACCTCGGCAAGAATCGAGCCGAGAATGAAGAGGCGGAATTTCGCAAGACTAGATTGAATGAACTTCAAAGCGCCTTACTGAAAGCACTCGAGGTGCCATTGCCCACCGTTTCGTGGGAAACTTCGGGCCTTCCCGATTTCTTGGAAACTAACCCACTCGGGCCGTCGTGTAAGTCGTGACCCGACCGGACGATAACCCCAGCTTCGGCGTTAACCGTGTAAAGGGCCTTTTTCTGGTGGTAGGTCCCGCGGCGCGGTCGGGTTGGACTTCTCGAAAAGCCAAGCTTGGTCACTTTGGAGGACGGCGGCGATTTTCGCTTTGAGATCCTCTCGAGGCGTTCGAAATCCGTTGACAATGCGGCTCAGAGTTGTTTCGTCCAGGCCCAAAATCTGGGCGAGGCGATTTTGCCGAATTCCAGCTCGCCATATTTGTAGCTTAAGGTTCGGATACAACGGCGTGTTCCTTACTGGCCTCTTGAGCTTGTCATCAGATCAAAACCCAGCAATGCCATTACTTTCGCCTTGGCGTAACAGCGCTGGTTGGAAGTTCATGGTAATACCCGTACGAGTGACGTTTCCATAGCCACCATTCCTCCACGCAGTTCAGAACGACACCGAGCAACTTCTCGGTAGGGACGATGCCTAGCGCCCGGTGACATTCCTTACGCGGCGTGTGGTCAGGCCTGATGACTACGATGACTCCGTCGGAGGTCGACTGTACGAGCTCGTAATCGGCGACCGCCCCCAATGGCGTCGTATCGAGAATGACATGGCCAAAACGGGCTCGAATCTGCTCGACCAAAGCCCTCCAGTGCCGCGAATCAAACAGCTCGGCTGGGTTCCCGGTAGCCTGACCAGCCGGAAGAATCGACAGATTTGGTAACTGTTCAGCGCGAATCAAGACATCATCGAGAGTCGCCCCACCCTGAAGAACCTCGGCCAGTCCTGATCCTTTTGAAATTCCCAGCACGTCCGCAATCCGCGGCCTGCGCAGATCGGCGTCAAGAAGCAGCACCTTCGCTTCGTCCTTGAGAGCCAGTGAGGCCGCGATATTGACTGAAGTAACCGTCTTTCCATCGCCACTCGAGGGGCTTGAGACAACTATCAAACGAGGCTTTGCAGCATGATGGAGGATCTTAGTTCGAATGATCCGATATTCTTCAGCAGCCGCCTGGTGGCTCTTATCAAAAGGAAATACGGGTTCGAGAGCTGAGACTCGGAGGCTGGCAACACGCGCGGGCGCGGCCGACACCCGCCGCTCGGCAGGTCGTTCAACCTTGACCGTAGCTGGCTCGTGCGAATTAAGCTCCGACCCCGCGATGTCATGCGGGTCGAAGAGGTCCGTTTTCTTGATGACGTCGAACATTCGGCTCATTCAGTTACCATTTCGGCCAACGAAACCGCCGGGGGCGGATCGCATTGTCTGGCATATACCTTTCGAGAGATTTAAAGACGGGGTCGGACGGACCTGCGGATTCCGGCGGTATTAGGGCAGCTGCGGATAGAAAAGCCGAGCTAGCGCCGTTACCGTTTCCGTTGAGCGAGCTACGCGGGACAATTTCCGCCCGGTCCTGGCTCGAGATGCGCAAATCGGCCACAACCTCCTGAATCTCCGGTACGCCAACGGACGTGACGCCAACTCCATAAGCATTGGTTAGTGCAGCGTCGCAGATTACGTTAATGAGGCGCGGAATCCCGCGCGAGTGCCGTTCGATGAGATCGATCGCCTCTTCAGACAGCGGGAGAGGGCGCTGGCCACCAGCTCGCTCCCAACGCACCTGAAGATAGCGCCGAATCTCCTGCGCATCCAGAGGTGCTATCCCCAGGCGAACCGCGATCCGTTGTTTCAGTTGAGCTAGTGACTCCTGATCGAGGAGGCCGTTCAGCTCGCTCTGGCCCACAAGGATCACCAAGAGCAGTTTCTGGTCCGACATTTCGAAGTTCGACAACAGTCGAATCTCCTCGAGGAGTTCGGTGGTGAGTACGTGTGCCTCATCTACAACGAGCACTGAGGTCTTACCCTCGCGGTACGCCCGGATTAGGAGCTTCTTGAAAACGGCAAGCCGCACAGCCTTGCTCGAAGGTACGTCGGCTACCCCAAAATCCATTAGCACGCTCTCTAAGAATTCCGAGGGGCTGAGGGCAGGGTTTACGATCACGCTAAACTGCGCGCACGTGACTGCGATCGATTGCAAAAGCTTTCTGACCAGAGTCGTCTTTCCGGTGCCCGCCTCGCCAGTGAGCACAAGGAACCCCTTTCGCTCCGTCACGGCAAAGAGGAGGCCGGCCAGTGCTTCCCGGTGCTTGTCGGTCAAGAATAAGAACCCTGGGTCAGGCGCCAGTGAAAATGGCTCTAGTTCAAGACCAAAATGCGAAAGATACATGTTAGTGATTGCTCGGGAGACGGTATTGCGTTACCCAATGGGAGATGGCAGTTAACACAACCATCGCCCGCAGCAGTCCGCGAGAAACCGCACCGTCGGGGCTGGACATTTCGACAACCGGCACCCGCCCAAGAACGACTACTCCGGTAGGCAGTTCCCACTCTCCCATCAGCAGGCCCAGGCGAAACTCAAGAGCAAACGCGACACTAAGACCCAAGGCCAATCCCAGCAAACAACCACCTGACGCAAGAAGCAAACGCTTGGGTCTGACGGGCTTCTCCGGAGTTCGAGCAGAATCGACGACTTTGAATCGCTCCGATTTCTGCGAGTGCTCCATGTCCGTTGCCAGGCTCGCTGCCAGCTTCTTATCCAAAAGAGACTTATAGTTTTGCTGTGAGATCAGGTAGTCTCGGGTGAGGGCAGCCATCTGTTGTTCAATCAACGGCAGCTTCATGATTCTTGCCTGGTTGCCGCCAAGCTGGCTAAGGATTTCCTCGCGTTGCTTTGTTCTTACGCTAATGTCATTCGAGATTGAGGCCAGCTGCGCTCTCAAGGTGGCAACCCGCTCTCTTTCACGGAGAAGCTCCGGTGTCACGACGGTCAGGTCCTGGACAGAAGCAGCGCCATTTTGCGCCTGGTCGGTGGCAGGCGTGGCGTTTTGAGTCCGTCTGGTCGCAGCCTTCCCGGCTTCATCCGCTTCCTGGGCTTCGCGTTGTTTAGCCAAATCGATCTCGCGCTGTAGTGCCTGAACGTCAGGATGTTTCGGAGTTAAGCGCACCTCCAGTTGGCGGAGTTGCGCTTCAAGGATCTCGGATTTCAGCTTAGGAGGAGCGCCTGGTTCAGTGAGCACAGTTCCGGTGCTCTTGCCTTTGGGCCGCAGGCTTTGCGTCATGGCCGATTCCGACGTTTCGGCGGCAGACAACGCCGCCGCCAAATTCATCTTTTCATCGGAAGCACGATTAATCGCGTCCTGGCACCCTTGCAGTTGGACCTGCAGACTGTTTAGAGTTGACAGGATCGAGTTCTCCTGCTGAGGGAGCTCTCCGCTGTGAAGTTGCTTGAACTGGGATACCCTCGCTTCCTGGGCGTCAAGACTCATCTTGGCGTCGTTGAGCTTGGAGTCGAGAAACTCAACTGTTCCCGTGGCTTGCGTTTCCCGCGATCTCTCGTTTTCAGCAACGTAGAGGCCAGCCAACTGATTGGCGACCTTAGTAACCACGACCGGATTGCTGCCCTCGTACGACAGACGGAAGGCCGCCATCTTTCCGCCCGACCAGTTCTTTTGCACCTTGACGGAGATGTCCCCATTCATCTTTTCAACTACCTCTTCCTCGGTCAGTGTACGGCGCTCCTTCTGATAGAGGTTGAACTGCTGGATTACTTTCAACAGTTGTGTCCGGCTCATGATTTCCTGGTTGATCAAAGCCAACCGGTCAGCGACATCCTCATTTACAGTTGAGCTGACAAAGGACTCAGGAATCTTCTGCGGATCGACAAGGATCAGCGCCTCTGCTCTGTAGATCGGCGGCAAACGCCAGACCCAAACGCACGAGACCGCTGAGACAGTCGAGCAGATCGCCAAGGCCGTCCATCTCCTTTTCCACAGCATTCTGGCGAGAGACAGAGGTAAAAGTCCGCTTGGGAGAGGTTTAGCTTGGAGATCTTTCGTTTCGTGAGGCATTCTAATTTGTCGTTGGGCCCTGCCAACATTTTGTTGGCAAACTTCTCATTGCAACGTAGCGGCCAAAGGCTGGGACTCCATTCCGCCGGGCTCGGTTAGTGCACCCAAAAGACTTTGGTAAGACTTTGCAGCCCGGGGCCTATATTTTCTGCTCCCTTTAGCCCAAAGTTTGGGACAAAGTCCAACGAACTTCCTATCTTGGGGCTGGCTTCGAGAGTTCGGGAAACCGGGAGTGCTATCACTCTTGCGGTGCTTGGCCGGGTGAGCCTGTTCAGGTCGGAACGCGCCGCTCGGCAAAGGCCCGCTTCTTCGCCCTCGAGAGAAACGAAAAGGAGGCTTGCTTTATGAGACGCGGAAGCCGGGCATAAAAATAATGAAGGCCTGCCAGACTCAGTGCGGCAGCGAAGCGTCCGTATGCCTTACCGTGCCGGAGAATGATGGCTATGGCGGCGCGGCTGTTAGCGCGCTGGGACACGAATGAGCCGCTCTCACCCCACATTGTGTAATAGACCAGAGCCTCTGGAAAGTTGTGGAGGCTGCCCTGCCTCGCAAGCTTGAGAAACACGTCCCAATCCTGAAATCCGGCAAGTGACTCGTCGTAAAGGCCGCATTGGAAGATCAATGATCGTCGAAACATCGATGTGGAATGGTGCATCGGGTTCGATATCAACGCCCACTTCCTGAGATCCTTGTCGTCCTGGAGCTTAAAGTATCGGAGTTTCTCTCTTCCGTTTTCGTCAATGACAATGGCGCCTCCTCCACAGGCCGCGCAGGAGGTATTGTCATCCAGGAACTTCACCTGCCTGGATAGCTTGTCGATGGGCATCCAATAATCGTCGTCGTCAAGTACGGCAATGTATTCGCCTTGGGCCTGGTTAATCCCGAAATTCATCGCATTCGCAATGTTGCCGGCCTTTTCACGATGGTAATAGCGAATCCGGCCATCCTGGTCCAACCAGCCGAGCATGATCTCTTTGGCCTCGGGACGTGAACCGTCATCAACGACGATCAACTCCCAATCCTGATAATCCTGTTTTACGACGCTTTCGATTGCACGATTGAGGAAACGGGGGCGATCGTAGGTCAGCATGACTACGCTGACCCGTACTGTTTCTTGATTATGAGTGCGCAGCATTACTTTCGTCCACCTCTACAGAAGGTTCCAGTTCATTTCGTTTGGGATCGAATCGGACAGAGCAATTCTGCACCCACAGAGATATTCAGTACGGGTTAGATTGGAAGATAGAACCGCGCAATAAGAAGTCCCAATACAATTCGTTTTTTGCGAAAATTTGGCATGAAGCGAGCTAAGGTCGAGACCGCACGTTTAGTGCAGCCTCGCGCGGAGCAGGGTTTGATGGCACGGCTGGAAGGTTCTCCGGATGACGAAACCGGCTATAGGTTAGGGAGAGTCCCCGTGAGGTGCCTACCTCGGGCTTCCAATCGAGCAGGGCACCAGCCAGAGAAATATCAGCCGGGTGCAGGGGACGCAGCGAGCGTATCCGATAGCGAGATAGGGGCAACGGTCGCTTAAGGAGGCGCGCGAGGAGATCGCAGGTCCAGGCCGCCCCCATCAACAATCCAATAGGCGCTCTTCGAACGGAAGTATTTCCAAGCGCGGGAATGCACAAGTCCAGGTACTCGTTCTGGGTGACGGGCGTGGGGTCGGCCAGATGGATAATCCGGCCGAGTGCCGCCGGCGCGATCTCAGCAGCGAGCAGAGCTGAGATTACATCATCGACGTAGACGAGTGGCAGCTTCCGCTTGCCGTTCCCGGCGACTATCCACCGCCCTGCGATCTGGACGATGCCGCTGGGAGCGACTCGCTCGGAGCCAGGACCAAAGATTTGACTGGGGCGAAGAATCACTGCGGGCAAGCCACGATTTTCGATTGCCTCCAAGACGATCCGCTCAGCTTCCAATTTGGTGCGTGTGTATAGGCCGCGCAACTCAGGATTGGGTTCGAGCGGGGAGGTTTCGGACACCGCTACGCCGCTGGGATGCCCAGCCACATCGAGAACGCCAAAGGAACTCACATAGATCAGTCTTTTTACGCCATGCCTGAGACACGCATCGACGATATTACGTGTGCCCCAAATCGTACCGGCTTCGAAATCGTTAGCACCGCCTTTCATTGTGGCTCCCAGGTGGTAGACGACATCGACCCCTTCAACGGCGAGGTCCACCACCTTCGGGTCACCCAGGCTGCCGACGACGGCATCCAGGCCCTTTAACGGGGATCCTTCTGGTGCGGGGCGACGCAGCAATACCCGGGGCCGCTGACCACCATCCAGTAACCTCTGCACCAAGGCAGATCCTACGAACCCAGCCGCGCCAGTCACCAGGACGCGAGCCGGACCTGGCCGATATTCTTCGCTCGACCGTTGTATGTCCTGTTTCGCAACGTCGGCGTCGTGCGAACCCCGGGCAACCCAATACACTGCCCGGCGGCCGTCATCCGATGAAACCGGAGCGGGACTGCCGTTTGCGATCGCTCGATGAAACGCGATGACCGACTCATAAATGCCGGGCGATGGCTTCAGGCGACCCGACATGACCTTTACTAGAAAAGCCGGAATTTCAACCGAGGCCGCCACCGCGTGGCGGATTCCATTCATGAGGAAGGAAAGCTGCTTTGGCCCCGGATAATCACGATAGATATGGCACTGTTGCAGGAACATATCCACGCGGACATGGCCGCGGGTCCCGTGGATCCACACCTCGTTTTGAAGGGGGCGCATATTCCACGACAAAACGACGCTGGCAGTGCCCTTCTTGCACTTAGAGGAAACGCGCCATTCATCGAAGGACAACATCGGGTCCCGGCCGGTAGAATGAAACCTCACATCAAGGTCTTCTATGGGGCCAAGAACCCGTTCGATCAAATAGATGGCATGAACGCCCAGATCACGAAACGGATAGGAGCCCTGGCTGTACATCTTGCCAGGAGGTCCGCCCCGATATGTGGGATAGTCCGATCCGCGGAAATAGGTGAGTTCGAGCAGCTCTCCCAAATCGCCGTTGTCGATGTGTTCGAGCGCCTTCTGCATTGCCGGCTCAAACAGCAGCGAGTGGTTTACAGACAGAACCAACCCCTTTTCACGAGCTTTTGAGATCATCCGGTCGCATTCGCTCGGAGTCTCCGCCATAGGCTTCTCGACCAGGACATGACAATTCATGTCGAGTGCCTCAACCGTCAATGCACAATGTGAAGCCGGCGGGGTTAGGATGTGGACCACCTGAGGCTCCGCCTCGCGCAACTCCGAAAGCGACCCAAACACTCGGGGGACGCGAAAGCGCGCCGCCAGATCCGATGCGCAGGCTTTATCGACGTCGCAGATACCCACGACCTCAACGAAAGGCAAATCGCGGAGCGCTCGCAAGTGGCGGGATGCGACGTATCCCGCACCGACTACTCCGACCTTGACTTTTCGCGGCATAATTCAGAAATCTCCCCGGTCTAGCGTTGTCCGAATGAGCAGGCCCTACGCCAACCTCACTGGCTCGACAGAACGTACCGAGCTAAATGAAGAACTCGAAGGGTGGGCTAATCCTGCGTCTCGGACGATTGTCAAATCTCTCTTCTTAGCAAAGGTCGCGGACTACGCCGGACGCACTCACACGAGCACATTAAGGTCCAGAGTTTAGGGCTGCATATTCAACAAGAATTGCCGCCGATTCCTGTTGAGAAGGCGCTAAGCCCAGCCTGACGTTGCTTTGGACCTCGCGTTGCATGGTCGTTTCGGTCAGGAGATTGAACGCTTGCATTGCTTTGTAACTGGTGCGGCTGGGTTCATTGGGAGCCATTTGGTGGATGGGCTCTTGGCTGAGGGACATGAGGTTACCGGGTATGACAACCTCAGCACCGGGACTAAACGGAACCTTGTCCCCGCTTTCTCTCACCCACGTTTTCGATTCTCCGTAGGTGACGTTCTCGACCTCCCACATCTGCAGCAAGAGATGTCCGGCGTCGATTTTGTTTTTCACCTCGCAGCCAACGCCGACGTCCGTTTTGGGACCCAACAGACGCGGAAAGATCTTGAGCAGAATACGATAGCCTCCTGGAACGTAGTGGAGGCGATGCGCCTTCAAGGGGTTAGCCGGATTGCATTTTCCTCGACGGGATCGATATACGGCGAACCGGCGGTTTTCCCGACCCCGGAGAACTGCCCGTTCCCCCAGCAGACGTCGCTCTACGGGGCGTCGAAACTGGCAGCTGAGGGCCTGATAACGGCTTATTGCGAAGGATTTGGATTCCAGGCTTACATTTTCAGGTTTGTTTCGCTTCTAGGGCCTCGTTACTCCCACGGTCATGTCATTGATTTCTACAAACAATTGCGAGACCACCCGGAGAGGTTATTCGTGCTGGGTAATGGCCGGCAACGCAAATCGTACCTCTATGTGGGAGACTGCATCGGCGCCATGCTCAAGGCCATTCGTGTTGCGAACGATAGGGTTAACATTTTCAATCTGGGATCCGATGAGACCTGCTGCGTGGATGACTCCATAGGTTGGATTTGCGAAGCCTTGAAGGTTAAGCCGACGATCGAGTATGCCGGCGGGGAGCGAGGTTGGATCGGCGATAGTCCGCTGATACTTCTTGATTGCAATAAGATTCGCTCGCTCGGTTGGGCGCCCAGCCTAACGATTCGCCAATCCATCTGCCGCACGGTCGATAGCCTCTCTGCAGAATTGGGACTGGACCCATGCGCAGGACCAGTTAATGATCCGGTTCCGCTGGCGGCGATGTAACGGCGGAAAGTCCAAGAACTTTGGTAAGTCTGCCGAAAATGTTCCTTTCCGGATGTTGACCGAGTCTCGTTTGTGTTTGGGAAATGCCCCAAAGCTCTTTGGCCAGCGTCGTGCTTGGTGAGGTCTGTTGATTTTACCTGAAGATCCGGATGTATCTAGACCATGAACTTTGTTGAGACTTACCTTACCGAATGCGAGCGCGTAATTCAGTTACTGGACCGAAGCAGCATTGACGCCTTAGCTCAGACTTTGGCCCAGGCGCGCAAACGCGGTGGGCGACTGTTCATTCTGGGCGTGGGCGGCAGCGCGGCAAATGCGTCGCATGCAGTCAACGATTTTCGAAAGATAGCCGGATTCGAGGCCTACGCTCCAACCGACAACGTCTCGGAACTCACCGCGAGGACGAATGATGAGGGCTGGACTACCGTCTTCAAGAGTTGGCTCACCGTCAGCAGACTGCGCGAAGAAGATGCCTTATTGGTGTTTTCTGTGGGCGGCGGCAACCTGGAAAAAAACGTCAGCGTCAACCTCATTGAGGCCTTGGACTATGCCAAGAGCGTGGGCGCCAAGGTGACGGGCATCGTGTCCAGAGACGGTGGTTACACGGCCAAAGTGGCAGACGCTTGCGTGATCGTGCCAACCGTCAATCCCGCGCACACCACTCCGCATGCTGAGGCATTTCAAGCGGTGATCTGGCACTTGCTTGTTTCCCATCCCTACCTCAAGCAGTCAGAAACGAAGTGGGAGGCAGTTGTCCAGATGAATGGCTCGAGGTAAGAGAAAGGACGTCAACACGATGAATATCCGTGATCTAAAAATCAAACTCTTCGCTGACGGCGCGGACCGCCATACCATGCTGGAGTTAGCAAAGAATCCTCTGATTAGCGGGTTCACCACGAACCCGACGCTGATGCGTAAAGCCGGAATCACCGACTACGAGGCATTTGCTCGTGACGTTCTCGAAGCGATTCCAGATCGCCCGATTTCATTCGAAGTGTTCGCCGACGATTTCGACGAAATGGAGCGCCAAGCCTGTCAGATAGCTAGTTGGGGAGACCAGGTCTACGTAAAAGTCCCCGTGACAAATACGCGCGGCGAATCGACTGCTCCACTCATCTCGCGGCTAAGCGGGTGTGGTGTGAAAGTGAATGCGACCGCCCTGCTGACGTTGGACCAAGTCTCGGAAATGACCTACGCACTTGCAAACGGAGCTCCTTCCTACATCTCCGTGTTCGCCGGCCGAATTGCAGACACCGGGCGTGATCCGATTCCATTAATGCAATCCGCGCTGGACGTCATGCGGCCGTTTCCTCAAATTGAATTGATCTGGGCCAGTCCGCGGGAGTTATTGAATATCTTCCAAGCCGATCGGATGGGATGTCATGTTATCACCGCAACCAACGACATCCTGAAGAAGATGGAACTCGTCGGCCGAGATCTAACCCAATATTCGCTCGACACCGTGAAGATGTTTTACGATGACGCGAGTAAATCCGGCTTCACCTTGCATCAGTCTATTGATGTGCATCCGCCTGCACTGGCTTCCTTGTAGGAGAAGAATGGCGCTTTGTTTTGATGGCACCGATTCTTAACCACAACCGCACCAGTGATTGTTCCGCTGAGACGTTAATGGAGAATGTGCCTGCTGGTCCCCCGTTAGCTATCGCGCAGCTCTTGCCCAGCCTGGATATTGGAGGCATGGAGCGTCTGGCGGTCGATCTGGCGCGACGGCAGGTTAGCCGCGGCCATCGAGCCCTCATTTATTGTGCGCGTCATCCCGGACAGCTGGCGCCGGAGGCCGAGGCCATTGGCGCATCCGTGCATGGCTTTGGAAAAGCCGATGGCCCATCCTGGCATCTACTCGCGGCACTCGTGCGCAAACTGCGAGAGGACCACGTGGATGTTCTTCATGCGCACAATGCTCTGGTTCTTCACTACGGAATCGTTGCCGCACGTCTAGCCGGTGTTAAAGCTGTGGTCAACACGCGACATGGCGGCAACATGAATTGGGACCCCAGGTGCGAGCGCATATGGCGGGTAGCAGCGCGATGCTCGGACGGAGTGGTGTTTATCTCCGAGGGCGTACGCGATTTCTACGTTGAGAGAGACAAGCTATCGCTCGATAACATGCAGGTGATTCACAATGGGATTGAATTACGCAGGTTCTTACCTCGCGAGTTCCGCCCAACGAGCGTTCTCTCCCCATTTCGTTTTGGAGCGGTTGGGAGACTGGTTCCTGCAAAGGACCACCTGACTCTTGTCCGGGCATTCGGACAGATTTCCAGTGCTCTTCCAAAATCGGAGCTTCATCTTTTGGGCGACGGGCCTTGTCGCGAGTCGATCGCTAAGGCCGCGGCAGAACTCGGCGTTGCGGATCGAGTCGTCCTTCACGGCGCGGGCTTCGATGTGCCGGGATTCCTCGCATCTCTGGATGCATTTGTGCTTTCGTCCCTTGATGAAGGGCTACCTATCTCACTCATGGAAGCGATGGCTGCCGGATTACCAGTTATTTCCACGCGCTTGCGCGGACTTGTGGAACTCGCCCCAGAGTCCGTCGTAGCCGGATACTGTACACCAGGAAGTCCGGAAGCACTGGCGAGCTTGATGGTGGCTACCGCGCTTCGGCCGGATCTCGAGGCCGTGGGGAAAAGAGCGCAAAACTGGGCGCAGCGCTTCGGAATCGAAGGGTCGTGGTTGAAGTACGAGGCGCTATTCCGCAGAATTCTTGCAGAAAAGGGTGTTCGCGCACGCGGCTTAGAGCCGGGACGTTCGGCATTCTCGAGCAACGTCGGAGGGTGAGGTCAACGCATGCGCCTTGCGGTAGTAACATCTCACTTTCCTAACAGCGCGCAGCCCTTCCGGGGGAACCCAACTTACCAGGTTCTACGGCAAATGCGCGATCGCGCGGAGATTCGCGTGTTTTGCCCACTCACCCGTTATCCCAGCTGGCTGTCTCCACGAAACTTTCAGTATTCCCACCCGAACCCGAATCACTCGCTCCTGGATCTTGATACCGAGTACATTGAATACCCAGCGGTTCCGGTCGTTAGCCGGCCTTTTAATCCTGCCGTTTGTGAGCACTATCTACACGACCGGCTGGCAGCCTTTAAGCCGGACGTTCTGCTCAATTACTTTGTTTACCCTGAGGGCTGCGCGGCAGTGTCCCTGGGTGACCGTTTTGGTATACCGAGCATACTCGGCGTGATCGGGTCCGACGTGAATAGAATTCCAGACCGCGTGACCAGTTGGCACACGCAACGAGCTCTTCGCCGGGCAGACGGCGTCATCGCGGTTAGCGAACAAACCAGGCAGAAAGCCGTGGAACTCGGTGCGAGAGAGGACCGAACCTGGACTGTTCCTTGTGGGTGTGATCTTGACGTCTTCCATCCGATCGATCAGAGAGTTGCGCGCGAACAACTCTCGATCCCACTTGACACAGAATTGATTGTCTTCGTGGGATGGATTTCCGAGACAAAGGGTGTGCCGGAACTTCTAGATGCTGTCGGTCGACTGGCCCAAAGAAGGAAGCGCCTCAGCGTCGCCCTAATTGGGGAAGGTGCATTATCAAAACAGATTGCAGCCCAGGCACAAGATGGTCCGTTACACGGGCGGGTGTGGATGCCGGGCGCTTTTCCTTCTCGCGAAATTGCTTTATGGATGTCTGCGGCAGACGTCTTTTGTTTGCCAAGCCATGCAGAGGGTTGTCCAAATGTTGTGATCGAGGCTCTGTCATGCGGTACGCCGGTGGTCGCATCCGATGTGGGGGGCATACCGCAGCTCGTCGATGCGGGGAGCGGCTTATTAGTGCCTCCCAAGGATGCTCTTCTGTTGGAGCGCGCACTTGAAGACTGCCTGAAAACGTCATGGGACCGGGCGGCGATTGCTGCCCGCTCGACGCGAAGCTGGCGCGACTGTGCGGAGGAGACTTGGAATGCCTGCCGCCAGGCACTCAAATAGACGTTGCCGCCAAGAGCGGCCGAAGATCAAGTCGCCGGGAGCACCTCAGTCTTCCGCATGGAGATAGGCTTCTCACCAATACCAAGCTTCTTCATCTTGTAGAGCAGGGCCTTATAATCCACCCCTAGCGCTACCGCCGCCTGCTTCCGGTTCCAAAGCGTCGCGTTGAGCGCTGCCAGGATCGCTTCTGACTCCGCTTCTTTGCGAGCTTGATCAACTTTCGCGAGGATACACCCATCAAGGAGGACGTCGTCCATTGCCTTGCTGCGCCACGCCTCAGCCGGTGGAGCGTACTGCCGATCGGCTGTTGGTGTCACTCGTTCAGGAATTGAAGCGCCATTTGAATTGGGCGACGTGATGAAGCGGCCGCTGTCTGAAGAATCGGCCCCGGAGAGGCCGGAACTCAAGGCGGCGTCTGCGGTCTCTGGCGGCACACTGAAGTCGGCCGGCGGAAGCTGCGCCGGTGAGGAGCGCGTGGTTACCGGGACCCTTCTCGTGCGTCTGTTACTCAGCTCCTCGACAAGCAGATCGGGGCTCCCGAAGACAAGGAGTTTTCGCATTGCATTCTCGAGTTCTCTTACATTGCCCGGCCAATCGTGATCAAGCAATGCCTGCTGAAGACTCGAAGTAATGGTCACGGGAGGCGAGTCTTGCCCCGAGTGGTCCTTCAAAAACTGTTCTGCCAGCGCGAGAATCTCGTCCCGGCGCTCTCGCAAGGGAGGGATGGAGATCCCAATAATATTAAGGCGATAGTACAGGTCCTCCCTAAACTTGCCCTCCGTAATTGCTCTCTCCAAGTCGCAATGAGTTGCGGCCATAACCCGCACGTCCGCCTTCGACGGCTCCCTGGCGCCAAGCCTAAAAAACTCCCCGTCCTGTAAAACCTGCAGGAGCTTGGCTTGGAGTTTAAAATCCATGTCACCGATCTCGTCGAGGAGGATTGTGCCTCCGTTGGCCACCTCGAATTTTCCAGCCGAATTTTTGAAGGCCCCGGTGAAGGCTCCTCGCTCATATCCAAACAGTTCGCTCTCGACGAGCTCGGACGGCAGGGCAGCACAGTTCAGCTTTAAGAAAGGCCGTTGGGCGCGCCGGGATTTAAGGTGAAATCTTCGCGCCAGAACCTCTTTTCCTACCCCGGTCTCCCCGCGCAGCAAAAGCGGCACATCGGAGGACCCGACCCGCTGCAACAGTGATTCGACCTTTGCCGACCATCCACCAGGCGACGTTGGCCGACAACTCGGCAACTCCCAATTCGCTTCGACGCGTCGACCACCGGAGACATCAATCACTCTTGAGGCAGCCGCCAAGCCTGATCTCACGGCGTTCACTAGATCCGCAGCAGAAACTGGTTTAGGCAGAAAATCGATGGCGCCGCCCTTTAGACTGGAGACAATGTTACTGGGAGAACAGGCTCCCGACATGGTCACTACAGGAAGTGACGGCCACGTACGACGCACCTCTCTGAGGGTCATGAACCCGTCTTTCTGCGGCATGAGCAGATCGAGCAGCAGCAACGAGACGCCGTCCGCCCGATGCGAGAGGAACTCAACCACTTCCTCTCCATTCTGCGCAAATTCAACTCGATATCCATGACAGCTCAGGGCCAGCCCTAAATAGTGCCGGACTTCGGGTTCGTCTTCAGCTACCAGTATTGTTTCCATAATCTGACAACGCCTAATTATTGGACAACCGCTTCCTTCGGATTCATGTGAATCGCGTCCTGCAATATCCCCGTCTCCCGGCCCACGGGATTAAACGGCAAGATAAAGGAGAACTGACCGCCATGGTCGCCCGGGGCCGCCCATATCGTTCCGTGGTGGGCGTTGACGACCAGCTTGCAGATTGCCAGGCCCAGCCCGCTGCTGGAGCGATCATCAGGACCAACGTAAGACGTGTACTGATCGAAAATCTTTTCCGCCTCATCCGGCAGAACACCCGGACCGGAGTCCAGAATGTCGATCCGGTAAGCGTTCAGCTCGCCATCGGCGGCGGCCTCGGTGAACTCGGACCAGCAGGCCCGCTTGGTCCAGGAAACCGGATAACCTCGGACGGAGATCAGGCCTTTTCTTGGAACAAACTTGCATGCATTCTCCAGGAGGTTCACAAGTAGCTGCTCAATCGATTCAGACTCGAAAAAGAAGGTCTGCTGAGGTGGCTCAAGGCGAACATCAACTTCGATGGCCTTTTCCGAGACCATCAGGCTAACGTCATGCAGCGCCTGATTCACCGCCGCATCGATGTTGCTGCTTGCGAATATCGCTTTACGTTGAACTTGTCCCGAGATCGTTAGCTCGAATGTACTGCTCGCTAGCCGGGCCAGTCGATTCGTGCTGTGCTGCATTCGCTGCAAAAGGTCTCTTTGCTCTGAGGTGAGAGTGCCGACTTTTTCTTCAGCAAGAAGCCCACAATAGCCATGCAATGTAGTCAGCGGCGAGCGAAAATCGTGGAATGCACGTGCCAGGAAATTGGTTCGCTCGTGATCGTACTCCTGAAGCTTCAGGTTCACTTCAAGCACGTACTGAAGTAACGCCTCGCGATCCCTCCGTAGTGCGTTCGCATCGTCTGCACACTGATGCGCACCCCAGGCCTCAATCGCCAGGTCGACAAATGTGTTCAGCGTAACCGCGCTGACAGGCTTCAGCAGGATGCAGGTTGAGTTGAGCAAGTTGGGGCTGAGGAAACTCAAACACTTTCGCTCAGTGAGGAGCAAATGCCGACAGCTTTCCCGACCCAGCAAGCGGGCGGGTATCTCCGTGGACGGCTCGAAGTCCCAGATAAACAGTTCTGCGTCAGGCAGCGGCTCTCCGGGTCGCGCCCGGATCACAATGCAATCTTTTCGCTCATGCAAAAGAGTCAAAATCTCGGGATCTTGAAAAACAAAACAGACGCGCAACGTCTAAGCCTCCGACCGTCAGAAAAAGTCTTGGCCAATTTCTGAAATAACTGGATTATCTGCTGTTGAGTCTAAAAGGCCCTAATGTGAGTTGCAATACGTAATTCAGGCAACGACGGGTACTATCCGTACCAACAAACTTATTTAGGACGAAACGCGGCTTGGCAGTTCAACGCAAACGGGAACTGGCTTGAATCTCTGAGAGGGCTAAGCGCCAGTCCACCAGAGAGTGGTCGATTTCCGTCGAGATGCGAAAGGACTGAATCCGGACTCCTATTCCAACGCCAGATCCAAAGGAGTCCACATTTAGTCGGGCGACCTCCGCAGTGCCTTGAAGATACACTCCCCCGTTCAGTTGCTGGCGTTTTGTCACCGCCGGCAAAATCAGCACAAACTCAAGGCATTCGCCGAGAGCGAGCGGCTCGTTGCTTTGGCAGCAGAAACCACCTATACTCACGTTCTCGGTTTGCGAACAGACGTAAATCGGCTGTGGCCAGCCCCGCCGGATGAGCAATACGGGTACCCGCAAGCCCAGCCGAGCGTAGGCGCGGCGTTCATAGGTCATACCGGGTTTTCTTCCCAAAAAATGTCCCGCCGTGGGGACCTGGATTCGAACTCGCGAGCAGAGCGCCGATGCCTGGAAGGGCTTTGGACATGTAGTTCATTTGTAAGCACTTGCTTTGCCACTTGTCTCAGAGGGGCTGGCTGGTGCGATTCCACTCTCGCCAACTGGTGACGGCGCAGTTTCACGCAAGCATCCTTGCAAGGTAAGGACGAGGTGTCGCGCGGTGGTGAGCCATAGTGCGGTGGTGTCGGCAGCCCGGTGCGCCCGACTGAGTGCTTCGTCGTGCACGGGAACTGGGTACCGACCCGTCTTTCAGTCATTCATATCCGAAACATTCGGAAAGCCTGCTTAAAACTTTCCAATGCACTCGGCAAACAGCAGAGGGTGGAGGAGTTTTTGGTTCGACCATTTGGCCCGCGTCGTGCTTCACCAGGAGATCGACATTCTAACCAGGAGGGAGAACAGGTTTGATTATCACGCGTAGCCCTCTCCGCATTTCATTGGGTGGAGGCGGTACAGATCTGCCGTCGTACTACGAACGACACGGCGGGTTCGTGATTTCCGGCGCTATCGACAGATACGTCTATATCGTTCTCCACGAGCCTTTCGAGGACGAGATCATCCTTAAGTACTCGAAGATGGAAGTCGTCCGATGCGCGGCCGAGGTTAGCCATCCGATCATTCGCGCCGCGATGCAGATGGCGAACGTGGACGGCCGCATTGAAATCTGCAGCGTTTCTGACATACCCGCCGGATCGGGTATGGGTTCTTCGGGGAGTTTCACTGTCGCACTGGTACGCGCGCTGCACGCACTTCGAAAGGAGAGCGTATCAGCCCAGGCGTTGGCCGAGGAGGCCTGCCATATCGAGATGGACATGCTTGGTGAACCAGTAGGCAAGCAGGATCAGTACATAGCGGCATTCGGCGGTATCCAGGCATTCACGTTCCATCCAGATGGCCACGTCGATGTCGAGCCGCTCCGTCTATCACAGGAAGCGCTGTACAACCTCGAGGACAACCTCATCTTGTTTTTTACCGGCTTTACCCGCAGTGCGTCCACAATCCTGCGCGAACAAGATTGTAAAAGCAAGCAGGGCGACGAAGCCATGGTCTCCAACTTGCATTTCATCAAGCAGCTCGGATATGAGAGCCGCGAGGCGATGGAGTCGGGCGACATTCAAACCTTAGGCGAGATCATGCATACCCATTGGGAGCACAAAAAGGCCAGGTCGGGAGCGATGACGAATCGATGCGTGGATGCCTATTATGACTTGGCTCGTGCGAACGGGGCTATCGGAGGCAAATTATTGGGAGCGGGCGGAGGAGGGTTTTTGTTGTTTTGTGTCAAAGACAAGGCCAGTGTTAGAAGGGCTCTGACGGCGGCAGGACTTCGCGAAGTGAGGTTGCGCTTTGACGTCGAGGGTACCAAAGTGTTGGTTCAATCGTGAAAACGGAACTCCCGGCTGTAGCCATCTTGGCAGGAGGACTTGGCACTCGGCTTAGACCGCTGACTCACCAGGTTCCGAAGGCCATGATGGACGTAAACGGTCGCCCTTTTGTGGCACACCAGTTGGGGTTGCTGCAGGAAAGGGGCATTCAACAGGTTGTGATTTGTGCCGGGTTTCTCGGTCAACAAATCGCCGACTACGTCGAGGACGGCAGGAATTTCGGGCTTAGCGTTCAATATTCCTTCGACGGTCCCGCCTTGTTAGGCACCGGCGGAGCGATTATAAAGGCGCTGCCGTTGCTTGGCGATTCTTTTTTCATTTTATATGGCGATTCCTATCTGGCCTGCGATTACCGCGCCGTATTTGAGACGTTCCGCGCTAGCAACAAAACTGCCTTAATGACGATTTATCGGAACGAGAAACAGTGGGATAAGAGCAACGTTTGCTTCTCGCGAGGCGAAATTCTTCAATACAGCAAGCAGAGGCGAACTTCGGATATGAGGCATATCGACTACGGGCTGGGTGTATTTAGACGGGCTGCCTTCGACACCCTTCCGGCCGATCAACCTGTCGACCTGGCGGATGTTTATGAGGAACTGGCCCGACGCGGCCAGCTCGCCGCTTTTGAAGTTCTGGAACGCTTTTATGAAATTGGATCGCACCAAGGATTGGGAGATCTATCCCGATATCTGAACCAGCTTGAGGCCGGGGTCCATTGAAGTAATTTTTCGCCGGTCTCTTAATTAGGACGAAGTCGCTGCACCCGTAGCTTATGGTCTCGGGGCACGCATTGGAAAGCTCTGGAGGTGACTCTTGGCAACTATAAACTCGCGAGCGGTATTTCTTGACAGAGATGGTGTCATAAATAGACCGATTGTGAGAAATCGAAGACCCTATCCTCCCCGAAAGTTAGAGGAGTTTGTCTTGCTCCCTGGCGTCCCGTCCTCGGTTTCAGATTTGAAGAGGGCCGGTTTCCTGGTCATTGTGGTCACGAATCAGCCGGACGTTGCCCGCGGGACTCAGTCTCGCGAGACGGTGGACCTCATGCATGATCGTCTCAGGGCAGAACTTCCGTTGGACGAGATCCTGGTCTGTTGGCACGATGATGTCGCGGACTGCGAGTGCCGCAAACCAAAGCCAGGCTTGATGCTGTCTGCTGGACACAAGTTCGGGATCGATATGGCACGCAGCTTTATGATTGGCGACCGGTGGAGAGATGTTGATGCCGGGTCTGCGGCCGGCTGCCGGTCTTTGCTCATTGACTATGGGTACAGTGAGCGGTCTCCGGAGACAAAGCCTGTTGAACGAACGGGTTCACTGCGAGAGGCCGTTGATTGGATTCTTCGCGAGGAAAAAGCTAAGCCAAGAAAGGCGCTGACCGGCAAAAGACCTGTTTCACGCTCACGGGCATTTGTGCAGGCGCCTCCTGGTGGCTCTCATGTTGAGGGCCGGATCGAGGCTGCCGCGTTCATCCATGAGTCCGATCTCCCTAGGATTCCGGTTTAGAGGCTATGTCACTAGAAATCGATTCGTTGGGGCATCTCGGCACCCCGGTCCGATCCCCGCGATCACCTTGATCCGGAGCCCTGTGAGCCGAGCCCGAGCCGGCTGACCGAGGCTGAGAGTTCGTGGCGCCTTGAGGCGCGCGGGCGTTTGGTTCTTCGATGTATTGCGGAGGCCGATCGCTATGCGTCAGCCTCCGCTTATGGCCCTATTGAAACTAGGGAACCGACACTGCGGACAAGCTGTTGAAGGGATACGGCGGCAGCAATGTGGGCGCGGACAGTGGTGTAAATGTGTCATTCGAAGCGTCGACACTGTAGACCAAAAGGTAAGGCGAGTTCGCTTCTGCGATCACGAGGTACTTGCCGTCGGGCGTGAACGTCAGCGTTTGAACCTGAGAGTGAGGTAGTGTCGCCGGGGGCGGCAAGGCCGTGAACGTGCTCCCAGACCGCTTATAGATCGTGAAATAGGGCGAGGTGTAGGTCTCCGAGACGGCGATATAAACATCATTTGGGCTGACCGCTATCGGGCCAGGGCTACTTGGTTGTACATTGGGCTGCCCCGACAGCCAAGTGAACGTATCGCCGCTCACGGCGTATATACGCATGTTGTCACCGCTGTTATCGGTTCCCCCGTCTGTCGCGTATAGGTACGCGCCGTCTGGAGAGAATGCTACGTAGGTGTGTTCAAATACGTAATCATCATTAAATGGCACGCTTGGTTGGCCGCTAAGCCGGCTGAAGGTTGTGCCGCTGCGCTTAAAAATCTGCGGCGTAACTGGTGCGGCCGAGCCGTTACCGTTCAACGCTACGGCCAGGTGATTGGCTAGGGGATCGAACGCTGCAGTCAAGCTGGCGTACGAACCGTAGGTGACCGATGGGAGTTCGACATACGAGCTGCCAGACTTCTGGATTAGCTGCACTCCGGCAACCGAACCCGTTGAATCGACCGGCACCGCAATAAACTGACCATCCGAAGACACTACTGGCCCGAAGATACTGGGCTGCGGATTGGGCAGAGTTGTCGGCGAACCAAATGGAACACCGCTCTTGACTGAGTACACCTGCGTTGATCCGCCGGTAAGGCTGACGTATAGTAATGTGCCATCCGGCGAATAGGACAGGCCAAATGGATTAAGTTGGAACGAACTCTTAGTACCCGTTATTGTGGTGCCTGAGAGTGTATACAGATAAATATTGCCGGGTTCCGTGTAGGCTGCTGCAATGACATCCACCGCAGACGCTGGGGGAGTCACTGTAAGGGAAACGGTCTCCGTCGTCTTGTCCAGGACAGCGCTCAGCGTCGCTGTTTCGGTAGAGGTCTGGGTATAGGTCGTGACCGAGAATGAAGCCGAGGTTGCACCCGCGGCAACCGTCAGCGTCGATGGAGTTGTCGCGGCCTGCAGATTTGAGCTGCTTAGCGTAACGACCGCTCCCCCTGCGGGCGCCGGCCCCGAAAGCGTGACCGTGCCAGCAACTGCAGCTCCTCCGACAGCGGTTGTGGGTGAAATGACCAGGTTGCTAACCATGAGTTGCTCCTCGGTCACGGTAAACGTTTTTCCACCTATCGTCAAAATCCCAGTCTGGGAAGCACTGCCGGTGTTGGCCGCCACCGAGTAACTGACCGTCCCGCTGGCAGTGCCGGATGCTCCGGCTGTGACCTTCAACCACGATTCGTTGCTGGCTGCCGTCCAACTGCAACCCGAGGCACAGGTCACAGTTACACTACCGGTTCCCCCGGCTGACGTATAAGAGGCCGTGCTGGCCGACAACGCGAATGTACACGCCTCGCCTGCCTCGGTCACAGTGAAGGTCTTTCCGCCTATCGTCAACGTTGCGGTCTGCGAAGCACTGCTGGTGTTCGCAGCCACCGAATAATTCACCGTCCCGCTCGCCGTGCCGGATGCTCCCGCTGTCACCTTCAACCACGAGGCACTACTGGTCGCCGCCCAACTGCAACCCGAGGCACAGGTAACAGTTACACTGCCGGTACCCCCGGTCGAAGTGTAAGACGCCGTGCTGGCCGATAGCGTGAAGGTGCACCCCACGCCGCTCTCGGTCACGGTGAAGGTCTTCCCACCTATTGTCAAGGTTGCGCTCTGCGACGCACCGCCGGTATTGGCGGCAACCGAATAACTGACAGTTCCGCTACCACTGCCGGATGCTCCCGCAGTCACCTTTAGCCACGAGGCACTACTGGTCGCCGTCCAACTGCAACCCGAGGTGCAGGTCACAGTCACGCTGCCGGTACCGCCGGTCGAAGTGTAAGAGGCCGTGCTGGCCGACAGTGTGTAGGTACACGCCACGCCGCTCTCGGTCACGGTGAAGGTCTTCCCACCTATGGTCAAGGTTGCGCTCTGCGAAGCACTGCCGGTGTTGGCGGCAACCGAATAACTAACAGTCCCGCTGCCACTGCCGGATGCTCCTGCTGTCACCTTCAGCCACGAAGCACTACTAGTCGCCGTCCAACTGCAACCCGAGGCACAGGTTACAGTCACGCTGCCGGTGCCCCCGGCTGAAGTATAAGAGGCCGTGCTGGCAGACAGTGTGTAGGTACATGCCACGCCGCTCTCGGTAACGGTGAATGTCTGTCCACCGATCGTCAACGTTGCGCTCTGCGAAGCACTGCCGGTGTTGGCGGCAACGGAATAACTAACAGTCCCGCTGCCACTGCCGGATGCTCCTGCTGTCACCTTCAGCCACGAAGCACTACTGGTCGCCGTCCAACTGCAACCCGAAGGACTGGTCAGGGTAACACTGCCGGTGCCGCCGGCCGAAGTATACGACGCCGTGCTGGTCGACAGCGTGTAGGTGCAGGTCGGCGGCGTGCCCGTAACATACTCGTAGGCACCGCTATCCCACCTGCCGCTTTGCGGGCGAGCATTTCCTGCGAAATCCGTGGTTGGAGCGGAGGCTCCTGCGTACGTAGCCTTCCCGCTTCCCACAGCTGCACTTCCGGCTACAAGCTGATAATTATTGCTTGCCGCATTTACAAACAGTCCGGTTGAGGAGCTTGTCTCAATGTTCGACGTGGTGTCGATGCTGTTTGGACCACCAGACTCATCTACGATGGGGCTCGAAGAAACAGCTATATTATTGAACACAATATTGTTGGTTCCAGTGGTGATCCGGATGGCCGCCATGTTGGGCTCGACCAGGGTGTTGTTAACAACTATATTGTTGCTGCTGGGATCGTTAGTGCAGGTGCCCTGCTCTGCGAGGTGAATCCCTGCAGCGGCGCCGGCGCTTCCGTTGTTGTAGCTTATGTTGTTCTGGATTGTTGAGTTCTGAACGCTAATCAGGCTGAAGCCCTTCTGCTGGTTGTTGTAGACAACGTTATTCTGGACGATCGCACCGCTGATAACGCCATCGGTGTAGCCATTTGCGTCAAGCGTCGTACAATCCCCGTTGACTTGAATGCCGTTGCCGGCATTTCCAAAGCTCACATTGCCGCTGATTATCGGATTGTCATTGGTAACGTCGCTGTTCGATACATAAATGCCGTGCTGCACGGCCGTTCCGGAAACATTATTGTTCAGAATCTGTATTTGTGGCGTGAAGCCGGTGAAAATGCCCCACTGGGCGCTATTCGTAATCACGTTGTTACGAATAATGACGCCTGTCGTCGTGGCGCTGCGTATTCCAGCTCGAGCGCATCCGGTAACGGTGAACCCGTCCACGACGACGTAATTTGTGTTTTCGATGTTGATGCAATCGCCGTTGGAATCTCCGCTTGAGTTAACGATGACTTTACTATCGTTGGCCTTAAAGATGATTGGAGCACTGGCAGTTCCAGCGTTAACACTTGCGAATCCTGCATAAGTTCCGTCGAATACCAATACCGTGTCGCCTGCGACTGCAACGTTGGCTGCGGCCTGAATTGTGGTGTAGGCTTGTCCCGGACCAACACACAGAGTGGAGCCGGAACAGGATCCTGACGCCGCCATTGTCGTCGCAGAAGTAGATGTCGACTGCGCAGATACATTGCCCGCCGCATCATAAGCAGCTACGGTGTACGTGTACGTCGTCGAGGCGCTCAGGCCTGTGTTCGAATAGGCCGCGGCGGACGTCTTTGCGATCTGCGTTCCATTTCGGTAGACGTTGTAGCCAGTCACGCCGGCGGGGTCTGTCGACGCAGTCCAGGTTAGATTGATCTGTGACGCTGAAACCGCTTGCGCACCCACACTGGTCGGAACGGTCGGTGGTGTTGTGCTTGCATTCACGGTGACTGCGGCGGTGGCCGTTGCGCTGCCGGCACTATTGGTGGCGGTTAGCGTATACGTGGTAGTTGTCGAGGGTGAGACAGCCACGGAGGAACCACCCATCGTGCCTACGCCGTTGTTGATCGATATGGTCGGGGCGGGACTGCCAGTCGCCGACCACGACAAGGTTGTCGACTGGCCGGACACGATGCTAGTCGGAGAAGCCGCGAAGGAACCAATCGCCGGCATTTGGCCGGAGCCGCCTGGAGGTGGCGGCGTGCCGCCCTGGGTGACTTGAATCGGCCCAGCCGTCGATTCAAAGTACAGCGAATTGTCGTTGGCGGCGACAGTAAAGGGAGAGCCGGAGATCGCGGATCCATTCACGGTCACGGAATAGGACCCCGCCTGAAGGCCGGCAATCAGATACTGAGCCGTGCCGCTGTGCGTGGTGGTGAAAGATGCTGTCGTCAGCAGCGCTGCCTGGCGGGCAAAAACCGCTACCTTGGGGCCCGTCGAGTCGGCGATCTGGACGGCGGCCGCGTTGCCGCCGCTGGCAGTAACCGTCAACTGCGTTAGCGTCGGCATGGTGGCGCTCGCGCTGGCGGACGGCAGGTGCACCGCCATCCATTCACCACTCGTTGCCGAATTGTTACATGAAGTTCCGTTTGTCGATGGGCAGGTGTACGTATCCACGGTATTGGCATTGGTACCGTTCGAAAGAAGCGCTACAGTGTTCGTCCCGGCGACGGGAAGAAATGTGGTGAGCAGTTCGGCCTGATTTCCGGCTAGCGTATCCGATACCGTCTTTGCCGATGTGTTCACCGACACGGCGTTGGTGCCGTTAGCCCCGGAAACGAAGTAGTGCCACCAGGCTTGAATCTGATTTCCACTGCTCAAAGCCACGTCGTCATAGGACACGATGTAGTCCTGGGTTGACGCCTTCTTGAAATGAACGACATGCCGCTGCGCGCGGCTGACGTTGGCCGTCGTAGCGTACGTCGGGGTCATGTCCACCATCGCATAAACGTACCGGCTTTGGCTGTCGCCGGTTGGGTCCGCCCCGGACCAGCGGGCCATAGAGGCGCTCACGTTGGCGTTACTGTTCAGGGCCGCCCAATTGTCTGCGCCCCCGATCTCAATGACTTCGTCCGAGGCCAGCGTCGAGCAATTTCCGCAAGTGCTCCTAGCCGAACCGGTGGACAAATCAGGTGAGGTTCCCGTGCCGTTGCCGGCGAGCAAATAGCCGTTGCGATAGATGTGATACGCGCCGTACTGCCCACCACCAGCCCGGTCGAGGTTCCCCGCCCAGGAAGCACTAATGAGAACTTGGGTCGCATTAGTGGCCCAGCTGCTTTTGCTGATTGCGTGCTCGAAGGACGAGTTCGGATAACAGCCGGGAGTGTCGGTGGCCGGCGTGCCGTTGCTCCAGTTGTGAGTTGCGATCTGAGACCCCCACAACGTCTGACAAGTCGAATAGCTAGTGTCTTTGAAGAGATATTGTGCCGGCAATGTTGATACAGCCGATTGCGCAGCTGTCGGATCGTATTCGATGTACTGCGTGATCAAACCACCCTGGAAGTTTTGCCAATTAAATGTAGTGAACTGATTGGTGTTCCAGTCTTTGAGTAACCAGTATGCGTAGGGTACCAGGGGGTCTGACGGATACAATTGCGTCATCTTAAGGACCGGGTCCGCCCACTCCGAAATCGTGGAGTTGGAGTTTACTCCGGTCGGATCAAGCCACTGGTCCAGCGTGAATGGACCGTAGCCTGCGCCAGTCCCGCCGTCCGGGAGCAAGCCGTAGATTTCCAGCGGTAGTTCCTGGTGACTCCAAGTTCCCCGCATATCGTACCCTCCGCTGATGGACTGGTTGAGAGAGATCATCCATTCCGGTGCGTATGGGTTGTCGATATACTGCTGGTACCGTGAGCCGTTCTCAGTAATTCCCGTCCAAGCCGACATGTCCCAGGCATGTCTCCACTTCAAGTGCCAAGCCATTAATTGTGTTAGCGCCGATCTTGCGCGCGCGTCATCGTCGGCTAAAGCCAGCGCCGCTTCGAAGAGGGACTTGAGATGGGCCATCCCATGATTCGCGGCGTAGGGCCAGCCGCCCTGGTAATAGAGATTGCCGCCAGGATAGTCGGTAAGATAGTTGGCCTCGTTTCCGGGAGTGATCACCACCGGCTCATACTCGTGCTTGATGTACCACCAGAATCCGCAGTAATGCTGCGACTGGTTCCACGCGGCGCCGCTAGGCCACGGTGTGCAACTCTTGGTCGGATCGCCCGCGATCCCTCCGAACCCACCGCCCTTCGACGGGCTGTTCGGGTTACGAACAAGCGCGTTGTCGTTAAAAAGCTTGTCCGCGAAATTACTGATCTCCGAAGCACTGAGCTGGTCATGAATCAGCGAGTAGCTGATGAATGAGTAGGAGGACGCTTCCGACGGATGGAGCAAAGCGCTCGTATCATCGCGCCCACATTGAAAATCCGCCTCATTGCAATAAAAGCCGTAGGGATTGTAAATTATCTGCTCGAAGTTATCGACGCCCCACTTAGCCATGGCCAGAGCTGTCGGATTGGACTTGCCCGATGCGAACCAGAGCAACCCAGCGTCTGCGTATCGAACCATGCCAGTGGCGGCGCCGCCGTTGTCGGTAGAGTCAATTCCCGGAGTCTGGTAAGACGAAACAAAACCGGTGTAAATATTCTGCAACTGCGTATAGAAACGGTTATTGGAACTGGCCTTGGTGCTGGTGTTCGATAGCGAGGCGGTCAGCGCGCCCGAAGGCCCGTCGAGAAAAAGTCGCGGATGAGGAATCGTCGTATAGGCCTGCAGCGGCGTTAGTTTCCCGGTGCCGATAGAAGTCCCGTTCCCCGCCGGAACGGTTGAAAAATACAGATGATTGGCAAGCGTGAAAGTGTTGGTAGTTACACTACCGATCATAAAAAACCCGTCAGCGTTCGTGTTTCCCGTGAAGCCCTCGATCCACACCGCCGTTCCGTTACTCAGCCCGTGATTTGCTGAGGTGCAGACGATGGGCGTGGCATTCGTGCAGCCTGTAACACTAACGGTCTCGAGAGGCGTATTGGGCACGGGGAGATACACCGTCGTTTGTGCTGCGGCAATGCCGGCAATACCGACAAATGTCGCCAGCGTCCATACCGGAAGCCGTCGGAGTATTGTCGTAACAAATTCAGTCACAGCCGGCCCTGGACAGCGCCGAGAATAATGCCGGCTAAACTCATGATCGACCTTCTTGGTCGGCAGCAGAATATTTAGATACTGATCACCCAACGTAGTGCTAATCACTTTTTGAATCTCCGTTTGTTCTTGATTCATTGCAAGACAGGCCTCGTTTGCTGACTGTTATCGATTGCAATCGAACACCTGTCAGGAGTGTCGAGCCTGCTGAATCCGCTTACGCAGTGTTGAAACCCTGAGCTACGCCGGCGTGTTCTGTACTGACGGTTGGCCATTATTGCGTCCCTTGTTGACGGATAGTGCATTCTTAGTTCGAGTACCTCGTCGAGTTCCACTCGAAGGCTCGAAGAGCTTCGGTGTGCAACGGTGGTTAGTTGCGACGACTGAGGCACTGAGGAAGCCATTGAGGCAACTGTTGGCCAAACTAAAGATGTAGTACGTATAGTACTCCCCAACTGATATGTATATTGCCACACTCGTAAAAATACTGTCAAGGGTTATAATCCAAGCTCATAGACTCGTTCTCCCTGTGGGTTGTTTCTAACGGATTCGCCAAAATTGGCACTTGGACTTGGCGCGCTGTCCTCAAAGGGAGGGGATGGGGTTGCTACATCAAAACCATTGCAAGACCGCGTCGCAAGGCTTGTCACTGCAACACATAAACGCTTCTGGTAGCGGCGTGGGCCAAGCACTTGCGGCTTCTTTTCTGTTAATTCGTTGAGGGCCTCTAGGTGCGGGCGGGCCTGCCGCAGTCGCCGCCAAGCAAGAGTGCAATCGATGAGAAAACTTCCTAAACGATGAGCGCAGCGCCTAGAGAATTCGGATTCCCTGAAATGCGATTGTAGTCATTTAGACACGCCTCGCTGAGCAGAAGGCCCTGAGATTGCCATGTTTTGCGCTCGAGGGACCTTCTCTCGGCGCAGCTTAACCCTGCTGAACGCAAAAGCGGAACGAGCGATGCTGCCGGTAGCCGCTTGGCACGTCCCTAGATCAGTCCGAAGCCAGGGTCCATCGGGCGAAACATAGCTTACTGTTCGGGTACTGTGCCCTCAGTGATCGGTACCATCCGAAGGTTTAGCTGGTGGTCATTGACCATCATAAGTAACACGGTAGATTTTGAGATTGCCGTAAAACGGATCATCGATTTCCCTTTTAAGTTCGCCGTGTTGGCGGGCGAATGAAAAGGACATCTCACGAACCTCCCGAAAATCATCTTCTCCGCGTCCTGACCCTGACATCATGACCCGATCGCCGAGAATCAAATACTCAGGACGCTGAATTTCTGCCGTGTAGGAAAAGGGAGTCCGATCATATGAGTGGCAACCGTAATCATAGAGAGCGAACTGAAACGTCATCGCCCCATAACAAGATTTACCGGGCGGGATGGCTTCGCGCAATTTGACTCCCAACGAGACATAGTCCGCCTTGCGTGCCTGGTTAAGAATTAGCAAGTTTCCGGCAACCTGACTTATGACACAGACGACGTAAATCGCAGCCGCAGCACGAAACCAGGGCTTCTTATCGCTGAGCGATGTTACGGCGAAGGCCGTCGCAAGGGCAAACAAGGGAGCAACGATTGCAAAGTATCGCGCTGTGGCGTTAGGGAGCCGTGTCCACCAAATCAGGTGCGGGATTGTAATTATCGCAAATATGCTAAAAAGGGGACGATTTTTGAACCACAAAACCAAGAATGCCCCGAGAAACGTCAGCGCAATATGCAATCTCAAAGGAAGCGGGAACGGAAGATGTAACCTTTGATTGGAAATTCCTATGAAATCGGCCCAGCGGCCCGATTCCTTCAAGGTGGTTTCTAGAAGGGAGAAGCCGGCGGTCCGTCCGTACATGTGCCTCGCTGCTTCCATATTCGTGGGGGAACTGGTCAGCCAAATCGCCAGCGGGAGCAGCCCAATGACTATCCCGGTGGTACAAAGCCATAGCTCACGTGAACGGAGGATGCGGGCTCGTTTCTGATATAGGAGCAAGAGGAATACAGCTGCCACAGTCGCCAGCCCCAAAACGTGGAAGTTACAAGCTGCGGCAAGAAAGACGCCGGCCCAAAGATAATCGGTTACGCGGCGTTGACGCAATGCAAACAACAGTGCGCAACAGCTGAACAGGGTAACCCACGCTTCCGGCCGCGCTGTCCTGGATGCCAGCACGAAGAACGTGTCAACTCCAAGGAGGAGTGCGGCCAGGGCACCGGCCCAAACGTTGCCAAGCTCCTTGCCGATCTGATAAACAACGAGAAGCGTCAATAGTGCCGCCAGGAATTCGCCGATCCGAGCCGCGCCTACCGTCGTTCCTAGCACAAAGAACGACGAAGCGAGGCTCAGTGGCATCAGCGGCGGACGAGTATCAACCTTGGACTCAAAATCGGTTGCCGGCAGAGCGGGGTTTCGCAACTCTCCAGTGCGCAACAGGGTCGTTGCCGGAATCGAATACCAGCTTTCATCTTCAACCCAGCGGTGCTGAAAGTACGGCAATGCCTGTATTGACAGTAAAGCGAATGCCAAGAATAGAAAAACACGGTGCATATGCGCGCCCTCCCAGGAGATCACAAAGCTATTGGAAACGACAGCTATCCAACCCATTGCAACCGAAGGGCCGAAGAAGCAACAGAAGCATCTGGCCCACGCCGCAGGTGTCGGATGCGTTAAAAGTGACGCTAAAGTCGGACTGCACTGATCAGGCCCCGGGGATCAGTGGGTTCCCGTCCCAGGAGGAGCTTCATTCGCCGATCGGCTGTCCCGATGGTCGGCTTGATAACTGCGGCTGGGGACGAACAGGACACCATGCCTCTAACCACCTTTATTTCCTGGGACCGAAGCCGCCTCAACACCTGCCGAACTTCAACCAGAATAAGAAGGATTGCGTTGCTCTGAAAATACCCGGAAAGTTGAGTTTAGAAGCAAGCGTTCCGTCACCGTCGCGCCTCAGAAGCTTAGCGGAAGAGTAAGGAGCTGTCGTTTGCAAGCGGGCTGTTAGTGCGCTCCCGGGCTCCAGGGCGGGGAGCTACGGTCGCGGCTCGCAACGGCCTTTCATCCTTGCGGGTGTGCACTCCGGTGCTCATGCTTAGGTCCGTGATTACTCTTACCTATGGAAGGCTGGGACGGTCGAGCCACAGTAAACCGACGCCTACATCGTGCTCGCCGCTGTGAGGGGCAAGCTATACCTGAGCGTCCGAAAGAAAACTGTCATCTCTCCGGCCGGTCCAGGTGATACTGAAGACTCTCTGAGAGAATTTTGTTCCATATCTCCCGCAGGCTGTCGAATATTACGCGATTTGCCCTCGCAATAGAGCTTGAAGCAGATCAGTGCGTTCGATATGATTTACCGGAATCAGCTCCGACAAGGCGACAGCCCTAACCGTGGTTTCGACGTCTCCCGATTCCGCGCCTTCCAGGACTGACAAAGCCGCTAGCGTTGCCGTTGATTGAAAATTATAACGTTGTCTTTCCGATGGGCATTTGAGTTACCATGGAGCGCTGCTCTGTAGCGTTCCATTCCGGGCGCTAGGCCAAGCGCATCCAGAGTGTGCAGTAGACAAGAACGACCGAGGTCACCGCCGCAATTGCAGCCCACCTCGCGATGCTTCGAGCGTCAGAACCAATATCTTGCCCTCGCTCGCTATTCGCCATTGAGACGATTGCCACCGCCATTCCCAACAAAACATAAAGCGTCATTACATAAGTCCGCGAAAGAAACCACGAAGTTGCAAGATACGCGACAAGAGCCAAACGGACTGCGTTCGCCCACTCCAGTAGACTCGCATTGAGCGGATTGTCATTCGGGAGGGTCCTCAACAGGGTGCCGAGATCCAACCACGTCGCCCCGATAACGCCAAGCCACATTAGATAACCAAGCGTCCCAAGCTCCGCGAAACACAAAACATACGAATTGTGGGCCGTTAGCCCCTGCTGATCTTCATTGTGCTCACCAAACTGTCCAAAGCCCACCCCCCACAAGGGACTGCTCTTCCACATCGCCACGCCATTGCCCCACGCTTCGACGCGCCCCGCCGCGGAGTCTTCATGGACCGACACGTCACCGCGTCTTAGTCCCCCGATCGCGATGACTCCAATAAGCAGTAAGACAGTAAAGGTGAGACTCGCAGCAAGTCCGACTCGTCTTCGCAGGGCAAAAAGAAGAAGAATCCCAAATCCCAGCACAGCGCCGCGAGACTGGGTCAGCAGAACAGTCCACATTATCGCTAAAGTCGGGATTACAACAATAACCAGATTACGAATCGTTGATCCTTTACGCCAGGCGAGCCAAATGAACGGAACTACCACCAGCAAAAACTGCGCAAAATCATTTGGGTCATTAAGAAAACCAAGGCCACGAACACGTCTCTCGAGAAACTGCCCAGCGACTTGCTCCTCCAGGGGCGGCCAAACGAAAACGAACATCGACGGCTGTCCCGAGCGGTAGGCGAGTATACCCGACACGGCCATGTACAGCGCAACCAGGATCAGGCTGCCGCTGAGGAGCCACAAATGACGTGTATTGCGAATTGTCGCGGCGCACAGAAAATAGGCCATCAGACTTGGTAGAAACGCGGAGACCGCAAATGTTAGCCCCGCGCTCCCCGCTTCGATCGCGGAGGAAAACACGATCACCGCGAACAGCCCGATTAGCAGAACATTCTGGGGCGCTCGAAAAGGGTACGAATACCTTACTACTCCTACCAATGCAGCGATGAGAGCGAACACCGTCAACCAGACCAGCGGGCGATACGGAATAAGTTCTGGTGCCATCTCCGCCGGAGACAAATGAGAGCAGGCGATATACAGTGTTGTTAGGAGGATACCCATAATCCCGTCAACAATTGCCGGTTTTTAGCATTTGCTACAGAGGTTAGTAGGTAGCTTCCCGAAGAGGACCGCTATAGCACCTTGAGAACGTGGTGAGTTCATGAGTCAATCTGTGCGTCGTGTGCGCGTTCTCCGGAGGATCCTCTCGGCCGAACTCAACGTACTCGAGATGGCGGATCTTTCAGGCTCAATGGCAAGCAGTATCCTACCACGCCAATCGTTGATCTCTCTAGCTCCGGCGGCTACCCCCCCGCAGAGCGGGGATATCGCCTCACCTTTGAGGGAACACTGGTTGGCTGGCGCCCGTTGTGCTCTGAAAGAGACGATTAGATGTCGCATGACCATCCTCCATCCTTCATAGGCTAGATCGTTATTCCAACTCACGAGCGCCGGAAGGCCGGCCCGGCGGCACGGATCAATTGCGCAACCAGAAGCTTATACCGACTATGCCAGTCGGGACCATGGTCAGGCAGGGGCCATTCAAGCATCGATCGGAAGCAATAACCGAGGGCTTGCATTTCGTCTTTCTTTCTGCACATGAGAGCCGCGTGGGCATATTGCCCTGCCATGATTCGGCGTTTTGTCACGGTGCGCTCCCGGCCCGTCCTGTTCTCCAGCAGAACCGGAAGAGCTTTTTCGATCGCCTGTAGCATGAGATCGGCATTGAGGCTGAAATTCTCGCCGTGAGTAAGCTCAAATAAAAGCGCATCTGGGCAGGCAACGAATCTGCCAATCGGCGCCAGCCGAACCCACAACTCCCAATCTTCACAGCCCTTGACCTCTACATTGAAACCTCCCGCTTTCAGCAGCGAAGAGCGTCGGATAACGACCCTGCCCGGAGCAAACACGTTTTGGTACGGCAGTCGTTTTTTGATGACGTCAGGGGCAGCCGCGAGGGACGTCCGTTCATGCCCATTCTCAACTTTGCAAACGCTCGAATAGCTGAGGACCACGTCTTGTGCGAAGGTTCGTTCGTGCGCCGCGAGTTTCCGCGCATCATACCAGTCATCCTGATCCAGAAAGGCTATCCAGTCCGCACTAGTTTCGGCAATGGCTCGATTACGCGCCCCGGAAACACCTGCCCTCGTTTGCGTTATCAGCCTCACGGGATATTGGCCCACGATTTTGGCCGTGCCATCGGTCGAACCGTCATCCACTACGATGATTTCGTCTGCTGGACGCGTTTGATCCAAAACGGACTGTATCGCCTTTTGGATAAAGCGCTCGCCATTAAAGGCTGGTATCGCTACAGCGATCGACATAGTTTACGGGGCAGCTTTTAGGCCTCTTAGCTAACGGTCTTGGCTGTGAATTCGGGCTTGCTCGAGGATACGCTAGTATTGTAAACCGATTGCCGCCGCGTGAGCCTGCTGGCTAACGACTCTGGCGACTGCGCCTTCCAGCAACGAGATCAAGCGGGGGATTTCTCGAAGAGCCCGGTTCTAATTTGGTGACGGCAAACGCCACACTAGTCGGTATTGAACAGTGTTGTTGAGTGCCTTTGTTTTGTTGGTGAGCCGGGCGGGGCTCGAACCCGCGACCACCGCATTAAAAGTGCGATGCTCTACCAACTGAGCTACCGGCCCAAACTCCCTGATTTTAGCATGCGCGGGAGTTGTTTCTCTTTTTCACGGAAGCATTTAGAGCGCGACGCAGTGCGCCGGCAGCACGGGCGGCGCTAGTCGATCCGTATGCAGTGTTCGCCCACAGGTTCAAACAAAGCCAGGATGTGGGTGAGACTCAGCAACTCCCGAATTCGCTTACTCAGGTTAATCAGCCGAATTTGAACGCCGGCGCTTTTTCCGGCAATATATAAACCGGCAATGGCGCCAAGGCCCGAACTGTCCACCTGCACGAGATTCGTCAAGTCGAGAACGATGCATTTAGTTTGTGGAAACAGGGCCTTGATCTCAGAGTGGAAGACGGAAGACACGTTTGAGAGCAGCTTGCCGCTACACTCCACGACGATGCTGTTCTCCTTTGGATAGGTGTGTAACTTCAGCGGAGCTTCTTGACCTTGCGGGCTTGTCGACATACCACTTCCTTCCGACCCGCATTCTCAACCGACTGGGACTCGCCATCTCGAGAGTAGTTGGGTACTGGCAGTATAACCCAGCGACCGCGCTCAAACGGTCGGTTAGGATTGTGATTTCGAGGATTTAAGCCATGTATCGCGTTTACCTGATCGATACCCAGGTATTTCCCTTGTGTGAAGACGTGGGCATCGAAGCAGAAGTGTTGAAAGGCATCGCTGACGTATCGCTGGTGCGTACTGCCGATGAGAGTGTCCTACCCGAAAGCGTTTGGGATGCGGATGCTGTGATTGTGAGTCACTTCCCGCAGCTTTCGGCAGGGGCGCTGCGCCGGTTTCAGAGACTGCGGATGATCGTCCGTAATGGAGTCGGCTTCGACAACGTGGACGTCGCCGCAGCGCGCGAGTTAGGAATCGCGGTCTGCAATGTGCCGGACTACGGCACCGAGGAAGTGGCCGATCACACCTTGGCGCTGACCCTGGCTCTACAGCGGAATGTCTTCCCCGCCCTCCAGGATGTTCGTAAAGGAGTCTGGCAATGGCGCATCGCTCAATCGACGCGCCGGTTGCGTGGGCAGCGTTTCGGTGTTGTTGGGGCGGGCCGCATCGGCACCGCGACTGCGTTACGAGCGAAAGCGTTCGGCTTTGCGGTTCAGTTTTTCGATCCGTATGTTGCCAGTGGCTACGAGAAGGCGCTCGGCGTGGATCGATGCCGAATTCTGGCCGATTTGCTGAGCACGTCGGACGTCGTCTCGCTGCATTGCCCGCTCTCGGATGAGACGCGCGGCCTCATTGGGCGCGAACAACTGCAACAGATGAAACGCGGCTCGTTTCTTATCAACACAGCCCGTGGGCCGGTGATCCGGGAAAGAGAACTCTTGGCGGCTCTGCGGTCGGGCCATCTGGGCGGTGTCGCGCTGGATGTGGTGGAGCGGGAACCCGCCTTCGATGCGGCGTTGCTGGAGTTTCCGAATTGCCTGTTGACCCCGCACATCGCGTTCTACTCTAAGCAGTCGATCGTGGACCTGCGGACCAGTTCCGCTCAAAACATCGCAGATACATTGAGGGGCGGTTCGCCGGTGAATGTAGTCAACTAATTCACGCCGACAGCTTGATTCACCGGGCGTGATCTAATTTCTAAACGGGCTGCTGAAAAAGGCGCTCACAGCCTGAAGGCTGTGCCACGGCCAGCCGCTAATTGATGAGGAAAGGCCGAAATCCGCTTGCTGACGCGCGCGGTTCTGTGCTGACGCCGCGGGCACCTTGTGGGAAGAGAGAGGGAGTTAAAACCATGGCTGGCAGCGATCTAAAACTCGGCGAAGGAAAGCTCGCGGGAAAAACCGCACTCATAACAGGAGCGAGCAAGGGCCTCGGCAAAGCGATGGCGACGGCGCTAGCGGGCGCGGGCGCTCACATCGCACTGGTGGCCCGAGATGCCGGCAAACTGAAGGCCGTCAAGACAGAGATTGAGGACGCAGGCGGCAAGGCCAGCGTGTTTGTAGCCGACGTGAGCCAGGAACAAAGTGTCGTGCAGCTGGCAACCGACGTCACCGCGCAACTGGGAAGCGTTCAGATCCTCATCAACAACGCGGGCATGAACATTCGCAAGAACCTGATTGATTTCACGCTGGACGAGTGGCGCACGGTTCTCGACACGAACCTCACCAGCGTCTTTCTGATGTGCCGCGCATTTGTGCCGCAAATGAAAGGCGCCGGTTATGGTCGCATCATCAACATGAGCTCGATCATGAGCCATGTTTCGCTGCCCGGGCGAAGCGCCTATTCCTCCAGCAAGACCGCCTTGTTGGGATTGATTCGCGCGCTCGCCCAGGAACTGGCGGCCGACGGCATTACCGTGAACGGCATCAGCCCGGGCCCGTTTGGCACCGAAATGAACATTCCGGTGATGCAGAATCCCGAAGCGAACGCCCAGTTCACCGCAAGTATTCCGCTCGGCCGGTGGGGACGCGTCGAAGAGGTAGGTGCGCTGGCCGTGTATCTTTGCTCCGACGATGCAGGCTTCCTCACCGGTACGGACATTGTGATCGACGGCGGCTGGTGCGCGAAGTGACGGCCTCCCCAATATCTTCTTCCGGTAGAAGACAACATGCCGCAGATTAGCCAGCCACTAAGCGCCTTCGACAGGGCTGTCTACAGCAAAGTAACCCGCAGGCTCATCCCGTTTCTATTTCTCTGCTACGTCTTTGCCTATATTGACCGGGTCAACGTCGGGTTCGCGAAGTTGCAAATGCAGCAGGACCTGGGAATGAGCGACACCGTGTATGGAACGGGTGCGGGCATTTTCTTTCTGGGCTATTTCTTCTTCGAAATACCGTGCAACATGGCTCTTCAGAAGATCGGGGCGAAGTACTGGCTGGGGCCCATTATGATCGTCTGGGGCGTGGTGTCCGGCTGCACGATGTTCGTGAAAAGCGCCAACCAGTTCTATGCGATTCGATTCCTGCTCGGCTTGGTTGAATCGGGATTCTTTCCTGGCGTCATTCTCTATCTCACGTTCTGGTTTCCACGCCAGTACCGGGCCAAGATGGTCGCCGCGTTCATGACGGCCGTGCCGCTCTCAGGGGTGATTGGCGGTCCGATTTCCGGCTGGCTGCTGGGCCGGATGTCGGCAGTTGGCGGCTTGCGTGGCTGGCAGTGGTTGTATCTGTTTGAAGCCCTGCCTTCTGTCCTAGCGGGTGTGGCGACGCTGCTTGTGCTTGCGGACGGACCCGGGAAGGCGCGCTGGCTGACTGAGCAGGAGAAGTCAATTCTGCTGCATAACCTGGAAACGGAAGAAGCCGAAAAGCGGTCGCAGGGCCCCGGCCATCACACGCTGACCGATGCCTTCCGCAGTCCCAAGGTGTGGTTGTTGTGTTTTGTGTACTTCGGCTTTGTGATGGGCAATTATGGGGTCGGGCTCTGGCTGCCGCAGATCGTGAAAGAGACGCTCACGAAAGACCCGTGGCACATCGGGCTGTTAACCACCATCCCGTGGACCATTGCAGCGGTGGTCATGGTGATGGTTGGACATCACTCGGACCGCACGGGCGAGCGCCGTTGGCACATTGCGCTATCGGGTTTGTTGGGTGCTGTGGCGTTTGCTGTTTCCGCGTTGCCGGGGATATCGGGGCCGCTGGGTTTCCTGGCACTCACGATTGCGACCGCGGGGATAACAACGGCCTGTTCCACCTTCTGGTCAATGCCCACTAGTATTCTTTCGGGCACGGCAGCCACGGTCGGAATCGCCTGGATCAACTCACTCGGTAACCTGGCGGGCTTCGTAAGCCCCTTTATGGTGGGTAGGATTCGCGATGCGACCCACAGCATGACGTTTGCGCTTTTGATGCTGTCGTTCTTCGCTCTGACGTCAGCCGTGGTTACGGTAACTTGCTTCTCGCGACAAACGAAACTGAACAGCCCCTGACTGAACGATTCGACATATGATGGAGCGATCTCGCAACGCAGCCCATGGAAACAGACAACACATTTAGCGGTTCACCCTTTCCGAAGATCACGCGCCGCAGCGCAGTGAGCCTGACTGCGATTGCGGCAGCCTCCTACTCCAGACTGCTCGGAGCCAATGATCGCGTCCAGGTCGGCTTCGTCGGTTTCGGATTAATCGGCGGCCAGCACGTCCACGACTTCAATAATCAGCGGGACGTTGACATGGCGGCGATGTGCGACGTATACCAACCGCGACTTGAACAGGGCGTGGCGGCTTGTGGCGGAAAAGCCAAGGCGTATTCCGACTTCCGCAAACTGGTTGAGGATAAGGATCTGCAAGCGGTGGTGGTTTGCACTCCCGATCACTGGCATGCCTTGATTACCATGATGGCCTGTGCGGCTGGTAAAGACGTATATGTAGAAAAGCCGCTGACCGTCTTCCAGAAGGAAGGCCGTTGGATGATCGATGTGGCCCGCCGCTACAACCGTGTCGTACAGGTGGGAACGCAGCAACGCTCCGGCCTGCACTATCAAAAAGCGAAGCAGTTGCTCGAAGCGGGATATATCGGCGAGATCATGAGCGTCCGCGCCGCATCGTTTCGCAACATTATGCCGGGGTTTGGTTCGCCTCCTGACTCGGCGGCGCCCAACGATTTCGATTACGACATGTGGCTAGGACCGGCGCCGAAACGCCCCTACAACAAAATGCGCGGCATCTACCATTTCCGCTGGTTCTGGGACTATTCGGGCGGGCAGATGACGAACCTGGGGGCGCACGAACTCGACATTGCCCAATGGGTGATGAAGGTGAAGGGCCCCCAGGCAGTTTCCTCCAGCGGCGGCAGGCTGGTTCTAAAAAGCCTTGGCGAGACACCCGACACACAGGACGCCGTGTTTGAATATCCGGGCTTCACCGCGGTCTACTCGATTCGCGAGGCGAGCGCCGGACGGCGTGCGGGGGTTGGTTTGGAGTTCTTCGGCACAAAGGGCAGCTTGGTTATTGGCCGTTCCGGATTTGAAGTGGTGCCCGACATGAAGAGCAGCCCCGACAACGCCATCCCGGTGTTTCAAGGGCATCCGACCGGCGGCCCGGAGCGCCAGGCCATCAAGCCTGAACCGTGGATCGAGGCTATGAAGGAACCCGGTTCGAGCGATCAACAGTTCGACCTTCATGCGCGCAACTTCCTGGATTGCGTGAAGACCCGGGAACGGCCGATTTCCGATATCGAGGGCGGCCATCAGGTAACCACGACTTGCCATTTGGCGAACATCTCCTTGCGCACGGGCCGCAAGATTCACTGGGATCCCGAAAAAGAAGAGATCATCGGCGATGCCGAAGCATCCAGCATGTTGGTCCGCCCCTATCGCAAGCCTTGGGATGATGTACTGAAAGGGCTGATTTCATGACCAGACGCACCTTCTTTCAAGCTGCCTCCGCACCGCTGGCGTTAGCGCCACTGCTTCGTGGGCAGCAAGGCAGTATGGGAGGAACGCCCACGAAGATGGGCATCGCCTGGACATCTTACATGAGCTACTGGCGTCCCAAGGATGCCTATGTTCTGCTGGAGCACTGTCACGAACTCGGCGCGGCGGGAATCCAGACTTCGTTGAACGGCGATCTCGGGAAATTCCGCGCGCGCGCCGAACAGCTCGGCATGTATGTGGAGGGGATGGTTCCGCTGCCGAAGGACGGGGATGTCACGGCTTTTAAACACGCCCTCGAAAGCGCCAAGGAGGCCGGCGCCACAGCCCTGCGGGCCGGTTACCTGAGCGGCCGGCGCTACGAGACGTTCTCGACGCTGGCCGATTGGCAAGGCTTCGTCACTGCGGCGCACAAATCCATTGAGGCTGCACTCCCGCTGCTCGACAAGTACAAGATCCCGCTCGGAATCGAGAATCACAAGGACTGGACCGCGGATGAGCATCTGGCGCTGATGAAGAAATACTCGAATGAGTACCTCGGCGTTTGCCTTGACTTTGGCAACAACATCTCGCTGCTTGACGATCCGATGGATGTGGTCGTGAAGCTCGCGCCATATACGGTGACCACCCATCTGAAAGACATGGCCGTGGGGCCGCATCCTACCGGCTTCGTGATGGCTGAAATGCCGCTCGGCCAAGGTTTCCTGGATCTCTCGAAGATGATTTCGTTGGTCCAGCAGGCGCGCCCGGCGACCCATCTCACACTCGAGATGATCACGCGTGAACCTTTGGTGATTCCCTGCCTCACGGACAAGTACTGGGTCACATTCCCGGAACGAAATGGCGTGTACCTGGCCCGCACGCTGACGCTGGTAAGCAAAGAAACAGGGCATGGCAAGCCGCTTCCCAATCTCGCGCCGCTGTCAACCGACGAGAGGCTCAAGCGAGAGGAGGAGAACGTGAAGCTCTCGCTCAACTACGCCCGGGAAACGCTGCACGTTTAGGTTGTGGCGGCGAAGAACTGCTGGAAGAGGCTCTCACAGGCTGAAGGCCTGTGCCACGGATTGCGGAGACCTACCTGCCAGGCGTCATCGCGAACGTGCAGTCTGAGCGCTTCGAAGCACGGGCCGATCGACGTCGCCGGAATGCTATCGAGCCTTGGCCATCGCCTCACGTAGGATGAAGTTGATGCGTGTCGAATAACCCTCTCCGTACTTCTTGAGCCAGTCGACCACGTCACGATCCAGCCGGGCCGCGACCAAAACCTTGGGTGCACGCCGGAATCCCGACAGCTGTTGGTCGGTCAGTGCCGCTATGTCGGAATAATCGATACCGCCATCATCGCCGGCAGCCTGATGCTTCGCCACGCGGGCCAGGAGCGCCTTTTGCTTCTTACCGGGCGGTTTGCTGAAGATAGATTCGGCGCTCACAGTTGTTTGCTGCGCGTGCCGAGATGATGCGGACGGTTTCTTCTTCACCATGTTGATCCTCTTCGTGATAAGTGTGGGCTGCTATTCCTGGTTTGGCGCGGCGGCGGGCGGCCCGAGCGCTTCCAGAAAGTCGAAGTCGCACCCCCGGTTGGCTTGCGTAACGTGCTCCAGGAATAAGCGGCCGTAGCCACGTTCGTACTTCGGCGGAGGCGCCACAAAGGTCTTGCGCCGTTGCTCCAACTCAGCCTCGTCAACACATAGCGTCAGCCGGCGCGAGTCCGCATGGAGTTCGATCTCGTCGCCCGTGCGGACCAGCGCCAGTGGGCCGCCGACAGCCGATTCAGGGGCGACGTGCAGGACTACCGTGCCGAAGCTGGTTCCGCTCATCCGCGCGTCACTGATCCGGACCATGTCGTCGACGCCTTGGTTGAGCAACACGCGCGGCATCGGGATGTGGCCCCACTCCGGGAAGCCGGGTGCGCCCTTCGGACCGCAGTTCTTCATCAATAGGACGGAGTCCTTGGTAACCGGCAGGTCGTCTTGATCGATCGAAGCACGCATCTCTTCGTAGCTCTCGAACACATGAGCGCGTCCGCGATGGTTCAAGAGCCGCGGCGTAGCAGCGGTTTGCTTCAGGACGGCTCCGTCGGGTGCGAGATTGCCGGCCAGCACGATGGTTCCACCCTCCGCATGTATCGGATCGGCGAGACCGCGAATCACATTGCGGTTATGGCAAGGTGCATCCTGGACGTTTTCCTGCATCGTCTTCCCGGTGACGGTTAAGGCCTCGCCATGAAGATGTGGCAGAATCTCGCGCATCACGGCAGGCAAGGCGCCGGCGTAGTACAGGTCTTCCATCAGAAACTCTCCCGACGGTTTGACGTTGACGATGTAGGGCGTGCGACGCGAGATGGCATCGAAGTCAGCCAAGCTCAGAGGTATGCCCAAGCGCCCGGCAATGGCCAGCAGATGCACAACAGCGTTCGTCGATCCGCCAATCGCCATATCCACCGTGATGGCGTTCTCCAACGCGGCCCGGGTCATGATGTGCGACGGGCGCAGATCTTCAGCCACCAATTCGACGGCACGGCGGCCACTGAGTTCGGCAATCGCCAGCCGGCGTGAATCGGGCGCTGGGATGTTGGCGCATCCCGTGAGCGTCATGCCGAGCGCTTCGGCCAGGCTCGTCATGGTGGAGGCGGTGCCCATCACTGTGCAGTGCCCTGCGCTACGCGCTATTCCGCCCTCGATCTCCTCCCATTCCTCCTCGCTCAGTTTGCCGGTGCGAAACAGGTCGAACAGCTTGCGGCCATCGGTGCCCGAGCCCAAGCGCTGGTCCCGCCATTGGCCGCTCAACATGGGTCCACCCGGAACAACAATGGCTGGGAGGTCCGCGCTCGCGCAACCCATCAACTGCGCGGGCGTCGTCTTATCGCAGCCGCATAGCAAAACCACTCCGTCGATCGGATTCGCGCGAATCGATTCTTCCACGTCCATCGCCATGAGGTTGCGATAGAGCATCGTAGTTGGGCGCATAAACATCTCGCCCAGGGAGATGGTGGGAAACTCCAGCGGCAAGCCCCCAGCCGCCCATACGCCTCGCTTCACCGCTTCCGCCACGTTTCGTAGGTGAAGGTTGCAGTTGTTCAGTTCGCTCCAGGAGTTGCAGATGCCGATGACTGGCCGCCCATCGAAGACGTCACGATTGAAACCTTCGGAGCGAAGCCATGCCCGTCGGGCAAAGCTATAGTAATCGGAATTGGATCGCCCCCACCATTCCTGGCTGCGAAGTTTTGGTTTGGCCATGCCATTCCATTAGAAACCAACACGTGAGCTGCGGGCGGACGGCGGTCCTATGCCCAAAGCGAAGCGAACAGGAGCTAGTGTTGTACGAAGTTCGCCGTCGCTGTGGCTAGCGTATATTGCAGCGTCAGGGGATAGCTAACGGGTTGGTTACTTGACGTGTAGGTCAAGGTGACGTCTTGCAGGTAGAAGACCATGCCGTTCGTCACCCACCCGGCCGCCGTAGCGCTACCGTTTGAGCCGCCGGCGGCAAACAGCGGGCCGTCGGGTGCATTAATGTGAATCTCAACCTGGCTGCTCACCGAGGTGCTCCAGGTGACGGTAGCAGTAGCCAGGGTCTGGCCGGCGCTCACCGGAATCGGGCTGGGGTTAACCTGAAGAACCGAATTGCCGAGGGCGAGAACGTTGGAGGTTACTTGCGCCGCAGTCGTCGCCAGCACTGCTTGCGTGGCGGCGTTGACCAGGTAGAAGGTCTCTCCGTTCGTCACCCAATCGCCGGTCGCCGCGGAACCCACGGCGGACGCGGCATCGACCATGATCGGACCGCTCGGTGAGCCAACCCGCACTTGAATGTGCGAGACGCTTCCGGCATTCCAGCTGACCGTAGTCGTGCCAACCACCTGGCCTTGGGCTACCTGTATTGGATTGGGATTCAAATAAAACGAGGGGGAGCCGACCCCACCCGGACTCGTCGCCGAGGCGCCGGACTGATTGACGTGGACTACGGTGCTGGCAAGCACGGCCAGTGTACTTTCATCCACCAGATAAAACGTCATGCCGTCTGAAACCCAGTAGCCGGTCGTGGCACTTCCGGTCGTCCCACCTGCGGCAAATACCGGCCCGGTCGACGAACCCACCAGAACCTCAACGGCGGTATGGCCGGGCGCAGCCCACGAGAGTGTGGTCTCACCGATGGGGGATCCATTGGGCGTAACAATCGTACTCGGCGACGCGGTCAAAGTCGGATTTGAAACAACCTGGGCCGTGACTATGCCCAGTGTGTTGGCGGATGTTAACGCTTTGCCGCCGGAAGTATCCTGCAAATAGAATTGCATCCCATTCGAAACCCAGTTCCCCGTACTCGCTTGACCGGTCAACGAATCAAACTGGGACAATAACGTCCCCGATGGACTTCCCACGCGAATTTGGCTGGTCGCCGTGCCAGCCGGAGCATTCACGAAGAGAGTGGTGGTGCCCAGATCAGATCCACCGGTCGTGTAAATCGGATTCGGCGTGGCGGAAAAAACGGATGGGTTGTTGGACAGCACCGGCGGCAGCGGCAGTGTCAAGTAGTCGCTGATTTGCGCATAAATGGCAGAGAATTTCGAATACCAGGTGTCGTAAGGCCCGGTTACATCGCAAGCCGTGTTGTTCGTGGGGCAATTCCCATTTTGGTCGGGATTATTGCAATCGAGAACTCCCGTGCTGAGCGAGCCCAAGACGCGCCCTTCATTGTCTAGAATCGGGGAGCCCGACGAACCCGAGTCAATACGGCCGGGGGTCGAGTATTCAATTTGATATGCATTCGCGTACGGGGAAGCTCCGTACGCGTCCAACCGTGAGTCGACGCGAGGTGCATAAGCAAACTCGACCGACAATCCCTGGGGATAACTGAGCGAGGTCACATCCTGGCCAAACGGGATTTCCTCGGTCGAGTATCCGGCGAGGACGAAGTTTGACGTGGTAGGATACCCGGACATCTGGGTCAGCGAATAGTCGAGGTCGTCCAGAATCTGGGCAGCATTATCCTGCGTGGTAAATGCATTGTCGTCATACGAGAGGAGTTGAACGCCCAGGATCTGGGGAAGCGTCGATGGATCGGGCATGGAGCCGTTGCAGGTCGACGTTTGGTAGCCAAAGGCAGCAGTCAGACTTAGCGCGACCGCATTTGAGTTGATGCAGTGGCCGGCGCTCAAAAGAACTGGTTGGCCGTTCGGAGCATTCAGCATCGTGCCGGAACACTGATACTCGGAGTTGTCCTGGGTGAACAGAAGGAATCCTGTGGCCGGGGTAACCAGTGAAACAGCTGGATAGGACGCATTCCCTTCTTCACAGGTTGCATCGACAAAGCAGCTATAGTTCGGCGTCCCGGAAGCGAGCGGGACCGCGGCCGTCGGCTGCCGGCCTGCAATATAAAACGAATCGGCTGAGGAACCCGCGGCACCGCCGCTTGGGGCAGCACCGGCAGAAGGCGCTTCCCGTCCTCCAAAACGATATAGGTGCGCGATCTCGGCAATCTGAAACGGAGGCAAGCCGGACGATTGAACCTGAGAACCGGGTTGATACTCCACCACCACCGAGTCCGCGAAAACCGCTTCGGTCCACATATCTCCGTTGCCATGCACACCCAGCGCGCTATAGGGGCCAAACGTCTGCTTGGGTGGATTCGCAGCGTCGTGAATCCAGACCTTACCATCGCCAACAGAAAAACTCGTGAAGTGAACCCGTATTCCGACGGCGTTGTTCGATTGAAGCGTCAAACGCCAAACGGTGCTTCCATCGCCATTCTTGCTCCAGGCTCCCAGCGCCATCATGGCGGTGGTGACCGGCCTGTGAACGCCCACTTGCAACATGCCTTTCTTGCGCGCCTGATCCCGAAGACTGTCTTCGATTGGGCCCAGAGAGGCGACGGGAGCGGCCGGTAACGAAAAGCGTTGCGAGGGCGCGGCTTCAACCACCCGCTGCACAGCGGGCGTCTTGGGCTTTCCCGGCATGACCGACTGCGCCGGCAAGCAGCGGGCACTGATCAGGGCGCAAACGAGGGCCATCCCAGCCCATGAAAAAAAGGTGGTTTTTCTCAACACAGAATATCCAGGCGCCGTGCGTCTGCGAGCATGTGACCCCGGCGGCAATTCCTCGGTAGGGCAAACACCAAACATCGAAGGAGACGGACTACGCCGAAACATCGTTTCGTCAATTGCTTTAACGATTCCGGAGCCTCGGTTTCCGGCCAGGCTCCCATGCCTGCCAGTCTTCATAACCCCGATTGTACTCGGGCAAGCGCTTTTACCTGACTCGTAGGCAGACCCACTGAATATCGACAAGGGTGCGTGGGTATGGAGATTGCGATTGGGAGTCTAAAGAAGGAAACCGTTAGACGGGCTGGCCGCACCCGCCCAGATGTGGCCGAGCCTGTCTTTCGGTCTTCTGAGGGCAAGGGTCACCAACCCCAGCCCCCAGAAAGCGGCGAACCGTGCCCGCCCAGACACGGAACGCCGCGGCACGCTCTGACGGCCCCCACCGTCAAGCGTGCGGTGTCCCGAACGCACAGGTCCCCACCTGTGTGCGCGGAACTTGGGCAGGAGGTCGCCGGGGAGGCAACCTCAACCGCCCAAAAACGAAAATCCAAAACATTCCTGGCAGCGACCGGCCCTGAAGACCTGCGGATAACCAGTCCGCCGGAATCCTGAACAGGGCGAAGCAATGACTTAGCCGAAATACTTCCGGTAAGCTTGCACGCCGTTCTGGTTGAAGCTGACCAATGCCTTCCACCCATCCGCCGCAGCTCGCCCGTCCGACAGTAGTTGGCGCCCTACACGGGCGATATCCAGCACGTCGTCGACGTCGGCTTTCCAATATTCCGGCGCCCAGTCGATGGCTCTGGAAACGACGGAAGGAACGCCCTCCGCGATGCCGTCCGCCGTCACCATGTTGAACGACTCGGTGTAACTCGGCTGCAACAGTAGATGCATGTGACTAACTACCTTCCGAAACTTCGGCCACGACTGCCAGCCGTTGAGCATCAGTGTGACGTGAGGCAGATTCAGCAGCATTTCTTTTACGGCGGCCATCACGGTTTCGCCCCCGCCTTCGGCACGCCCGGCCGACATCCACAGTTCGAGCGGCACGCGCAGGCCGCGGGACATCTCTAGAGCCGCCCCGGCCGCACTCATCAAATTCTTTAGCGGACGCGTTGCTCCAAATACGCCGACTCGCAGCGTGCCGCCCGCAAACACGCGCGATGAACACGCTTGCTGCTCTGAAAGGAAATACAGGTTCGGCAGGAACACGCACGGGGCGCCGAACGCCTCATTGAGCCATTCACAAAACCTCCGGCTGTTGCCCGCGAGGTGGAAATTGGAGTTCCCTAGCTCCAGTTCCATCGCTTCGCGCAGAAGCTTTACACCGCTCCGGTCGGCCTGGAGGAATCCAACATTCGAATGGCAATTGACCGCAAACTGCGTATTGGGATAACGGATGCAAAGCTCTTGCAGGTCCGTCGTCGGAATCCAGGGCGCCGAGATAACGACGTGGTCCACTGACGCCTGGGCCAGCTTCGCGTCCAGATCTGCCGCGCTTAGAATCGGCCAGACTTCGGTGTTAACTGCCTCCTGCCGCAGCACTTTCGCGGTGTTGATGGCAGCCACGCCCAGCCCGATGTGACTGATATTCCGGCTGGCGGCGAAGTTTTTGTAGGCGAGAATCACTCTCATTCGGCGGGCTCCTTTGAGAGCCAAACTAGATCTCTCAACCACGAGGTTCGCCCACGCCCCGTTCCGTCGACACCATTTTTTCGAGCCAAGTAACTGACAACAATCGGGAAACTTTTTTTTGGATATTTGTGACTCTCACTAATGAGGCCTCGGTTAGGGCCGTCACCCGGACCAATTAAAATGGTCCGCCGCCTCTGCTGGAACTCCTTTGAGTTGGGCTAGGCGAAGAGCGAACTGATTGATTTCACAGCCGGATTACTCGTCCAAAAACCCTTGCGGATGTGCCCGAGTCAGATCGGATTTCTGGTTGTAGCATAGGCGGAGGAAATATGGACGGGCATCGCATTTTGATGGTCAACTCTCGGTAGGGCCGCGAACGAGGCAAGAAAGGAAAGAGATTCAAATGACGACTTCATCAGCAGTTTTAAGCGCCGATTGGCTGAGACGCCAGACGTCACGGATCTCCTCAATCGATTTTGTACGCGGCGTTGTGATGATCCTGATGGCAATCGACCATGTGCGTGTGTATTCGGGGCTACCGGCCGGCGGCCCAACCATTGGCATTTTCTTCACTCGCTGGATCACAAATTTTGCCGCACCGGCGTTTGTCTTTCTGGCAGGCACGGCTGCCTATCTACAAGGACGCAAGCTCGGCGACCGTTCGGCATTGTCGCGGTTTCTCGTGACGCGGGGCGCCTTTCTCGTACTGCTTGAACTCACGGTGCTTCGTGTCGCTTGGACCTTTAATTTCGACTTTTCCCACTATCTGCTGGCCGGGGTGATCTGGATGATCGGGTTGTGCATGATTATGATGGCGGCTTTGGTGCGCTTGCCGATCGCCGTGAACATCATCGGCGGCTTGGCCATTGTGATGCTGCATAACATCACCGATTTTTTCAGTGGGCAGTTAGACGATGCGTTCGGAAACAATGGACCGAACTGGATTCTCAAGATCCTCTATTTTGGCGGAACAGTGAAGATCGGCAGCTCCGGGCCGCCGCTATTCATCCTGTACGTCATCGTGCCGTGGATCGGCGTCATGATGGTGGGATATGCGTTCGGGGCGGTGATGGAGATGCCACCGGAGCGCCGCCGGGCGATTTGTCTGAAGCTCGGTCTGGCGCTGACGGCCCTTTTCATCGTGCTTCGTGCTGTGAGTTTATACGGAGATCCTCGCCCTTGGAAGCAAACTCCTCCGGCGATTCAGAACTCAGGAACTCCAGCACAGCCCACAACCGGGAGACCGGCGCCGCCGAGAATGCCAGCCACGCTCAGATTTCTGAATACGACCAAGTATCCGGCGTCGCTGTCATTTCTACTCATGACCCTGGGGCCGATGTTCGTCTTGTTAGCCTACGCGGAAAGCTGGCATGGCAGGCTTGCGGCGATTCCGACCACATTCGGCCGGGTGCCAATGTTCTACTACTTGCTGCACATTCCGCTCATCCATCTTTCCGCCTGCCTGGTTTCCCTCGCCCGCGAAGGTCGTGTGACTGGTTGTTCGCCAATCACCCCATGGCAGCGGGGCCTGCGCCTGCGGGATACACCTGGTCCCTCGGTCTGCTCTACGCGGTATTTGCAGTTTGCTTGATCTTGCTTTACTTCCCTTGCCATTGGTTTGCCACGCTGCGTGCGAAGCGGAAATCGAAGTGGCTCAGTTACCTGTGAGGTGGCCCGACGACGGCGACAGATTGAGTCTCTAGCGGCGAGGCAACCAAAACACCGAATCCCTGAACGCCAGACAGGCATCAATATGCCCGGAAGAGTTTGCCGTAGAGAGAGGAATAAGCCATGTACGTGATTACAGGAGCGACAGGAAACACTGGAAGCGTGGTAGCGGAGAGATTGCTCGCAGCGGGGAAAAAAGTGCGTGTTGTGGGACGCGACCCGAAGCGGCTGGAGAAACTCACCGGGAAGGGCGCGGAATCGTTCATCGCCGATGCGACGGATGAGCGCGCTCTCACGAATGCCTTTGCCGGCGCAAGTGCCGTATACGCGATGATCCCTCCTAATATTGGTGCCCCGGACGTTCGCGCCTACATGGAGAGTGTGAGCGACAACTTACGCTCCGCTATTGGGAAAAACGGGGTAAAGCATGCGGTCGTTCTAAGCAGCTTCGGCGCGGACAAATCGCATGGGACCGGCCCCGTGGCGGGGTTGCACAGTCTAGAAAAGAAACTGGAAGGAATTCCAGGGCTAAATGCCCTCTTCGTGCGAGCCGGCTACTTCATGGAGAACCTTCTGCCCCAGGCCGGTGTAATTAAGTCCATGGGAAGTATGGCCGGCCCAGTCACCCCGGATTTGCCCTTGCCAATGATCGCAACGCGCGATATCGGCTCCTATGCAGCCGACGCACTATTGAAATTGGATTTCGCTGGAAAAAGCACGCACGAATTACAAGGGACCGGCGACATCACTTACGTGACAACTGCGAAAATCGTAGGTGCGTCGATTGGCAAGGAGGACCTGATATATAAGCAGGTGCCCGCAGCGCAGTTGAAGCCCGTCCTGATGCAGATGGGGATGTCATCCAACATGGCAGACCTGTTACTGGAGATGGCTGATGCGCTCGATTCGGGCCACATGAAGCCCCTCGAGCCGCGCTCTCCCGCGAACACGACTCCGACTACTCTAGAAACTTTCGTAGCAGAAGTATTTTTGCCGGCGTATCGAGGAACTGCGTAACGCGGGTAGTCGGAGGGTCGGACTTTCTTACCTCGCTTCTCCTTGAGATCCGTTGAACTCTGCGTTACCGCGCTTCCCGGCACGGCCCGCTAGCGTCCCTTATTGATAGCTAGCCGGCGAATTTCTCGGCCGCTTTGCTGCGGATCAGACGTTATCGGGTGGCGCTCTCACTAAGTGCGCCTTTTGCTTGAGAGTAAATCGAATGGGCAGCACTTCCTATTTGACATGAAGACGCATGCCCACCTCGCCACGCTTGTTCTCGTTGGCGTTCCCTTTCTCACGGCTCAGTCTGTTGACGACACGCAGCTCAAGCAGGTGATCATCTTCGGCCGCCATGGTGTCAGGTCTCCCTCGGCGCCGAACAGTACCCTCAACACATATTCCGCGCTTCTTTTTCCAGACTTTGGGATCGGCCAGAGCCAGTTGACCGCCCACGGCGGCGCGGCTGAGACCATCCTCGGCGGCGCGGCTGAGACCATCCTCGGCTCCTGTTTCCGTCTCTGGCTCAAGCAGCAGGGTCTGCTGACTGGCAACGATTCGTACGACGCTGCATCCGTCTACTTCTGGGCCGACGGAACTCCTCTGATCATTGACACCGCGGCCGCCTTTTGGCTCGGCATGCTTCCGCGAGCCACGGTGAACGTTCAGTACCTCACTCCCTCAACGGCCAGCGACCCATTATTCGATCCGGTGGGGGCGGGCGTTGCGCGACTCGATCAACAGCTCGCCATTGATGCTGTGACGGGACGTCTCGGCGATAATCCGCAGTTATTGAGTTCCGCCTATGCCCCCGAACTCGCCCTGACCCGCTCGGTTTTATTCAACTATCCCCTCAGCGAAACGCCGGCGCCCCCCACTCCGGCCGGTAAGACCGACGCCACTTCCATCCCGATCGCGATCACGGCTGGAAACGCAACTGTTCCGCTAGACCTCGGGGGGCTGGCAACGGTAAATACCGCCATCGATCCATTTGTCATGGAGTACGCAGACGGGTTGCCGGCGATCGATGTCGGCTGGGGCCAGTTGACCCTCGGCGGCATCAACCAGATCTCGCGCCTCCTCAACCTGGCACTCGATCTGGAATACCGGACGCCCTATCTGGATCGCGTGCAGAGTTCCAATCTCGCCTCGCACGTGGTGCGCTCCCTGGTTCAGGCAGCCGCCGGGCATGCGATGAACGGGGCGCTGGCGAGTCCATCCACCAAAATAATCGTCTTAATGGCTTCGAATACGAACGTCACGGGGCTGGCCGGCCTGTTCCGCCTCGATTGGATTCTGCCGGGCTACGAGGCCGACGTCTGCGCTCCGGGGGGCACCCTGGTGTTCGAACTTCGTCAATCCAGGAGTACCGGGGAATATCTTGTTCGCGCCACTTACCGCGCCCAGACGATGGATCAGCTTCGTAATCTGACCGTTCTGACGCTTACTGCGCCACCCCCGGTTGCTCCGGTGTTTATCCCCGGTTGCAGCATCCAGAACGCAACCTTCGACTGTCCCCTCGCGGATTTCGTGAGAGTAGCGCGCCAAGTGATTGACCCGCGGTCCGTCGAGCAGACAGGCGAGTCAGCCGAACCGCTAAGCGGATACGGGCTTGCATTGCCCTAGCCGACACAGCGCGATTCAAAGGGAGAAGAGGTCATGATTCTGGCGCTCTCGAGATTCAAAGTTGCCAACCGCATGCAGGATTCGGTGGCTCGCGCATTCGTGAATCGCCCCCGATTTGTCGAAAAGTCCGAAGGCTTCCTTGGGATGGACGTATTCACGGACAGCAAGGAGACTTCGGTCTTCTATGTCTCGACGCGCTGGACCTGCGAATCCGCATTCCGACAATGGCATACAAGCGAAGCGCACCGTGCCTCGCACGGAGGCATCCCGAAGGGCCTCAAGCTCGATCCCGCATTCACCCAACTGGTCATTATGGAATCGCTGTGCCAGTGAATGCAGACGGGGTCGCGGCTAGCCGCATTCTCAAAGAGCGCCGGGACGTGATCGCCGGACGCGTCACGAGCCTATTCTTTGAGCGTCGCCCCGACGTAGGACAACGATGGAAAAGGGCTCGCCAGAAATGCACCGAAGATAATCGCTACCACCTCGATTACCTGTGCGAAGCGCTGACCTTCGGGCAGCCCTCTCTGTTTAGCGAATATGCCGTGTGGGTCGCCTCGCTGCTGGCTCGCCTGAAGATCGACGTTGAAGGGCTTACGTTCAACCTGGAAATCCTGCGCACCACGCTGGCTTCTGAGTTGGAAGGAGAGGGTGGCATACTGGCCGCTCAATATCTGAGCCTGGCGCTTACCAAACTAGCGGCCGTTCTGCCCGAGTTGCCCAGTTATCTGGGGGGAAGCGAGGTCCTTGACGTGCTGGCGCGGGACTACCTCGCTGCACTCCTGCGGGGAGATCGCCAGACAGCCAGCCGTCTCATTCTCGCGGCGGCTGATGCTGAAACGCCAGTCAAGGACCTCTACCTGCAAGTCTTCCAGCGCGTACTGCGCGAGGTGGGACGGCTTTGGCATATCCATCAAATCGGTGTCGCGCAGGAGCATTACTGCACGGCCTGTACCCAGGTCATCATGTCGCAGTTGTATCCGAGGATCTTCTCCTCGAAGCGAAACGGGCTTCGGCTGGTGGCGACATCCGTCGGCGGGGACCTGCACGAGATCGGGATGCGTATGGTGGCCGACTTCTTTGAGATGGAGGGCTGGGATACGTTTTACTTGGGGGCAAATACGCCCACTTCCGGGGCGCTACAGCAGGTGACTGAACGCACTCCGCATGTACTGGCGATCTCGGCGACGATGTCGTTTCATATACAAGGTGTGGCCGATCTGATCGCGGCGGCCCGCGCCGCTGGAAACTCACCGCTCATTCTGGTTGGCGGAGCACCTTTCAACTCGGTGCCCGGCCTGTGGAAGGACGTCGGGGCCGATGGCTTTGCACATGATGCTGCCGAGGCAGTCGCGGTGGCCGGTCAGTGGTGCGCATGAGTCCCAGTTCCTCGACTTCCGCCGGAATCGCCCTCCTATGCGACACCGAGGGTCGTATTATCGAAATCTTGGGCGGTCAATCCACCTGGGGCGACCGCCTTTCGGCCGGACGAATGTTCAGTTCCGCCTTGGCCCAGGACAGCGTAGAGAAGGGCCTTCGATTCTTCCAGCACATCCGGGAGACACATGCAGCCTTCGGCTGGGAACTTCAAGTCCACGCCGAAGACGGGCAGGCGGCAGCGCTGTCTTTCAACGGCTGCACCCTTGGCGGCCGCGTGCTGATTCTAGGCGGAACCTCGAGCGAGAATATGCGTGGTTTTCTGGACGACCTGATGCGCATGCAAAACCAACATGTCAACGGATTTCGCCTCGGACTCAAAGAGAAGACGTTGAGCGAGGCCGGTGCCGAGCCACTCGAACACGAACCCTACAACGAGTTGACTCGCCTCAACAACGAACTTGCGAATGCGCAACGCGAAGTCGCAAAACGGAATATCGAGTTGCAACGCCTGATGGAAGAGGCTCATGCGTCGCGCCTCTTGGCCGAGCAGGCAAATGAGGCACTGCACGAAAGCGAGGCACAATTCCGCTCGCTTGTTGAAGGAGCGCCGGACGCCATATTCGTGCAGGCCGACGACCGCTTCTCGTACCTGAACTCCACCGCCTGCCACCTTTTCGGTGTCGATTCGCCCGAACAGCTATTGGGCAAGCCTGTATTCGATCGCGTGCATCCCTCCAGCCGCGCTTTTGTCCATGCGCGCATTGAAGGACCCCGCGTTACGAATGAACCTACCTCTACGGCCGAATCCACCTGGCTGAGACTGGACGGGCAGCCGATCCCCGTCGATGCTTCGTCGGTTCCTATTTCTTATCAAGGCCTGGACAGCACACTTGTTTTCGCGCGCGACATTACTGAAAGGAAGGCCGGCGACCGTAGAGAAAGAGAGCTTGAAATTATCGCCGCAAGAGCGGAAGCGTCCAGCAAAGCGAAGAGCGCGTTCTTATCGACGATGTCTCACGAGATCCGTACCCCGATGAACGCCATTCTTGGGTTTTCGCAGTTGCTGCTAGCGGACCCGAAACTGGCGCCTGACATAACAGCGAAGCTAGTGATGGTCAACAGCAACGGGGAGCATCTGCTGAGAATCATCAATGACGTTTTGGACATGGCCAAGATCGAAGCCGGCCGCGTTCAGTTCGCGCCGGCAACGTTCAACATCCGAAATCTTCTCTCACAGCTTGAGGCCACTTTCTCTCCGCAAGCCACAGCGAAGGCACTGCAGTTGGAAGTGCGCATCAGCGGGGTGCCAGTGGAATCCATCGTGGCCGACGAGGAAAGGATACGCCAGATACTGACGAACCTTCTGAAGAATGCGGTCAAATACACTGAACGTGGTCGAATCACCCTGCAGGTGTCTCTAACCCGCACGATCCGCGGTCAACTCTGGCTAGCGGCTCAAGTTGAGGACACCGGCATCGGCATCGCGCCCCAGGAACAAGACAAGCTATTCCAGCCGTTCGGGCAAGGAGAAAGGAGCCAAAACATACAACACGGCGGGACGGGGCTGGGGCTGGCGATCAGCCGGGGTGTGGCCCAACTTCTGGGAGGAGACCTTACCTTTTGCGGCGGGCATTCCGGCGGCTCCATATTTCGGTTCGAGATCCCCGTGTCCCAATCCGAAGACCAACCCGGAGCTGCCATGGAGGGCCCATCGGACAATTCCAGGGCGCATCCCCATTCAGGAATCGAAACGCCGGGAGTGCATCCGCCCGGCTCTGATCGAGAGGAAGAGATTGGGATCGATCTCATAGAGCAGTTACGTGAGGCGGTCATGAATGGTGACAAAGCTCGCATGGATAAGATGATCGTCAGCATCCACGACCAGGGGAACGAACAGTCCGCAAGAACTCTGCAGGAACTGGCCGATGCCTACGAATACGACCGATTAATCCAGTTGTTGGAGAGGAATTGACACCCGATCGGGAACTTCCGGAAGTGCAGCATTTCAATCGGTACAGCCGTGACGTCGACCCAGCGTCGGGCGTTAAAGAGGTACCATCGGTAGTGAAACCACTGTGCCGATGCGAGTAGCTGCCCTCTGCCTCTTAGCGTCCGCTGTGTATTCGTCGCCAGGTCGAGCGCAAGCTCCGGTTTTTGAGATTACTCCCGTGGAAAGCTCAATTAAGTTCCACGTGAAGGCCTCGACGGCGATTGCCGGCAAATTCGATAAATGGAACGCCACCTTAACCTTTACGTCTCCGGACGAAACGACGGGCGTTCTATCGATCACAATTCAGGCAGCCAGCGTCGATACCGGAAGCGGTTTGAAGAACGGCAAGCTGAAGAGCAAGGACTTCTTCGATGTTGAGCAGAATCCATCGATCACGTTTGTGTCAAACAAGTTTGTGCAGACCGGTCCCAACACGTTTGAGGTGGATGGTGACTTTACGATACGCGGGATATCAAACCCAGAGAAGTTGACGCTGGTGGTTTCCGGCAAGGGGACCGGCTCGGGCGAAATTAAGGGAACTATGGTGTTCAACCGCAAGGACTACGGAATGAACAAAGGCATCCCGTTCATCAAGATCGCCGACCATGTCGACGTAAGTTTTCACCTCAAGGGTAAACGAGTCAGTGGGCCTCCGCTGGCCCTTAAGCATAAGCCGGTCTAGCCGAAGTGCGGCTCCTTTCTTGTTGTTATTTCTAGGCGTCGTCCGGAGAGATCACCGCCGGGGAAGGCGAGCTTGCGTTTAGCCTCGGAGGAGGAGCCGACATCGGGCTCGGCAGCAGCCGAAAGCTCGCCATGCGGCCGGAACGCGATTACGTGCGTAATAGCGTCCTTGGACCGATTTGACGCTGTTGTATTGGCACTCCATGACTAATACAATAGCCGCTACAGTGCAAATTCCGACCCTTACCCCTCTTTTCGGGGCGCCTGCGTCAGCGCGGACTCCGGGCACCAGACCAGCGTAAACGGAACCAACCTATCCGTGAGGACCGTCCTAAGCGATGATCGTCGTCATCCCAACTAACCGTAAGGTCGATCTTGGGAACCTTGTTCCGCTCATAGAAAGCCGCGCTCGCTTCATCATCGTCGACGACAGCGAAGGGACGGTATCAATCGATCATCCCCAATTCACGGTTTACAACTGGAAGGATCGCCGGAGGATGCTCGGCCCCCTGGATAAGTTCTTTCCTCGCAGGAACGGCGCCTGTCGCGCCTTCGGCTTCTATGTCGCCTGGCACGAGTCAGATCCGGGCGAAGCCATCATCGCCCTTGATGATGATTGCCGTGTCTATCACGAAGACTTTGCGGCCGAAGTGGAGCTGGCACTTTCTGCGGAGCCTCGGCCGGTTGTTACTTGCTTGGGCGATCACTTGAACATTCTCGATCTCTACACAGGATCTGACAGTTGCCTCTTTCCGCGCGGATTTCCCTACTCTGCCCGAGGCGTCAGAAATCCCCTTGAGGTATCTCCAGGACCAGGTCAGGCGGTCGCATTCAACCTGGGACTGTGGCGTGGCATCTTCGACATTAATGCCGTCGACAAAATAACCGGTCGGCGGTATGACTTTCCGGATGCGATGCTTCAGCATCGAAACTGCATCATCGCGCCATCGAAGCTCATCTCGATCTGTTCGATGAACATGCATTTCCGCCGTGAAGTGATCCCAGCGCTCTATCAGTTTCCAATGAACGTCGAAGTCTTGCCGGACGGAGTGATCGACCGGTACGGAGACATCTGGGGCGGCTTCGTCCTCAAGGTTCTGTTGGACCTTCGCGGCAACGGGCTGTCCGTCGGTGAGCCGATGATTATCCACACAAAGGAGGGGAATTATCTCCGCAACATCTGGCAGGAAAACCTGTGCCACCAGCTCAACGATGAATTCCTTCGGCTACTCGCGGAGATTCGGAAAGATCTTCAACCGGCGGAATGTCTCCATCTGATGGAAGCGGTCACTATCGGCTTCCGAAACCGCACCAGGATCTGCTCTTTGCCCCTTCAAACCTACATGACCCATCTCACAGCAGGGCTATCTGCTTGGACCAAGGCGTTACAGTGACCCACGATCCGCCGCTGCGAATCGTGGTGAAGACGTCCAGCACGGCACTTGGCCGGCCGGATCGATGGCTGCGGTGTTAGCTTCTCCTGTCAGCTCGCGACGTGATCTCCTGAGCGTGCAGCCGCGCCCGTTTCCGCGCCTTTCGCTCGTTGCAAGGGAGCGTCGGAAAGCTACGCAGTTTGATCAACGCCGGTTAATGAGTGAAAATGAGAAGGGATTTATGAGCGATACCGTTTCCGCTGCAACGACAAGGCTAGCCGGCTACTACGAAGCTGGGGACATCGGCGCGAAGCAGTACTTCGTCTCGGACATTCCGGGCGATCTGTTGAGCCATGTCATTTATGCCTTCGCCGACGTGACGGCGATGGGCGAATGCGTCTCCGTGAATGCCAAGGACGATGGGATCAATTTCCCTCAACTGGTCACGCTGAAAGCAACGTACCCGCAACTTGGCGTGCTGATTTCGGTCGGCGGGGCCAGTCACTCGACAAATTTCTCGGCCGTCGCCGCCGACGATGGGCTCCGCACGCAGTTCGCGCAATCCAGCGTGCAGTTCATGACAGACAATGGCTTCGATGGCATCGACATCGATTGGGAATTCCCGGAGGCTGCAGACAGCTCGAATTTCACCGCGTTACTACAGGCATTGCGGACCCAGTTGGACGCTCAAGGTGTTGCCGAAGGCCGGGAGTATCTGTTGACGATCGCGGCTCCCGCCGGGGCTAAGAACATTGCCAATCTGCAGCTCGCGCAGATTCATCCGCTGCTCGATTGGATCAACCTGGAGACCTACGACTTTACAACCGCTAACAGCACGGCGACCAATTTCAACGCGCCACTGTTCACCTATAAAGGGGATCGAAGTGTCGATGCCGCGGTCCAGAGCTATCTCGCGGGGGGCGTCCCGGCCGCGAAGATTGTCCTGGGAGTGCGCTTTGTCGGCACTGGCTGGACGGGAGTTGGTTCGACGAATAATGGCCTTTATCAGCCCGACGCCGGCCCCGCGTTGGGGACGTGGGATAAGCCCGGGGTGCCAACCGGCAGTTTCGGATACCAGGATATCGAGGACAACTATCTCGGCGGCTACACGCGTAGTTGGGATAAAGAGGCGCAGGCACCGTGGCTCTATAACGCCGATGCAGGGATCATGATCAGCTACGAAGATCCAGAGTCGCTGACCGCGAAGGCGAACTATGCCGTATCGAATGGGCTCGGCGGCGTGATGATCTGGGAGCTGGGCTCGGACGATACCGCCGGGACGTTGGCGAACGCCGTCGCAGCGGCGCTCAGTTAGAGAACTCAAACATTCGAAGCCGCAAATGTTCCAGGGCCTCTCTGCTTAGAATGGCTACCGCTCCCGCAGTAAGATGCTTGTTTTGCGCCGGTCGTCCGGTGCGGGTGAATGGTGGCTGTCGGCCGGGGCGAACGCACGTTTCAGGCTAGCGAGGCTGCTGCTCGCGGCATAGGTGCGCGGGAGCGCCAGTCAGAATTGTCAGCCGTGCAATCACTAGCCTAGGTCCCCCGCAATTAAGTTCTGGTTTTGCGAACACCATGTGTAGCTGCTACCAGTTAGATCGAGTATCCAAACAAGATAGAAGACATTAGGCCAAGCCGGCGGGATCGACCCGTAATTGGTTATGTGAACCGTGCTGTTAATCGCATGCATGATGTTCGGCATGATGTGGTTGTGCTCCCAGCAAATGAGTACCGATCCGCTGAGACCCAGCACACTCTGCACCATCTGGGCTTCGCCCCCGCCGATCGCGAAGCCGGTATTGAATTGGGGTGTGTTTTGCGCGTACCCGAGCCACGCCGCGAGAGGGGTAACCGTCTCAAAAGGACGCTGGCTCTCCCCGTCTGGGCTGGCGGCGTAAATGTAATTGGGGGTTGCGATCGCAGAATTGGCTGGGCTTGCCTTGTAGGGTGCAAAGAACGCATTCAGCGCTCCTGCCCTTTGCCATCCTTGCACGATGAGCGACTTTCCTGATCCACTTTGTCCGTTCGCGAGCACGTCCCAAGGCCCTGCGGTGTTCGGCTTATTGGGGGGCTTTTCGGCGTGGCGAATGATCATGATCTTGGTAGGGGGTGCGGCCATGGACTATCCTCCGTCGGTGGTGTGCGACAACCGAACGAGTCTACTCCATTCTGTCCCGGATCGGATTTCAGGACGCCTCCGCTCCGTCGCTTGAGTCCAAAGAGCCAGGGCGTGCATCCACGTAGACATGGCAAGCTTGACAGAATTCAGCTTGAGTGAGGCCATCGCAGTTCTCACCCGCACCCCCGCAACCCTTAATGCGCTGCTGCTCGATCTCCCGAACACCTGGCTGCGCTGCAACGAAGGAAGAGATACCTGGTGTGCATTCGATATCGTGGGTCACTTGATTTTCGCAGAGCGCACCGACTGGATGCCGCGGGTACGGACCATCCTGGAGAACGGCGAAGCGCGGCCATTTGATCCCTTTGATCGGTTTGCGCAGATGAACGAGCGTGAAAGCAAGTCGCTGGAGCATCTCTTAAACGACTTCGCCCTCCTGCGAAGGGAGAGTCTAGCTGTGCTGCAGGCCATGAATTTGCAGCAAGAAGACCTGACCCGTCGAGGAAGGCATCCGGCGTTGGGAGTGGTGACGCTATCGGAACTTCTGGCGACATGGGTCGTTCACGACCTCACTCATCTGCATCAACTAACCCGCGTGATGGCGCACCGGTATCGCGGCGCAGTCGGTCCGTGGAGCGCCTATCTGGGCGTGCTGCGTTGTGCTGGTCATAGCGCTCCATAGGAAACCGAGCTTTAGCTAGCGTTTCGGACGTGACAGGACTGCCTTCCCAATGGGTCGACCACTCGGAAGTCTCTTCTGTCGTGTCGCGTTCGAGCGGCGGATGTGGCTATCGCGCAGCAGTTGAAGGTGGCGATTTTCACAGTTCAGCGTCGGCGGCTACTGGATTCCCTGCGTCACTGCGGCGGCGATTTTGCGGCTCAGACTGCGCATATGCTCCCGCACATCGGATACGTCAATTGTTTCTATTTTACGATCCTCCATGATCACGCGGCCTTGAACGATGGTGGTACGGATGTCATGAGCGCTGGCCGCATAAACAAGGGTCGAGTAGACGTCGTAAAACGGCGTCATCGTTGTGGCATTTCGATCGAGCACGATGAGGTCCGCGAGCTTGCCGGTTTCGAGCGAGCCAATCCTATCCTCCATGTGCAGGGCCCGGGCGCCCCCGATGGTGGCCATTTCTACCACGTCGACCGCGGGCATGATGTTGCGATCGTGGTTCGAGAGTTTCTGGACCTTTGCGACATAACCGAGCTGGCCGATGATATCGAGGGTATTCCCACTCATAGGTCCGTCCGTGCCCAGTCCGACGCGGACGCCTTGAGTGAACATCGCCCATGCGGGAGCGACGCCTTTCGCAGACTTGATATTGGACACCATGTTGTGCGCGACGCCAACGCCCCGTGCTTTCAGCAGGGCGATGTCGGAATCTGTGGTGAAGATGCAGTGAGCGGCCACCAGGCGTTTCGTAAGTAATCCGATGGAATCAAGGTACTCGATCGGTGTTTTATTGAAGTCCCGCTTGATGTCTGTGACTTCGTAGGGCATCTCGGCAACGTGCATCAGGATAGGTACGTCTTGCGCGTCGGCTTCCTTTTGGATCATGCGCAAATGCTCTGCATCGACGGTGTACGGTGCGTGTGGCGCGAATGCCGGCGTGACCAGCGGGTCGCCGCGAAATCCTTGAATAAACTTCCGGGCATATTCAAGTCCGCCGTAAGGCTCTTTTGCGTCAGGTGCCGCGGCATTGAGGACGGTCTCGCCCAGAATGCCACGCATCCCTATTTTCTGCGCGCCACGTGCCACTTCATCCTCGAAGTAGTACATGTCCGCCATGGTGGTCACGCCGCCTTCGATCATCTCGATCATTCCATAGAGCGCCCCCCAGTAGACAATTTCACGATCGACGAGCTTGTGCTCAAGTGGAAAGATGAAACGCTGAAGCCGATCCGGCACGTCATCACCGAGGCCGCGGAACACCGTCATCGAAGCGTGGGTATGCGTATTGATCGTCCCCGGCATGACAATGTCGCCACCAGCGTCGATGATCTTCACTGGGACATAACCGCTGGTGATCGAACTTGGGCCAACCGCAACGATATGCCCGTTCTTAATGACGACAGCGCCGTCCGCGTAGACCTTCTTGGAGGCATCCATCGTCACGACATAGGCGTGAGTGACTATGAGATCGGCGGACTGCGAGGCGGCTGCGTCGGTGGCCCCCAACGCGATGGACGCGAGCACCCAGGCGGCGAGCAGCATCGAGAGAACTGTATGCTTCAGCGCGGTCTGGTTCGGCGGATGTCTTCCGTGCATTGTTAACAAATAGCAAGACGCCCGGCGGGCCGTCGGGGCCGAGCGCGAAACGGGCCCTGAGCACGGACGCGGATCGGTTACCGCGCGCCTTCTCAGTCCGTTAAGAGCCCCGCGAGGCTGGGGGGCCTAAAATCTCCTTAACCAAAGAAGCTACCTGCTCGTATTCTGCCAGTTCACGAGGCTTTGTTTGATAGCGAACTCCCCGGAGGGTATCTAGTCGGTTCCTTACGTCTGTTGTTATACAGGTTGAAAACACCAGAACCGGCGTCTCCGCGATAGCGGGATTAGCGTGAATTGCGCCAAGAATCTCCAAGCCGTCGTGCTTGGGCAAATTCAGGTCGAGAACAGCGAGTTGCAGTGATGGCCCTCGATTCTCAATGGCAAAGACCATTGCGTCGCGCCCGTCCTCGAGTATGGTCAGGTCGCAATCGACGCCGGCATAGTCGAGTATCTCAAGAAACAGACTGATATCTGCCCGGCAATCTTCGACGAGGAGTACCTTTGGCTTGGCTGTGTTATTCACGAGACCTCTTAGATATCGTCTCTAGGCACCCAACGTATCTGAGGCGGGCATCGCCTTTGAAAATCTTGCACCATCCTTAATGCGAAGCCAAGAGAATGGGCGCGGTCTATTTTCCAAGGCATGGATTTCGATCGTATTGAAGGTTCCGTAATCCGTATTTCACTCACTTGTGCGTTTATTGTCTATTTGTATGGATATTACATTGGTTTAGATGCCGACTTGCACTCGTACTTAGCGCAACATGGATGTTTATATGTACGATAATGATCTTAGCGATTCCATACACGGCGATTTGGTTTCAATCTAAATCCGCAGTGTTTAACGGTACCAGACATTCCATTTCGGCCCCCTGGTGAGGACGGGCTTAGGGTTCGCCCGGTCGACCGTCAATGGGTAACTCTGCTCACTTAAACACGCACATGGCAGCGTCATCTTGCTGGTGACAAATTCAATTACGCGAGGGAAAAACCTGCGCTTGACGAGTAACTGCAATCGCGGCTTTCAAGGCTAGAGCCCGGGAGAGGAAAGTGGAGGAGCCGCACGAATGCCCTACCCTGCCGCACGTTACTTAACGGCTGACACGACAACGCAGAGGCCCAGTGGGTAGAGTCACGGCTTGGCGGCACGCGTGTACATGGCAGCATCGTACGCCTTGAGGATTGACTGATAGCAATCACAGGAGGTGGACTCGAGCCCCAATCTGTCAATAACCGTGACCCGGCCGCGCACGTATTGGATCAACCCGGCCTTCTTCAGCATTCCCGTCGCCACGTTGACACTTGCCCGCCGCACACCGAGCATATGCGAGAGAAAATCCTGCGTTAAAGGGAAATTGTCTTGGGCGGCGCGGTCGTGCGTCATCAATAGCCACCGGGTGCAACGTTCTTCCATGGAATGGCGCCTATTGCTTTCGCTCCGTGTACGCCGGCGCGATCCATGCCGACTGTTAAGCATGAAACCCGGCGTCATCAGAAAGCCGTGGTCTCGATTTTCAGGAGCGCTGCCCGGCGGGAGTGTCGGACTGACGAGACTGGAAAGGACGAACGAGTTGAGATGCGCCCTCATTGTCCCACAGCATCAATGCCCGGCGGGCTTCTGCTGCCGGCCTTCAGAATGTGATGAAGGAGACCGGCTTCCGTAGTTTGATTCACGTTCGAGGAATCGAAAGTCATCCACACGGGCGTCATCAAGCGCTCGCAGAAACCGCCCATCGACTGGAGGGACTCATGGCGCTTGCCCCTGGCATCGTTAGTGCGCTCTGAAAGTCGGGGCACGACACGCATTGGCTCACCGCACCTTTTGCCCGTTGACTCGGGTTGCTGTGGACGGATCGTTTCGGTCGCTTCGCCAACTTGGATGGTTAAAGTGAATCACCGAATCGCCGTTGTAGGAGACCACGGCGTTATCAAACGTCAGTGTGCCGATACGCCGCCAGTTTTGAAAGGTGCGCCGCTGGCGGAGGGCCGTTCCGGAAGTGATTCCTTCGTCAGTCACTTCGATGTGGAACTTGAGAGTGCGCTTTGGTTCAGGATCACCCTTATCGAAAATCTGCGCCATAACTTCATCGCGGAAATCGAGGTGTTCACCGGCGATCCTAGGCTGGCCGGGTGCCACCATCAGGCGCATGAACTCCGGCGCTCGTGTCGGTTGTGCTTTCGGCTTCACGAGCTCCGCGATCTGGTACAACTGCCGGATCGTCGGTTGCTTGTCGACGAGTCCAAAGATCACGCCCGTTGTGAGGAGGATTGGAAGGCCGAACCCCCGGCGCGTGGCCGTCGTGTCCGGAGCGTTGAGCAGTTCCACATCATTGATGAAGTCGGTGCGCGCGCCGCCGATGTCCTGCTGAGTAATGAAGTTCGCGGTCCGAAGACGAGTTGTGTGATTCGGGTCGTTCGTTGGAAAGAGTTTGCCCACTAGCGCCAATGATCGGTTGTAGCCGCGGCGGGTCTCAGTGCAGCAGGTGGAGTATCGGCCTACCGTGAGAGCCGTGCTGCCCTTCGTGAAATAACCCGAGTATTCGTTTTCTTCTGTGATCTGCCACTGCCCAGTCAGGCACACGCCATTTGGATGCAGTAGACGGCGAAAGCCTTTTCCGTCGCCGCCCCACCGCAAGTCCGCTGCAGAATCGACTGCGCGCTCAGTGGCCTTGCGAAACAGATACGGCGCCCCTCCAGGGAGTATTCCTCGGAGAACGCTGCCGAGCGTCACTTCGGTCACAGGCAGCGGAGGCTCGCCGGCCCGCGCCCAGACGCGTTGGTAAGGATTAGCGAAGAGTGCATCGCGTACTTCAGAAAACCGCGACCCACTGTAGGCACGATCCTCAGCGGTGGTTTGCTCCGTTCCGAAATACTCTTCCGACATAACTAGGAGTCCCTCGACGTCTTTCGGATTATCGGACGTCTGCTCGCCCGATCAGCCGACACTATCAGCGAAGTATATCCGGGTCCTGTCTGAAAGGTGGTTGATTTGCCGGGTGTTTGGGAGTCGCTGCCGACAAGTACCTCATATCGTTCCGAATTCGGCCCTGGCAGACCGTCTCGTGTTCTTGTCCAGACTTGTGCGGGCTCCAGATGTCTGCTAGCCTGCTTAACGGAGTCGCTCTCTGGATTGAGGTGAGATGTAATGGCTGTTGAGATCAAACGCTGTTTCTTTTGAGCTGACATCAAAGCCGAGGCCGTGAGCCTCAAGAACGAGATCGAACGAGAACTCGGTATCCCGATCCGGCTGCGTGCTGGCGCGCCCGGCTCATTCACCGTTCTCCTCAATGGCGAGCAGATCTACTCGAAGAAGCAGGCAGGACGTTCACCCGACGCGGCTGAGATCATTAGATTGATCCGCGAAACGACTCCACGACGGTAGGCTCTATTCGCGTTTCTGGGCAGGTGGTGGTCCATGCGCCTGCCGTCGCGGCTATCAATCTCCCAACATCCAGACGATATCATCGACGGCGGTAGCGACGCGCGTTGGCTTCTCTTTGCGGCACGTGCTACCCCAGACGGTGTTGGTTCGTCTATTTGTGCGTTGCTCGTCGAGTCTCGGCCGTCTGCTCGGAGACCACATGCACTTACGGAACAGAACTCTCGCCCTCGTGATCGCATCCAGTTTCATGGTCGCGACGTTGCACTCCCAATCTAACAACAATGGGGAAATGTCTCCGCAGAAAGGCCAGACCAACGAAGCGAACGCTGACCGCGCCGCCCTCGTTCCAGGACACACATTTCGCGATTCCCTCGCTTCTGGCGGCACGGGTCCGGAAATGCTGGTTCTACCTGGCGGCAAGTTCGCTATGGGCAGCCCCAAAGACGAAGCCGGCCGCGAAGAAAATGAGGGTCCAGTGCACGATGTCCGCGTGCCCAGCTTTGCCCTCGGGAAGTATCCGGTAACGCGAGGCGAGTTTGGCAGATTCGTGGCCGCAACCGGCTACAAAACCGACGCCGAGAAGGATACTCCCATCCCATTCCAGCCAGCCGACTTGGGGACGCCGGTAGCCTGCTTTGCCTACAAAGGCGGTAGCGAAAACGGCTGGAAAGCCGGCAGCAGCTGGCGCGATCCGGGCTACAAGCAGGGCGATGATGAGCCGGTGGTGTGCCTGAGTTGGAACGATGCTCGGGTCTATGCCGATTGGCTTTCGCACGAGACGGGAAAACCGTATCGCCTGCCGACGGCAGCGGAAATGGAATATGCAATCCGTGCCGGCTCATCGAAGCCGTATCCCTGGGGTTCGGCCGCCGAAGATGTCTGTCAATACGGAAACGTCCGTGATGTCACCGCCAACGCACACTTTCCGAAATGGAAAACAGGCGTCACTTGCAACGACGGGGCACTATTTACCTCAGCGGTGGGGCGCTATCGGGCCAATGCCTTTGGCCTGTTCGATACCGTTGGCAACGTAGAGGTGTGGACCGAGGACTGCGGTGTGGAGAACTACGATTCCGCTCCCTCCGATGGCAGCGCTCAGCGGTCGCCAAGCTGCGAGCGGCACACGCTTCGCGGTTCCTCATGGAACTTCTCATCGACCGACTTCCGCTCAGCCCATCATGAGAATCCTCCAACATCGGGCCGCAGCTTCGATACAAGCTTGCGAGTAGCCGAGGATGTTCTGTCACATCACCAATGATCTAGCAGACGACTACGCAATCGGACGTAGATTCGGCGCCGGTTTACGCCTGAGTTGGGAACCAAGTGGAGACGCTGCCGACCCCGGCGCCAGCCCTGATGGCTCCTTTGACAATCCCTTTGCCCTAGAACCGGAGGCAAAGATGCCTCCGCAACTGATTTGTTTGACCTGAGACAGCTGAATTTGGCTCCTCAGGTAGGATTCGAACCTACAACCCTTCGGTTAACAGCCGACCCGGTTGTAGCCACCTTGCATTGTAAACACAAGACTTAGGCTCTCATGCATCTAATTTCGCGGGAGTTTGGGGGTAGTCTGGGGGTACTCGCATGGCTCAATTCGGGGAGGTCGCCTCTGGTCGAGACCGATCAGGACCGCATAGGCTTTGATCGGCACTCAAATGCAACCTTGTTTGGGCTCATAAGTCGCAGGCATCAGGGCCTTGGGACTAATTCCGGCTACTCTCCAGCATCAGGTTGCACTTCAGTCGCACGCGTCGTCCGTTCCAACGTCGGTTCGTTTGCTGCGGCGCCTGGCGTGTCTTCATCCGGAAATGGCAACGCCTGCTGTGAAAGTGGAACGGGTAGATCGATCACGCGCTTCACCGCCAAGCCACAGGCCGCCGCAAACTTAGCAACGCCTTCATCATCCGAATAAAGGACGCTTGCACCGCATACCAGCGCGATGGCAACAATCTGGCGGTCAAATTTCATCGCGTCCTTTGTGATGCAAAGGCCGTCTCGCTGATCGCCCGCCTTTCGGGCGTCTCGCAGACGCATAGCGAGTTCCACTGCCGCGCGCTCATCGAAACTCTCAATGCGTATGAAAGACGAACCGCGAAGCGTGGTGAGAACATCTTGCATGTCCGTGCCGTCGGTTACCAGCAACTCCGATAGCGCGGGCGCTGGCACTACCACCTGATCCCCTGCGTCCTCGATTTGTTGGACGAGACCAAAGACGCGCTCCCGGCCATATTCAACTTTCTGGCCAGCACTTCCCTGCCGGAGTTCGGCGTCGGGGAAGATCAACAGCGAAAGAATCGTGTTGTCAAAGGCGACCAACGTCGGTCACTCCTGCCGTAACTGGCGCATTAGGTCGACTGGGTTGATTCGGCCTACCTCGGGTGGGATGAGCCGTGCCCGGAGGCCTCCAAAAACCTTCGACAGCGGCGTCTGGTCGAGCGGCTCAAAGGCCGCGATCTCAAATCTCTTGAGTAGCCACGCGCCGGACTGCAAGCGTGCCCAAGTACCGGAACCCCGCACTCGGATGGTGCTGCCAAAAATATGCGGAGCTAGAATTCGCGCAATGGGCTTCGAAGTAACGCATATGAAGATCTGGTCGCCGGCCTTCAGATGGACGTTGATCGTCTCGTCCCGACCGCCGATTTGAATGACTTCTCCATCGATCGTACCCGCCTGCTCGATTGGCCCGAGCTTTGCCTCCACATGCCGTGTCTTGCCGGGGAACTCGATCAACTTCGCAGTCCCGTGAGTAATGCGGCCTACAGCGTTGTCTTCGGCGAGCTTGTCGTCGATCTCCTTGAGTGCTCTTCGAGCGGGCTGCGGTCCCCCCCAAAGCGCACCTCATCTAGCCGCTTGTCAACTTTGCGCTGGGCGATTCCGTCCACAAGGGCAGCTATGCTCAAACTCCCCGGCTTCAACTTTCCAAAGTGGACGTGGTCGCAGTGCCCAAGCAGTTCAGCGAAGCTCGCCATATATTCAGCCAGACGCGCCATCGGTATCGTCTCGGGCGTGAACGAATCAATGTAGAGTTCGTAGACCTCAGCGGCAGGCATGGCGACGGCAGCCTCCTTTCTAGTCTGGATTATGACAGACTGCCTTGCGTTCTGCTCCTTTGGACCTAACTAGGACAGAAATCCGAAATCGCGAAGTAAAGCGGACCTAAAACCGGTCCAGCCGAGGCAACGATTATTCTGTCTGTACCGCTGGCGATTACTGAACCACGACTGATGAAACTGTCGTCGCGCCCTGCTGCGGCCGTTGTGCTGCCTCCTGTAGCTTTTCGTCAGCAGCGAGCTGGCGTGCTGCGATTTCGTCTAGTGCGCGCCGCTTTGCTTCCATCCGGACGTGAGAATAGCGGGACAGCATGGCGCGCGAGACGTGCCCTGCGATGCTCATGATCACTTCATCGCCCGCACCCGACTCGGCGAGTTCTGTAACCAGCGTGTGCCGATTATCGTGCCATCGCCCGACCACCTTCGCTTTGTCGCGCACCTTCGTCCAGGCTGTCTTTAATGTCGTCACGGGACGGGTGGGGTCATTGGGCTGCCCCTTGCCAGCAGGGAATACGTACCATTCCGGCTTGCACTCACCGAACCGCTGGATGTACCACGCGGCGTGCTGCCCGAGCGCGGCCAGAACCGTTTCGTTCAGCGGGATCACGCGCCCCGTGCCAGCGGCCGTCTTCGATTTACCCACGGCGAGCGTCTTCTTGTGTACGAGGTCGATTTGCTGCCACCGGAGTTCACGCAGTTCTTTGTCGCGCAATCCGCAGTTCAGATCCACCACGAGAGCAGGGTACATGTTCTTGCTCCTCAGCTTCGCGGCTTCCGCAAGCATGCGGGATTTCTCGTCGCCGGTGTAGGCGCGGCCAGGCGATGGGGGCAATTGGAGCTTCAGCGACTTCTCACGCCGCAACTTCGAACGGATCAAGTCGCCTTGGTCCCCGCAGAGCCGCAGGAGTAGTTGCACCTCGTCGTTGATGGTTTTGGCTCCAGCTTTCTCCTCCAACCGATCGGTCTGGTACCGTTTCACCACCGTAGGCGTGATCTCAACCACGAGCTTCTTGCCGAGCCAGTCCGTTAAGTGCCCAAGGGCATACTTCGCGAACGCGGGCGACTCGTGCTTGGCAGTGTAATCCTTTAGAAATTCATCTGCAGCTTGTTGAATTGTTTTCCGCTGCTGTTCTCGGGCTTCATCTTCCAGAACCTGGCTGTAGCTTTTTTCTAATCGTTCGCGCTGACGGCGCTCCTCGTTGATGGCGAGTTGTTTGTTCGCGGTGCCGGTTGAACCCCGATGCCGGCGCCCGTCAAGCCTGAACTCGTAATGATAGAGCTTGCCGTTTTTGAAAACACTCATTGCGTGAACTCTGTCCGGACCCATTCATGTAATGGCGTCGCGAGGACAGTCAAGTTGATGTCCGGGGCGGTCGGCCACGTCCCCGCCCGGCGGGATTAATGGGGTTTGCAGAGCCGCCGCCCTGGGGTTGCGACTCGAGAAAGGCTGTGATGTCACCGAGCCGGTATCTGATCGTCGTTCCGTTGATCCGGCGGAAGGGGCAGCCGATGTCCAACCTTCGTTCGTTCTGCAAGACCTTCACGCTGCACCCGCGGATGGCGGCGTAGACGTGTTCATCGACCCAAGCCCAGGGAACCGGAGGCACCTTCGTCAGATCGACTCGCTGGGGAATCGTGCTCATATGGCAACCAGGCCGGCGGCTGGGACGGTTCCCATTGGCCCGCGAGTTCTTATGGGTCCCCTGCCGCCGTTAATTCCGATATTTCCTCTAGCTCCATGCCCGTATCGGAAATATAGGAAATAAAGGAGGAAAGGGGGGGTGTAGGAAGTCACGGAATCATTCCTCTTGCCAGGCATTCGCACGGATCACGCGATCGGCACTTTGCCGGAATGAAGCCGACCAGATGAATCTCCGGGCTGAGATATCTTCCACTGCACCGGCAGCGCGCAGTCTCGCTAGCTTCCCGCGACCCTGCCGGTCGGAGCAGCCGATTGCCTCGCCGACAGTCTTACCAGTCAGGTCCTCCCCGCGTAGTGTCCGGTAAAGTCGGATGGCGTCGTCCCAGACGTCCGCGAGGTCGCCGCCAGCGACGAAAAACAGGCGCCCCTCTGTGTCGCGTGCATAAACGAACTTCGTGCCGTCGACGTCACGCCCGCTCACATGGACCAATCGCTCGGTGCGCGTAGTGCTAAACAACGACAACGCGGCAAGGCCATCGGCGCCGCCGTTGAGAGCGAATGTCCCCGCCGCGCCGACGAATGGATTCGGACCACTTGCGCGGCGCCCGGACGCCATGTGGTGAGTCAGTACAGCCGTGCAATTGTGGCGCGCAACCGTCTCGGAAACGAGCCGGATCTCATCGAACTCCTGCCCGACGAAGTCCCGCGTGCGAATACCGCGGACCGCTTGAAGACAATCGATCACCGCCAGCCGGGCGCCGTTCTGCTGGATACGATCTTCCAGTGACCTTAGGCCTCCATCTTCGATGAGTGAAAGCCTCTGGATGCACGCCTCGAAGTTGGGCAGCGGCAGTCCGCCGTTCACGGTCGTTATTAACGCTTGGTAGTTCGAAACGAATCGCGATCTATTGATATCGTCTGCTTGCCAGTACAGAACCGACCCTTGTTGAGCCGCGAACCTGCCGAGGAGCGGCGAACCGGTGGCGACTGAGAAACAAACCTCAAGAGAGAGCCGCGATTTTCCTACCTTTGGATCGGCCAGCAGCAAGTGCACACCTGGTCCGCCAATCACGTCTTGAATTAGGTGCGGACGCTGCTCGATCTCCATCCTGCTCATTACTTCGCCGGTTAACCACGTCGTTGGTGGCGCTGTTCCGTCGGCTGCACCCAGTTCCTCCGGATCAATGACCTTCGCCACGGTGGGCTACCTCCCGACGGGTCCAGACCTCTTCCAAAATTTCGATTAATTCAGTTTCTGAGTGCCCACGCTCGAACCACTCTGAAATGTCCTTCGCGTCTTCAAGGTCGATTACCACGAAGCTCGCCACATAACGCCGGATGCCTTGTACGATTGTTCGGGCGTGTGCCCGCCCGGGAGCGTCGCGGTCGGGGACGACTACCACGGACTTCCCTCTGAGGATCGGGTTGTAGTCCGCGAGCCACTTGCCAGCGCCGCCCGCGTTGCATGTGGCCACGAAGCCGTGCTCGCGAAGAGCCTCAACGTCTTTCTCACCTTCAACTACAAACACAATGGCCGCGTCGAGGACTTCTCGCAGATGGTAGAGCACCTGCCGCTTGCTCTTCTGCCAGATCCAGCCGCCCCGTCCATCCGGTTGGCGCTGGGAGAACTCTTTCTTTTTTCCGTCGCGCCCCGGCTCATACCGGAGAACCTGATAAAGGAGGGCCCCCGCCTCGTCGGTGTAGCTGTACTCGGCAACGATGTGTCGGTCTTCTGCGCAGTGGCGGATTCGGCCACTGTGTTCGGAGTTTGAATCGTGCCGGTATTCGGGCCACAGTCCGCGTTCTTGTAGTGCCGCGATGACGTCCTCCTGCCGGCATCCAACGTGACAATGCACCAAGAGCTTCCCGTCGCGCACGGTTACGCTGCATGAAGGATTGAGATCCTCGTGCGCCGGGCACCGCATTAGCCACTGCGAACCAGACCGGCGCGCGCCTAAACGCTCGATCATGAAGTCGCTTTTCATCGTGCCGAGTCCCCTTTAGACGACTGCTCGGCGCGACGCCTAACAACGAGGCGGAAGGGTGTGCGATGCCTGAACTCGACATCGACGACACCCTCCTGCAGCTGATTGAATTGGTTAAAAAGGCGCTCGAATTCAATCCTCAGAGTGAGGTCGGCTTCTTTACGATCAGGCAGCGTTTCGGGCGCCGAATCCAACTTGATTGACTGCACTAAGGAAGGCTCGGGTTCGTAGCAGGGCAGCCCGTCGCGAATCAGAAGGCCCTCGATTACGCCAAAACTCAGCGCTTCGATAATCTCTACCATCCGAAGCTGATCGGGATTCAGAGAGGTCTTAGTCATTCCAGCCTCCCCGGGGCCAGCCGACTGAAGCCGCCGCCTCGCGAATGGCGGCCTTTGCATCAATCAGCTGTTCGAGCGCCGTGGTCAGTCGCTCCAACTCCGCCTCGGTCGGCTGGGAGTACCCACGTTCGAGGTTGGAGAGGCGCGAGCGGTTTACCCTGGCTCTAGCGGCGAGCAGCATAGCCGGGATTTCGGCGGCGATGCGTCTAGATCGAAGTTCTTGTGGCGTGGTCATCATCTATGGGGCAACGATTTGTTGCTGATGCCAGCCTAGTAGCTTTTTCAGAAAGCCAGTGATCACAAGTTCCTAACCGGTTGAAAGTAAAGGCGGCCAGAACGGCGAGGTGGGTAGAAGCTTCAGGTGAAGTAAGGTGGAAGCTTCATGGCAGATACAGGTCAAGTGGATCGCGGCCCATCAAGTTCGCAAGCTTGGTGACCGCGTCGGTGCCGTGATATCTCCCGTTGTTGCGCATCGAAGAGACAACGCGTTCGGTAATGTGGAGTTCTTTCGCTAGTGTTTTATTTTCCCAGCCCTCCTTGTCCATCCAAGCCTTGATGAGCGCCCCGTTGAGCTTAGGCACGCTTTTCTCCTCAACCGTGAGGTTGTCGGCGGTTCCGCTCGGCATGGGGCCTTGAGCTTCGAGCGCGAATCCTCGCGCAGCGATGTCGTCCCAGAAGTTGGCGGATTGTACAAAGACGCCGCGAATGTCGCCGTCGTCAAGGAGGACGGTGGCGGACGGCGGCATGGGCACCTCAGCCTCCTGAGCTCTGACGAAGGTGCTCCAGTGATCCGTGCGGATCTGTACAACACGCTCGAAACCCCGCCTTTCGTTCCGCATTAGGTCGAGCCAAACCTGACAGGGCTCACGAAGCGTGTCGGCGAGGATGCGAATGTTGGGATCTCGAGAATTCCGCAGTGAACCAAACGCGAGCCGGACGGCCTGGGCAAATCGATCCGAACTCTGCGGATCAGGAGGTTCAGGACTAGTCCCTGGCATAGGTTTTCCCCCCTTATCCAGAACCTGCTTATGGAACCTCCAAAGTTTCTGCCGTGAATCCCAGTGAGCGATCAATTCAGGGTGTCGGTTCGCGCCCTCACTGAATGGGTTTACCATCGCTGCCTCTACGATCTGCTGAGTCGAATTCTTTGGGTCAAGTAGGGCGAAGGCTTCGGAGTCTCCGGGTCCTCTCGGTTGTGTCTTCGGCGAGGACTCCGCCTCGGAGCGACGTGACGGCGCTGCCGTCTGGAATTCGGCATCCGACTCCAATTTGCAGCAAAGCGTGACGGACTCTTTCACAACGTCGTTGATTGTGCCGAAATCCCAATCCAGCCATTCGCCTGGGCCTGATGTCCAGTCCTGATCGTGGGGCCCGCTTCCACTTGCCGTGAAGCCGTCAGATCGCTTGAACTGGCGTGCGCTTCCACACAGTTTGAACTGGACAAAGTCCGATTTGCGCAGTTCGTCGTACCACGCTTCCTCCGAAGCGAACCCGAGTGCTTTCGCACCTCTCATGGCAAATGCGCTGAGTCGGGCCCGCAGAGAGCCCTTGGGGGAGGATCCAGACCACGCCCACTGGCTATCACCGAGAGACTTGCCCCAAGGACCGAGCGGAGGCCTCGTGTACCAGGTCAACTGGAACCCGTGGCCTTGAAGACTCTCGAAATCTTGTCGAAGGTCGCGCCAAAAGGCAGCGTCTTGGGGCATCGCTCCTTTGCGATTCCCTGACGGTTGAATTGCCGCCATCCGGACAGGGGAGCCGGCTTGTCGCCCGCTTGGCTTAGGCAGCTAGGAACATCTTAGTAAACCCTCGATGTTAACTGGGCGGCACGCCCCAGCCCCGTCCAACGACCCATGCCACCCGGTCGGTACCGCAATGAGGTCAAGTAGGTGCCCACGCTGGGGCAGTTACTGTCGGCTGGCGTTAGATGAGGGCGGTACAGGCGCTACCGATAATGCGGAATAACATACAGTTCGCCCGAAAGGGGAAGTCATTCGAGGTCTGATCTTGCTAAGGGGTGTCAACCGCCGAAGGAGCGCAGTAAGCCTTACGATGTTGGTTCTAGATCATGGATGTTATTTGAGTTTTTCCGGGGTCCGTCGGGAGCTCAATGTTGCCCGTTCCCGAGACTCTGGGTTAAAGTACGCAGCGGAGGAGCCCGTCATGCGGAATTATCAGCGGACATCAACTTGCTACGTTCGTTATCAGTTTCAAAAGTCGTCAGTGGACCTTGCAACCCCCGGATATATGCGCGTAAGGAACGATTGATGATGTCAACCGGATTACGCACTCCGATGGAATTTGGTCCGATTGACGCCTACTGGAAATCTCGAAGGGCGGAACATCACCTCGAAAATCTGAGAATCGCCATCAACGCATTTGTGGAGTCTGATTCCCATACTGAAACGGTCGAAGAAGTTCCGGCCGAGGATATAACGCGACACACCGTCGTTTTTGAGCAGCCCCACGTAAACCTCTACCTGATTGCCGGAGATCTGCTTCAATGCCTTAGAACGGCTCTGGATCAGGCCGTGTGGTGGCTCGCTACTGTGCGAGGCGGTGGCACGAGTAGGACACAGTTCCCAATCTTTGCAACACGCTGCGACGAAACGAAAAAGAGGTTTGACGCCAGCGTTCAGGGGCTTTCGAACAACGCTATAGAATACATTGAATCGCTTCAGCCATACAATCGGCCAACGGGGCAACGCCTTCGCCACCATGCGCTATGGCAACTTCATGAGATCAATCGAATCGACAAACACCGGAGAATTTCCGTTCGGGCTACAGGAGCAAGCATTGGCAGCAGGTTTGAACCGACCGTGACCCTGATAGAGAGTGGCTACATCGTTACCGTCCCCTATAGCGACAAACAAGAACTCAGGCCAACGATCCGGCCGATGGTAATGTTCGGTGACGACGAGGTCACAGTCGCTATTGGCGACATCGAACGAATTTACGAACAAGTTTCCGAGGAAATACTGCCGCGACTCGCAGGCCTAGGTTGATTGGATTAAACGACCATTACGGTGATTGCATCTGCACCAAGGGCTTTCTAACGAGGGGCTGGCAATGTGCGGTTAAATAAACGCCACAGCCGGCCAGTTCCGACCCTCGTCGGTTATCGGCCAATTTCCAAATCGGGTCGTATCCTGGTCCGACAAACCACAAGTGCCCCTTTTCACTGAATCAGCCCTACGCGAACTGCTGACCAACCTTCGGTGCTGAAGTGAATTCCAAAGTTGATCCACGGAACGGAGCATACTGGAATGATTCTCTATGTCGTTCACAGTCGTTCCACTGAACTATCTGGACCTTCCTGCCGGTATTTACCTCCCGTTTGGACCCAAGTTCATCCTTCAGGATGTGCCCGAATGGCTCAAAACCGACAAAAATGCCCTGGATGACATTGATCGGAACGAACGCCAGCGCGTAAAGGAGGCCAAACATGCCCTGGTGTCTGAATACGAGGCTGACTCCTATGGATTTCCAGATCCTGACTGGAAAGGCCCCAAAGCGCGCTCCATTCAGGAACTTCGCTTTCAGTCTGCATTTCTGGCGGGTACCGCGCTCTGGCTCACACAACCGTCCATCGTTTCGTTCACTATCGCATTCCACGCGCTGACAGTTCTAAACGGCCATAGGGTCGATCCGCCATTCATCATTCATACGGATCGTGAGGGGCCTTACTATGCTCATCCAAAAGATCAAGGCAATCCGTTTGAGTTAAGGCACGCAATCCGTGCGGCGAACCTTTGCAAAATCCTGGAAACTGTTCCCCGAAAAACACCTGTTTGGGCGAGCCTGCGGAGCCTCTCAGCAGCTCTATTGTCCTACTTCCCCGATTACCGATACCCGCTGTTCTGGCAAGCGCTAGAATCGCTTTTCACCGACGAAACAAAGGAGTGGAGAGTAAGCGAACGGCTTCGCAATCGAATTTCCTACTTTCTTGCGAACGACGCGACGCAGCAGAATCAGATCTCCGGCATGGTCGGTGCTACGCAATGCGCTCAAAAATCGTTCACGGGCGTTTGGGAGATTGGCCGGAAGTTGAAGCTCGCCTGGCAGAGACCGAAGCAATCGTGCGCACAGTGATTCGTTACGTGCTCGAAAAACCTGGAATGCTCCAAGCCTTCATGTCTCTTAAGCGTGATGAGTTTCTTGACCAATGGGTGAACTCGCAGGCATTCACCCCTCCTCCGATTCCTACCTGAAAACTCAGTCTTCTCTTAATGAACATGAGCTGTGCACGCTAGGCCTGATTATCTGAACCAGGGCACGGCCAAGTCGGGGAAGTGGCTCTGAGAGAGAGGCGCAACGAAAGCGCTAAACGGAAACCCTCAGCTTGATCCCATCATTCGGCGCGTGTACAAGATCTTGCTTCGTGCCGAGGTATCGCTCGGTCGTCTGCACGGATGCGTGGCCGAGCAACAGCGGGATCCGCTCAAATTCGCCGCCGCGATTGGAGCCGCACGCTTTTCGGTTTCCACTTCCTTGTTCGCCTTTCGCTCAACAAATAGAAACGGCCGCCGCATCGGCAGCGGCGCTTCCGCCATTTAAGCGGTCAGCGGGCATCGAGGTGCTGCTGGCGCGCGGAGGACTAATTTGGAGGGGCTGAGTGCCACGTCACATGAGCTATCGGGCAATGCACCTTGAGCTGCATTTGAAATGCCCCAATATAGGGGCGCAAGTGCCCTCCTGATTCTTCTGCTAGACTCTGGGCTTGAGATCGTCCGATGATCGAGCTCGCCGACCTAAGAACGCATATCCGCGATGGGCGCACGCCACCCGGACTTCACGACCTCCCGAAACACATCTTTCACTACACTCGCTCTCTGCTGGAATGGCAGCCCCGAAGGGCTGCAACCCTGATCGCTCTTCCCAAATCTCGGCGGCGGGTTCCATCGAACGTTGATTGGACGCAGATCATTGCAATTGTGAGATTCCGGACACCTTTCGCCGTGATTGAAGAGCTAGCCAACGTCCTCGCGCCGGCCGTGCTGGAGATGGGTATAGTGCCAACGATCGTTCCTCTGGCGGAACCTACTCTGCTCGAAATGAACTGGCAGACGCCGATCGTGCGAGCCATGACCACACAGGGTTTTTTGGTGTTTGATCGGGATCAACAGCGATGAGTGAGGCGAAGGCTTACCTTGAGGTCGCGGAGCGGGCATTGTTGGCTTCCGACGGGGCGCTTGAGAAGGGCATACACGAAAAGGCTGCATTCCTCGGATACCACGCATTTGAGTCTGTCGGCGGTGCGTTCTGTAGAAATCGCGGTGTCACCTTTCCCATGGCGCATAACGCTAAAGTCAACAAGTTTGTCAGTGAAGTTAGAAATGAGAAATACGCGCGGAAGGTCGCGAAGCTCGCAATTGAATACAGTTCGATTCGAAACGCAGTGCTCTACCCAGCAGTCGCAACGACGGGCCTCATTCGAGAACCGAAGAGCGTTCTTTCCTTTCCACAGGCGAAACGTCTGATTAGCCGTACGAGTGCGCTCGTAAGGGAAATCAAACCCGGGATTTAGCCCTCGCTCAGAGCAAATCTTGACAAACGAGCCCCATGATCTAAGAGGATGGGGTTCTTTAACGCCCGACACCCAGGAACGCTGCTACACGGCCAGCTTCAGCTTGATGCCATCATTAGGCGCGTGAATCAGATCCTGTTTCGTGCCCAAGTAGCGCTCGGTCGTCTGCACGGATGCATGCCCCAACAGCAGTTGGATCTGCTCCAACTCACCGCCGGCAGCGCGGCACATTTTCGCGCATGACCTTCTCAAATCGTGCGGCGCAATTCCGGGCACTCCAGCCGCAACAGCGTATGGCCGAAGCAACTGCCAGATGACCTTCTCGGTCAAGCGGTCACCGCGAATCTGATCCCCTCTGCTCACGGGCCGCAGGACGTAGCCATCCGTGACCGCCGCCGCCGAAGTCCAGGCGTCGATCGCGCTCTTCACCCAGGTCGGCATTGGAATGGTCCGCACGCGACCGTGTTTTCCGACAAGGTCCACGATGCAATAGCGGTTGTCGCGCTGCTGTATGTGCTTGAGCGTTAGAGCGGCAACCTCAGATCGCCGAAGACCGCAGCCGAGTAAAACCGCGAGCATCGCCCGATCGCGCAGTCCTTTCTTACTGTTCACGTCCGGAGCGTTAAGCAGCGCTTGCGCTTGTCTGAGCGACAGCCAGTTCCCAACTCGCACGCCCTTGGATTTCGCTCCCCTGACGCGGCAGATGCCGGCAGCGAGTTCCGGTGCGAGCAGCCCGTTGTCCGCGGCTTCGACCGCCAACTTTCGGACAGCGGTGATCCGGACGTTGATAGATACGGACCCGAGGTTGCGGGCTTCCAGGGCGACGCGCCAGGCACTCACTGTAGCCTTCGTCAGGCCGGCCCGCGGCTCACTGCTGTACCAGGCGAAGAACTCATCAAGACCCAGCTTGTAAACGCGTTTCGTAATCGGCGAGGACACGCTGTCGAGGACAAGCGCCTTCAATCTGCGCCAATCTGCGGCCCGGTCCGCTAATACTAAGTCATTCATTTTCAGTCCTTTTAATGGGCATTATCGGTAGCCACATGAACATTACCTCGGAGGGGGGCGGGCATCAAGCTTTATTGGCTGACCTCTTGCTCATGATGATTTCCGTGATCGGCATTTCGCGGAAGTCATCTCCATAGTCACTTCCGGACAACGCCAAACCAAGTCTTTGAAAAGTAGTGGAAGGATGGCGCGTGGTCCAGCCACTATCGTCCAGGTTCAGAGAACCTCGCCTCTCCGGTCTGTAATTCATACGGGCGAATACAGCGGACGCGGCTTTCGTCAATTAGAATCGAGCGACAGCATCACGGCCAACTAGCAGTGCGCCGGCGGGCCGATTCAGTTATCTGGAGGCGCCATGATTCCGCAGGATTTCGGCGACCTCTGTGTGTCCCCGGCGCTCGGCCCACGCCAGAGGCGTGGCCCATGGCGGGTCATCGGGTAGATTGCTGGGTGCGCCGCAGGCGAGCAGAAACTCGACCATCTCCGGCATGTTCGTCCGGGCTGCCCATGCGAGCGGTGTCGAACGGTACTCCTGGTCTCTGGCTGAAATCGATGCGCCTGCATCTAGCAGGATCCGCGCGCGCTCGATGGCGTCCGACGTCTGGCCGCGCTTGCCACTAGAGCATAGATCATGCAGAAAGGTCCGCCGCTGCCAGGTTGGCAAGTCGGGATTCATCCCGGTCGCGAGGAGGATACGGAGCATCTCGGTGTTTTCGAGGAGGTAGCTGTGGCACCCGGTCACAACCGGCGGCACGCGGATGCCGACGTCCAGCAGTCGCAACAGCAGATCGCGCTTCCCTCGCGTGCATACGGCCGTAAATACCCCGCCGCAGCCGTACTCCGCTGAACCCGGGTCCTCCGTCACGCGCCGAATGACTTCGTCGTCCTCATCCAGCCAGACCAGGTCATACGGATCGAGCGTGCCTCCGCGCGCCATGAGCAGCGCCCGCAGTTCGGGAGTCTTCGCTGCGTAAACGGCATTGCCCGCCGAGTCCACATGGCCGTTGGGATCGGCACCGTGCGCGAGCAGCAACTCCACCAGCTCGTGGTCACCGGCGCGGGCGGCGGCGTGCAGGGAAGCGCCCCGGGGGGCGTCGGATTCGGGCCAATTGGGATCGGCGCCTCGTTCCAGCAGCAGTCGCGCGATCTCGCGGTGGCCGAATTTCACGGCCGCGGATAGTGCGCGTTTCCCACTCTGACGCACTTCGCGCAGACTGGCGGGGTTCTGGTTAAGAAGCGCTGTGACCCGATGCAGGTCTCCGAGTGCAGCGGCAATCGTCAAATCACAGGTAGCACCACGTGACAGCAATAATCGGGCAGTATGGAAAACGCCACTCGTCGGCGCAAGTGCTCTCCGGCTCCATACTGCAAGGTCGACGGCTTGCGAGCCTGTGCCATCGGTTGCGTCAATGTCGGCGCCACGATCAAGCAATAGCGCAATCACCTCGTGTGCCGAGCCTTTCACTGCCCGATGCAGCGGCGTCCCCCCGCCGGCGTCGCGACGGTTCAGGAGTGTCGCATCCCCATTCAGCAGGTCGCGAACTTGCTCGACATCATCGCGCTCTGCGGCCGCATGGATTGGATGATCTTCTGACGGCGCAACCGGCCCGCGGCGCCTGCGGACCTCATCGAGAAGCAGAGCGATCTCTTCATAACTCCGGTCCCTGGCGATTTCGACCAGGCCGTCGAGGTCACAGCCGTTCCATTCCGCTTCTGCAGCGCCCGCGTCGAGCAGAATCCGGACGGCTTCGGCATGCCCTTCTCGTACCGCGAAGTGGATAGGCGGCGCGTAGAAGTATTCAGCACGGCTCAGGCTGCGATCGCGCTTCATCAAGCGTTGAAGCGTAAGCGTGTCGCCGGCCGCGGCGGCCGTGATCGTATCCCAGACATCACGCCCCAAGTCGGATTCCATTTCCGGCGGTTTGATCATGCCCCCGCTCACGTAGGCTTTGAGCCTAGGCCAGCTATGGAACCCGTGCGCCCTAGCGAGCACAAGTTGAGCATCGTGAAGGGCGAATTTCTGTAGGTCAGCGCCAGGACATCGCGCGGCGGCTTCCGAGACGGCGTCTGGTTCGCCGGCACGAACTGCGTCCAGCAATTCCTTCGCCTGACGCTTGAGTTGATCGAGATCCGGATGCTTGGGGAGCACGCGGGCAGGGAGAGATTTCTTCACAATGATCTCCTCTCCTAGCTGTCCGTATCCGGATCAGCTGCGCCCGGTGTCCGCTCTCTCGGGCAGAAAAGAGTTCATCAAAATCGACTACGAAACTGCAAACATTCAGGAGACTCAGTCCTTCCCGCGGACACGGCGGCGCCCTGAATGCGCCAGTTCGCATCCTATCAAACGCGCGTTGTGGGAGATTACTGTGATGTCGCCGTCGAGTCAAATTGAGGGGAAACGGCTGTACCGCAGAAGCGCCCCTCAAGTCCCAGTGAAGTCTCATTGTCGGACGTGCGCGCCCGAAGCCGCTGTGTTCGTTTGAACCGGGACGTTATCCAGCCATATCGGTAGACATTCTTTGCGAAGCCACTTCTCCGAATAAGCCGACTTTTCGTCAAAGTGGATCCGTTCCTGGGAGAGTTGGGCTTTGGTCTGGCCACGGCGCGGTGGCCAATCCTTAAGCGTCGAATTCCTCAATTCCAAAATACCGCCGAACAGTCGACAAATGGTGGCAAATAGCCAACAAATGGCGGGAGTTTTCCATTTCCCAATTTCATGACGCGAGGATGCCCTCCCGGGGAAATAATAGGAAGTCAGCCGCTGAAAATAATGGCTCGAACCTTCAACCCTCCCGTTAACAGTGGATTCCGTCCGCCACCCCACAGCTCCAGCCGACTAACCCTAACGAAGTGCTACGCAACCGACGTGCTGTGTTAGGCTCGTTTTGGCCGTCCGCGGAGCTAGTTCAGGAATAGAAAGCAGATAGGTTAGTTGGCCACAACCTAGTTGGGTATGGGCCTGTTGTCGGTCAAGAAACATCTCAGTCCGGACTTGTGATATAGATCCGCCCGATGGCCGCTGAGATTTGCACGTCGAAGAGGTGTCAAATGGATGAAAAAGTTAATGTATTCATCAGTTATGCGCATGAAGACACAGTGATCGCTAACGCCATCAAGGATCAGCTCACACTCCTATCGCAAAACGGCAGGGGCGGACCCGCACTGTGCTGCTTCCTCGACACAGAAAGCATTCCACCGGGCACTAAATACGAGCCCGTTATCAGAGCCGCACTAGACCAGGCCGATTGGCTGATCGTCGTATTTACCGGTTGTCAGAGCGTATACTGCGGCTATGAGATCGGCATGTATAGCATCATCAAACCGCAGACGGATAAATCGATCGAGAAGCCGGTGGCGTGCCTTCATGACGTCGAGCAGAAGAAATTGCCGGCAGTGGTCGAGGGCTACAACACTACACTGATCAGTCCGATCGCTCCCTATCTTTCCGACCCTCCTAATGTGTTCACACCAAATGTCCCTCTCTGGTGGAATAGTCCGGTCGGCAGGCTCCTCAGGGCAATTTGTGCTACCAAGGACTTGTATACCCCGCAGCATCGCAAGAACGACCCAGTTCAATACCAGATAGATATTGCTGAAGCTGCCAGCAAGATCTCATATTCTTTCGACAAAGCCAGCGAGGCTGACGAACTGTCGGAAACGCCTCTCCAAGCGGGGTTGGAGCTTCTTGTGTCTCCTCCGTTTGAGGGCAAGGATGGCGAGCGCATTCCACCCCAGTCTACTGTGCTTGGGTCCAGCAGGGCGTTCGAGATTTTAGGCCTGAATGTGCCGTACTCCGTTGGCGGCAGTGAGGTACCACGCATCACCTGGGAAGAGCTACGGCAAGCACTGTCTGCGCCCGGACGCACCAATGTCCCGTGGATAGACCGACTGGAAACCAACATTCGCTTGGCGGCTGCGCTCAAGATACCGCAGCCGGATGACGTCACGTTTAGGGGTAGCGGCCAGAATTACCGCATCTACCGTGCCGTCTTAACACGTTACAAGCTTTACAAGAATGGCAAACGCAGGTTTTACGTGCTGCTGGTTGAAACGTTCGACCGCAAATTTGTCGGTGATCGAGACACGTCGTTGCTCCTGACCGCGCTCATGCTCGCGTCGCGCTGGCGTTTCACCTTTTTCGAACGATGGAACGAAACGCTCGAGCAATTTGGCGACAGGCACTCGGACGTGGAGTTTCTGGATGCGTGCAAACAGCTCGAATACAATATGGAGTGGATAGAAAATGAGGGAGTGGAACTTGGAGCAGACAACTTGGATGCGATGGTGCACGCGTTTGGAGACCAGCAGAAAGCCCGCGTTAAACGCTTCTATAGTGATTACTATACCGCCAAAGATAAGATGCAGAGCCGGTTGCCGGAGACCTTCGAAAAGGTGAGTCCGGAGAAACGAACAGAAGTGCACGGTGCAATAATCGATTTCCTCACCGCCGTGAGGGACCAGAACGCCGAATTCCTCGAGCTGTGCGTCCAGACTTATGCTCAAAAGGTCCATGTTGATGAGTGACGCGCGAATATCTAGGAGTGATGCAAGGTTAAAGAGCAGACAAGTTTGTTGCCGAGTGTCGGTCGTGCGTTCTTAGGCTGCCAAGGCGAAAGGCTGTTGATGAATTGAATCTGTCGAAGAAGATCATTTCCTGCCACCCATCGCGCAGATACAACCGAACCGCACTAAGGATGATGCCGGGTTATGCGTTCCGCCACTTTACGATCGAGGGTCGCGTTATCATTTCGCGATTGGATTTTCTCTCGGTACAACAGAGTGGCTGAGGATTAGAGGGGGGCGCTTGAGCGCGGACACTGCTCGGATTAGAGTGCGTTAATGTCAACTTGGCCGTAATAACGCGCTGCTCGTAGAAGTGGATTGATGTCGAGGTTCGTGGGAACGATAGGGAGGTAATATCGCTAGCTAACTGTTGCACTACAGACGGCCCAAGTACTTTCAACACCAGCAACTAACAGTTCTTCGGAGAGTGAGAGCTTTCTGAGGGATTACAGACGCTAGCGGGACATAACAGGCGGAATCCGGCCAAAGGCTGTGGCGAATGAAGAGAAGCGCAGGTCCGACACCCCCGATGCACTCTGGCAGTTTATCCGAAGTCTTTGGGCTCTCCAATGCTCCCGCGGCCTTTCGATTTTGCAAAGGCTCGGCTCGCAGCGGTCAACGCACTTGCTCCGGTAGCCACGTAAGCAACCGTCTGATCGCCCCAGACGTAGGCTAACGCGGCGATAAAGACGATCGCCACCACAACCAAAACGAGGCGCAACGTGTTCAGACTATCTTCGGATCCACTCTTTTCGGGAACGACGAAAGGTCCGGTGGTACAAGAACGCTGCACGTGATCGGCAAAACCCGGATCTGCTATCTCGAACCGTGGGCCATTAACCAGGAGCCCGCGGAGGGCAAGGTGCGTCAGCGCTGGCTCCTGGAGGCAGTTGATCCACCCGTACATCGCTATTTGATGCAATGCCACGCGTTCCTCATCCGAGCAGGTCTGCCAGAGGAGCGCGAAGTATTGTTCCCCCTTAATTGAACTGGGATTCGTCGCCTGCACGACTTGGAAGCTCGCCAAAGCGCTGGTCCAGCGCTCGACGTCCGTACCCTCGGCTACCTGATCGAAATAGTATAGGGGGTCTACTGTGGCCACGATTACGATTCTGCACTTGAGTTCGTATACCAGCCGTTCAAGACTGCGGAGGATCCGCTGCCCTTGCGATCCATTCTGCAGATGGTGCTCAAAGTGGTCAAGGACAACCACTTCGTCCGGTCCTGGAGCCGGATCCTCTGTCCCGAACCGAGGATCATTGACCAGGTCGATGTAGCGAACGCCCGAGCATTGTTTCAGCATTTCGGTCTTACCAGTGCGAGGCGCCCCAAGAAGAACAACGTGGCGTTCGAAGGGTGTAGCACGCAGATTTAGAGCCGCCGAGATCTCGACTTTGGGCCATTCCTGCGGGCTGCCCCAATCCAGCACGAACAACCGTCTGATTGCGTACTGCAACGCGAAGAAGGATACGACAATCATCAGCAACGGCAGGATCGACTCAAATAAGACTAACGGATTTCTCATTATGTTCAAGTTATAAAGAACTCTCTCTGGAAGCTCCGTCACAACCCAACGGTTGTGGTAGTCCGTGCCAGTTTCGCCCTTCATGTCGTGGCAGTCTTCTTCCTGCCCGTCGATTCTTAGCATCAGCAGCGAATATCGATTGTCCTCGGAGCTACCGAATGGTCCGTCCTCGCACCATACCCAGCCTGCATTTGGACTTAGCAGCCCCGACCGGCGTCTTGGCGAACGCCCTTCGTGTTCAACCAGGGAAGATATGCCATGCATCAGTCGCTCCGGCCGATGAGATCGCCGGTAGTGGCCAGAGGCCGGGAACGGCGGAGCAACATCCAAGTAGTAAAGGTCCCTGGTTTCCTGGTTAAGCCGCTCGTTATGGAAGTCTCCTCGGGCGGGTATTTCGTCTCCATAGCGCCCGAAATAACCTTCGCTGATGCGCTCCTGCCGCTGTTTGAGCTCGCCCGCAAGTTCGAGTTGCGAGCGGCGCGCAGCGACTACGCTTTGGAAGAGCACCGAGGCGTTGAACAGGCGAATGGCCGGGATGAATCCCATCGTGAATAAGAGGGCTGTTGCCGGCAACGCGTATACTGTTGCCAAGCTTGGACGGTCGGACTTCGGAATCCGGTCTTCGGGCGGCCCGGATTTCATGCCTTTCCTAAGGTGGCTGCGGAGCTTATCGGGCCAGCCGAAGGGAAGCGCCAGGCAGGCGAACGAGCAGCAAAGGCCGCTAAACGCCAGCCAAAAAGAAACGGACGTCGGTCCAGTTGTGGCGGTCGAAAGAACCCAACCTCCTTGTTGCCCGGTCCACACTGCCATGATCAGCCATATTGCGGCGGATACGAAGAGTATCGTCCAACTTCTAGACTTGAGTCTCAAGACAATGAGAACGACTGCAACCAACGGAACCATGCAAGCCGTAACCCATAACTGGGTTTCATCGCAATGACGAAAGATCCGGAAATTGAAAACATTGGCCGCAATTAACACCCAGAAGATCCTCCAATATACAGGGCGATCCTTCTGTGTGGGCCAAATCCAACTCGCCGGCTTTTTCGCGCATCCTGCTAGCCACCCAGCTATCAGCAGGAAAACGAAATAGCTTCCCGACAGAGAGAGAAACATCAGAACCGAATCGAAATGATCTTCATCCCAAGCCGTCAAATCCCGGAAAACGACCAGCGACCAAGGGCAGTTTGCGAACTTGTCTATCGGCCGGACAAGAACGCGGTGCCGAATGCCTAGGTATGACGTCTCTAGAGTTCCAGTCTCCCGGGTTTCAAACAGGTCGTGTAACCGCCTGCTCCGGTCGCACGCGTCAGCGAAGTTCTCTCTTCCGTTCTTAGCGCGCGTTGAGTGGAATAAAACCTTGCCATTACGGTCGACGATCGCAAAACCGTAATCCGGCGGAAAGACGGCCTGGGAAAGACTAACCAGTCCGGTTACCATAACGGCGACCGGCGCCTTCTCGTGAAGTTGAGCCGCGGAGGGACGGCTGATCCAAACGAGGTATTTGGCGCTCGTGGTCGAGTAATCCGGCTCCATCCAAAAGCCCGGCGCTGAATCCCCTGGCGGATCTCGGAAATGCCACAAATCTCGTCCCAGCAAAGCCTGGCTGAATGCCTCCGAGTCGCACCGTCGCACCTCCGGTGTGACGCTGCTGCTTGCGGAAAATTTAATCTCCTGGAAACCCGCGCGGTCGGCGAAGAATGCATGGTCGAAATACGGATACAGGCTGGGGTTCCGAATCTTGTTCAGGATCCCGGCGGTCCAGTCGTACTCACCCGAAGGTTGAGCGAAGATCACATCGTTCGAACATGTCTTGCCCTGGGAAACCTTGTTCTCCGTTATGACCGGATGGTGCTCTTTGTAGAAACCCTCGAGGCTACAAAGCATATCAAGCGCATCGCGAGTTTCGTTTACAAGGTGGCGTTCTAGGCTAGTTGCGAGGAGGTCAAGATCCTTGTCCGTCTGATCCTCGTAGGAAGAGAAAATCAGATGGCCCGCCAAGCCGCCCACGACAATCGCAGTAAGCAGGATTTGCAATGCGAAAACCAAGCCGGTGCCTTTCCTCAGCACCTCAGCCGGCCCCATTAGGCGGAAGCGTAGAATCGGGTAGGCTCCCGCGCCTACCAAAAGAAGGAAAAACCCAATGGTAACCAGCGTATTGGCCAGGGGGCTTACTCGCTCTGATTGAAATGCTCGCTCGTGCAAGATGCCACCGACGACAAAGCTAAATGCTGCAGGGTCGCCCACCTGAGCAGGCCCGGGAACAGGGACGGTGTATAACTTGTACGGCTCACCGCCCAGTTCCACATCTGTCAGCTTGCTCGTAGCCAAACGTGCAGCTAACTCTTCACGTTGCTCGAGGGAATTCTGTTTTTGGTCTTTGCTGTCTTCATGGTCCTGCACCCCTCCAGTCCGCTGTTTTGTTAGGTGTCTCTCAACCGCTTTGGCTTTGGGCTTCTCGGCCTCTTGGAAGAACACCGCCAAGTCGGAGATCTCCATGCCGGATCGGCGCGTCTGATAAAGCACCCGTCCCTTGTCATCCGCAAGCAGCAGGTCCTCGAAGATGCCTTGGGGAAGGGACTTTTCAAGCGGACTCATTAACCGGTCGAATGGAATGGACCAGCAGGACGGCTTGGCTCCCACCTTGGCTTCCACTAGGATCTGCAGCTTGTAGTCAGAAACCGAGAGTTTCCTGTCGGCAACGGCGCCTTTTTCTTGGGGGGGGCATTTTTCTTCCATGTCCAGGTCCGAAACCTGGCCGCGCAATTGACTCGGGTCCCAGGGCCGGTGTGCAATAGTGTCAAGGCTTGCGAGGCGGCTCGAAAGCTCGCCGGCGAGCGCCGACAGCACGTGCAAAGACCGCTCGTTAATGATCGTTTCACTTCGTTTGGCGGCGAAATTGTAGTACCACGCGGACCCTCCGACGAGGATAGCCATCGCGAGCAATGGATAAAGAAACGTTCGCGAGAACAATACGGCTTTCCATCGCGCCATTCTTTTTCTCCTTCCTGCAACCGCATCCCAGAGGACTCACCAACGGCTCACTGCTCCGCGCCATAAAAGGGAGCTCCATTGCTACTTTTAATTTGAGAGGGACTCTAGCTAATCACAAATCCAGTCGGCTTTGCAAGAAATATTTAGGAAATTAAGGATAATCCGCAACGTCGGCGATTGGCCGCGCCTGAATTCATGGTCGATACTTGGGCGGATGCCTTCGGGCGCGATTGCTGCGGTCCGCCGCCGCAGTCTTCAGGGTTTTCGTTTGGCGGCCATGGTCCCGGTCTTCTTCCGATCAGACTTCTTGTGCATTTTCTGGTTCGCTGGGGTTCGTGCCACCGGCCTTGCCTGGCTACAGTGTCGAGGCGGTTCTCATCGATTCTTTGGTTTGAAGTGCCATTCTTCGGAGGCATCGCGGGCTGCTCCAAGTGCCCTCGGCGGCATGGGCTCTCGGCGTGCCACCACCTGAATTAGCACCGAACGGTAACCGTGACGTTTTTGTGTCCATGTTCCTAGTCCAAGGGTGCATATTCATTGTCGGTGAGATATCAAAGCCGCTGCCGTTTCGCGACATGACGCCCGAGGAATTAAAGGATGACGGGAATGCCCTGCGTACTTCGGGAACGCGCTTAGACGAGTACCTAAAGGAGATGCGCGCTGCCATCAGCGCCAACTATTTGAAGATCAACGTGCAGGCGGAGCGTGTTGACAAGGATTCAGTCTTGTCGTTCTATCGCGAAATGATTCAGCTGCGTAAATCAAAAAGAGCGCTCGTCTTCGGCTCGTATCGAGACGTTTCGGGAAACCATCCGAGACTGTATTCCTTTGTCCGCGCATCACCAGCCAGCTCGGTCGCGGCACAGGCTTCCGGTGCCGTACCAAGCTCGCTGAAAAAGCGAGTGGTGGTCTACACCTTCGAATACAAGCCGAAACAGAAAGTGGGTGAAGCGATCCGGTCGATGCTACAAAACCGCTTGGCGCAGCAGGGCCAGGTGATTGTCGTCGAACGCGCTCAAGTTGATGCCATCGAGGCGGAACTCAAGCGAAACGCCGGCGGCATGGTGCAGGCGGGCACCGGCGCCCAGATTGGCCGCATCAGTGGCGTGGATGCGGTGCTCGCGGGCGACGTGATCATCTTCGGCCGCGACGACAAAAAGCACACCGCGGGCGGCGCGGTGACGACCGACATCTGCACGGCCTGTAGCGTATTTACCCGCACCAAGACTGAAGAAAAAGCCGTGGTTGCCATCAACTATCGCTTCATCGACGCCGAGACCTCCGAGGTGGTGGCCACCGGCGAAGCGCGTGGTGAGTCGAAGCGCACCAGTAAAAGTTGGAGTGCCGGCACAGGTTCGAAATCAGGGGCCGTGGACGTTACCGCCGCTAATTTCGCCGAGACCATCGTCGGCGAAGCGACCATGGATTGCGTCAACAAGCTCGCTGATCTCTTCACAAAACAAGTTCAGGGCATGAAGAGAAAGCAACATGAGCTGGAGGCCTACGTTGCTGATATCTCCGACGACACCATGGTGATCACTGCCGGAACGAATGACGGCGTTGTGGCCGGCCACGTGTTCGAGATCTGCAAAATCGACCGCGTGGTGAGAGATCCGAACACCAAAGAAGTTCTTGATGGGATTGTCACCAAGGTCGGTGAATGTACCATCAATAGCGTGCGTGAACGGATTGCAACGGGCACTTATAGCGGATCCCCCGCGGAAAACGGATTCCTGGCTCGGAAGAAACTCTAATCCCTTGGGCTGAACGCCCTCGTCCGCGCACGACGCCCACTTTCGACTCTCCCCACGTTAAGACGTGTTATCAGCAGCTAGTTCAGACCATGGCTGGCGTCGGAAGTGGACTACCGTGTCCCCCGTCTGCTCCACCGAGCCGCCTTCGCCTTTTTGGCCCTTGTCCTTCGTTTCTGTTTTGAGAGGGCGGCAGCTGCCGGCGGGGTTTCCGGTTCAGCCGGCGACCCGGCATTCTTCTCGCGTATGAGACTTTCGATAGCGGAGCGCGCTAGCAAATCCTTGTCGGGCTGATCAGGCATCAGCTTTCTTGCTCGTGGCACCGTACGATTGTGGCACGAAACGTCGCATGATCTGCCCCTCGGTTGGCAATGCAGAACAACGATGCGTTGGTGATCATCCCAGGATTCGAATCCACCCGAGAAACGCAGACGCCCGCCGCCGCGCCCAAGGCCGCAAGTCGGGCCCTTCACGTCTAGCGCTTGGTTCTTTTAATCCTCGCCATCCGGCGAAGTAGTTGCTTCTTGCGACAAGGAGCGCATAATACGGCTCCTCGCGCTGCTGGCTTACGACATCGAGGGCATACGTTGGCGCTCCGCGATCGCCGATAATTGGCATAGTCTCTTTTGGCTTGTTTATTGGCGCAGGCGACGCAAAGCTGTGCGTTATTCCTCGCCAAGTTTCCGCACTGGGGGCAAAGACCGGCGGCGATCTTCTTTCGCCGCCACAGGGTTTGTTTAGAGGCCGACTTAACTGCCTCTATCAGTGAACTTCCTCTGCCGGCCCAAGCGCGACTCTCTCTCTTTCCCTCATCACAATCTCCTCATTCGCCAGAATCAGATCATGAAGCGAGGCACGCTGTTCGACGCGCAGCGTAGGGGGGAGAGCGCCGAGCGCGACATCGAGCGCGGAAAGACACTCATTGAAGGTGATCTCGTGGTTGAGAAACATCTGTATCACACGCTGGGTCTCGCGTTTGTATACTTCCACGGCTGATTGCAGTATGCGCCCAATCTTAAGTAAAAGGAAAGTGACTTAGCGCTTTTGGCTGTTTAGCTTGGAAGTCGGAACCTGGAACGGCCTTCATCTGACGCGGTGAAGGATACGAAAACCAGCGTTCCGGTGCCGGTAGTTGTGCGATTAAGGCAACCGGCGACCGATAGTTCGTCCACCGCTTGACGTGGTACCGACAAAGAGGACGAACCGAAATTCAGTTTAAACGGCATATCTGTGTCGCCCGCCCCAAATAGGTAGGCGTCCTTTGCCATACACAACTGCGCCAACAACTGCTGTGCGGCGTTGCTGAGTTTCATTCGGGTCGCACCATCCAATGTTGGCCAATGAGCACTTCGATCGCCACGTAACCTACGTGGTTGAAAACACCGGGGCGGCTCTAGAAGGCACCAACGTTCCGCATGGCATATTCGTGACAGCTTTTGGTCGGTATGGCGTCGCCAACGAGTATCCTCTCGGCCGCCAACCACCGCTGGGACGTTAATTTGTATTATCGGTAGGCAACGGAGCGCCGCCCGCAGGGGACAGCGTTGGTCCGATGCCGCGTCACTTCTTCGAGCGCCTTATCCTTGAGCCCTTCAGGGTAGCGCCACTTCGAAGGTTTGCCGACTACACGTCAACTGGGCGGTAAGCGTTACGCCGTCAGCGAGGGGCTATCCCCGCAGGCCCACTTCTCATCGTCACGCTTGATCGTCCACAGCATGTGACCGCACTAGCTGTATGTCGGCAGCACGAGGATGGCTAATCCAGTGGTTCTGCGTCCGGTATTACAGTTTCGGTACGTTTCCTAGCGCTCGATCCAGATCAGTCCAAATATCCTCGATGGCCTCGATACCCACGCTCAAGCGCAGCAGCGTCGGAGGCAGGTGCTCCTGCCCAGGAACGCTGGCCCGCCGTTCGATCGTGGAGTCTACCGCACCTGGGCTGGTGGCGTGTTGGATGAGGTGCAGTCCGGAGCACACGTTTGCTCCTGGGGCGTGAGTCGTACGTCAACCGAGTCGAAACCAACGAGTGCGATGGGCTGGTGGAGTTGTCTGATAAGGCTGCTACGATTCTCGCCGAGTGTGGCGCGCCATCAACACCTGGAATCTACGGTCCGGCAGGCTGCCCCCGCGCGGGCCTTTCGTTTCTGACACATCAGCCTCGTACCCTCAATCTGGTTTGGGCGTTGCAAAGGTGAGAGTCATTGTTTGCGAAGCTGCTGACCGACTCATGCCGCTACGACCGAATAGCAAACAACGTCCACCCTCTCACGCCCACCTTTTGCCCGATGATGCCGCATCTGCGCTTACGTGCTAATCTGCTTCTGGGAGCCTTATGCGACTGACGACGCTTCTCCTGGGCTGCTCATTGTCCCTCTGCACCATGGCAGGCGGAATTCGCATCGAGGCGGATACGCCGCACGAGCACCTCGATTGCGGATCTCCCGGTGAGTTGGACGTGAGCGGCTCGCTGCTGGAGGCCGGTCGAGATTCCTTCGCGCTCGATCTCTGCCGGCCTACCCAGGACTGTAGTAGTGTAATTCGTGCCGTCTTCTCGGCTGCCGCGCCCGGTTTTTCCGGCTTCCAGCGATACCTGAGCCGGCCTTCGTTCATACATGTGACGATCGTCGTAAAGAACGAGGGCGGTGTTTGCTCGCAATCGATGACCGTGGCCGGAATTGCCTCGTGGTTTGGCGCACGTAATCCCGCCGGCCGCGGCAATGAGCCCTATTTCGTCGTTGCTGCCAATCGAGCCGTAGCGGCCGGCGCATGGTTTCAATCCGTCCTATGCGCCGGCGGGCCCGGAAGTCTGGGCCTCCGGGTCGAAAACGCCAGCGTCACTCTGCGGCTCGATGCCGCTCGCGAACTTGCTGGCGACGACAACGCGCGATGGACTGCCCGGCTCGTGAGCGCCGGTGACTGCGCGTCAAGCCGGAATTGGTCGTTTTGGATGGTGCGCAAGCCGCCTGGCCATTGACTGAAAAGGTCTTTAAACGACCGCCGGCTAAGGCCGGCAGATTCCTTGGCGCCTGAAAAGTCGTGTCTGCGGCTGAAGCCGCCTTCAGGTTCCCCGGCTCATAGCCGCCTTAGTTAAGGCTCGCGGGCGCGGTGATCTTGAATCCCTGATCGTCCTCATCCTACCCCTGATTCTCGATATACTCTTTGATCGGCTGTTCATCTACCGCGCCCGCCGGCGCCCAGAAACACCCAAGCGCCACAAATGTTGCCCTAGAATACCGCTTTCGCAAATCGGGAAACTCCTCCTGCAGCCGCCGTGAAGAGCGCCCCTTGATGCACTGTACCGGTTCGGATGGCGCCAGCTGTGGGGGCGCCGACAACAGCATGTGGATGTGGTCCGCGGCACCGCACCTACGACGGCTCCGGTCCCCGTCCCGCTCGGTTGCCCCGCTATCGAATCTTGCGAACGGGTACACGCTCGGTGTCTAGGGTCACCACTTGACCGTGCTTGTCAGCGGCCGTATAGACCGCCACAACATCCAGCTCAACATTGCTTTCGATCAAGGTGAAGCCGTCGATGAAATCCGGCCTTGTGCCCAGAAGCTCGCGAATCTGCGCACAGTTAATTGAGACGGCTTGATCAGGACCGAGCTTGATCTCCGTGAACCGGGAGATCTTGCCCGCCTTCCCGTCAGCCGGCGTCGAGGCAAATTTGACGTGTATCGAGGCTGCACTCGCGCCCGGGTTGTGCACGTTGATCGCGGTGTGATAATCTCCCTCGGCAACCGCTCCCCGTTCCCGTTCGGGACCTCCGCTGTGTTCCCTGCCGCAGACAAACTTCGCTGCATACTGGAGGCTGGAAGACGCATGGCCTTTGCCATTCCGGCTTCCTGCGAACTGGTAGTAGGTCGTCGATCTCACAGGGCCGACCACATATTGCTGAGTGGCCGAGTCCCAATGCTTGACGGCCGGATCGACGAACTTCGCAATCACGTACACCGTCGCCGAGGGAAACGGGTCCGTTTGCGTGCCGGCGCAGATAGGTCCCTCGTAGTCCAGCGGCCGCGATGAGTCCTGCGCCGGATTTCTCCTGGGAATGATCGGAACCCCCTGGCTACAGTCATACACTCCAGGCTGCCCCGTCAGAAAAGTTTCCGTCACGTGCGGCGGCTGCGTCAGCTTGGCAACCGTGCAAGTCGCTCCACCGCGCAGCTCTGACGCCGCGCATGTGGTCACGCTCCAAGGAACGATGGGCTGCTTATAGTACGTCATTGGACGTCCGGCGTCGACCATCGAATCGATTGACGCCACCCGCGGCAACTGGTAGATCTCGGCACTCTCCAGACGCATTCCAGGGGCCCCCTTAGGGGGGAAGAAGTGCAGTTGCACGGAGTCGCTGGCCGCGTCCAGCGTTCCCGCATCGTAGCCCGCCAGCCTAGGATGCAATGCCAGCGGATTCGAGCTTGCATCGAACAGCGTGACATCCTGGATGATGATCGGGTCCGGCGTGTCAAAATCCACGCCTATGAATGTGGCGCCGATGTGAAACGACTCCCCGCCGCCCACCACCCCGGGCGAAGGAGTGTTCCACGCCGGATTCGGCGAAGACCATGTAATGGTGAATTTGTTGTAAGTAGTCCCCTGGAAGGCCGCCGTACCTGAAGGCCCACTGACCGTCGGATTCAACCACGGGCTCTGGTTCCCGTTGTAGAACCACGAGATCGTGACTGTCGACAAGGTGCTCAGGAAGTCGATGCTCAGGCTGGAACCGCTCTGGGCGTTGGGATTGGTCAGCGTCCAATTGTGCATCGTCTCAACCGACAACCCAACGTTTGTCGCCAGCAATCCATAGGTCCGATCACTGAAATGCCGCCGGTAGTCTGCGCGCTGCGTCGCGGTCAGGTTGTATCCGGCTGGCATTAAGTGTTGGTAATACGGATCCTCTCCCGGAGTGGGTGTCGGGCCGGCCTGACTGTCGTCGCAGGCTGGCGACGCCGGGCAGGGCGGCGGATCGTCGTCTGTGTGGGCGAGGCCATAGGTGTGGCCGGCCTCATGCGCCGCAGTGCCGCCAATGGCTTGCGCCCAGTGATCGAGCGTATTGTTGGAGCCGGTGAGAGCGCCGCCGGTACAAGCGCCTCCGTCGGGCGGGCCCGCCCCACCCTCGCAACTCGTGTATGTGCCTGCCCACACGCGGGCGAAATCGATAGCAATCATGTTGCCGATATCAACTTCCTGCGCCTCGCCCCAGGTGCCGTTGTTGTTGTCGGCGCCAATACCGACGGTGACGCGCTGTGCAGGCGGGCTAGACAGCGTTGCCGGGTTCGTTGTGGTTGTAACCACCTGGACATTGAATTCGCAATAGTCGTCGGCCACCACATTCCCGATCGCGCTGATCAGCTGCGCAGTGGTTCCAATGCCTGTAGTCAGCGCGCTCAGATCGAATGCCGCTAGCGGACTTACATTGGTGTCATAACCTGGAAAGCTCGAATCCGCCACAGCAGGGAAGTAGAGATACAAATAGTTATTCTTTGCCGCGAGGATCGCGGGATCTTCTATCGGGCACGTCTGTGCCTGCGCCGGAGCTGCCAAGGCCAACGCGCCCAGCAGGAAGGTCAGGATCAGCAGGCATGGCGCAGTACTAGCCGCTTGCCTGGGCCGGAGACAAAGCCAGTTAGGGGCGCCATTCTCAGGTCTTGTGACAAGCCGGTCTTTGGAAAGTATTTCGGTCTTCGACATCTTGAGGGTCCTCCTCTGGGTAGCCTTTCACTGACCTTGTGTGTCTATGTTCAGGTCAGCCGAGTTGGCAAGTGCAGTTGTCACTTGCTGCCCCCCAAGCGAGCAGCAGGCCTTTCGGCCTTCTTCTCGACCCTTCCAAAACTCCTGCTTGCCGGCTCCTCCCAGGAGGTCGCGCTCCTCGTCAATTCCTGCCACTAAGTATTGACTCCCGGGCGAACTTCCGTAGCGTCGCATTACAGCACTCGGACAGGAACCTCAAAGATCCTATAACCGCTAAAATCTACTTCGATATTACTAAGAATGCCAACAAAGGATGTCGTATACGAAAGCGGGTCTTGAGTCCCAGAGACAATCGCGCTACCTAAATCCGTTATTTCGATCTGGTAGCCAGAAGAACTCGGAAGCATCGCGGCTATGGTAACGGAGTGCCGGCGGATGAAGGGGTAGAGGTCAAGGTCCTCGCTGACAGTACCGGAGAAAAATGCAGCGACGAGCGCTTCATTATTCCGCAGGCCTTCCTTGAACTGTATTGTTCTTCGTGGCGAGTACGTCAGTATGCCCTTGGCAACGAGCGGAAGAGCGCCCTGGGGAGGGTCTCCAGTTGTATGCGCGACCGTAGCGTACACTGTCACAATCGTAGATTCGCCAGTGGCCTGCGCGGCATCGGTGAATAGCTTGTCCAAAGTCATATTTGTCGATCCTGTAACTCACGCGTGGGTGGATTCGATGTTCGGCATTCTTCTGGCTCACGAATAGTTCAAGCTATCGTATTCCGGTATAAGGAATCCGCCCGCCAGCACACCGATAGATTCCCACCTATTCGGCTGCCAGCCGTTCCCATCGGAAAACATGTGCAACATGCGGCGGTTGTCAGCCATCTCGATGCCAGCCACGTGGAGCCTCACTGTATCGGGCGCGGAATAGACCGCAGCTGCCCCGAGCACACAGTCAATACCAACGTCGCCGCCGACCAAATCCCATTGAGGTAGCCAATTGCCTTGATACATAGGCAGGTAATTATGACGCTGTCCTACGAACACATCAAGCCGATTCAACGGGCTCCCCGTTTCGACAACCACGGGTCTGCCGAGGAGGAAGTCGTCGCTGCCTACCAGCTGCCATGATTGCGAGGGGGTCCATCCTGAAGCATTTCCGCCTACGTTGTACACCTTGTGGAAAAGCCCGCTTTGCGGTCCCCCGGTGGTACCCAATACGTCTAATTGGATGTTGGTCACTCCGCCAGAAGCGACGCTGTAAAAGGCCTCACTGTCATCCAGATCTGCCCAGGTGGTCTGGGAGGGCCGCCAGGCGCTCCCGTCGGTATACTTCTGAATCACGTGTTGATTGCCGTCGATCCCGAAAACGCATAAGACCTGACCCGCGAGGTTAAATGCCCCTTCCATGCCGGCAACCGCGGGCGCCCTGGCGACGTTTCCGCCCAGATTTTCCCAGGGCTGCCACGCGCCAGGATTAGCTAATGAACCGCTCACGTAAGTGTGATAAGCGTGGTTGTCACCGCCAACCGCGACAATGTCCACCAGATTAGGACCACCGTCGACACCGGCGATCGCCACGGGATGGGCGAATCCAATATTCGGGCTCGCGGTCGGAAGGGGTCCGAGATTTTCCCACTCGTTGGTTGGATTCCACTTGCTTCCGTCCCAGAGCCGATGAAACAACACCTGCCGGTAGCTGTGAGAACGTCCGGATGCTTCGCCGACGGCGACGACGTCAATCTGGGCCTCCCTCCCTAAGTAAGTGAAACTCCGCGCCGAACACGAAGGCGGGCTGATAAATTTGCCTCCGAGCGATTCCCACCCAGTCTGAGACGGTTGCCATGCCTGGCCATCCCGATACTTGTAGACCATGTGGCCGTCCGCAGCGAGGGCGAAGATCCAGAATTGTCCGCCTACGCCAACCACGTCAATTGCCTTTTGGAGGATGCGAAAGCTCATAAGTATAGCCCTGTGAGTCGCTTCTAACGGCAGTGTACGGCGAGTCGGGGAGGATGTCCAACAAAAAAAGGCGCGATATGAAGACTAGAGAGCGTATCCGCTCCATAGACTGGCTGCGGTGCGGAACGGCTGCGATATCTGGTGTTATCGGTAGCCAAGTCGCGGACTGTCGCCCGAGCATCGAGACTACTGGAACATCACATGCGCTCATCGCCGCCAGTGCCTATTTTTCTTAATCCGTCGTCGGTCTGTCGACAGTGTTCCGCGTCCACCGATGCCTCTATGACACGAGGCCGTGCTCGACCGCGTAGCGCGCCAGTTGCGAGGTTGCACGGAGTTTGAGTTTGTTCATAATGGAATTCTTGTGAAACTCCGCCGTACGAGAAGAGATTTTGAGGCGGAAGCCGATCTGTTTGGCAGTGCATCCCTGGGCAATGAGGCGTAAGACGGTGATCTCGCGCTCGGATAGCTCCTCGGAAGGCGGTTGTGCCCAGTCTTCCTGGACCTCGGGCGAAATATAAGTACCACCGCTCAGAACGGTTCTTAGGGCCAGCACCAAATCGCTTGCCGCGCAGTTCTTGACCACGAAGGCAGACGCACCAGCCCGGAACGCTTCGTTCACGATCATGCGATTGGCGTGCATGGTTAGGAAGACGATTTTGGCGTCGCGAGCCTGTTCAAGGATCAAGCGGGCGGCGTCGAGGCCGTTGAGGCCCGGCATCGTGACATCAAGCAAGACGATTTGGGGCATCAAGCGTGCCGCTTCCTCGACCACGAGTCTGCTATCACTGATTACACCGACCACATCGAAATGTGGAGCGAGCAAGATAGACAACGTCTCAGCGATTAGAAAGTGATCATCAGCCAGGAGTATGCGAGCTTTCGATGAGCTCTCCGGTCGGATTGCTTCGCCATTCTTGGTTACTACCTCGGCGGACGCTGCACCACCAATCTCTTCTGGCTTCACAGGAAAATACCTCCGTTCTTCGGCCACCCGAAAATCCTGCTCATCACAAAAAAGCTCGGTCTCAAGACGTTAATTTCCCTCCTCGGCGCTCGTAATGCCTTCTAAGGCATGAAATCACAATTGGTCTGTATTTGGCAGTGGGGAGGGTGCTAGTACCATCGCTGAAATATGATAGCCCTGTGAGAGGATGCTCCCGACGCCGGCGTGTCGGAAGTTCTCACAAAACAGGTTCGAGAGGACGACGCGCCTGGAGAGTATGTACAGCGAGATTAGGCCGCTTACACAGAATGTTCCCCTCTAAGAGTCCGGGAAACTTCCAATAGGCTTAATCCGCGGCGTACGTAGCCGGAGCTGACCACAGGCGGTCAGATGACCGCGTATCGTTACTAGCCGGGTTGCCTTCGCCAGCAGGATTTCGCCGCATGGCGTTCAAGCGTAAGCCTCTCAGGATTACTCCGGGCTGCAGACGGCTACTGGCGATCCGCGTGCCTTCATTCCTTAGAACGTCAAGGTGAAGTTGGGAGTGTTGCGACATCCGAGATCGGTCGATCGCACGCAAAGGGTGAATAGGAAATGTATGAAAAGAAACCGGTAATCGCCGTCTATGGCTCTCACAGGGAAGTGGAAGAAGCAATCCAAGAACTCCAGCGAGCCGGAGTCGACATGCGCATATTATGCAATGTCGGCAAGGGTGCTCACACCGACGAAGACGCGGCTGGTTATTTCAACACCGGCGACGGGATGAAGCACTGGGGCAAAACGGGTACTCTTTGTCGAGGATTTTGGGGATTGCTGTTCGAGTCGGCGTTCTTCGCCATCCCTGGCCTAATACGATTCGCTGTTCACAAAAGACAAACACATCACTTTCGGCTTCCACCTCGACCCCAGACCTCGTCAGCCCCTGCGTCGTGTTCGACCGGCCAGAGCGAGCGCTGACAAATAGCAACCCTCTAAGCGCAGCTTGGAGCAAGCCATGGATATCAAGTATCGCCAAAGTCCCTTCGGCTTCCATTCCGCTGGTCGAAGTCGATCTTCGAGCCGTGGAAAGGCGCCTGTTCATCACCCTGTTGAAGCACGGCTAAACTAAGCAATTGGAGTTAGAATAACCACGACATGACAAAGAAGAAGGAAACAGCAGAATCGCCCGATGGCGTTCTGGTTACGGCCGCGAAGACCATTGGAGAGGCTGCAGGAAAGTTAGCGGCGGCCGTGGGCATAAAACCCCCGAAACCGAAGATGCAGAAACTAGTGGCGACGAAAAAGACTCGCGTGCCACGGCGCCAGAAGAAGGCGGCCAAAAGAGTCCTAAAACGGACCGCATCGTAAGAGGGCGTCCGATATGTGATCCTCACAAACTGGCCGCCTCTTCGTCATACCCAGTTTGTCCTCTAGCCGGCTCACTCGCCGCTTGACCGCGTTCATGTTGCCACCTGCGCAATAGCTTCTCGCTCCGTGGCCCTCTGACGTGCCCGCCGAATGATCTCGCTTCGCGAGCGAGCGGCAGCGAGGAGCTCCTGTGACCGCTCTTTATACGGCAGAGGGGCTGTCTCCAAGCGCCGCCAGCGGCGTTCCCGAACTACCTCGGCTTGTGTCTGTCCGCGCTCGTTAACCCTAGGTCTTGCTTGGTCTTCGAGCCGTCGAAGAC
>CAVUCO010000024.1:0-316240 GCA_963740005.1 uncultured Acidobacteriaceae bacterium | reverse complement strand
GTAGACCAGGGTGCCGGTGGTGGAGAGGTCAAACAGATCATCGGGGCTTTCGAACGGCGCAACAATCGGAACGGCCGTCCCGCGCGTCTCCAACCGGTTCAAGTCAAACGGGATCGCGAACAGCGTCGAGTCGGTGCTGTAGACCAGATAACCGGTCCCACTCGACGTCGCCGAGTATCGCGCGAAAATCGCATCCTGCACAAGCGTCTTCCGGCGGCGATCCAGCAAGGAAACGACATCGATGCTCCGTGAGCCTCCGACGGTAAAGAGGGTGAACAACACGGCTTTACCACCGGGCAAGACGTGCGGAAGGGAATGAAGCGTCTCTCCATCCGCCAGTTCCGTGACGGGCGCAGCCGCGCCTCCGTTGGCTGGAATCAGCTTCAAGGTACCGCCCCAGGAAAAAGTGCTCAATATGATCTTCCTATCGTCTCCCCAGCTACAGCGGGAGGTCGCGTCGACGTCGCCGAGCGGAACCACTGCGCCATTTTCTATTGAGATCTTCTTCAGCGTGCCGCGGGCGACAAACCCGACCCACTTGCCGTCCGGGGAGAAAAACGGATTGGCAGCTTCTTCCGTTCCCTGCAGCTCGACGGCCTTGGGCTGATCGAGCGTCCTGGTGAAAAGCTTGAACGGGCCTCCCGACGCGCTTGCCACATAGACCAGCCGCGTCCCGTCCGGCGAGATGATCACATTGCTACTCTCGTCGGGGAGTCGCATGGAAATCTCCGGGCCCAAATCGACATCAACGCGGACTGACGCCTGCTCGACGTGCTGTGATGCGCGCCACCAGCTCCATCCCGCGATGGCGAGCGCTACTGCCAGTGCTCCGGCTACGGCCCAAGGCACGATCCTTCGCCACGCGGGCACGGGCTCCGCAGGCTCCGACGCCCCGCCGGTCGCGCCGCTCAACACAGCGTCGATGGCGACTCTCGCTTCGCCGATGTCGCGCAGGCGGTCCTTCACATTGCGATCAAGGCAGCGGCGCAGGAGGCCGCGGATTGCCGGCGGGGTCTCGCGCGGTAATTTGTCGAAATCGATCGGGCCTCGCAGCACGTCGGCCAGCGTGTGGGAGACGGTTTCGCCCTCGAAAAGGCGGCGGCCGGCAAGGAACTCCCACAGCACTGCACCAAACGACCAGATATCCGCCCGCTTGTCCACCGGTTTGCCCGCGGCCTGCTCCGGGCTCATATACGCCGCGGTGCCCATGATCACGCCTGGTTGGGTCGGCATGGTCAGTGTTGGTGAGGCGGCGGGATCAGAATCACAGCCTGAAGGCTGTGCCACGGCGGCTAAGCCGAAGTCGAGGACTTTCACCACGCCTTCCGGCGTAACGATGACGTTGGTCGGTTTCAGATCGCGATGAACAATGCCCTTCTCATGCGCGGCCTCCAGGGCCAGCGCAATTTGGCGAGCGTAGTTAAGGGCCGCCTCGAGCGGAAGCGGTCCCTTGGGCGACTCGCCGGCCACCAACTCCATGACCAGCGCCCGATCTTCGACGCCGTAGATCTGGGCGATGTTGGGATGGTTCAGGGAGGCGAGCACCTTGGCTTCGCGTTTGAAACGGGCCAGCCGTTCGGGATCTTGTGCGAGAGCGGTGGGAAGAACTTTGATGGCTACGTCCCGTTCGAGCGTCGTGTCGCGCGCCCGATAGACTTCGCCCATGCCTCCGGCACCGATGGACGCAAGGATTTCGTATGGTCCTAAGCGGGTGCCAGGGGCCAGGGGCATAGAGCAAGTCTAAGCGATTCCAGCGATTGAAATGCCGTGAAGCGGATCGCTCCCGCCGAAACGGCAGTTGTGGGAGGTTGGTCGCCACTTGGCTGTATAACGGCGTATCGCGCGCTTTTGACCGCGCACTCAGCCCGAGTTCTCAATCCACGGTTAGCCGATTTCTCACTCAGGTGGTCTCCGTGGACAGCGTTTAAAAAGGGAGCGATGTCATCGCTCGTCGCGTGCAACAATTCACTGCCCAAGTGGCCCGTCCAGCAGCTTGTCAAACTGGTTGCGGAATCTGAGCTTCAGATCATCGGTGCTGGCGAACGAGGTGTAGAAATGGCCCAAGTCCTTCAGACGATGCTTGAATCGAAACAACGATAGCAAGTCTTCCTCGGAAACGTCGTTGGTATGAATCGTGGTGTCTTTGAAGAACGTGTAGATGAGCGGCTTGCCGGTCTTCTTGAACGATTCATGGGCGGTATCGAATTCTTCCTCCGTGAACTTGCCGGTCTTAGTGGAAAAGAGACTCACGAAGATGTCGCATTCTCTGATCGCCTTGTTGTACTCGTCCTGTAAGCGGGTTTCAGACATTGCATCAAGAAAATTCTCCCACCGATGAATCAACAAGTAACGATTCTGCTTAAGTAACTCATCGTTCAGTTGGCGGAAGTAAATCTCAAATTCGTCCCGATCCTTGCGCAATTCCTCCGACGACGCCAAGAAGATATGGACTTTGCGCAAGGGGCGCTCCAAGAATTCACCGTAATCCCGCACGCCTCCATCTGTGTCGATTGAGAGACGTTCCTCAAACTTCAAGAGCGGTTCGATGCCCTCGACCGGTTTGCTCAGCATCTTCGAGAGGGCCTCGCCAAGAGTCGCATAAGGTGACGGGAAAAGCCGGGTGATACTAGTGACGTCAAGAACGCCCTTTGCCCTGCCGGCAGACGGATAGATGATAGCGAGTTCGCTAACCCGTAGGCTTAAACGAGCAGGCACACTGACGATGTTTCCCAATGTGGTGGAGTCCATAGAAGAGACTTCGGACGCGTCAACGACGAAATAGCGATTGTTTTCGTTGACTCTCCGGTCGAACAGTTTCATAAAGGCAGTGCTGGCTGTTCCCTGCGTCCAGTGGCCTTCCAACTTGATAATGCATACACCTTCGTAGTTCGCCTCCGAAAGACGGAACCTCATCTCTTTCCTCTCCGTCCGATCATACTTCGTTCTCTTGTTCTTGCAACGGGGCCGCGGTGGTCTAGCGCCAGCGCAAAATGGGCTGGCATCTCCGCAGTCTGCATGCGCGCGATCACCGCGGCTACTGGAACCATGCTTGGATCGCGGGGCGAGAGCTCACGACGTTTCCAGAGTCCATTGAGCAGGGGGGCCTTTGGTGTAGTGCTTCGAGGCATGCCAAACCGCACGGACATCGTCGCCAGAAGACGTAAATCATCGGACGGGCCCCGGGTCGGGGTGGATCGAAGAGCCATATAAGTATGGCATTGTGATCTGTATGAAGAAAACCCTGAACATTGAGGACAAACTTCTGAAAGAGGCAAAGTTGGCGAGCGGTGCGGTCACGGATACTGAGGCGGTCCGTTTGGGCCTGGAGGCGCTGGTTCGCAGCGCTGCCTACGAGCGCCTTCGGACTCTTCGCGGAAGCGAGCCTCTGGCCGCAGGTGTACCTAGAAGGCGTGAAAAGACCGCCGCCAAGCGTAGAGTCGGCTGATGGTCTTGGTCGACACCTCAGTTTGGATTCACTTCGTTGCCAATCGGGCCCCAGACGCGTCCGAGTTGGAGAGACTATTGGCTGTGGACGAGGTCGCCGGACATGAACTGGTCTACGGAGAGCTTCTCATCGGAGATCGTGGTGGCCGCGTGAAGCTGTTAACTGCTTACGAGCGGATACATCAAGCGAGCACTGTTCCGCACAGCGACGTGGTCGAGTTCGTTCGCAGCAGGCGACTGCACGGTCGGGGCGCAGGCTGGATCGATATTCACCTGTTGGCGTCGGCAGTGGCCGGGCGGTTGAAGTTGTGGACAGCGGACCCACGTTTCTCTACGCTGGCTGCGGAGCTTCAAGTGTCATACCAGATCTATTGAGAAAAGGTCCCGTCGTTTGCGCTGAGTGGCGCTAATGGCCCACCGGTCGGGCTAGAGCGCCAGATATAAGAGGCTCAACTCGCTGTGCAAAGAGACCCACCCATTCCAAAACTACCTAGGAAAGCCTCCTCGATATTAGGAAAACCTTGCTTGTCGGCGTATCTACGCCGTTATCGCCCATCAGGATTCAACTTTGTGCCCGAGTTTGCCAGTTGAACCAATGTGGTAGAAGGCAAACCACTTTCCAGTCTAGGTCGCTACGTTGACATCTTCCATTCGAAGCTCCCAAGATACGGCGTTCGAGGAGATCAGCCCCGTGACTTCGCAGCCACGTCAGCTTTACGCCAAACGGCCGTTAGTCGTTGTTCCGTTCCCGGACGATCACTCGGTGGTTTGCCGACAATACAAGACCTAGCGAGAGCGCGACCCACTGACAGAAGTGCCGCAGCTATCCGTCAGCCCGGCGTTCCTGACTCGGTACTTCCGATAGGGATCTCTGTTTCGGCACTGGTCCGGCCAAGAGGATCTCCCAGAATCAGACTCCAGGACAACGAAGGCCGCATTTACGGGGAGGGTGTTACGCGGCCAAGTGCCCTCAGCTTCCCGAACCCTTAGAAGAAAGCTGCTCGAAAATCCTCGACGCTCATTAAAGGATCTGTCTGGTGAATAGCTCGATGGCAGTTGGGGCAAAGCAAAGCCAGATCTTCAAGCCGAGTGGTAAACGTGCCGGCAGCTTCGGACAAAGGTAGGCGATGATGGATCTCGCACACGTCACCAGAAAGGCCGGGATAGACCCGATGTGCCAAAAAGCCACAGACCTCGCACATGAGGTGCCCATCCAGACGGCACATTGCCTCTCGCTTTGCCCGGGCGAGGGCAGGGTCACGCTCGCGTCGGATGTGGAGTGACAACCGCGGATCTCCTTCGACGGCTGAACGGTCCAGGTCGGGCGTGATCGGTGCCACAACCGCAGCTTTCGGCCGATAGGCCCAGCCGCCAGACCTTTGCTCGCGATCGAAAAAGACTGCCCAGGAGTTGCTTCCGTCCGTGATTGTTTTTGAAAACCACTGAAGCATTGTCGACGCGGATTGGCGGGCACCCTTAATCTTGGATTTCCGCGTGGCATAATCCACAGCCTTTGCTCCCTCGGGGTCGGCCAGAATTGCCGCGACGATGGCGTCGTGGCTCGCGAAGCCCGAAGCATCGCCGGGAACTCGTCCGATGCATCGGGCGATGATAGGGAACACGTCAGAATGTTGGAAGGATCCTATCACTGTTCTCCCTTGACCAAGCGGGTAGCAGGCGACTGTGTTTGAATGTCCCGTAACGTCGTCCCTCGGTGGAAAAGACGCGCGGGCAGCCACTTGCGGTGCTCGCTGATGTGACACGCTATTCCGTCCGCGAAGGCGCCAATCTGGCCACCTACTGATATACAGTGGGCGTGAAGCAAGAATTTCTCACGTCGTAGTTCACCTCCGAAAGACGGAACCTCATTTCTTTCCTCTCCGTCCGATCATACTTCGTTCTCTTGTTCTTGCAACGGGTCGCAGGCCGGAGCTTCGGGAACTTCCGGGAACTTGGGAACTTCGGGGAACTTCCGCGGGGAACTTCCGTAACTTCCGGGACGGAGAGGTATGGTACGAAGTTGAGTCTTTGAGACTCTCAGTCGCCCGGCCTTCTCCCTTTGGGTCTACAGAAGGCCTATGTCCATCATTTAGCGATGCTTAAGGTCGGGCTAGAGCGCCAGATAGAAGAGGCGTAACTCGCCGTTCAAAGAGAGCCGCCCATTCCAAACTACCTAAGACGGCCTCCTCGATATCAGGAAAGCCTTGCTTTTCGGCGTATCTACGCCGTTATCGCCCATCAAGGCTCAACTTCGTACCATACCTCTCCGTCCCGGAAGTTGGAAGTTCCAGGAGTATCGTCCCCGAAGTATCCGAAGTATCATCAACTTCGTGCCATACCTCTGCGCCCCCGAAGTATCCATAAATGCTCGCGAATATGTTCTGCTCACGGGCGCCGGCTTTACGAAGAACTTTGGCGCGCCCCTGGCGAAGGATTTCTGGGCTTTGATTTTCAATCACCCCAATATCCATCGCCGACCAGAGCTCCGAAGATTACTTCAGAAGCAGTTTGACTTTGAAGACGCCTACCACCAAGTAATGTCCAGCAGCGATTTCGATGCCGAGGACCGAAGAGCTATCACGAAAGTTGTCTGGGATGCCTTCGATCACATCGACTCAATCGTGAAGGACGCCGGGCTTAGTCCCGAAGTTCCGAACTTAGGTGGCGTACGAGGCCTCCTGAAAGCATTTGCGGGAACGAAGGACCGCCCTGGCTTTATCTTTACTTTGAATCAAGATCTCTTCGTCGAGCGCCATTACCACGCTGAGCCTCGCCCATTGATGCCATATATCCCGTCTGATCACGTTTCATTCAGGCCGATAAGGCCCGACGAGACATTCTTGGATTGGCAGAAAATCGTCGACGTAGCGGTCGCTGGGGAATTCTCTCTTGTCGCTGATGCACTCTACTTCATCAAGCTGCACGGATCGTGCAACTGGAAAAAACAAGACGATACAGGCATGATGGTCATAGGTCGAGCAAAGGAGAACGCAATATCCGACCTGCCGCTGCTGTCTTTCTATGCGGCACTGTTTAGGCGCGTCATCGTTGAGGGATCGAAGCGCGTTCTCTGCATTGGGTATGGTTTTGGAGACGGCCACATAAACGACGTGCTGGCCGACGGGGCGGCCGCCGGAACTGAGATCTACGTTCTGGATCCCACCCCGGCAAAAGAGTTCGCCAAACGACTCCGTGAACGCCACAGAGGACTTGAAATCTGGCGACGATTGGCCCGATACTTTCCGTACGAACTCGCTACGCTGTATCCTTCTGACCAGCGGGTCTCACACGAACGAAGCCTTGTCTACCAACAGTTTTTTGGTTCGACCGCCCTGTGAGAGCCTGGCGTTTCTGCGAGAGGCAAAGCACAAACGAGCCCCAGAAGCCGCGACGTCGGCCAGGGTTCGGGCGTGAAGCTCTCGGCCCGGGGGGTTGCTATTCTTGCAACACCCGCAAGCCGTTGCCAGCGCCATGTTCGAGGCGAGGCAACTTCCGAATCGCCGGCCGAGCGCTCCTTAATCCGGCATTTTCTGGAGGGAGTGTATTCTGTGATTCATGCCGAGGATGAGCCAGCTGTTCCAAATAGTGTGCCTGATTCTACCCGCCACGCTCCTCTGTGCCGAGCCGTTGCACTGGCGGCTGATCGGGCCATTTCGCGGTGGGCGCGTCACGTCGGTGGCAGGTGTTCCGGGTCATCCCAACGTGTATTACTTCGGAACTCCCGACGGCGGGATTTGGAAGACTACGAGCGGCGGTCGGGTCTGGAAATCCATTTTCGATTCGACCGGTATTGCGGCAATCGGGTCGATCGCCGTGGCCCCGTCGGACCCGAATGTTCTCTACGCGGGGACCGGTGAACGGCAGGAGGGGCACGGCGTGTACCGGTCGAATGACGCGGGCGCTACCTGGTCCTCTGCGGGACTGGACAACGCCAGATTCATCACGTCGCTGGTCGTGGATCCGCGCAATCCCGATCACGTGATCGCGGGCGTCAATTCACTTGGTTACTCGATTATCTGGAGGCCGCTGCCGAAAACCGCTTACACATACGACCGCGGCGTTTACCAGACTACCGACGGGGGACGCACGTGGAGCAAGGTGCTTTCGAAGGACGACACGATCGGGGTGGTCGATCTCTGCGCCGATCCCGACGATCCGAACACGCTCTACGCCGTCCTCTACCATCCTGCTTCCGGCAAAGGGGACGCGGCGATAGCGGGAACGTCGGATCTCTATCGCTCCACCGATGGCGGGTCCACCTGGTCGGCGCTCTCCTCCGAAGGGCTTCCCGAGAAGGGCCGCGGGCGAATCGGCATCTCGGTGGCAAAGACCGGGGGGCGGAGGATTTATGCCGTTCTCAAGCAGGGCTTCTTCCGGTCCGACGATGCGGGCGCGCACTGGACGCAATCCAGCACGGACCCGCGCGTGGTGGCCAGCAATTACTTCAGCCGCGTGTTCGCCGACCCTACCAACCCGGACACGATCTACGTCGCGCAGACTTCGCTTTACCGGTCCACCGATGGCGGCCGGACTTTCGACGCGTACGTGGGTGCGCCGAGCGGCGACGATTTTCACGTCCTATGGATCGACCCTCGCGACGGCAATCGCATGCTGCTGGGCGTGGACCAGGGCGCGATCGTGACGGTGGATGGCGGCAAGACATGGAGTTCGTGGTACAACCAGCCGACGGGCGAGTTCTACCATGTCGCCACGGACCGCTCGTTTCCGTACCGCGTGTACGGCGCGCAGCAGGACAGCGGAACCGTGGGGACGCTCAGCCGCAGCGATTACGGCGAGATCACGGCGAAGGACTGGTCACCGGTCGGCGGCTTCGAATACACGCACATCGCACCCGATCCCGCGCATCCCAATCTGGTCTATAGCCAAGGCTGGTATGGCAGCGTGGTTCGCTTCGACCGGAACACCGGCATGGTGGCTACGATCTTCGACAAGGGAGACGAGTACCGCACGATCCAGATGGCGCCGCTGCTCTTTTCACCGCAGGACCCGAAGAAGTTGTATCTCGGCACGCAGTACCTGTTGCAAACCGTGGATGCGGGCCAGAGTTGGACCCGGCTCAGTCCGGACCTTACGGGCTTCGTCAAACCCGCCGCGGACGAGCCAACCGACCCAGACGCCCCGCCCGATCCGGCGATCTCCACCGTCGCCGTCTCGCCGGTACGCGGCGACGTTATCTGGGCGGGCACCAGCAATCGCATCGTACACCTGACCGAGGATGGCGGCGCTCACTGGAAGGTCGTGACTCCGCCGGGAGTCGCCGCACCGGACTTTATCAAGGCAATCGAAGCCGGACGTCACGATGCGGCGACCGCCTACGTGACGGCGGGAGACAACCGCATGCGCGCCAGCGGACCGTACATCGCGCGGACTCACGACTTTGGGAAGACGTGGCAAACCATCGTCAATGGCATTCCGCCGCGGGACTCGGTCGAAGTGGTTCGCGAAGACCCTCAACGCGCGAAATTGCTGTATGCCGCGACGACCACGGGCGTCTTCGTTTCGCATGACGACGGCGATCATTGGGAGTCGCTGCAGCTCAATCTGCCGCACACGATGGTGACCGATCTTGACGTGCATGGCGACGACCTGGTCGCATCGACCTACGGCCGCGCGTTGTGGATCCTGGACGGCCTCACACCGGTCCGCGAAGCTGTGACCGAAACGAGGCTCTTCCCGCCGGCCACCGCGATTCGTGCGCGTTGGGACAACAATCAGGACACGCCTCTCCCGCCCGAAACGCCGGCGGGAGAGAACCCGCCCGACGGAGCGATCCTCGACTATTACCTGAAGACCGCCAGTGCCTCCGGTGCAACGCTTACGGTCACCGACCGGGCGGGCCGCGTCGTCCGCCGGCTGTCATCGGCCGACAAGACGCCGGAGCTGCCGCTCCCGAATGTCCCGAGCTACTGGTTCGGGGCCGACGGTCCCTTGCCGGCCGCCGCGGGTTGGAACCGCTACGTGTGGGATCTGCGCGGCGCTCCGCTGCAGGCTGTTCCTTATTCCTACGGAGGCGATCTGCTCGAGTACACCGAGTACACGCTGGCCGACCACGCCATTCCGGGGGAGACGCCGCGCCAACAGCCGACTGCTCCGATCGTTCCGCCCGGCACTTACACCCTCGCTCTGACCGTGAACGGGGAAACGTATCGCCAGACGCTGACCGTCCGGCAGGATCCGCGAGTTCCCGTCCCGCAGGCCGATCTCGACGCGCAGTGGGAATTGGAGCAGAAGGTGATGCAGGCGATGGAGACCAGTTACAAAGCGTATTACGAGGCGGTGGCGCTGCAGAAGAAGGTGACTGACGAAACGAAGAAGAAGCAGTTCGACGCCGTGATCAAGGGCACGACGAAGGCGCCTGGCGTCGGCCCGGTGAATCGCGACCTCGCGCGCCTGATCGTAAGCCTGCAGAGCGGAGACGTACGGCCCTCGAACACGGTGCGCGAGGCGGTCGATGGGAAGTTGAAGGCACTTGCCGAACGGCTCGCCACGCTGGAGTCCTTGAAGAAATAAAGGGTGCAAGATTCGGCGTGCAGCATTTGCAAGGCGCGACGATTCGCGTGCTCCCAGCTGCGCAACCCAGCGTTGTCAGTTCTTATCGCTCGCGATTGTCACACCGCGATCCAGTCTTCCTACAGAAGGAACGGAAATAACTCGCGGTGTTGTCCGCGCGTACTCTCGATATTCCGGGTAAGTGAGAACGAGCAGTTTCTCTTCCGCCGCAATGCGCACCGCCGTCACGGTGGTTGCCAGCAGCCCGGCCGCGGCACTGGCCAGCGACAGATGCGCCCCGATTCCTGCCCAGACAAAGTACAGTACGGCAGCATAGATGGGATGGCGGATGTACTTGTAAGGTCCGCTCCGCACCAGCCCGCCGGCGGTCGGATTGGCGGTGGCGTGGAAGCTCCTGATGCCAAATGTGAGCCGGGCCCAAACCATGAGCAAGACGGCTACAGCCTGAATTGTGATCGTGACGGGCCCCGCTCCGAAGATCGAATGAATTAGAAACAACCAAAGAATGGAGGCAGCCAACGCCACCAGGGCGAGCAAAGACAAAATCTTCCAGCTCATGAGATCGCTTCAGAATACCTCCCGCGCAGCTGACGGCGAGGTCAGCTTTTAGCCCAACCCCGCGACAACCTCGGCGGTCTTTTCGAATTCAGCCGCAACACTCAATTTGGCCAGGTTGAGTGACCCTCCCAACTCAGGCATAATACATCGCCAACCATGGCCCCCATGCAACTTAGCGCACATCTCGGCGTAAGTTCTCACCGCGTGCGCCATATCACCCAACGCCGGCTGTGCCACGCTCCCGAAACATTAAGAAACAAGGTATTTGGCGAGTGGTGATCGGGCTGCACTAGGAACCGCCAAGTCCCACCGGCTTGCGGAACGATAGGGGGTTTACCTGATGCGTGTTCGAAGACTACTTGATCTTTTGATTCCTGGTTCTGTGCTGCTCATTCCGTTGTGCATTTCATTTATGCCCACAAAAAGCTACGCAATACCGCCGTTTTCGCGGCAGTACGGGACCTCCTGCACAACCTGTCATCTGGACTTTCCGAAACTCAATGACTTCGGCAAGGCATTCAAAGATGCAGGCTTCAAGTTTCCCAAGGACGATGCGGACTTCCTAAAGGTCGCGCCAACATTGCTGGGGGCGGACGCCCAAAAGCAGGTCTGGCCCAAGAGCGTATGGCCGGGCACGATCCCGGGCATGCCACCGATTGGTTTGCGCTACAACCAGTACTTCCAATACACGAGCGGGAACCGCAACCAGTATTACCCGCTGGCTGCGCCAGGAACGACGCCGCAATATATTCCCGCGACGGACTTTGAGACCGGCTATTTCAGCATGTTCACGGCTGGGAATTTCGGCAGCGATATCGCGTTTTGGGTGGATGACGATATCAGCGTCGGCGGCGACAACGGCAACGGGGGCTTGGGCGACGCCTACCTCAAGTTCGTGAACGTGAGCCGGTTTCTCAAGATGCCCACAGATTCGCTCAGCGTGAAGGTGGGTCAGTTCGAGCTTGATCTGCCCATCACCCAAGCGCGGAATTGGAACATCAGCCCCTACGACATTTATACGGAAGCTAATGTCGGCGCCATCAGCTCCATCGCGGCCCAGTCGCAGAACGTGAATAACCAGTTTGTTTTCGCCGATACGGCAAGGGGAGTCGAGATCAGCGGTGGGCACACCTATGGGGGGTATCACTACTCACTTGCGGTGTTCGACCAAAACACCAGCGGAACTCCTCAGACAAGCAGTGCCTACGTGCCATCAGCCACCGGCGGGGCTAATGGCGGCATCGGGTTTGCGTCGGATTCGAGTTACAAGAACATCTACGCGCGGCTAATGTACCGATTCAACCTGGAGCGCGATAAGGCAAGCCGCGATGCCATTCAGGCAGCGGGCGCCACCGGACCCAGAGACCACACCTATCTTCAATTTGGAAGCTTTTATCTGGAGGGCAACTCGCAGCAGAGTTATGCGGGGGTTTCGCCGACCGGGGCTAACACCATCCTGTATGCCCGCGAACCGTATTACCGGGCCGGCGGCGATATCAACTTTAACTACCGAACGTTCAACGTGTTCGGCGTGTACATGTACGGCAAGGACCAGAACCAATTGCCGGTGGATTCCACCGGAGCTCTGATCCCATTGCCGGTGGGCTCAACCAGCGCGGTTCCGGCGGGATTCGTTTCGAGCTTTCCGGCCACCTTCAACGGAGGGTTCGTCGAAGCAGATTACCTGGTTCTTCCGTGGCTGATGTTGATCCAACGTTGGGACGGAGTGAACTCCACGGCCGACCGGATCAACGGCCTTATGTTGGCCACGGATACGCCGTATTTCGGCCCGGTTCACTCAGAGCGCAACCGTTTTACGACGGGAGTTCAGTATCTGGTCCACCCCAATATTAAAGCTTCATTCGAATACCAGTACCGGCCGCAACAGATCAACACGACGTCGGTTGACCCACTGACCGGCTTACAGATTGCAGTGAATCCGTTCCGCGTGAACACGGTGGTGTTCGGTTTGGAATTCGTGTATTAAGAACAATTCGAAAGGGAGTATTTAATGAAGAATCAGATGAAGACGATCGCGTTCATCGCGCTACTCGGTTTTGTGTTTTCGTTTGTGGCCACTGGGGCCACGCTCTCCGGCAAAGTCAGCGGAGGAAAGGGAATGTCGGTGGTTTATATCGATACGATTGCCGGCAAAACATTTCCGGCTCCCACCGAAAAGGTGACCATCGATCAAAAGGGTCTCCTGTTTCAGCCCCACCTGGCAGTCGTGGAAGTGGGCGCCACAGTTGACTTTCTGAACAGCGACAAAGTTGCCCACAACATTTTCTGGCCTGCTATCAGCGGCAACAAGAAGCTCAGCCACAACCTGGGGACGTGGCCCTCGGGCGAGAAGCGTGAGTTCAAGTTCGATAATCCGGGCGTAGTGCCGCTGCTCTGCAACGTGCATCCCGAGATGTCGGCTTACATCATAGTTAGCCCGACGCCCTACTTTGCCTTGTCCGACGCCGACGGCAACTACAAGATTTCGAATGTGCCGGATGGGCAGTATTCAGTCGTGGCCTGGCACGAGGGCATGAAGCAGCAATCGAAACCCGTGAAGGTCGCAGGCGACACCAGCGCGGACTTCGCTCTCGCGAAGTAGCCGCTGCAAGCGCAGCCGGCGAGGCAAGCAAACATGCGAATGCGGTTTCGCGACAAGAAGGTCGATCGCGACTGGCTGAACAGCAATTTTCCGTGCATGATGGCGTGCCCGGCGGGGACCAACGCCGGGCGCTATGTCTCACTCATTGCGGAGGGCCAGTTTGAAGAGGCCTACCGGTATGCGCGCGATCCAAACCCGATGGCCAGCATTTGCGGCCGGGTTTGCGCGCATCCTTGCGAAACCGCTTGCCGCCGCGGAGCTATCGACAAGCCCATCGCCATCCGTGCGCTGAAACGTTTCCTCACGGAGCGACACGGTCCGGAGTCAAGACGGCCACTTGACATGCTTCGCAAGCCGGTTGAGAAACTGCCGTATCGGGTGGCGATCGTGGGCAGCGGACCGGTGGGCCTTTCTGCGGCAAACGATCTGGCGTTGCTGGGCTATGCAGTGACTATTCTGGAAGCGGCACCGGCCGCGGGCGGTATGTTACGGCTGGGCATCCCGGAATATCGTTTGCCGCGCAGCGTCGTGGATGCGCAGATCCGCGAAATCCTCGACCTCGGGAACGTGACCCTCAAACTGAACACCGAGGCAGGCCGTGATTTCACCATCGCCGGACTGCGCCAGGACGGTTTCGATGCCGTGGTGATTGCGGTCGGCGCCCACCGCAGCCGCGATCTATCCATTCCAGGCGTGGAATTGGATGGTGTGCTGAAGGGGATCGACTTCCTGCTCAACGCCAACCTGCGCTACAAGTTCACCGTCGGTGAAAAAGTAGTGGTGATCGGCGGCGGCAACGTGGCCATGGATGTGGCTCGTTCAGCGGCCCGCGAAGTTTTGAAACAGCACCCCACGGCGCCCGAAGGCGAGATACCGAGCGACAGCAACGTTTCGGCGGTAGCGGCGCACGAAATGGTGGACATCTCGCTCTCCGCGCTGCGGCTGGGCGCGCGGCAAGTAAACATCGTCTGCTTGGAGAAGCGGCACGAAATGCCGGCGGCGCTGGAAGAAATCGAAGAGGCCGAGGTTGAGGGCATTCAGATGCGTGACGGGCGCGGGCCGAAGCGTGTGATTGGCCGCAACGGCAAGGTAGCCGGGCTGGAAACTCTCAACACCAAGTGGGTTTTCGATTCCAGCGGAAAATTCAATCCAGCCTTCTACGAAAACAGTGAGTCAGTGATCGAATGCGACACCATCATCATGGCCATCGGCCAGGCGACTAAGCTCGATTTCCTGAAGCCGGAAGACGGCGTTCAAGTTTCGCCGCGGGGCCTCATCGTGGCCGATCGCAATACCCTGATGACCAGCGCTCCAGGTGTCTTTGCGGGGGGCGATTGCGTATTCGGGCCGCGGCTCATCATCGACAGCGTCGGCGACGGCCGCCGCATCGCTGCGTCGATTGACGAATACTTGACCGGGCGTAAACGGCCCGAGCCGGAAATCGAAGTCGAGGTACTCGACCGGAGCCGCGTGTTTGCGGATTACATGAATTGGAACCGGCAGCCGGTGCCCATGGTGCCGCTGGACCGGCGTACGGGTGTTACGGAAGTCGAGATTGGATTCGACGAAGTGGGCGCCATGCACGAGGCCCGACGCTGCCTGCGCTGCTGGGTCAACACCGTATTCGAAGGCAACGAAGCGGATGGATCGCAGTGCGCTCTGTGCGGCGGGTGTGTCGATATCTGCCCGGAGAACTGCCTCAGCCTGGTTCCGCTCGAGCAAATCGCCTTTACTCCCGAGCTGATTGATCACATCCAGCAGAACGACGGCTTCTACCGCGTGGAACTGGACGACATCGCAGCTGATGAGCTGGGCGTGATCACCGGATCGGCCATGCTCAAGGACGAAACGCGCTGCATTCGCTGCGGGCTTTGCGCTGAACGCTGCCCGGTACAGGTAATAACCATGGAATCGTACAACGTCGTGAGTGAAGGTCTGCCTCAGTTAATCCAGTTGCAGGCGAGGTGAAGAGATGCCCGAAGAACAGAACCCACACGAAGAACCGGAGCCAGAGAAGCGCTGCAGTCGCCGCGATGCCTTCATCAAGATAGGCCTGGGAGGTTTAGGCATTGCCGGTGCCGGCGCCGCCGTTTTTGGCTACGAGTTTCTCTCCCCCAACGTGTTGTATGAGCCGTCACCCGTTATCACCTTGGGCAAGCCGGACCGCTTTGCACCAGGGTCGGTGGCATCCGATCCGAAGGCGGGCATCTATGTTGTGCACGCAGCGGAAGGGTTCTATGCGCTTTCGGCGGTTTGCACCCATTTGGGCTGCCTGACGACATGGTCGCCGGAACAGGATCTGATTACCTGCCCCTGTCATGGCAGCAAGTTCAACGAGCAGGGCGTGAAGGTGGATGGGCCTGCGCCGCAGCCACTGGCATGGCTCCGCATGTGGGTTGGTGATGAAGGCGACCTAATGGTGGACCGGTCGACCACCATTCCGAGCGGGCAGTATTTGAGGACTTAGCATGGCGAATGCTCTTGAAACATACGTAAGCGAGTTGCGCGAGACACGCCTGTGGCAGTCCCTGTTCCGCAGCGGAACCGGAGCCAGCAACCTGCACCGGGCGCTGGTGGTGCAGCAGAACATATTCCTCCACCTGTTCTCCGTGAAGATGCGGAAGGCGGCGCTGAACTTCAGCGTGACCTGGTATCTGGGAACGCTGAGCTTAGCTACCTTCCTGATCCTGGTCGGTACCGGCATTCCGTTGATGCTGTACTACCATCCTTCGGTGCCGCAAGCCTATGCCGACATGAAAGACCTGCAGTTTGTCGTATCCGCCGGTGTGTTCCTGCGCAACCTGCACCGCTGGTCGGCGCACGCCATGGTTCTGCTGGTTTTCGCGCACATGTTCAAAGTGTTCTATCGCGGCGCTTACCGGCCACCGCGTGAGTTCAACTGGGTCATTGGCGTGGTGTTGCTTATTGTGACCTTGTTCCTCAGCTATACCGGCTATCTGTTGCCGTGGGACCAACTGGCTTACTGGGCCATCACGGTGGGATCGAACATTATGTCGGCCGTGCCGGTGCTCGGAAAGAAACTGCGCTTCCTGATGCTGGGAGGGAATACCGTCAATGCGAATGCGTTGTTGCGATTCTACGTCCTGCATTGCGTGATCATGCCGCTGGTGGCGTTCCTGTTTATCGCGATTCACTTCTGGCGCATCCGCAAGGATGGCGGTCTCTACGTTGGAAAGGCGAAGTCTGATGAGTGAACCGGTCAAGTTCGAAGCCGCGCTCGATTCCAATAGCCGCAAGACGCCAGTGCGGGTGGCGTTTGTCACGCGGCGCACATCGCCGCACGTCAAGTCGAAGGACGATGCGTTGGTGATGACGTGGCCGGGGACCCTGTTCCGGGCTGCAGTTGCGATCGAGGTGCTGGCGCTGGCGCTGGTGTTGCTGGCGCTGTTTTGGGACGCACCGCTCGAAGAACTGGCCAACCCGATGCAAACGCCCAACCCGGCCAAAGCGCCGTGGTACTTTCTGGGCCTGCAAGAGCTGCTGCACTATTTTCCGCCGGTGATCGCGGGCGTGCTGATTCCCACCATGGTGATTCTGGGGCTGGTGGTAATTCCGTATTTCAACATCAACGTCGAGGCGCAGGGGGTTTGGCTCAAGAACAAACAGAAGCGTCTGCGTGTTCTGGTGGCTGTGGTCGGCGCGGTCACTATCGTCATGGTCGCCCTGGACGTTTGGGCGATTGTGATTCCCACGCTGCTGGTTTCGGGCATGATGTTTTGGGCGGCGGCCAGTACGCCTGCGTCGCCGCAGCGTTTCCGGCGGTGGCTGGTTTCCAAACCGCTGTCGTTCTGGATCATGACCTGGTTCCTGATCGAGGCCTCGGTGCTGACCGTGATCGGAACTTTCTTCCGTGGACCCGGCTGGTCGTGGGTTTGGCCGTGGAGAGCATGATGAAACGCAGAATCGCGGCAGGTTGGCAGTTCTTTTTCGGCGACGCAGGCCGCGCATTCGGAACGCTCGCCATTGTCTTGGTGCTGTGTCTGGCGGTTGTGCCCGCCAAGGATTACTTTCGCCAGTGGAGGCGCTATCAGGCTGGATACCAGAAGTTAGTCCGGCAGCGCGGCGATGCGGCAACCCTGCAGCGCCGGTTCCAACCGGGCCTGCAACAAATCTGGTTGCCGGAACTCGGAGTGACCGACCGCTGCACCACCTGTCACGTTGCCATGAAGGAATCTTCGCTGGCCGATGTGACCACCCAGCCCTACCGGCCACATCCGCCCATTCCGCACTCGCTTAGCGAGTTCGGTTGCTCCATGTGTCATCGGGGGCAAGGAGCGGCGACCACGGTGGAAGCTGCTCACAGCAGCACATTGGCGTGGGAACAACCGGTCTTGCCGGCGCGTTATTTCGAGTCGTCCTGCGGGCAATGTCATCAGAACCTGTTGATCGGAACGCCACAACTGAACCTGGGCAGGAAATTGCTGACGCAGTACGGCTGCGTGAGCTGCCACATCGTGAAAGCTCCGGGCGGCGCGCGCATGGTGTCCACAGGCGAGCCGCCGCCTCTCACACACATTGCGGCCAAGACCTCGCGCGAGTGGATTTATGCGTGGCTCAAAGATCCGCTGGCTTATTCCTCAAATTCGACGATGCCCAAGTTCAAATTGAGCGACGCTGACGCCGCGGATATTTCCGCGTTCCTCATGTCGCAGAGCACCACCCCGGAAGCCTTCGCGGCAACCTCCAACGCGGCCCTTCCTGTGCCGGCGGATGCGACGGAAGGCGCCAGCGTTTACGGCGAATCGTTCTGCGCTTCGTGCCATGCGGTGCAGAATGCGGCGGGGCTCATGGTCGGCGGCGACGTTGGCCCAGAACTGACACGTATTGGTTCAAAGGTGAAACCGGAATGGATGACGCAGTGGTTGCGCGATCCCAAGTCGTACGCGCCACACACCGAAATGCCGCGTTATCGCTACACCGACAGGCAACTCGGGTTGCTCGCCGGCTTCCTCGAAGCGAAGACCGACACAGATCTGCTCGCTAAGGTTCACCTCGAGCCGGCAACCAAGGAACAGATCGCACACGGCAAGGCACGGGTGAACGAGCTCGGCTGTGCGTCGTGCCACGACATCAACGGCATCAACCGGCCCGACAACTTTGCGCCGGAGCTGACTTCGGTGGGAAGCGAGTCGCTGGCCAAGGTCGTGTTCGCGCCTGGCGTCCCGCATACACTGCCCGATTACATCGCGGCCAAGATTCGCCAGCCCGGCGCATTTGGAGCCCAACTCAAGATGCCGCAATACAATCTCACGCCCACGCAGATTGATGCGCTAACCACCGCGCTATTGGCGCAGGACGAGCGCGCCGAGACGGTTCCAGCCTCGCTGCGCGTCCCAGGGGCGCCGGTCTCTCACTATGAACCGGCCGGCCAAGCCGGCCAGCTGATGCAGGATATGCAGTGCTTCAGTTGCCACGTCTTTAACGGACGCGGTGGCGATATGGCACCTGACCTCACATGGGAGGGGAGTGCGGTGCAGCGGGGCTGGCTGGTCAGCTTCTTGAAAAATCCCAACACGCTTCGTCCGGCATTGATCCGCCGGATGCCACGCTTCAATGTCACGGATGCTGAGGCGGCGACCATGGCGGATTACATCATGGCGGTCTACCAAACGCCGGCCTTCGACGCTGAATCACTGGACGCCTCAAAATTCAGCGCGGACCAGCGGGAACAGGGGCGGCAGCTCTTCTATTCGAGGTACGCGTGCCAGTCGTGCCATATCGTCGACCCGAAGAACGATAAAGGCTACATCGGCCCCACGCTCACGCAAGTTGGCACACGGCTGACCGCCGCTTGGATCTACCACTATCTGAAAGATCCGCAGAAGTTGCGGCCGGCCACGATTGAGCCCAACCAACACCTCAGCGATGAGGATGCGCGGGCGCTCACAGCATTTCTGATGGCACAGACCAAGGTGCCGGCGCAGGAGGCAAAGAAGTGAAGCGGCCAATCTTAGTGTTGATGGCGATCGCTCTCGTGACTGGCTGCGGGCGCAAGGCGGCCGAGACAACGGCGCTGCAGCCCAAGGCATTTGGCTCCGCGCTGGTGGAGGTCAGTGGCGGCAAGCAAGTGGCGCCGGTTGGAACGCTGGTTGACCAGCCGTTGATCGTGCAGGTCAACGACGACAAAGGCGCCGCGGTTCCAGGAGCCTTGGTTTCATTTCAAGTGAATGGCGACGCGGTGGTCACGCCGCCGTCAGGGCTCACAGGTTCGGATGGACAGTTGAGCGTGACCGTCGCGCTGGGCACGGAAGCGGGACATTATCAGGTGGTCGCGGCGACTCGCGATAAAAGCGGAAAAGCGGTTGAGCTGAAATCGGATCAGATTGGGCTCGGGTATCAGCAGATCCTTGGCCGCCAGTTGAACGATCGGTACTGTTCGCGCTGCCACGATTCGGAATCGACTGCGGAGCGCGTGTCGAACCACGACAATCTGAAGGCGCCCCCGCACGCTTTCAACGATGGTGCTTTTCTAAACAAGATGAGTGACGCGGATCTGGCGGCGATTATCGGGCATGGCGGTCCGGCTGTGAACAAATCGCCCGAGATGCCACCCTATGCCGGCACCCTGCAAAAAGCTGAGATCGATGCGCTGATTGCCTACATTCGAGCGGTCGCCGATCCGCCTTACCACGTGAAAGGTCTAGTGTATGCGAAAGACTAGCGTTTCGATCGTAGCTTTTGGTCTGGCCGCCGCGGCCGCGTATGCGCAGGTGGTCTCGCCACCCGAGATCCTGGATCCGCAAATGCGTGCGCTGCAGCAGAAGCACTTCGCGGATTTGAAGAAAGTCGCCGTAGAGATTTCAGGCCACACCTTCCCCTACCAGCTTTACTTCAGCCGCACTCTGGATCTCAACGAGAAGCAGCAAAAGCACAGCGACCAGCGCTCCATCCGGTTTGACAAGTTCGAAGACCAGACAGTACTCGAGATTACGGCGAACTATTACGCCGCGTACTCAGCAGACCAGATGGAAGAAGGCCAACGGGCGAACCGTACGCTTCAGGACGTCGGCGTGCCGATGCTGGAAGCGGCCATACCGGCGCTCCAGGGTGAAGACAAATTGCAATCCTACGCGCTTGAGATCTCGCATCACGTGCGCAAGAAGGTGCTGGGAGTGACCACCGAGAATCCCGAGAATGTGGCGTTCGTTCTCCCCGCGCAGGCTGCCAACCAGTTCATGGCTGCAACCACGCCGGGCGAGCGTGAAGCGGCGCTGATCCAGGGTCAGTTATACGTGAACCGGCAGCCGATTGAGGGGTGGGGAGACGTCAATGCACCGGTGGCGCGGGACAAAAAACCGCAGCCGTCCATTGCGAAAGTCAATTCATCACTGCCGTTGAGTAAAGGCCTATTGAGCGACAACGCATCCTATGCGCAAATTCCGATGCCGAGTGCTACGGCAAGGGGGTCAGCCGCTGTGGCGCCGGATCCTCAGCCGGCCCGGCCCGAGGCTACGCGGGCAACACTGCAGGCACTACAAACTTCGCACCAGCCCGAGCTCGATCATTTGGTGCAAGAGCTGGATAAGCAAGCGCACTTCACTTCCTACGCGCCGCCGACGTTCATTGTGTTCCGGAAAGGCGCCTATTTGCAGCTTTCGATGAAGACGATGCTGAAGGAGAATGCCGGGTCGCAATATCAGATGGCGGCGCTGGCATTCGACGAACACATCGCCCATTTGATTCGTCCGGTCTTAGCCGCGCTGAAAGGGCAGTCGGACTTTGATGGAATCGACTTCAGCACGACGGTCCGGCTCGCCGGGACGCCCGATGGCGAGGGAACAGCCATCGAGTTCATCTTTCCAACCAATGGCCTGACTGGCTACCAGGACTACGATCTGACCGGCCAGCAGCTCATCAACATGGGGTTTGTGCTGATCAACGGCGAGCGCGTCGGCCTGGACTTACAAAGCGCTCAGGCAACCGCACTCCCGCAACGCTAACCCGCTCTTTTCTTTACGGGCTCCATTCAAACCCGCAAAAAGAAACGCTTCCGATACAGCGGATACAGCAGCGCCAGATTGAGGGCTGTGACGAGGATGGCGTAGGTGAGTGACGCGTGTCGAGGCGGAAGCCATGCTGCCAAGTTCTGATAACCCCACTGATGAAGCGTAAGCGCGGGCATTCCCTGCGATGGCACATGAACGCGGTCAGCGAGCGAGGTGATCACGTTAGAAAGCGCGAAGGCAAGAATGGCGTTGGTGCCGAAAACGAGAGCGGGGAGACTCCACCATCGCCAGCGCTTCACGTCCAGAAGAAAGTAGAGTGCGGCAAACAGAAGCAGTGCTACGCCGCCGCTGAAAAGGGCGAAGGTGCTGGTCCAGATTCTCTTGTTGATGGGAAGCAGCGGATCGAGCAGCCATCCTCCGAGGATCAGGGCCAATCCCACAATGGCGAGGCCAGCCGTCTTCCGGCTCCTGCTGAATCCGCTTCGCAGCCATTCCCCGGCCAGGATACCCAAGAAGGTTGTGGCCATTGCTCCCAGCGTGGAAAGCAACCCTTCCGGATCGTAGGTGACTCCATAGCCGGGCGTAAGTCCCCATGCCCACAAGTGCCGGATTCCGAACACGCCACGATCAATATAGGCGCCGAGGTTTCCGAGTGAGTCCAGGCGATTCGGGCCAAAACCGGGCACGGGAACCAGTTTCAGAGCGGCCCAATACCCAGCCAGAATGGCAAACACGATCGTGGCGATCATCCAAGTCTTGCGCGACGGCGCCTTCTCTCCCTGCTCGCCGCTCAGCCCCAGGTAGATAAGCCCACCCGCCAAATAGCAGAGGGCGATTCGTTGTAGGATTCCTGGAATCCGAAGCGTAGAGAGGCTGTAATCGGGGAATCCATTGATTGCCAGGCCGATTAAGAACAGGAGTAGGCTGCGCACCAGGACATGTGTGGCAAGCGCGGAACGGCTTTCCCCGCGCTGAAGGCGCGCTGCAAAAGACAGTGTGATGGCTACACCGACGGCGAAGAGGAACGTCGGAAAAATCATGTCCGCCGCGGTCGCGCCGTTCCACGGGGCATGCAGGAGAGGAGGATAGACGGCAGAGTAGGTCCCCGGATCAGTCACCACGATCATGCCGGCCACAGCCAGTCCTCGCAAAACATCGAGCGAGGCCTGTCTGCTGTCGTCGATCTCGTTAGGCAGTTTTGAGCCGGGGGAGGGGACCGTGACTGGAGAGGGCGCCCTGCCTGAATCCTTGTTAGTGATGGGCATTCGGATCCCCGGTCGGCGGGGGCGCACGATCGTCCTTGGCCGGCGTTCCGAGCAACTCATTCAGCACCGGCTTCAGTGCATCGGCCCAAATCTGATAAGTCTTGGCCGTCGGGTGCAGGTTGTCGGCGTTCATCATGCCGGCGAACAGTCTGCCGTTGGCATCGGCCAGTTTGTCGTTGATGCTGATGTAACGCACTCGTTTGCCATCGGCCATCTTCGATAGATTGGCGTTGATCTCTTGGATGGCCGGCATGACGGCCATCGTGTCGTTCCGAGGAAGAATGCCGGTGACAATGATCGTGGCGTCGGGCGCCTTGCTCTTGACAATCGTCAGGATCGCACCCAGTCCCTTGGTTATGTCCGACACCGCGGCGTCGCCGGACGCTGTCTCGCCGAGATTATTGGTGCCGGCGAGCAGGACGACGACCTTCGGATTGACGTTGTCCAACTCGCCGTTGTTGAGACGCCACAAGATGTTCTGCGTTCGATCGCCGCCCCAACCAAAATCGGCCGCACTCCAGCCGAAGAAGTTGTGGTTCCAGTTGGCCAGAAGCTCCGGGTAATCCGTGGCGCCCCAGCGCCGTGTGATCGAGTCGCCCTCGAAGTACACGTCAATGTGGCCTGTCTTCGCTTTTTCCACCAACTGCGCGTGAGCGATGAGCGAGTTCGCGTCGGTTCGGGGAACCGGGATGTCGGCAGCGATGGGTGGAACTGGCGGCGCTGTGTGTTGGATGAACCGGTCGGCCCAAGGGATGAAGTACTTCCAGTTCGGACCATCGGTGTGACCGCCGTCATGCTGGCGCCATGCCAATTGGCCGTCGAGCAGGCTTGTATTTACTGGCGGCATCTTTGCCGTGCGGTAGTCAACCATGACTCCGAGGTCCTTGGCCCCCAGGAGGCGAAACACCGGTTCCGCGGCAACGGTGGCCATAAAGCTGCCTTGCTGATCGAGCCATTTCGCATCGCCTTTTTCGGGCACGCCATAACTAATGAACGTGAGACGTGGAGCGCACAATGCGATGAGTTCGTGCGAGTCCACCGGCAAATCGCCGGCATTCTTACTTCCGAAGGCGGCATCAGCAGCGCCGTACTTCAGGAAGTTCCCGGCCATCCAGTGATACTCGCCCGATCCGGTGAGGTTCTCTACTGCTTCTCCGAAATTTCGGCGATGCGGTTTTGCGCCTCCTTCGCCGGACGAGCCAACCAGCACCAGTGCGAAGCGGGTATCAAACGCCATCGCGATGAGGGCCGCTTTCCCATACCGCGAGACGCCTTCAATTCCGGCATGTTTCGCATCGACGGCCGGATCCGTCTCAAGATAGTCGAGGCCGCGGGAAGCGGCCCAGGCCCATGCGCGCAGTGCGCCCCAATCATCGGGTTTGCGCGGTTGGCCTTTGTTGACCAGCCCGATAATGCCCTTTGTCAGGCCCGCTCCGTTGTCGGCCTGTACGCTCACTGGATTCAGCATCGCGTAGCCCCATCCGTCGGCAATGAGCTGCACGGCCGCAGGCGGGTCGGGTCCGGCGAGCGCGGCGAAACGTGCGTATAACGGAGGCAAAGGCTCCGACGGAAGGGCGGCGCGGCCGAACATCATCATGACCGGGACCGGCTTCTTCGCCCACGCAGGCGTGACCACCACCATCTGAATGTCAACACTGACTTCTGGAAACGTCGAGTTGTCTGCGTGGCCGACGAGTTGCTTGGCGATCACTGGGTAGGGGCCAACTTTGTCATTGACCGTCTTGAGAACGGTCCAGTTGATTTTCGGGACTGTCGACGGAACACGCCCAATCACCTCACGTTCGAAGGCCTCGACGATTTCGGGACGGCGCCGCTTCCACCACATGGCCGCGGTCGTCACCGGTTGGCCGTTGTTCAATCTCAAAACCTCGGGATAGTTTGGGAAGGGATTGGCGAGGGACTCGTCGTAGTTGGCGTGATCCGGCTTGGCTTCGTCTCCACTCGGACCAGGACGGAGCGCCTTGATACCGAGCTGCTCCATCATGTTGCGATGATCGGCATTGGTCTGGGCGATCTGATCGGGGCTCGGCGGCTGACCACCGGCCTTCGGGAGGGACAAGAACGCCAGCCCGGCCAACAGCAGAGAGCATGCACGAATTGACTCTGTCCGCCCCAGCATGGCTACCACTATACCGATCCTAAGCCAACCCCTTCTCGGGGAGGTTTCACTCTTGGCAGATGACGGAGTGCTCGCCAGGCTAGGTAAACTGAGTGGATCTTCCATAGGCGAGGGGGGGCAATCTGCAGATTTTGCAGACTTACGTTAAAAAATGGACTCGTGAACTTACTAGTTGAAGCTGCTAAGAGGCACCAAAGCAGCCTATCCGCAATGCAACACAAAAGGGTGTTCAAAGTGCAGGCAAAAGCCGCAACGCACTTAGTCGTGGAGGTTTTAAATGAATAGTCCGGAATCTCGAACACGAATACTCGTGGTGGAGGACGATGAAGAACAGTTGACCGATCTCGGCCAAATGGTGGCATCCTTCGGCTACTGTGCCGTCCTGGCATCGAGTGGAGATAAGGCGTTGGAGTGTCTTTCGTCTTCGACGATCGACGCCCTGGTCACGGATCTGGTTATGCCGGGTGTGGATGGCCTGGACCTTCTACGGCGGATGAATGACCGGGGAGGTTCGATACCCGCGATCGTTTTAACGGCGTTTGGGAGCATCGATAAGGCCATGGCCGTGGTCCACGATCTGAAGGCCTTTTGGTTCCTGGAGAAACCTGTTCAGCCTAAAGTCTTAAGAGCACTTCTGGATAGGGCCCTTCTTCAGAGAAGGCTGATCGCCGAGACGGATCAGATGAGCAGGCAGCTCAGTCATCGCGGATTGCTCGGAGATCTGGTGGGCTCTTCGCCGGCGATGACGCGGATCTACTACACGATTCGCCAAGTCGCTCCGACCTCCGCGTCGGTGCTGATAACCGGCGAGAGTGGGACAGGCAAAGAACTGGTCGCACGTGCCATTCATCGACTAAGCCGGAGGCCCAGCGGTCCCTTCGTAGCGGTCAATTGCGCAGCCTTGCCAGCCACACTCATGGAGAGCGAGCTGTTTGGTTACGAGAAGGGAGCCTTTACGGGTGCGATAGGGCGTCGCGCCGGGTGTTTTGAGCAGGCGGACGGCGGTACGCTGCTGTTGGACGAGATCGGAGAGATGGCCGCCGGAACCCAGGCGAAATTGCTACGCGTCCTGGAGGACTCAAGAGTGCGACGGCTGGGAGCGAAGGTCGATCACAAAGTCGACGTGCGCGTGATTGCAGCAACGAACTGCGACCTGGAATCAGCCATCAAGAACCAGACGTTTCGCGAAGACCTGCTGTACCGTCTTAAGGTTTTCGCGATCCCGCTTCCGCCGCTTCGCGAGCGCTTGCAGGATCTTCCCGAATTGATTGACGCGATCCTCGAAGCTCTTAACAGGAAACATGGATGCCGGGTTGCCGACGTGAATGCCGAGGTACTTCGGCGGTTTGAGAGCCATAGCTGGCCCGGCAATGTGCGCGAGCTGCGCAACGTTCTGGAACGTGCTGCCATCATCGCCGCTGAGGGCACGATTGAGATGCGGCATCTTCCGGACGCCTTCCGAGATAATCCGCCGACCGCGCCGTTAACGGCCAACAGCTTTGGCGACGAGATACAGCTTCGCCCGGGTTCAAAACTGAGTGACTTGGAAGAAGCGTACATCCGCATGACTTTGAAACTCAATGCGAATAACAAGCGGAAAACGGCTGAGTTACTCGGGATCAGCGAGCGCACTCTGTACAGCAGGCTGTCGGATTATGAGAATCGTCAACCTACCTCGAAATGATCCATTCGCAACGGCAGCAAACGACTATTTGGGCAGCGTGAAAGAAATGGTGGAACCAACGCCGACGGCCGATTCGACGCTGATGCGTCCGCCGTGGTGCGAAACGATTTTGCGGGCGGTCGTCAGACCCATGCCCAAGCCCTTGTACCCTCTGCTGGAAAGACGGCTGAGAGGATCGAAGATGCGCTCCAAATCGGACGGGGCAATACCCATTCCGTTATCACGTATCGAGAATAGCCAGACGTCCGTTTGTTCTTCGGCCGAAACGTGGACGGCTGGGGGCTCTGCGCGGCGGTACAGAATGGCGTTTCGCAACAGCTGTTCGAGGAGTCTGGAAAAGCGGGTTGGCTGGCACATGAGCTTCGGCAGCGAGCCGCTGGTTACGGTCGCACCAGTCTGTTCAATCAAGCGGTGCAGTTTCTGCCGGACAGAGCGCAAGATCAGCGCTGTGTCGGTGTCCTCGAGCGATTCGTCTTCACTGCCCAGGTCGTCGGCATATTGGGCAATGGATGCCGTAATGTCGTCCAGCCGCGTAGCCCCGCGGAGAATACGGTCGACGCAGGATGCCGTGGAAGGCAGGTCATTTTCCTTTTCCAGGCCGGCCTGCGACCCCCCTTCAAGGAGCAGTTCCGCCGCGGTTCGAATAGTACGAGCGGGCTCCTTCAGATGATGGACGATCATGTATGCCAGTTCCTGGAACTCCCTCTTCATGTCGGGCTCGCTGAGCGAGGCGTCGGTCATACTGTCCCCTGTTCCTTTTCAGTTTTCTGCGTTGTCCTCCCATTATCCGGGCACAGTCCGCTGCTGGGGGCTAGGTTTGCGAAGCTCGCGCGGGCGAGCGAGGAGCGGCCGTAGTCGTGAATTCTGAGCCGCAGGTAGATTGGCGCCGAGCCGTGAAGCAGGCGGGCTTCGGTATCGCAATCGTGGCGGGCGAGAGCCGCAAGCTGGTCGATGTCAATGATGCATTTGCCGCGATGCATGGATACGAATCAGCTGAGATGGTAGGAAAGAGCCTCGACGATTTCAGTGTCCCGTCCAGTTGGAAGCCGATCAGCTTCGCTGCTAAAACTAAGGCCGACGCGAGCCAGCAACTGTACGAGTCCGTCCACATCCGAAAAGATGGCACGACATTTGCGTGTATAACCGACATGACCGAGCGCCAGAGTGGGAAAACTGCGGACTCCCGCTTGGGTGAGCGCGAGCCGGCGGAGGGGCGCGCCGCGTATTTTTCGGATATCATCGGCCTCAATCACATCGAGACCTCGGTGCGGGATAGTGAGGAACGGTTTCGTTCGCTCGCGGCCGCGCTACCGCAATTGATCTGGTCTTCTTCGGCCGAAGGTGCTTTGGAATACGTCAATCCTCTGTGGCGAACCTATGCGGGTTGGACGGCGGATCAGGTACCACCGAGCGATCCCTGGCCTAGTTTATTGCATCCAGAGGACCAAAGCTCGTACATGGACCGCTGGAAAAACGTTTTGAAATCGGGTGAGATCTTCGAAGTTCAGTGCCGGTTGAAACACATGCCGGACGGATCATACCGGTGGTTTCTGTGCCGCGCTGTGCCGCTTCGCAACAGCAACGGTGAGATTGTGCGCTGGTTCGGGTCGTGTACCGACATTCAGGACCAGATGAATAGCGCGACTAAGCTTCAAGCGGCCATTGATGCGTTAAGCCGTTCCAACGCCGATCTGGAGCAGTTCGCGTACGCCGCCAGTCACGATCTGCAGGAACCATTGCGCATGGTGGCAATCTATACACAACTGTTGAAAGAAGAGTATTCCGAAAAGCTGGATGCGGCCGCCGCCGAATATATTAACTTTGCGGTCAGCGGGGCGCAACGGATGGAGGAATTGCTGAAGAGTCTACTTTCCTATGCCACGATTGCGAACGTGTCGCAGGAATCCTCGGAATGCGTCGACGGTAACGAAGCATTGAAGGCAGCAGAACTGAATCTTCAGGCAATGATCGAAGACACACGGGCAACCATTTCGTCCGACCCATTGCCGCAGCTATGGCTTCCTCGGGTCCACCTAATCCGCCTTTTTCAGAACCTTATCAGCAACGCTTTGAAATACCGCGGCGAGCTTGATCCCCATATACTGGTGGGCGTACGATCCACAGGCAGTAAGTGGACGTTTTCCGTTCGTGACAATGGCATCGGCATCGCGCCGGAGTACTTAACCCAAATATTCGGGGTGTTCAAGCGACTGCATGGATCGAAGTACAACGGAACGGGGATCGGTTTGGCGATGTGCCAGAAGATTGTAGAGCGGGCCGGCGGCCAGATCTGGGCGGAGTCGGCAGTGGGTAAAGGCTCGACCTTCTTTTTTACTCTTCCTCTGGTTGAGAAAAGCAAATGAAGAACCATGGACGAGTGAAGATACTCCTTGCGGAAGATAACTCGGGGGACGTGTTTCTGGTGCGACGGGCTCTCCAAAAGCATCAGATCGAGCATGAGCTAACGGTGGTTGAAGACGGCGAGGCAGCGATGCGATATCTGGAATGCGCCGGCTCGTCTAGCGACCCCGACGAATGCCCGGACTTGATTTTGCTTGACCTGAACCTACCGCGATGTTCAGGAAGCCAGATCCTCGAGCGACTGAAGAGCAATTCGATTCATCCTCCAGTCATCGTTCTTACCTCATCGGACTCGCCGCACGACCGGGCCAAAGCGATTGGGCTTGGCGCGGTACGCTATTTTTGCAAGCCTACGGACCTCGCGGGCTTTATGTCGCTCGGACAGGTCGTCCGGGATGTCATCTCGGGCCGCTAGGGCGGCCTTGAAGCAAAAAAAGCGGCCTGTCCATCGACAGGCCGCGAGGGGTTCTTCCGGTCTACGCGCAGTTCCTCTACGCAGCCTCGCCTTTGCTCAATTCCCTCAGCATTGGCTTCGAGAGTTGGGACAAGAGCTTGGAGGCGTTCTCCTCTTCCTGCAAAGAGTCAGTGAGAAGCTTTTCGGCTTTGCTAAGACCCAGTTGCTGGGCCATAGCGATAGCACTCCGGTAGGAAGCGATTTCATAGTGTTCCACTCGCTCGCCGGCCCCGATCAATCCCAGGTCGCCGGTGTTTTTCTTGATCTGTTCTTCGCCTTCGGCGACGATACCCTGCATTCCTTTGCAAAGTTCGGCCTTCGCCTTTTCGCCAGCAAGTTCGAACACTTGCTTGACGCGCTCGAGTTGAGATTCTGTTTCACCGAGGTGGTTTTGAAAAGCTTGTTTTAACTCTTGCGATTCGGCAGCCTTCACCATCTTTGGAAGCGCTTTTATCAATTGCGATTCAGAGCTGTATAGATCCCTGAGCTCTGCGACGAATAGTTCCTTTAATGTTGGTTGTTTGGTTGGCATGCAAATATTTCCCGAGTTGTCACGATGGTTACGACCGAGTCACGCCGGTCGGAACGGGTTTTTCAGAGTTCGCGTAATCGCCCTTGGATTCCCCGGTGGAGGCGATGTTACTTGCACCCGTTCGTTCGAAAATCTCTTTTGCGAGCTTGGTCCATTTGGAATCGTCCGCGTGAACGGAAACGAGGATTCCCCCGTCTTTCACCAGGCCCTCATAGCGCTTGGCCTCATATTCCGGGATTCCCATGCCAACTAACGCACCGGTCAATCCACCCAGCGCACCGCCCACCCCGACGCCGCTCAGCGCGGCCATAATCGGACCCGCCGCTATGAAAGGCCCAAGTCCAGGAATCGCAAGGGCGCCCACTCCGAGCAACCAGCCCAGCGCTCCGCCAATTACCGCGCCCGACGCGACTCCGGCGGCCGTTCCCTCAGGAGCCTTGGTGCCCTTTACGAACGCGAGATCCTTTGTTCCTACGTTCTCCGGGAGCAACACCGAAATATCCGCATTGCGGAACCCGGCTGCCCTCATATCCGCCACGGCGCGCTCTGCACCTGTCGCGTTTGCATAAATGCCAAAAACTGCTGTGTTAGCCATCTGTTTAGTTCTCCTTTGGTTGTAACTAATTCTTCGGAGCGACTGTTAGTTCGCTCGTAACATTGCCCGCTCCGGCCACTTCTGTTGCTTTCGCTTCAATGGCAGCCTTCTCTTCGTCCGAGCGGACGGGGCCCTTAAGGGTCACAGATCCGTTCGCGGTAATTACTTTGATGTTATGGGCGTAGCTTGACAACGATTTATCAGCGAGAATCGCTTTGCGAATCTTCTGAGTCGTAGTGCGATCCGCCTTGTTTTCCTTCTGGTTGTCGGCCGTCATTCCCTCAGTCTTGTTCTGTTTCGTGTTGTCGGGAGCAGCAGGTTGTTGGTCCTGTGCGTTCACGATTCCCGCTGCGGCCGTTAGGGAGAGCAGAAGCAGGACGCTTCGAGCTTGGCTGGCGATTCGTCTCATGGTCGTTATACCTTTCTAAGGGACTCCGCAGTTTGCACAATTAAGTGCATTGCGTCCCCACTTTGTGGTTACAGCAACTTCCAGACCAAAGCTGCTGCGGTCCTGTTTTTGTGGCTTTGGGGGTTGGTTGCTTTCGCTCCTATGGCGTTTGTTCTGAGTACAAAACCGTGACAGCCCAGCGCCGCCGCGCGTTCTCTTAGAGCGGAAGAGGTGTGACGCGACGGAGGGATATTCTGCAGTTGTCGCAGGCTCTTTCCCTCCAGCTGCAGCAGAAATTGCCGCAGCTGCGATGGTTTGTCGCGACGCAAATGGGCGCCGCAACTTCTGTGTGAAGAGCTGCCGGTTTTAATCTGTTGCACGACGAAATTACTGTCCCGGCTTGTGGCCTTTCTGCTTGTGTTCTCTTAGAACAGTTCGAGCCGCAACCTCCTTCGCTCTATTTCCATAGCGCCCACTCTTCTCGGCACTGTTCCTAATGTGCTCATATTGGCGTTCCTCCTTGGCACTGACACCCTTTAGAGGCTTCTTTCCTGGCATGGATACTCCTTAAATCGGAGGTATGCAAAGTGGAGGCCAAAGTGCGCCGGTCAACTGCCAGCCAAGCGGACGCCAGGCGCTTAAGATGGTGGCATGCCCTACGAGAACATCTGCTTCGCATCCGAAGGCAACATCGCTCGAGTTACTCTCAATCGGCCGCAACGACGCAACGCCCTTTCGCTTGCGCTGATGCAGGAGCTGATCGATTGCCTGGGCGCGATCGGCGGGCGGCGCGATCTGCGCGTGGTAATACTAGCGGCCGCGGGCAAAGTATTTTCCTCCGGCCATGACCTTTCGGAGATGGTCGGCCGCGATATCAACGAATACCGGCGTTTGTTTGATGTCTGCACGGAGCTGATGACGAAAATGCAATCGATCCCGCAGCCTGTGATTGCCGAAGTGCAGGGTATCGCCACGGCCGCCGGATGCCAGCTCGTTGCCACATGCGATTTGGCTATCGCCGCCGAGGAAGCTGCGTTTGCCACGCCGGGCGTCAAGATCGGGTTGTTCTGCACGACGCCGATGGTGGCTCTCAGCCGGGTAGTCGGGCGCAAGCGCGCTTTGGAAATGCTGCTCACGGGCGAACCGATCAGCGCGCAGACCGCGGCCGAGTGGGGCTTGGTGAACCGCGTGGTCGCGGCAGGCGAGCTGCAGGCAGAAACGCGCCAACTCGCTGAGCGCATCGCAAAAGCCAGCGACCTGGTGGTGGCGCTAGGCAAGCAGGCGTACTATACGCAAATCGATCTGGATCAAGCGAAAGCCTACGCCTACGCCAAGGAGGTGATGAGCATGAACTCTCTCGCTCACGACGCGCAGGAAGGCATCTCGTCTTTCCTGGAAAAGCGCACTCCCTGCTGGACCGGGCGCTGAGCGATCGGTAAGATCAAGTCCTGGATCTCGCCTAAAGAGAAGCAGAACTGCGCGCGGGCGGCTCGGCGAGCGATCTTACGCGCAGGATACAATCGGCTGATTGAAACCCATGAGTGAACCAGCGATGCATCGGCTGAAGGCGTGCGTCTGGCTGGTCTGGCTCGGTCTGGTAGGGCTCGTAACCGCGAGGGTATTCCAGTGGGAGGTGAGCTATTTCCACAGCCCGGGAGCCATTTTCCAGACGCTCCTGTATGGTGCGTTGCTGCAGCTTGCCGCGGTGTGTCCGGTTTATCTGTCGCTTCGCAGTGAGCGAGTGCGGCGCCTCGAAGTTCCATTGCTGGCCGGCCTCTGCGGCCTTTGCCTGCTGCTGTATCAGCCTTCCGCGACTCTGGTGGTGGCGCTGTTGTTTCTCGCCTGTCTCGCATCCGGCTGCCGGGTTGCTCGACTCTTCCGCATTCCTCTCAAGAGCCCAGCGGAAGTTCTGACTCTGGGATTCGCTTTGGGGTGTGCTTTGCTGATCCCGCTGCTGTTCGGGCTTGGGTTGTTGCGACTATTCTACGCGCCGGTTTTCGTCGTGCTACTAGTACTTCCGTGTCTGGCGTTCAGGCAGGAGGTATTTGGCGGGGTACTGGCCATGCGTCAAATACTGACCGTTAACGCCAGCCCGGATCATCCTCTGGCTGGAATCGCGTTCATATTTGCCATTCTCGCGGCGCTTTCAGCGCTGGCTGTGGCGCTCGCGCCGAGCATCGCGTTCGATGCGCTGGCCGTGCATTTGGCTTCGGCCCGGTACTACTCCGGGCAACACGCACTTGAGGCGCTTCCAACGCTGCCGGAGAGCTTATATCCACAGGGGGGCGAGATGCTGATGGCGCTGGCATGGTCACTCGGCGGGCAGCCCGCGGCACAATTGATCTCCCCGCTTTTCTGGATACTTTCTCTGCTGCTATTGTTCCTGATCGCGCGCTCGTGCGGCTTGAACAGGGCGGCGGCATTTGCCGGCGTCGCTGCGGCGGCGATGATGCCTTTCGCCCATTGGAGCGGCAGCAATTCCAAAAACGATTGGCCGATGGTTTTTTTTCAGGCGGCTGCGCTGCTGGCCTTTTTGCGCTGGCTCGAAACGCGCGAGCGGCGATGGATTCCCGTGGGCGCACTATTGCTCGGATCCACGTTCGCCATTAAGCACGTGGCACTGTTCGGGGCGGTCCCGTTGGTGTGCTTCTTTCTGTATGCATCCCGGGGGCTCCGTCCCGCGGTCGTGTTCTGCACCATTTTGGGCGCGTCTGCTCTTTATTGGCCGGCCCGGGCCGCCTATCTCACGGGAAACCCTGTCTATCCGGCGGCTCTGAGCCTGAGTTGGCACCCGGTCGAGCGGAAAGTGGGGGAGCCGACCAGGGTGCCACGCGTTTTGCGCGTTCCCTGGAATGCGCACTTCAATGGCTGGCGCGTCTTCGAATCTCCGCTGCCCAACCCGATTGGACTCAGCTTGCTCGTTTTCCTGCCGCTGGCCATCCTGGTCCCCGGTCCGAGCACTCCAGCGCGGCGCGCTTGCTTGCTTTTCTGCGGCGTGTATCTGGTCTACTGGTTACCCGTGGCCGGCATGGTCCGCTACGCTATTCTGCCGATCAGCTTGCTGGTTGTGCTTCTGGCCGGCAACGCCACGGCGTTTTACGACAGGCTGGGTGAGCGCGTCCTGCGCGCCAGCGTGGCCATCGCCTTTGCCGGTGTTCTGCTGTCCGCCGTTCTAGGCATCGCCATTATCGAAGTGAATGCACCGATGCTGATGCTGTTTGCCCGGCGTATCGGACCTGAACAGTATCTGGATATGGCGCTTCGAACGCACAAATCCCTCGCCTGGCTCGCCGCGGCTCATCCGGGCTCGAATATCTACGGCATAGGCAACTGTTCCCGCACCTACGCTCCCGACCCCGCGAAGTTCTACTGCTCATTACACGGATGGCATGAAGCGGAGCCAGCTTTGGCGCGCTGCCGGTGCGAATACGTGGTGCTCCCGAGCACGCGGAGTCCCGACCAGGAGGCGAAGCCCGTCTTTAGCGATGCCTATTTCACGGTGTGGCAACTCGATGTAAAAGATGCCGCGGCTGCGCGGAAGTGAGAGGGTCATATCCCAAATAACCAAACCGCTCGCGCTCGGTTGCTCTGAAATACAAAGTTGGAGGACGCGGGGACGGACAGCTCTGTCCACGCGCACAGAGCGGTAGTTCGCTTCGTCCGCCGCATCATGGCTTGGGACAGAGAAGTCCGTCCCCTTGATGAACGGTCGTGACTCCGGACGAACTTCGCCACCGCTCTTTCATCATTGCTCGTTGCGCACTCAGGCGCTCACACCTAGATCTGTGCTGTAGGGTGGCTGCGCGGCGATCATGGTCATTTGTTCCGATCGGTTACGGCCAATCGGGGCTTGCTCGCACTCGCCTGAACTAGGCGGGATATCCAGCCAAGGCTGCTAATGCCGAGCGCTCTGGGCAAGTCGGAAGGGCGGCATCAGTGTGTTATTCTACGGCTCGGATACCCACTTACGCACGCGCATCTCCGATGACGGCTTGCGGCATAGCATGCACACCGAGGATCTTTTGACACCGAAACCGGACGGAGCTTCCGGCTTTGGTGAAAAAGACGGGAGCGCAGGCAACCCGGCCTGGAAGAGTTCCGAACCTTCGTGGAGAGGGGATTTCTCTTTTCTTCTTTCCAACCTGATCGCTAAGGATTTCAAGGTGCGCTACCGGAACATGTCATTGGGTGTGTTCTGGTCACTGTTGAACCCGCTTGTACTGATGGGTGTTTTGACTTTTGTTTTTACGAAAGTCACTCGAAATAACGCGGTGCCGCATTTTCCGGCTTTTGTGATGTGCGGCTTGGTCCCATTTAACTTTTTCACCATTGGCTGGACTTCCGGTACCACGTCACTTGTGGACAACGCCGCCATTATTAAGCGCGTGCCGATTCCAAGGGAAGCTGTGCCGCTCGCCGCGGTTATTTCCAATTGTTTGCATCTGCTGATCCAGATCTTGTTGCTGATCGTTCTCGTACTTGCCTCAGGCTTGCCGTTCACCCGCAGTTGGATATGGCTACCGTATCTGTGGGTGATGGAGGTAATTTTCGTTTGTGGTCTTTCGCTGATTAGCTCGGCCGTGAATGTGTACGTGCGGGACACGAGATATGTGGTCGAATCCATCAATACGGTCATGTTCTGGGCGGTTCCGGTAGTCTACTCGTTTTCTGTAATCCCCCCCGTCTACGCTGAAATCTATAAGCTGAACCCGCTGGCCGCTTTGATTCTCGCGATGCGAGACATTTTGTTGGAGGGGCACGCGCCGCGCTGGGAGCTGCTGGTCAAGCTGACATTGGTGGCGGCATTTACGTTCGTTTTTGGACTGGCCGTGTTTCAAAAGCTGAAGCGCCGCTTCTACGATCACCTGTAAGTCATGTATACGATCGAGTTCAATAACGTTTCCAAAATCTATTACCGCCATGGCGGCAGGATGTTGCTGCGCAACCGTGTTCAGCAGATGATTTCAGGCAGGCCTACGGAAAGCTTTGCAGCGGTCAAGAACGTCTCATTCAAGATTCGGCGTGGTGAGAGTGTGGCGCTGATAGGGCCGAATGGAGCTGGAAAAAGTACGCTATTGAGCCTGGTGGCGGGGCTCTGCCGGCCCGACCAAGGATCCATCTCTGTGAAAGGGCGCGTGGCAGCGCTGCTCGAACTCGGCTCGGGATTCCACCCGGATTTGACGGGCGCCGAGAACATCAGGCTGAATGCCTCGCTTCTAGGGCTGACGCGGCGGCGCACCGCCGAGATCTTCGACGATATTGTCGATTTCTCGGGGATCGGAAAGGAGTTCATCGACGAGCCTCTGAGAACCTACTCCACCGGAATGGGTATGCGCCTCGCCTTCTCCGTCGCTATCAGCACGAATCCGGATTTGTTGTTGGTCGACGAAGTTCTGGCGGTCGGGGACTCCGCATTCCAGGAAAAATGTTTTCGAAAGATCCACCAATTCCATGAGTCAGGCAAGAGCCTGCTGTGTGTTTCGCATGCCTCAGGAATGGTGCAGAAACTGTGCGATCAGGCGATCTGGCTCGATCATGGTGAGGTTGTGATGAGCGGCGCCATCGCCGAGGTTATGGCAGCTTACAGAAAGCGAAGCCTCGAGCGCTGAGACATTAACTCGGCACTTCGAGTGGCCACCCATTCGCAGTTACCGGGGCGGGGAATTGAGGCGTCCGTAGTTTCCGACTAACGGGGTGCCTAATCTGTATCAAGTTTTCGGATCTCTACGGCCAACTGCGTGCAGCGCGCGAGCCAACTTTCGCGCTGCCCAATGCTAATGCGGCGAGTCCGCAGTGCCGGGTCCGTTTCTCGCAGTGCCATCTCAATCTGACCCGAAAACTGCTCAGGAGAATCCGAAAGATAAACCAAGTCGGGAAACTGCTCCAGCTCCGGAAGCCGCGTGCTGACGACTGGCAGTCCGCACGCGAAATACTCGTAGAGCTTGACCGGGTTGGTTGCCATCGTCAGCGGGCTCTTTAGAAATGGGATGATCCCAACATCCACTTCAGAAAGATGCGATGACAGGTCGGCATAGGGAACCTCGCCTCGGAATAAGATATTGGGGAAACCGCGAAGCGCGTCCAGCTTCGGTGAGCCCACTCGGCCGATCAACACAAACCGCCATTCGGGATGCGCCATGGCCGCAAATTTCACCGATTCGGTGTCAAACCAAGAGTTCAACGAGCCTACATAGCCGATCGTTTTCACTCCCCCGGCGCCATTTCGATGGTCATGAGAAACAGCTGCCGCCTGGAAGTCACCGTAGTTCGCAGCATTGCGCACGAGCACGGCCTTTAGGCTCAGAGCGGGGTGTTGGGCCAATGTATGTTCCATCAGCCATTGCGCGGAGAAAAGGACGAGGTCGCTGCGGGACAGGATGCTGCTTTCTGCTTCGAGGAGATCTTCCGAAATATCCCCGAACCCGGCCAGGAGATCGTGACAGTCGTAGATGATCCTACAGCCAAGACGCTCGCGCAATTCCGCTGCCACCTCCTCCCAAATGGGAAAGCTTACGATCAGCACCGGTTGGGACGCGGGCGCCGCGCGCAATAGTAATTTCTCGACAGCTCGGACGACCGTCCGATTCTCCTCCGGCCGCAGGCACCGGTGGTGGAATACAGGTTCGCGGAGCAGATGAACATGCAGCTCTCGAATGCGCGGAGCGAGGGTGCTAACGAGGACACGAGGACTGCGAAAATAGGTGTTCGGGAACTCCCTCCCCAGATGTGGATTCACATAAAGACAGCGATGCCCCATCGACGCGAATGTGGTGGCGAAGTGCTGGGTGCGCTGCAGACAGGTGTGCCAATCCGCCATCGGAAGGAAGACAATTAGGGGGCGCCCGGCGTCCTCTGCTTCCGCCCCCCAGGAGGAGTCATCAATGGCCGCGGTAGGGAATTTCCAGCAGTCCTTGAAGCAGGGCGGGCAGTTCTCTTTCTTCAAACGGAAGTAGAGCCACCTCAGATAGTAGGGGCGCGCCAGTTCCTTCAAATTAAACAGCCGGCGTGATATTGCCAGTTCAGACGCGATGCCTCCCTCAAATGGCATTTGGGATAAATCCCCGAACGAACGGTATGGTACGACCTCGAGATCCTGCTGCCTTACGAGCTATGGGTGAGGCGCCTGCGGCGGCGCGACGCACTCTCGTCTAAGCACGAGAGTACCAAACGGGGCAGCCAGGTGCGGATAGAGGAAAGTGCGGCTCTGGAACAGATTCAGGGAGAGTTTCGTCAGCGCTGACGCTTGTTATACTCAAACCTGCCGCCCCTGGGATGTAACTGGGCATTTGGCCTGCTGGTTCGCTAGTTGCGGGAGGCAACAAAAAGACTTATCGCTGCATGACCCCTCTTCCTGACCATTTGCTGGAGCAGCTTCCGGCCGCAGCCGCCGAGCCGCAAGCGAAAGGCATTTTGGGCTACCCGGACATCCAAGAGGACTGGTTTTTTATCAAGGCTCATAGCCGCGACCGGGCCTCGATTCCCGGCCGGGTAGCAAGCTCAGCCTATGGAGCGCCGGTGCGCCAGTTGAAGCCCGAGCTGCATGGACAACAGTTGGCTGTCATTCGGCATTCTTATCCCAGACCGCATGTTGCGACTCACTTCAGCCGAAGTAAACCGCTGAACAGTAGCCCGAAATCGCTGGTGTACTTACCCGCACTGTATCCGGGGCTGTGCGCGACGAAAGCATGCCGGTAATAAAGCCTACTACGACAGCTCTCATTGTCGGTTACTATGGCGCCGGCAATGCTGGTGACGAGGCCATTCTCAAGAGCGTTCTATCGGCAATTCGCACTTCAATTCTAGATCTTCATCCAGTCGTCGTCTCCGATGATCCCGATTCAACCTCAGCCACATACGCTGTAGAATCGATTGGCAAAAACGACAAGCCGGCTCTCTGGAAGGCAGTTCGGGAATGCCAGATGATCGTCTTGGGCGGCGGTGGTCTGATACAGGACTACTGGAATGTCGACTTGAGCAGCCTTTTCTCGGAAGGCGCGACTTTCAGTTACTACGCGTATGCCGCATTAGCGAGCCTTTTCGATAAGCAGCTGCTCTTGTATGCAGTAGGAGTGGGTCCGCTGCTTTCCGAGACTGGCCGCCGGTATACGCGGATGCTTGCCGATCAGGCGCAACTCATTCTAGTTCGAGATCAGGAGTCCAAGACCCTCCTTACGGAATTGGGCATCAAAGGCGCCCGCATTCACGTTACTGCGGATCCGGCGTTTCTCGCTCCGGATCAACCGAAAACCCTGGATTTGCCAAAGCCGGTCCTTGGAGTTGCCCTCCGCAACTGGGATATTGGAGTGAACCCGGAGGCCTGGGAGTCGCAGGTCACCGAGGCACTTGACATCTTCCTCGATCGACACCCTGAAGGCTCCATTGTCTTTCTCCCTTTCCAGCTTTCGAGAAGTCACGGAGACGATGACGAGGCAATTGCCAACCGTGTCCAAGCGAGGATGCGGCATCATAGCCGCACGGCCGTATCCCAGTATTCCGGTGATGCCTCGAGCCTTGGCGGCATCATTTCCCGATGTGACGTAGTTGTCGGTATGCGGTATCACTCGGTGCTGTTCGCAATCCGAACGAACGTGCCGGTGGTCGGCCTTGTATACGACCCCAAGGTTCGCAACCTGATGGCGTCCGCCGACTGCGGCACCCTTGCGCTCGATCTGAGTGTTCTTCGAGCAGACGATCTGGCAGAACGGATTGAGAGTGCGTACACCGATGCCGGCCTAAAAAGGCGACTCGCAGCGGCAGCCGCTAGGCTTTCCCTTGCGGCAGCCGAGAATCAGCGGCATATCGGGGACACCTTTGATCCAGCTTCTCCGTCGACGGTTCTCAGATGGATGGACGAGCTTTCTTGGGCTGCAGTCGGCGCGAACGATAAGGCACTCGAGCTTGCCATCGCCGAGCGACGCCGTGGGCTATCTTTTCCGTATGATGTGGTCTGTTTCCCGGGCATCGAATGGGACTTTCGCTGGATGCGCCCGCAACAACTGATGTCCCAGTTTGCCGATCACGGTCATCGCGTATTCTTCCTGAGCATCGGTAAGGCTAGTCCAGCAGGTAGGGCCGCATTTTCTCTGAATCGCTTACGCGATAACGTCTGGGAGGTGCTCCTGCGGCTACCACAGCCCCTCGATGTTTACTCCAATGTGCTGCCGGATAGTCTGCAAGACGCAATTGTCGACGACCTCACCACACTTGCGGGCGATTTTGGCATCGGCCGAGCCGTCTGCATGCTGCAACTTCCCACATGGGCTCCCATTGCTTATCGCTTGCGTGCTGCCCTGGGTTGGCCTATCGCATACGATTGCATGGACGATTGGAGCGGGTTCGCTTGGATGCCAGACTCGCTAGTCGAACAAGAGGTCGAGTTGGTCGATGATGCTGACCTCGTCATCGTGTCCGCGCAAGCATTATGGGACAAGTGGGCGGTGCGGAACGCCAAAACACTTCTCGCTCGAAACGGCGCGGACATCGCCCACTTCCAGCGCAAGATACCAGCAGCGGCTCCGCCCATCGCCATCCCACCTTCTCGCACCATTGTTGGCTTCTTCGGCGCGATCGATAGTTGGTTTGACGTCGAGTTGCTTGCATTCGCTGCAGCCGAGCGCCCACACTATTTCTTCGCGATACTCGGCGCCATTTATGAGGGTGCCGTAGAAAAGCTCTCTGCACTTACCAATGTTCGATTGTATGGCCATCAGCCCTACGCCGATCTTCCTGCCTGCCTCCGCCTTTTTGACGTCTGTATCATCCCATTCAAAATAAATGCCGTTACCAAGGCAACCGATCCGGTGAAATTCTACGAGTACATTGCTGGCGGCAAGCCAGTCGTCGCCACGCGGCTGCCCGAACTGGAGCCCTATCGCGCAGTAGCCTATCTGGCTGGTGGGCCGGAAGATTTTACGAGACTACTTGATACGGCCGTTGCGGAAGACGACGCTAAGCGCATAGAACAGCGCCAGGCGGTTGCACGCGAAAACTCTTGGGCTGCCCGCTACAAAATCATCGATTCCGCGCTAGACGAGGCCTTGAGCGACGAAGTGGAGGATCCTCGAATTGTCTTCGCATACCAGACGCTCAGTTTGGGTGGCGTTGAGGTGGTTCTCGAAACCAGAGTCGGTGAACTACGCCGACGCGGGTGGCGGGTTCTGCTGCTATTCCTGGAAGAACTCGATGGAAGAGCTCTGTTCAAGAACACCGGAGTCGAGATTCGAATCTGCCGCGATGGCTCGGAGATCGCGAAGGGACTAGCTGAATTCAAACCTGATTGGATCGTGAGCATTGACACGCCCTCAGTACTGCTCATTGCTCGTCAGATCGATCCTGAAGTCAAGCTCGTCTACGAAGTACATTCCACCTATTCCCACATGCTCGCGCCGTTAGTGGCTAAAGATCTTCTGACAGGCGTTCGCGGAATCATCGTACCGTCCAGATCCCTGCAAACGCGAGTCGAGTCCTTGGTCTCGTCGCGCGAGGTGCCGATGGAAGTCGTTGCCAACTCCCTGGCACCGATATTCTTCGAAGCAGGTGAGGAGGTAGAAACTCCCTCGCGTCCGATAGTGCTCTGGGTAGGCAGGATAGATTCCGTTAAGAATTGGCTGGCGTTTCTGGAGATTGCGACTCAACTTCGCGATCGTTCCGACGCCGAGTTCCATATGATCAGTGCCGGCTTCGGAGGAGGCGCCGAGCTGAAGCTTGTGGCGAGCAAAATCGCGGCCACTGGACTCGGGGAGCGGTTCCGTTGGCTCCAGGTGGTCCCGCATCGGCGGATGCCGGCGCTATACCGATCAGTTGCTCGATCGGGAGGATGCCTGGTGTCCACATCTACAGATGAATCTTTTGGATTAGCAGTCCTTGAAGCAATGGCCTGCCGGTGTCCTGTCGTCGCTCCGGACATTGAATCCTTGCGCGATCTCGTTCAGCAGGACGAAACTGGCCACCTTTATAGGGCTGGAAACATCGCCGAGGCCTGCGAACGGATTGTCCAGGTGCTACAGGGGTCCGAGGAACAGCGCCAAGCGATTACCGAAAACGCATTCCAAACTGCTTCCCAGTACGTTCCCGGCATAGCTACAGATCGATTCCTCGCCGTTGTTCGAGATTGGTCCTTGCCGCCGCGCGGGGCGGACATGCCAGCGGAGCCAGCGCGACTCATTCACATTCGGGAAGCGATCTCGCAGATCTTGGCGAAAAAGTCGAAATCGTCGAGAGCCGTTATTTTCCCGCCCTCCGTTCGGTGGGAAGACGGACTTCACAACGGCCGTGCGAAACGATGGGCGAGGGCGTTCGCCGGCCGAGACTGGACCGTGTTCTACAGCGATCCGGAGTACCTTGGGGCTGATCCAGAACCATTCACCGAAATCGAGCCTGGCATTTTCGTAGGGAATGTTCCCGTGCATGCATATAACGTGGTCGACGCACCCATTGTCTTCGTGGACGACGGCAGTGCGCGACAGCTTGATTCCCTTCACAATCCACACGTGGTCTATGAGTGCCCGGAGAGCCAGGCCGGAAGCGCAGAATGGCTGGCACGTTCCTCCGTTGTGATTACGTATTCCGAGGAGGCGCGCGACAAAATCGCCGACCTGCGACCTGATGTCATTCTTGTGCAGGAATCCGTCTCTTCCTGGGATGGTGTGTGTGCGCAGATCATGAATGCGATCCAGAGTACGGAACCATCTGACCCTGCTCGAATGCGGGCGCTTCTCGCCTGGCGAGAAGGGCAAGTGGTGAAGCTGGAGGCACAGATCCGGGATCGGGATCGGCCCGCGGTCAATGTTCTTCACTCGGCCGTGACCGAACAGACGAGCATCCTCGCCCATCGGGCTGAAGTCATCGAGTTCCAGCGAAGTGAAGTAGCAAATCGTGATCGGATTATCGCGAAACGTGACGAAGCTATCGCATTTCTGCGCCGTGACGCGGATCATTCCCATGAGCGCAGGGCCGCCGACAGGAGATTGAGAGATTAAACGTCGCGCTCGAGCAAGCCTTGCGTGCCGGTCGACCAACAGAAGTCCGTCTATCAAAGGCTGCGCGCCTTCTACGCGCGTTGGCAAGACCAGCTTGACGAGTACCGCAGTCAGCGGGCCTGGAAAGTCATGCTGTACTTCCGCAAGGCTTACGATTTGATGCTGCGGCATGGATGGAGGGGACGGTTTCGGCTTCTGTCTTCCGGGGCCGCGAGCCTCTCGGAATACGAGCTCCGTTTTCCGGATCTCTGGAGTTACGTTCCGGAGTTTCAGACCGACATTTTGCTTCCCGGAGCGGAGAGCTCCAGCGGGGAGTCCGCTGTACGGACGCCTCTTCAACAGAAGTACGATGTCATCGTTCTTGCCATCATCGATTTTGACTTTCGATTCCAGCGTCCGCAGCAGATTGCGGCACAGTACGCGCGCGATGGGCACCGCGTGTTCTGGGTGAGTCCTACTCGCCTCCTGCCCCCCTCCTCCGAGAAGGCTTTCGAGGCTGTCCAGCTGCGAGACAACCTTTGGGAAATCCACTTGCGAGGCGAGCAGCCCGATATTTACTTGGGGTCGCTCGAGCCTGCCAGGGCACGGACGCTGACTGCGTCTCTCGCGGAACTGTACCGCGAGTGGGCGGTAGGAGACAGCATTGCGCTGACTCAACTGCCCTTCTGGCGTCAAGTGACACTGCTTCTACGCGAGGCCGAGGGTCCCATCGTGGTCTACGACTGTATGGATGACTGGGATACCTTCGAGAACCTGGGCAAGTTCAATGTATCTGAGGAGAAGAAGTTCGTTCATGAGTGCGATGTGCTGGTGGTTACGGGACAGGGGCTCGTGGAGAAGTTCGCGGCCCAGGGATTGAAACCCTTGCTGGCGCGCAATGGCGCGGATTACGGCTTCTTCGCGCAAGCCCAGAGCAGAAACCTGCTGGGTTCCATTCGCCGTCCCGTTGTCGGCTACTTCGGCGCGATCGCGGACTGGATCGACCTGGATCTGGTGTATGCGGTCGCCAAGGCGCGGCCGCAGTATTCGTTTGTATTAATCGGCGAGGTCTTTGGCCGCGACACATCGGCGCTGGAGTCATTGCCGAACGTCTTCCTGCTGGGCAATCAGAATTATGAGCGAATCCCGGCATACCTGGCTGAGTTCGACGCGTGTACCATCCCGTTTCTGTTGAACCAGGTCACGAAGGCAACAGATCCGGTAAAGCTATACGAATATTTCTCGCAAGGAAAGCCCGTCGTCGCGACGGATATGGCGGAACTCGCGCAATGCGCCGGCCTGCTTTATATCGGCCACGATGCGGAAGACTTCGCTCAGAAGCTAGACCTGGCGCTGAATGAAGTGGGGGACGACCTGCGGCGTCAGCGAATCGAGTTTGCGAAACACAACAACTGGGCGCAGCGAGTAGACACCATCGATGCCGCCGTCAGGAATGCGTTTCCATTGGTTTCAATACTGATCGTTACCTACAACAGTGCTGATTACGTCAGGCCATGTCTCGATTCACTTCGCGATACCTACCCTTCGTATGAGGTCATCGTCGTCGACAATCATTCCCAGGATTCGACTGTCGAAATCTTGAAAGAATATGCCGCGACGGATCCGCGAATCCATCTTCATTGCCTGTCCAGCAACACGGGTTTTGCGGCAGGTAACAATCTCGCCGCGCGTGAGTCGGTTGGTGAGTACGTGATTTTTCTTAACGTCGACGTGATGGTGACGCCCGGGTGGATCGAGCGGCTTCTACGGCACTTGCGCAAAGACACGTCCATCGGACTGATCTGCCCGGTGACCAACTTTGTCGCCAACGAAGCCAAAATCAACGTCGACTACACCAGCTTCGATGAAATGCGGAGGTTTGCGGTGAATCTTGCCGCGAAGCAGAAACGGAAACTGGTGGATCTCGACGTGGCGGCGTTGTTTTGCGCGGCGATCTCAAGAGATTTGTGGCAGCGGATTGGCGAACTGGATGAAGGCTTCGGCATCGGCATGTTTGAGGATGACGACTTATCCATGCGGGTGCGGAAAGCCGGCCGCCGCGTGGTTGCCGCCGAAGACTGCTTCGTCCATCACTTCGGCCAAGGATCATTTTCCAAACTGCCTTCCAAGGAGTACGACCAGATTTTCGAGGCGAATCGCAGGCGATTTGAGGAGAAGTGGAAAGTCACGTGGAAGCCACACATGACCAGAGCCAACGTACGGCCCGCTTTTGAGGAGAAGCGTTTTGTCCCGGCGGAGTTTTACAGGTCGTCCGCGCCGGCACAGCGTGTCACTCGCTAATCGAGACGGGCACCGGACCCAGGATGCCGGAAATGCCGTCGGGATCCGTGGCTTCGCCCAACAACTCGTAATTCCCAGGCTGCAGCGCAGGCAGGTTCACGACAATATGCCAGCCGCAATTGAGCAGATCTTTGCGGCCGTAATGTGCGGCCACGTCAGGCCGGGGGTGAAATGTGCGAATGACCCCGAGCTCCTGACCTTGTAGCCGAAGCCGGAACTCCTGGATAGGCGCCCCGTTCTGAGAACTCGCGATCCAACCCGAGATTCGGACGCGATCCAAGCTTCGGGCCTTGAGTTCGGCGGTATCGAAATAGCCAAAGATGGGCAATGCGGGTACCGGCTGCACGCCCGCGAGCCTCGATGTTTCGGCATCCCTTTGTGAATCCAATACCGCCCGAACGGAGTCCAGGTCGACGAAGCTGCTTAAGTGGCGGTTCCTACTCACACAGTATGAGCAGTTTGGATGAACCTCTCCGCGCGCAATGGATTGTCTTATTGAGCGCAGCGTATCGCCGTTCCAAACACGGTCGAGATCGCCCGAATTGAGGACTGTTCCAATATCACCGCGCATCGAGCAACAAACGCTGGTGCTTCCGCGGGCGGTAACGTACATCGACGTCCAAGGGTAAACGCAATAGAAAGGTTCCAAAGCTTCGTTGGGCGCCTTCCTGGGGGCCGGAACGCTATTTTCCTGCGGCGAGATGGATATCAATTCGGCGTCGAAATTACCCGCGTCAACCGCCGTATCTTCCGCGGATTCGCGATAGACCCGATCCAAATCTATGTATACGCCGTATCCAATGTTGGCCTGTTCTGCGATCAGCCGTGCTTCTTCGATCAGCGCTTCAACCCGTTCTCGTTCCAGGCGGGCCAGCGACTGTTCGTGGTACAAGCGGCCATAGGGATCGTCAGTGCCGGCCACGTATTTCTTGTAATGCAACGTGTTTACAGCGAGGAACGATACGTTCAGAACGGCAAGTTTACGAGCGAGCGCGGGAAGTTCCTCCATGTTGTCGGCCTGGCCAACGAAACCTACGACAATGAGGGGCTTTGAGGTATTGTGCTCTTCCTTTTTGCGCTTGATGTACTCGAGGATCTTCCAGATCTTCTCCACATCCGCGCCGCGGACTCGTTTCATCGTCTCGGTCGAAGCGCCGTCGATTGAGAACACGAGCTGGTCGTAGCCCAACTCCACTAGCCAATCGATCTCACTCGGGTCAATTAAAACGCCGTTGGTTGTACCTTCAGCCCAGCACTCGTGCTTTTTGATGCGCTCGACAAGCTGCCGGAACCGAGAGAACATGAACATCTCGCCGTAACCGGAAGTGCGCACTTTCACGGCGGCGGCGAAATACTCGTCAGCTTCGTCCACCACTGCGTCGGCCAAATTGCGCGGAAGAATGCGATCCGTGCCCGGCGGCTCGTACCCATGTCCGCATTTCGCGCACCGAAGATTGCATCGGGAGGTGCTTTCGAGCCAGAGCAGGACAGGTTTGCCGTCGAAGGATCCGTCCTCGGAAAGCTGGATCGAACGATTCGGGTCGTGTCCAATGGTCTGAAGGATCAAGTCAAGATTTGATCGTTTTTTCTCGTAAACCATTCCCATAGAGACACTTGGCTATCGGTCCAGTTTAGCATGCGGGGACAGTCTCCATGGAGCCGCCCCGACTGGCCCTGACCTGGCTCAATATGTCCTGCCTGATCTTCGATGAATGCGCAGCCCTTCCTGACCCGTCTTGAACACAGAGCGAAAGCGCCGTTAGTATATTGAGACGTGGTTATTACGCGATCAGGGCCGCCCAGAAGGCACAGCACCCGGGAAATCAACTCGTTTCGACTGCCCGGTACCTGCCATGACGCGGTGTGGCCGGCTGAGGCCGGGCTGCCGCCAGGATCGATAATCGAACATCCGTAGGGGCCTTGATGACGCGAGCAGGATCGAAGGCCCCCGGTGTTCCTAGAGGGTCCAAAACAGGAAATAAAACGCTACGTTTTCGAACTGGGCTGCTTATACTGGCCTTCGCGGTAACCCTGCCCTACGTTCCGGTTCTGGTAGGCTACATCCCTTTTCCCGCGGATATCGTGCTCTTTTTCCCGCCTTGGGAAGGGACCGCGAGAACCGACTGTTGTATAGGTTCTCAACATCCCAACGAAGGTGACTTCGCCACCTGCTATTACCCGTGGCGGCGGACACTGAACTCGGAGCTTCGCATCGGAAACGTTCCCTTGTGGGATTTCCAGGTCTTCATGGGTGTGCCCTACCAGGCAATGCCACAGTCGGCCCTATTTTTTCCGTTGCATTGGCTTCTCTCGTTGTTTCCGTTTCTGCTGGCGTGGTCTCTGCTGTTCATCCTTCGTAGCATCATCATCGCGATCACCACGGCTATTTTCGTGAGGAACTTGGGAGCCTCGTCGTTGGCTGCACTCGTTTCCGGGTTCATTTTTGCCTTGAGCGGTTGGGTCGTTGCATGGCAGGGCGCGACACCGCTGGACACCGCTATGTGGCTGCCTTTGATGTTTCTGGCGGTCGATGCACTGCGCTCGAAACAATCGTTTGCCTTCCTAGCTTTAGCAGCGATTGCCTTTGTGCTCCCGGTTTTGGGCGGTCACCCCGAGGTGGCGTTCGAAGTGACGGTGATGGCTCTTGTGTATGCAGCCTATCGCCTCTTTCCAATCGCTCCGTCGTCGGGCCGGTACGCGCTGGCGTTCGGAGCCGCCGGTTTACTTAGCCTCGCGCTGGCGGCCGTGCAACTCCTGCCCACATTGGAGTGGGTGGGTTTAATTGCACGCTCGTTGAATTATCATTGGGCACCGCTGGCCTCGTCGCAAAGCCTTGGGTTTCTCTCGCGCGATCTGTTACACCACCCTAACGTAGATGGCGTATCGATTCCGGAAGGAGCCGCTTACACCGGCGCGTTCACGATCGCATTGCTGCCGTTCGTCGTGCTCTGGCGGAAGCGACGCGACGTCGTGTTTTTTGTAGCACTGGCCTTTTTTTGTATCGAAACTGCCTATGGTTGGCAGCCGGGGTATTGGATCTCGGCGCATACTCCGGTGCTGGCCCATTTACCGAACTGGCGGCTCCTGGGAGTGGCTGACTTTGCTTTCGCGGTGCTGGCCGGTCTCGCGATTTCAGCGGTAGCAGCCCGCTCACAGAGGCAGAAATCGCGCTTTGCCTACTCGACGGTCATTCTGTGGCTCATCACAGCCATCGGCGCGGGCGGCCCGATTATCCTGCGGCTCGCCGGTGACACGGCGATCCCCTGGCGCTGGACTCTGCTACTGGTCCTTCTTTCGCTGATTATTGTTTCTCTCGCAGCCACCAGGCGCATTCGCGCCGTGGACTTCCATCGCGCGTTGGTGGTCTTGATTGCCGCAGACTTGATCACTGCCGGTTTCGCGGTGGTGCCGTTTGTTAAGCCAGCTGATATCTTCCCGCCTGCTCCCGTGTTTGATTTCCTACGCGCGAGGGCAATTCCCATGTGGCGCGTGGGTGCAGTCGATGTAGTGTATGGCGCGCAGTTCGAGCTGCCATATGGGCTATCGTCGGCAGCGGGGAACGATTTCCCGAATAAACGGGCGGTGAGAGTGCTGTCCGTGGTCGAGACCCAGGACGCCTTTAAGTCTGAGAATGTGTTCACCGCGCCGAAAGGAGTATTGGATCTTACCGGGACACGATACTTCGTGACGACTGACTATAACCAAAGCACCTCACGCTTCGCCGCGCATCCGGACCGTTTCACCAAAGCGTTTTCGCTCCGCCACGTGCAGGTGTTTGAAAATCCCGATGCCGTTCCGTTGCTCTCCTTCCTTCCCGCCACGGCCATCCATGTCATCGGGACTGAGGACGGTCAGTTTAAAGCCCTGACAAGTTCGGACTTTGACGGCAAACGAACGGTGATCGTCCCGCAGGAGGTCGACCGTTTTTGGGGCGTTCGCGGCGAGGCGGCGCCGGCCTCGATCACTGATGTGACCCAGGCCAACAACGAAGTGAAGCTCATGCTTACCGCCGATCAGGACGGGATGCTGTACTTCAATGAGAGCTACTATCCCGGCTGGGTCGCCGAAGTGGATGGGATGAAAGTTCCTGTGATACGGGCCAATTACGCTTTCATGGCGGTGCCAGTCAGACAGGGGCATCACTCCGTCCGCTTTGAGTTTGCGCCAACCTCTTTTCGCGTGGGCAGCGTAGTGAGTGGGTTGGCGGTCATTTTCATTGCAGGAGCCGTTGCGATTCCGGCCGCGAGGCGTCGCGTGATCCGCCCGGTTTCCAAGGACAGCTAATACGTTCCGACCTTGATCGCCAGGGGCAGCGTGAGATTCTGGCCGCCGGTGGTCACCACCAACGCTTGTGGTCCGGGCGGTACGTTCGCATTCGCCGTGAGCGTCGCCGAGATGGAAGTCGCCGAATTCACAACCATGTTACTTACCGCTAGCATCCCGCTCGGCACGGTCACCGAGTCGCCCGCGCGGAAACTCGTGTTAGCGCCAGTGATCGTTACTGTGATTTGAGTACCCGTAGTCGCAGCCATCGTGTTCGGACTCACGCTCGTCACTAGCGGCGCCGTCGGGCCAAGGATCGTCGTCTCATTGAATAATCCGCGCATGATGTACGACGCCATCTGTCCCCGTGTGACCAGTTCGTCGGGACAATAGATCAGAGGATTTGTTCCGCAACCATTGGTTATGTGTTCCTCGTAGGAGCGCTGGATGAATGGGAATGGCATTCCATTGCCCTCGATGTTGGTTGGAACGTCTGCGAAGTAGGGCGTTGTGGCGGTGGTGAACGTCGCTCCGTATAGCATTAGCCGGGCTCGGATCATGAAGATCGCCATTTCCCACCGCGGAATCGTGTCGGTGGGGCAGAACAGCCCAGTCCCGCAGCCGGAGGTAATATCCAGATCCATCAGTTTCTGGATGTGCGGGAAGAACGGATTCGTCGCAGGAACATCGGTGAAATAGGGCGCCGGGTTATAAATAGCGGGAGTCGTGGTGCCGGTAACGGCCCGGATGACAAATGCCGCCAATTCTTCGCGAGTGACGTTGTCGTTCGGGCAGAAGCTGCGCGTTTGCGGCGTGCTGCCTTGTATGCAGCCGGTGGTCACTCCCGCTTCAAACATGAGGTTCGCCGCGTCGAAAAAGGTAGCAGTCGGTGGAACGTCGTTGAACTCCGCGGTGGTTTGAACGAAGAACGCGGTGACGCTGTAGTTGCCGTTCATGACCAGGCAGTTGGAAGCATCCAGCGCGGCCCCGCTCCAGGCGCCGAATAGCCAGCCTGCATACGGCGTGGCGGTCAAGCAGACTTTCGTGCCGTACGGATAGGATCCGCCAACTGCTGGAGGGATGGCCGTAACCGTTCCGTCTCCAGTTTGGTTAAGTGTCAGGGTTACCGTCGAAGCCGCTATCGAAGTCGTAAACGACCAGGTCGGCGACGCGTTGCTGCTGTTGGCGCCCTTCGCCACGATCTTCCAAAAGTATTCTGTGAAAGGAGTCAGCGGGGCAGGGGCGTAGCTAGTCGCCGTGATATTCGTCAGCAGGGGCGGCGGGTTTGACGTGCCCAGGTATACATCGTAGGAAGTCGCTCCTACGGAAGGGGTCCAAGCCAAACTTGCTGACACCGGTACGGCATTCGCTCCGTTCCCAGGCGAGATCAGCGCCGGCGCCGGAACAGCGTAACTTGCAAAGGCGTTCAATAAGTTGAAGGCGTTCACACTCCCAATACCCGTCGCAAAGTCCCATCCCGGGGCCGTTCCATAGGCAGGTGCATAGGATGTATTGGAGGTCGATAGGACACCGATCGCCTGGCCGTCCAAAAAGCAATTAAGCGCTCCCGTGCAGGGAATGTCGGTGTCGCCTTGGGTGATGTCGTTGAAGCTGCAAGTCGAGGCGGGACCAGTGGTGGAATTGCAACTGGCCCTGCCCGAAGAAGTGCTGTATTCGTTCTGAGCGATCTGGTAGTAAATCGGATTCGGATTGCCGGCGCCCGCTGACCCCAAGGCCTGATTGATCAGGGCTTGAACGCCGGCCATGATGGGGGAAGAAACCGACGTTCCGCCGAATCCGGACCAGGTAGAGGGCGCACCAGCACAACTGCTTCCTCCGTTTGAGGTATCCGAATAACAAACTAAATAATAGTGGCTCCAGATGCCGTTCGCTGCGAAAAGGGCGACATCCGGCAAGTCTCGAACGCCGTCGTTCGGGTTGCCGAAGATCGTCTGGTATGCGGGCTTGGCATAGCCGGCGCAGGTCCCGCTGACTACATTCGGAACAGTTGGGGTTCCTGTGGCGCACCCGCTGGGGCCGCCACTGCCGCCGGTGACATTCAGTAGACCTTGGTTGGATGCTGTGGCGCTATTGCAAGACCCAGAGTGACCGTAAGTCGTGATAAAGCCCAAATAGTTAGCGAGCACTACGCTTGCACAGGAATCGTTCCAGGGTATCTCCCGAACGTAGGATTTGGCGGAATTATAGTAGGCGCCATTGGTCGAATTCCAGAACTCACTTGTTGTTCCAGAAGCGTAGTCGCCGAAGTCCGTGCCGCCGACGGCGACGTTGTATATCGTGGATGCAAAGCCCGAGACATTGATCCCGGATGTTGCCTCGCTTCCTCCAACATCGGACACGGCGGCAGCCCAGTCGCCGGCGGCGACGAACACAGACACCCCCTCGGCAGCGGCCGTTTGGTACAAGGTGTTGATGTAGCTATTGAACGTGGCGCCGTTCTCGGTTTCCGATTCACCGTAGCTGACGCTAACGATGCCGGGAACCGGGCCGCCGTTGGTTAGCATATTCTGAAGAGCGATGAATCCACCGAAGTTGGTTGTGTCGTTGCAAGATGCCAGTACGATGGCGGCATTGGGAGCAGCCGCAGTCGCCCACTCGACGTCAATGGCCGCCTCAGCGTCGTCCCCGTTAATCCCGGGGTCGACACACGCGCCCCCGGCACCGGCTGCCGGGTGGACCTGGGTGAGAGAGCCGGAAGGGTAGGAACGAGACAGCCCAAAGGTACCGCGGAAGGTACTCCAATCGCCTGTGCCGTTGTAAAGATCCGTATCCTCCACCACCACGATGGTCTGTCCCAGGCCGGTATATCCGGCGGAAAAGGCCGGATTAAAGTTGTAGATCGTCGCCAAATCGCCCGGAACCAGAGGCAGCCCGGAGGAACCGATCGTGTATTGCGCTTTGGGCACGAGCATCGGGTGCGGCTTGAAACTATGGAGGGAGACAACCCCTGCTACAGCAGGCAGCAAAGCCGCCGGGATTTGCGGGTCGCTCATGTTCGCAAAGTAACGCTCGCCCGCGACTTGCAAGGTGTGAATTTCAGTATGCAGCGCTTCACGCACCCGGCCTGCATTGCCCGAAAAGTCGATCACCATATTGTGCGAGGGAACGCGGTTGACGATGAATCCGTGCGATTCCAGCCATCGCGAAACCGTCGCGATATCCTCGGAACTCGCGCCAAACCGCTGTCCATACTCAGCGGCAGTAATCCATTTGTGGAAGTTCGGCGAGGTTGGGTCGGTAAGCGATGCGACGAACTGCTCAGCCGCCAGATCCTGCTCGGGCGATCGCTTTAACTGGAGGTACATGTCCAGGTGCAAACTGTCATCAACAGGTCCCAAATCGTTTCGGCTATTCGCCTCGGGGCGCGTGTTGCCAGGAATCGTGACTAACCTGTTTTCGTCGATTGACTGTGTGATGAGCGCGCGCGGAAGCGCCGTCTGCGAATAACCTCTGGAACTGAAGACCAACAGCGGCCCGGCCAGCGTCAGAACCAGCCAAAGAGATTTACGGAATATCGTCTCCCTCATCATGCTCTTCACAGCCTGGAGCACGCCTGTTCGGCGCGCACATCGTTCCGACAGCTTGGGATAATCGAAATGAACGATATGTCGACCGAGTGCGTGTCGCGGGAAACGATGGATAGGATGGGCGAGGTCCCGTTAGTCACTATCGTTACGCCAACTCTGAACGCAGGCCGATACCTGACGGAGACAATCGAAAGCGTTCTGTCGCAAGACTACCCAAGTATAGAGTATATCGTTGTAGACGGCGGGTCCACGGATGACACGAACCAGATTTTGTCGCGCTACGAGCCCCGTGTCCGGGTATTCCGTGAACGAGATGCCGGGGCGGCACAGGCCATCAACAACGGCTTTCGCGATGGGGCCGGTACGATTTGCGCTTGGTTGAGTGCCGACGACACTCTCCTGCCCGGATCGGTCTGGGCCGCCGTCAGAAGATTCCAGCTCGTCCGGTCGCTGGGAGTTGTGTATGGGGAAGCGAACTGGACTGCTTCGGACAATAGCGTGCTAGATCGATACCCGACTTCACCGGATGCAATCCAACACCTTTGGCGTGAGTGCCTCATCTGCCAGCCGTCGGCCTTTGTGAGGCGATCGGCTCTTGAGGAAGTTGGATACCTGGATGAGAAGCTGAAGTCGGCCTTCGACTATGATCTTTGGATTCGCCTCTCAAAAAAGGTCGAGTTTGGGTATCTGGACCGGTACCTTGCCACCTCGCGAATGCACCGCGCTAACATGACTCTGGCGCAACGCGGGACCGCCTTGCGGGAGGCGATGAGCGTGCAGCTCCGCCATTTCGGCTATACACCGTTTCAGGCCGTATACGCTTACTGCGCCTACCGGGTGGACAAGCGCGACCAGTTCTTCGAGCCGCTTCGGTTATCGATCCGTGCGTACTGCTTGAGCCTCGGCCTTGGTATGTTCCTCAATCGACGATCGCGCTGGCGATTTTTCAGGGAGTGGGCTAGTAAATTGAATCCAGCGCAGTTTCTGGGATACTGTAACGGCGTTTGGAGTTTGTTGAAAAACTCTGCTCGCGGGTGACACGGGAACATTCCTCATCGGCTGCGCTTTCCGCGCAAGTGCGCCCCGCCACAGTTCCGCAGAATTAGCGAGAAAGGCGTTTAACTTTGGACTCTCTCGAAAGCCATCTTACTTACCAGCCTAGTGAGCTGAAGTTTGGCACCAGTGGGCGCCGCGGCGAGGTTACACACCTGACGCAGTTGGAGGTTTATATCAATGCGCTGGCTGAGATCAGGTATCTCCAGGGACTTTCTCCGGCCGGCGGCGGTATCGTCCGAGGGCAGGAGTTCTTCTTTGCCTGTGACCTGCGCCCCAGTTCATACTCCTATGTCAGTGCGCAGGGCGGACGGGGAGAGATCGCTCAGGCCATTGAGCGCGCTATTCGGGACGCGGGTATGCAACCCGTTTTTCTAGGCCGCATCCCGACGCCCGCTTTAACGCTTTTCGCTATCTCCCGGCAACGCGGCAGCATGATGGTTACCGGCAGTCATATCCCCTTCGACCGAAACGGCTACAAAACCAACACATCACAGGGGGAGTTGCTGAAAGAACACGAGGAGCCAATCGGCCAGATCGTCACGCAGGTCAGGCATAGCCTATATACCCAGCCCTTCGCGGCGTCGCTGTTCGACGAAAAGGGTCTGTTCAAGACGGGCCACGCCGAGCTTCCCCCCGAAACAATTACCGCCAGGCAGGAGTACCTGCAGCGGTACGTAGCTTTCTTCCACGGCTGCTCGCTTCAGGGGAAGCGGCTTCTGGTCTACCAGCATTCGGCGGTCGGAAGGGACCTCCTGGTGGAGATCCTGCGCAGACTCGGTGCAGAGGTGATCCCGGCCGGCCGAAGCGATACATTCGTCCCCATCGACACGGAGAACATTGACGAGACGCAATTGGCGGTCATGCAGGCTCTGGTGGACGAAACCTGCTCAGACGATCGCCCGATCGATGCGGTCATTTCGGTCGATGGGGATAGTGACCGTCCCCTGATCCTGGGGGCTGACGCGGCGACTCGCAAGGTAACTTTCTTTGGCGGCGACCTGGTCGGCATGGTCACGGCCGAATACCTGGGAGCCGACGCGGTTGTCGTTCCCATCAGCTGTAACGACGGCATCGACCGGGGCAAGCTTGCCTCCGTCACCGAGCCGAAGACGCGCATTGGCTCGCCCTACGTGATTGCGGGAATGGAGTCAGCCCGAAGAAAGGGCCGCAAGGTAATTTGTGGTTGGGAAGCCAACGGCGGTTTTCTGACGGGCTCGACAATTGAGCGCGCCGGCCGAGTGCTTACAGCCCTTCCGACGCGTGATGCTTTACTTCCGATACTCTGCACGCTGTTTAGCGCTCAGGAGGCTGGATTATCACTGACGGAGCGATTTGCCCGGCTGCCGCGTCGGTTCAGCCGGGCGGCGCTGCTGAAGGATTTTCCCCGATCGGTGAGCATGAAGATCGTCGAGCGGTTCTCGCCGCCGGAGGTGAGGATTCGCGACATTTCTTTCGGGTCAGCACGCACCGAGGTCTTGGATCAAGAGGGCGGCAAGTTAGATGTTTCTGAGCTCGACTTGGAACGGATCCGCGCGATCCGCGCTGATCTCGAACGCTTCTTTACTCTGAAGATGGGCTTTTCGCCGATCGCGCATTTGAACTATACCGACGGCGTGAGAATCACGTTTGACAATGCAGATGTTGCTCACTTCCGGCCATCGGGCAATGCCGACGAGCTTCGCATGTACGCGGTCTCTGACACGCCCGCTCGCTCGGAAGAGATCGCCCGGTTGGGCATAGCTACGCCCGGCGGCATTTTGCGAACTATCGAAAAATCGATGGATCGCTGAAACTACCTCGGTCTTTGGACAGCCGGCGTGGATTCGGGCGAGTTCTTGCGGGTGTGAGTGCAATCCGCCGCGGCAGGGTCCGTTTCACAAGCGGACCGGCCTCGTTTCGCCGCTTCCACGCTCGAATGGACGGCATCTGAAGTTTGCTTCAACGTGGTGAGCATTGCATCTTTGGAGACACGCCGGACAATTGGATCGACAAACCAGCGAAACGCACCTGGAACATCACGGCTCAGGACGATAGCCTCCAATTCCACATACACACCTCCATCGCCCTCCTCCATCCGGGAGATGCTGTATAAGCGCCAGATGTATCCATTGCCCGTATCCACCGGCATCTCACGCTGGTTGGGACGGCCGAGTTCGTCGATCTCCTGCACTCGAGTTGTATGGGAAATACTGTAGATCCTGGTGGGGTTCAGTTTGAAATAGGTAGTCTCGTAGTCATTATCGAGAGCGGTTCGCTGGAAGATCGACTTATTGAGCAGGGTCATGGAAAAGCGGTCTTCCTGCTCTTCCTTGCTCAACGGCTTTGCCTCCATCACGTACGGCTTGTAGAACTGAGGGTATCGGTCGTAATCTCTGATAACAGAAAGAATGTCAGCGATCGTGGTGTCGGGAAGGAAGACCGCCGCGATCCAGTCGTGAATGAGCCCGTTAGGCACTGGTTTGGGACAGTGCTTATCGATCGGCGCAACCAGGATTTCGCCGCCGCGAATCACTTGCTTTCGACCGGGACTCTCGTCGACCCACAGGAAGACAGTTCCAGGCTGAAGCCGCGCCTGCATGTGCACGTTTGTCTGCTGGACGTATTGATCAAAAGCCTGTAAAGTCTCCGGCTTAAGATGCTCCGCCTCTACGCTGAAGGGAAGAAAAACCAGGCACAGGGCAGTCGCCAAGCGGAGCATTGGAGACGTCGAAATCAGCTGGTCCGTTTGCCGAGCATGCCGGTACATTGCATCTCCTTGGCGGCGCGGGCGACCGCGGCCGCTTTCGCACCCCTTTTGCAATTGATGCACCAACGCTCGTGGGCGTCTCGGTTTTTTTTGGACCCGCACTAATGCGAGGTAACGGTGTCAGGAGGTTCAGAATAGCAGTTTCAGGCCAAACTGAATTTGGCGCGAAGTAGTGGATGTTGAGGTGATGACGCCGGCCGTGCTGACCGGCCCGCCGGTTGCCGCAGTAAACACCACCGGATTCGGTGTGTTGAAGTTCGTGTGGTTGAGGATGTTAAAGAACTCAGCCCGGAATTGCAAGTTGACACGCTCGGTGATAGCGGTGTTTTTGAGTGCCGAGAAGTCGACAGTCGTCAGCCCTGGACCGGTCAAGACATCGCGGCCCACATTTCCGTAGGTCCCATTCGGGGGCACCTCGAATGCGTTGGGGTTGAAGTATTGGTTGGGTCCGCCCAGGATCACGGGTCCGGAGAAGGAAGGGTTCCAGGACGGCCGGACCGGATTACGCGAATCGCCATCATTAGACGGGTTGAAGCCAAGCTGCGGAGTAAAGGGGAAACCGCTCTGCGCCGTGACGACACCTGCGATTTGCCAACCTCCAACCAGTGTGCTGACCAGCCACGATGGCGAGTGTAAGAAGGCCTGGCCCTTGCCAAACGGAAGTTCGTAGGTGGCATTTATCACGCCGAGATTGGTCACGTTGAATGGGGACGGACCCCAATCCGCCTTCGGGTTCAGTGGGAAGGCGACAAAGGCAGGCGTGTTGTTTCCAACGCTATTGTTGAGCGTTCCGCCGTCATCGAGGCTCTTCGAAAACGTGTAGGCACCGCGTAGCTGAAGGCCATTTGCCAGATGGCGGTTTACGTCGACTTGCAGTGCGTTATACGAGCTCAGGCCTTCGGTGAACCAACTGGTCGTGTTGGCGACGTTTGGATTCGCAAGCGGCGATCCTTTCGGGTAGTAGATGGTGCCAGGGGCAAGGCTAGGTGGGCACGGCGCGGCTGGGCAGACCGTTGGGAATGGCAAGTTGGCATCCACCGACAGGATCTCGTGATACCCGTGCGAACCCACATAGCCGACACTTAGCGAGGTATTCGCTGTGATCTTCTGATCGACTTTGAAAACCCAGCTCAACACCGTCGGGGTGTACGCATCGGGCTGGACGCCAGCGGGAGAGACCAAGCCCCCGGAAGGAAGCGGAGAGCCCGGTGCCAGGCTGCCCACCGGGATGTTCTTTAGCGAAATAGTGGTGTTGAACGGGGCGTTCTGATCGAGGCGGTAGCTGAGGTTATCCAGCAGTGCGTTGTAAACGCCAAATCCCGCGTGGATCACGGTATTGGAATGGCCGAACGGATCCCACGCAAGGCCAACACGGGGCTCGGGCAGGAATTTAGCACGATTGTCTGTGAACACCGAACTCGCGATGCGCGGCTGCGTCTCAATAACGCCTCCGGGGCCGAACAGGTAGTTTGATCCGCGGCCTTGCGACTCGTTCCAGCCGTTGGTCGATTCAGCGCGGAAGCCCAGCTTGATTTCGAGGTTGGGCCGGAGCTTTAGTGTGTCCTGGACAAACCATGCCGCTTCGAGCGAGCGCCAGCCGAGCTCCGTTGGGTCGGGTAGGGCCGTAAATGTGGTTATCTTCCCCTCAAGGAAGCTCAGCAGGCTCGAAAAGGAGGCTTGGCCGTATTGCGCTTGGGCGAAGTTGTCGTTGGATTGGATTCGCTGAACCCAGGCGCCCGCCTGGATGTGCTGGATGCCGAGGTTGATATCGACCTGGTCGTCATAGGTGAACAGGTTTCTGACAGCGGTGGTATTGCTCGCTACGTTCGCGCCCGCCTGGGTCACTTGCGTGGCCGAGTTCGAGGCCGTGCCTCCTCCGATCACGACAGCGCCAACGGGGTTGCTGGAACCGATCCAACCGGGGAGATCGCCGGCAACCACTCCATTGAAATCCATATCGCCCCGAGAGAACCCAAATCGGGCGGTGTTGAGAACCCGAGGCGAAAAGACGTGCGACTCCTCCAGGCTGAAGACTTGTGCGATTTCGCTTTCGGCGATGCCAGTCAGAGGATTGGCGCTGGGGGTGCTGTCCGAGCTATCGTCAACCGTATAAACGGCGGAGAGCTGGTCATTTGCCGAAAACACATGATCAAGCCGTGTCGTCCCGAAATTCTCGTGAATGTGCTGCAGCGGATTGCTGTACGCGATCGCGATTCCACCGCCCAGTTCGGGCCCGTTTGCGATAGGCCAGAGGTTCAATAAAGGGGCCACGCCCGGCCCCAGGCCTACATAAATCAACTTGCCGCTCGCGTTCGGAAGATAGCCGTGGCGTGCGTTGTCATCCGGCACCAGTGTCACGTCGCTCAAGCCCAGCCGTTGCTGGTATCCCTCATAGTTTCCAAAGATGAAGGTCTTGTCCTTCTGGATGGGACCGCCCAACGCGCCTCCGAACTCGTTGCGCTCAAAAGGAGCGATGGACGCCTGATCAAAGAAGTTGCGCGCATCCAGATCGCTGTTGCGCAGGAATTCGTACAACGTGCCGTGAACCTGGTTCGACCCGGAAGTTGTCAGAATGCTGACCTGACCCCCGGGCCGCTTGCCGTACTCCGCGCCATAAACGTCCGCAACCACATTGAACTCTCGCACGGCGTCGACGCCCAGCAGCTGCCCGCTCGCGCCGCCCGGCGTCAGATTGATCTCAGACGCACCGGTGTATTCGATTCCATTGAGCAAGAACAGACTCTCTTGCGGGCGCCGTCCGGAGACGGAAAACATATTGCCGAGGGCTGAGTTGGACGTTCCAATCGTGCCACCCCGTTCGGACGAGTAGTTCACGACGCCCGGGTTTAGACTCATCAGTTCGTCGTAGCTCCGACCGTTCAGCGGAAGATCCTTCACCTCTCGTTCGGTGACCAACCCGGATGTCTGGGACGTCGAGAGGCTAACCACTGGTTCGGCGGCCTCAACCGTGACGACTTGGCTTAATTCGCCGACCGCTAAGGTGAGGTCCAGTTCAGCCTGCTGCCCGAGAACCAATGAGATTCCAGTCTTCGAAGCGACTTGAAAGCCTGGCTTCTCGGCGACGATCGAATAACGCCCCACCGCCAACGAGGGAAAGCTGTACCTTCCGGAACGGTCGCTGAGTCCGCTACGAGTTGACCCGTTCTCGAGGCTCTTTACGGTTATCGCCGCCCCATCGATGGCCGCGCCGGAAGCATCGGTCACCAAACCTGAGATGGATGCGTTGTCCTGTGCACGGAGGCAGGGAAGCGCCACGCCCAGGATGGCGAGCAGCATTAGGGTGGGGAGCAAATACCTCATTGTCTATCAACAATAAAAGTATTCGCGCTTCTCTGTCAACCTCAGAGGTTTGGGCGAGCGATGCGCCAGTTCGCTAACTAATTGATTCTAATTAATTATTTCATATAAAAGTGAATCTATCAAAATTACGGCAATTCCCACCTCCAGCGCCGCTCGTGTGCAACCGGCGTGGACGTGGGCGTCCAGCCCACCCCTGCATCCCGTTTGCGGCAAAGCCGCCGTGTCACTTCGTTACGAAGGGCCAGTGATTGATGAGGTGGTAATGGAAGAAATACACCATCACCGCTACAACCGCCGCGGTTAGGACGATCGCACCGAGTAGGCCGAGCAGCATCTTGCCCCACGGCAATGCCTTATCTTCGCGCTTCAGAACCAACATGTAGCTGGCTAATACGCCGACGAAGAACAACAGACACATCGGCACTGCAAACAGCATCATGTTGAAGACATCCGGGGTAGGCGTAATCACCGCGGCCAGAATAACGATGCCGAGTATGGCGTACCGGGAGTGCCGGATCAGAAACCGGGGAGACGCGAGACGCAACAGCGTCAGGAAAAAGATCACAACCGGCATCTCAAACACGACGGCGACGCCGAGCGTGACATTCACGAAGAGGTCGAAATACTCCGTGACGGAAACCATCGGAGTCACGTTGATGTCTCGGCCAATGCCCAGCAGAAACTCCAGACCGTAGCGGAAGGCGACAAAGTAGGCGAAGCAACCACCTGCGATGAACAGGCCCGCGGTGACAAGGATAAAGGGCACCGCCCAGCGCCGCTCGCGCTTGTAAAGGCCAGGGGAGATGAATGCCCAGACCTGATAAAGAAGCCACGGCGACGCGATAAAGATCGAGACCAGCAGCGGCATCTTTATCCAGATGGTGGAGAACATTTCCATCGGCGTAATCGCAACCAGGCGAGGGGGATTGATGCCGAGATGTTTGAGAGCGTCGATGGCCGGTTCAGAAACGAAGCGCCACAGCGGATTCGTGAAAGTGAGGGATACAAAAAACGCGACCACGAAGCCCATCAATGCGCGCAAGATGCGGGTACGCAGCTCTTCCAGGTGGTCCATGAACGACATGCGGAGCATGCCTTCTTCTTCGTCCTCGCCGTCATCGGAGGGCGGTGGCGGGGGAGATGGCGGCCGACGGGTGAGGCCGCCTTTGGGCGTCGCTTTCGCAAGCGCAACCGATTCCGGCTTCACAACTTGCGGCGCTACCGTGACGGCGGGAGGTGGTAAGACTTGCGGTGTGATCGGAGCGGAGCTGGCCAAGGCTTGGCCGGGATTGGCGTTGCCCTGGTAGTACTCGGTTGAGCCGCTGCCTTCTGACGCGGCGACGGGCGCAGCCGGTGCAGGAGGATCTGCTACCTCTTCCGGGGATCCATAAGGATCGATGTAATTGCCGAGGGGAGCGTCTAAGCCGGGCGGCGGGATAACTGCTTCTGGCGGACTGGTGGGTTCGTCTGGCTTCGCCGGGACAGGCGCACTCTCACCGGTCGCCTCATGCGACTCGTTCAATTCGTCCGACATTCAACCTTTTCTTCTACGCTGGGCGGATCTCGTCAGCCGCGACGGGCTCGCTCGGATGAACCCCGGCGCTGCGGGGGACGGTTCCGGGCAGATGCGATTCCTGCGTTACTGTCGCATCCTGGTGGGCCTCAGCGTCCGGAACTACGGTGGCGCTGGCAATGGCGGGTTGTGAGTCGCTGGTCTCGGAAGATCCAGAATACTGGTGGTACTCGGTGTCGTAATGATAATCGTTATTCGAGTACGAGTATGGGGTGGGCATCTCGGTGTACGAGTTCAATGACTTCTGAATGGATTGCCCCTCCCGTTCCAGTTCGCTCAAGTGAGACTCAAACGTGGCCTTCAGCTCGTTTGAGGCACGGCGGAATTCCGTAATTGCTCTTCCCAGCGTCCTACCCAACTCCGGCAACTTCTTCGGGCCGAAGAGGAGCAGGGCGATCACGAAGATAGCAACCATTTCCGGGAAACCGACTGGTCCCATGTAGTCTCCTTCTTGACGTACCTGACAGTATTCATGATATCGAGCGCTTTATAAGCAGGTCAACCAAAGCGCGGTGAAGCGGCACACTGGGCTCGCATTCGGGCCTGTATGATGAGAGCGTCTGCATGGCATATCAGCCTCTAATTCGCGACCGGCTTGTCCTGCTGAGTCTGTCAATGGCCCTGACTGTCCCGCTCTGCGGACAGGTGGACATCATCCCCGCTGCAGACCATATCTCGGTGGCGATCAATGGCAAGCCGTTTACCGACTTCTTTTTCGGCGAACCGTTCCCGAAGCCGTTCCTGCACCCTCTGCGGTCCGCTGACGGCCGGATCGTAACGCGCCAGTTCCCGATGGTTCAGGTAGACGGGGAATCACGCGATCATCCACACCACCGAGGGCTCTTTATCGGTTACGGCAGCGTCAACGGCATCAATTTCTGGGAAAACGAGAAGTCGTATACCAGCACGAACCGCGGCACGATGATTCTCAAGGGTGAGCCCCGTTTCGTACCGGGCAAACGCAAAGGGTTGATTGAGGCGGCATTTGAATGGAGGAACCCTGCCGGGCAGGTCATGTTGGTCGAAGACCGCACCATGACGTTCTACGCCGAATCCGGCCTGCGCACGATCGATTTCGATATCACATTTACGGCCCGCCAGGATCTTCATTTTGAGGACACCAAAGAAGGCTTCTTTGCGATTCGGATCGCCGACTCCATGAAAGAGGACAAAGGCGGTCAGATGGTCAGTTCCACCGGCCTGCGCACCGAGAAGCAGATCTGGGGAACCAAGGCTGACTGGGTCGACTATTCGGGCCCGGTCGACGGACGTCCGGTTGGAATTGCCATCTTCGACAACCCTGCCAATCGCAATCATCCGCCGCGCTGGCACTCGCGCGCCTATGGATTATTCGCCCTGAATCCGTGGGGCCAGAAGGATTTCGATAAGACAGCGCCGGGCGAGGGCGGATTGAAATTGAAGGCAGGCGACCAGCTGCGGCTGCGCTATCGGGTGCTGATCCACGATAACCCTATGACTCCCGACCAACTGAATCAGGCGTATCAGCAGTACGTGAAGGCAGGCAGCTAAGCGCCGCCGCTATTCCTCCTGGAGCACCTGCATCGGGTTAACCCGTGACGCGGCCAGGGCCGGGGCAATGCAAGCTACCGTCGCGACCATAAGCAGCAGCACAGCGACGGATCCAAAAGTGAGCGGGTCCTGCGGTAGAACGCCGAACAATAAAGACGACATTAATCGGGTCCCGGCAAACGCCACCCCGATTCCAAGCCCGATGCCAATCAGTGTCAGGCGGAACCCATGCCGCAATACCATGCCTGTCACCGAATTGCTGTCGGCCCCCAAAGCCATTCGCACGCCGATCTCGCGCCGCCTCTGCGCTACCGAATACGCCAGGACGCCATAGATTCCGAGCGACGAAAGAAACACCGCCAGTCCCGCGAACACCGCCAGCACCAGCATCTGTTGCCGCCTGGCGCGAACCTCCATCTCTATGTGTTCATCCATGGTGAGTACGTCCACCACCGGTACGTTGCGGTCGACTGACCAAATGGCATCCCGCACAGCGTGCGCGACGGCGGTGGGATTTCCTGTGGTTTTGACCACCAGATTGGTTGCATCAGTTTCGTTTACCTGCGCTGCGGGAACATAGAGCCCCGGTTTCATGGGCCATTGGAGACCGCGCTCGCGGATGTCATGCACCACGCCGACTACCGTGTAAGCATGCCTATGCGGCCAGAAGTTGATCTGGGCGCCAAGCGGGCTGCGGTTCGGCCAGTACTGGTGTGCGAAAGTCTCGTTGATGACAATCACCGGCATCGAGTCCCGGCGATCATGTTCGTCGATGATACGTCCCTCCAGGAGTCGTGCGCCGAGGCTCTCGAGATAACCGGGAGTGACCTCGCGATAGAGTGCGTCCACTTCGTTATCGGGCGTTGGAACCCGCCTGCCTACAATCAGGCAGCCAACGGTGTTACCGATGCTTTGGAAGGGAAGGGTGCTCGCGAAGCCGGCGTTCTCGACTCCTGGCACTCGCCGGACCCGGTCTAAGACGCCATCTAAAAACGCGTTACGCTTCTCGTCCTTCTCATAGCCGGACGGTGGGAGATTGGTGGCCATAGTGAGCAGATGGTCCGATCGAAACCCCGTATCGACGGCCTGTAGACGAAACAAAGTCTGAATCATCAGTCCTGCGCCGATGAGCAGCACCACGGCGCAGGCGACTTGGGAGACGACGAGTCCGTCGCGAAGTAAGTGTGAGCCACCGCCTGCTTGCGTGCGGCCGCCCTGCTTCAACGCATCATTGAAATCGGTGCGCGAGGCGGTCAAGGCCGGTGTCAGCCCAAACAGGAATCCACTCACCAACGTCAGGATGAGTGAGAAGCCGAATACTGTGGCGTTTACGGTCAATGTGGATCCGTTCACCAGATCCTTGGGCACCAGGGCTTGCAGAGCGCCTACACCGGCGTAAGCCATGACGAGGCCGCAAGCGGCTCCGAGAAACGATAGGACCAGACTTTCTGACAGGATCTGACCAATCAGGCGCGATCGCGCTGCTCCTAATGCCGCACGCACCGCGAATTCGCGACGGCGATCCAGGGCGCGCGCCAGCACCAGGTTGGCCACATTCAGGCAGGCAATCAACAACACAAAGCCGGCCGCGATGAAGATGATCCGGAGGGCGGTTCCCGTGTCGCCCACCAGGTCTTCGCGCAAGGGAAGAACAACGGCGCCGAGTTTTGTGTTGGACTTCGGATACTCCTTTTCGAGCTGCCTGGCAATCTCCGTCATGTTTGCTCTTGCTTGCGCGACGGTAACGCCGGGCTTGAGGCGCGCCACAACCTGTAAATAGTGGTTGTCTCGCTTGGCCCGTTCCTCCGGTGTGAAGTGAATGGGCTTCCAATACTGCACTCGTTTATCGGGATAAGCGAAGCCGGGCGGCATGACGCCAATCACCTGGTAGGCCTGGTTGTCCATCAGAACGGAGGCGCGGCGGAGATCGGAGTTTCCGCCGAAGTGCCGCATCCAGAACCCGTAGCTAACCACCACGACCGGGGCGTTGTCGCGATCTTCCGTTTCGGTGAAGTTACGGCCATACAGGGGCTTGGTTCCGAGAACAGTCAGAAAGTTCGCCATGACGCGGCGCCCTGAAATGAGCTCCGGTTCCGTGCCGCCGGTCACGTTCGCCCGGTCGTCGCGAATCGCGGCCATGTCCGTGAACACATCGTTCATTCGCCGCCAGTCGACGAAATTAGCTGGGGCCGGCGTGTTCTTCGGAAAGCCTATGGATGAGCTATCTTCCCAAACCGCGACTAGTCTTTCAGGATCGGCGTAGGGCATGGAGCCCAGCAACAGGGCGCTTACCGCACTGAAGATGGCGGCGTTGGCTCCGATGCCGAGACCGAGGGCCAGTATCGCGACGGCTGAGAATCCTGGGTGCTTGCGGAGATTGCGTAGCGTCAGGCGGAGGTCGGCGAGCATACGGAATAAGGAGCAAGACAGGGGCCAGATGAAGGTACCTCCCCGATCAGGAAAAGCACCAGACTGCTAACGACATGCGCCAGTTTCCGCGCTAGCGTCCGGGTTTTTGCGGCTGGGCGGCCTGTCCGGTTATGGCATCGGGCGTTGCGGATGTGAGCAGTAAACGGCGAGCTAGAGTTGGCTTTAGCTCTAAGCGACGTGCAAACAAACATTTAGCTCGATTGGAACCGCGGCCCTTCAGGTGCCGTAGCTTATGGTGGAAGTTGCTATGAACCTCTTACAGGACCTGAAGTTTTCGTTCCGGACGCTGCGCAAGACACCGAGCGTAACCTTGCTGGCGCTGTTCGCGCTTGTGCTGGGCATCGGCGCCAATGCCGCGCTCTTCAGTGTGGTGAATGCGGTTCTTCTGCGGCCGCTCAATTACCCGGAGCCGAGCCGGCTTCTGGAACTGCACCGGCAATACCCGGGCGGAATTGGTTGGGCGATCTCGGCGACGAAGTTTTTGTTTTGGGAGAAGGAGAATCATAGTTTCGACAGCCTGGGCGCTAACGACGTATTAGGCACCGGCCTGAACCTGAGTGGCAGTGGCGAGCCGGAGCGGCTGCACAGCCTCCGCGTCACGTCCGGATGGTTCCGTGCTCTGCGAGTCAGTCCGCTGATTGGCCGCACATTTTCTGCTAGCGAGGATGTTCCGGGAGCAGGCCAATCTGCCGTCTTGAGCTATGGGCTCTGGAAACGGCGCTTCGGCGGCGACCCGAGAATACTGGGCAAGCCGATCGTGCTCAGTGGAAACAGCTATACGGTTTTGGGCGTGATGCCCAGTGACTTTCGCTTCTCGATTGAGGCCGATTTGTGGGTGCCAATGCAGTTGAAGATGGACCCCGCAGACCTTTCCAATATGTATCGAGTTCTCGGGAGATTGAAGGACGGCGTTTCTATCCAGCAGGCCAATGCCGATCTGGCGGTGGTGCGCAATCGGATGAAGCAACAGCTTCCCAAGCATATTGACGACAACGAACAGATTGGCACGACGCCTTACCTGGACCTGGTCGTCGGCGATGTGCGGCCCACCCTGCTGGTGCTCATGGGTGCTGTCGGGTTCGTTCTGCTGATTGCCTGCGCGAACGTCGCGAATTTGCTTTTAGCTCGATCAGCCGCGCGGCGGAAGGAACTGGCGGTGAGGGTTGCGCTGGGCGCCGGCAGCTGGCAGATCGCCCGGCAGGCGCTCACGGAAAGCCTTCTGCTATCGTTTTTCGCGACGGCTCTGGGCCTGGTGTTGGCTTGGGTCTGCCTCCCGTTACTGCTTCACTTTGCTCCAGCCGACATTCCCCGCCTGTCGGAAGTGACGCTGGATGGCAGAGTGCTGGTGTTCGCCGCGATGCTGGCGGTATTGACCGGGCTGTTGTTTGGTCTCGCTCCGCTGGTGCAGGCGTTGCGCGCGAATGCTAATGAAGCGTTGCGCGAGGGCAGTGGCCGAGGCACCGGCAGTTCCTCCGTGCTCCGCGCGCGCAACGCTTTGGTCGTGGCGGAAGTGGCGATTTCGCTGGTTCTGCTGATCGGAGCAGGTTTGCTTATCGACACATTTGTTCGACTTCGCCTCGTGTCGCCCGGCTTCGATCCACGGAATGTGGTTACGATGCAGATGTCGATCGACGGGACGCGCTATCCGACGACCGCGGCAGTTGCGTCAATGTACGACCGCACGATTCGACGGCTTGAAACGGTTCCCGGCGTGCAATCCGCTGCGACCGTGACGAGTCTGCCGCTTGAAATGGGGCCCGACTTTGGTTTTACGGTGGATGGCCGCAAGCAGCATAGCGACGGTGAGTTGGACGGCGACGCGCAATGGCGGAGCGTTACTGCACGCTATTTTGACGTCATGCGAATGCCGATGATCAGAGGTCGGGCGTTTGATGACAGGGACACCGCCAATGCCCCTCAAGTGGTTGTGATTAATGAGACGTTGGCACGTGAGGTATTCCCGCACCAGAATCCGATCGGGGCGCGGCTCAAAATAGGACGGCCAGTCATCGCTGACTGGAATGCGGAGATTGTGGGCGTAGTGGCTGATAGCCATGACGCAGGGCTGGATTCGAAGCCGGCGCAGATGACCTTTACTCCCGCCGGGCAAACGCCGGAGATGCTGACTGGCTTGTTGAATCGCCTGCTGCCGGCGAACTACATACTACGCGTGTCTGGAAATCCGATCACAGTCGGTAACCTAGCCAGGCGCGAATTGATGTCTTTGGACAGCCAACAGCCCGTTTCGGAGCCTAGGCCGATGGCGGGTATCGTCAGCGCATCCATCGCGCGCCAACAGTTCAACATGCTGCTGCTGGGTTTGTTCGCTGGCCTGGCACTGCTGTTGGGGTCGATTGGCCTGTACGGCGTGATCAGCTACTCCGTCGTACAGCGCACGCGCGAGTTGGGAATCCGTTCGGCCTTAGGCGCCGGCCGCGGAGAGCTGATCAGAATGGTGCTTGGGCAAGGAATCAAGCTGACAGGCGCGGGTCTCGGTGTCGGTCTGATCGCGGCATTCCTGCTGACGCGCTATCTGCAAAGTCTGCTGTATGGCGTGAAGCCGCTGGACGTAACTGTGTTCGGTGGGGTCTGTGTCGTGCTGGCCACCGTCGCCATTGCTGCGAGCTACATCCCGGCCCGCCGTGCGGCAAGGATCGACCCGATCGTGGCGTTGCGAGACGAATAAAGACAGCCGCTCAGAGCGAAAAGAATCGGGCGGTGTCGACGGTGACGCCGAGGGTGGATTCAAACGTTTCGCCTCGGGCATAAACCTGCGCCGTGCTGCCACGGTAGACGTGAATCGTGCTCGCCTTCGGGTAAACCAGCCAAACCTCTTTGACCCCGCCTGCCAGATACTGGTTCTTCTTACGTTCGATATCGATGGGGTCGTTTGATTTCGAAACGACTTCAACGGCGACGAGGAACGGTTCGCGAGTGAAGCCGTCCGGGAACTCTTCTAGCGGTCGCGCTGGAAGCACCGCAATATCCGCGCCGCGCACCGTCGCCCTCTCTGGCTCGTCACTGAGGACGACTCCTGGTTCGCCAGTCAAGACAGCATACTTTGAACGGTCGAGGATTTGACACAGATAGGCCGTGATATTTGAAGCCAGGATGGAATTGACAGTTCCGCCGGCGGACAAAGTGATTAGCTCTCCCTCGTCCAACTCGTAGTGAGTGCCGTCGTCCTCGGCCTCCGGCAGCTTCAAGAATTCCTCGAGACTGACGGTTGTTTTGGCAGCCATGATAATTGCTCTTCCTTCAATTGTAGGTGCATCTGCTGGCGCAGCCGCAGAGCTAAATGGCGCCTCAGGCGTCAGCTCACTCCTCGCGTAGAGCGGTTACCGGATCAAGCCGGGCTGCGCGCCGGGCCGGGATGTAGCTAGCCATCATCGCCACCAGCGTCAGGAGGGTGCCGCATGTTGCCAGGGCAATTGAATCGTAAGGCTTCACGCCAAACAGCAGCGAACGAACGAGTGCCGTTGCGGCCAGAGAGAGTAACGTCCCGGCGATGAGGCCGGCTGCCAGCAGTTTCCCGCTCTCCCGAAAGACCATGGCGTGGATTTCGCCGCGGCTCGCGCCGAGTGCGATCCGAATCCCGATCTCGCTTTTTCGGCGCGCCATCATGTACGACATGACTCCATACAATCCGATGGCGGCCAGACTACCCGCGAGAATTCCGAATGCAATGGAGAGCATTGCGAGCAGGCGTTCAGGCAGCAACGATTCGCGAATCTGAGTCCTCAGGACGCGGAAGGAAAAGTGCAAGCCGGGATCCGCATCGGTGAGCCTTTGTCTCACCGATACAATCAAGCTCTCCATGGGAAGACTCGAGTGGATTAGCAGGTGATCGTAGGGTCGCGGACCTGGATCCTGGGACAACGGCAGAAAGACGATCGGCAGGAAATCCTCGCGCAGATCCAGGTATTTCGTATTTCGAACCAGCCCGACAATCCGAAAAGACGAGAGCGGCTCTGTGGGGGTCGGCTCGATCCAAAGCTGCCGCCCAACCGGATTGGCGCCATTGGCAAGACGAAGGGCGAACGCTTCGTTGACGATTGCGACACGTTCTGATTGGGCGGTGTCGTGGGCGTTGAATGTGCGTCCCGCGAGCAGCGGCGTTCCAAGGGTGGCGAAGTACCCCGCTCCGATCCGAGTCCGTAAGCTACTGCGCGCATGCTCCAGATCGGAGCCGTCCAGCCACATCGAGTTCGATGTGGAGCCCCCCCTGAGCGGCACCGTGTCCGTGTCGGTAACGCCGTCCACCCCAGGAATGGCGCCCACTTCACTGACCAGCCGCTGCCTGAACTCTACAATGCTTTGGGGCGAAAGGTTCACCGTCAGGAAATCAGCGTCAGCCACCAGCACGCCGCTTTGCCGGAAACCCGCGTCCAACGAGAGCAGGTTATTGAGTGTACGCACAAATAGAAATGAGCCCACCAGCAGCACCATGGACATCGCGACCTGCGCGATCACGAGAATACGCCGAAGGCCGAAACTCTCGCGGTTCGCATTGGTCCCGCGGGTTCCCGTTTTGAGCACCTCACCTGGTCCGAATCTGGTGGCGCGCCGCGCCGGCATCAGTCCGAACAGAAGCGAGGTAGTAATCGCCAGAGTGGTGGCGAATCCCAGGACCCGCCAGTTCTGCCGAAGATCCAGAAAGGGCGACATGCCTTCCGTGCTCAACATAGCCACCAGCATCCGGCTGAGCATCTGTGCCACGAGCAGAGCCAGTCCGGCGCCCACTGCCGATAGCAGCAGGCTTTCGGTCATTAGCTGCCGCACCAGTCGGCCCCGGGAAGCGCCAATGGCCAGCCTCACGCCGATTTCGCGCTCGCGTGCCGTTGCTCGCGCGAGCATCAGATTCGCGAGGTTGGCACAGGCGATCAGCAGCACCAGTCCAGCGATCGACAGCAGAATCCAAAGCGACCGGGAATACTGTTCGCGCAACATAGAGAGGCCGGCGCCTGCCGGGATCGCGGTCAGTTTGAGCTTCAGATAGTCTTTGATGCTGCGGGTTGGGTAGTCCGGCGGTAGAGACGATTCAAAAAGCGCGGGTGAGAGCGACTGAAAGTGTTCTGCCGCCCGCTCCAACGTCCAACCCGGCCTCAAACGGCCCATCGCAATCAGCCACCACAACCTGCCGTCATCGAGCGCTTTGTGATCGTCGAAGACGGCGGCCGAGCAAAGGGGAAGCGCGACGTCGAAATTCTGCCCCACCTCCATCCCGAAGAAGTTCGGTGGTGTGACGCCAATGATTTCTACCGGCATCGAGTTGAGGTGTATCTTGGCGCCGATCGCGGCCGGTTGCCCGCCGAAGTGGCCTTGCCAAAAGGCGTAGCTGATGATCGCGCCACTCAGGCCGCAGCCCCGGCGGTCGTCCGCGGCGTCGAGGAGCCGGCCCGCGACGGGCTTGATACCTAATGAATCGAAGAATCCGCCGCTGACCAGCAATCCCCTCACCATCCGAGACTCACCCGTAGTCGAGATGTTGAACGCGGTGTCGCCGAAGGCAAACATGCCTAAGAGGGCTTGCTGCTGGCTCTGGAGCCGTTCCCAGATTGGGTACGTCAAGGCATTGCCGCGCGGTTGCCTCCCCCTCACTTGGCTCATGTCGGCGAGTGGAACTTGAACCAGTTCCTGAGGATCCCTTAACAGGCAGCAACCGGAACCGGACTGCATCGACCAGCTGGAAAATTGCCGCGTTAGCGCCGATTCCAAGAGCTAACGAAAGTACCGCGACGAGGGCAAACGCGGGGCCCTTCAACAACACACGCGTCGCGTACCGCACATCTTGCCATGTTGCTTCTACGCTCGCAAAGACTGTCGCAGACTCGTGAAATCGCTCCTCCGTCGTGGTGATGTTGCCGAACTCGCGGCGCGCCCGGGCTTGTGCCTCGGCGGCATCAAATCCTTCCGCCCGGAGCCGGTCTGTTTCCATTTGAATATGAGCTCGGATCTCTCCAGAGAAGTCAGCCGCAGGTCGTTTCCGTCGAAACCACATTGCGCTACCCTTCAGTCTCTTCGGGTCCTAATACGCGTCCAATCGCCAGCACGAGCTTTCGCCACTGGCTGGTTTCGTTGACAAGCTGCGCCCGTCCGGTCTTTGTCAACTCATAGAAGCGAGCCTTGCGATTGTTGTCGGAGACACCCCATTTGGCCTTGATCCAACCTTGGTTCTCCAACCTTTGAAGCGCAGGATACAGTGATCCGTGATCGACCAGCAGAACATCGTCGGATTGCCGTTGGATAGCACGGGCAATCCCGAGGCCGTGTTCCGGGCCAAAAACCAGAGTTCGGAGAATAAGCAGGTCCAGCGTGCCCTGGAGAAGAGCGACGCGGTCCGGCTCGCTTTGTGTTGGCATTCTACCTAAGAGTAGATCGGCTTGTGTAGAATGTCAACACAAGAGCGGGAAGTTCTGTCTCATCCTCAGGCCGACGCAGTCCGGCGTTGGGAGGCCGGCAATGCTTGTTCGATGTCCTCGAATCGCTGTTTTCGATGCAGCGAGTAGTACACCGCCAGCAGCGTCAGCATCACTAGCGCCAGAATCACCATGAAGATGGCAAACAGCCCCATACTTCGGACGGGTGCCAAGGCCTGCCGTTCGTCCTCGCTGACCAGGACGACCCAAGCCAGGTTCTTGAATTGGGGCCCGACGGCGACATCCGAGAATCCCACGATTCTAGGTGCCGGAGCCATCTGAGCCGTGATGTAACCGGTCTGCCGGCCCTGAACGGTGCTCAAAGATTCGCTGACCATTGCATGCGCATCGGACTTCAACTGCTTCGCGAAGTCGATTCCCGGGCCACTGATGATTGTCCCGTCGTCGCTGACCAGAATCGCGCGCGCCCCTTCACTGTTGGGTTGGTCAAAGCGCGACAGCACCTCGTCGAGGTTGACTGCCGCTGAGAGAACTCCCATCCAGCGGTTTGACCCGGGCTCGAAGACGGGCACACCGATATCTACGTAATATGCCTTGGCGGTTTCGTCGTAGAGAATCTTCCCGACGTGCGCTACCCCCTTGCCTTGCGCGTAGACGGCCTGCCAGTCTTCGTCGTCCGAGTGCGAGTAAGCGGTGGGCCGGCTGGTTGCAGCGACTACCGCACCATGGTCGTCTGTCACCGTGACATACAGCAGCCTCGGCAACTCCTCTCGGCGGCGGCGCAGGAACTCCGCGGCTTTCGATTCGAGCACCGTCTTCATCATTGGAGCGCCGGAAGGCGTATTCCACTTCTGTTTTAGCTCGTCAATGCGCTTGTTGGCAGCCTCGTCATTGAGGCCCTGATAGCCCTTACTCGCGGTTTGAACCGCATCGACCACAGCCGATTCGGAAGCCAACAGCTTCGCGTCCTGCACGCGGTCGGTGAAAAAAACAGCCACTTCGCGGCTGTACAGATCAGCCATGGTTTTGAACTGTTGACCAGTGGCCTGGTCAAGTGCCCTGTCGCTTCGTTCCGTTAAGTACAGCCCCAGAACGCTGAGCGGAACTATGACCAGGGTCAGCCCAAGGAGCAATCTTTGAATTGATACTTTGACCTCTAGACGGTCGAGCGCCATTTCGCACCTCCACTTCAGTTGCGTTTTGCTCTCAACGGAAGCTGGTTGGGACCTTGCCCGATCGACGCGTCGCGGTCCGGCAATCGTCCCTTCCCGCTTCTTCAGTTCAGAGAATACTCCTCTTTTTTGTGGCGTGCGGAAGGGGGGTGACGCCAGGAAAGCAAAAGGGCCGGTCACGTCTCTTCGACGAAACCGGCCCTTTTTACAACCGAGAGGACTTACCGAACGGCTGCTTTGACTTTGCTCTGCGTGGGACGCGATCCCACCGACGCCGCTTTGCGAGCGGGAGCCTTGTGCGTTGCGCTGCCGGCATTGTGGGTCACGCCGTTGCGCGAGTTTCCATTGTGGGCTGCGACTTCGCTGCCGTTCCGCGTCGAGCCGTTCTTGCCGTTGTGGGCTGAGCCGTTTTGCGTGAGCTTGCCCAACACCACCGTGCGTTTTGCGCCGGTTGCCTTGGGAACGTTTGATGGACGCGAATGAGCCGTTTCGTACGCCATTACCGCAAAGGCTACCGCCTCTTTGGCGTCCACATCCAGCCCGACTTCACTCGACATCCGGACCGGGATCGGTTCCATGGCCTTGGTCAGCATAGCCATCAAGGTCGCATTGTGCGTTCCGCCGCCGGATACGAAGATCTCGTCGACCCGCATCTCCGGCAATACGAAGTTGCGAATCCCGAGCGCGATGCTTTCCGCGGTCAGCGCCGTCGCGGTGGCGATCAGGTCTTCCGTGCTCAATTCGGTATCCAGCAGTTTAGTGACGAATTCAGCGCCAAACTGCTCACGGCCTGCCGTCTTGGGCGGCTTCGCGCGGTAATATTTGTCGCGCAGAAGCTTCGCCAGCAGCTTCGGATCCACTTGGCCACGTGACGCAAAACCGCCATCGCGGTCAAACGTCTGCCGCCCCAACGTAATGCGCGCCACCAGCTGGTCAATCACCATGTTGCCCGGGCCCGTATCGAAAGCGATCAAGCGATCGGTGTTGGTGTTGGGAGGGATCGCACTGATATTGGCAATGCCGCCGATGTTCACCGCGATGCGTCCGCGTCCCCGGTGCCGGAGCAGCATGTAATCCAGGTAGGGAACCAACGGTGCGCCTTTACCGCCCGCGGCAATGTCGCATTCCCGGAAATTCGAGATGACATTGATGCCGGTGCGTTCGCTGATGACACTCGATTCGCCGATCTGCATCGTACTGGCGACTTTCTTACCCAGGTACTGTGCGGCCTGACCTTCATGAAAGATGGTCTGGCCGTGACAGCCGATGAGCTTGATCGTATTCATCGGGATGCCGGCGCGCTCAACCGTCTCTTCTAACGCTTCGGCATACAGCTCGCCAAGCAGGAAGTTCAGACGCGAGATGTCTCCGGTCTGCGAAGAAGTATTCGAGACCGACAATAGCGCCTCACGGACCTTTTTCGGATAAGGAACGGAGTGACTCGCCAAGACGTTGATCTTTGCCTTGAAGCCCGAACCGGTGATGTCAATGACCGCGACATCGATTCCGTCGAGCGAGGTACCACTCATGATGCCTGCAATTCTCATCGTTTTTGTAACTCTTGCTGCAACTCGTGCAGTATCTGTAACGCTTCGATCGGCCGGAGCTCGTTGATATTCAAAGCTCTTACCCGATCCGCCAGCCCCTGGTTCACAGGTTCAAACAGCTTGATCTGATAGGGGGCGTCGGCGTCACCCGGGGCCAGCTCCTCAGTAACGGACTGTTCCCTTCTTTCATGATGCAATAAAACAGCACCCGCCCGCTCGATTACTTGCAAGGGGAGGGCTGCCAACCTTGCCACTTCAATGCCATAACTACGGTCTGCCGGACCCGGTTCGACCTTTCTTATGAATAAGATCTGGTCGCCGGACTCCTTCACGGCGACATGCAAATTTCTTACCCCAGAAAGTTGCTCGGCAAGCTCTGTCAGCTCGTGGTAATGAGTCGCAAACAACGTTTTGGCCCGGATTGAGTCGTGAACGTGCTCAACCACCGCCCAAGCCAGGGCCAACCCATCGTAGGTAGACGTACCCCTGCCGATTTCGTCCAGAACGACGAAACTGTTCTCGGTCGCGGTATTTAAGATGGTCGCCAACTCCGTCATTTCCACCATGAACGTCGACCGGCCGCGGGCCAGGTTGTCGGCCGCCCCAATGCGGGTAAACACCCGATCGGTCACCGGCAACAGCGCCGCGTCCGCCGGAACAAAAGAACCAATCTGAGCCAGAACCAGGATCAGGGCCGCTTGCCGAAGGTAAGTCGACTTGCCGCCCATGTTCGGGCCGGTAATAATTGCGATGAACTCGCCGCCTGAATTCAGATACAAATCATTAGGAACAAAGCGGATAGCGTCTTGCTCCGTCAACTTCTCGATGACCGGGTGGCGGCCGGCATCCACCCGCATTTCCCCAGAACCCGAAAACCTTGGCCGCGCGTAACGGTTTTCAACGGCAACTTGAGCTAATGCCGCTGTCACATCTACTTCACTGATGACCGCAGCCACGGACTTGATTCTTTCCGCGTGGCTCGCGGCAAAACTGCGTACTTCTTGAAAGACGTTGCGTTCGAGCTCAAGGATACGCTCCTCTGCCGCAAGAACCTTACTTTCCAGTTCTTTCAGCTCGGGAGTGGTAAACCGCTCGGCATTGGCCAGGGTCTGCTTGCGCTCGTAAGCCGCCGGGGCCAGCTGCAGGTTGGCTTTAGAAATCTCAATATAGAAGCCGAACACGTTGTTAAAGCGAACCTTGAGGCTGGAGATGCCGGTGGCCGCACGCTCCCGGGTCTCGATCGCCGCAATGTATTGACGGCTGTTGCGGCTGATGTCGCGATATTCGTCTAACTCCCGATCGAAGCCATCGCGGATGGCGCCCCCGTCCGCCATATTCACCGGCGGCTCGTCCGAAATCGCCTTTAGAATCAAATCGCGCACTTCTTCCACCAGGTCCAGTGGTTGGCGCAGGCGGGGTGCGTCGACTTGTCCCAGCAACCGCTCAATGGCCGGCAAGCTTGCGAGCGAGCGGCCCAGCGACATCAGTTCGCGCGGCCCGGCTGTGCCCAGAGAGATCCTTGCTAACAGTCGTTCCAGGTCGAGTACTGAGCCCAGCGCCTTCCGCAAGTCCGTACGAACGATGACTTTTTGGGTCAGTTCCTGGACGGCGTCCAAACGGGATTCGATCTCAACCTGGTCGCAGGATGGCTGCAGCAGGCGCTGGCGTAAGAGCCGCCCGCCCATTCCGGTCCTGGTTTGGTCCAGGACATGAAGCAGGGTGGCATCCCGCCGTTCACCGGCGAACAAAGGCTCCACCAGTTCCAGGTTTCGCACCGTGGCGGCATCCAGCACCATGTAATCGTTTCGCTGGTAGTAGCCAGGGCGGTTCACATGGTCGAGGGCCGAGCGCTGGGTGTCACGCAAATAATGCAGAACGGCGCCCGCGGCGGCCGTTGCCAGGGGCTTGTCGCCTAAACCGCATCCATCGAGGGACAGCAGCTTGAAGTGCTCCAGCAGCGTGCGCCCCGCGAAATCCGCGCTAAAAACCCATGCATCGAGGGGCGTCTCCACGCACCCGGCGCCCACCGGGCGATCCAGGGGATGCAGCACTTCGCGGACATTCAGGGTCTCCAGCGCCGGTTGGACCTCCGATGTTTCGAGTTCGGTGGCGCGGAATTCGCCGGTCGACACATCCACATAGGCCAGGCCGCTGCGACTGCCCTTCGAAAACACCGCCGCCAGGTAGTTGTTCTCGTGGGACCGGAGCAGGTTCGAATCGGTAGCCGTGCCGGGCGTAATGACGCGGGTTACTTCTCGCCGAACCAGTTTCTTGCCGGGGCCGGCCTCTTCCATCTGTTCGCAGATGGCGACGCGATAGCCGCGTTGAATCAACCGTGCGATATATCCCTCAGCTGCGTGATAGGGAACGCCGCACATGGGAATCGCTTCACCCTTCTCCTTGTTGCGGGAAGTCAGCGTGATTTCCAATTCGCGCGCGGCCGTTACAGCGTCCTGAAAGAACAGTTCGTAGAAATCGCCCAGCCGGAAAAGTAGCAACGCGCCGGGAACCTGGCTTTTCGCAGCCTGGTATTGCCGCATTAATGGGGTGGAGGGCTCCGGAGTCATGCCGTCCGGCGCCATCCCATGAAGAACCCGCTGACGGGTGATGCCTGATTATGCGTACAGGCCACGGCGTTTGATGGCGAATGCGACACGGTCCAGGGCCAGCATGTAGGCAGCGAGACGGTTGTTTACGCTGTGCTTCCGGGCATAGGCAATCACATCATTGAAGCTGCTAACCATGATCTCTTCCAAGCGGTTGTTGACGAATTTCTCCGTCCAGAAGTAGCCCTGCCGGTCTTGCACCCACTCGAAATACGAAACCGTCACCCCGCCCGCATTGGCGAGGATATCCGGGATGACGAAGACGTTGTTCTCTTTGAGGATGGCGTCGGCGACATAAGTGGTGGGCCCATTGGCGCCCTCGCATAGCACCTTCGCCTTGACGCGTTCGGCATTGCCGGATGTGATGACGTTTTCCTTGGCCGCGGGCAGCAGGACATCGCAATCGATAAACAATGCTTCTTCGCGGTCCACGTCTTCGGCATCCTTGAATCCGCCGATACAGCCGGTTTCATTCCGATGCGCGGCTAACCCACGAATATCCAGTCCGTGCGGGTTGTAGACGGCGGCGTCATGCTCGACAATACAGACGATCTTGTATCCGGCGTCGGCCATCAGGCGAGCCGCCATTCCGCCCACGTTCCCGAACCCCTGCACAACCACACGCGCATCGGCCGGACTCATGTTGAGATGCCGCAGCGCTTCATTCGTTACGATCAGGCAGCCCCGCCCGGTTGCCTCCATCCGTCCCTTCGAGCCGCCTAAATCCAGCGGCTTGCCGGTCACCACAGCGGTGACGGTGTGACGCTTATGCATGGAATAGGTATCCATGATCCAGGCCATGGTCTGCTCATTCGTGCCCATATCGGGCGCCGGGACGTCCCGTTCGGGGCCAATGAATTCCAGGATCTCAGCCGTATAACGCCGTGTGATTCGCTCCAACTCGCCTTCGCTGAGAATGGTCGGATCGCAGATGACGCCACCCTTGCCGCCGCCGAAGGGAATGTTTACGACCGCGCACTTCCAGGTCATCCAGGCGGAAAGCGCCCGAACTTCGTCGAGCGAAACATCCGGCGCAAAGCGTATGCCGCCCTTGGCCGGGCCGCGGGCAATCGAATGTTGAACCCGGTAGCCTGTGAAAACTTCAATCCGGCCGTCATCCAGCGCAACAGGGATGTTGACGGTCAATTCCATCGCGGGCGTGCGCAGCACCTTCCGCATTCCATCGTCGAGGCCGAGTTTGCTGGCCGCCTCGTCGAAACGATGCGAGGCGGACTCCCACGGATTGACTTCCAGGTCGTCGACGGACGAGGTCGCTTCCAGAATCATTGTCGAAGAACTCCTTCACAGGGTCATTATGACAGTCTGTGAGCGTTCACGCCGGTGTTATTCGCAACTCGGGAAGTAACCAGGTAAGTCTCTTGTTACTCTCTTCGTGCCGATTTCGTCAGACAATAGGATTAGTGATAATCAGCTCGAGCGAACCAACTTCTCTCCGGCTGCGTCCTAAATCAGGAGACCTTGAATGACTCCCGACGAACGAAATATGCTGGCCGATCTGGCCAATAAGATTGCTCAGACCCCACCCCCTCCCCGCGACCCGGAGGCCGAAGACTTTATTCGCAAGAACATCGGAAATCGGCCCGACGCCTTGTACCTGATGACGCAGACCGTGCTTATCCAGAACATGGCATTGGAGCAGGCCCAGGCCCAGATTCAAAGGCTTCAGCAAACGGGAGCCGCTGTCGTTCCATCCGGCGGCAGTTTTCTGGGCGGCGCTCAGGCCGCGCCTCCACCTCCCGGTTACGGGCAACCTGGCTACGGGCCGCCTCAAGGCGGTTATCCACCCCCCGGATACGGTCCGGGCCCAGGTTACGGACCTCCGCAGGGCGGCGGCTCGAGTTTCCTGCGTAGCGCGGCCACCACGGCGGCCGGCGTCGCGGGCGGCATGTTGGCATTTCAGGGTGTCGAAGCATTGCTGGGGGGAATGACCCACGGCGGTTTCGGTGGCGGCGGACAAAGCGGTTTTCTCGGCGGCGGTGGCGCCCCGGGCGAGACGATCATCGAGAACAACTACTACGACGACCCGAATCGCGGCGGACCTGGCTACGACCCGAGCGACCGATTTGCCGGCGACAGTTCAAATCTGAACGACAACACGAATCTGGCGGACGACGGCCTGGCGCCTGACGACAACACCGATTATTCAGATGCCTCCTTCGACGACGGCTCCTCTGGCGGCAGCGACGATCTGGTCTAGCGTATCGAAATGCAAGGTCTCAACCTCTAGATACGTATAATCGGAGTGATATCACACGTACATGTCGAAGCTCACGCTGAGTGTTGACAGCCAAGTCGTATCGCGCGCGAAGCAATACGCGAAACTGCGCGGCGTTTCCGTATCGGAGCTGGTTGAAGCCTACCTCGCCGTGGTTGCTGAGCCGCCTTCCTCGAGCGCAGCCTCCGCCCCGATTTTGCGGTCTCTTCGGGGCATTCTCAGAAATGGGGATGTCGCCGACTACCGCGAGCACCTCACGGCGAAACACCGGTGAAAATCCTCCTCGATACGAATGTGGCCCTGGAGGGTCTGCTCGATCGGCAGCCAGCTTACGCCAGCGTATTCAAACTCAGTTGGCGTTGCCCTTCATAGGCGGCTATGGCAGCCTCCTGGTTGAGGATGTAGCCCAATTCGTCCACGCCTTCCAACAGGCAGTACTTGTAGAAGGGGTCGATCGGAAATTCTACTTTGCTGCCATCCGGCAAAGTGAGGCTTTGGTCGGCAAGGCTCACCGTCACCGTGGCAGCCGGGTTCTTCGCCACCGCGTCAAACAGCTTGCTATGGGCATCCGGAGGCAGCACGATCGGCAGTAATGAGTTCTTCAGCGCGTTGCCCTTGAAGATATCCGCAAACGACGTGCTGATCACCGCCTTGAAGCCATACTGCGTAAGCGCCCAGGGTGCGTGTTCACGCGAGCTGCCGCAGCCGAAGTTGTCGCCGGCCAGCAGCACTTGTGCCGCTTTCCCTTCGGGCTTGTTGAGTAAGAACCCAGGGTTCGGATTTCCGTTCGCGTCATATCGCCAGTCGCAGAAGAGCTGATCGCCCAAGCCTAACTTCGAAGTCGTCTTCAGAAAGCGGGCCGGAATGATCTGGTCGGTATCGATGTTGTCGATGCCAAGCGGGGCCAGGCGAGACGTGAAAGTAACAAGTTTTTCCATGGTTTGATCTCTTAGAGAAGCGTCCGGACATCCGTGACAACGCCAGTAATGGCACTGGCCGCCGCCGTCAGTGGGCTGGCTAAGAAGGTCCGTCCCCCTTTGCCCTGCCGGCCTTCGAAATTGCGATTGCTAGTCGACACGCTGTATTCGCCGGGCTTCAGTTGGTCGCCGTTCATGGCGATGCACATGGAGCAGCCTGCTTCCCGCCACTCGGCGCCCGCGTCGAGAAAGATCCGGTCAAGCCCCTCGGCTTGCGCCTGGCGTTTGATCACCTGTGAGCCAGGGACAACCATGACGCGAACGTTTGGGCTCACTTTGCGGCCCTTCAGGATGCCTGCGGCGGCCCGCAGATCGGACATGCGCGAATTCGTGCAGCTTCCGATAAACACAACATTGATGGCGTGCCCCAATAGCGATTTGCCGGGCGGCAGATTCATGTAGCGCAAGGCCTTGTCCAAGGAATCCCGTTCCAGCGGATCGGCCAGTGAAGTTGGATTCGGGACAGACGAGGTGATCGGGATGCCCATGCCGGGGTTAGTACCGAACGTGATCATCGGCTCCAGCGCGCCGGCATCAATATAAATCTGTTTATCAAACACTGCGCTCTCATCTGTGGGAAGCTGCCGCCACAAGGCAACGGCCCGATCCCAATCCGCGCCCTTCGGCGAATAGGGCCGGCCCGCCAGATATTCGTAGGTTGTATCGTCCGGAGCAATCATGCCGGCTCGTGCGCCGCCTTCAATCGACATATTGCAGACGGTCATCCGCTCCTCCATCGAGAGCGACCGGATGGTTGATCCGCAATACTCCAACACCGACCCGGTGCCGCCGCCGATGCCGATGCGCGAAATCAGGTTCAGGATGATGTCCTTCGCACCCACTCCCGGCTTCAGCGATCCTTCCACCCGCACTTCAAACGTCTTGGATCTGCTTTGCAGGAGACATTGGCTCGCCAAGACGTGCTCCACCTGGCTGGTGCCTATCCCAAAGGCGAGCGCTCCGAATGCGCCGTGCGTCGCGGTGTGGCTGTCTCCGCAGACCACCGTCATGCCAGGCTGAGTCAGCCCCTGCTCCGGCCCAATCACGTGTACGATCCCCTGTTTATCGCTGTGCGGTCCATAAAGCGGAATGCCGAACTCGCGGCAATTCTCAGCCAGTTGGTCGATTTGCGCCGCCGCAATCTTGTCGATGATCGGCAAAGAGCGGTCATGAGTCGGAATGCTGTGATCGGTTGTGGCGAAAGTAAGATCGGGGCGCCGAACCTTCAGGCCCCGCTCGCGCAATCCGGAAAATGCCTGCGGTGATGTGACCTCATGTACCAGATGCAGGTCGACATAAATCAGCGCGGGGGCGCCCTCCTGTTCCGCAACAACATGGTTGTCCCAAACCTTCTCAATGATCGTTCGCGGTCGTGCCGCGGAATTCGTATTTGGCATGATTCTTACTTCAATTCTCTTGCGGACCAACTAGCTTGCCGGCGAGAGTGCGGCACAAACAGCGTCGCCGACCTCGCTCGTGCTGGCGGGCTTTCCTGCCGGCTTCAAGTCGGCTGTCACCCGGCCGCTGTTCAGCACCTTCTCCATCGCCTGGTTTACGTTCTTCGCTTCGTCCAGCAGACCGAAACTGTACTCGAGAAGCGCGGCCACAGACCCAATAGCGCCCAGCGGATTGGCCTTGTTCTGTCCGGCGATGTCCGGCGCCGATCCGTGTACCGGCTCATACAGGCCGACCCAGGCTCCGGAAGGCCGTTGGTAGCCGATGGATGCTGACGGCAGCATGCCAATAGAACCAGCCAACACTGCGCCTTCATCACTAAGGATATCGCCGAACAGGTTTTCTGTAAGAACAACGTCGAAGCGCCGCGGATTGAGCACCAATTGCATCGCGCAGTTGTCCACCAGAAGGTGATCGAGCGACACATCGGGATACTGCGCAGCGACCTCGATAACCACCCTGCGCCACAATTGCGAATTCTCCAGCACGTTGCTCTTATCGACGCTGGTCACCTTCTTGCGGCGCTTGCGAGCCAACTGGAACGCCATGTGGCTGACGCGTTCAATCTCAGGCCGCGTGTAGACCATCGTGTTCACCGCCCGCTCTTCGGCTCCGGAACCGGAAATGCCGCGCGGCGTGCCGTAGTAAAGCCCGCCGGTCAGCTCGCGGACGATGATCATATCGGTGCCGTCCACCAGTTCGTTCTTCAGCGGAGACGAATCAATCAGCGCCTTGTAAGAGCGCACCGGCCGCAGGTTGGCATACACCTGCAACGTCTGGCGAATCCCCAGCAGGCCGCGTTCGGGCCGGCGCTCCGGCGGTGCGTTGTCGAACTCCGGGAGGCCCACCGCGCCCATCAGCGTCGCGTCCGCATCCAGAGCGAGTCGCTTGGTCTCATCCGGAAACGGGTTGCCGGTTTTGTGGATGGCGATTCCGCCCAGCAGGCCTTCGCTCAGCGTCAGCGTGTGCCCGTATATGTTCGCCACTCGGTTTAAGACTTTAGCCGCTTCACGCGTTACTTCCACGCCGATGCCGTCACCCGGCAACAGCAAGACTTTAAGATTCATAATGGTTGGCTCCGGTGAGTCGAAGTGCTTTCCGTGGCACAGCCTTTAGGCTGTGGTTCTCCGTGCATGCAATCCAGTACGTTTCGACAACGGGGGGTCTCTTTAGAGTCCGTGCCAAACCCCGGCACTGAACCGCGCGCGCCGCTCTTCGCCTCGGAGCAAGCAAGCGTTTTCCAGCCTTTTTCCGCATCCTTTAGCGTGCGGCGGCGGGACGCCCGATCACTTCCTGGATCATGTCGACGATCTCGTCGTTGCGTACGCCTTTCTTGTTGTCCGCGTGCAGGGTGAACTGATGGTATAGCGCGTCCAGCTCTTCCTTCGAGAGCTCGAAGCCGAGAGTCTCGACGCGGTTCTTCAGCGCGTGACGGCCGCTATGCTTACCGAGCACCAGTCTGCTCTCAGGCACGCCTACCGATTGCGGGTCCATAATCTCGTAGGTCGATTTCTCCTTCAAATACCCGTCCTGGTGAATGCCCGCTTCATGGGCAAACGCGTTCTCGCCCACAATCGCTTTGTTCGGTTGCGGACCGAAGGAGATCATCCTGGTCAGGGCCTGGCTGGCTGGGTAAAGTTGTTCACTGCGGATCCCAGTCTTAAAGGGAAACTGATCGTGGCGGGTTTTCATGCACATCACCACTTCCTCAAGAGCGGCGTTGCCGGCGCGCTCACCGATTCCATTCACGGTGCATTCCACTTGTCTCGCGCCTGCCTTGACGGCGGCGAGAGAATTCGCAACCGCCAGCCCCAGGTCGTCGTGGCAATGGACGCTGATAATGGCCCGATCGCCCAGCACCGTCGCCATTCTGCCAATCAGTGCGGCGTATTCGTCCGGCACGGAGAAGCCGACCGTATCCGGCAGATTGACCGTGCGGGCGCCCGCCTCAACCACCGCCCGGCAGACCTGCTCCAGGTAATCCGGATCGGTGCGCGTGGCATCCTCGGCCGAGAACTCCACATCGTCCGTATAACTGCGGGCCAATGCGACAGCAGCTACCGCCGCGTCCAAGACTTCCTGGCGGCTTTTCTTCAACTTGTACTTCAAGTGAATGTCGCTGGTGGCTAGAAAGGTGTGAATGCGGGGGCGCTTGGCGTGTTTCAGTGCTTCCGCCGCACGCTGCACATCCAGTGTGGTCGATCGGGCCAGCGCAGCCACCTGCACCCAAGGAAACTGGCGGCTCACGGCGTCCACCGCCTCAAAGTCGCCCTCTGAGGCGATCGGAAAGCCTGCCTCCAGAATGTCCACCCCGAGTTCGACGAGGTGGGCAGCCATCTCCAGCTTTTCAGCCGTGCTCATGCTGCAGCCAGGAGATTGTTCACCATCGCGCAGGGTTGTGTCGAAGATGTAAACGCGGCTCAACTTGGGCCCTCCAAAAAGGATTCAGTCAGCGGCCTCAGATCGGACTTGGTTCGTCCGCTGGCCGATAAGTGCCCCCTCAGATCTATATAGATCGGGAAGAAGCTTGAACCATGGTAAAAAACCCACAGCGATTATGCAAATTTATAGTATTGGCTTCTTGCATTAGATATAATGATGTCATAAGGGGCTGTTATTCCGCTGGGAGGCTGTGGAAAATCCCCAGCTTTAGCGCCCGAGTGCCCGCTGAGCACCAACATGGAACTTTATCCTCTAAGAGTCTTTCTGACCGTCGCCACGGAGCGGAGTTTTTCGCGAGCGGGCGAGAAACTCCTTCGTACTCAACCAGCTATCTCAATCGCGATCCAGCGCCTCGAGAGCGACCTGAAGGAAAAACTGATCGACCGGTCGGGCCGGGAACTGCTTCTCACCGACGCGGGCCGGGTTGTTCTGGAGTATGCGCGCCGCTTCCAGAACCTGGAATCCGACCTCGAAAATGCCCTGCGCGAGCTGCGGGACAACTATTCAGGGCGCTTGACGATCGGCGCGAATGAGTCCACGTCCCTTTATCTGATCCAACACATCGAACGCTACCGGCGCCTCTTTCCCAAGGTTAAGGTGCAGGTTCGCCGATCTCTTTCGAGTAAGATCCCCTCCAATCTGCTGGACGGAGAACTCGAGTTGGGCGTGATCAGTTTCGATCCGGGCGACGATCATCTCAATTCACAGATCATTTATACCGACCGCCTGGCCTTAATTGTTTCCCCCCAGCATCGGTTTGCCGAACGATCCGACGTCTCCATCCTGGAGCTCGACATGGAGACCTTCATCGCCCACAACGTCTTGTCCCCCTACCGTGAGATCGTCCTGCGCGAGTTTCAACGCTATAAGGTCCCGCTAAACATGGATGTGGAAATGCCCACGGTGGAGACGATCCGCCGCATGGTTCAACGAAATGAAGGCGTCGCATTCGTGCCCAGAATGTGCGTAGAGCAGGAGATTGAACAGGGACTGCTCCGCGAAATACGCGTGAAAGAGCTAAACGTGGAACGAAAGATCCGGCTGGTCTATCCGAGCCGGCGTGCGCTCAGCCATGCGGCGAAGGCGTTTCTTGAGGTGGTTCGGAGTTCTGGATCGGATGCGCCGACCACGCAATCGGAAACGGCTCGAACCCTTGCCATCGCCCCGCACACGCCCCCAATCGTTCCCGAGGCCCTTTAGTCGAGGCAGCTTTGGCACCATCTAGTTCTTCTCCTGGGCCGGGCACACGGCGGGCGGCCGTGGTGGGCGCCGGCATTATCGGCGCGTCCATTGCCTGGCGATTGGCTCAACGGGGCTGGAAGGTGGTTCTCTACGATCAGGGCGAATTAGGCGGCGAAGCGAGCTGGGCTGGAGCCGGAATGCTGGCCCCCGGTGGGGAACTCGACCGCGCGTCGGAACTACTGACGCTCGCCAAGCGCAGCCGTTCCCTCTATCCCGAATATGTCGGCGAGTTAGAGACGGTTTCGGGGCTGGGCATCGATTATCAGGAGAACGGCGCTCTCGACCTTGCCTACTCGGCGGCCGAATGGCAGGAACTCCGCCAACGAAGCAATCGGCAAATACAACTCGGCATCGCCTCCAGAAATATGCCGGTCCACCAGGTGAAGGCCTTCTGGCCGTTTGTCCGCACGGAAGGCCTGGTAGGAGCCATGTTTTATCCCGATGACGCGGTGGTTGATCCGCGCATCGTGATGTCCGCGTTGCGCGTCGCCTGTGAGCGGGTCGGCGTCATCATCGCCGAGCGTCACGCGGTTCACCGGATCGAGCAAATCTCAGAACGGCAGATTCGCGTTTGGAACGGCGCAGGCGGAAGCGACGACTTTCGCACGGCCGTCCTCGCGGCGGGCGCCTGGAGCGGCTCCATCGCGATTTCTGGCCTGCCGCCCATTCCGGCCTCGGAGCCCGTGAAGGGTCACTTGATTGGCTACCAGATGCCAAAGAAGTGGTGCCAGACGATCGTCCGGCACGACCTCACCCACACCTACATGCTGCAACGCGCCAACGGGTTTCTGATTGCCGGATCGAACATGGAGCACGCCGGATTTGACCGCAGTATCCAGAATCACATTGTGAAGCAACTGGAATCCAACGCCGCGTTCCTGCTTCCTCACCTCGCCGAAACCTCACCCACTGAGGTATGGACTGGCTTTCGTCCGGGCAGCGATCGGCTTCACATCGGGCGTTGGCAGGAGAGCCCACTCTACCTGGCTTATGGCCATTTGCGTAATGGCTTGCTACTGGCGCCTGTCACCGCCGAACGAATCGCCGACCAGATGGCCGAGGCCTTCTTCTAGGCTCAGCCTAATCTTGTGTCAGCGCCAGAACCGCATAGGCCGTCGCGGCATCGCTCATAAAGCGCCCGATGTCCGATTTCTGGTCTCGCAGTTTGTTGATCGAGTACGCCGGCCAGAACCCGTCGGTCTTCCGCTGATTGGCATACAACCATTCCAGGCCGCGCTTCACTTGTTGCTGTGTGCGCGGGACTCCCGCATCCAGCAACGCCAGCGTAATCAGCCCGGTCGCATAACCGTCGCTCACGGTCTCGAGCGGCGTGTCGTCCTTGCGCTTCCAATTTCCGACCAGCGACGTCAAACTCCAACCGCCGTCCGCCTGCTGCTTGCTCTCCGCCTCGTCTTCAATCGATTTCTGCTGGTCCGTCGTTAGCAGCCCGGGCAATTTCGTCGAGGCCCAGAGCAGCACCACCCGATTGATCGGCAACTGCGCTTTGGCTTGCTGTTGCAGGTAATCGGTTAGCAGCTTCAAATTGCCGGCAACCTCAGGATTCGATCGATACGTGGGAGGGGTCATCCCCACCGCGAGCGCCGCCAACGCAGCGCCATAGTAAGGAGAGTCGCCAGCCTCCCAGGGACCGTATTCGAAATTGAGCCAGTTCCACGCGCCTTGGTTGTCGCCGGTCTTCAGCTGCAGTGCCCACATGTTTTTCAGCGCAAGCTTGGTGTCTTCGCTCAGCTCGCCGGTTTTGGCCGCGGCATCGTATCGGGTGAGAATCAGAGCATTCAGGACGGCTTCAGTGCCGCGCGACTGCGCCGTCTTCGGATCTTCGGGCTTGCCCCCGTAGAAGGTGCCGGCTTCGTCCCCCAGCCTGACGCGCTTAACAACGTAATCGAGCATTTTGCGTTCATTGACCGATATTCCCTCTTCGGCCAGCGGGCCACGCAGGTTGGGCCGCGCCAACAGGTAGGGCACAGCGGTGTGACACGAGACGCAGGATGTGCCGTGATCGCGTTCGGCGCGCGGCCATCCCAGCCACCAATTGGCCCGGCCATCCATATAACTTGCGGCAGCTTTGGCATCCCAGGCTGCCGTCTGAGCGGTTGTGGCCGGCGTGTCGGCGGCCTGCAGTATTGCAATACAGAATAGGGCCGCCGGAAATATCGCGAGCCTTGGCATGAACATGTTATTTAGTATGTTCCCACCTTGATCGCCAGCGGGAGCGTCAGGTTCTGGCCGCCACTGGTCACCACCAGCGCCTGTGGTCCGGCCGCCACGTTCGAGTTTGCCGTAAGCTTCGCCGTGATAGAGGTTGGTGAATTCACCACCACGTCGCTCACTGCCAGCATCCCGCTCGGCACTGTCACCGTGTCGCCTGTTTGGAAGCTCGTGTTGACTCCCGTAATGGTCACCGTGATTTGAGCGCCTACCGTCGCCGCCATCGTGTTCGGTGCCGCTCCGGTCACCTGCGGCGCGGTCGGGCCCAGAATCGTCGTCTTATTAAACAAGGACCGCATGATGAAGGACGCCATCTGTCCCCGCGTTACCAATTCGTCCGGACAGTAAACCAGCGGGTTGGTTCCGCAGCCGTTGGTTACGTGTTCCTCGTAGGCGCGCTGGATGAATGGAAATGTTGTTGTGCCGCCTTCGACATTGACGGGCACGTCCGCGAAATACGGGGTGCTGTTGTAGCTGAAGCTGGCCCCATAAAGTGCTAACCGGGCACGGACGGTGAAGATGGCCATCTGATAGCGCGGAACTGTATCCGTGGGACAGAATAGCCCGGTTGCGCAGCCGTCCGTAATGCCCAGTTCCTCCATCTTTTGAATGTGCGGAAAGAACGGATTCGTGGTCGGTACATCGGTGAAAATAGGAACCGGGTTGTAAATGGCGGGTGTCAGGGTGCCGGTAACCGCGCGAACAATGAACGCTGCCATCTGTTCGCGAGTCACGCTCTCGTCGGGACAGTACATGCGCGTTTCGGCTGTGCTGCCCGCTACGCAGCCATTGGTGACTCCGGATGTAAACATCAGGTTCGCTGCGTCGAAATAGCTGGCGGATGGCGGAACGTCGGCGAACTCAGCGCTGGTGAAATCCTGTATAAAGGTCAACTGCTGGCCGCCTACAAAGATGTTTGCCGTACGGTCCACGCCGGTATTGTTCAGCGCCACCGAGTAATTAAGCGTCCCCGTGCCATTGGAACCGGGGTTGTTCAGCATGAGCCAGCTAGGTTGATCAGTATAGGCGTTCCATATGCAGCCATTTAAATTCGCGTTGACCGGGATGGAGTATGAGAGGGCATCGGCAGGCACGGCGATGCTGGTTCCATTCGGAAACGAAAAGACGCAAGCGTTCGACTGGCTAATGCTGGAGGACGAACCCCCAATCTGTAAGCCGTACGAGAGGTTCTCCACACCGCCGTTAGGGGGAACCGAAACGGTAACCGAGCCGTTGCCCGTTCCCGTCAAAGCGGAAGTCACCTCGGCCGGATCGTTGTTCTGCAACTCGACGTCCCAAGGACAGCCTGGTGGCGCGGTTACCGTAATCGTGGCCGTACCACCCGCTGAGCCCAGCGCGGGGAACGTTAACCCATACGAACAGGTCGAGGCCGGCTGCACGATGGAATAAGTTTGGCCGGCCACGGTGACGCTTCCATTCCTGGTGCTGGTAGTCGTGTTTGCGTCCACTGCCAACGGAATCGTGCCGGAGCCGGTTCCAGTGGTCCGGATCAGGTGGACCCAGCTATCGGATGTCGTCGCTGTCCATGCACAGCCGCTAGGTGCTGTTACCGAGAATGCGAGGCGCTCGGCGGAATAGGAGTATTGCGTTGCGGGGTTGATGCTGAAACTGCAGGCCGCCGTCGCGGCTTCGATTTCGGCCAGAAATGCCGTGCCCGAGGCGTAAGTGCTTCTGTTCCGCGCGTTCGGGGTCAGCGGAAGGCTCTCGGAATCAACATTGCCTGCGATCCAGACATTACCCGACGGGGCCACCGCGGCACCTCCTACCGACGACTGGTCATACGGTCCGTAGAAAGTGGACCATACAAGAGTTGTGCCATCGGTGCTCAATTCCGACACGAACCCGCTCTGTGGCACATAGTTGGCTACATAGAGTTCCGCACCGTTGGAAGGACTGACCGCCAGGCCCTGGACATAGTCTGTGTCCAGCAAGCCAGCGGTAGGTGTCCAGGTTGCCCCGCCGTTGGTTGAAGTCAGGATGGAGGCACTTTCGGGGGAAGCCCCGTAGATGGTTTGTGGATGAGTTGGATCGACCGCAAGGTAGCTCACCGCCGTCCCCGGCCCGACCTCAGTCCAGTTGGCGCCGCTATTCGTGCTCTGGTAGACGTTGCTGCCGTCAGAAGCGTACACGGTGGCAGGGGTGCTGGTGCTGACGGCGACCGTGAGGGCGGAGCCAGGCGCGCCGTTGCCCAATTTGGTCCAAGTCGAGCCCGAATCCGCGCTCTTATACAGGCCGGCTGGGGCGGCGGCGTACAGCGATCCGTCAGGGCTGGCCACAACTTGAGCGGGGGAGAACGCTATCGATATGTTAGTCGGAAAGCTCGAACCGCTGTCGGTGGAACGGTATTCCGTTTGGCCGGTAAATAGCAGCACGGTAGTCGAAACAGATGGGCTTATTGCGACCATGAACGAGTTAGGAGTGGTCGATGAGCAGGCTGTATAAGCCGCGCTCCATGTCTGGCCTCCGTTGCTTGACTTATACAAGCTGCAGCCGTTCGCCGAGTAAAGTACGGATGGACTGGAAAGACTGCGAGCAGTGGCTCCGGCACTGTTCGGTTCGACACTCGTCCAGGTGTTGCCGTCGTCGATACTGCGAAAGATTCCTTGGCCCGAGTCCAGCACGATCGTTCCCGCAGCGGATGGATCAGGTAGGATGGTGCCGGCGTAGAGGGTTGGAAGGCCGCTGTCGGCCGAGGCAAACGATGCACCCGAGTTGGTGCTCTTTAATAAGGCATCGGGTGAGCCGGGAAAGGCCGGCTGGACGGCGCTGGCAATCGGAAAGTCGTGCGAATACGTATTGCCCGCCAGGATCAAACCGCCGCTGCCGACTGCGAGCGAAGCCAGCGCATCGACTTTACCGCCGCCCAGGTAGGTGACAAATCCGAATGAGCTTCCATCGGCGCTGACACTCGCCACGAAGGCGTCTTCACCGCCGCCATAGGTTCCCTGAATCACGCCCGAAGTCACCGGCAGGTCCGAGGAGGAGGTTCGGCCGCCGAAGTACGCCACGTTGCCTGTGCCGACTGCGATCGCATTGGCGGAGTCGAGCCCGCTGCCCCCCAGGAATGTGGCCCAGACTAGCGAGGTTGCATCGGCGCTGAGTTTTGCCGCGAAGGCGTCACCGCCGCCCGCATAGGTCTTCCGGGCTCCATTAGGATCGCCTGGAAACGAGCTGGCGGTGGTGTATCCGGCGACATAGGCCGCGCCGGTCGAATCCACCGCGATCGCCAAGCCTTGGTTGGCCCCGATCCGCGCGGCATAGGATTCGCCGCCCGTGGTTGAGAGCTTCTCGACAAAGGTGCAGCAGGCGTTCACAGCGCCGGACGTGGCTTGAAAAGAGCTTGCGCTGCCGGTGATATAAGCGTTGCCGGGGGTATCCAGGGCCACCGCGTTGGCGGCGGATCCGGACCCGGCCATATAGGTCGAGTAGACAAGGGCGCTTCCCGCCGCATTCAGCCGGAACGCAAACGCGCTATGGATGCCGCTTAGCGCCGATTGCACCGCATTGACTAGCGGGAAATCCGGAGATGTCGTGTAGCCGGCGCCGACCAGATCGTTCGTGGTCGAGTCGACGGCGATCCCTTGCAGGAAGTCAGATTGAGATCCGCCCAAATAGGTGGAGTACAAGAGCGTCGTTCCGGTCGAGTCGAACTTCGCGATGAAGGCATTCTGCGACCCGTGGATTCCCGGCTGGAAAGCGTTCGCTACCGGAATAAAATTGCCGCTCGTGTATCCGCCCATAAAGATGTTGCCCGATCCATCCACCGATACCGCTGTGACGGTCGGAAGGTTGCTCCCGAAATAGGTCGCATACAGCAGCGTGGGGTCAATAACCAGCGGCTGTGCCTTGTCGTAAGCGGCCAGATGGAAGCCGACTTCATTGCCGGCGCGCAGTTCATATCCGCAGCCGATGCGCTTTCGTCCGGCGCTGCCTTCCTGGTACACCTCGGGGAGCTGCAGGGAGAGCGACCCACCTTCCAGTTCGACGCGCAGGTCGCCGTTTGCTTCCACCGTCAGTTTCTTTGCACCTTCAAAGCGCATCGCGATCTGGTTGGGGTCTGCGCCTGGCTGCAAATCCAGGTCGTATTCCAGCCGTCCTTGTTTCCCATACCAAACCGTGTCGATGCCTGGATATACGCGGTTGTAGCGCACCCGGCCGTAGGTTGGAACATCCCGCAACCAGCCTTTGGGATCGCGTCCGACCAGATAGTTGACCTTGCCCGGCAACACATCCAGACCGGTAGAGGCTGCCTTCGCATCGGCGCCTACGAACACGATTCGCAACTCTTCATCCTTCAGCCCGACCTCGATATCAGCCGCGCCCACGGCCAGCCGGTAACCGTTCCCACGGGCCATCCAGCGGGTATTGCCGCTGGTGGCTTGCTCAAAGGAGAGGGGAACCTGACCGGCCGCGGTCATTGCCGGTCGGTGATCTTCCGTAGCGGCCCCCGTTAAACCGCTTATCAGAGTTAGAAGGGCAACATATGCAATTTGGCGCATTTCCTCGAATTATATCCCGCCGGTAGAAGTGGAAGACGCCTGGAGATTACCCCTATATTCCGGCAAGAATTACCGAGCATCTGGAACAGCCAGGAGCGTAAGCTTCCGTACCTATTCGGGGCAAAACCGCTCCCTGCTCCGAGCCAGAGGGCGCGGTCACCGGTCCGAAGCGTTTGTGTTTGCTTGCAACGAGCTGCCGATCCTCGACGGTGAGGGAACGGACAGTAGAGGGCTTTTTTCGGCAGCATCTAGAGCCGATATCCGACTGCTTTGCTGGGTTGCCTTGCTCTGAGAAAACCCGGAAAGTCGATTTTAGGAGCAAGCGCTTCCTCACGGGCGCGCCTCAGAAAGCTTTGTGGACGGCAGACGGCTTGGCCCACAGTGGTCGTTTGGCTCGCGGCGAACGGCTAGCGATCGAGGCTGAAAAGAGGCTTAGAGGTTCTTGATGTCTTCGTTCAGGTTCTTGATATCCTCCGCTTTTCTGCTGTTGTAGTACTCTTTGTAGCGTCCGAGGTGATGATCGCACCATTCGCCCTTCATTCCGAGGGGTCGGATGCTGGGATGCAGCATCCAACCGCCTTCCCAATCGCGCAGCGGGGTGCGCTTGACCGACATCTTGCCTTTGAGTGTGCGGTCGAACTCAAATACTTCATTACAACAGGATTCCGGCAGACAGCTGAGCTTCCAGATGTGGCGCTGCGGGTAGGCCGGGTCCATTTCTTCGCCCTCGGAGTTGAAGCGCGGCTTGGGTTGCGACTCGACTTCGAGCTTTTCCAGCTCCTCGTTCTGCATTTTCTCGAGAATGGCTTCCTGCTGCTGTTGGTAGTCGGCTAGCACCTGCTTCAGGTTTTTGTGGTGCAGGTAGTAGGAGCGCTCGCAGCGGGCCCGGTAGCTGCTGGCGCTGAAGATGCGGCGTTGCTGCTGGTCGAAATCGGCCGCGTCGGACGTTTCGGCCATGTATTCGGCACGGTCGCAGCGGTTGAACCGCCAGAAGGCTTGGGTGAGTTGATCGAGCATCTGCTCGCTGACCTCGTCGAACGGCGTAAACTGACGCCGCATGCGTTCGCAGAGCGCGTCGTATTGGTCCTGGTTTTCCCAGGGCATGACACGAAACGGACCGCGCGAGTACATGCCGTGCTGGGCATTGTTCATCGAAGAGGCGGCCTTGCCGGCTTCGGTCGACGGACCACCGATGCCGGTACGGTTGGTTTTCAACAGACAGTGTTCACGGTCGGGATGATTGGGCCGTTTCGCATGCGGCTGCTTGGATTTGGGAGTGGCGTCCGGCGTACCGGGCGCTTCGGATGGTGCTGCTTCGAGGGGCTGATCCACAGGATCAACTGGGGGATCAGCCGGCGTGTTGTTGTCAGTAGGAGCGGCGTCGTTGAGGCCGTCCGGAACGACCGGGTCGTTGGTGACCGGATCGTGATTGTTAGTCAATTGAGTAGGCATTACGCCCATGAGCTTAGGAGCGGCCCGTGCGGGACCAGCCCGGCGGAGCTGCTAAGTGATTGAGCAGTAGGGAGATTGTTTCTTTCGGCATTTCGTGACTGGCCAATCGAGGCTGGGCCACTAACGGGTTGAAAGAAGGCGCGAGCCGCTGGGGCTATCGCGAACGTCTCAGCAAATCGGCGGGGCGCCGATTGCAGTCCAGGCGACTACCCGACCTTGGGCTGCGGGAAGTCTACTTTCCACCAGCAAAGATACTTGAACTGTTGCCTAATCTCGTATATGCCTTGACAAGTATATGCGTTGCGGAGTATATCCAAAGAGTGGAATCTGTTTTCGAAATCATTGCTGAGCCGAACCGCCGCGCGATATTGAGCCTGCTGGTCTCGTCACAACAGTCGGTTGGAGAGATTGAGCGTCAACTTCGCATGCCGCAGCCGACCGTGTCAAAGCACCTGCGAGTGCTGCGAGAGGCCGGTTTCGTTGAATCGACGGTGGACGCACAGCGGCGCCTCTACCGGCTGAAACCTGAACCACTTCAGGAGGTCGATGCGTGGCTGGCTCCGTTCCGCCGGTTCTGGTCCGCTCACGTCGATGCTCTCGAACGCCACCTCGACCGCATGGATCAATCAACACTAACGAAAGGGAAGACAAGTAGGAGACGAAGCGGCCCAAACCGCAGATTTGACAAAGGAGAAACGAAATGAAAATCAAATTGACGAGCTTACACGTGGACGACCAGGACAAGGCCCTGCGCTTTTATACGGAAGTACTGGGCTTCGTGAAGAAGACGGATTTCAGTCAGGGTCCATTTCGCTGGCTGACGGTGGCTTCGCCCGAAGAGCCGGAGGGCACTGAACTGCAGCTGGCGCTGAACGACAACCCCGCGGCCAAAGCGTACCAGCAGGCGATGTTTCAACAGAGCCAGCCCGCAGCCATGTTCTTTACCGACGACGTCAAGGGCGACTACGAGCGGATGAAGGCGCGCGGCGCCGAGTTCACGATGCCGCCGACGGACGTGCACTACGCGACGATTGCGAAGCTGAACGACACCTGCGGCAACCTGATTCAGCTCAACCAGCTGGCACGCTATTCAGGCTAGGGAGAACGGGTTTGAATTGGCTTGCGATGTGCGGAGTCTTTACGATGTTGATGAAAAAACACTTCGTGAGGTTGGAGGACGCGGGGACGGACAGCTCTGTCCACGCGCCACAGAGCTGTATTTCGCTTCGTCACTTACATCATGGCTTGGGACAGAGAAGGAGTCTGTCGGAGATAGATTTTGGCGGACGTAAAATCAATAACTTGCAGAAATGTTCTAGCTCGCAAGTCGTTGATTCTTCGTTCGGAAATTCCTATCTCCGACAGACTCGAAGTCCGTCCCCTTGATGAGACGGTCGTGACTTCGGAAGGACTTCGACGCCCGCTTTCATCGTTGCAGTGTCCCGAACATGAGGGGCGAATAGGAAGACGAAGACAAGGAGGAGAAGATGACCTATCGCGATCAGTACACACCGGGTCCGGCCAACGGGGCGCAGATACGGCAGGACGGAGAGAAGTGGACGCTCATTCTCGTCAGAGAACTGCGCCACTCGCCGGAAAAAGTCTGGCTGGCGCTGACCGACCCGACTCATCTGCGCGAGTGGGCTCCCTTTGAGGCCGACGGGAGCCTGGGTGCCGTCGGAACGGTGAAGCTCACCACGGTGGGAGCGCCCGCGGCACGCGTTACCGACGCCAAGGTGACGCGAGCCGACGCTCCTAAGATGCTCGAGTACAACTGGGGTGAGCATGATATGCGGTGGGAACTCGAAACGTCTGGTGACGGCACACGCCTGACGCTGTGGACCAACATCGGCCGGCGCTTCATTGCAATGGGTGCTGCCGGCTGGCACATTTGTTTCGATGTTCTGGACCACCTTCTGAGCGGAACCCCCATCGGGCGCATGGTCGGCCCCGACGCCGTGAAGTTCGGGGGCTGGCAGCGATTGAACGCCGAGTACGCCAAGCAGTTCGCCGCTGAGACGCCCAACTGGTCGCCTAAAGGGGCTCACGAGTCGTGATCGACCTTGATCACAGAGCAACGCACCGTGCAGTAGAGAGGAGATTCCATTGAACTGGAACAAATGGGTTCGGCAGACCCACCGCTGGCTTTCCATTGCCTTTACCGTGGCCGTCATCATCAACGGTGTCGCCGTGTTGCAGGGGAAGTATACTTCCGCGGTGGGCCTGTTGGCGGTGTTCCCGCTCGCCTTGCTTCTATTCAGCGGTCTGTACTTGTTCATGCTGCCGTATGCCGCCAAGTGGCGCAGCGGGCGACGCACCGGCTGAACAGGACAAGTTTCGAAAGGTGTTGCAAACTCCGCGCGATGTTAGCGAATTAAAGTCGGAGCTGGCGAAAAGGGGTACTGGGTTTCTTGGACAAGTATCTCGGCCGCGTGAACAGAGTTAAAGATCGGTGGAGGGCGATTCGCGGGAGAAATTCACACTGTACCCGAGTAGACGGCGCACCAGGAGGGTATCTTTTCTCCGAGACGGTCGCCGTGGAATTTCAGGGTCGGCAAGCCCACATGTACGCGCGAAGCGTCGAAGTCTCCTTCCGTGATATGAGGCTGAATTTGCCGTTAGTCATGCGTGCGTTCAGCATTGTTCCAATTATTCTTATTAAATTAATTAGAGTGGGAATAATGTAGTCTCCTTTAGATCAGGTAGCGGACGCTGCGAAATGCCGGACATATTCTTCACCCATTAGGCACCCTAATTCCGAGAGGAGAGAACATGGCAGATCTGACGCATGAAACCCCTGGGAGCGACGCGAGCGTCGCGAGAGCCGATATGAAACTCGAGGTGGTTGTCATCCCCGTCTCGGATGTCGAGCGCGCGAAGGAGTTCTACAAGAAGCTCGGGTGGAGGCTGGACGCCACGCCGCCGTGGGTCGTCCAGTTCACGCCGCCGGGCTCCGGGTGTTCGGTCCAATTCGGCACGAACCTGACGTCGGCCGCGCCCGGTTCCGGCAAGGGGTACGTGATTGTATCCGACATCGTGACCGCCCGGGACAAGCTGGTCAGCGCCGGCATCGAGGTGGGCGAGTTCTTCCATATCGGCACGGAAGGCCGGGTCAGCGGTCTGGATCCCGAACGGCGCAGTTACCGTTCGCGCGCCTTGTTCAACGATCCTGACGGGAACGTCTGTCTGCTGCAGGAGGTTACCACCCGGCTTCCCGGGCGCATCGACCCTGGCGCGACTTCCTTCGGCTCGGCAAGCGACATGGCGGCCGCGCTGCGACGAGCGGCGGACGCCCACGGAAAGCACGAGAAGCGCATCGGCGAGGCAGACAAGAACTGGCCCGACTGGTACGCGGAGCACATGGTGGCGGAGCAGGCTGGGACGGAGCTGCCGACGTGAGCGGCTGCGATCGCCGCGACGAGGGGCGAATTCGGGAACTCAGTGACGGGAGGACACGTGGCCAACCTGACGTATGAAAGGGACATGACCGGGCTTCTGGTGTTCGATCCGTACAACGATTTTATTTCCGAGGGCGGCAAAGTGTGGGATCGGTTGAAGAGTGTGGCTGAAGCCAACCAGTCGATACCGCATATGATCCAAGTCCTGGAGGCCGTGCGAAGGGCTCGCATCCGCGTCTTTTATGCGCTGCATCGCCGATATCGCCCGGGGGACTACGAGACCTGGAAGTACATTGCGCCCGTTCAAAAGGCAGCTTGGTTGCGAAAGACCTTCGAATACGGCACGTGGGGAGGCGAGATCCGGAAGGAGTTCGCGCCTCAACCGGGCGATATCGTGGCCCTGGAGCATTGGTGCTCCAGCGGTTTCGCCAACACTGATTTGGATTTGCAAACTCAAGAAGCACGGCATCCAAAAACTCATCGTCATGGGACTGCTCGCACACACGTGTGTGGAGTCGACGGTTCGTTACGGCGCCGAGCTTGGCTACGAGGTGACGATGGTGAAGGACGCGACGGCGAGCTATTCGGACGAACATATGCACGCCGCCCTCGAAGTAAATATCCCAAACTATGCGAGCGCCTTAGTGAGGGCGGAGGAAATCGCCGGCACGATCTCTGCTCTTTGAAGGTGGCGTTTAGTGCGCGGATGTCGCGGTGAGATTAGCCGCCGAGGTCCTTCGTCACCATTTTAGTGCGTCGCAGATCGATAAGAGATCGGCCTCTCAGTGCGCTCCCTCGCACCCGGGTGCAGAGCCACGGTCGTGGCTCCGAAGAGGTCCGCTCCGTCGAAAATCACCGGCTAATCGCGGATCCTAAGAGCTGGCGCTGAATTCGATCCCCCGGTTTCGTGCGTCCGAAGCTTTGCGTTCGCTCCCTGACGGTCACGGCTCCGTTTACACGCTTGCTTACGCGCGCGGTTCCGTGCTGGAGTCTCAGGACGGTCGGGGCGTTCGGAAGATTTTCATCACATCCGATGGTCCGAAGGACCATTTAGGCTTGCTCACGCGCGCGGCTGCTCTGAAAATGCCCGGTATGGACCGAAAGCCGAGATGAGTCTCGGCTCAGCAGGCTAAAAGCCCGCGCCACGAAGCGCTGGCATCCGCTGGCAGGCTCCGAGGCCGAGGGCACGCGCGCGATTACTTTGCAAATATCAGAAAAGTTGGGCAACAGCTTTTTCATCATCGCGGGTGCGCACTCCGGGGCTCGTACTGAGCTCTGCACCGGGCTTTTCACACAGGCTCCCTAGCCAACCGAAAATGTAAGAGAGATTATAGAACTAGTGCTTTTGCCAGGAGCTTTAGGCAAAACAATCAGGCTCTTACCTTGGATCCGGTGTGCCTGAATCCGACGGGCGAGCTAATAGCGCTCTAGGGTGCCCGGTTCGATTCGGCGGGATGGGATGCGATGCGCTTGTTTCGATATTTTGCTCTTGTGAGCCTGGGGGGTGTCCTGTTGGGGGGCACCGTCGATGGTCATTGTCCCGCGAGCACGGCGGCGGGCCGGGTTCCGCTCTCGTTTGAACGACGCACGAGTGTCAACAGCCGCTGGATGGCGCGCGGCGCTGCCGGTGCCGGATTGAACGATGGACAGCTGGGCATCTTATTCGCAGCCGGCAATCGAAAGGCGGAGTCCGTCGCGGACCCATTACCGCTCAGCGAGCAGGTCGATTGCTCCTATTCGTTTCCGACGAACATCGTCGTGCCGGGTGACGGGCCCCTCCTTTACTCGATCCCGATCCGCACCAGCTCGAGTAGTTGCGGCTGGAGTGCTTCCAGCGATTCCGGCTGGCTCGCGCTGAGCAGCGGCCCGGCGAACGGCTCGGCAGATCTCAATTACACGGTTACCGCGAACAACACCGGCGCGGACCGGACGGCCAACGTCACCATCGGCGGCCAGACGGTCTCTGTTACCCAGGAGTTCACGCCTTCCGAGTTCGCCGACGTTACACCGTGCGCGGGCTACTTTGACGCGGCGAATCTCATGTTCCTCGCCGGGGTCACCGATGGATGCGTTCAAGGCAGCACCGCCGCAACGCGCAGCTTTTGCCCGAACGACGACGTGACGCGCGAGGAGATGGCTGCGTTCATTGTTCGGGCGGTTACCGGCACCACGACGCCGGCGATCTACAATCCAGTCCCGTATTTCAGCGACGTGCCGACGACAAATCCGTTCTTTCCGCAAATCCAGAAGATGATGGAACTGGGAATAACGGACGGTTGCGGACCAGGACTGTTCTGTCCGACGAATACCATCCCGCGCTGGGAAATGGCGGTCTTCACGGTGCGTGCCCGGCTGACATTGTATGGGGCGAGCTTCAGCTATAACCGCACCCCGTATTTTGCGGACGTACCCACGAACGTAGAGGGCAACGGCGTGCCATTTCCTTTCATCCAGCGCGCCTACGAGGAGCAGATCACCGACGGCTGCGGAACCAACCCGCTGGTCTACTGTCCGGACGTTCTGGTGACGCGGGGAGAGATGGCGTCGTTCATCATGCGGGCCTTGTTCAACGAGACGATGCCTGGGGGTCCAGCGGCACCGCTGTTGACGGGGGTCGGTCCCAATACGATGGCTGCGGTCGAAGGCGCGCAGACCACGGTCACGATCACAGGCGTCAACACGAGCTTCCGCACAGGGGATACGGTCACAGTGCCGAGCGGGATGCTGGCGGTCAGTAGCGTGGTGGTGAACTCGGCGACATCGATTACCGCGACGCTACGGGCGAATGCGAACGTGGTGGCCGGACCGCAGGCGCTGGTGGTCACTAGCGGCGGGCAGAATCTGACACTGCCGCTGGCGATCAAGGTGGGGACTTACTAAGGCGAAGAGTCTAGTTCATCAATGGTTCAGGCTCGTGATGAAAAAGGCAAGAACCGCTTCCTGACGAGTCTGTGTGAACTGTACGGCATCTTGGGACAGGCTCGCTCTGGCCACGCGGCGATGGGGCTAAGGTCGACTCGATCTGATGTGCTGGCCGCCTTGGGTCAGAGGCGCCTGTCCCGGTCGGCGTTGGGTCCGGCCCTCACGGTCACGGCTCGCAAAAAGCGTTTGTGGTTGCTTGCTGCGAATTGCCGTGTCCCGAAAGTGAACTAAGTGGCGAAATAAAGGCGAACAAACGAGTTACCGTAATTTCCGAAACAGAAAGTTGTTGATATTCGGAATCGCTCGTGCTTAATATTTAAGTACCAGACAGGACCAAATAGGTTCAAACAGGGTCCTGTAGGAAATAATGAGTGGTCAACTTGAGTCGCCGGCGACGGTGGAGGCCCCTTTCGGCTTTCTGGCTGCACGTGTGGACGATCAGGGAAGACTGAAATTGCCGGCTGCCATCGCGCAATATTTCGCGGCGATGAAGGAACAGCGCGTGTTCGTCACAACGCTGGACGAGGTGACGGGACGGATTTACACGCTGCCCCGGTGGAGGGAAATCCTGGATCTGTTGTCGAAGCCCGGTGAGGGGGCGGCGGAGCGTGCGCATCGCCGTTTCATCGCCAAGCACTATGGCGCCGATGCGGAAATTCAGGCGCAAGGCCGCATCCTGCTTCCCGCTGTATTGCGGAAGAAGCTGGACCTGGAAAACGCGGCGGCTCATTTGGACTGCGTCAACGGGCATGTCGAGATGTACAGCGAAGCGACCTACAACAAGTATCTGACACAAGCGCAGTTAAGTGTAGCGACGAATTCGAATTTATTAGCGGAGCTGGGGCTTTAGGGCGGCGCCACGACGGGATATGGAAAAGGGATCGGGCGATTGTGAACGGCGGGACAGATCGACGAGGCGTCGATCGCAGGCCGGGGGCCTACCCCACGGCGGTTGGCTGCGGGATTTTTCAAAGGATAGGGAAGATCAGTGAACGTCGATGAGCAGCGAGCCGCGGCATTATCCGGTCCTGCTCAAAGAGACGTTGGAGTATTTGGCAGTGAAGCCGGAGGGCATTTACGTAGATGTCACCGCGGGCTTGGGGGGACATACCGGAGCAATCGCGGAACGGCTCACGAGCGGCTTGGTAATCAGCTGCGATCGAGACGAGGAGTCGCTGGAAATCGCAAAGCGGAATACGGAGCGGTTCAAGGAACGCATACGGTTTCATCACGGCGAGTTTTCGACGGTGGAAGCGGCGCTCACAGCAAACGGTGTGGAGAAAGTGGACGGAGTGGTGGCTGACCTGGGGGTAAGCCGGTATCAACTGGCGAGCGGCGAGCGTGGGTTCTCGCTGATGGAAGACGGGCCCTTAGATATGAGGATGAGTCGAAGCGACCCGGAGTCAGCGGCGGAGTTGGTGAATTTTTTGCCGGAAAAAGCGCTTGCCGATTTGATTTATCAGCTCGGTGAGGAAAGGAGGTCGCGAAGAATCGCTAGAGCAATCGTTCGCGCGCGGCCGATTCACACCACTGGCCGACTGGCCCAAGTGATTGAATCGGCCGTGCCGCGAACGGGAAAGATCCATCCGGCGACGCAGACATTCATGGCGCTGCGGTTGAGCGTCAATCGCGAGTTGGAGGAGTTAAAAGAGTTACTCCGGATTGCACCGGAGAAGTTGAGGCAAGGGGGGCGGTTTGTGGTTCTGACATTCATGTCGACCGAGGACCGCGTGGTCAAGCAAGCGTTTCAGTCGTTGGCTCGCGACAAGCGGGCGACGATCCTAACGAAACATGTCGTTAGGCCCACGGAGGAAGAGCTTTCGGAGAACCCGCCATCGCGCAGCGCCAAGCTGCGGGCATTGGCGATGAATTAGGAAGAGGAAGAGCAATGGCCACACTGGCAACATTCGTGAATCGGTTCGTCGGCGCGCGGAGTTTCGATGCGATTGACCACGAGCACGCCCAACCCCGGGTGGAATCCTGCCGGCTGCGCCCGCTTCCGAACGAGGATGTGTACCTGTTCGTGAAGCGCATCGACAATCGCACGGTGGTGCGGGCCATCGATCCATCGGCCCAGCGTGCGCGGACCAACTCCATGCTGACCAGTTTCGCCTTGGCGATTGCGTTCATCGCGGGCCTTGCACCGGCGGCTTACAACACGATGGAGGGGTATCACATACAGGGCTTGCGGAAGACGCAGGTGGAGTTGAAGAAGCAGATCAACGCTTTGGATATCCAGGAGGCAGACCTGATGACGCCGGCGCGCCTAAAGGCGATTGCCGAGCGCATGGGGCTGCATGATCCGGCACCTGGGCACCTGCAGTATCTGGACGGAAAGCCCAATGAGGCGCGGAACCGCGCTCCGGGAGCTTCGATGGTGGAAGAGAACCACTAGGGACGCGTCACTGCGCCGCAGTCCGCACTCACAGTGAGCCTTGAAGAGTATGGAACTTCCGCCGCTCGCACCACTGTCGAAGTCCGTCACACGCCTGCTGATCTTGAGCCTGATCCTGGCGGCTTGGGTCGTGCTCATTCTGGGCCGGCTGTTCCAACTGCAAGTCCTGCAGCACGATAAGTACTTGACGCTGGCGAGGCGGCAACAAGAACGGATGGAACAGGTTCCCCCCCTGAGGGGAACCATTTTCGATTCGACGGGGACGCTGCTGGCGACCAACAAGTTTTCGAAGCTGGCGATCGTTAATCCAAGCCGCATTCCGGATAAGGCGATGGCGGCCGGGCTGCTAGGCGACAATCTTCACATTCCTTCCGATGCGGTGCAGAAGGCTTTGGAGGAAACGGCCAACTCGAGCCACCCGGGCTTTCTGGTGGTCAGCACGAATGTCAGCCAGGAGCAGGCCGAGGCGCTAGCCGCGCTGAATCTGGAATGGCTGGAGTTAAAGGACGGCACGACACGCTGGTATCCGAATCACCAACTGGCAGCGCATGTCATCGGCAACGTAAACTTTGACGGCACCGGCGTGGCAGGCGTGGAGAAGCGCCTGGACAAAGATCTGAGTGGTCAGCCGGGGCTGATTCGCGTGGCGCACGACGTGCATGGTCAAGGCTACGAGCAAGAGCAGGCAAAGGCACCGCAGAACGGGAAGAACATCACGCTGACGATCGACGCGCGGCTGCAGGATGTCGCGGAAGAAGCGATCAAAGACGCCGTGGAGAAGAATCACGCCGAGCACGGCAGCCTGGTGGCGATGGACCCTTATACGGGCGAGGTCAAGGCGCTTGCCAACTATCCGACTTACGACTTAGATGAGCGGCTGCTGCCTGGACAGACGGCCACGGGGCGGGAAAACCTTGCCGTGATGGCGCCCTTTGAGCCTGGATCCGTGTTCAAAGTAATTACGCTCTCGGCCGCGCTTCAAACCACGACGCTGACGCCGGTGAGCATCATCAACTGCGGCAACGGCAGCATTCGGATCGGAAGCCGGGTCATTAAAGACCACAAGAGTTATTCGTCCCTTCAAATGCAGGATGTACTGGCGTTTTCGAGCAATGTGGGAGCGATTCGCATTGGCATGGAAGTGGGCAACGAGAACATGTACGAATACATCCGGCGCTTTGGGTTCGGGCAGAGGACGGGGATCGAACTGCCGGCGGAAGCGCCCGGGATGTTGCGACCGCTGAGGCGCTGGCAGCAGGGTTCGATCGGGTCGGTGGCGATGGGGCACGAGATTAGCGTGACTTCGGTGCAACTGGCGCAAGCGGGATCCGTCATAGCGAACGGAGGGTTTCGCGTGGCGCCGCACATTGTGCAGTTCAAGCAAGTGCCGGGCGGACCGAAGGAGATTGTGAAGCCTGCTGAGCGCGTTCAGGTTCTGGAGCCGGCCAACGTGGTGACGATGCGGCAAATGATGGAGCGAGTTGTGATCTACCCCGGCGGAACGGGACGGCGGGCGAAGGTGATCGGCTACACGACGGCGGGCAAAACGGGGACAGCGCAGATCTTCGACTTCCAGCACAAAGTTTACACACACAAATACAACGCTTCGTTCATGGGTTTTGTGCCGGTGGTGAATCCCCGGATCGTGATTGCGGTTACCGTGACGGGAACGACGGGCGAGGTCGGTTATGGCGGTGTTGCGTCGGCTCCGGCGTTTCGGCGAGTGGCGGAAGTCGCGATGCGGTTGATTGGCGTTCCCCGCGACTTGCCGGACGAAGTGAAGCAGCCGGAGCCGACGCATCGCTCGGGGAACGACGACAATGACCTGGCGCTCGCCTCGTTGAGCGATCCGCTGACAGAAGAGGATTGGAAGCAAGGGCTGGGTGACGGAGACGGTGCTGTTATTGAGCCCGCGTCCGCCTACCGTGGACCTGTCGCTCCGAAACTGACGGGTATGACCGAGCTCGAGGTGGTTAAGTTTTCGGCAGAGAAGGGATTGCTGGTGGTAGGGACGGGGCACGGGTTGGCGGTGGATCAACAACCAGAGCCGGGTGCGCCGCTTCCGCCGGGCGAGCGGATCCGCGTAAGGTTCAGGCGGCTCTAGAGGGAACGATTGACCGACATCTGTGCAGCACGCGGCGGCGCTAACCCGAGGGGCTCTCCATGAAGCTGGAGCAGATCCTGACTGGGGCGGACCTTGTGGCTCGCTTGCCGGGTGCGCTGCGAGATGCGGACGTGAAGGGGCTCGCGTACGACTCGCGTAAAACCAGTTCCGGGTACCTGTTCTTTGCGTTCGCCGGCGCCAAGATGGATGGGGCCCGTTTTGCGAACGCGGCGATGGCCAAAGGCGCGGTGGCGGTGGTCAGCGACCGGCCGGATCCGGGCGGCATCGCCGGACCGTGGCTGCAGGTAGCACATGGGCGGCGGGCCCTGGCGATCGCGGCGCGGAATTTCTACGACCATCCGGACGAACGGCTGGCGCTGACCGGCGTGACGGGCACCAACGGCAAGACGACCAGCACGTCGTTGATTGACGCGATGCTACGGTCGTCCGGCAAGACGACGGCGCTGATTGGAACGATTGAGTACCAGTTGGCCGGGCGCGTGCTGCCGGCAGTCAACACGACACCCGAATCGCTGGACCTGTTCGCCATGTTTCACGAGTTGGAGGAGTGTGGCGGCACGCATGTGACGTTGGAGGCATCGTCGCACGCTTTGGACCTGGGCCGCATCTACGGGATGCGGTTTCACACTGCGGCGTTCACGAACTTCACGCGCGACCATCTGGATTACCACCACACGATGGATGCCTATTTCGCAGCGAAGCAGTTGCTGTTCCGACCGCAGAGCGCACCTCCCCCGCGCTTTGCGGTCGTGAATGCGGATGACGAGGGCGGCCGGCGGCTGGATCTGGCGGCCGAGAGCGACGTGATCTGGTACGGCATCGACAAGCCGCCACCCGGCGGGCGAGGACGGTGGCTACGGGCGGTTGATATACAGTCCTCGTTCGCCGGCTTACGTTTCGATGTGACGGATGGCGATCGCCGCTTCACGATAGAGTCCGCGCTGGTTGGAAACATTAACGTGTACAACATTCTGCTGGCCTGCGGGGCAGGCTTGTCGCTGGGGCTGCGCGAAGACGAAATACAGAAAGGCTTGCAGACATTGACGAGAATTCCGGGACGATTTGAACGGGTGGAAGAAGGCCAGCCGTTCATGGTGGTGGTGGACTATGCGCACACCGATGACGCTTTGCGCAACGTGATTGCGGCGGCACGCGCCATGAAACCGAAGCGAGTGATTACGCTGTTCGGCTGCGGCGGAGACCGCGATCGAACCAAGCGGCCGCTAATGGGCATGGCGGCCGCTGAACTGAGCGACTACGTGGTGCTTACGTCCGACAATCCGCGCAGTGAGGACCCGCTCGCGATCATGAATGACGCGATGGTGGGCCTGCAGCGGTTCGATACGCCGCACCTGGCGGAGCCCGACCGCGAGAAAGCGATTCGCACGGCGATTCAAAAAGCCGAGGCGGGGGACGTTGTGATTCTGGCGGGCAAAGGGCATGAGACGTACCAGATTTTGAAGGATGGTCCGATTCCGTTTGACGACCGGGAGGTGGCGCGGCGCGCACTGCATTCGTTTGGATACCCCAAACGACGGGGTTCGAACGGCAGATAGGGGCCGAGGGTTGCATGGAGATTCCGTTAGCACAAATCGCGGACGTGCTTGGGTTGGTGGAAGTCGCGATAAGGGTGCGTGCGGAGGCGGGAGTTGGGGCTGAAGAAGATCCGCTTGCTCACGCGCGCGGTTCTGTGCGGACGGATGAGCGGGGCTCCGAGACGCAGGTACAACCGCTCCCTTGCTCCGAGGCGGAGAGCTACGGTCACGGCTCCGAGACGCAGCTACAACCGCTCCCTTACCCTTACGGTCACGGCTCCGAAGTGCAGGCACAACGGGTCCCTGGCTCCGAAGCGGAGGTGAGGGCGGAGGGAATTGTGGCTCGGGGGTGGAGCATCGACTCGCGTACTGTTGCGCCGGGGGATTTGTTCTTCGCGATCGCGGGCGAGCACCACGACGGTCATGCTTTTGTTCGGGATGTATTGGCTAAAGGGGCGGTGGGGGCGGTGGTGAGCCAGTGCGTCGCGGATGCGGGCGGCTTCCAACTACGGGTGGATAACACGGTTGCCGCTTTGCAGCGGTTGGCGGCCTGGGCTCGCCAACGATGGGGACGGACGATCGTGGGCGTGACTGGCAGCGCGGGCAAGACCACTACAAAAGACGTCATTGCCGCGCTTCTGGAGACGCGCTACCGAGTGGGCAAGACCTCGGGGAATTTCAACAACTATCTGGGCCTACCGTTGTCGCTGCTGCGATTGCCGGACTCAGCCGAGGTGGGGGTGATCGAGCTGGGGATGAATCACGCCGGCGAGATCCGGGATCTCGCGAAGCTGGCCAAGCCGGAGATCGGCGTGGTCACAAATGTCGGCTATGCGCATATGGAGGCATTTGATTCCGTGGAGGGCATCGCGTTGGCGAAGCGCGAATTGATCGAGGCGTTGCCATCGAACGGCACGGCGGTGCTCAATGCGGACGATCCAAGGGTGGCGCGGTTTGCGGAAGTGCACCGAGGGCCGGTTGTGACCTACGGAACGGCAGAGGGCGCCACGGTGCGCGCCGAAAACATCGTGCTGGGCACCGATGGAGTGGCATTTGATGCCGCTGGGGTCCGGTTCCGCAGCAAATTGATGGGGCGTCATGGCATTCTGAACATTCTCGCGGGCTTGGCGGTGGCGAAGCTTTTTGACGTGGATCCCCGGGTTCTGGTGGAAGCGGTTTCGCGCCTGGAGCCGGGGCCGATGCGCGGCGAACGCCGGGTGTGGCGCGGGATAACAGTTCTGAACGATAGCTACAACTCCAACCCGGATGCGGTTCGATTCATGATCGACGTGCTGAAGGGTGAGCCGGCGGAGAGGCGGATCGCCGTGCTGGGGGAGATGCTCGAACTTGGCCACTGGGCCGAGGCCCTGCATCGCGAGGTTGGCGAATATCTCGCAAAAGCAGGGATTGATGTGCTCGTTGGCATACGCGGCGCTGGCAGTTTCACAGTTGACGCAGCAATCAGCGGCGGTATGAGCAGTCACGCCGCGTACTTTTTCAACGAGCCGGAAGAAGCCGGAGCCTTTCTGCGGGATTTTGTCAGGCCAGGCGATGCCGTTTTGTTCAAGGGATCGCGGGGGTCGCACGTAGAGCGGGCACTCGCCATCGTGGAATCATAACCATGCTTTACTGGCTTCTCTACCGGGTCCTTCGTGTGTATGTGCCGCCCTTCCGGGTATTTCAATACATCACTACGCGTGTGGCGCTGGCGAGTCTGACGGCGCTGTTTCTGTCGCTGGTGCTGGGACCGTGGGTGATCAGGAAACTGCGCGAGATGTCGTTTGGGCAGCAAATCCGCGAGGATGGTCCCAAGTCGCATCAGAAGAAGGCCGGAACCCCGACGATGGGCGGCGTGCTGATTCTGGGATCGATTGTGATTCCGACGCTGTTGTGGACGGATCTCTCGAATCCTTATGTGTGGATTGCGCTGCTGGGGCTGGTGGGGTTCGGCGCAGTGGGCTTTATCGACGACTACTCAAAGATCGCCCGGAAACGCAACCTGGGGTTGACGGTGAGGCAGAAATTCTGGGGACAAGTGGCGGTTGCGATGCTGGTGGGCTTCCTGCTGCTGGTGCTGCATCAGAAGGATCAATACTCGACCGCTGTCAACGTGCCGTTTTTCAAGCAGTTTCATCCGCAGCTACTGATTGACGGGCTGACGAAGAACTTCTGGACGTATCCGTTGGCATTCGTGCCGTTTTATATCTTCATCGTCTTCATCATGGTGGGCTCGTCGAATTCGGTGAACCTGACGGATGGACTGGATGGTCTTGCGACCGGGCTGATGGTGATCGCTTCGGGGGCCATGACGGCGCTGGCGTATGTTTCGGGGAACCTGAAGCTGGCGGAATACCTGGACCTGGCGCGTCTTCAGAATTCGGGGGAACTTACAATCTTCTGCGGGTCTATGGTAGGTGCGAGCCTGGGTTTTCTTTATTACAACTGCCATCCGGCTGAGATGTTCATGGGCGATGTTGGTTCGCTGTCGCTCGGCGGAGCCATGGGCGTGGTGGCGGTGCTGGTCAAGCAAGAGGTGCTGTTGATTTTCATCGGGGGCATTTTTGTGGTGGAGGCGCTCTCCGTCATCTTGCAGGTGGGCAGCTACAAGCTGCGCGGCGGGAAGCGGATTTTCAAGATGGCGCCAATTCACCACCATTTCGAAGCGCTCGGGTGGCCCGAGTCAAAGGTGATTGTGCGGTTCTGGATTGCCGGACTGGTGATGGCGCTGTTTGCGCTGACGACATTGAAGCTGAGGTAAGAGCAGAGCCGTGGAGTTCCGTGATCGGGAGATTGTCATTATCGGCGTTAAGCGTTCCGGGCTGGCGGCGGCCGAGCTGTTATTGCGGAACGGCGCGCGGGTGAGGGCGATCAGCGACAAGCCGCCGACGCCGGAGGAGCAGGCGGTCTTTGAGCGGTTGGGCGTGAGGGTGGAGGCGCAGAGCGCGGAGGCCCTTTTTGGAAACGATCCGGGCAAGGCGCCGGACTTGATCGTACTTTCTCCCGCGGTGCCGACGGACCTTCCGCTGCTCCAAGAAGCGCAGCGGCGCGGGATACCGATTCTGGGCGAGGTGGAACTAGCGGGCCATTTCTTGAAGGGGCCGGTGATCGGGATTACGGGAACGAACGGAAAGACGACGACGACGGCGCTGACCGGACACATTCTTCAGGAGAGCGGCATTGTGTGCCAGGTAGGAGGCAATATCGGCAAGGCGGTGACTGCCATGGTGGCGGCATCGGCGGAATCGCAGTGGAACGTGCTGGAGCTGTCGAGCTTTCAGTTGGAAGGGATGCAGAGCTTCCGGGCTCGAATTGGCGCGTGCCTGAACGTCACGCCCGACCACCTGGACCGGCATCACAACTTTGAAAACTACGTGGCGGCCAAGGCCCGGCTGTTTGAAACGCAACGCGATGGGGACATGGCGGTTTTGAATTATGAAGACGCCACTTGCCGTGGGTTTGCAGCCAGGACGAAAGCCAAGGTGTTCTGGTTCAGTTCGGCGCAAAGGGTTCCGTCGGGGGTGTGGCTGGAGAAAGAACGCTTACTGTTCGACGACAGGCCGCTGATGGCGAGGACAAGCATCAGGATGCGCGGGATGCATAACGTGGAGAATGTCATGGCGGCTGCGCTGATGGCTCATCTGGCGGGGGCGGCGCTGGAGCAAATTGGCCGGGCGGTGGAAACCTTCCCGGGTGTGGAGCACCGGATTGAGTTTGTCAGGGAGCTGGATGGTGTGGAGTATTACAACGATTCGAAGGCGACGAACGTGGACTCGACGCAGAAGGCCATTGACGCGTTTGAGGGAGGGCTGTGGATCATACTGGGCGGCAAAGACAAGGGCAGCGATTACCGGCCGCTTGGGGAATCGCTGGCCCGAAAGGCGAAAGCCGCGCTGTTGATCGGGGCGGCGGCGCCGATTATTGAGAGTCATCTGCATGGAGTGCTACCGCTTGCGAATTGCGGGACGCTCTCCGCCGCAGTGGACTACGCCCGAAAGCACGCTGCTGCCGGTGACACGGTTTTGCTGGCGCCCGCTTGCGCGAGCTTCGATCAGTTTGAAAATTTTGAGCACCGCGGTCGAGTATTTAAACAATTGGTGGCAGAATTGTTTTAATGCGGGGACCGCAGAAAGATTGTTGATGGAATGTCGCAACGGCTGAAAACAGATTGGATTTTGTTTTTCACCATTCTGGGAATGGTGAGCTTCGGATTGGTGATGGTCTATAGCGCATCGTCCGGCATGAAGAACCCGATGTTCTTCGCGGAGAAGCAGTTCGGATGGGCGATTGGTTCGTTCCTCCTGCTCCTGTACTGCACCCGGAAGGACTATCGCCGCTGGAACGACCCGAAGTATGCGTTTGCGGTGCTCGGTCTGGTGTTGATGTTGCTGCTGGTGGTTTATTTCGCCGATGGTACGTCGCACCGGTGGCTGAAGGTGGGAGGTTTTTCGCTGCAGCCCTCGGAATTTGCGAAGCCGGCACTGGCATTATTTCTCTCGTTCTTTTTGACGAGGAGGCTGGGCGCTATTAATGACCGGCACACGCTGCTGCCGGTAGCGTTCTCGATCTGCGCGATTGCGTTTTTTGTGGCCATGGCGGATTTGGGTACGGCGGTGGTGCTGGTAGCGACCACCATCCTGGTGATGTTCGTAGCGGGCCTGGATTACCGTTACCTGGTAGTTACGATCGTAGCCGGCATTTTCATGGGCGGTGTGTTCATCGTGAAAGAACCGTACCGGCTGAGCCGTGCGATTGACTTTCTCGACCCACAGCACGCGATCTTAAACAAGATTGACCCCAAAGGGCGAATCCTGGCGTATTCAAAGAGTTCGCTGTCGACCCGCGATCCGCACTACCAGCAGAGACAGGCGACGATCGCGATGGGTTCGGGCGGGGTGACTGGCCGGGGTTTGATGTTAGGCCGCCAAAAGAACGGTTTTCTGCCGGAAGCCAACACCGACATGATTTATGCCGTGATTGGAGAAGAGACCGGTCTGGTGGGGTGCGTACTGCTGGTGGTGGGCTTCAGCGTCGTTCTTTGGCGCGGCTTGCGATTGTATTGGAACGCGGCGGACGATTTCGGCCGGTATCTTGCTTTGAGCGTCACGATCAGTGTGGTGGTGCAAGCGTTTATCAACATTAGCGTGGTGTTGAACCTGGGTCCGACCAAGGGCATCCCGCTGCCATTTGTCAGCTATGGGGGCAGTTCGCTGATGAGCACGCTGCTCCTTATGGGAATGTTGTTGAGCGTTAGCGAGCATGCCACGTAAGCAGGGGCGGTGAGTCTGCGCTTCTTGATGACAGGCGGCGGCACGGGAGGACATGTGTTTCCGGCCCTCGCGGTGGCGCGCGTCTTACGGCAGCGGGGTCATTCGATCCGTTTTCTGGGAACGGCTGAAGGGTTAGAGGCGAAGCTGGTACCCCAGGCGGGATTCGAGATCGATTTTATCCGGATCGGCGGTTTGAATCGGGTTGGTGTTGTGAGGCAGTTGCGAACTCTTATGCAGTTGCCGGTCAGCGTGTTGTCGGCGGCGGGCGTTTTGCGAAGGCAGAAGCCCGAGGCGGTTTTCAGCATGGGGGGATACGTGGCGGGGCCGGTGATGCTGGCGGCGCTGCTGAGCCGTGTGCCGCTGGTGGTGATGGAACCCAACGCGATGCCGGGGTTTGCGAATCGGAAGGTGGCGCGTTATGTCTACAAGGCGCTGGTGGGATTCGACAGTACGGCGCGGTGGTTTCCGAGAGATCGCACCGAGGTGACGGGCTTGCCGGTGCGGCAGGAGTTCTTTGACATCGGCGAAAGGGCTATGCAGGCCGAAGTTAAAAAACCGCTCCCTGGCTCCGGGGCGGAGAGCTATCGTCACGGCCCCGAAACGGAGGTGCGGGCTAGAGATGGTGCCGAAGAAAGCGGAGATCCGCTTGCTCACGCGCGCGGTTCAGTGCTGAGGGATGAGGGGGGCTCCGAGACGCAGGTAACACCGCTCCCTGACGGTCACGGCTCCGAAGCACCGGTTCCCGAATCGGCGGAAGGTGGTCTGTTCACGGTGTTGATCACGGGGGGAAGCCGGGGCGCGAGGAGATTGAACCGGGCATCGCGAGAGAGCTGGAGTTTGTTTCGCGACCGGAAGACTCCACTGCGGCTGATTCACCAGACAGGCGCTACGGAGTATGACCAATTGGCAAAGGAGTTTGCGGGCAGCGGGTTGGAGGGCGAGGTGGTGGCGTTCATTCCTGATATGGCTTCCGCCTTCGGACGCGCCGACTTGATTGTAGGGCGGGCGGGGGCGGGTGCAGTGGCCGAGATCGCGGCGGCGGGGCTGCCGTCGGTGCTGGTTCCGCTTCCGTTTGCAGCCGACGATCATCAGCGAAAGAACGCGGAGGCGCTGGTGGAAGCGGGCGCAGCGCGAATGGTGTTGGACGGAGAGTTGACGGGCGAACGCCTGTTCCGGGAGGTCGAGGAGTTAAGAAAGGATCCGCAACGGCTGGCCGAGATGCGGCGACAGGCGCGGCGGTTTGCAAAGCCGGGCGCGGCGGATCGGGCGGCGGATGTGCTGGAGGAGGCGGGAACGGGAAAAAGTGCGCGATCAGGCGCAAAATAAGCGACGCGAGGGCTGCTGGGTGATGTTCCGCATTGACACAAGACATGAAAGCCGAAACAATACTAGTGCGAAATGTTTTTTAAGCCCCAACATGTCCACTTCGTCGGGATTGGGGGCATCGGAATGAGCGGGATCGCGGAAGTCCTGCTGAATCTTGGCTACCAAGTGTCGGGTTCCGATCTGAGGTTGACTCCGATTACGGAACGGCTGGCGAAACTTGGCGCGACCATCCACCAGGGGCACACGGCAGAGAATGTGACGGGAGCGAAGGCGGTGGTGGTGACCTCCGCGCTCGACGGCACCAATCCGGAGGTGGCTGAAGCGAGACGGCTGCAGATCCCGGTGATTCCGCGGGGCGAACTCCTGGCGGAGCTGATGCGATTGAAGTTTGGGATCGCGGTGGCGGGCAGCCACGGAAAAACCACCACAACGTCGATGGTGGCGACGATATTAAACGCGGCCGGGCTGGATCCGACGGTGGTGGTGGGCGGACGAGTGGGAGCGATGGGCGGATCGAACGCGAGGATCGGCCACAGCTCCGTCCTGGTGGTGGAGTCGGATGAGAGCGACGGGTCGTTTCTCAAGCTCGCGCCCATTATTGCGGTGGTGACGAATATCGATCGAGAGCATCTGGACCACTACGCCTCAATCGATGCGATCCGGCAGGCGTTTACGGACTTCATTAACAAGATCCCGTTCTACGGCGCCGCGGTGCTGTGCATGGAAGACAGCAACATCCAACAGTTGTTCCCCCAAATCACCCGCCGCACCATTACGTACGGGCGTTCGGCGCAGGTCGATCTGGCGATTCAGGACATTACGCTGAGCGGGACGGGCAGTGACTTTCGCGTGCGGAGGCAAGGCACCGATCTGGGCCTGTTCCACCTGGAGATTCCGGGCGTACACAACGTCCTGAACGCAACAGCGGCAATTGCGGTGGGGCTGGAGATGGAAGTCTCGCCGGACAAGATTCGCGAAGGACTGGCGACCTTTACTGGTGTCGACCGGCGATTTACGGTGCGCGGCGTGGTGCGCGGCATTACGGTGGTGGACGACTATGGACACCATCCAACCGAAGTGAAAGCGACGCTGGCGGCGGCCAGGCTGAGCAACTACAAGAAGATTCACGTGCTGTTTCAGCCGCACCGCTATTCGCGAACCAAGTTTTTGTTGGAGGAATTCGGCACGGCCTTTCATCAGGCGGACGACGTGTATTTGCTCGACATCTACGCTGCGTCCGAACCGGAGATTACCGGCCTGTCGGGCAACACGTTAACGGATAAGATTCGATCGTTCGGTCATCGTTCGGCTCATTACACGCCGACGATGGCAGAAGGCATCGATGCAATTGTGGCAGCCGCACAGCCGGGCGACCTGGTTATCACATTGGGCGCCGGCAGCGTCTCCCAGGCGGGGGACAAAATCCTTGAGAAGCTACGGGGGGTCAGCTAATGGCACGCAGTCCCGAAGCCTTGGAAAACGCGCGAGCGAGTGGATCGCGGCGCGACTCAACATCACAGTGGTCGATCCCATGGGGCCGTTTGATGGCGTGGTCTCTGCTGGGAGGCGTGGTGATGGTGGGGAGTCTTTTTGCGTGGCGGCGCACGGAGGAGTTCCTGATTCAGGACGACCGTTTCCGGATACCGGAGGCGGATTACTTCACCGGGCAAAGCCCGAATCTGCAGATTGAGGGGGTTCATTATGCGTCGCCTTCCCAAGTCCGTGATGTCTTCTCGCCAGACGTGGGACGCAGTTTATACCTGCTTCCGACCGAAAAGCGCCGGCAACAGTTATTGGCGATCGACTGGATCGAAGAGGCGTCTGTATCGAAGATCTGGCCGAGCAAGGTGATGGTGCGGGTACACGAGCGGGTGCCGGTGGCCTTCGTGCAACTAGCACCAATTCGCAAAGGCGGTCTTTCCCAGTTTGCGTTGATCGACAAAGACGGAATGATTCTGCGCCCGCGCGCGCCTGCCAAATTCACGCTGCCGCTGATTACCGGAGTGCGTGAGCAGGAGAATCCGTACGATCGACGGGCGAGGGTTCGACGGGTGCTGGATCTGCTGAAAGACCTGGGGCCCATGGCTGCGTCGGTATCGGACGTGGATGCTTCGGACCCCAGCAACCTGGTGGTTAGCGAAAAAGTGGATGGGCGGGTGGTGTCCCTGATGGTGGGAGACGAGAATTACCGGTCCCGGGTGATGACCTTTACCGGTGCGTATCCGCAAATCAAGACCAACCGCCCGGACGCAACCACATTTGATTTGCGAGTGGACGGTGACATCGGCGTGTGGGGCGCGGATAAATCGCCTGCGGGAGAAAAGAACAGTGTCAACTAAAGTTCGTCAAGCGGTCGGGCTGGATCTAGGCAGCAGCGCCACCCGCGTAGTCATTTGTGCGGTGGAAGGCAACAGTCTGCGTTTTCTGGGGCACGGCACGGCGCTCGTGAACTCGTGGTCGAAAGGCCGCCTGACTGATCAGGCGGCTCTTACAGAGAGCGTGCAGCGGGCGATGCAGGACGCCGAAGCGCGCGCCGGTGTGTCACCCGATGCGGTGGTGCTGGGTGTGGGGGGAAGTGCGGCGGGCGTCAACAGCCGGGGCGTGTACGAGTTCGGCAGAAAGCGGCAAATTGAGGCCAGCGATTTGCGCTACGCGGTGGAACTGGCGGTGCGAGTACGGCTGGAGGACGACCGCTTGATCTTGCAGGTCTGTCCACAGGATTTTACGCTGGATGGCCGTGCCGGCTTTCGCAACCCCGAGAGCATGCCTTGTTCGCGCCTGGAAGCGAATGTGCACATCGTGACCGCCTCGGCGCAGGAACACGATGGACTGATTGGAGCGGTGCATCAAGCGCACCTGGCGGTGGAAGAGACGGTGTTCGAGGGTGTTGCGGCGGCCTACGCGAGCATCATTCCGGAAGACCGTTCGCGCGGCGCGGCGCTGGTGGATATCGGGGCGCACTCGACCCATATCGCCATTTACGATGGCGAAGCATTGTTACATGCCGCGGCACTGCCGGTGGGCGGGGATCACTTTACGCGCGACATTTCCTGGCTACTGAAGGTGAACTACGAAGACGCCGAGAATCTCAAGAGGGAATACGGAGCAGCCACGGGTGCGGTGTCCGACAACAGCCTGATTGAACTTCCTTCGCCGGAAGGGCGCGCGTCGCGAGAGGCGAAGCGGTCGCAGTTAAACGACATCGTGGAAGCGCGGGCTGAAGAGTTGTTGCTGAAGGTGTACGACGAGATCTGCCGCGTAAGCATGGAGAGCAAGCTGCTGGAAGGCGTGGTGTTGACGGGCGGCGGTGCGATGCTGACGGGAATGTGCGACCTGGCGGAGCGGATTCTGAACACGCAGGTGCGTAACGGCCTGGCGACGGGCATTGCAGGGTGGCCCGAGGAATTGGACACTCCTATGTGGGCGACCGCGGCCGGCCTAGCGATGTATTCAGGACGCCTCAAAATGCGGCATCGGACGAAGGCAGCCTAGTCGAAGGAGATTGGTGATGGAAAGAAAACCGAAGGAGTCAGGAAGCATGGCGATTAAAGGCGAAGACGATCTCAAGTTCTTGATTGAAGAAGAGTCACAACTGGGAACAAAAATCAAGGTGGTCGGAGTGGGCGGCGGTGGATCGAACGCTGTCGCGCGGGTGATGCAGTCCGGCGTAACCGGGGTGGAGTTTTTCGTCATTGATACAGATCGGCAAGCGCTTGGCGCCTCGCCGGTCGCGCAACAGGTTGCGATCGGAACCAAGATCACGAAGGGGCTGGGCGCGGGCGCCGACCCCGGTGTAGGCCGGCAGGCCGCGCTGGAGGATACGAATCGGATCATAGAAGTTCTGGAGGGAGCCGATATGGTATTTGTCGCGGCGGGCCTCGGAGGCGGCACCGGAACCGGTGCTGCTCCCGTCGTGGCGAGCTTGGCGAAGGAGCTGAACGCGCTCACGGTCGCGGTGGTGACGAAGCCCTTTAAGTTCGAGGGGTCGCCGCGGATGAAGCAAGCGGAGCGCGGACTGGCCGAGCTGGCGGGCGCATGCGACACGGTGATTACCATTCCCAACGCGAAACTGCCGGGGCTGGTGAAGAAGGGCGCCAGCTTTCAGGATGCCTTTCATATAGCGGACGATATTTTGAAGCAGGCGGTGCAGGGGATCTCCGACATTATCTCGAAGCCGGGGCTGATCAATCGTGACTTCTCGGATATCCGCACTATCATGCTGGGCATGGGCTACGCGATGATGGGGTCGGCTACGGCACGGGGTGAGAAAGCCGCTATTGAAGCGGCCAAAGCTGCTATTAATGCGCCGCTGATGGACGATGGCGGCATCGTTGGCGCGCGGCGTGTGCTGGCGAACATGACTGCTTCGAGTGAACTCAGCCTGGACGACTTTGATGCTGCCTATGATCTGATTTGCAATGCTACCGAGAACCCCGATGTGCACATCAATTTCGGGTTCAGCCTGGATGAGTCGATGGGCGACGAAGTAAAGATCACGGTGATTGCGACTGGTTTCCAACGCGAATCTTTGCCGGAAGTTGAGCGCCGCAGTCCGAACTTCCCGTTTGCGCCGGTCTCCGAAGTGCCGGCGCCGGAAACGACACCTCAAATGGATCTGATGCCGGAGCCGCCGATTGTGGAGACAGTCTTTGAGCCGGCCGAAGAGGTGGCTGTTCTGGACGACTATGACACACCAGCGATTATCCGGAAGCAGAGGCGGATGATCCAGTAGAGGATGAGGTAAACGGCCACCGTTTCCACTACACTAGGACAAACATCAAGAGGGTCCAGCCATCGTTAAAGTTTGCGTACTAGCGAGCAGCAGTTCGGGCAACGCGACATTTGTCGCCACTGACCGGACTCGGATTCTGGTGGATGCCGGGCTGAGCCGCCGGGAGGTGACGAAGCGCCTGGCGAGCATTGGCGAAGATGTACACGAGTTGGATGCCATCCTGATCACTCACGAACACAGTGATCATGTGGCCGGACTTGTTTCGCTGGCCCGTCATCTTAAGATCCCGGTCTACCTCACGCATCGCACGATAAAGGCGATCGACTGGAACGAGTTTGAGCCCACGGTGGAGGCTTTTCAGGCGGGCTGTGGGTTCCCGCTAGGCGAGTTCGATGTCTCCAGCTTTACGATCCCGCACGATGCCATTGACCCGGTCGGATATACGCTTTCCGTGCAGGGGATTCGGGTGTCGATTGCGACGGACCTGGGCTATCTGCCCGATTCCATCAAGATGCACCTTCGCGGAGTGGACCTACTGCTGCTTGAATCGAATCACGATCTGGACATGCTCAAAGTCGGGCCCTATCCATGGTCGGTCAAGCAGCGCGTGATGAGCAGGCGCGGCCACCTGTCCAACGAGGTAGCGGGCGAATTCCTGCGCGACGGCCTCGATCAGAGTGTCTCCACGCTGATACTGGGTCACATCAGTGAACACAATAACCATCCGGAACTGGTTCGGCGCACTGCGCAGAAGGCGCTGGACGGCCGCTTGCTCTTCACGAAACTGGTTGTCGCGCAACCCGGTGAGCAGTCCGAAGTGTTCTGTTACTAAGATCCTAGTATCATTCAGTTAGTCCTTAAAAGTAGTCTGTCGACCTCTTGAAATCGCTGCCACTCCGGGCGTATCATTCAGGCAGATAAAAGAAAATTCGGCGCCGTGTAACTATACCGGCGTACTTGTCTAAGCACGCAGAGTGTAGCGATCGCGGCTCACGATTTTGAGCAATCCCTTGTCTGAAAGAGGAGCGATCTCTATGACTGTCATCACTGTCAACTTAGTCTTGATCGGCGTACTTGCGCTGGTGGTTTGGGCGATGTTTATGTATCGCCGGCGGATCGAGGATCACGACGATCACAATATTCATCTGCACAACAATCCAAGCGACGCGCAGATTATCCACATGCAGGAGGACGCGGCAAAGAAATTGGAGGCGGTGGAAAAAACGATCCGCTATCTGACCATCGCTCTGGTTGTTTACGGCGTATTGATCGCCGCTTACGCTTCTTACGTAGCGTGGACTTCTCAGTAGTCTCTGCTTAGGCGGGACAACTGGACGGCCGACAAGGGGACGGCGCGTGCGCGCCGGGCGGGGACGTTTCTCTTTTGCGTTTAGGGCCTCGGGGTTATCGTTAAGCGAAAAGCTGAGATAAATCCCGGCTCGGCGGGCTGACAGCCCGCGCGACGGCCGGATGAGGCCTTCCGCGCGAATGTGCACAGACCCGGTTTCGGAAGAACGCCGAAACCGGAAGCTTATAAGACGCGTCGCCCTGATGTGCAATGCAGCCGGGCATCTTGCGTACTGATCCTCACTGTAGCCGCAGCACTGACTTGCTCCTTTGCCCGTCAACAGGCACAGCCTGGGACCTTGGCTGTTTCTGCCCAGGGGCAGCCGTTGACGATTCGCACGGAGGTTCCGCTGGTAGTGCTGCCGGTAACCGTGACCGATTCTCGAGGCAGAACCATTGACGGCCTCACCGTGGCTGACTTCGTGGTGCTCGACAACGGTAAGCCCCGTCCGGCGCAGGTGGATAGTTCGGATGCCCTGACTTCACCTGTGGCGTTGGCGGCTGTCCTTCAAACCAGCGATATCTCAGCGGCCGTCCTGGCTAAACTGCGCAAAATCGGAGGCATGATCCAGGAGGGCCTCAGCGGAGACCGGGGTGAGGCGGCAGTGATTGGTTTCTCCGACGAGGCAAAGACCCTCGCGGGCTTCACGCCGGATGCAAATAAAATCGATGACGCCTTTCGAGGCCTGAGAGGGTCGGGCAATACCAGCGGGTGCATGTTGGATGCTCTGGAACTGGCGTTGAATCTGCTTGCCGAACGGCCACGAAACCCGCGGCGGGAGATCCTGTTAGTCAGCGAGACGCGCGACCGTGGGAGCAAGGCAAAGTTGCAGGATGTGGTTGAGCATGCCCAGCGGCTGAACGTGACAATCTATGCGCTCTCCTATTCGGTGTACACGACCGCATTCACGTCGAAGCCGTCCGATACGCCCCAAAGTACGAGTGGAACTGGTTTGCTGGGGCTTATCACGGAACCAGCCCGGCTTGCCAAGACGAACACGGTGGAAGCCTTGACCGCCGCGACCGGCGGCCGGCATCTGTCGTTTACACGCCAGGCTGGGCTTGAAGAGGATGTGCTGAAGGTGTCCAAGGAAATTCATAGCCGTTACCTGGTGAGTTTCACGCCGCCGCATGAGGCGACCGGGAGCTTTCACACCTTGGAGATTCAGATTAAGGACCGGCCGGACGCCATTGTGAGGACACGACCGGGCTATTGGACAGCGGCATCGAATTAGCGAAGGCTCGTGTGCGGTTGCTTTGAAAGTAGCCAAAAAGTTGAGTTGGGGAACAAGCGCTCCGTGGGTTCGGAACGGCTTTGCTCTGAAAACCCACAGGCTGAAGGCCTGTGCCACGACGAAAGGTGCCTATCGGTAAATGGTGATTTTCGACGGGGCGGGCCGTTGAGTTCGCTCCCGACGGTCACGGCTCCGAAACGAATCCGCTTGCTCACGCACGCGGTTCAGTGCTGGACCTTGCACACGGGCTCTCATGCGTTGGCCTCCCGACTCGACTGGCTGAGCACTCGCCCGGTTGGGCGTTAGACTGTGAGGAATGCTTCGACGACTGCGACGGCTTGGGCTCGTGCTCTGTTCCGCCGGTCTTTTTCTGCCACTGGCTTGGGCCCAAGCACCTAAACCTTCGCCGAGCAGTACACCCAGCAAGGCCGCGCCCGCTACCTGGAGTTTCGTCCTGGATGGCGATTCGCGCAACTGCGGTGATCTGATCATGCCCGTGATCGCCAGGCGAGCGATTCAGAAGGGAGCCCGCTTCTATTGGCATCTGGGTGACCTGCGCGCCATGTTCGAGGTAGACGAAGACTACGCCGGGCTGCACCGGAACGATCCGAACGCTCTCAAGATGGAGAATTATCAAAAAGCGGCCTGGGATGATTTCAAAACAAACCAGATCAAGCCGTTCGGAACGCTCCCGTTTTTTCTTGGCATCGGCAACCACGAACTGATCGACCGTACCAGGGCTCAGTTCGTGGACGCGTTTCGCAATCAGCTCAACATCGAGCCAATTCGCAAGCAGCGCGAAGCGGATGATCCCAATGACCACACGGTCCGAACTTACTATCACTGGGTGATGGATGGCATCGACTTCATCTATCTCGACAACGCAGACAATATGTTTGACGATGTAGAGTTGGCATGGGCGACCAAGCTGATCGCTTCCGACGAAGCCAACCCGCAGATTCGAGCCCTCGTGGTCGGGATGCACGGGGCTCTGCCGGATAGCTACTCGGCGGACCACAGCATGAACCAGGGTACCGATCAAGGCATGAGCGGCCGGATCGTTTACAAAGACTTATTGGCGCTGAGGGCTCAAACCGGGAAGCCGGTTTACGTGGTGGCGAGCCATTCACACTACTTTCTCTCGGATATCTACAATACCGGTAAGTGGCAGGGGAACGGGGGAGTATTGCCGGGATGGATTGTAGGTACGGCGGGCGCCCAGTTCTATTCCGTGCCACCCGGAGTGAAGGACTTTGCGCAATACGCTCAGGGCCAATACGGATACGTGCTGGTGACGGTGAACAGCGCGAGGGCTTCGCGCGACCCGGTGCAACTCAAGTTTGTGAAGATCAAGCAAGCAGAGCTTGGGCCCGAGATTGTGAACAAGTTTGGGGCGGATGCGGTGCGTTTCTGTTTCTCCGAGAACTGGCGGGCCACCACTTACCAGACGGTGGCGGCACCGCAGAGCTGAGGCGTGCGGAGAGGGCAGGAATCCGTTTTCTCCGAGCTGTGAAGATTCACATTATGGCCGCCGATGAACACCGATAAACGCGGATTTTTGGGTGAGCCCCTTGGGTGAGATACGAGTGCTGACGTGAATATCTTGGCGTCCGCTCCCTCACGGTCACGGCTCGCAAAAGGCAGCCGCTTGCTCACGCGCGCGGTTCTGTGGCGGTTGATCCAGTGGGTGGTCACGGATTAGCTGATGGTCGTCACTTGTTCCACCAGTCGGCGCGAGTGTGCGAGCCTCAGCCGCATGTAAAGGACTTTGAGGATGGCCATAGCCGGGACAGAGAAGAACATGCCGGGAATGCCGGCGATCCGGTCACCGGCCAGCACGCCAAACAGCACTAACAAGGGCGAGATTTCTACGCCGGAACTCAGGAGGAACGGGTTTAAGACGTAGTCCTGGAACATTCGGAAGACCGCATAGAAAATGATGATCCACAACAACCCGCCGGTGCCCGAGACGCCAGAGACGATCAAGACGATTAAGACGGCCGACAGCGGCCCAACCACCGGAATGAATTCCATGATGCCGCACAGACCGGCGAGCAGCAACTGATAGGGGGCGCCCAGGATTTGCAGGAATATGAGCCACGCGGCGAAAGAGGCGGTGGATAGAATTACCAGGGCGCGAATGTAATTGCTGAGCAGGTTGTGGATGTCGTCTAGTATCTGGGTGACGAGCGTCCGATCACGGTTGTCGTTGACAGACCCCAGGAACAGTGTGCGGAGTTGGGGAGCATCCTTCAGAAGCAAGAACGCAAGAATTGGAACAAGTATCAACGGAACCAGCGCGGTTAGTCCCGAGAGGAGCTGACCTCCTGCCTTTTGGAGAAGTGGAACGGCGCTGTTCGAAAGAGACTGTGCCTGGCTCTGCATGGCGGCCAGCAGACGGTCTCTAAATGGCAATAGAAAGTCGGGCAGCGGAAGACTGCTCATGTGCGGAGCGGCGAGCATCTCGGGTAGCCGAGATGCCAAGCTGGCTGCCTCTTCGGCGATCCTGTAGCCGATGCCGATTCCAGCGGTAACGAACAGAACAACCAAGGCCAGGTAGACCAGCACTAACGCCAATATTGGCCGCTTCGGCATCAGGCGCTGCACCAGATTTACGAGTGGGGAGAGCATGTAAGCCAGGAAAATGGCTACGGCGAAAAGTGTGAGGGTCTCCCGAACCTGATAGACGAACAGCAGCACCATCACGCATAGAAACACAGTCCAGACGATGCGCAATGTACGGCTATCAATCCCCAACATCACTGTTAGACTAACAGTTGCCTGGGCAAAGCCGCGGGTCTTATGCGCCAACTTGTGAGTGAACTGCAGGACCTGGAGGACCGCCTAAGAAGTGGCGGCGGCCCGAAGAAAATCGAGAAACAGCACAGAGACGGCAAGCTGACGGCGCGCGAGCGCATCGCTCAACTGATGGACCGCGGGACGATGTTTCTCGAGATTGGTCTGCTGATCGCTTACGACCAATACGACGGCCAGGCACCCGCTGCCGGTGTGGTGACGGGCGTGGCCAAGATCGAAGGACGTCCGGCCGTGATTGTGGCCAACGATGCAACCGTAAAGGCGGGGGCGTGGTGGCCGGAGACAATCACCAAAATACTTCGGGCGCAGGAAATCGCGATGCGAAACCGCGTGCCGATTGTGTATCTGGTGGACTCGGCCGGGGTGAACCTGCCGTTACAAGATGGCATCTTTCCCGGGCAATATGGCGCGGCGCGCATTTTCTATTACAACTCGCTGATGCGGCGCAGGCTGCGTATTCCGCAGATCGCGGCGGTGATGGGGCCATGCATTGCCGGCGGTGCGTACCTGCCGGCGTTGAGCGACGCCATCATCATGGTGGAGCAGGTCAGCTTCATGGGTTTGGGTGGGCCGAACCTGGTGAAGGGTGCGGTGGGGCAGGTTACCGATACCGAGACGTTGGGTGGGGCGAGGATGCACACGACGCTGAGCGGAGTGGCTCACTATCGCGCGAAAGACGACCAGGCTTGCCTGGAGTTGATTCGCCAGCAATTCCGCGCACTGCCGCCGCCTGTACCCGAATCGAGCGGCCGGGCGCCGAAACTGCCAGCGGAGGGTCTGTACGAGGTGCTTCCGACCGACCATCGCCTGCCGTATCGGATCGAAGACGTGCTCGACCGTCTGCTGGATGCGGGCGAAACGCTTGAATTTCAGCCGGACTATGCGCCGGAGTTCTTGTGCGTGACCGCACGTCTTAACGGGCGGGCGATCGGAGTGATCGCCAACCGGCGCGGCTTCATAAAGACCGCCTCCGGGCCGCGCATCGGCGGCATCGTCTACCCCGAGTCGGCGAAGAAGGTTGCCTATTTTGTCGAGAACGCCGAGCGTCATCGTACTCCTTTGCTGTACGTGCAGGACGTATCGGGCTTCATGGTGGGGGTAGAGGCCGAGACCAGTGGCATCATTCGCGCTGGCGCGGAGATGGTGGAGACCATGGCGTGCTCGACCGTACCGAAGATTGTGCTCACGCTGAACCATGCCAGCGGGGCCGGCTATTATGCGATGGCCGGGCAAGGTTTCGATCCGAATTTCACCTTCGGTTGGCCGACCGCGCGGATTGGCGTCATGGAAGGCGATTCCGCGGTTCAAGCTATTTATGGGCCTGAGCTTGACAAACTGCAATCCGAAGGGCGGGCGGTTCCAGCCGAACTGGCAGAGAAAATCGCTCAAACTCGCGACGATTATGAGCGCTGGCTGGATGCGCGATACGCCGCTGCGCGGGGTCACCTGGATGCGTTGATTGATCCGCTGGCTACGCGACGGGTTCTGGACCTGGCCTTCGATCTGGCATGCGCAGCGCCATTCACGGAGCATCTGCCGATTCAACTCACCACACTTCGCGGGGTCACGTTTGTGGAGCCGGACGGCGTGGCTGCCGAGGATGCGGAGCGGACACCGGCATGATTCGTATCGCGAATGGGCAGGGTTTCTGGGGCGACTGGCTGGAAGCGCCGGTGAACATGGTGGAGCAGGGACCGCTGGACTATCTGACTCTCGACTACCTGGCCGAAGTGACCATGTCCATTCTGCAGAAACAGCGGACGTCCGACGGCCGGCTGGGCTACGCACGGGACTTCCCACCGCTTATCGACCGCATTGCGGCCCGGATTCGGGAACGCCACATTCGAGTGATCGCCAACGCGGGCGGAGTGAATCCGATCGCCTGCGCACGAGAGGTGCTGCGGCTTGCGCCTGAGCTCAAGGTTGCCGTCGTGATGGGAGACGACGTGACCTCGAAGCTGGACGAGCTGATTGCCGACCGGCAAGAACTGCGCAATATGGACACCGGTCAATCGATTATGACGATCCGCGATCGTATCCAGAGCGCCAATGCCTACCTGGGCGCGTTCCCGCTCGCCGAGGCGCTCAAGACCGGCGCGGATGTGGTGGTGACCGGGCGCTGTGCCGACGCGGCGCTGGCGCTGGCTCCGATGGTGTACGAGTTCGGATGGGGCGAGGATGATTGGGACTTGCTCGCGGCGGGGATTGCTGCCGGGCACGTCATCGAATGCGGCGCCCAGGCCACGGGCGGCAACTGCCAGTTTGATTGGAAGACGACGCCTGATTTCGCGCACATCGGCTATCCCCTGATTGAGGCCCACACCGACGGACGCATGGTGATTACCAAGCACCCGGGGACGGGAGGCCGGGTTACCCAGGCAACGGTAAAGGAGCAGCTGGTTTACGAGGTGGGCGATCCAGCCCGCTATATGACGCCCGACGTGGTGGCGGATTTCACCAGCATCCAGCTGGAAGATGACGGTTCCGACCGCGTTGCGTTACAAGGAGTGCGAGGCACTCGGCGGCCGGAGATGTTGAAGGTGTCCATTTCGTATCAATGCGGGTGGAAGGCGGTAGGCAAGTTGGTTTACTCCGCGCCCGATGCGCTCTTGAAAGCCGAAACGGCAGACCGAATTGTCCGGCAGAGGCTGGCGGAGCTAGGCTTGCAGTTTGAAAAGATTCACACTGAATACTTCGGCATCAATGCCTGCCACGCGCATCTGGCGCCTCACATCGCAGAGCCGGCCGAAGTGGAGCTTCATATTGGCGCTCGCGATCAGGAGAAGGCGAAACTGGAGCGATTTACGCGCGAACTGATCCCGCTGGTGTTGAACGGGCCGCCGACGGCGACCGGATATGGCGAAGGACGTCCAGCGGTTCGGGAAGTGGTCGCGTACTGGCCGGCACTGATTCCGCGCGAAGCCATTCAAGTTGCGGTGGAGTTGGTGCAGTGAAAATCCGCTTGTCCCAACTCGCGCACGCCCGCTCTGGAGATAAAGGCGACATCTCGAACATCGGCCTGATTGCGATTCGTCCAGGGCATTATGAGGTGCTGCGGCGGGAAGTCACGGCCAGTCGCGTGAAGGATCACTTCGGGCCGCTGGTACTGGGCCCGGTGATACGTTACGAGCTGCCGAACCTGGGGGCGCTGAACTTCGTGATGGAGCAGGCGCTGGATGGGGGCGGAACGATCTCGCTGCGCACGGATGCACAGGGAAAGACCCATGGCGCCGCTTTGCTAACAATGGAAATAGAGGTGGAACCCGATGAGCTTGCGGATTGAACGAGAAGATCGCGTTCTGCATATCACGCTAAATCGGCCCGAAAAGCGCAATGCATTGACCGCCGGCATGTGCGCCCAGCTGGTGAAGAGCATGGATGAAGTGCAGGAAGATCCGGCCATTGGGTCGATACTGATCGATTCGGAAGGCGCCGTGTTCAGCGCGGGCATGGACCTTGACGAGGCGGCCAACAGCACCAACATCCATCGCCTTGCCACGCACGAGCGCCTGTTTACGTACGGATCGACTGCGAAGAAGCCGATCGTGGTTTGCGTGAAAGGCCCTGCGCTGGGCGGAGGAATGGGACTGGCGGTGCAAGGCCATGTGGTGGTGGCCGGGCAAGGCGCGCTGTTCGGCTTAACGGAGATTCGAATCGGGCTCTGGCCTTTTCTGGTTTACCGATGCGTCGAAGCGGCGATTGGGCCCCGGCGCGCGTTGGAATTGAGCTTAACAGGCCGGGTGATTGCCACGAACGATGCGCTCAACTGGGGTGTGGTCCAGCAAGTCGTGCCGCCGTTTGAGGCCGATGACCGTGCGGCAGCCGTGGCGCGAGACTTGGCCTGGTCCAGTCCGGTGGCCATCGCGGCCGGCTTGGAATACGTCCGCGGGGCCCGTGGCGAGGACTGGGCGAAGCAAGGGGAACTGGCTATGGCCCAGCGGTCTCAAGTTCTGCAGGGAGTGGATTTCAAGGAGGGCGTACGGGCCTTCAAAGAACGTCGCGCACCGCAGTGGCCGGGTATGCCCAAAGGGGCATACGATCCACCGACTGCACCGGTGAACGAGGAGCCCAAAGCGGCGGAGTAGAACCGGGAAGCGGAGCGGTTTTGAATTGGGAAGAGCGCACTGCCTGTTCGTACTGGTTGCGGTTAGTCTCCCCGGGTTGGCGGCTACATCTGCGGCGACGTTTTACAAGAACGTTGTGCCGATCTTGCACGAACACTGCCAGTCCTGCCATCGCGCCGGGGAAATCGGTCCGATGCCGCTGGTGAGCTACGAACAAGTACGGCCGTGGGCCCGCGCCATTCGCGAACGAGTGGTTAGACGGAATATGCCACCGTGGTTCGTGGATCGAACGAAGGAGGCGCAATATCTGCGTTTTTCAAACGATCCCAGCCTGACGGCGGCGCAGATTCAACAGATTGCGGAATGGGCGGATTCCGGCGCTCCCGCGGGAGATCCACACGACGCACCCGCGGCGAAGCATTGGACAAACGGTTGGAACATCGACTCGCCCGATGTTGTGTTTCAGATGCCGACGCCGGTGAAGCTGCCGGCCTCGGGAGATATCGACTATACGTACGTCATCGTGCCGACTGGCTTCGCATCGGACCGATGGGTGCGTATGTCGGAGATTCGGCCAACAGACCGTGCGGCTGTTCATCACGCCGTGGTCTACATCAGGGAGCCGGAGTCACGGTGGTTGCGGGGCGCGCCGATTGGAACACCCTTTACGGCGTCAATGCTATCGAGGGAGCAGGATCGCCGGGATGCGATGTGGACCGACAACGACCTCTTGCTGGTGTATGCTCCCGGCAGCTCACCGGATCGCTGGCCCGAGGGAATGGCGAAGCTGGTGAAGGCAGGGTCGGACCTGGTTTTCCAGATGCACTACACGTCACACGGCGTCGCCTCCGAGGATCAGACACGCATCGGACTTGTTTTTGCGAAGGAACGGCCGGCGAAACGAGTGCTGAGCCTACAGTTGACGAACGACCGTTTCCACATTCCGCCCGGCGTGCCGGATTACCAGGCCGAGGTGCACGGCAGCCTGCCGGCTGACGCGCTGCTGCTCAGCTTCTTTCCCCACATGCATTTCAGGGGCAAGACCTTCACTTACAATCTGATTCGTGCCGGCGAGAAGCCGCAGACGCTACTCAAAGTCGACTGGGACTTCCATTGGCAGATGACGTACCGGCTGGCCGAGCCGCTAGCGCTGAAAGCGGGCACGGTTCTGCAGGCGATAGCGACTTGGGACAACTCGCGCAACAATCCGCACAATCCCGACCCGGACTCGGCCGTGACTTGGGGTGAGCAAACGTGGGAGGAAATGATGGTGGGATTCTTCGACGTAGCGGTCGACGTCAATATCGACAAGAAAGCGTTTTTTGAGTTGCGGCGGAGCAACTAGCTGGCCGCGACAAAAGCAGCGCGGCTGCACAAACGCGTTTAGCGGCCCGTCACCAGTGCTGCGCCGAGGATGCGGGTCGACAAACCTTGTTGCGCCTCACAGCTAGAATGAACCCTGAGGCTAAAGCATCACGAGGCGATCCAGTTCTGTTTTCATTGCGGCAGCAATCGGTGGAGTGGTCCTGCTGGGCGCGATGGCGCTAGCCTTCGGGCAATCGGCCAGTTCCAGCGTCCAATTCTCTGATTCCACCGGTCTGGCGGGGATCCAATTTGTTCACGAGAAGGGAGCCAAGGGGACACCCACCATTCTGGAGGAGGCAGGCCCGGGTGTCTGTGTAGCGGACTTCGACGGCGACGGCTGGACTGACATTTACTTCGTCAATGGCCGCGACCTTTATGGTCGGGGCATCCTAGCCCGCAACGCGCTCTACCACAACAACGGCAACGGTACGTTCACGGACGTGACCGAAAAGGCCGGCGTGCCCGGAACCGGCTACGGGCTCGGCTGCGTGTGGGGCGACTACGACAACGATGGCTTTCCCGATCTCTATGTCACGCAGTATGGGAAGAATGTGCTCTATCACAATAATCGGGACGGCACCTTCCGCGATGTCACGGCGAAAGCGCGCGTCGACGGCACGGACTTCGGCACACAATTTCACAGCGGTGCGACGTTCTTCGATTACGACAAAGACGGAAAGCTCGATCTGTACGTCGGCGGCTACGTGACGTTCGGGCCGAACAGCCGGCGCTATTGCGGCCTCGGCACCCTCGAATCGAGTTGCCCGCCCTCCGCCTATGAGGGCTCCCCGGCCGTGCTTTATCACAACAATGGAGACGGCACATTCACCAACGTCACAAAAGCAGCCGGGATTTATCAGCCTGCGGGTAAGAACCTCTCGGTTCTGGCGGCTGACTACGACGAAGATGGTTGGCCCGATCTGTTTGTGGCCAATGACGGGCTGGAGGTATATCTATATCGCAACAACGGCAATGGCACATTCACGGAGTCGGCGTTGCCAGCGGGTATCGCTCTTACCGAAGATGGCTTGAAGATGGCTGCTATGTGTCTCTCTCTGGGCGACTACGATAACGATGGCCACCTAGATCTATATATTTCCGATTTCCAACACATGCCTGATCATGTCTGGCACAGCGACGGCAAAGGTTCGTTCGATGAAGTGAGCCGGCGCCTTGGCATCGCGGAGCCCACGAAGAACGTTTTGAGCTTTGGCGGCGGATTCTTCGATTACGACAACGACGGCTGGCTCGATTTGTTCATTGCCAACGGACACGTCTACCAGGGTGTCGAAACGGCTGAACCCGGGGTTTCATACAAGCAGATCAACTCGCTCTTTCACAACGATGCGAATGGTCACTTTTCGGAGACGACCAAGATGGCCGGTGACACATTCACAACGCCACACTTGGGTCGTGGCGCTGCCTTCCTCGATTACGACAACGATGGCAATGTCGACGTGGTTGTAGGCAACAGTGGTGAAGCACCGCTGCTGATGCGAAACCGCGGGGGCAGCGGGAACAACTTCGTGAACTTTCAACTCGTCGGAAAGAAGAGCAACCGCGATGCCATGGGTGCGCGTATCAAGATCTCCGCGGCCGGTGTTTCACAGATACGCGAGATCTACGGCGGTGGCAGTTATCTCTCGCAGAGTGAACTCCGTGCGAACTTCGGCCTAGGGAAGAATCAGCGCGTCGACACAGTCGTGGTTGAGTGGCCCAGCGGCATTCGTCAGGTTTTCAAAGATGTCGAGGTTAACAAGTTCTACCGGATTGAGGAGGACATCGGCACGCTACACCTTCAAACCCGGAAGCCACCGGTTAAAGGCGGCAGATAGCATGTCCCTTGCCAGGTCGTATCGAGGGCTTCTATTCAAGTGGCCGGAGTTTTAGTTAAAGAGAGAGTCAAGCAATTCTTGAACGTACAGTCTGGCTGTGTGTCGCCTCAAGGGGCGGAGACAGCCTGCTGAGGAAGCCCAAAACCTCGTCATCCACCAGCTCCGGCTGGTCCGTACTGATGACGTGCCCCGCGCCGGGCACCTTCACAAACCGAGCGTGTGGGATTCGACGGGCCACGCGCAAGCCATTCTCCATGGGAACCAGCCGGTCTTCATCGCCATGCATCACGAGCGTAGGGGACTGTATGGCGGACAGACGATGATAGGAACTCCACGCCAGGATCGCCGCAAACTGATTCAGGAACCCAGCGCGCGGCTGCGGATATTGCCGCCGAACGTGGATGTCTTCCGCGATGCGCTCTTTAGGGGTGGAGTCGGCGTAGATCATGGGCGAAAAAAGCCATTCCCGCTCCTCGTACGTCTTAGCTGAGCCAATACCCATAGGGAAGCGCCGAAGATTGGGCAGCTTTGACGCTAAAGCGCCGCCGCTGGTGCAACCCAACATCAAGGCCTGCACGCGCTCGGGGTAGCGCAAGGCTAGTTCCTGTGCAATCATTCCGCCCATCGAAGCGCCCATGACGTAAGCCGAGGAAACGCCTGCGGCCTCCATTACAGCCACGGCGTCTTCAGCCATTTGTCGAATCGAATAGGGACCGCGCGGTATGTCACTCCTACCCACCCCGCGGTTGTCGAAAAGGATCAGCCGGTAACGCTTTGAGAGCGCCGGCGTTATTCGGAACCACATGTCAAGGGTAAAGGACAACCCCATGATCATGAGGATGGGCTCACCTGACCCCTGTTCCTCCCAGTAGAGCCTGGTTCCTGCGTTGTAAGCGTATGCCATCGATTGCTAGTTGCCTGATGCCTTCCGTCGAGGATTCACTTCATTGTCACATAGGGGAAAGGGCTTGCCCCAATTCCAGAATTAGTAGATTATTGCCTATGGAAGTCAAAAGATAGTATAAGAAGCCTATGGATTATGAGAAGATGGCTTGAAGTCGCTGTAAGACAACCACGCGAAAGTATAAGCAGCTGTGAGTAATGGTTCGAGCGAGCTCCCTGGCGAGATTCCGCAGTTAAACCCGGCGTCGTCGTTGCCCCTTCCGGCGGGACGAACGGCAAGGGTCGTCCTCTCTGCCGAAGAGCGACGCCGGGAGATCGTTCAGCTATTGGACAGGCATGGGCGTGTCACCGTCAATGAACTGAAGGCTCGTTTTGGTGTCTCGGCCGTGACTGCGCGTAGCGACCTCGACGCCTTGTCGGCTTCCGGGGTGTTGGTCCGTTCACACGGGGGTGGAATCCGGCCGTTGACCGTAGGGCCAGACCATTCGCTCCGCAATCGCGAAGGCATTCACCAGGAGGAGAAAGCGCGGATTGCCCGTACCGCCGCGGGCTTGCTTAAACCGCACGACACGGTGATTCTCTGCTCGGGGACTACCTCGGCTGGCGTAGCCCGGGAATTGCGGCGAACAGCACCCGAATTCCTTACTGTGATTACCCACGCCCTTAACATTGCGGTTCAATTAGCCGATTTACCGCATATTTCGGTAGTCATGGTCGGAGGCATTCTGCGCCAGGTTTCCAGCGCATTTGTCGGGCCTCACGCGGAACAGGTAATGCGGTCGTTGCACGCCGATCACTGCTTTTTGGGCACCGTGGGGCTCGATTTGGATGTGGGGTTAACTACATTGGACATCATGGAAGCGCAGCTGAATCAACTCATGATCCGGGCCGCCCGCCAAGTCACTGTGCTGGCGGACTCGTCCAAGTTTGGTGAGCGCAGCTTGGCGATCATCGCCGATTTCTCCAACGTGAAACGTCTCATTACCGATTCGGGAGCACCGGCGGAGGCGGTCGAAAGACTCCGCAGCAAGGGTATCGAGGTCATTCTCGCCTGAGTAACCCGCGCGTCCTGCTGACCTCCTTTCCTTTCTTTGCTTTTCACCGATTTGCATTCCAGCTAACCGCATTCTGCCACCTGGGAAGATTACGTGGGGACTTTCTTTTACTTTCTTTTTTGCTTGACAGTCTTCCACTGTCTCCCTACAATTGCATTAATTCGAATCTACTAGTTGCAGAGGTCTGTTTGTGGTCGAAGGCAGGAGGTTTCAAATCATGAGGAAAGTCTCAAATTCAAATACGCAGCCGTGTCGAACGCGAATCACCGCGCTTGGAGCGGTATTGTGCATGGCGCTGTTGCTTGCTCCCTGTAGCACATGGGCGCAGAAGGTGACGGCCGCTATCACCGGAAAAGTAACCGACTCCTCAGGCGCAGCCATCGCGGGCGCCAAGGTGACCGCCACTGACCTGGAACGCGGAACCACGCAGCAAACCGTAACCAATTCAGACGGAGATTACAACCTGCCGCAGGTTCCGGTGGGCGTGTACACCGTGAAGGTGGAGAATGCGGGTTTCCAAACGGCGCAGCAATCCAACCTGACGCTGGTTCTCAACCAAGTGGCCCGAATCGATTTTCAATTGCAGGTCGGCAACGTCACCACCGCTGTTGAGGTGAACTCGGCCGTGCCGCTTCTTCAGACTGAGTCGACGGACATCGGCCAGATCATCGATGCCCGAACGAATACAGCCCTACCGCTGGCGACTCGGAACTATGTTCAATTGACCCTGCTCGCCGCCGGCACGGTGCATCCCGATACCAGTTTGTTCACGTCAGCCCAGACCCCCGCAAACGCCGGGCGTCCTTACGTGAATGGCAACCGGGAACAGGAGAATAACTTCATCCTGGACGGAATGGACAACAATCAGGTGTCCGACAACCTGGTTGGATATGCCCCGAGCGTCGACGCCATCCAGGAGTTTAACGAAATTACGAGCAATGCTCCGGCGGAGTTCGGCAATTACATGGGAGGCATCGTCAGCACCTCCATCAAGTCAGGCACAAACCAGTTTCACGGCGATGCGTTCGAGTTTTTTCGCAACAACGTGCTGAATGCGAACCAATGGTCGAGCAACTTCGTAGGGGCTCCGCGAGCCGCCTTACGCTGGAACGAATTTGGCGGTGTATTGGGTGGGCCCATCAAGAAGGACAAGATATTCTTCTTCGTCGACTACCAAGGACAGCGCTTCGATACTCCGAACAGTACAGGTGCGGTTTCGCTGATCACCGCACAGGAGCGCGCCGGCAATTTCTCGGCGTTTCTCCAACAGCCAACGCCGATTCAGCTTTACAATCCTTTTTCCCTCAACGCAAATGGGCAACGGGTTCCTTTCGCCGGCAACATAATTCCCAGTTCCCTGCTAAGTCCTATGGCGCTGAGTATTGTGAATTCTCAGTACTATCCCGTGCCTAACGGGACGAGTCTCAACAATAATTACTACAACACGACCAACAGCGCTATCGACGGTAATCAGGGCGATGCCAAGGTCGACTGGAACATCGACGATAAGGATCGGCTGTTTGTCCGCTATTCACAGGCGTACATTAACAACCCGTCCACGAATAGCCTGCCATTGCTCTATAACGGGTTTGCGGTCTTCCCGCAGTACAACGGCGTGATCGATTGGACGAGGACGATCAGCCCCTCGCTGGTGAACGATGCACGCGCGGGCGTCAACTACGTGACAGTCAACAATGGAGCCGCGCAGGGCGCAGCGGTCAACTTCCCGCAGACCATTGGCTTTCCGGGTGCCACGTCCGACATTCTGCCGGCGATGAACATCTCCAACGGCTTTGCCAATTCACTGGGGAATGGCGACAGCTACCAGCTGTTCGCGGATACTGTGATCCAGTACGGCGACACCGTGACATGGAATAAGGGAGCCCACAACATCAAGTTTGGGTTTCAGGGATGGCGTGACCGTATTGACACCTTCTACGCAGGGAACAACGGATTAGCGGGCAACATGAACTTCAATGGGCAATACACGGCCGGTCCCTGCTACATCGGGTTGTCCGGCAGTTGCTCAAGCGGAATTCAGGCAAATGGCGTCGGCGAAGCCGACTTCATGCTGGGCCTTTCGAACTCCACAGGAGTCGGCACAAATGGCGGCACGTGGGGCCAGCGCGCCAATATCTTCGCGGCATTTGTGCAGGACGACTGGCGGGTCCGCAGCAACTTGACCCTGAACCTGGGCCTGCGGTGGGAACTGCACACACCCTGGGTAGAAGTGTACAACCGGCAATCGAATTTCGGCCTCATCTCAGGCCAGATTGAACTGGCCGGTCAGGATGGCAACAGTCGCGCCTTGTACAACCAGTACAACGGCGGCTTCAACTTCCAACCTCGGGTCGGTTTTGCTTATACGCCCGGGGGCGGGAAAACGGTCATTCGGGGATCATTCTCTATGTCGTCCTACCTGGAAGGAACAGGAACGAACCTGCGCTTACCGATCAATCCTCCGTTTGAGGGCGAAAAGAACGCAGTCTACACATCGGATGCTCTTCCGCTGACCACCTTGGATGAAGGATTTGCTCCTATCGGTTCGGCGACAAATCCCTATGCCGGTGCACTCCTCCGCGTCTGGGATCCTAACGTTCGCCCGGCCGTTTCCGAGCAATGGAACTTTACAGTGCAGCGCCAGTTCGGCAACACCGTGACGTTTCAGGCTGCCTATGTCGGTCAGAAGAACACGCACCTGATGGTGCCGATGCCCTACCAACAGCTGGAGCTTTTGCCGAACGGCACTACGCAGGAGAGCCCATATCTCTCCGGCAACCCGACACTGAAGAACGAGATCAGCCAGATCTCGGGAACGGCCTCTAATGGGAACCAAACTTACAACGCCTTGCAGGCCGTGTTGCAGAAACGACTATCAGATGGTTTGCAGTTCAACGTAGCCTACACCTATTCGAAGTGCATGACCGATTCGAGCGGTTACTACGGATCCTGGGGCGGTCAGACAACGCCGACATCACCTTACTGGCAAAACCTCTTCAATCAGAAGGCGGAATGGGGACCGTGCTACTACGACGCCACCCAGATACTAACTGCCTACGCGACCTACGATATTCCGTTCGGCCGTAGCCGTAAGTACGGCAAGGACATGAACAAGGTAGTCAACGCATTCGTCGGCGACTGGCAGATCAACGGCATTCTCAGCTTGCATACCGGCTTCCCGCTTACGCTCGAGGCGAACGACGCTTCCGGCACCAACTCGCGCGGCCCCAGGCCCGACTGTATCTCGCCGGTGCAATATACCAATTATCAGAACTCTCCTTTGGGCGGATACCAGTGGTTTAGCCAGGTCGGCTTCACCCAACCCACCGCCGGAACCTTCGGCTCGTGCGGTGTGGGAACCGTGCGCGGGCCGGGTCTGAAAACCTTCGACTTCAGCGTCGACAAATTCTTCGCCATAACGGAGCACCAGAGCCTGGAGTTCCGCAGCGAATTCATAAACCTAACGAACACGCCGATTCTCAATTCCCCGGGGATTGGGCTTGGTTCCAGCCTGGGGCTTCTGCAAAGTTCGTCAGGTGCGCGCAACATTCAGTTTGCCCTGAAATATATCTTCTGACGGAGCAGACGGAGGCGGTTTCAGATCCTTTCGGAGTCGTCTTGACCTTGGGCGACTCTGAGCTTTTTTTCTGCCAGCGCAGCGGGTTACACTCGAAAAAGGGGAGCCGGAGGGGAAACCTCTTGGCTCCCTTTCTCATCTTCATGCAATCAATGACGCGGTCTTCCCTCCTGGTAATGGCGTTCATCAGCTTCGCTTTTGCCGCCGCTGGCCAAACCGCACCGAAGCCGGCTCCCGCTGTCAAGCCAGCTCAGCCGCAATCGGCTATTTCTGTTTCCGGTGCGATAGAGCTAGCTCGTGCGGGCAAATGCGGCGAGGCTATGCCGGTGCTGAAGGCCTCCGTCGGCAAGGTGCAGGACCCCGATCTGAAGCGGCAGCTGGGCCACGCGGGCGTGCGTTGTGCGATGAGCTACAACCAAGCGGGCGATGCTGCGCGTTTTATTGAGTATTTGCAGCGGGAGTTCCCGCACGATCCGGAGATCCTCTTTCTGGCCGTCCACCTCTACTCCGATCTCTCCATCCGCGCTTCGCAGGAGCTGTTGTATACCAATCCATCTTCTCCGCAGGTGCATCAGCTCAACGCCGAGGCCTTGGAGGCACAGGGCAACTGGAAGGGCGCGATCTCGGAATACCGCACGGTCCTGGAACGCGACGCCGACATGCCGGGGATTCACTTCCGGCTTGGGCGCGTCATTCTGTCCGAGCCGGAAACGGCCGATACGATGGCCGAAGCCAAGAAGGAGTTTGAGGCGGAGCTGAAAATCAACCCGAACAACGCCGCGGCCGAGTATGTGTTGGGCGAGATGGCGCGGAAGAATGACCAGTGGCAGGAGGCGATCGCACATTTCAAGAAGGCGACCGAGTTGGATACTAGCCTCGCTGATGCCTACGTAGGACTGGGGCGCGCGCTGCTCTCGGCCGGGCAGCCGGCCGACGCGGTGACAACGCTGCAGCACGCTGCGCAACTGCAGCCTGACAACCCAACCACGCATTACTACGCTTCCATTGCGCTCGCCCGCGCCGGCCGCAAGTCGGACAGCGCTCGCGAATCCGAGTTGTACAAGCAGACTTCGGCGAAGGCCGCGAAGACCAAGGAAGAAGTGAACATCGGTGTGCTGGGTCCACAACGCGTGGAAGTGGTGAAGGAAAGCAACTGACCGAACAGCTTGGTGATGAACCTCCGCAGAAGAGGGCGTTGAAAAACGCCAAAAACCGCTCACTGGCGAGCCTGTTTGAAAAGTAGACCGTGCTGCATTTTGGGACAGGCTCGCTCTGTCCACGCGGCGAAGGGTTTCGGTGACGAGATACGGAGATGTGTGCGCGCCTTGGACGCCTGTCCCCCGGTAGGCTTTGCCACAGGCTGAAAGCCTGTGCCACGACGGAAAGTGCTCTTGCTGAGGTCTGTGCTGAACCTTTCACACAGACACTAACGGTCACGGCCCTGAAGCGCACGGGATTGCTTGTTGTTATCGCACTGGGGAATACGCCGCAGCTTTCCACAAGCTCATGTGCATGACTGCCGAGATCTGCCCGTTTTTCTCAATTGACTCGGCGCGCACCTTGACCCACTCGGGATCTGCTCCGAAGGCCGCCCAGGCTTTCTCTCTCGCCGAGAGGCTTTCAAAGGGTATCAGGTAGGTCAGGTTCGGCAAGCTGTCACCGGAGAGGCCGTTGGTATAGAGGATGGGGAAGATTCCGGAGCGATGAAAGATCTGTATTTCCGGGCCGGCAAAGCGCTCGTTCAGCGCTGCCAGTTGGCGGCGTGTGGGAGAGTGATACACCCGAAGCTCAAATGTCCGGGCTGCCGGCGAACTGGACGTTTCAAGCGGCGGACAAAAGGCAGTCGGGGCGAGAAGCTTCTCGGAGTACTCTTCATAGGGTGGGTCATCGCCTCGCTCCCATTCTGCGAGGCTGGTTTGATAGCGGCTCGAGGCGGCCGCCTTCGCTTCAAAAGCCTGCCACTGTTCCATCGACTCAAACCCTAAGATGGTCATCACTTGCGGCATGTGAGGGGCGATGAGGGCATCCAAAAAGATGGATGGCGTGTTGGTTACTGCCTGCAGCTCCGGCAGCATCGCACTCTGCATGAATTTATGGATACGCGCAGGCTGCGATCCGTTCTTCAAGAAATAGTTGCGGACAACAAGAACACCCGTCTGTCGCTTATTCGTTTCCGTGGTCATGGTTTCTCTCCTCGCGGGTTCGCTCGCCGCGGCGGCGGTGGTCAATGCAGGCAGGCCTAGCGCAGGCAAACTCAGGCACGGAAAGAATGTGCGGCGCGTCATCACTTCACCTGGATCGACAGCAGGCTGGCAACCGAGCGGAATTTCTCGACCCATTCCTGGGCGTCCGTGTCGCCTTTATGAGCCTTCCGCTGATACCGACCGTAGAGCTTGATGTAGATATCGTACACACGATTCTGAATGGTCCGCAGAACAACCTGGAAAGGGACTTCGCGCGTAATCTTCAATCCGTTTTCCAGCTGGCGCAACGCATTGAGGTAGGTGGGCTCCGCGCCCAGCCGGGTACCCATACGCTCCAGCGAGCGACGTAGTGTGAATTCGAGCGTAGTGTGGTCTAACTTCACTTTGTAATTGCGTGCGTCCTGAAGCAGGCCACGGATGCGCGATGCGTCCAGCTCGTCGGCAGCAAATGCCCGTTTCAGCAGGCTGTTGAGGGCAAACTCAATGGTGGTACCGAACTCGCCCGGCATCGGAGTTCCAAGCGAACTGATAAACCGCATTAAGGCCGCATGATTTTCGTACAAGTGCAGGTAGGCGTTTTCGGCTTCGGCGAGCGTCGAGCTTAAAATCAGGCGCAGAATACGAGTCTGTTCGTCACGGAAGAGAGACTTGAGCGAATAGGTTCGATCACCGAAACCGCGATCCAGCAGCCGGACTACCTCCGGGATGTCGACCCTCGAGAAGGAGTCGTTGATGCTCTCCAGCAAGGCGACATACGAGGAATCCGAATCAAAAATCCGGACGCCCGCGGCGATGTTGTGATCGCCGAAGTGGACAGCCCAGAATGTGTAGACCTCAGAGGCCTGAGTAATTCGCGAGGTAAATCGAGCTTTGCCCAACGCCATGCGCATTTTGCCGGCGTCGTTTGAATGGTAGTCCAGACGATCCACTGTGTATGAATAAATGTCTGTGCGCTGGCTGTAATTGGCAAACAGCGAGGAAATGGAGTAGTGAGCCGCCACTTTTTCCAGATCCACGATCGCGGGCTTCACATATTTCTTGTAGATCGCCGCCCCGTCACTTTGCTCAACGACGTTGCTCTTGGCCTTACTTAATCTCTCAAGAAACGGCTCCTGGAGGGGCTTCGCCGTTATCAGCTCGGCGAGCTGCACAGCGCGGCCTGCGTACTCGATCACCTGTATGGTCTCGATGCCGGACAACTCATCGAAGAACCAGCCACAACTGGTAAACATCAACATGGCGTGGCGTTGCATTTCCAACAACTGCCAGACCATGACTTCGTCAGTTGCTGTCAGCTCCCGACGGAAGTGCCTCAAGCCAAAATTGCGGCGGACGTCAGGTCCGCGGTCGAGCACAACCTGAATGTAGTCATTCCGCGCCGCCCATGGATCCTTGAGAAGCGGTTTGCCAGTCTGCTCGAAGATTTCGGCGATCGTATCGCGCAGCCAGTTCAATGCCTCTCGCAGCGGCTGGCGCCAATCCTGGTTCCATCCCGTGCGGCCGGCGTTGCAGCCGCAATTGCTGCGCCATCGTTCAACGCCATGCACGCAACTCCAGGAAGTGTTCTGGTATATCTGTGCTTCGTGGAGGGGTGGGTAAAGTTCAAGAAACTCGCCGTAGTTGGTGATTTTGGCGAGATTATGCGACTCGATGTAATCCAACGCATAGGCAAGGGCCATTTCGCCATGGCGGTGGTGATGCCCATACGTTTCGCCATCGGTGGCTATATTCGTTAGCTGCGGCCCGGGGCGCGTGTCCGAGAAGACGCCCAGCAGCCGGGAGGCGAACTTCTCACCGTTGTTCAGTAGTTTTTCAAACGCTACGGACTGCGAGACAGGCCCGTCATAGAAGAACAAGTTGATGGTCCGTCCGGACGGAAGCTTCAACAGATAGGAACGCGTTGGGTCAACTTTCGCTCCGCTGACGTCAGTCCAACCCGCTTCTGCGTCCGCACTCAGAAGCCGGAACGCTTTGGCCTGATGGGGGGCGAGAATCGTATACGCGATTCCTTCTTGAGCCAGCAGGTCGAGCGATTCCAGATCCACCGCAGTCTCAGGAAGCCACATTGCTTCGGGTCTTCGCCCAAAGCGGAATTCGAAGTCAGCCAGCCCCCACTTGATCTGCGTTTCCTTGTCCCGCCGGTTGGCGAGGGGAAGAATCATGTGATTGTAGACTTGGGCGATCGCCGAGCCGTGACCGGAGAATTTCTTCTCGCTCTGCTTATCGGCTTCCAGGATCCCGGCGTACACGTCCGGCGCGTGGCGCTGCGCCCACGAAAGCAGGCTGGGACCGAAATTGAAACTGGTCTGTGCGTAATTGTTGACAATTCGGACGATACGGTCCGATCCGTCCAGAATGCGAGCCGTCAAGTTGGTTGCATAGCATTCCGCGGTGATGCGCTCGTTCCAGTCGTGATACGGATAGGCAGACTCTTGAAGTTCAATCTCCTCTAACCAGGGGTTCTCGCGGGGCGGCTGATAGAAATGACTATGAATGCAGAGATATTTGTCCTGCTTATGCATGTGTTACCGAATCGCAGAAAAAGGTGATTCCGATTTGCCCATCGAAGTTAGTGGGCTGTTGAAGAAGGCCAAAAACCGCTCCTTGACGAGTTTGTGTGAAGACCCCGTAACCGCGCGCATCGCGGTCAGGGCTTGCTCCCGCAGGTTCAGAAACCAGGTGAAATGCTGGGAGTTTTGACGGAATATCGGCCTTCGAGTGCGCTCCCTCACGGTCGCGGCTCCGAAATGCATCCGCTTGCTCACGCGCGCGGTTCTGTGCCGGGAGTTTTTACACAGACCCTGACAGTCACGGCTCCGAATCGCTGCAGATTCCCGATAGCGCGAGTGTGAAGGGGAGATAGCCTTTTTCAGCAACGCTGCTCGACGGTGCGAAAACTGTGTAGCGTGTCGAACAGTCGTCATAACCCGCATCCTTCCTGAGGCTCCGCACCAAATCGTACTCCAATTCTGAACTATCATCTAATCCAGCGGCAGGCGAATGCTGAAAACGGCCCCGCTCCCGGTTTCCCGATTCGCCGCCCCCACTGTTCCCCCATTCTTTTCGATAATGGACGCAACGATGTGGAGGCCTAAGCCGGAACGCCCACTCGGGTTGGTCTTGGTGGATACGTCCGGATGGAAGATGCTTGGCAGGATATGCGGCGCGATACCGGGGCCGTTATCGGAGACCGTAATACAAAGTGAATCCGGCTCCTGCTCGACGGCAATCTCGATCCGGCTTGGCTTTTTCACCGCCTGAACGGCATTCAGGAACAGGTTCACAAATACGCGTTCCCAGTCTTTAGCGGCACCGGGCAAGCGAATTCCGGGAGGGAGCTTGCGATCAAACTCCATGCGCGGCTTGCGCGCCGCCGTGCAGTAATCGGTGTTCGATTGAACCGCGTCTTCGATGATGGCGGCCAAATCCGGCGTACGGTCCGGAATGGCGCCGACCAGTCGCTTCCCGCGCGCCACGCAGCGCTGCAAGGTGGCCGCGAGAGCTTTCCAGTGCTTGTCCGTGTTAAGTAGTTCGGCCGCGTCGGTGATGGTCTCGAAGACGTTGTTCAAGTCGTGAACCAGGCTCTCGTGAGTTAGATCAGAATCGAGTGGTTTATGCATGGCGCAGCAACTACTGCAGGACTTGGCGAAGAGTCGAATAGAACTCGGGGTAAGACACAGAAGCAGCCTGGGCGTTGTGGATCAAGCTGGGTCCGTCGGCCGCCAGCGCCGCTACGGCGAATGCCATGGCAACGCGGTGGTCGCCGAACGAGTCGATTTCGGCGGCGTGAAATTGCTGGCCACCTTGAATCTCCAGGCCATCGTGCCTGGCGGTTACTTCGACGCCCATGCGATGCAAATTATCCACGACGGTCGTGATGCGGTCGGTTTCCTTTACGCGCAACTCCGCGGCATCTCTCACAATCAAACCATCTGCGCTAAGCGCTCCAAGAATGCAGAGCACCGGTATCTCATCAATAAGGGCGGCGGTGAGAGCGCCTTCAATGAGACCGCCCCGCATTCGCGAGGTCCTTACTTGCAGTGTGCCGATCAGCTCGCCATTGACCTGCTGAATATCCAGGATCTTGATGGCGGCGCCGGCCGAAACGAGGAAATCGAGCAGCGCCGTCCGGGTTGGATTTAAGCCCACATTCGTAATGATGAGGTCCGCTTCTTTTGCGATGAGAGCCGCGACCAGAAAGAATGCCGCCGAGGAGAGATCGCCGGGGACCACCAGATTCTTGGCCTCCAATTCCTGTCCCCCCCGTATCCGGACGGTATGTCCATCCACAGTGATCTCAGCGCCTAATTCGCGCAATGCAATTTCAGTGTGGTCGCGCGTTCTGACAGGTTCCCGCACCACCGTCTCGCCTCGAGCGTAGAAACCGGCCAACAGGACGCAGCTTTTCACCTGAGCGCTGGCCATCGGTAGCGGATAGTCGATGCCCTGAAGTTCAGAGCCGTGGATGACCAGTGGCGGATATTGACTATCAGTGGCCCTGATCTGTGCCCCCATCTGCTCGAGCGGGTTCAAAACGCGTTTCATGGGACGCTTGGAGAGCGACTCATCGCCGCCGATCTCTGAATTGAAATGCTGAGCCGCCAATATGCCTGAGAGCATACGAATGGTCGTACCGGAATTACCTGCATCCATAAAGCGGAGGGGCGGCGCAAGACCTCGGACGCCGTGGCCGCTGACGATCAGTTCCGGCCGGCCACCCCGTTCCGCGTAACGGTGTTTAATACCCATCTCCGCCATGCAGGACAGGGTAGAGCGACAATCAGCGCCGGTCGAGTAGTTCAGAATATGCGACTCACCATCAGCGAGCGACGTCAGCATCGCGTATCGATGTGAAATCGATTTATCACCAGGGATACTGATGGCGCCTGAAACCGATCGCGCTGGATGGATCTCTTCGACCGATTCTTGGGGAGTCATGAACGTTGACTATTGTATCGTCGGAGGGAATCAGGATTGTGCGAATGCCAAACTCGGCACTCGTGCCCGCGCGCCGTTTTATCCTTGCCGCAACACGCTTACAATGTCGTCGACGGTGATGGTGCCCAACAGCTTCCCGTCCTCATCCACCACCGGGAGGCTCAACAGGTTGTACTTGTCGAAGATCTCCGCTACCCGGCCCTGCTTGGCATCCACCTCGACAGAAAGCAGCGGATCGTTCGCCAGTTCTTTCAACGGCGTATCCCCAGCGGCAAAAATCAGGCGGGCCAGCGGAACGGAGTAGAGCAGTTTCTCGTCCTCGCCGAGCAGGAAGAGATTATGGAGGTTCTCGAGCATCTCCTCGTTCTTGCGTAGTTCGGCCATGGCGGCCGCTACGTTTGCGTCCTCAGGCAACGCCAGATATTCGGTGTTCATGAGACCGCCCGCCGAGTCGTCGCGAAAGTCCAGCAACTCCTCGACCTCTTCTTTGTTCTCTTCATCCATCTCTTCGAGGATTTCGTCGGAAGTCTCCTCTTCCAGCTCATTCAGAACGTCAGCTACTTCATTCGGATCCATCTCCTCGAGGATCTCGGCGGCTTTCTCGGTTTCGAGCGACTCGATGATCTGCGCCTGAATGTCAGGCTCAATCTCGGTCAGCGTGTCGGCTGCCACTTCGCTGTCGATTGTGCTGAAGATCGCTTCGCGGTCGTCAGGACTCAAGTCTTCGACAATGTCGGCCAGATCGGCCGGGTGCATGTCCTCGAGCAGACGATTGGAGATATTCAATCGCACGCGCCGCTGTGGGTCCGATTCCAGGATGTTGCAAAACTCCCAACGAATCGAGTGCGGTGGAATCCGGCTCTGCATCCTCCGGATCAGCGTTGGGGGCACGGCGCCGGCGAGGACTCGCCGGAAAATACTGCGGATTCCGATATCCACTTCCAGCACGTGCAGGACGCTTCCCTCCCCAATGGTCATCTTTAAGAAAGTGACGTCGTTGACACGGACAACCTTGCGGCCCTGGGCGTCAATGATCTGCTGGTCAAGCAAGTCCCGCACCAGGCGCAGCATGTACTCGTCGGAGTGGTAGGGCGTCAGCTGTTCATCTTGTAAGTGGATGCCGTCAAAGCCAATTGAACCGATCTGGTCGTACCGGATGCTCAACCAGCCCGGTCCGGCGCCCACCAGGAAGCGATCAACGCGAACCGGATCGATCAGCGGAACCAGAGCTGCGTCGCGGAGCGTGCCGATCCTGCGGCCCTTCAGGTCGTAAACCTTCAGGCCGAGCAGTTCGGTCAGATACAAAATATCTTCCGCCATCGCCGGGCTCTTCCATTTGTTTGGTAGACAGCAGCCACGCCGGTCAGATCCACTCGGTAGATCCCAACCGCACTCCCAATATGACGCAGCATCGAGACAGAAACAATAGAATTGATGCTCTAATCTCTAGGACGCAGAGACTTTGCCGAATGGTACACGGTGCGACACGAACCGAACGAAATGTTCTATGGCTTAGTCGTCACACGCTCCCTTGGGTGCGTACTACACTGAAGTAACTCGTGGACGTCCAGCGGTGGGCATCCAGCGAGCACTACTTCGCTCGACAAAACGGATGCTTAACCGACCGCCGGCTTCTTGAGTGCCACCAGCCCAGACATCGAAAGCCCGCCAGTTCTTCGTCAGGAACGGCCTGCTATCCCGCGCCCACCCCAATTTCGAGTACCGGCCCGGCCAGTTGGAAATGGCTCTTGAGGTGGAATCGGCGATCGCGGAACGCCGTCATCTGGTGGTCGAGGCGGGTACGGGCACCGGCAAGACGCTGGCCTACCTGATACCGGCAATACTCTCCGGCAAGCGAGTCGTCATTTCCACCGGCACGAAAAATCTCCAGGAACAGTTGTTTTTCAAGGATGTGCCTTTCCTGCAGACGCTGTTCGACTACCCGCTCAGCGTGTGTTACATGAAAGGCCGCAACAACTATGCCTGCCGCCAGAAGATCTACGACGCGGAGCGCGAGCCCGTTCTGAACGGCTTGGATGAAATCTCGGACTTCCGCGTGATTCGCGACTGGGAGCAAACCACCCAGTCGGGAGACCGCACAGAGCTAATCCAACTGGCTGAAAACAGTTCTCTCTGGCACAAAATCGATGCTCGCAGCGACCTCTGTTCCGGGCAAAAATGCACACAGTTCGACCGCTGCTTCATTACCGCTATGCACCGGCGGGCGCTCGAAAGCGACATTATTATCGTCAACCACCACCTCTTCTTCGCAGACCTGGCCGTCCGTGACGAATCCTATGGTGGGATTTTGCCTGAGTATGCCGCGGTGATCTTCGACGAGGCACATGAGGTTGAGGACGTCGCGGGCCAATATTTCGGCATGAGCGTCAGCAACCTGCAGATTCACGAGCTGGTGCGGGATGCCAGCGCGATTGCGCGCCGGAAGGGCTTTGCAACGGCAGAACTCGACCGGGCCCTGATCGTACTCAGTGATCGCAGCGAGGCTTTCTTTTCGCTGTTTCCCCAGGAGGGCCGGCAGGGGTTCCGGGATCACAGTCGGTTCCTGGAGCGCAACGACATCGAATACCGGGAAATACTCCTGTCGCTGGGCCTGGTCAGCGGGCAGTTGCAGCTCGCCGAGGATGTCGTGGAAGATACCATTCCGCTGGTGCGGCGTGCGCGGCTGATTCAACAGGCGATTGAGTTCTGGATGGACGGCGGCGAAAAGACATTCGTCTACTGGACCGAGCGGCGTGGCCGCGGACTGTATCTACAGGCCACGCCCATCGATGTTTCGGGCGTTCTCGCCGAGCGCCTGATGAGCAAGGTAGAGACCGTCATCCTGACTTCCGCGACCCTGACCGTTGCCGGATCATTCGATTACACCGAATCGCGGCTTGGCCTCACCGGTGCCCGGACTCTCGACGTACCCAGCCAGTTTGACTTCACCAGGCAGGCTTTGCTGTACGTGCCGCCGCATCTCCCGGATCCGCGCGAGCGTGATTACACCCTCCACGCCGCGAGCGAAATTGAGAATATCCTGGAAGCGTCAAGCGGCCGGGCATTCGTTCTATTCACGAGTTATCAGCAGATGCGTCTGGTGCACGGCGCATTGGCCGACCGCCTTCCATTCCCGGTACTGCTTCAGGGCACGGTTCCCAGAAACGCGTTGATCGAGACGTTCCGGGAGACACCTGGGGCGGTTCTGTTCGCCACCTCCAGTTTCTGGCAGGGCATCGATGTGCAAGGCGAGCAGTTGAGCTGCGTTATCATCGATCGCCTTCCGTTTGCCGTGCCCACCGATCCGGTGATCGCGGCACGGGTTGATGCCGTTCGCGAGTCGGGAGGCAATCCATTCTACGAATACCAGGTTCCTCAGGCGGCTTTGGCGCTCAAACAAGGCTTCGGGCGCCTAATCCGCAGCCAATCCGACCGCGGCGTGCTGGTACTGCTGGATAATAGGATTACCAAGCTGCGGTATGGAAAAGTCTTTTTCGATAGTCTCCCTCCATATCGGTTCACGACAAAACTAGAGGAAGTGCGAGAGTTTTTTAATGTTTGAGATCTGTGTAGAACACTCATTTGCCGCTGGGCACGCGCTCCGCAACTACCGCGGAAAGTGCGAAAACGTGCATGGTCACAATTACCGCGTGCAGGTTAGTGTGGAAGGTCCCGAATTGGACGAGAACGGGTTGCTGCATGACTTCGCGGATCTCAAGAAACGGCTGCGCCAGACCAGCGAGTATCTGGATCATCAGTTCATCAACGACCTGAAACCATTCGATGAGATAAACCCGTCGGCGGAGAATATAGCCAGGTTCATCTACGACGAGGTGCAGAAAGACCTGCACAATGCGCGAGTGTCTGCCGTGAAGGTCTGGGAGACAGATACGTCGTACGCTATTTATCGACCGTAGACGATACTGGCGGCGACGCCTGCGACCATGGGAGATTGTGCGAAGCCGGGCTCTGAAAAGACCCGGGAAGTTGAGTTGGCGAGCAAGCGCTCCGTCACCGTCGCGCGTCGGTAAAGGTTTAGCGGAACTGTAAGGAGCTGTCGTTTGCAAGCGGGCTAGTCAGTGCGCTCCCTGGCTCCGGAGCGGAGAGCTGCGGTCGCGGCTCGCAATGGCGCGGCTATCCGAGAGGCTACCGCCCGAAAAAGTCAGCGTTCTTCTTGGCGAAATCGTTCCATTTCTCGGGCAAATCATCGAGTGCGAAAATCGCGGAAACCGGACAAACCGGCACGCACGCTCCACAATCGATACACTCCACCGGATCAATGAACAGCATCTGCTCGCCTTCGAACTTCTCGCTGTCTTTCTTCGGGTGAATACAATCTACCGGACACGCATCGACGCAAGCCGTGTCCTTCGTCCCAATGCAGGGTTCCGCAATTACGTATGCCATGAGAACTTTCGGTTAACAATCCTTCAGTAAAACTCTTCGTGCTTAAACCTTAGGATTATCACATCACCCTAGAATCACCAACCGTTCGCCAGCGACCGGCAGGTTTGTAACTGTCAACTGCGTACAATGAGGCTAGATGATACCGAAGGTTCGAAAGGCCGTTTTCCCCGCTGCCGGGTTAGGAACCCGATTCCTTCCGGCGACCAAGGCGCAGCCAAAAGAAATGCTGGCGCTCGTCGATAAGCCGTTGATTCAATACGGTGTTGAAGAAGCGATGCATTCCGGCATCCAGAACATCATCATCGTTACTGGACGCGGCAAAAGCTCAATCGAAGACCATTTTGACGTCAGCTTCGAGCTCGAGCAACTGCTGGAATCCAAACATAAACCCGAGATGCTTTCCATGGTTCGTTCCATCTCGGACATGATTGACGTCTGCTACATCCGCCAGAAGGAAGCGCTGGGACTGGGTCACGCTGTGCTCCGGGCGAAGGATCTGGTGGGAAACGAGCCATTCGCCACGATCCTCTCGGATGACGTGATCGCCTCTGAGGTTCCCTGCATCCGCCAGTTGCTGGACGTGTACGAATACTACGGCGCCTCGGTGGTGGCGTTGATGGAAGTTCCGAAAGAAGCCATTTCCTCCTACGGGATTGTCGACGCCGAACCGGTATCGCACAACGGCAATCGGCAGAGCCTGTACCGCATCCGCAACATGGTGGAAAAGCCAAAGGGCGCTGATGCTCCGTCCAATATGGCCATTATCGGCCGGTATATCCTGACGCCGGAAATCTTCGAGTGCATTGAGTCCATTGAGCCGGGAAGTGGGGGCGAATTGCAGCTCACCGACGCCCTCAAGTACCTGCTTCGCAACCGTCCCATCTACGGCCTGAAGTTTGAGGGGACACGCTACGATGCCGGCGATAAGCTCGGTTATTTGAAGGCCACCGTGGAATTCGCGCTGAGCCGGCACGACCTCGGCGGCCCGTTCCGCGAATACCTCAAAGGGCTTGCGCTGTAGCGGGCTGTCAACTGAATTGCCGCGCCGAAACTCCCCACGCACGCATTGCCGTTGGTCATTGAAGGGCCGGAGTTTGTGCGCGTGCGCGGCTGCGTTTCTGTTGCTTGCAAACGGCCGCACCGCCTCGGCTCAAGAAAACGTCGTAGCGCAAGTCCGGCAGGCTCTCAGCGAGGGCGATCTCGCCAGGGCAGAGTCACTGGTCAGCTTTAACCAGCGGCTGAACGGCTATACGCCGGAGGTGATTGAGGCATTCTCCTGGCTAGGCCGCGCCGAATTGAGCGCCGGGCAAGTGGATCGGGCGCTGGACAACGCAGAGCAAACCCAAAAGTTGGTCCGCGATCAGCTGAAGACGCGCAAGCTCGATAGCAACCCGCACCTCGCGCTGGCCCTGGGGGCGGCGCTCGAGGTAGAAGCACAAATCTTGAGCGAGCGGCACCAGCGCAGCGAGGCGGTCAGCCTTCTCCAGACCGCCATCCGGACCTATCAAGGAACCTCAGTGGTGGGGCGCTTGCGCAAGAACTTAAATCTGCTGACGCTGACAGGGAAGCCGGCGCCCGCGCTACAAATGACGAACTTCTTGTTTCCAGCGGTTGTGCCATCGGGCGCCCCCAAGGTGCGGCTGCTCTTTTTCTGGGCGCATTGGTGCGCCGACTGTAAGGCCGAAGCGCCGATCATTGCCCGCATCGCTGCCGATCTCGAGCCCAAGGGGTTGATGGTCATTGGCCCAACCATGCTTTACGGCTACACCAGAGCCGGCCAGGACGCGATCGCGGAAGAGGAGCGGCCCTACATCCGCCAGGTCTTTCAGCAATACTACGCGATCATCCCCAACATGGCTGTTCCCGTGAGTTCGACCAACTTCGAGACGTTCGGCGCCAGCACCACGCCTACCCTGGTGGTGATAGACCAGCAGGGACTTGTGCGGCTCTATCACCCGGGCCGTATGGCGGAATCGGAGTTGCGCTCCGTTATCGAACCGCTTCTCCCGCGAGCGACTACGAGATAATCGGCCTATATGAATCGTCGCTTCATTGCCGGTGCTCTTTTGTCGCTGCTGTTGCCGAGCAGCTCGCTGTGGGCCGGCGGACCGCCTCAGACCGTTATCGCGGTCCAGGTGAAGAACGACTTTGGCAAGCCGGTCCAGCACGGATCCGTCATCCTCGATTTCCTGAGCGCCCACGACCCGAAGAAATTCGGCGCGCGGCGCAAGATCCACTGGGAAGTGCGGCTCAATCTAGAAGGCACGGCGAGCTTTCCGTCCATACCGCAAGGCAAGGTGCGCGTGCAGGTCATCGCGGAGGGCTATCAGACCTTCGGTCAGGATTTCGACATTGACGCGCCCACCAAGACCATCGACGTCAAGCTGAATTACCCACAGAAGCAGTACAGTGTGCATGGCGATATGCCGCCCGCCAAGCCGGACGACAAACCCAAAGAAACGACTCCTCCGCCACCGCCGCCGCAGTAACGGCAGAGAGGGCTGCCTGGCGCTTCTGAAAGCCGCTTGCTGACGATCGTGCGGGCAGAAAGCAGCTGAAATCCCGGGAGTTTTGATAAAGACATCGACGTCCGCTCCCTCACCGTCACGGCTCGCAAAGGGGTCCGCTTGCTGACGCGCGCGGTTCTGTGCCGATCGCTACGCGCTCGGATAAACCGCAATCGCGTCGATCTCGACCTGGACGTCGCGCGGAAGTTTCGCGACTTCCACGGTCGACCGGGCCGGCGGATTGATCGGGAAATAGCGCGCGTAGACCTCATTCATTTGCGGGAACTCGGAGAGGTTCTTTAGGAACACGCTGGTCTTTACCACGTTTTCCAGCGACAGGCCGGCAGCGGCCAACACGGCCTTCAGGTTCTCCAGAACGCGTTCCGTCTGCATCTGGATGGTGCCCTCCACCAACTGCATGGTGCCCGGATCCAGTGGGATCTGCCCGCTCATGAACAGCATCCCGTTAATCCGCACCGCCTGGGAATAAGGCCCAATCGCCTTAGGCGCATTCTCCGAACAAATGATTTCTTTCATGGTCTTGAGTCGCTCTTCATTCTAATCAGAATGCGGGGTTTCCCGCTCTACTTGCCTTTCAACCGCAGTGTGCCCACCAGTTCGCTGACGCGGCCGACCTTTTCGCGCCTCAGGAACTTGTCCAGCTCGCGGGCTATCCGAAGCGGCGCCCGCGGATCCCAGAACGTCGCCGTGCCTACTTCTACGGCCTGCGCACCTGCAATTAGGAACTCGGCTGCATCCGTCCCGGTAGCAATTCCGCCGAGGCCCACCACTGGAATCCGCACAGCCTGGGCCGCCTCGTAGACAAATCGGAGTGCCAGCGGCTTAATCGCCGGTCCCGACAAGCCGCCAAAACCTGCTCCCAGGCGGGCTGTTCTTGTTTTGGGGTCGATGGCCAACGAGAGAAACGTGTTCACCAGCGATATTGCATCCGCTCCCGCCGCTTCCGCCGCCTCTGCCAGCGGTTCGATCTTCGCCACGTTGGGCGACAGCTTGACCAGCATCGGCCGTTTCGTAAGCGGCCGCAGGCCGCGAACCAGATCCGACAGGCAGCCGGGATCGCTCGAGAAGAAGATGCCGCCGTGCTTGACGTTGGGGCACGACACATTAACCTCATAAGCGGCTATGCCCGGCGCGTCCTCCAGCACCCGGATTACTTCCTGATAGTCCTCGGACGCGTAGCCGAATACATTCACAAACACGGGCACGCTAAACCGGCGCAGCTCGGGCAAGGTCTGCGCCACAAACGCCTTCACGCCCATGTTTTGCAACCCCACCGAGTTCATCATGCCGGCTGCCGTTTCCCACAGTCGCGGCGCCGGGTTTCCAACGATCGGTTCGCGCGAGAGCCCCTTGGTGATCAAGCCGCCGAGCTCGTTCAGCTTCACCAAGCGGGCAAACTCAATTCCATAGCCGAACGTTCCCGATGCGGCCAGAACCGGATTCTTCAGGGGCACTCCACAGAGGGTGGTTTCAAGGCGAGTCATGAAATGCCGCGTGCGGCGCGCTTTCTCATCGCCGGAGGTCTCATGATCGCGCGGCCATTGATTCTTCGGCCGCTGCTTCGCGAGCCGCAGTCGTAGCGATCAAATCCCAGGTGCTTTCGACGTCGTCCTGGTTGGTTTGCATGTTGCCGATCGCCAAGCGCATCACAAATTGACCGTTCAGCACGGTGTGGGACAGAAACGCATGCCCCGTCTCGTTGACAGCCTGCATGGTTCGCTGATTGACGGCGTTGGATCCTTTGTGCCGGAAGCAGACCAGCGAGAACAGGACTGGCGCGCAGAGTTCGAAATCGGGGTTCTCTTGAATCCTGGCAGCCAGGAACTGTGCCAGCCGCAAGCTATCCCGCAGCAGCGCGATCACACCATCGTGTCCGTAATATCGCATCACGTACCAAAGCTTCAAGGCCCGGAAGCGCCGGCCCAGTTGGACCCCGTAGTCGTTGTAGTTGACCACCAGTGAGTCTTCCGCGGTCTTCAGGTACTCGGCGCTGAGTAACGAGGCCCGCTTGAAGACGTCCGGAAACCGGGTGTACAGGACGCTGCAATCCATGGACACAAAAAGCCACTTGTGCGGATTCAGAATCAAGGAGTGCGCCCGCTCGGCGCCGTCCAGGATGTGCCGCATCTCGGGAACGATCGCCGCCGGGCCGCCGTAGGCAGCGTCAACGTGCAGCCAGATGCCATAGCGCTCGGCAATCGAGGCGATCTCAGGCAGCGGATCGATGCTGGTGATCGACGTTGTGCCTACAGTCGCCACCACGCAGCAGGGCGTCTTCCCGTTTCCAAGATCGCTGACGATGGCCTCTTCGAGCAGTTCCGGACGCACGCGGAATCGCTCGTCGACTCCGATCTTCCTGACATTTTCCTGCCCGAAGCCGAGCGTGATGGCGGCTTTCTCAGAGGACGAATGGGTGTGTTCGGAGACGTAAACCGTCATGCCAGGCTTCATGCCTTTGACACGGCACTCGGGATCTTTCCACTCCCGTGCCGCGCCAATCGCTTGCAGAACACCCACCGACGCGGTGTCGTAGATGATGCCGAAGAAGCTCTCACTCAGTTGCAGCCATTGGCGCAGCCATGAGAGCGTCACCTGTTCGAGCTCGGTCGCCGAGGGAGATGACTTCCACAGCATGACGTTGACGTTCATGGCCGCGATCAACAGTTCAGCCAGAATGCTGGGCGGCGACGACGAGTTGGCGAACCAGGCAAAGAAACGCGGGTGATTCCACAGAGTCAGGCCCGGAAAGACGGAGTCGTCAAAGTCCTCCAGGATTCGTTCGATGGGCTCACCGCTCTCCGGGGCCGACTTTGGCAGGTGCGCTGCCAATTCTCCCGGCACTACCTTCGGTAAGACGGGAAAGTCGCGTACCTGCTGAAAGTAACGAGTGATCCAATCAATGTGCTGGTAGCCGGCCTCACGAAATTCGTCCGGGGACATGGTCTTTGCCGGCGCGTGGTTGTTTTCGGTCATCCCGGAAGCTGCCCCATCAGTTTCAATTGCTCACCTCTACGGTTCGCCCCAATCGAGTCTACTCGCTGGTTACGCGGCGGACTCCCGTAACACTTGCGGTATCCATTCTGACAGCCAGGATTGATACTCCGCAATCTGCTGCGCGGGCAACGGAACCGCTGAATGTTTTTGTTTCCAGCCCCGAGCCACCGCAGCTTGCTTAATAGCGATTGTCGAGGGAAATCGTTCCACCCAGGGCAGGAACTCTAGCAGCCGCTCATTCAGCCGCCGCGCCCTCTCCACGTCTCCAACGAGGCACGCCCGGTCCAACGCCACCATCAGTTCGGGCATCGCAGCCGCCACACCCGACACAGTCCCGTCGGCACCTTCCGTCCTGGCCCGAAAGTAAATACATTCGTGGCCTGCGAGCAAGCGAAACTCCTGCTTCTTGCGCTGGGCCAGCAGAGCTTCGAACATTTCCCACTGGCCGCTCGAATCCTTGATCCCTGCGAACTTCCCCGTTGCCAGCAGCTTTACCGCGAGCGCCGCCGACATCGGGTTCGTGAAAAAGGGCAGGTTGTAGAGGTAGACCGGCAGTTGTCCCGCGAATGACGTCATGAACTGTGCGTAGAATGCCGAGATTTGCTCGTCCTGGTATCGATAGAAATAGGGCGGCATCAGAAGCACCCCGGAGGCGCCCAAGGCGCAGGCACTCTCGGCCAATTGAATGGCGCCATCGAGGGTTGAATGCGATACATTCACCAACACCGGGACGCGGCTCCGTTTAATCGCTAGCGAGCAAACGCGCATTCGCTCTTCCGTGTCGAAATGGACAAACTCTCCAGTCGACCCAAATAACACCAGGCCGCTAACGCCTGCCCGTACCACCGTGTCCAGGTAGTCGAGCAGGGCTGCCGTGTCGGCCTCAATGGATTCGGGTCGCCGGGGTGTTGCCAGCGCAGCATAAACGCCGGCGGCTAACTCCACTTTGCGTTTTTGTGTCATCGCAGAACTCACATATTCCACGCCGTGAAAGGGAAGCGCGACATGAAACCTGATTCTACTTTAACGGCGCGCACCGCGATTTCTGCTACCGCGAAAGAGGAGCTGCGAATGCCCGAGTGGGGTTCATTGCCGGAGATTAGAAGCAGACGCCTGGTCAGCTTAGCGGAAGAGTAAGAGGCTGTCGTTTGCAAGCGAACTGTTCAGTGCGCTCCCTGACGGTCACGGCTCCGAAAGCTTTTTACGGCCCTCCCGCACAATTGTGTTTCAGAAAACACCGATCAACGCGGTTGAGTTTGAAGTCGGGTCGAATATGCGTAGCTTTCGAGTGCGAATAGAGTGTGCGGCATCTTGGGAGGACCGAAAGCCGAGATGATTCTCGGCTCAGCAGGCTGAAGCCCGTGCCACGTCAGCCGAGCGTTCGGCGTATGCACTCCGAAGCTCATGCCGAGATCAGTGCTGGGGGCGTTTCAGGGGTGTCCTTTCCCTGGTGCCGGCGCCTCATTCGCCCGTTTGCGTTTGGCGGCCCGTAATACAAGTTCACGGGGATCGAGCATATACTGCGGCCGGAACCGCTTGGTGCTCCATTTGCAGCCGTCTTCAAACTGCAATCCCAAGAAGTACGCTGAATCCCGATACAAGCAATAGCGGACGCTCGCCGGCATCTCGCCGTCGCCATAGTTCATCGTGATCCGCGTCCCCTTTTGCACGGGCGTTTCTAACTGCACGCACGCGCCCGAGAGAGAGATGTCTTCCAGGTTCGCGACATCCCTGTGCCTGCGCCCGGCCTTATCCTTCCAATACACTTCCACGAGCTCCGCACACATCATCCGCGGATCAATTCTGTGCTCGACGGCTGGTCTATGCTCGAGCACGCGCCGTTCTTCTGCCATTCGTCCGCCCATAATTGTCTAATCGACCAGCGGCTTGCCAGAGGTTAACGTTGTTGTGGGCGTCGGCCTCCTAATTCCGTTTGTTCCTCTCTCGCGATTCGAGCCGCTGCGCGGTTACAGTAAAGTTGTACGCCAATGCAGGTCTCTTCCCGTTACGTTCCACCGCCGCATCAGCCGGAGCTAGACCCGCGCTATCGCGTTCCCGTCCGGTTGCTCTTCTACTGCGCCATCGGCTTTGCCCTGTATTTGTTCATCCCGATCTTGTTGAAACCGCTGTTCGGCTTGGTCATCGCAGCGACCATCGGCCTTTTTGCGGTCGCCTTTATCACGAACGTCCTAACTATCCGGGTCTTTGACCGGCGCCCGATCAGCGATATTGGCCTGGGCCCGCATGGAGCAGGACGGAACTTCGTGATCGGCGCGGTCTGCGGGGGCGGTTCGGCCGCCTTCATGCTGCTTGCCCCGATCCTGGCAGGCGCCGGTCATCTTGTGCCACGCACGAATGCCGGCATTTCCTGGCCCAGCCTGCTGTTCTTTCTGGTTGCACTCTTGTTCGGAGCGGCGGGCGAAGAGGTGCTTTTCCGCGGATATGCTTTTCAAATCCTGATCGAAAAGATTGGTCCCTACGCCACCGTGTTGCCGGTTGCAGTCTTCTTCGGGTTCGGCCACGCGGGAAACCCGTACGCGACGAATCTGTCGATCTTCAATACCATGTTGTGGGGCGCACTACTCGGCTTTGCATTTCTGCGCAGCCACGATCTCTGGCTCCCGATTGGTCTACACTTCGGCTGGAATGCCGTCCTCCCGCTGTTCGGCGTCAATCTGAGTGGACTTACAATTGAAGTGACGGGATATTCATACAAATGGGATCTTGGACCTTTATGGAGTGGCGGCAACTATGGTCCGGAGGGTGGCGTACTGACCACCATTTTCGTCATCGCGCTGTTCTTCGTCCTGCGCCGTGCGCCGATTGTGCCTCAACACAACCCCCTGGTTCCCTCGCTCGACGAGCCCATCTAGGCTATCGGCGATCCTCGACCATTGCGATTCTTGCCCTGGCATCCACGTTGGGCGCGTTCAGCCTTCAGGCCGGGGACAAGCTCAGCTTTGACGAGCGCATTGAACTGGAGCGTGGCCTGATGGCCGAAATCGCGCTCGCGAAAATGCTCTTGCCGCGTTCGGCCAAGCCCCTGATTTATTCAAGCGACGGTCACTTTGACAAGGCCGCATGGGATAAAGCCCTGCGCGAATCGGGGCCTGCCGCCCGCGTCGGAGACCAGATTCAGATCACTCGTGTCCTGATCGAGTCGGATCGCATCCTTCTCGAAATCAACAACGGTACCAAGAAAGGCACCCACTGGTACGACCATGTCCAGGTGGGTATGGGCGGGTCAACCGCGCCGGTCAGCCAGGGCGGCAACAACTCGAACGCGGCGGCTGGTTCGAACATTGCCATTGTTTTCAAGGGCGGCGTGCCATCCATCAAGTCATCCGAGGTGAAAGAGATACTGGCCCCGGTCTTCGATTTCGATAAGCATAGTGCCACGGTTGACTACGTGGAACAACTGCCTGAGCCGATTCAGCGAGCCATCAAGGAACAGCGGCCTGTGGAGGGCATGAACCGCGAACAACTCTTGCTGGCTATGGGCAAGCCGCGGAACAAGTCGCGGGAGATGAAGGACGGCGATGAGACCGAGGATTGGGTCTATGGCGACCCTCCCGGAAAAATCACCTTCGTGACCCTTAGCGAGGGCAAGGTTGTCAAAATTCGAGAAGCTTACGCCAGCGTGGGCGGTTCGACGGCGCCCCCGCTACCCCCGAACTAACACCAGCTTTTTGCTCGCAGGGCCCACGTAAAAACACGGTCTCGATAGACCTGCTGGCTACAATAGTGGCAGCTATGCCTATCAAAGTTGGTATCAACGGCTTCGGCCGTATCGGACGTAACGTCGTCCGCGCTGGACTCCACAATCCTGAGTTGGAATTCGTTGCGGCGAACGATCTCACAGACACAAAAACGCTGGCCCACCTGCTGAAGTATGACTCGATTCTGGGTCCGCTCGCTGAAGAAGTCAAAGTGGACGGGGACAACCTTGTCGTCGCCGGCAAGAAGATCAAGATCTTTGCGATCAAGGATCCTGCTGAAATCGACTGGACATCGCTCGGCGCCCAGGTGGTAATTGAATCCACGGGCCGATTTACCGATGCCAAGGATGCTGCCAAGCACCTTCATGGTTCAGTGAAAAAAGTCATCATTTCCGCACCCGCCTCGAATGAGGACGTGACCATTGTGCTCGGCGTGAATGACAACGCATACGACCCCGCCAAGCACAACATCATTTCCAATGCGTCGTGTACCACGAATTGCCTGGCTCCATTCGTGAAGGTGTTGAATGACAAGTGGGGCATCGAGAAGGGCTCGATGACTACCATTCACAGCTACACCAACGACCAGAATGTGCTCGACTTCCCGCACAAGGATCTGCGCCGCGCACGCGCTGCCGCGCTGAACATGATCCCCACGTCCACCGGCGCCGCAAAGGCTATCGCGCTGGTCATTCCGGAACTCAAGGGCAAACTGGACGGCTACGCCATGCGCGTTCCCACCCCTGATGTTTCGGTGGTCGACCTCGTCGCCGTGCTCAAAAAGCCGGCCACTGCGGCTGAAATCAACGCTGCGTTGAAGGCTGCCGCCGACGGCCCTATGAAGGGCATCCTGGCCTACACCGAAGATCCGGTCGTTTCCACCGATATGCTTCGCAACTCGAACAGCTCCATCATCGACGGCCAGTTGACGAAGGTCATCGGCGGCGACCTGGCAAAGGTGGTTTCCTGGTACGACAACGAATGGGGCTATTCCTGCCGCGTCGACGACCTGGTCGTCTTCCTTGGCAAGAAGGGTCTGTAGATTCGCTTGTTTTTATCTGTCGGGGCCGGAGCAATCAGGCCCCCGACAGCTTTGGCAGGTTTCTTAGACCGCAGGCCTACCCGCGCAACTTCTGCAACACCGCATCGGTGAACTCGCCGGTGGAAGCTCTGCCGCCGACGTCGCCGGTCAGGTGCTTGCCCTCTGCGTACACGGCCTCGACCGCTGTTCTCATACGGTGCGCGGCATCCGGCTCGCCGAGATGAATCAACATCATCACCGCCGATAACATCAGCGCGGTCGGGTTCGCCTTTCCTTGCCCTGCGATATCCGGGGCGCTTCCGTGCACCGCTTCGAAGACCGCGTGCGTTTCGCCCATGTTCGCCCCGGGAACAATGCCCAGCCCGCCCACCAGCCCCGCCGCCAGATCTGAAACGATATCGCCGTACAGGTTCGGCAGCAATAAGACGTCGAAGGTTTCCGGCCGCATCACCAACTGCATCGAGGCATTGTCGACAATCAGCTCTTTGTATTCAATTTCGGGATAGTTCTTTGCCGTCTCACGGCAGCAGCGCAGAAACAGCCCGTCGGCCAGTTTCATGATGTTGGCCTTGTGGATCGCCGCGACCTGCTTTCGCCCGTTCTTCCGGGCGTATTGAAAAGCATACTCCGCGATTCGTGTCGACGCCGTCCGCGTAATCACTTTGAGGCTGGTCACTACATCTTTAACGATCTCGTGTTCCAGGCCCGAATAGAGATCTTCCGTGTTCTCACGGAAGATCACCATGTCGATCTTCACGTCCTGGAAGCGTGTCTTGATGCCGGGTAACGTCGCCACGGGCCGCACGTTCGCAAACAGGTCCAGGGTCTTGCGCAGCGCCACGTTGACGCTTTGGAACCCGCCCGCAACCGGAGTCGTGACCGGGCCCTTCAAACCGACTTTCGTCTCGTTCAGCGACTCGAGTAGATAGTGCGGCAGGGTTTTCCCGGATTCCAGAATGATCGCTTCATTCAGTTCCGCTCGCCGCCAGCAAATATCCACGCCCGTGGCATCCACCACGCGTACTGTCGCTTCGGCGACTTCGGGACCAATCCCGTCCCCGGGTATCAAGGTGCAGTAGTAGGGCACATCCTGATTCTACAGAGCGAAAGTTGCACAGGACGCCAGCCGGAGGATCGCGCTTACGTTCGGTGCCGAGAAAACGGCTGCATGTAACGAAAGGTCCGCCACGTGGTGTTCCGCGCTGAGCAAAAATGTGGCTTATAATCTTGACTGCCGCGTCGAATCGACATGGCAAGCTGGGTTCGACTCCGATCTATGGCGGATTGTGCCCACCTGTAATCGTCGCTCAAGCCTTGTTCGCTAGGAGGACTCCGATGAACGTGTATACCCTTCCCAACCGGTTTGTTGTGAAGCGCCTGTCGTTTCTGTTTTGCGCTCTTCTGGGTCTGCTTGCCGGCTTGCCCGCGCAATCACAATCGGACCCACCCATCCCATCGGGGGACATACGAATCCACTACTACCGGCCGGACGGCAACTACTCCGGCTGGACGGTGTACGCGTTCGACAACACCACGGAAAACACGGGCGATTATGGCGGCGGTCCGGTGCAGGTGACCGGGACCGATAGCTACGGAGTCTATTTCGACGTCGGCATCACTCCCGGTGCGCAGGAAGTCGGGATCATTATTCACAACCCAACCGCGCCGGGCGGCGACCAGAAGGACACTCCCAACAATCTGTTTGTCGACCCCGCGACGCAGGGCGTTGAATACTGGGCATACTCCGGGATCGCCAAGCTGTACAATACGGCGCCCAGCTTGAGCAATCCCACTGCTTTGTTGCCGGGCTACGTCCGCGTTCACTACCACCGGACAGACGGTAATTATGGCGGCTGGACGATCTACGCGTTCTACGACACAACGGAATACACCGGCGATTACAATAGCGGGCTCGTACCTCCCACCAATTCCGACGCCTATGGAGTGTATTTTGATGTGGCTGTTGTTGCCAATGCGCAGAATCTCGGGCTGATCATTCACAACCCCTCAGCGGCGGGCGGCGACCAGAAAGATCCAGGACCGAACGAGTTTGTCGATCCTTCCACCGAAGGGTATGAGTACTGGGGCTACACCGGGATCGGCAAGTTGTACAAGAGCCAGCCCAGCCTGGCCAATCCCAACGCGCTGTTGCCTGGATACGCACGAATTCATTACTACCGGCCGGATGGAAATTACGCCAACTGGAGCGTCTATGCCTTTGAAGACACCGCCGAATACACCGGCGATTACAACGATGGACTTACCTTTGTAACCAGCCTGGATTCGTACGGCGCGTACTTCGACATCAGCCTGATCCCCAATGCGCAGAACCTCGGATTCATCATTCACAACACGGCCACCGGGGTCAAGGATCCCGGGCCTAACATGTATCTTGCGGTGGGCACTTATTTGCAAGCCTGGGCGATTTCGGGGAACGCAATGGTCTTCACTTCCACGCCAACTCCCACCGAGATACTGGACAGTCTGCTGAACGTGCAGCAGGCCTACTGGCTGGACCGCCAACGGGTGGCCATCCAGCCGCAGTTTGCACAAAGCGGCGATGCTTATGCCATCACCTCGAGCCTGACCGGCGGACTGTCGGTTACACCCACAGGCATCACGGGCGGGACCAGTATTCCGCTCACGGTTGGCGGAAGCCTGACTGCGGACGAGTTATATCGATACCCGCAATTGAGCAGCTACACCGTCCTTCAATTGCCCGCCAATACACCGGTTTCAACCTTGAAGACGGCTCTTGAGGGACAACTCGCGTTCTCCGCGATCGGTTCGAACGGGGCGCTGCAGTACGCCACCGGCATTCAGATCGCTGGAGCCCTGGATGACCTCTTCTATTACCCGGGCTCGCTCGGCGTGGTGTTTAATCACGGACAGGCGGGTTGGCAGGATTGGCCCGACGACGAGAACTGCGGGGTGAAGATCAAGCTGTGGGCACCAACTGCACAGGGTGTCTCGCTTCAGGTTTTCGACCACGAATCCGATACGACACCGGCCTCTGTCGTCCCGATGCATGAGCACAATGGCGTATGGGTAGCTGACGGCCAGCTGGGTTGGCAAGACAAATACTACCTATACAGCGTGAAGGTCTGGGTTCCATCCGACGCCGCGGTAGACACGAATGTCACCAGCGACCCGTATTCCATCGACATCGCGTTGAACGGCACCAAGAGCAGGATCACCGATCTCGACTCCCATGAGACGAAACCCCCGGGCTGGGACGAAGATACTTCACCGTCACTGAACAGCCTCAGCGACATGAGCGTGTACGAGCTGCACATTCGTGACTTCAGCGTAAACGACCCCACCGTTCCTTTGGCTCATCGCGGCATGTACGAGGCCTTTGGTGATCAGAACTCGGACGGCATGAGGCACCTTCAATCTCTGGCCGCAAGCGGGCTTAAGGCCGTGCACATTCTGCCTTCCTTCCACTTCGCCAGTGTGAACGAAGACAAATCCACATGGATCATTCCCACCGGCCTGGCTCAATATCCGCCGGACGGCCAGCAGCAACAGGCAGCCGTCACCGCCAGCCAGACGAATCCTGCTTATAACTGGGGCTATGATCCGGTGCACTACATGACGCCGGAAGGCAGCTACGCGATCAATCCCGATAACCGCGTGCTCGAATACCGGGTCATGGTGGATGGGCTGCACAGGGCCGGCCTGCGCGTGGTTCAGGATGTCGTCTTCAACCACACTAATGCCAGCGGCGAAGCTCCCAACTCCAATCTCGACGAGGTGGTGCCGGGTTACTACCATCGCCTGGACGCGAATGGAAACCTGGAAACCGGTTCGTGCTGTCCGGATACCGCACCGGAGCACAAGATGATGGAAAAGTTGATCATCGATACCCTGGTGCTCAATGCGCTGGAATATAAGATCGATGGCTTCCGCTTCGACATCATGAGTTTTATGTTCACTTACAACATGCAGGACATCCAGGCGGCCCTGCAGGCGCTGACTCCGGAAAAAGATGGAGTGAACGGATCCAGTATCTATCTGTATGGTGAAGGCTTCAATTTCGGCGATACTGTTAACAATCAGATTGGGCCGAATGCCTCACAAATCAATCTATACGGCTTCGGCATCGGCACGTTTAACGACCGCATTCGGGATGGGATTCGAGGAGGCAGTCCGTTTGCCGACGAGCGGGTGCAAGGCTTTGCGACCGGACTCTTCACCGATCCCAGCATTTTTAGCAATGGCAGCCTTTCGCCGAGCCAGCAACAGGCGCAATTACTGCAGTACTCCGATTGGATCGATGTAGGGCTCACGGGAAATCTGCGCGACTATACATTTGTCGATAGCGCAGGCGCGACAGTAACGGGAGCCCAGATAAGTTACAACGGCCAACCGACCGGATATACAAAGAGTCCGATCGAGGCGGTGAACTATGCGTCAGTCCACGACAACCAGGACCTTTTCGACGCTGTGCAGCTGAAGTCCAGCTTCAGCGACAGCATCGCCACCCGAGCCCGACGGCAGGTGATGGGCATGAGCCTCGTCATGCTGGGACAAGGTATCCCGTTCTTCCAGGCCGGCGACGATCTGCTTCGCTCAAAGGATATGGACCAGAACAGCTATGATTCCGGTGACTGGTTCAACAAGATCGACTGGACCGGCCAGACCGCAAACTGGGGCATCGGTCTGCCGATCGCCAGTCAGAACGAAGGCCAGTGGCCGCTCATGACACCGCTGCTCAGCAACACTGCTTACACGCCACTTCCGGGAAACATCGCCTACAGTAAAAAGGCTTTCAGCGACCTGCTGACGATCCGCTATAGTTCCGGCTTGTTCCGCATGCCGACCTTCGCGGATGTTCAACAGAACCTTACCTTCCTGAACACCGGGCCCTCGCAGACGCCGGGCCTGATTGTCATGAAGCTGGATGCCAATGAGGGAAACTACGGACGCTACAAGCACATCGTGGTGCTGTTCAATGCCACCGATGCTCCGGTGACGTTCACCGATAGCCGGTTGCTGGGCTTGAAGCTGCGTCTTCACCCGGTCCAGCAAAACTCCAGCGATCCTGCGACAACGCAATCCACGTTTAACTCCACAACCGGGACCGCTACGGTGCCCGCGCTCACAACGGCAGTCTTCGTGGCTGAAAGCAGGTAGTTAATGGAGCCCGGGGGCCAAATTGCCCCTAGCGGCCATCTTATTCGCCGCGCAGCGCTACGGCCGGATCGATCTGCATTGACCGCCGTGCGGGCAGATAGCACGCCAACAGAGCCACACTTGCGAGTAGTAACGGGGCGCCCACCAGCAGCACCGGGTCGAAGGCCTTCACGCTGGCAACGGAGAAGAATAGGCCGGACATCAGGCGCAGGCCGGCCCAGGTGAAGGCCATCCCAATGATCGTGCCTGCCACCACGAGAACCGTGCCTTCCTTCATAACCAGCCCGAGCACGTCCATATTTTGGGCGCCAAGCGCCATGCGAATGCCGATCTCATGCCCACGCTGCCTCACCGAACACGCAGTCACGCCGGCCAGGCCGACCGAAGCGAGGATCAATCCGAAAACGCCGATCAGGTTCCAGGTCCAGGCCGCCGAGCGTAGCGTGTACATGAACTGCGCGATCTGTTCGCTCATACTGCGCGCATTGAACGGCTTGACGTTTGGGTCCAAGGCCGATACTTCACGTTGGATAGCGCCCAGGACGTCCGCTCCCGGCTTGGCGCGCACCATCAGTGTTACGCCCCGCAAAGAGGGTTGAGCGTAATCGACAGAGTGGAGCGGGAAATAAATGGCCGGGTGCTTTTTACTCGCAACGAAGTCTTCCGACACATCCTTCGCAACCCCCACGACTTCGAATACCTGTCGAGGTTTTCCTAACACTCCGGGGCGAAAATCGAAAGTGCCAGGCACGGCGCCCAACCCACCTGATGCTTCATCACTATCGATTTCGATGCGCCGCCCCAGCACTTCTCCTCCGGTCCAATAGGCCCGCACCAACTCTTCGCTGACAATGACAGCATTTCCCTCTGTGGCCTCGTCTTCTCTGCGGAAACTACGCCCAAGCAAAATAGGAATGCCGGCGGTTTCGAAGTAATCCTTCCCGACAACGTGCTTGCGGGCCCAGTTCTTCGCGTTCCCTGCGCTCGCGCGCGCATCGGAGAATATGGCGCCCGCATTGCCGTCGACCGACACCGGCACCGTGTCGGTCAGGGTTGCGGCGGTTACTGACGGAAGATGTTTCACGCGATCCAGAACCTTCTCGAGAAACGCCGCCGCTTGAGCGCCCGAATATCCGTCCCGAACCGGGTCCAGCGAGACCAGGTATAGGTACTTGGCGTCGAAACCTTGCTGGACGCCCATGGTGGTTTGAATGCCCAACCCCAGAAAACCGGTTAGCAGCAACAGCGTTAGTGATCCAGCCATCTGGCACAGCATCAGCCCGTTGCGCAGGCTCAGGCCACGAACCTTGTGGAGTTGGATGTTGGCTCCTTCTTTGAGCGCCGGCGATACGTCTCGACGCGTGGACTGCCAGGCGGGCAGGACGCCGGCCGCAAGCCCGGCTAGTCCCGTCACGGCAAGCGCGAACAACAGGGCGCGCCAGTCGGCGTTCAAATCGAAACTGATCGGCATCGGGTAGGGCATTCTTCCCTGGGAAGCGAGGTGCATCAGCCACACCGTCAAAATGAACCCGCATACGCCCGCAGCGGCTGCCATCAGCAGGCTTTCCGTGAGCAACTGGCGGATGAGACGCGGGCGGCCGGCGCCGAGTGCCAGACGAACCGCGATCTCACGACGGCGATCTGCAGCGCGAGCGAACATCATGTTGGCGACGTTGGAGCATGCAATCAGCAGCACCAAACTCCCCAACAGCAGCAGCACTTCCGTGAAGAAGGGCCGGTCCTGCCTCCGTATGGGCAGTACTTTCCCGCCCGGCACGAGCGTCACGCGTCGTCCGCCGCGCTCCCGGCCAAGGTCGCCATAATCGCGCTCCATTTGCCGCGCGACCGCATCCAGTGTTTGCTCGGCGTGCTCCAGGGTCACACCGGGTTTCAGGCGCCCGGTCATCTGGAACATCCTTAGGTCACGACGCTCGAGCGCGTTGTCCGCCAGCTCCGGAATGCCGCCTGCATTCGAGGAGGCCGGCAGCCACATGTCCGCCACAAACAAGGCTGGCGATGCGCCAAGAAAATCGCTCGGACCGACGCCAATAATGGCCCGCGCCTGCCCATTCACGTACAATGTTCCTCCAATCACCCCGGGATTGGCACCCAAGTGTTCCTGCCAGAATCGGTAGCTGACGACGACCTCGGTCGATTGCTGCTCCTCTTTCCGGTCAAAGAAGCGGCCCCAAGCTGGATGCACTCCCAAGGTGCTGAAGTACGACGGCGTGACCAAGTGTCCCCAGACTCGTTCCGTGCGCCCGTCGAACGAGACGCCAAACGGCACCGGCGCCACATAGGCCATGGTTGAGGAGAAGAGATCACTTCGCTCGCAATAGCGTTTGTACTGCGGATAAGATATGGGCGCCGCCAGCGCCACCAGTTCATCGGGACCAGGAAGTCCCGGAACGCCGCGGAGGATGAGCCCGTTTATCTCGCTGTAGGCGCAGGTTATTACGGCGATGCCAAGGCTCAGCGAAATTACGGCGACGGCTGTGAAGCCGGGCGAGCCCAGGAGCATGCGAAGCCCATAGCGGACATCCTGCCGCAGTTCGGAAAGATACTCCGGAGGAATTCGGGCACACCTGTCCAGTAGGCGCACCAGCCGCTGTCTGCCGGAGGTTTGCGAAGTCGAGGATTCCGTCATAGGCGATTCGATATCAACCCACTCATATATCGCTCTGTATCGGGTGTCAAACGGGTGCCCGCTCAATGTGAGGGTCTTGGCGCGCTCCAGGCCTGCAGCCGCCTTCCCGCCTTTGACAGAATATAAGCAATGCCACACATCGAACGTGCCCTGTTGAGCGTTACCGACAAAACTGGCATCGTTGCCTTCGCCAGGAAGTTGCACAGCATGGGGGTGGAGCTGGTTTCGACCGGCGGTACTGCGAAACTACTTGCGGAGAACCACATCCCGGTTCGTGAGGTGTCTGAAATCACCGGCTTCCCCGAAATGCTCGATGGCCGGGTCAAGACCATTCATCCCCGGATTGCGGGCGGCATCCTCGCCATTCGCGCCAACGTGGAACACATGAAGGCGCTGAAAGAGTACGGCATTCCCGCTTTCCAAATGGTTGTCGTGAATCTGTACGAGTTCGAAAAATACGCCAATAAGCCCGGCGTGACACGCGACGAGCTGGTGGAGAACATCGACATCGGCGGCCCCACCATGATCCGCGCCGCCGCCAAGAACTTTCAAGATGTCGCAGTAATCGTTTCACCGCACCAATACGAGCCCATACTGGCGGAGTTGGAGGCCAACGCCGTGAGCCTCACCTATCCGACCCATTGGGATCTTGCCCAGCGAGCTTTCGCTCATACCGCGGCGTATGATGCGGCTGTGTTCCAGCGCCTGACGCGGGTCGACGCCGACGGCAATACCTTGCCCGTTGAAACCTTGCCCGCCGCGTTGCGTATTAATGCCCCACGAACGTCATCCCTGCGGTACGGCGAGAATCCACATCAGGAAGCGGCGCTCTACAGCTTCCAGCACGGCGGCCTCGCTTCTGCACAGCAGCTTCATGGAAAAGAACTCTCCTATAACAACCTGGTCGACCTTGACGCCGCCTGGCAGTTGATCCTCGAATTCGAGCAGCCTGCCGCCGCCATCATCAAGCACACTAACCCCTGTGGCTGTGCCGAGCAGCCCAACTTGGCGGATGCTTATCGCAAGGCGCTCGCGGCCGATCCTGTCTCGGCATTCGGCGGCGTCCTGGCCTTCAACCGGGAGGTAGACCGCGAAACGGCTCAGGAAGTCAGCCAGCTTTTCGTCGAGGCGGTCGCTGCCCCAGCATTCTCTCCCGAGTCCTTGGCGATTCTTACCACAAAGAAGAATGTGCGGCTGGTCCAGGTATCGCCGCTCGAGAAGCCGGAACTGGTTATCAAGTCGATCAGCGGCGGATTACTGTCTCAGACTGTGGATCAGTCACCACTTGATCCAGCCGCTTTAAAGGTGGTCACCTCCCGTGCTCCGAATGGCGAGGAACTCCGCGCACTGATCTTCGGCTGGAAAGTTTGTAAGCACGTCAAGTCAAATGCCATCGTCTACGCACTGGCAGGCCAGTCGGTCAGCGTCGGCGCTGGTCAGATGAGCCGTGTCGACAGCGTGAAAGTGGGCGCCATGAAAGCGGTGCTGCCTCTCACGGGGACGGCTCTCGCCTCCGATGCCTTCTTCCCGTTCCCGGACGGTGTGGAGGAAGCGGCAAAACATGGCATTACTGCCGTCATCCAGCCGGGTGGTTCCGTTCGCGATGACGAAGTGATCGCCGCCGCCGACCGCCTCGGCCTCGCCATGGTTTTCACCGGCGTTCGTCACTTTCGGCACTGAGTCGTTCATAAAGGCGGACATTCGCGGCTCCAACTTCCGCAACAATTGCCACGCTTGGCAGCCGAGGCTCGAAAAATGAATCAGGCCTTGGTTGACCCACTCGGCAGATTGCGCCGGTGTGGCCGTTAGTGCAGAAGCCAGGCATGACGAAGCGGGTACGCTACGACGCTTCGAAATGCACGATAATAGCGCTTATCAGGGTGCGGCGGCGTTCCTTGTCGAAAGGAGATTTGTATGACCACGATTGTCGTTAACGGCACAACGCGCGAGGTGCAGGCGCCGACTGATACGCCTTTGCTTTACGTGCTACGAAATGATCTTGAGCTTACTGGCCCTCAGTTTGGTTGTGGGATGGCGCAGTGCGGTGCTTGTTCGGTGCTGCTTAACGGAAAAGAAGTGCGTTCCTGCATCACCACTTTGGGATCGGTAGCCGGCAAAGAGGTCACAACGCTGGAAGGCCTTCCGGCGCGCTGGGCCAAACAAAAAGGCCTTTCCGAAGCCGACGCGGCTAAAGCTCTTCACCCCGTGCAAGAGGCATGGATCGAGGAGCAGACCCCGCTGTGCGGGTTTTGCCAAAACGGCATGATGATCAAAGCGACGGAACTGCTGGAGCGCGTTGCGTCGCCGAGCCTTGCCGAGATTAAGGAGGCATTTACAACGTCTGGCACGTCGCCCCATCTTTGCCGGTGCGGTAGTTATACGGCGATCATCCAATCGGTGCAACGGGCTGCCAGGACGATGGCGAAAAGGAGTGAGGCATGACCGCGAAAGAGGAGCATATGGCGAGCCATTCAACCGATGTTTTTGGCGCATCCCTTTCGCGCCGCGGCTTCGTGAAAGCCGGTGGGGCGTTACTGGCGGGCTTCGGGTTGGCCGTGAAGAAAGCCGGGGCCGATGTGAGCGCCAACTCTCTGAATCCGGCACTCCCGGAATCATGGATTGAGATTCACGCCGATAACACGATTTTGATGCGGACAGGCAAGTCGGATTTCGGCCAGGGTACCATCTACACGGCCTACCGGCAGATTGTCGCGGAAGAACTCAGCGCACCGTTCGAGGCCATCACTACGGTGATTTCGGCCGACACGGACCGCACACCCGACGGTGGCGGCACGTTCGGCTTGCTCGGAGAAGGCATGCCGAATCTCCGAAAGGCGGCCGCGTATGTTTATCAAGCGCTGCTGGATCTGGCTTCGCAGCGGCTTGGTGTGCCCAAGGATCAGCTTTCGGTGAAAGACGGTGTTGTCTCCGGCGGCGGCAAGAGCGTGTCGTACGGCGACCTGGTCAAGGGCCAGAAGCTGAACCTTACTATCCCCGTCAAGGGCGACATCCACAGCATGTTCGGATTGACGATCGACGGAAATCCTCCTCTGAAACCTGTCAGCCAATACACGATCGTCGGCAAGTCCTTCCCCAACTCCGTGACGGTTTCGAAAGTCGCGGCAAATGAGACCTGGGTTACCGACGTGCGACTGCCTGGGATGCTGCATGCCCGCATGGTCCATCCGAAGACGCTGGGCTCCAAACTCACTTCGGCAAGCACTCTCGACAAGACTCGCTTTCCGAATGCGCAAGTAGTGGTAAAAGGAAACCTGGTCGGGGTAGTTGCTCCCACGGAATGGGAAGCCATCAAAGCCGCGCAACAAGTTGCGTCCGGCACAAAGTGGACCGAGTGGAAAGGACTGCCTGGAGATCAGCGGCTGTTCCAATTCCTTAAAGAAGATGCGGATTGGAAAACCGCTCCCGCCGCGTCCAGCAAAACAAACAAGGGCGATGTGGCATCCGCCATCGCGAACTCACCGAAGAAGTTCTCGGCGACGTACCAGCTCCCGTATCTCAAGCATGCGCCTATCGGGCCTACGATGGCGGTAGCCGACGTTCGTTCGGACGGCAGCGTTTACGTCTACACACACACGCAAAACGCGCAAGCCCTGCGCACCGGGATCGCGCATATGCTCACGACGTCCGTGGACAAAGTCGTGGTGCGCACGTTTGCCGGGTCTGGCCACTACGGCCGTTCTAACGGCGGCAACGCCGGGGCGGAGGATGAAGCCGTGATTCTGTCGCAGGCGGTGGGCAAGCCCGTTCGGGTGCAATGGATGCGCCCGGACGATTTCCAGTGGTCGACGCAATCGTCGGCAGCTCTTTCCGATGTGCAAATTGGCCTGGATGCCAATGGCAGTTTAAGCGCGTACGAGATTAATCACTACATGCCAGCGATGCAAGACGACCGCTTGGTGGGTGCGATTCTGGCTGGTCTTCCCACCATTCCCGCGCCCGGCGAGAAGGGCTCGCTCTTCGGCGTCGCCAATAGTATGCACGACCCGTGGGTTTACGATGCGACGCCGGCGGTGTTGGAACGCTCCTATGGAACATTTCAGGTCGGACAGAGTTCTTCGCCGATTAACGTCGGGCTGCGCGATCACAGCTTAAGGACACCAGGGCAGTATCAGCAGAACTTCCCGCGCGAACTAGCCATCACGGAAGCGGCTGTACTGGGCGGAGTGGACCCGCTTCAGTTTCGGATTCACCACGCCCGCGAGAAACGGCTGATCGGGGTGTTGGAATCCGTTCGGGAGAATTCGGGTTGGGAAACGCGGGCTAAGCGCCCGAGTGTTAGCAACGGCGTGAGTCAAGGCCAAGGCGTGTCGGTCATGTTCCGGTCCGGAACTTACTGGGCTTGCGTGGCGCATGTTGCCGTCAATATGACCAGCGGCGCTATCAAGGTAGAAAAGATAACGGTCGCGGTGGACCCTGGGATTGTCGTGAATCCAGCACAGTTGAAGCGTCAGGTGGAAGGCGGCGCCGTTATGGGAGTGAGTATGGCGTTGCTGGAAGAACTGCGTTTTGATGAAAGCGGAATCACGGCAACCGACTGGCAAAGCTACCCCATTCTGACCATGGCCAACGTGCCTGAGATCAAGGTTGTTCTTATCAACCGCCCTGAGGTTGGCGAGTACGGCCAGGGTTCTGAGGCTGCTAATGCCCTTGCGGCTCCGGCCATTGCGGGGGCGCTGTTGGACGCGACCGGCAAGGTTGCGCGCCGGCTTCCCCTGAAACCCGAATACGTTCAAGCGCTGCTCAAGGCCTGAGCGATATCGCGGCGTTTATTGCTCTCCAGGCGCCTTTTCCTCGGCCTCGACCTGCGTGTTGAGGCCGCTTTCCACTTCGTTCCTTGTCCACTGAGATCGTCTTGTGCACAGCATCTTACGCACGGTGTTAGGGACTCCGCCGACCTCGGTATCGCCAGGCGATGCCGGTTTCAAGAGCGCTGGCCAACTCTGGAAAGAAAGTCTCTGTACAAATCTAGCTCAGGAGTTCCGGTCCCAGTTAGAAACCTCGAGGCGTCTATTTGCGCCCTTACAACTGGAGAGTATTCCGCTAAGTCATTTGCCAATTGCTCGAACAGGCGATAGACCAGGAAGCTTAACCGTAGAAGGAAGCCATCATTTTCTGCGTCAAGTTCCGGAATGATCATCGCGCTAAGGCTGGTCCCAATTGCATCTGCTGCGAGATCGTCTAATGGCCAGTAGTGGGCCTTGTAGAGGAAGTGGTTTCGAGGCGGCGTGATTTCATCGTGCCTGACACCGGTGATTTCGTTAGTAAGCGCATCTTCCCAGCACAGCGCTGTTGTCACCCTGAGGAGTCGCTGAAGCCCCTCCCATACCCGGCGCTGGTCAAGCTGTGGCAGTCGGAGAATAACAAAATCCTCGAATCTCACGTCGCTGCCCTGGGACTTCTTCTTCGGCAGCGGCCTCGGTTCAGGGAAGAGGTCGAGGACCACCTGAGTACCCCTTAGGTTTGGCAGTGCTACTCCCAGAAGGGCCATTATGCCCCTCGCGCCGAGATATGCCGAGTGATACGCGTTGAAAAGACACCAACTGTGCATACCCTGCAACGCAAGTCGCTGTGCGGCGAGATTGGTGTGCGAGCACTTGTGAAATAGGTATACGGCCTCCCACAAGGCATTGGCACGGAGCCCTTCGACATCCGGGCAACGAACGGGTAACCATTCCGTTGGTTTCAACTGAAGCAGGTCAGGAAGGTTCTCAAGACCAGGGCTCGGCTTAGCGCATGGTGCGAGTGAGACGGGAACGTGGCCCACCCAGGCATCCCGTAGGTCTTCCCATCTACGCTCGCGAAGTTTCTTCCATGTCAACTTCCATTTATGATCTGAGTCGGAAGAGGACATCTGTTTCAGACCCGTAGCGAGCCGGCAGTCCCCTCGTCGTCCTTGAATGCTATCGTTATTGCGGTACGAAGATCCTCGCCCGCCGTGAGCTCAGCAGCATTACCCGTTCCATACTGCAGCCACGCTTCAAAATCGAAATTATCAATACGCTTGAGGACCTGGATAACATCTTTGGTTGAAAACCCGCCATGATTCTTAAGCGTGATGCTGAAGACGGTCTGAAACGCATTCCACAAAGCGCCAAACCCAACTGTCTTAAAAAAAATTGGGTCCTTGGCGTTGAACTGGCGATGAAACACCTGAGCGACACCCTTAAAGTAGTTTGCGATTACCGCGACTTGTTCCCGCTCAGTATACGTTCCGAGAATACCTCTATCCCGTGTTATGTGAGGAGTTATTTTTCTGACGAAATTAACGAGCGAAATCTGGCCTGCTTTTGGTGATGTCGTGACTGCGATCCGTTCGAAGAAAGGCGAGTCCTCATCTCTCCTCAGTTGGGTAGCGAGGTCCGTAGCACGCTCGCGCGCCTGGTCGGCAGAACTCTTGTGGGCCAGGTTGTGGAGCAAATCCAAGTAAAGCGACGTCGGAACATTCTTAGCTTCTCGATTGATCGTTATAAACTGTTCGATCTGGGCGTTTATCGATAGGCCTAGATATGCGACGACGGCCAGTTCTATATCTCTGCCCTCCCTAGCGGCCATTGCGGCACCTGCGACACGATGCTGTCCGTCAATAATCCAGCCCACGTCTGTGCCAACGGGGAGAGTAAGAAGACCCTTCGCTGCGTCGAACGAGGATCCTTCATCAATCGATACGATTATGGCTCCAGGAATCGTTTTCTTGAGCTCCTTGATATAGCGGCTAACGGACGCAACCCTGGAAGGAGACAATACGCGCTGATAGCCTTCATCCTTACCTTCGACCCGCCGATTGATAGAGAAGGACTCGTAGAGCACGGATGCCTTCGCCTTGAACGCATAGAGAATTGTTTCGCCCTGATGGATTTCCATCGCCTGCAATTTTAGGGGCTTTGTTACACCCGCCGGGTGTTTCTTGACTGTCGGGTTAACCTTGCTTTTCGTGCTCATTGAATTGCCTCCAAAAAATGTGGCGGCCGCTGGGTGACAGCATCGCCTGTGCTTGCGATATAGAGGGGCCGATCTGCAGGGCGAATCCGAACTGTTCCATCTTGGGCTGAAAGAAGGCGAGCCTTCGCGATCTTCGTGTATCCGCGGTTTATCTCCGCACCCAAGAATCTCCGCCCGTTCATGATGGCAGCTATGCCCGTTGAACCGGATCCGGCGTACGGATCGAAGACGAGGCCTCCCGCTGGACACGTTGCGCGAACGAGACGATCAGCCAGACCCACCGGGAACTGGCACGGGTGTCCGACTTTCTCAACGTGGGCTGCTTTTACATTTGGGATCTCCCATACATCTCCAGGGTTCTTCCCTTTGGGGTTGCAACTGTGTTCCCCCCTGCGCGGCCCCTTGTAACGCCGCTTGCCGGGATACTTCTGAGGGGCGCGGACAGAATCAAGATCAAAAAAAGGCTTTCGCCCCTTCGTGAACCACAGCACTGTTTCATGTCGTCCACTGAACCGAGAGGTCTGGTGCATTCCAAAACCGAAGGTCCATATGATACGGTTCCGCAGCATCATGTCTTCAATGCCAGATAGGATCGAAAAGATAGGGTAGTCCAGCGGATAGGCGGTCTGCTTTGCAACGTGGTACCCAACCTGCCAGCAGATGCTTCCGCCATCACGAGTAACACGGACGACCTCCGGCAGGAGAACCTGATGTGCAGCTATAAAATCGCCAACCGACCGCGACTTCTCGTATTCTTTTCCCATACAGTAGGGCGGCGACGTGATTGTTACGTCTACGCAGCCGTCCGGCAGAGCCTTGATGAGTTCCATGCAATCGCCAGAAAAGAGAACCGATGATGATCCGGACGCGATTGATCGGGTTGCGCCGCGAGCAGACGTAAATATTTCAACAGCCATTTGAGGCAAGCATACAGGATTCAGCATTGCGGATCCAGCAGAAAATGCAGCGCCAAGTTCGCGGGCCCCATCTTTGACCTCTTCTTTTCTGAATCAGGGCCGCCGCAGGGGCGAAGGTCTCTTTCGGGTTGGTTCCGTTGGAGTTCGCGCGCCTCAGACGATGACAGTTAACGGCTATATTGAAGCGCCCGCCGCCGATCGCTCGCCAGATGTTGTTCCGGTGGCCTAGTCATCCCGTCGACACGATATATAAAACGGCCCGACACGCTAAGTCGGCTAACGCCGATTGTGCTGACTGCCCACGTCCGGCTCGCGTCTCCGGCGGACCACGTCCTCTCAGGTTTAGTTCTCCGGCCTCATCACCGTATTCAAAAACTCCAGTCCGCGTGTGCATCGTGGTCATCCAGTCGTCGAACTTTGGAAACCTTCAAAACGAGTGGGCCCCAGATAGAACGGCCGACCTGACATGATGTGTTAAGGGCTTGTCTGCACGAACTCAGTCAATGTTTATGAAACCGGGAAGCCGCAACACCCGCCTTTGAGCTAACGGCCCGCGGGCGACGGTCCCAAGAATACGGGGAGTCAATTCGATGGAGAAAACCACTTCTTTTACGCTGAACGGGAAACCGGCTAGTGTCATGGCGGATAACGAGCGGATGCTGTTGTGGGTTCTCCGCTCGGATCTTGGATTGACTGGAACGAAATTCGGGTGTGGCGAAGCGCAATGCGGCGCGTGCACAGTCATCGTCGATGGCGAGGCGGTGCGATCCTGCGTCACGCCGCTGAATGAGGTCGCCGGCAAGAAGGTCCTGACGATTGAGGGCCTGGAGTCGGGAGGACAGCTGAATGCGCTGCAGGAAGCATTTGTGAAGCACAGCGCTTTTCAGTGCGGGTTCTGCACTTCGGGGATGGTCATGAACGCCTATGCGCTGCTAGTGAAGACTCCTGGCGCGAAGCGTGAGGAGGTCATCCGGGAAATGGACGGCAACCTGTGCCGGTGTGGAGCGCACGTACGCATACTGGCTGCGATTGAAGAAGCCGGCGTGGCGATGAAAGGTGGCGCGCGATGAAGCCGGGAAGTGCGGGGACGACAGCCGTCGAACCCAGGGCTGCGGTCAGCCGCCGCGACGTGCTGGCGTTGGCCGGGTCTGGACTGTTTCTCTTCTTTGGATCCGAACAGGCGCCAGCGCGCACGCAGGAGGAGAAGATCCCGGAGCGGCCTACCTTCCCCACCGATCTCAACGCTTACCTGCGCATTGCGCCGGATGGCAAGGTGACCGGGTTGGCGGGCAAGATCGAGATGGGGCAAGGCTCACGGACCGTCCTGGCGCAACTGATCGCGGACGAGTTGGACGTGGACTACGACTCGGTCGAGATGGTGATGGTGGATACGGCGGTGTGCCCGTGGGACATGGGCACGTTCGGTTCGTTGAACGTCCGCCAGTATTCGTTGCTGGTTCGAGCCGCGGCCGCTGAAGCGCGGGCGGTGCTGCTGCAAATGGCGTCGGAGAAACTGGATGTGCCGGTTGACAGGCTGACCGTCAGCGGCGGCGTGATCTCGGAAAAGGCCGCGCCGGACAGGAAAGTGACCTACGGCCAATTGGTCGACGGGAAACGGATCGAGCGGCACCTGGGGAAGGTGCCCATCAAGCGGTATGCGGAGCTGCGGCTCTCCGGGCAACACCTCCAGCGCAAGGACGCGGTCGCGAAGGTTAGCGGGAAGGCGGAATTCACGGCCGACGTGAAGGTGCCCGGAATGTTGTACGCACGCATCCTGAGGCCGCCGGCGCACGGCGCGAAGCTGAAATCGGTGAACACAGAGGCGGCGGAAAAAGCCGGCGCTCGCGTCATCCGGGACGGCGACTTGATCGCCGTGCTGCACGAACGGCCCGACGCGGCGGAACATGCGCTGGGCCTAGTCAAGGCCGAGTTCGACACGCCGAAATCGAACGTCGACGAGAAGTCCATCTTTGAGCACCTGGAGAAGATGGCGCCGGCGCCGACGCTGGTCAAAGAGAGCGGCAGTATCGCCGAGGGCGAAAAACGGGCCGCGAGCGTCGTGGAAGAAACCTACCTAAACGCCTACGTCGCGCACGCGCCCATCGAAACGCACTCCGCGTTGGCATCGTTCGAAAACGGCAAAGTGACGGTGTGGGCCAGCAGCCAAACGCCGTTCCCGCTGCGGGACGAGATCGCGCAGACCTTGCAGTTGAGCACTGGGAATGTCCGCGTGATCGTACCGTACGTGGGTGGTGGATTCGGCGGCAAGGGTGCAGGGGAACAGGCCATCGAAGCGGCACGCTTGTCCAAACTGGCGGGCAAGCCGGTACAAGTGGTCTACGACCGGGCCGAGGAATTCTTTTACGACTACTTCCGTCCAGCGGCGATCGTCAAGCTCAAGACCGGCCTGACCTCGGACGGGGAGATTTCGTCCTGGGACGCGAAACTGATCGGCGGGGGCGATCGCGAGGCGATTCCGTTCTATGCCTTCGCGAACCAGCGCACCGTATCTGCGGGTGGTTGGATGGGCGGCAACCCGAAGGGCATGCACTTCTTCGGCGTGGGCGCGTGGCGGGCGCCATCGGTCAACACCAACACATTTGCCCGCGAGTCCCACATGGACATCCTGGCCGCGAAGGCGGGTGTGGATCCGGTTGAGTTTCGCATGCGCCATCTCACCGACGTCCGTATGAAGCGTGTAATGGAAACAGCGGCCAAGCGGTTCGGTTGGCAGGCGGGGCGGGCTCCGCTGGGGCACGGCCAAGGCGTTGCTCTCGGCATGGACGTCGGCACGTGGGTCGCCACCATGGCTGAGGTTTCGGTGGACAAAGCGACTGGCAGGGTGAAGGTACACCGCATGGTGGTAGCGATGGACCCGGGCTTTGTCGTGAATCCGGACGGCGCGCTGCAGCAGATGGAGGGTGCCACCACCATGGGGCTGGGCTATGCGCTCACCGAAGGGCTGCGGTTTCAGGGCGGCAAGATTCTCGACCGCAACTTCGACACCTACGAATTGCCGCGTTTTTCGGGGCTGCCCAAGATTGAGTGCATTCTGGTGGAGACGCCGGGAGCGCCGGCGCAGGGATGCGCTGAGCCGCCGGTGGTTACAGTAGGCGCGGTGCTGGCCAATGCCATCTTCGACGCAACCGGGGCACGGGTGCTCGAGCTTCCTATGACGCCCGCACGCGTCAAAGAAGCGCTGGCGCGGGCTTAACCTGTGTGTCCCGCCCAGCCAACCAGGATCGAGTGAGCGGGTTGGTGACGGGCTGAAGCTCTCAGGCCCGGCTCTCTGGACGCGTCACTGTATCCACAAATTCCAGGTTCCGCGTTGTCATCGTGGTAACCCAGTCGGCAGGCAACTGTCCTTCGGGCAGGAGCTTTCCCTTTTCCAGGTACCGCACGGTCCGGGCGAACTTCGCCGCGTGCGGATCGTGCGTCACCATGACGACGGTCTTGTTGAACTCGTTCCGTAAGCGCTGCAGCAAGGTCAGGACCTCTTCGGCCGATGAGGCATCCAGGTTGCCGGTCGGCTCGTCCGCCAGAATCAAAGCCGGATCCGTGACCAGGGCTCTTGCAATCGCTACGCGCTGTTCCTGCCCGCCGGAGAGCTGCTTCGGCAAGTGGCCCAGCCGGTCACCTAATCCCACCAGCTTCAGCGCCGTCGCCGCGTGCTCCAGACGATCCTTCTTCCCGAGATTCGTCAGCTTCAAGGGCAGTTCCACGTTTTCGAGCGCCGACAGTACCGGAATCAGGTTGAACGACTGGAAGATGAAGCCGATGTGCTCGTTCCGCCAGTGTGCAATCTGCTTGTCGGAGAACGTCCGCAGATTAGAACCCAGCACTTCAATCTCGCCGCTGGTGGCCCGGTCCATTGCCGCGATCAAATGCAACAGAGTCGACTTGCCGGAACCGGACGGACCCATCAGAGCTACGAAATCACCGCGCTCAATGTCGATGTCAACCTCGTCCAGTGCATTGACCTTGAACTCGTCGCGAATGTATTCCTTGCTGAGCTTGCGCGTTCTAATCACTACTTCGGCCATTGTCTGTCCCTCCATCGCCGGCTTGCGCCTGGTTACTTTGCGGCCACGTTCTGGCCGTCCTTCAAGTCGGGCGGCGGATTCAAGACCAGGTCCTCTCCGCCGATTAATCCACTTTTAACCACCACACCCTGTGCCGTGGTTCCCCCGGTGGTCACGCTCCGCTTGTGAGCCTTGCCATCGACCACTAAGAACACGTTGCCGTCTAGTATCGCTGCCGCGGGAACCACCAGCACTTGCTGGGTGCTACCGGCCGACGCAGGAGGCTGATCGTTGTAGAAAGCCACGGTCGCATTCATCTCCGGCCGGAGGTAATCGTCCGGATTCAACACCTTCACCTTCACCTGCACGGTGGCCTTCGATCGATTCGCCTCGGGCGAGATTTCGTCGATCATCCCCTTGTATTTGCGGTCCGGGTAGGCATCCGTCGTGATGATGCCCTTCTGGTTCGACGCCAGCTTCGCGAAATCGTTTTGGTTGATATCCAGCTCAACTTTGAGATCCATCAAATCTGCTTCGGAAACCACATAACCCTTGGCGCCCTTGTCGCCAACAAAGCCGGTGGTGACAAATTCACCCTTCTCGACATTGCGCTCCAGGATGGTGCCGGTCACCGGCGCCTTGATGATCGTGTTGTCGAGTTGATTCTGGTAGTAAGCCACCGAGCCTTTGGCCTGCTGAATCTGCCCCCGCACCTGGTCAATTTCTTCCTTGCGCGGGCCGAGTACCGCCAAGTCGAGCGTCCGCTGGAGGCTGTTCATCTTTGCGACGTTGCCGTCGTACTTGGCTTGGGCATCGTCCAGAGCTTGCGTCGACATAACGCCCTCTTTCACCAGCGCCTTGGTCCGGTTCAGCGTCACCTTGCTGTTCTCGACGTCCGCCTTGGCCTGTTCCACGTCCGCCTTGGCCTTGGCCACTTCCTCCGGCCGCGAGCCATTCATCAGTTCCTCGAGCCGCGCTTCCAGATTCTTCAGTTGCCCCGCAGCCTGCTCCAGTTGTGCCCGATACTCATCATCCTCCAGGCGCACCAGCACCTGGCCAGCCTGCACGTGGTCTGCTTTTTCTACCCCGATCCACAACACACGGCCGTTTACTTTCGAGGCCACTTCAATCTTGTGCGCCGCAATGATGTACCCCGTGGCGCTCAGAATCGTTTGCTCCCCCGTCGAGGAAACGGACATCGGGCTTTGGACGCGGACCACCTGAACCAGCATCGGAGCGGTGAGTTTCTTGTAGCCCCAAGCCACACCCGAGAGGGCTGCAATCACAATCGCTGCAATCACAAGCCACTTCACCAGCGGGTTCGAGGCCGACGCCGGGCGGCGGGCAGTGCGGTCAATTTTCAGGCTATGAAGATCGGTTGGCATCGCAGTCGGTTAGATTTCCCGTAGCGCCGTCAGGATCTCTTTTCGCGCAGCCTGGCGGGCGGGGAACAGGCCCCCCAGTGCTCCAAGAATTGTCGAGAAAACCAGTCCGATGAGCATGATCGTCGGCGTCACCTTGAAGTTGAATGAAATCTCGCTGAATGTGACGAAGCTGCCAATGCCTGTGGTCACATTGTTGAGCGGAAGCGCAATCAAAATGCCCAGCACACCGCCGATCAGACACAGAAAGACGGATTCCAGCAGGAAGCTAATTTCGATGCTTCCTTTCGTAAACCCTAGCACGCGCAGTGTTCCAATCTCTTTCGCTCGCCGGGCCACTGCCGCATACATCGTATTCATCGCAGCGAACGAACTGCCCACTGCCATGATGATGGATACGAAGATGCCGAGGAATTGTATTGGGGCCGAGGCGCTGGTTTGGTTCTCGTAGTAAGCTTTCTCCGTCAGCGGATCCACCGTCAGCCTTCGGTCATCCTTCATGGAGTTGATCAGAGCGGGCACGGCGGATGCATCCGTCGCTTGGATCAGCACCGAACTCAGCGCATCCGGACGGTTGAAGTCGGACGAGATTTGATTGAGGTCCCCAAAAATCTCGCTGTTGACGGCGCTCTCGCCACCGTCCATGATCCCTACGATCGTCCAGTAGCCCTTTCCGAACTTCAGTTGCTTGCCGAGCTTTGCATCCGGGCTCCGCTTGGCGACATTCTTGCCGACCACAATCTCCCGCTGGCCCGGTGTGAACCAGCGCCCTGAGGCCAGCTTCAGTTTGTCGCGCATTTGGGTGCCCCGCAACGTGACGCCGCGCAATGTCACATTCATTCCGCCATGCGGATTCTCGGGATTCACTACATCAATAATCGTCACCATTTCAAGCGACGCCAGAGGCTGTCCATCCGGCCCCTTGGCAATGCCGGGATAGTTCTTGATGACCTGAAAGCTTTCTTGGCTCACCACGCTTGTCAACTCGGCGTTGCCGCCTTTGCGCAATACCAGCACATGCAGCGGGTCACCGGCCGCTTCGAACGCCGTTCGCAGCCCCGCTCCCAGCGCAAGCACGGCTAACAGTACGGCCACCGTCATTGCAATTCCTACTGCGGTCATGATGGTTGTGGTCTTGCGAACGATCAGGTTTCGAATGTTGTACGAGATTGGAATGGCCATGGTTCCCTTTCCCTAGCCGCTGTATCGTAGCGAATCGAGGATGTTGGTGCGCGCCGCGTTCCAGGCCGGGATGAAAGAACTCACCAGCCCAATGACCAGCGCCAGCGCCAGGCAAATCAACCCGACCAGCGGTGTCACCGTCAATCCGTGCAGATTCTGGTTGTAGTTCTGCCCGGCTTTGCCGACCATGACGCTAAGGCCCTCCGCCAGCAGTATCCCGATCGCCCCGCCAATCAGCGCGATTACAGCTGCCTCCGTCAAGATGATAGTCAGAATGTTCTCGTTCGTGAAACCCAGCGTCTTCAGGACGCCCACTTCTTTGATTCGCTCACGAACCGACATTGCCATCGTATTCCCTGAAACCAGCAGGATCGTAAATGTCACGGCTCCACAAATGCAAAGCAGAAACAGCTTGATGTTGCCCAGGAATGAAACAAACGTAAGAGCGAACTGCTGCTCCGACTCCGTCTTGGTGGGTTGCGGAGAATTGTCGAAGATATCGTCGATCGCCTTCGACACCCGCGCCACGCTATCCGGGCTGTCCACTAGCACCGCGAACGTCCCCGCTTGATCACGCCGCCCACTGGTCAACAACTCCCGCAGATAGTCGCGGTTGAAGTACATACTGTTCAACGCATCGGGATCTTCGAAAATGCCTCGCACGGTCAGCTCAAGCGTCACGGGATAAATGTCACCGACAATCTGTATCCTGTCGCCGAGGTGCAAATTCAATCGTTCAGAAATGTCCTTGGAGATGACGCAGGCAGTCCGCTCCGACAAAAACGCGCGCCGCTGGTCATCCGGCATCACCATCTGGGTACGGATTGTCATGAATGCGGGCGGCTCCACTCCAAAACGAGCGAAGAAGTTCTTGGGGTCTCGCTGGTCTTTATAGACACCCTGGAACCAGTCCCAGGTGGAGACTTCCTTCACGCCGGGAACCTGGCGGATCTTTGCTTCGTAGGAATAGGGCATCGCCTGCGCCAGCGAAACCCGGTGCCGGACTACGACCCGTAGTGCCGCGCCGGGCGTCGCTTCCTTGTAAAACATCGCGTTATAGATGGCGAACAACACCCCCAAGAGACACAACGAAGCGGCGATGCTGCAGATGGTGAGAATGCTGCGCCGGCGGTTCCGAATGGTGTTTTTGACAGATAGGGAAAAGTAGCGGAACATGCGAATCTCCGGGCGGCCCTCGTTTGTGGAAGCTGCCGTACTTCCAGATTACGGGAAATCGCCGCACCGCTTAACATTTCTAGACGAATGGCCGAATTCTTTGGACAAACGGGGCTTTCCCGGCACCCCGGCTGAGTCCCGTTTATTACAATCGGACCTTCGCCATGCCCTTCACAACGGAAGATGAACAGTTCATGCAGCGGGCTCTGGTTGAAGCCCGGCTCGCGGCGGTCGCCGGCGAGGTGCCGGTGGGCGCGGTGCTGGTCGCCGGCCGTGACGTCATCGGCGTCGGGCACAATCAACCTATCACCCTGCACGACCCCTCCGCTCATGCGGAAATGCAGGCGCTGAGATCAGCAGCCGCCCAAGTGGAAAACTACCGCCTGGCGGGGACGACGCTCTACGTGACGCTGGAACCATGCGCCATGTGCGCCGGGCTCATTGTGCTGGCCAGGGTCCGGCGCCTGGTCTTTGCGGCCCGCGATCTCCGCTTCGGGGCGGTTCGCTCGAAGTTCCGCCTGGCCGATTCGGAGCTCCTCAACCATCAGGTCGAGGTGGAAGAAGGGCTCCTTGCCGCGGAGGCGGGCGAGATCCTCACCCGTTTCTTCCTCGATCGGCGTTAGCCCAAGCCGTCTGCCCGGGCTGGTCGGCGTTAGTTTCCGTGAACTCAGAATCGACGGGGCGCCGATTGCGGGCGAGGGCGCCCACCCTACGACTGCGTCGGCGGAGAGTATCCCCAAAATACAAACGGCGGAGAGCCGAAGCCCTCCGCCGCTTGAAAAAAGCTTTGTCCCGAGAGACTAGCTGGTGGTCTTGGTTGCCTTGGTCTTGGTCTTCTTCGACTTGGTGGTCTTCTTGGTGGTGGTGTCATCCTTGCCAAAGGCAACCGTGGCGGCGCCGAGAACCAGGGACATGCCCAACATGATGCTCATGATCTTCTTCATTTTTTTGATAATCTCCTTGTACAGTATTTACGCGAGCTCGCGATGTGCTCAAACTGAGTGTCTCAGGCGGGTATGAAGCCAACCTTAAGGGCGGATTAAATAGCCTTAATATCTTCTCTCTCAATGGCTTCCGCGCCCAAACGAGCGTCCGGGATCGGGTTCTTTACGAGAATTTACAAACGGCTTCCATTTGTAAATCCCCGTCTGGCCCCGAACATCCGCCGTTCAGCCAGCAGTCTGTCGGCAAAAGTGCCAACACCGGGTTACACTGGCCTAATAGTGAAGCGTCATGCTTCTTTATAGGACTCTCTCGCTTGTCTTCTTTAGCCGCACCGCCATTCGACGAAGCCGCCCTGGTGGCCAGGGCCAAGGCCGGCGATGCCTCCGCCTTCTCCGAGCTGGTTACCCATTATGACCGCCGGGTCTTCCGCATGGCGAAGCAAATCACGCAAAATGATGAAGATGCGGAGGATGTGCTGCAAGAAACCTTCCTAAAGGCGTACTCGCATCTGGACGATTTCCAGGGCAACTCAAAGTTCTATACTTGGCTGGTGCGCATCGCCGTCAACGAAGCGTTGATGAAGCTCCGGAAACGGCGCTCCGACAAGACCGTCCCGCTGGACGATCCCATCGACACGGGTGAGGATATCGTGGCGCGGGAGATTGCGGTGTGGGAAGACGACCCTGAGCAGCTCTATGGGCGCGAGGAGTTGGCTGACATTCTGAACGAGGCGGTCCAGGGTTTGAAGCCAGCTTACCGCACCGTTTTCATTCTTCGAGACATCGAAGAAATGTCAATAGAGGAGACTGCTGAAGCCTTGGGACTGTCCATATCTGCGGTGAAGAGTAGACTTCTACGCGCCCGCCTCCAGCTCCGCGAAAAACTGACCCGCCTATTCAGGCGGAAGGGGGACGACGCCTTTGCTTACCTGTAAGCAGTTTCTACAGGAGCTGAATGACTTTCTGGATGAGTCGCTCGACCCTGAGCTTCGCCGGGAAATTGAACGGCACGTCACCGAGTGCCCCAACTGTTTTGTTCTTTGCGATACCACCAAGAGGACGTTGAGAGTCTTCAAGGGGATGGAAGCCCATCCGGTACCAGCCCAAGTCCAGCAACGGTTACTTCAAGCTCTGCAGAAGAAGATTGCCGAAAGCAAAGGCATGGACCCGAACACGCTCAGCGATTGCTGATTCGTTAGAACCCCTTTTCAACGTCCCGGCCCGTGCAGCATTTGTTCAAAACGCTGCTTCTGGTCTTCGTCCAGTACTTCCAGGATCTTCTCTTTACCCATAGCAGCCACAGCTGAACGCTGGTCTTCGATGTTCTGGTAATACTTGGCGAAGTCGTCCAGCATCAGTTCCACGCGCAATGCCTGCTCAGGCCGCAAGTGCAATTCGGTCTTAAGTTGCTCCAGGCCAATCCGCTTCCCCTGATAGACGAACTCGTGTCCAGGCTGAATCGGCATCCAGCGATGCAAGTACTGACGCATGGCCGCCGCGCCGAAGGCTGTGCCGCACAGAAACACCACCGCGAGAATGGCGAGGACTTTAGGGTTCGACCACCCCGACTCTTCTGTACTGAACATGTGGCGGCGGCTTTCGACGAACACGTGCGTGTGTCCCTAGTCCGCCTGAGAATTATAGCTGACGAAGTTGACCAGAACGGCATCCCGCTTATCAGCCGCGTCGCCTTGCACCGGAGTGTCACTATCTGTCTGAGTTGTGGCCGTACCGCTCGTGTACCAGTGGCCGTCCTGGCTCTCCATGCCGACTACGTACGTACCGAGCAACAGTGCCAGGGCCAGAGACGCGAAGGCCACACGCTTGCCGAACGGGGAATACAGGAAGACAGCCCAGACGGTATTCTGCGCCCGCTCTTCAATGCGCTGCAATACCCGCGCATAGAAGCCGGCACTGGGCTCTGCCTCAACTCGCAGACTTCGTACCATGCGCGACTGATCCCGAAGCATCTCTACTTCGCGGGCACATTCGTCGCAGTCTGCCAAATGATCTCGCACTTCTTTAGGTCCGGTCAAAACATCCTGCGACCGGAGTACCTCTTCCAATCGATCTCGGATTACGCCGTGCATATATCCCTCAGAAGCGCACTGGCCGCCAACGGGCGAGTCCGTTGTGCGCGTATTACTTCGAACCCTTGCCTGACGAACACGGGTCTGTTTGCCCGTTTTTTGAACGTCTCTTTCCGTTCTTAATTGCCGAACGGAGTCCGTCCCAACCGCTGGGCAGCTTTAACCAGCTTCTGGCGGGCGCGGAACAACTTCACCTTAATAGTATTCTCATTCATCCCGGTCATTTGCGATAACTCTTCTACCGAGTGTCCTTCCACTTCCTTTAGCAGGATCAGCGACCGGTCCTCTTCCGAAATCTTGGAAAGCAGCTTAATGATCAGATCGTGGTGCGCTAGTTGGGTATCAACCCCGGGCGTCTGGTCGGAGGCCGGCTCCGAATTCTCCATCCGCAGCGACTCCTCCGCCGAAAAATCACTCTCGTAAACCAGCTTTCGAACCCGCTTCTTTCGCAGGTAGTCGTAGCATTCATTTACCGTGATCTTATAGATCCAGGTGAGCAGCGAACTCCGGAAATCGAAATTGCCGATCGAAAAGTAGATTTTCGCGAACACCTGCTGCGCGATATCCTCGGCATCGTTCCGGTTGCGTAAAATGCCATAAATGATGGAGTAGACCTTCGACTGATAGCGCTCCACTACTTCCCGGAACGCCATTTCGTCTTTGGCCTGCACCCGACGGACGAGCGCCGCTTCCTCGGTGGTTCGGTGGTCCAATCGCGTCTTTGCCCGGGGCTGTTCGCCCGTTAAGGGGAAGGGGATTGCTGCGCTCAAGCCGCTCATGCACCTGAGACGTAGCGCATCCTCATTCGGTTGCACGGAGTTAGGGCCGCGAGCGACCTCCGATCGCCCCGTCCCCGCACCTCAAGTCTATCCCCAAAACTTGAGTACCCACGCAAAACCTGCGTCCTCCGTGTCCTCCCGAGCATCGAAGATTTGTAAAAGTGTGTGCGAGGTCTGGGTGTTTTCCTGCTACCATCCCCGTAATACACTAAATCTCAGGAGCAAACTAAATGATCCAGCTAACCGATACCGCCGTGACGAAAGTCCATGAAATCCTGAACATGCAGGAACCGAAGCCGGCTGGGTTACGCATCTCCGTCGTCGGCGGAGGCTGCTCGGGCTTCAGCTATTCCATGGCCTTCGAGAACACCCCCTCGATGCTCGACAAGACCTACGACTTCGGTGACTTGAAGGTGTTTATCGACTCGGCTTCGATGCTGTACCTGGATGGCGCGGAAGTGGACTACGTCGAGACGCTTGAAGGCTCCGGCTTTAAGTTTAACAATCCACAGGTAAAATCCACCTGCGGCTGCGGCAGTTCCTTCAGCGTATAAACAGCAGCCCCTCAATCCATCGTCAAGTTTATTGCCGTCGCGGGCTTTCTAGTGCCCGTGGCGGCTTTTCTATTTTTGTTCGCCATCTCCTTTTTCCGACGGCGTCTGAACGCCGGAAGCCAGCAGGCTTAGTTGCCCTGATCGACCGATCTTGACTTTTCATACTGCTGCGATCTTTGGGGGGCGGCAGAGGAGCAGTGATCGAAGCTGCCGCGGGCGCGGGGGGCGGGACCTTTAGCCTGGAACGCACAACTGGTGCTGGGCCCGTAATAAGCAAATCAGCTTTCGTCGGACCAGACCATACGGACATGGTCACGGTCCGCCGTACTCTTGTCGTCGTGATAAACGGCCCCCGTGCCGGTCCAGGGCGTTGATCCTTCCACGGGCCAGCTGGTCACCAGGAAGTTGGTGAGGTCGGAGTCGCCGGGCTTGACGTCCTTCACCCAGACGCCGCCGAAAGCGGCCCGAAACGTGGCGAGCAGATTCTTCGCGAAGGCTGACTCTGTGTCGCGGTCCATGATCACGTTCATGGCGGTGTGTTCCGATAACAGGCGGAGGTCGATAAAGAACTCGAGCGTCACCAGTTCATCCGGGATGCCGCGGCCGAAATAGGCATCGACAAACGTGAACCCGTACGGGGTGCCGTCTTTGCGGAGCTTGCGGACGGCGTAGCGTGCGGAAAGCGGAAGGAATCGAACTTTATGCGGGACGGACTGCTTTAGAAAATACTTCTCGGCGACGGGCAGGACCACCGGATCCACATCGACGGCATCGACTCGCCGCACGCTGGGGAGCCGCGCGGCATCGCGCGGAAATGTGAAGCCGGCAGCGCCGATCACCAGCACCGTTTCCGGACGTACTTCGGCGAGCGCCTTCTCCGCCGCCAGGACGTATTCGAACGAGGTTTCCGCGTCGTCGGCATAGACCCCTGACGACCGGCCGCCGCTCATTAAGAGGATGCGCTCGAGGCGCTGGTTATCAGCACGCTCTTCGACGATCCGAATCGACTGATAGGCGCTGTCAAAGGAGTAGAGTGTATGCGGAGGCGTGACCAATGCCTGCGAGGCTGCCACCAGCGCCAGCGCCGCGGACCCGTAACCGGCGACTCGCCACGCCGGGATTTGACGGACAATGATCGCCAATGCTATCGCCGCCAGCAGCCCGCAGACCACATGACCCGACCAGGTCACACCGATGGAAGGAAACAGCCAAACCGGCGTTATGACGCCGCCGGCAACCGAACCCAGCGTAGAGAAGAACAAGACGCGGCCCGAGGCTTTGCCGGCGTGGCCTTCCGTGTTGATGAGTTCGGCCAGCATCGGCACGGTTTGCGATGCCAGATAAATGGGAGCAAGCAACAGCAGGATTGCCGTTGCGCCAATGGCTAGCGGAAGAGAGAAACCCGCATCGAGCAACTTCTCCATCAGCAGCGCTTCGAAGGGGAATGCCAGCGCTCCATACAGGACGGCAGCGATCAACAGGTTGCGGGCCAGGGCGATTTGGGTCTTCGAACGGTCCCACCGTGCCGATAGGGCGCCGCCGCGCCAGTAGCCGGCACTCAAAGCAAATAGCACAACGCCCAGCATGACGCCAGTGAGGGTGATGCTCGAACCGACCACCGGAATGGCCAAGCGAATGGCGATCACTTCAACAGCGAGTGTCGAGAAGCCCTCGATGAAGGCGATGATCCAGGCTGGTAACGCCAGCCGTGGCTCCGGGGTTGCGGTTGTTTGCACCCCACCATTGTGGCGCGAGCGCTTAAGCGCTCGGCTTGTGAAGCATGCGCTGAGGCAAGCTCCGCTTGGCCGGAATCAGTGCCTTCTTGATAACGGATTCGCGATCGCCGCTGATCCACGCAGCCCGAATCTCGTCTTCACTGAAACCCGCCACGCGGCCGACAAGAATGAAGGACGGCAGCGCGTGCTCCAGGTTCTGCCAGCGAGCCATCTCGGCCACCGAGTAGAGCGCGCGGTCGTGGATCAAAGCCAGTGTGTCCGGGTCGCGGGACTCGGTTAGATCCACCAGCGCCAGGCTGGCGTTACGCCGGTCTGACCAGACCACCGAGTTCAGCAACTCGACAAACCAGACCGGCGAGATGACGATGTTCTGTTCGGGATGGAGTTTCGCGCCGACCGCAACTGCTTTGAGCGACCGCATCGCATTGCTGCGAACGGTGTCGTCGGGATCGTGCAAAGCGTACTGTAAATCGTCGAGCGTCTGGTGCATCAACCGCTCGTTTCGCGGCGCGTATTGAAGAACATAGGCAGCTGTAGCGCGCTGTTCGGGGTCGCCCGAATTGCGAATGACGTTGTGCAGCTGGTTGAGGTACTTCTCCGACTGGGTGACGAAGAGAATCTGGATAGGCCGGGTGTCGCTATCGGCCATGAGCGAATAGCCGCTGGTCAAATCCTCTCCAGTGATACCGGCGTGGGCGGCCTCTTTGGCGGAGTCCAGGAAATCCTGATAGGTGTTGGTGATTTCCGTAGGAAGCACCATATCGCCCGTCGGCGCAACGTGAAACTCCGTGTGCGGCGTATCGCCTTCCTGCACGCCGACATACAGGATCATCTTGCCTTGCGTGCAACAGGTTGCTTCGAGTCGGGCGGCGACCAAGCCTTGCATCTTGTCCAGGCGCTCCTCGACGTCGCTGCGCGAAGGCGGCAAAATGCTGCCCTCTTGGACGCCGAGTGCTTCACGAATCTTCTTTTGGGGGACCTTCCGCGCGCCATAGATTTCAATGGCTCCAATGCGCGGGGTCAGGTCTGCGGCACATGCCAGAGTTGCCGGCACGAGCGCCAGGGCTAGCGCCCGGGAAATACGTCTCATGATTTGTTTCGAGTGCGGCCACGGATTAGGCGGCCCAATAGTACCTTAATGTATGATCGCAGGTCGCGCGTTCAGCTATTTTGGACGGGTTTTGGACGAGGTGCCTGCTCACGCGTCAGCCCCAACCTGCAGCAACGCCTGCGGAGGCGCGGCGGTCGCGGAGCGCTTGCCCGGAATCCCAGACCCTGCTTGCCTCCGGCTATCCCGGACGGGGGATCGACCACCAAACCTCAGGCCTGCTTTTGGGCAAGTTCGCCGACCACCGGCAGAACGACCATCTTATTGTTGTAAGCCGACCACATCATATAGAGCCACAGCAGAAAGCTGGCTAGCCAGAGTAGCGGGTAGAGCCCGAATATCAATCCATGCATTATCGTTCCGATTATGCCGAGCGCGACGAATAGGATGATGATCCCAACGTGCATGAAGATGGACTGGAAGGCGTGGAAGCGAATCGTCTTGTCCTGGTTGTAAGGAGCCAGCACGAGAAAGATGATGCCCGTAACCAAGCCAAACACATAGCAGAGCGCGCTGGCTACGTTCTGGGATAAGCCGGGCGCCGACGGGGCGCCGATGGGCGGGGCGTAACCGGGCGGCGGCGGGGGTGTCGCGCTCGGACCTGTTCCCGGCGCGGGTCCGCCGGCAGGCGCTCCGCAGTTTGGACAGAAAGCTCCCGGCGTCTCCGTCCCGCAATTTGCACAAAAAGCCATTTCTGAATCCTCCCGGACGGCGAACGCAATCGAGCAACGAACGCCAGATCACATTGAGTCTACGCTAACCCGCAGTCGGTGTCACGCGATTCAGGCCGCCGGTCGCCTACGGCATCTTTGTTGAGTCATCGAAGGAAAGGCCGATTGTCACGGTCTTCCCGGCTTCGATCTCGACCGGCTCCGGCTTTCCTGGCGTCTTAATGTAGACCCCCATGGAGGTGCCGGAGGGCGGCGGCCCGGATTCTCCATCGTAACTGCCTGACGGATCATACGCACTGGCTACGTAAACCGGCGTCGTGGAGAGATCAGGGAAGGAGACGGTCCCGTCCTTGGTGGTGGCGGACTCGGAAGCGATTGGAAAGGCGCCTCCTTGCGCGAAGTCCGGGGAATCGAAAACAAAAACGAATATCTTGTGTTTGTCGTCCACTGTGCCGGCGCCCTTATAGTCCAGCTTTACATTAAGGGTCCGGGTTTTTGACTCCGGTTTGTCCTGATTGGAGGCTCTAACCAGCGTTCCCACCATCAGTACGCCAAGCACCAGATAAATGCATTTCTTCATGACTGATTCCAGGTTCTTTGGGTGATAGCCAGACGAGACGGATTCAGGCGATGGCGCCCACAGCCTTCGCAGCAATGTCCGCAATTACCGCGACCGCCTCTACACACTGTTCACGAGTGACGTCGAGGTGCGTAACCAGCCGAACGCGGGAGCGGCCCACCACACTGGCTAGCACTCCGCGTTGTTTCAAAGCTGCGGTGAACTCCTCGGCGGTGAGGCCGAGTTCAGCGGTGTCGAAGATCACAATGTTGGTCTGAACCAGGGAGCGGTCCAAACGGATTTGGGTGACGGATGCAAGCCCGTCCGCCAACAGATTGGCGTTGCGATGATCCTCCACCAGGCGTTGAGTCATCTGTTCCAGCGCGATGAGTCCCGCGGCCGCAAGAATGCCGGCCTGGCGCATGCCTCCGCCGAGTCGCTTGCGCAACGCCCGTGCATGCGCGATCGCTTCCTTCGTTCCCACAACGAGAGATCCGACTGGCGCGCCCAATCCTTTGGAGACACAGAACATGACTGAATCCACGTCGCGGGTGATCCGCGGCACCGGGACACCGCTCGCCACTGACGCGTTGAACACGCGGGCGCCATCCATGTGTACCTTGAGTCCGAGTGCGTGCGCTTCGCCGCAGATTTCATCGATTACTGCCTGCGGGTACACCGTGCCGCCCGCCATGTTATGCGTATTCTCGATCACGATGAGCGTTGTGGTGGCGTTGTGCGGACCGGGCTTGCGCAAGGCGGGTTCAATCTGTTCCCAATGCAGAATGCCGTCCACGGTTGGGACGGATCGCGCCACACACCCGGCGAACCAGGCCATCATCGAGAGCTCCCAATCGAGCACATGCGAGTGAGCCTCGCATAGCACCTCTTCGCCATGGTTGGTATGCAGCTTGATGCCGATGACGTTGCCCATGGTGCCGGTGGGCACGAACAACGCCGCCTGCTTCTCAAACACTTCGGCAGCACGACGCTCAAGCTGGTTGATGGTGGGATCTTCGCCATACACGTCGTCGCCAACTGCCGCGGCGGCCATGGCGGCGCGCATTTCCGCGGTAGGCCGCGTCACGGTATCGCTGCGCAAATCAATCAGAGGCTCAGACATTCACGAATTCCTGCAGTACGTCGTTCGAAATTAGGATGCCACGATCCGTCAGGCGCAAACGGCCTTCTTCGTTTTTCATGAGGCCGGCCTCGACCGATCGTTCAATGGCGCTGCCAAACCGGAGCCATTCCCTGGCGGAGGGTTCGATGCCCCGAGCAAGCCGCAGACCAACGAAAAAGTGCTCCTCTTCGGTGTCGGCGCGCACCTGGCTGCGCTCCGGCTGGCGCTGTTCCTCCATGCTACGCAAGTAGGCATCGAGATGGTCGGTATTGCTGGTGCGCATCACGCCGTCGAAGGAATGCGCCTCCAAGCCGAATCCGGCGTACGGTTCCAGTTGCCAGTACTTCAAGTTGTGTCGCGATTCGAAGCCTGGCTGCGCGAAGTTCGAAACCTCATAGCGCGGAATGCCCAGGGTGGCGAGCCGCTCCACGGCCGTCTCGTAACAATCCGCCACCTGGTCATCGGAGGGCAGAAACTCAGCGCCGTAACGGACACCGCCCAGGGTTGCCTCGCGGCCAAGCGCGCTGTCGTCGTCAATCTCAAAGATATAGACCGAAACATGAGGAGGCTGCAGCCGCTCAATCCAATCCAGGGATGCGAGCCATGAGGCATCGGTCTGCCCGGGAAGTCCCGCGATGAGATCAATATTTATGTTTGTGATTCCTGCTGCAGCCAGCAGGCTCATGTCCGATTCCACGGTTGCTGCCGTGTGTTTACGTCCGGTTCGCCGCAGTTCCTGGGCGACAAACGACTGCACCCCGAGACTCACCCGATTGGTGCCCATGGCGACCCAAGCGGAGGCGCGTTCCGGGGTCACCGTACCCGGCGCACATTCCAATGTGGTCTCGGCGAGACCCTGGGCCGGTATGCGAGCTATGACGTCGCGCAAAGCTCCGAGATCCATTTGGCTGGGCGTTCCGCCGCCCAAGTAGAGAGTCTCAGGCTTCCAGGCCCACTGGTGCTGCTCGATCTCGGTCAATAGCGCCGCCTGGTATCGCCGTTGAGCCGGCATCGAATACACGCCCGACGCGAAATTGCAATAGGTGCACTTTTGGGAGCAGAACGGGTACGAGATGTAAACGCCGGCCATGAGCTGCTATGCCTGTTTCGGCCTCGCTAGAGCGAAACCGCCTCGCCCAGATGCTGGCCGATGGCGCCTTCGATGAACGAATCGAGCGTTTGGCCCGTGTCCGGGAGCACGAAAGCGTGTTGTTCGTCTTGCCAGTCGAGTTTGAAGCTCCTGGAATGCGCCGAGATCCAGATTTGCCGCACGGGCGTATTGGGACTGATCACAAACTTGCCTTTGGGCTGTTCGAACTCAATGGAGAGGGCCCCGGAGTTAAAGTCAGGCTCGAACTCGTAGTTGTCTGTGGCGGCCGACAGCTTCTTGTAGAGTGAGTCCAGCGCCTCGTCAGCTCGGGTCTTGAATTCTTGTTCAGTCATGAAGGCGATCGTCTTTCTCTATTGTCTACTGTCCTTTGGCCGAACATTTGGTAACTTTGGGTCTGCTGGAGTCATCAGCTAACTCGACGCCCAATACGTGCCCTCGATGGAACCTCAATGTATTCCACACACCCTGATCCCCGGCACGAGTGCTCTGTTCAACGATTATCTCTACGATTTCGACAAGGTTGCGAAGTTCTTTCCGCACCGGCCATATAGTCTGGAGTCCTACATCGCGGCCTCCAAGGAAGTCGAGTATCCAGCCGAGCGGCGCGCGGCACTGGTTGAAGCACTCCGTCCGCTGAACCCGGGGTCGCAGAATCTTTCGCGCCTGGCCCAGCCCGAAACTCTGGCGGTAGTTACCGGCCAACAGGTGGGTCTGTTCTCAGGTCCGGCGTATACGGTTTACAAGGCAGTAACAGCGGCCAAACTTGGCCATCAACTCACACAGAATGGCCTGCCCGCGGTGCCGGTCTTCTGGCTGGCCACGGAAGACCATGACGCCGAGGAAGTGTCGTATATCTGGGTATTCGATGAAACGGCGCGGCCAACCAAGATAGAGGTCGCGGAGCAGAATCGAACCGGCCAGCCGGTGGGGCACATCGCCCTCGACGACATTCCCATTGATGCCCTGCGGGATGCGCTGGGTGCGCTGCCCTACGCGGACGAGGTGGTGGCGCTGGTGGAACGCACCTACCTGCCCGACGCGACTTTTGGCGAATCGTTTCTGCGGCTGCTCAAGGAACTGCTGGCTCCTCTCGACCTTGTCTATATCGATCCGCTGTTGCCCGCGGTCAGGCACATATCCTCTCAGTTTCTCGCCAATGCGGTGGGAAGAATCCACGGCCTGCGGGACGAACTAGTGGATCGAAATCGCGAACTGCTGGCAGCCGGCTACCACGCGCAAGTCAACCTGGAAGCGGATTCGTCACTACTCTTTCTGTTCGAGCAGGATAAACGAGTAGCACTGCGGCTGCGGGACGGGCAGTTTCGAACGAACGACCGCTCGTACACCGTCGCAGAACTGCAGGAGCGCAAAGCCGACCTTTCACCGAACGCGCTGCTCCGGCCCGTGATGCAGGATTATCTGTTCCCCACGGTCGCCTATGTGGGCGGCCCGGCTGAACTTGCCTACATGGCCCAATCGCAAGTCATCTACCAGGCGCTGTTGGGCAGAATGCCGGTGATGGCGCCGCGCAATGGTTTCACTTTGCTCGATGGGCGCGCCGGAAAGCTGATGGTCCGGTATGGGCTGCAAATTCCTGAACTGTTCGACTACCAGGAAGTGGTGAGGGCTCGTATCGCCGCAAAGCTGGTGCCTGCACACTTGCTGGAATACTTCTCGGCGATGCGCGAAGCGACGGCCTCTCAGTTGGTGGGCCTGCGGGTGGAACTGGTGCGCTTCGATCCGACGCTGGAAGCGGCGGCCCGCAAGAGCGAATCGAAAATCCTTTACCAGTTGGAGAAGCTGAAACAGAAAACGGCGCGCGAGGCCATGCGCCGCGATGCCCGCGCCACCAGCGAGGCGCTGTACTTAAGTGACCTGGTCTATCCGCACCGTCACCTGCAGGAGCGGCTATATTCGATACTTCCGTTTCTCGCCAAGTTCGGGCTCGATCTGCCGAACCGCCTGCTGGATGACGCGGCAATGGATTGTCCCGACCACACCGTACTTGTCTTCTGACGCACTCTGAAATCGTGTCACGGCCTTCAGGCTGTGACCTCCGACCTTCATTCTTGAGCGACCGCGAGCGTAAGAGTCTGTGCGAAAACCCATTCAGTCGCTCAAGAAAAGCCGAGACGGGTCGCGGCTCAGCAGGCTGACAGCCTGCGCCACGACGGACGCAACCTCGCGACGATGGCCGCGTTTACAATCGAAGCAACGACAGAATTACTGAAAGAGGATCCAATCTATGACGAAAGTCCTGGTCACCGGCTGCTTGCTGCTGGTAAGCGCCGCTATCGCTTCCGCGCAGCTCTCGCAGATCACGTTTGCTTCGGCGACACCGTTCTCCGTAGGCAACGCCACGCTGCCTGCCGGGATGTATTTCATCAAGCCGGCCGGTGACCCAAACACTTTCCAGTGCGTCGCGACATCGGGCTCGCCGGCCATCTACTTCGAGGCCGATGAGATGGACCAGACCCCCAGCTCAACCGGGGTCACGTTCATGCAGTACGGCAAGAAGATGGTCTTGAAGCAGTTCTCGGTCTCCGGCATACAAGAGTTCTACATCACCGCTTCGCTACCCGAAAAGCAGCAAAAGAAAACCGGCACTCCCGGGTTCAAGGTGGTCATGCAGGCAAAAACGACGAATTAGTGCGCGCCGCACATTCGGCGCCGGTGCGCCTTGCCCAGCGGGTCGGGCTTAGTTGACCCCTTCGGTTCCCTTCCAATCGAGGACGTCAACCAGTTTCCATGCGTTCTGCTGGAGATCCAGTTGCAGTTGCCCCTGCTGGTCGATGATCAACTGAGCTGCCGGGTACAGGACGCCGGTGCTCTTACTCTTGTCCGAGTCGTTCAGATCGAATTCCCCCGCCGTGAGGTTAAAGGACTGAGACTGCGTATCGAAGAATGCTTCGCCGAACCGGATTTGGCGGTTGGTGACGAATCGGATCTTTCGTCCCGTCGGCGTGGGAATCATTTTGATGAAGCTGCAGTCATAACCGAGTGTGCCGGTAATCGAGATGTGACCCACCGCCTTCATCTTCGTCAATGCATTAACTAGGCCCTGGTTCTGGCCCTTTTGAAAGGCCTCCATCAGGATCTGCTTGTCCGCCGGCGACGAGAATTCATTAATGATCAGCGTGATTTCAATAACGGCCCCGAGTTGTGTTCCTGTGCCCATGGCGCTGGCATCGATGGTCTCGGACTTCACTCGCTGCGAAAAAGCCGGCGTCGTTCCAAACAACAAAGCGCCAGCGAGAAGTATGCTGCTCAGAGCGTACTTATTGATTTTTGCGGTCGTACTTGTAGCCTGTCGCATTTTAAAATTGTCCTTTCGGGCTGCTCCGCAGCCCACTCACAAATGGTCCAGAAATCACTCCCGGTTTAGGGGATGACGATCACTTCTGCGTTCGCCGTATCGCACATGCCGTAGATGGCTCCCGACACACATGCCCCGGCCGAGTACTTGAAGCAGCCGGGACGCTTAGCGACGACCGTCCGTGCCCGGTCGGAACCACCAATGATGGCACCCGCCGGATCAAAGGGCGAGGCCTCGCTGACATCGACGACGAACCCGACGTTCTTACTAGTGCTTTTCCAAATGACGGTCGTGCCAACTTTGACGCAGAAGGTCGAGTTCCCTTTTGCGCCCGGAATGCTCGGAGTGGCAGAGGCCGAATCGGCCGTGCGCTTTACATCAACCACGCAGGGAGTCGTAGCCGATCCGCAGGTATTGGCAGGAGTGCACATCGAGGCCGGATTCGGTTCGGAGCAGGCATACTTGGCGCTGGGTTTCTTATCCTCTGCCATGCCCGAGCTCACCAACATAGCCAATGGAAGAAACAATCCCACGCACCGGATAGCGGAAGAACGATGAACTTTCACATACACCTCGCTTTTGCAGAATCTAAGGTTTGCGGCCGGCATTCATGCTTGGCCGCTTAAGAGTATCAGGTGCGGAAAGCAGTAACAGATAACTCCCCGCCCACTGCAAAGACCTTGCAGATTGACGGCTGCCTCAGGTCCTTGCAGTTCTCTGTTTTTTCGGCTGTCCGGTTATGGGAGCCGCAATTCAATACCCGCCTGGTAACGGAAGTTGCTCTGGTTGTTGTTGCCGTGTGTGAAGTCGTTGCCAAACCGGGTCAGTATGTAGTCAAACTGAGCCGGCCGGATGGCGAATCTCGCGTTCAAAGGAATGTCAATGCCGCCGCCGATGATGAAATCGAAAGCGTTGTTGCTGGGGGACTTGCTGGCAACGACGCAATCAGCGGTCGTGCAATGCTGATACAGATTTCCATAGAAATTGCTGTGCGCGCCGCCGAACATCGCCTCGGCAAAGGGTTCTAAATGCTTGGTGCGGTATTTCACGATGGGGCCCACGTTGTAGGTAAACAGATTTCCGCTCGCGATGATAGTGCATCCGGCACCGTTGCAATAAGGGGGAGGAACGAGAACAGAGTGGTTATAGCTGCCATAACCCTCAAATTCGCCTTCAATTCCGATGAACTTGTTCAGGTATGCGGCAAATCCTCCGCCTCCGCCGTTCAGTGCAAACGACTTGATGTAATTGTTGTTCTGTGGCGTGGCGTAGATGTAGGAGTAGTCCGCGGTTACTTCGATCTTCGGAGTGTCCTGGGCAAACGCGGCAGTCGAAGCGAGTGAGGCGGCTGCCAATAAAATCGTCAGTTTTTTCATAGATTGGTCTCCTGTGACTTGTGTTTAAAATCGATCCCAAGAAGCAATCGATGAACCACGCCTTGTCGAGCTAAATACTTGCGTGGCTTCGGTTGCTTTTCTCAATGATTATTGAGGGTGCAGGAAGGAAGAACAACTGTCACCAGCGACAGGTGTGGAAATATTTTTTCCACCCGGTTGGCGATCCTGCCCATGACCCTGCGAATCCGCGAAAGGGAGGTTTCGCCGCACCTGTCGCTTCCGACAGGTTCAGCAGTGTGGTATATGTCTGATACTTAGGAAAGGTGCGTTTCTTAGAAGAGGACCATACAATGCCACGAAGCAAGAACAATAGATTTTCACTTCGCCAATTCGGCTATAGCAGTTTCATACTAGGTTCCCTGCTCCTGGTGGGCGCCACCGTTGCTATTCCCGCCGATGACGGAAAAGTAGAGACGATCGACGCCACTGCCATGGGCACCAGCACGCAGCTCGGCAAGACAGTCAGCGTGAAAATCATCATCACGAAGTACTCCACGCAAGAGGACAAGCAAGCCTTTATCGAGGCCTACAAAGCGGGCCAAAACAAGGGATTGGTCGACGCGCTGGGGAAGGCGCCCTCGGTAGGCAACATTGCCATCACCGGCTCAGTGGGCACGCCGCTCGCCTACGTCAGCGTGACCAAGACCGAAACCGGGCGTCGGATTCGCTTCGCCGCGAGCCGCTGGATCCGATTCGGTGAAGCCTATCACGGCACTCCAAGCACCGCCTACAACTTAACCGCCGGTGAAATCAACATCAACGATTCCGACAATAAGAAGAGCCAAGGTGTTCTTTACCCGGCCAGCCAGTTGATCATCAACAAAGAGGGCCAGCTCGAGTTTCAGCTAAGAAGGAACCCCTGGAACCTGGTCAACATTATTGACTGGAACCAGGCCGGCGCCGGGAAGTAGAAGGCAAACTCGTTAGGACAGCACCTTCATAATGGCCGCTGATAAACGCGGATGAACGCAGATTTCTTGACTGTGCACCTATCACGGCGCTTTGAGCCTGCCTCGGCGGCTCCATGCTTTCCAAATAAAATCGCTGTTCATCGACATTGGCCCGATTTATTTTGAGAAATATCGGTCCTGAACAGTACAACAGTTTAGGCCGCGGATGAACACCGTTAAACGTGAGTCGTTTGATTTCCTGACTGAGGGAGTGCTAAGAGCCGTCTTTGAGGTCTCCAACACCTTGGGAGCCGGGTTCCAGGAAAAAGTGTATGAGCGCGCGCTGATAAGGGAACTCGGTCTCCGCGGCATCCGGGCAACCGCCCAGGCTTCACTGCCAGTGACCTACAAGGGACAAAACGTCGGAGAGTGCTTTGCAGGTCTCCTCGTGGAAGACGTTCTGGATGTGGAATTGAAATGTGTAGACCGATTCTCCCCCGAACACACTGCGCAGTGTCACAACTACCTCCGCGCCTCCGGAAGGTCCCTGTGTCTCCTAGTCAATTTTCAGAAGCGCAAAGTTGAGTGGAGGCGTGTTGTCCATCGTTTTCAAGCCTCCTCGGCAGATCGGCTGGCGGCTCTTCCATAATCCTCGTTCATTGGCGTTCATCAGCGGCCCATTCTGCTGTTCCTATCCCTGGATAATCTTGTTCCTCAGCGCGAACTGCACCAGCTCAGCGGTGGACTTCAGATTGAATTGATCCATGATCCGGTACTTGTGAAAAGCAACCGTGCGCGGTGTGATGTCGAGAATTTCAGCGGCCGCTTTCATGGACTTCCCCTCGGCCAACAGCTGCAGTACTTCTCGTTCGCGGTGCGATATAGCTGCCGGGTCCGGAAGCGCATGCATGTGCGCCAGTAGCAGATCGGGAATGCTGCCATTGGCAATCTTCGGTGTCAGATAGCGTTTTCCGGCGCACACCGCCTTCAGACACAACTCCAGTTCGGCACCGGCCGAGTTCTTCAACAAGTAGCCCTGCGCCCCCATACGAAACGCGGCTGCCGCGTAGTCCGGATCCTGGTTCATCGTCAAGAGGACTACTTTCACCGCGGGCAACTGCTTCCTGAGAACCTGTCCTGCCTCCAAGCCATTCATGCGAGGCATGCCGATGTCCGCAATAATCACGTCCGGCCTCAGTTCCAGCGCCGAGGCAATCAGTTCGTGGCCGTCGCCGGCCGTCCCGACTACCTCGAATTCCGGTTCCAGCAGTCTGCGGAACCCTTCCAGCACCATGTCGTGGTCATCGGCCAGCAGCACCCGGAAACCCGTCGTCATGCGAGACTCTCCACGGTTCCTTCCGGTATTGATTCGAAGAGTGGTATGAACACTTCGACCGTTGTGCCTGCTCCCGGTCTGGAGTGAACCTTTACGCGGCCCTGTACTGGGCGCAGGCGTTCGCGCATACCCGCCAGGCCCAACCCGCGGCCTTCCGGCACGGCCGAGGTGTCGAAGCCGCGGCCGTCGTCGCTTATTTTGACGGACACCTCGTGCTTTCCTCCGGCAAACTGCAATCTGGCCCGTTGAGCCTCGCTATGGCGGATCACGTTCTGTAGCGCTTCCTGCACAATCCGGTACAGGCTTAGCGTGATGTTCTTACTAAGGCGGGCGGGCCAATTGTCCGCTGTCACTTCCACGTCCACTCCACTTCGCAACTCGACTTCGCGGCAGAACTCACGCACCGCCGAAAGCAAGCCCAAGTGGTCGAGCTTGGAAGGGTGCAGGCCGTGCGCCAGCACATGAATATCCGCGGCTACCGCTTCAGCCTTCTGAGACAGACTCGTCAACGCTTGTTTTACGGCCGCGTCCTGAGTCTGCGCCCCTGTCTGGTCAAGCTCAATGGAGAACAGAGCCAACTGCTGCCCAAGATCGTCATGCAGTTCTCGCGCGATGCGCGACCTTTCTTCCTCTTGTGCTTGAATCAATCCGGTATTTAGACGGACCAGTTCGGTGCGCACTGCCGCCAGCTGCCGCCGCTCGGCCAACAGTAACCCGATCAGAATGCCTTGCACCAACACAAAACAAGCGATCAACACGATGGCGGTTCGATGTTCCTCCCAGAGGCTAGGCGTGCGAAATAACACCGCGCTGCCCGCAGGAACCCGTTCATCCGGAATGTTCCATTTGCGCAGTTGACGCCAGTCCAGCCGGATTCGATTGCCGCTGGAGAGGACCGGCTGAGCGTGCGTCCCGGGTGGTCCGTAGAGAATCTGCTCGCTCAAAACGGCGGCGTCGCGCCCGGCCACTTGGTAGTCCAACAGATCGCCGCCCACGATGCCGTATCCCATGTACGTGTCAAAGGCCCCAAATACCGGCGCGCCGGTCTCGGGGGCGAGCGCAGCCAAAGCGTCGCGTGGCACGAATCGGCGGCCGTTTCGATCCTTTGTAATCTCAGTCCAGAGCACGATTGTTTCTTTAGGAAGCCAGGGAAGCTGTCGCCGCAAATCTTCAAACGACTGGCCGCCGAGATCGATCACGTCGATATCCGGACGCAACCGATGGACGATCGCTATCATCTGCTCGTGGGCAAGCCGATCCCGCTGGGCGCTGCCAGACACGACGGCCACGTGTTTTGTGTCCGGCAGTAGTTTCAGACCCAGCTCTGCAGTTCCTTCGAAGTCGACTTCGAGCACTTCGCCCACAACGTCGGGAGGCAATTTCGTCCCAGCCAGGTCGACGGGGTCGATTCCCATGAAACTCAGGGGAACGCCAGGCCAGAGCTTGTCGCGTTCCGCCAGCATCAAACGAAGCGCAGGTAACGAAACGCAGACAATCAGGTCCAAAGGGACGGATTGGTATTTTCGGTGCTCCCAGGAAAGGACATCCGCTTGATAGTCGGGGCTCTCAAACCGGTTGACATCCAGGTATTCGGTGAAAAGCGAAATTGCAGCCGGGTCTTCCCGATCGAATTCACTTCGAAGCGCCGCCATTGTGGCCGCGATCGCTGGCAGATTCGGCTCGTCTGAAACCAGAACCAACACATTCTTATGCGGATGCGGCGCCCCCCACACGTCGGAGACCCGCAGCAGAAGCAGCAAAAAGAGAACGCGCCGCCCCATCACGATTGATATAACCCGCCCCTCCGATGGCTAAATCCCTTATTTTATCTGCAGGCGGACAATAAGTGGCCCCAAGCGTCTCGGCGTCCCCCCTGGGAAAACTTCGAGCCTCCTACGTAAGGGCATCGAAGCAAATGGCGGTATTATCCCGGCCACTGCCAGTTTGTGAAAAGCGGTCTGTGTCCAGGCTCCCCGGCGGTCACGGCGCCGCCAACCGAAATAGATTTCTCATTTTTCATCTGCGCATCTGTCAGTTGTGACAGTAGGCAATCAAGTTCCGGTCGTGATGTGCTGAGATCGTGCCGGAAGATTTGGTTCGAGTTGTCATCGCTGACGATCACGCCGCCTCGTTGGCCGTTTTTTCCCGAATGCTTCAGCCAGAATTTGAGGTAATAGGAACCGCCAGGAATGGCCAGGAGGCCCTGGCGGTCGCGGGCGCGCTGCATCCCGACATAGTGGTTTTGGATATCGAAATGCCTGTGATGGACGGCCTGACTGCCGCGCGCCGTCTCCGTGCTATCGAACCCGCGGCTCGCATCGTGTTCTTATCGACCTACGCCGATCCTGACTACGTCGACGCCGCGCTCAATCTGGGCGCCGCAGGCTACGTGCTGAAGTTGCGAGCTGCGGTAGACTTATCCCGCGCGATTCGCTTCGCGATGCTCGGCCAGCGGTTCGTTTCCCCCGGCGCAAAACCTACTAATTCGCTCGCGCCCGAGTAATTTCGATACTTCCCCCATTTGATCGGGCCCCGGCCTGCAACCGGCGCTCCGCCGGTCATGCGATTGCTCTTCCGATTCATTTGGGCAATCGGCGTTGATCGGCGGCTGATAATAAGCAGGAAAGGAAAGACCATGGAATTCACTCGCAGGGACTTAGTCAAGGGATCAGCTGCGCTACTGGCGCTGGGAGCCTCGCGCGGCGGGTTCGCCGCGGGAACCGACCCGCTCCCCTCCTGGAACGAAGGCGCTGCCAAGAAGGCGATCGTCGATTTCGTTCAATCAACCACTGCCACGGGCAACCCGAAGTTCGTGCCGCCGGCGGAACGCATCGCCACCTTCGATCAGGACGGCACAACCTGGGTTGAACATCCCATCTATTCACAAGTCGTCTTTGCACTGGATCGCGTCGTCGCCTTGGCGCCGCAGCATCCGGAATGGAAAACGAAGCAGCCATTCGCCTCTGTGTTAGCGGGTGATAAGGCGGCGATCGCCAAGTTCACCATGCCGGAACTCGAGGCCATCCTCATGGCCACCCACACCGGTATGAGCGTTGACGCGTTCCAGATTATCGTCAAGGATTGGGCCGCCAAAGCGAAAGACCATCGCTGGGGAAAGCTGTATACGCAGCTGGTCTACCAGCCCATGCTCGAGGTGATGGCCTACCTGCACGCCAATGGCTACAAAACTTATATCGTGACCGGGGGCGGACAGGATTTCGTGCGCGTCTACGCCGACCGTGTGTACGGCGTGCCGAGGGAGAATGTCATCGGCTCGGCGCTCGACATGCATTACGAATACAACAAAGACGGCCAGGGCGTCCTGATGCGGCCGCCAAAACTCCTGTTGAATAATAATTTTTCCGGCAAGCCGGAGGATATTTATCTTTTCCTCGGGCGCCATCCGCGAGCGGCCTTCGGCAACTCGACCGGCGATCAGCAGATGTTGGAGTTTGCCCAGTCCTGCGGCAGCGCGTACCTCTCAGCGCTGGTCTATCACGACGACGACAAGCGCGAGTACGCCTACGGCCCCGCCGGCGGCTTGCCGGATACCAAGGTCGGCACGTTCACGCAGCCGCTCATGGACGAAGCCAAGAAGAACGGCTGGACCGTGATCAGCATGAAGAACGACTGGAAGCGCATTTTCCCGTTTGAGACGTAGATTAGCCCCGCTGACGGTAAGCCAAGTTTGAGTGCGACTCCGGATTTATTAACCGGTTTTGTTCGCACACCTGTCGCAGGCGACAGTTGTCGTCCGCACCCAAGCAACGTACAGTCATGTTTCGGGTAAGGGGAGACAGACCGTAACGACCTCCCCACTCGTGGGGTCCGAGCCCTCTCCGATCTTGTCCGGCCGGGCCCCATTCTTTCGCCTGGGGCAGTGAACCGTAGAAACGTAAAACCTCTGAATAAGGAAATCGATATGAACCTCAAGAACGCAACTTACACGACAGCAGTGCTCTGCTTCGCGCTGCTGTTCTTCTGCAATCTCGGCATGGCGCAGGACGTCACCTATAATGCCTTGCCTGGCGTCAACTTCTCGAGCTTCCATAGCTACCAGTGGGCCAACTGCGGAAACGCTCATCCCAATGGCATCCTGGACTCCGAAATCAAACAAGACATCGATAATGTGCTTGCGCAGAAGGGGTTCACGAAAGTCGCGCCCGAGACGCAATCCGATTTGCTGGTTTGCTACCAAACCGCCGTCCAGCAACAGCAGCAGTGGAATGCCTGGGGGATGGGCCGTTTTGGCGGCATGGGCCAAGCCACCAGTTCGACCATTAATAACGGCACCCTGGTTTTTGACGTGTACACAATGGCCAACAAGCAACAGGTCTGGCAAGGCCGGGCAACCAAAACCATCAGCCCCAGCGGCAACGAACAGAAAAATCTGAAGAACATGCAGAACGGCATTAACAAGCTGCTGAAAAACTTCCCGCCGCCGGTAAAGAACTAAGACGCTAAACCTGAGACTTCCAAACGACGAGTTGAGCGTCCGCCTTTCAACACACGCCGAACCTGCCACGCATTACTATAGGCAGGGGTGTATCCATGCTCACTGTTCGCCGGGGTTTCGGGCCGGCTCTCTCGCTGCTGGTTGTGGTTCTGCTTGTTTCCTGTGGCAAGAAAGAAGCCGCGCCGCCGGCGAAGGAAGGCGCTGCCGCTCCGTCTAATCAGGCGCAGGCGGCCGATCCAACGCCATCGGCCGCCGTCGCACCGGTCCCCGAAAATCCTCCTTCCCCATCCAACGGCCGGCCTTTGCCGGTAGGCTTCACTCGCCGCACCGGCGATTTAGATGAAATCGCGAAGGGACGTAATCTGCGCGCGCTCGTCATGATCAGTCCCGTCGGTTTCTTCTATGACAAAGGAATGCCTAGAGGCATCAACTACGAGGCCTTGGAAGAGCTTCAGCGATTCGCCAACCAAAAATTAAAGTTGGGCAAGCTCGATCTGAAGGTCTCATTCCTTCCCACCGCCCCTTCACAAATCGAGGCCGCCTTAACGGACGGGGTCGGCGACATCATTGCTTACGGACTCGTCGTCACCCCAGATCGTGAAAAACGCGTCGCCTTTTCAACTCCGATTCAGACCGGCGTTTCTCAAGTTGTCGTCGGCGGACCCAAACTAGGCCCGGTCTCCAGTCTTCAGGATCTTAGTGGGAAAGAGGTGTACCTCAATGCCATGACCGTCAACTACCAGCTCGTCCAGAAGCTGAGCGATTCGTTGAAACAGGCGGGGAAGCCGCCTATCAACCTTGTAGCGGCCGATAAGAACCTGACCGACGACGACATCGTCCAGATGGTGAATGCCGGGCTGGTCGCATCGACGGTAACCAGCAGCCAACGCGCCGCTCTGTGGGCCAAGGTGCTGGATCATCTCACGCCACATCCAGAACTGGTGATCGCGAGCGGCGAGCAACTGGCGTGGGCCATGCGCAAGAACAATCCGCAACTGAAGGCCTTAGTCGACGAATTTGTCCAGGGACACGCCGTGGGGACATCCTTCGGTAACACCGTGCTTCGGCGCTATTTGCAGAACACCAAGTGGATTAAGAACTCTACTTCAGAAGCCGAGATAAAGAAGTTCGAAGCGATGGCTGCGCTTTTTCAAAAGTACTCGGGCGAGTACAATTTTGATTACCTGATGCTGGCGGCCCAGGGATACCAGGAATCATTGCTCGATCAGAGCAGACGGAACCCTAGCGGTGCGGTCGGAATCATGCAAGTGATTCCCAAATACGCGGCCGCCTCGCCTATCAACGTTCAGGACGTGACCACCGCCGAAGGGAACATCCACGCCGGCGCCAAGATGTTGCGCAACATGACGGACACCTACTTCAACGATCCCAAGATCGATCAGGTGAACAAGACGCTGATGGCCTTTGCCAGCTACAACGCCGGCCCGAACCGCATCGCGAGGTTGCGCAAAGAGGCCGCGGATCAGGGCCTCGACCCCAACGTCTGGTTCGGGAATGTCGAAGTGGTCGCCGCCAAGGACATTGGGCAGGAGACCGTCACCTACGTCAGCAACATCTACAAATATTACGTCGCTTACAAGCTGAGCGTGGAGCAGCGCGACATTCGGGAAAAAGCCAAGGCGGCGCTCGGAAAGTAGCAAGCGAAGGGTTCACACTTGGATTTCTCGGGACACCCGGCGGTCGTGGTCTTCGGCGTGGCCGTTGTCGCGTCGTTGCTGGCAGAAATCCGCGTTGGTACTTTTCGTGTTCCGGTTGTTATCTGGGAGATGCTATTCGGCATCCTGATTGGGCCGCAGGTGCTCGGCCTTGTGACGCCGGGCCACACCCTTCTGTGGTTGGGTGACACGTTCGGCCTGGCGGCGCTCTTCTTCATGGCCGGCATGGATCTCGATCTGGAGAACGTAAAAGGCCGGCCTCTGAAGCTTGCGTTCCCTGGCTGGCTCATCTCGCTGGCTATAGCGGTCGCCGCAGCCGCCCTCCTCCACTCTCTGCGATTCGTTGATACCCCGATGCTGGTCTCGCTGGTGCTCACCACCACTGCCATGGGCACCTTTATGCCCATGCTGCGCGACGCGGGCCTCACCAATACCAGCTTCGGAGGCTTTGTGATCGGCGCCGGGGCGGCGGGTGAGTTTCTACCCATTATCGTAGTGTCTCTGGTCCTGACCCGCCACTACGGCGCTGGGAAGGAGATCGCCCTCGTACTCTGCTTTATAGCCGTTGCCCTGGGCGCAGCGGCAGTAGCAATCGGTGTCAGGCCGCCCAAAGTGCTGCTTCTGTTGGAGCGCACCATGCACTCAAGCACCCAACTGCCCGTCCTGCTCTCCTTGCTCTTACTGTCCTTTTTCGACTTCCTCTGTGTGCGGATCGGGTTGGAGTCCGTGCTGGGCGCGTTCGCCGCTGGAATGGTGGTGGGCCTTGCTTCGCAGGACGAAGAAGCCAAGCCGTTTCGGGCCAAGATGGATGCCGTCTGCTTTGGTTTCCTCATCCCCTTCTTCTTCGTCGTAAGCGGTATGAACCTCGATCTCGGCGCTCTCCTGCACGATAAAAAGTCACTCGTGATGGTGCCTGTTTTCCTGCTGCTGTTTCTCGTTGTGCGCGGTGCCCCGGTGTTTTTGTATCGCAACGACATCGCCAGGAACCAACGTCTTCCCTTCGTGCTTTACTCGGGGACGGCCTTACCGCTGGTGGTGGCCATCACCGACATTGGCGTGCGGACGGGGCAGTTGCACTCGGACATGGCAGCCTCGCTGGTAGGCGCGGGCGTGCTGTCTGTGCTGCTGTTTCCCACCCTCGCCGGAGCTCTGTTGGAGCGGAATGCCGGAATGACGCAGACCGTGAAATGAGGTTTGGCCACATCCCTGCACCTGTCGCTCCCGACAGTTCCACAGCCCGGTCTCCTCTTTCATACTGGGGACCGAGACGGAGGAGAAGCTGCATCGATTCGAAACCGCTGATTCTCCTTTGCCTCGCCGCCTGCGCGGTTCCCTTGTCCGCACAGCAGACCAGTAACGAATTCTGGCCCCAGTTGAACGCCTCCTGGCGGTTGAGTCCAGACTTCCAGATCGTCGCCGGTGTGGCCGAACACGCCGCGACAGATCCCAAGGATGACGATTTCCGCATTGGCGGGTCTCTCTTGTACCACCTGCCCATCAAGTTCCACGGCCCGCTGGCGCGTCATCACCCCGAAGAAAGCCGCTATCTTTCCGTGAACGGCGGCTATCTCTACATTCCACCGGCCCCCAACGGTACCGCCGCCGTGGAGAATCGGGCGTATTCGCAACTCGTCGCTCGCGTCCCGTGGCCCAAGAGCTTCCTCACCACCGACCGGAGCGAAACGGACCTTCGTTGGATTTCCGGGTCGTTTTATTGGCGGTACCGGAATCGGCTGACGCTGCAAAGAACCTTCATCGTTCATTCCCACGAGATCACGCCGCTGGTCTACGGCGAGTTGCAATACTACAGCAAATACGACTCGTGGTATCGAAATGACTACGGCGTCGGACTCCGTTTCACGGTAGCCAAACTCGCCGAAATCCTGCCCTTCTACGAGCGTGAAAACACCACCCATAGCAGTCCCGCGCACGTCAACGCTGTGGGTGTCTCAGTCACGTTCTTCTTCCGCGACTGAGTCTGCGGGCGCTGCCGTATTTTTCGACGTGGGGTAGGCGCCCCGCCTGCAACCGAGCCCCGCTCGGTTTGCCGAAATGACGACAGAAGTACGGCCTGCTAATCGTCATTCTTGATGTTCTCGTCGGTCTTGCTGGCACTCGACCATCTATACTGGCTGGGCTCCGCCACCAACCCGGCCCTCACGGGATTACCCTCGATGTAGCGCCGAATGCGTTCCATCTCGCTCTCTGAACGAACCTCGTGATCGTAGCTCTCCCTTTGCCAGAATGGGTTCCCGACTCTATTCAATAGCCTATTGGAACGGGAGGCCGTGATGTTCTTCAACGATTTAGTCAGTTGGGGCAGAGGAACCCGGGGCGAGATGAGCAAATGAACGTGATTGGGCATGACTCCAAACGCGTGCAAGAAATAGTGCCCCAGAACTAGCTCGTTGTAGCGGATCGCATCCACAACCAACGCAGCCAGGATGGGCTGGCGGAGGTAGAAAGGACCTGTTCGGGCCTTGTCCAGCAGCCGGTCCACCATCGCGAACTGTTCACCTGACGTGAGAGTCCCTCCAGGGAAAGGCCGGTTTGTCGGCAGACTGCCGAAGAGCCGCCAGGTGAGAGAGACCGGGTAGTCGGTTGTATGCATGTGCGGCAATCGCCTCCGATGTAACTCCACATCACAGCGGTGCGGAATGTTAGTGGGAGATCTCACCGGATAAGCTGGCCGACGGGGCGTCAGCCGCACGCCTGGGGCCTACCCCACACGACGCTGACAGCGTCTATGATTTATACATGCGCGAATTGACTCACAAGCCGTGGGCGTGGCGCATTCTGACTCAGCGCCGGGTCTTTTCACCCAGCTATTCCCTCGTAAGTCGTTGTCTCTGTTCGCACTGGGGCGCTCGGCGATGGCAATCGATGTGCCCCTTCTCCCCGCATACCGGATTCTGCGAATTGTCTGGAAAAGGGGAAAGAGAAATGCACACGAAGCCGAGCGGTAAGGCCGCCGTAGTGTTGGCGGCGCTGGTCATCATTCTAGGATTAGCCGCCTTACTGCCCGCCTTCGCACAGCAACTAACTTTCAAATAAAGCGCTTTGAGCGAGCTTGTCATAACACGACCGGCCCTCCATGCTAGTAGTTGCACTAGTGATATTATTACCAGCGTCAGCGGTGAGGCGCGGCAAACGCGCACGATGCCAGTTAAAGCCCCCTTTTCCCGAGTCCTCAGCGCCAACTTTCGACCACCAAGAAGGCACCTTTTTCGACGCGCCATGCCCCCGGATCGGTCAACCATTTTCCGCGATGTGAAAAGTAATGAACCTAGAAAGAGAAAGACACCAATGAAGTTTAATCTAAAATTTACCTCCGCACTCTCAGCGCTGGCCGTGGTTCTGGGGCTTACCGCCGCAGCGCCGACCGCTTCCGCACAGCCTAAGCAACCGAACATTGTCGTCATCATGGGCGACGACATTGGCATGTGGAACATCGGTGCCTACCACCGCGGCTTGATGGCCGGCAGAACGCCGAACCTCGACAAGCTAGCCAAAGAAGGCATGCTGTTCACCGACTATTACGCCGAGGCGAGTTGCACCGCGGGTCGCGCGAACTTCATCACCGGTGAACTGCCGATCCGTACGGGTATGACGACGGTAGGGCAGGCCGGCGCCAAAATCGGGATTCCTGCCGAAGCGGTGACCATCGCGACGGTATTGAAGTCGATGGGCTACGAGACGGGCCAGTTCGGCAAGAATCACCTGGGCGATCTTAACGAGTACCTACCTTGCGTACACGGCTTCGATGAATTCTTTGGCTATCTGTACCACCTGGACGCGATGGAAGACCCGGCCCATCCCAACTATCCGCAGAATCTCTTGAATGTCGTCGGCCCGCGCAACATGGTTCATTGCTGGGCTACCGACAAAAATGACACAACGGTGATGCCTCGCTGGGGCGAAATCGGCAAACAGAAGATTGAAGATGCCGGCCCGCTCTATCCCAAGCGCATGGAAACGGTGGATAACGAGATCCGCGATCTTGCCGTCAACTTCATCGATAAGTCCAAGAAAGACGGCAAGCCGTTTTTCGTCTGGATCAATCCCACCCGCATGCACATCGTCACTCATCTGTCGCCAAAGTATGAAGCACTTCGCACTTCAGAGAATGGCTGGTCGGAAGAAGAAGCCGGCATGGCGCAAATGGACGACGACATCGGCATCGTGATGCAGAAGCTGAAGGACATTGGCGAGGACGAAAACACCATCGTCCTGTTCACCACCGACAACGGCACTGAACTGTTCACATGGCCCGATGGCGGCCAGACTCCGTTCGCTCAGTCCAAGGGAACCGTCCTCGAGGGCGGCTTCCGCGTACCCGCCATTCTTCGTTGGCCCGGTCATGTGCCCGCGGACTCGGTGCAGAATGGCATTTTCTCCGGCCTCGACTGGCTCCCCACCTTCGTGGCAGCAGCCGGTAACCCGAACGTCACCGACGAATTGCTGAAGGGAAAGACGATTGGCGACCGGACCTATAAAAACCATCTGGACGGTTACAACCAGATGGCTGCCATCACCGGCAAAGGCCCCTCCGCGCGTCATGAGATCTTCTACCTCGGCGAAAGCACAGTCGGCGCCGTGCGGATCGACGATTACAAGTTCCGCTTTATCGACCAACCCCAAGGCTGGCTCGGTGAAAAGACCCATCCTGACGTGCCGTACATCACCAACCTGCGTCTCGATCCGTTCGAACGCACCGGCTGGCCCAGCAACGGGACGAAAGATGGAGCGCAGCAGTACTTCGATTGGTTCAAGTACGAATTCTGGCGCTTCGTGTTCGTCCAGCAAATAATGGGCAAGGAAATCCAGACCTTCCTCGAGTACCCGCCCATGCAGCGGGGCGCGAGCTTCAACCTTGACGCAATCAAAGCAGAAATGTCCAAGCGGATGGCCGAGGCGGAGGCAGCGGCCAAAGGTCCTAGCAACTAAACGGCAACAGACTTCACATAGGGCGGCCCTTCACAGGGTCGCCCTTTTTTTGTGCCATCGCTTGCAGCCCCGTTCGGTACGACCGCGAGGGCCCTTAGGCGGCTTTTAGAAGACTGCCGCACGACGACCAATTTCACCACGAACTGCTCCGCTCCCTCATTGACCCCGCTGCGCACGCTGACACACACCTGTCGCTAGTGACAGTTGTACGCAGTGCAGAGGCGGTTTACACAAGACATATGCTTCTAATCCCGAATCGCGGCGACGAGGCTTTTAGGGCCCTATTCCCTCCGTGCCTTGCTACGACCGCCGACCGGCGCTGTTTTACGCCAGTGATAGGAAAGATTAGCAAAAAAAGAGGAGGACACGAATGAAGTTCCATCTAAAACTTACGTCCGTATTTTCAGCGGTGGCCGTGGTTCTGGGGTTTGCAGCCGCAGCCCCCACCGCCTCTGCACAAGCCAAGAAACCCAACATTCTCGTCATCATGGGCGACGATGTCGGCTGGTTTAACATCGGCGCTTACCATCGCGGGATGATGGCAGGTAAGACGCCTAACTTGGACAAACTGGCCGCTGGCGGAATGATGTTCACCACCTATTACGCCGAAGCCAGCTGTACCGCGGGCCGCGCTAATTTCATCACCGGCGAGATCCCGCTTCGTACCGGTTTGACGACTGTCGGCCAGGCGGGTGCGGACGTTGGGTTGCCCGATCAGGCCGCCACCATGGCCTCGGCCCTCAAAGCCCTGGGCTACGAGACCGGCCAATTCGGAAAGAACCACCTCGGCGATTTGAATAAGTACCTGCCGTGCATGCATGGCTTCGACGAATTCTTCGGCTATCTTTATCACCTCGACGCCATGTCCGATCCCTACTGGTTCGACTACCCGCAGGATTGGATCGACAAGACCGGCCCTCGCAATCTGACCCACTGCTGGGCCACCGACACGAACGATCCCACCGTGATGCCTCGCTGGGGAGCAATCGGCAAACAGAAGATCGTGGATGAGGGCCCCTTGGCGCCGTTCCCCAACATGACCGGCTTGCAGAACTGGCAAGAGGGCCTGAAGGCTAAGTACGACATGGAGACCTTTGACGAAGTGCTGGTCGGGCACACCAACGGCTTCATGGACAAGGCCAAGGCAGACGGCAAGCCGTTCTTCATTTGGCACAACACCACCCGCATGCACGTCTTCACCTACATCCCGCCCAAGTACCAGGGAATGATGAACTACAAGAGCGGCTATGGTCTCGAAGAAGCCGGCATGGCCCAAATGGACGACAGCATAGGTGAAATTCTAAAGCACCTCGACGACATCGGCGAGGCCGAAAACACGATCGTGATCTTCACCACCGATAACGGTGCCGAAGTATTCACCTGGCCCGATGGCGGCATGACGCCATTTAAGGCAACCAAGGGCACCAGTTACGAAGGCGGCTTCCGCGTGCCTGCCATCATCCGCTGGCCCGGACACGTCAAACCCGGCTCGGTAGAGAACGGTATCATCTCCGGCCTCGATTGGTTCCCGACGTTGGTTCACGCTGCGGGCAATCCGGACATCACCAATCAACTCCTCAAGGGCGTGAAGCTCGGTGACCGCACTTACAAGAATCACCTGGACGGCTACGACCAGATGGCGCTGCTCGAAGGGACCGGGCCGTCCGCTCGTCACGAGCTCTTCTACTTCGCCGGTCCTCTACTAGGCGCGATTCGCATCGATGACTTCAAATATCAGTTCATCCAGCAGCCATGGGGCTGGCCGGGGGAAAAGATCACCACCGACATGCCCACCATTACGAACTTGCGCTGGGATCCATTTGAGCGCCTTTCCTCGATCCGCGGCGAGTCGCTAAACGACATGGGTGGCGGCTACATGAACGAATTCTACGCGCGCGAGTTCTGGCGCTTCGTGAGCGTGCAGCAGGAGGTAGGCAAACTGGCCATGACTGCCATCGACTATCCGCCGATGCAGGATCCGGCCTCCTTTAACCTGAGCGCCCTCAAAGCCAAGATCGACGCAATGATCAAGGCACACGCGGGCCAATAGCAATTAACTCTGAACAGGCGGGCGGCTCTTTCGAGGGCCGCCCTTTTTTGGCGCAGGCGCTACCTAGGCAGCGCTCTCCGCTTCGGAGCACGGTACCCGGCCGGTTCCCGCGCGAGCAGCGTCCGGGGGCAGTGCGCTGAAAGCCATTGATTATGCGCGAAGTCGCGCAGTGGGACCTGTCGCCTTTGACAGTTTCATCGGCTCTTTAAGGCCCCCATACTAGATCCTACTGATACTTCCAAGCGGGCGGGTCGCGATTGGAGTATGGCTGTTCGTTTGCCTTAAAAGCTAAAGCGTGGGGCCCTCGCCAGCGGCCAGATCAGTGAAGATTGCCCAAGGAAGATCATTTGTTTATGGTTTTCGCCGACGCGCTTCGCGCAATTCTAGACACATCTTAGATCTAATTGGACTCTTCCTATAGCCGAACCGAACACAAATAATCAACAAATGAAATAAATCTGAGAAAAGAGGATTACAGAAAATGAAGAAACTCCTGATGTTAACCTGCCTGACGCTGCTCACAGTCGGTATCGCCTCGGCACAGATCCTTAACTTCACCGTGAAATCGCCGTTCACCATCGGCAACGCCAGCCTCCCCGCCGGAAGCTACCAGATTCATGCTGCTGATCAGGAACAGATCATGTTCGAATGCACAAATGAATCCAAGGGAACCAGCGTCATGTTCGAGGTGGATCCTATGGAAAACCCTCCGAAGGGGACGGGCGTGACTTTCGCAAAGTACGGTGACAAGCTGGTGCTGAAGAGCTTCACGACTGGCGGTGGTCAGGGATGGGCGGTTCCCATCTCGCTGGCTGAAAAGCAGGTTAAGAAGTCGGGTGCAAAGCCGACCAAGGTGACCACTCCGGCCAATTAGGATCGCTCGTGCGCACACGCCAAGCTGGTCCGCTGTGCGCGAGGTTTGATGAAGAGGGAGAGCGACAGTAAACTTCTCCCGGTTAGCAGGGCTCGGCCCCATCGTATGCCGGGCCCTTTTTTGATTGTGTTGGTCGTTTCGTAACGGTATTAGGAGTTAACTTCAAATGATCGATCGAAGGAATAGGCAGATCTTGTCGGTGTCGCTGAGCTTCACGCTTGCCATTGGCTCATTCCAGATCTTGTACGGATACCAGACTCCGCCGTCAGCCCCGGAGGCGGATGTGGGTACGCCCACCGAACCCGCTCCGCAAACTGCGGAGCAACTGCAGGCTTTAGTCGCGCCGATAGCCCTGTACCCCGACGCGCTAGTGGCCCAAATTCTCGCCGCCGCCACATTTCCCGATCAGGTCGCGATCGCCAACTATTGGGTGCAGCAAAACAAGAACCTGACCGGTACGGCGCTCGTCACGGCCGTGAACCAGCAGACCTGGGATCCGAGCGTGAAGGCGTTGACGCAGTTCCCAACTGTGCTCGCTAACCTCGCGAACAACCTCGCCTGGACTTCTTCACTCGGCGAGGCCTATCACAACCAACAGGCAGCCGTCATGTCGGCCGTTCAAGCCTTGCGCGCGAAAGCGCAGGCGGCCGGCAACCTGAAGTCGACGCCTCAAATCACCGTCGTCCAGCAGGCCCCGCAGGAAATTGTGATTCAGCCCGCAAACCCCCAAGTTGTTTATGTCCCTCAATACAACCCCGCGGTCATTTATGGCTACCCCTACGTGACGCCTGGCTACACGGCGGGCGACATGGCTGCCGTCGGATTGCTCTCTTTTGGCGCCGGCATAGCGATTGGCGCGGCGATGAGCAGTTCCTGGGGTTGGAATTCCTGGGGCTGCGGCTGGCACGGCGGTGCCGTGGTGTATCACGGCGGCGCGTACTACGGAAATGCAGCCTGGCACGGCGGCTACTACAACGGCGGCTATCACAGCGGCTACGGCTATAACAACTACAACAACTACAACCACAATAATTACAACAACTACAACCACAACAACTCGTTCAACAACGCCTCCAATTCCTTCAACCGGAACAGCGGCAACACCTATAACCGCACTGTCAACAACACCAACATAAACCGGTCGAGTGGTCAGAGTTTCAACAACTCCTGGTCGCACGGCAGCGGGAGTTCTGGATCGACAGCTTTCAGCGGTTTGAGCGGTCACTCCGGCGGGTTCGGCGGTTCGGATGGCGGCTGGTCATCGCGTGCGGATAGCAACCGCGGCTGGGGCAGCATGCACTCCAGCGGTTTTAGCGGTGGAGGCGGCTTTGGCGGCTTCCGCGGCGGCGGGGGGTTCCGTCGTTAAAACGGCGCACATCAAGAAGCGATTTGAGAAGGAATCTATATGCTGCACATAAATCGATACAGCTGGTGGTTGGCCACGCCTCTGGCACTAATGATTTTTTCCTCCTGCGAAAAAGCTCCGAAGCCCGAAGAAAAAGCCGTTCAACAGACCTTCGCCTCGCCGGCCGATGCGGGAGCGGCATTCCTGGCTGCCGCCAAGTCCGGCGATCAGGCTGCGTTGCTGAAGGTCTTCGGCGCCGATGCCAAAGACGTACTGTTCTCCGGCGACCCGGTGAAGGATAAGGACGCTCTGGCGGACTTCGTCGCGGCATACGGCCAGATGAATCGCTGGAGCGCGATCAACGCCGGCGGCGAAATTCTCCATGTTGGCGCCGACAATTTCCCGTTCCCGATTCCTTTGCAGAAGAACTCCGCGGGCCAGTGGTACTTCAATACCGCAGCCGGCAAGGACGAGATTCTTGCGCGTCGTATCGGCAAAGACGAGTTGACAGCCATCGCGGCCTGCGGCGCATTGGTCGACGCACAACAGCAATACTTCACCCAGACTCACGATGGCGCCAAGGTGAAACAATACGCCCAGCAGTTCGGCAGTGATCCGGGCAAACAAAACGGTCTTTATTGGAGTGTTCCGGCAGGGCAACCCGAAAGCCCGCTGGGCAAACTGGGCGATTTCGCGAAAGCCTCCGGTTATACCAGTTCCGGCGAGAAGCCACAGCCTTTCGATGGCTATTTCTATCGGATCTTGACCAAGCAGGGTGACAAAGCGAAAGGCGGCGCCAAGGATTACGTCGTCAATGGAAACCTGACCGGCGGTTTCGCCATTCTCGCTTACCCGGCTGAATATAGAAATTCCGGCATCATGACGTTCATCGTCTCCAAAGACGGTGTCGTCTATCAGAAAGACTTGGGCGAAAAGACCAGCGAAACCGCCGCGGCTCTGGCCGAATACAACCCCGGCGATGGCTGGACTCCGGCTGTAGGTTCAAACTAGAACCGGATCAGCCTCCGACCGCTCAACGGCACGCGAGCCTTTTTTCAAGCGCGAATGAGATTTACCCGCTCGAGGGAGGAGGTGCCGGCAACCTTCGGCTGGGGCGGGTATGCTAATTGAGTGCTTACGAGAATACACCGGCGTCACTCACTCAAAGAGTTACTCATCTGGCCGTTGACTCTTAGTTTGGTCCTCGGCAATCTGCCTGTGCGCGCGCAGCAGGTCCCGCAAACCGCTCAGATTCAATCCGCCCAAAAGCCTGCGCAGCCGGCCGCACCGGCGCCCATTAAGAATCCCGGATGGCCGCGAGAACTGGATCGCGATGGAAACAAGCTTGTCTATTATGAGCCGCAAGTTGACGCCTGGACTGACTACCATGACCTCACGGCCGATATGGCCTTCTCGCTCACGCCGAATGGGGGCAAGCAACAGCTGGGCGTCGCCAGTTTGCACGGCACCACTATCGCCGACGTTGCGACGCGAACCGTCGTCATTAAAGATCTCACCCTCACCAGCATCCGCTTTCCATCCTTAGATCAGTCCGCCTCGGATACGCTCCGAACCATGCTGCGCGAATCATTCCCGGCCCGGGCGATCACCATTAATCTCGACCTGCTACTGGCGCAAGTTGAGGCCAAGAAGGCTGCGGCCGAACATCCGGTGGTTGTGAATCTCGATCCGCCGCCGATTTTCGTCAGCAACTCGCCCGCGATACTCCTGTTTGTCGACGGAAAGCCGGTCGAGGTGCCCATTCAGGGAACCAACCTGAAATTCATCGCCAACACTAACTCGATTCTGTTCGCTGCCGGCTCCGGCTACTTCCTGCTCAACAACAAGAGCTGGCTCACCGCCAAGGACTTGAAGGGCCCGTGGGAAATGACCCAGCAGTTGCCGCCCGACATCAATAAGTTGCCCGCCAATACCGACTGGGACGACGTCAAGAAAGCTCTTCCGCCCGCGCCCGGAATCAAGACCCAGGTGTTCTTCACCGACAAGCCTGCGGAACTGCTAGTTTTCCACACCTCGCCTGTCTATGAAGACATTCCGGGTACCAAGCTGCTTTACGTAACCAACACCAGTAACGATGTGTTCAAGCAGGTGAATGAACAGCAATTCTATGTCCTGCTATCTGGCCGCTGGTTCCGCGCCGCCTCGCTCGATGGCCCCTGGACTTATGCAGGGAACGATCTCCCGCAAGACTTCAAGCAGATTCCACCAACCAGTCCCGCTGCGCGCGTTCTCGCTTCCGTGCCGGGAACACAGCAGGCCGAGGATGCTGTGCTGCTCGCCCAGGTTCCCACCACCGCGGTTGTCAATAAGGCGGAAGCGGAAGCGAAGGTAAAGGTGACCTACGGCGGCGCTCCCCAATTCAAGCCGATTACGGGCACGACGCTCGAGTACGCCACCAACACTCCTGACAAGGTGATTAAGGTCGGCGATCTCTACTATCTCTGCTTCCAAGCGGTCTGGTTTATGTCAACCACTCCGCAAGGCCCCTGGAAAACTGCTGATTCCGTTCCCAAAGAAATCTATGAGATCCCCCCTACGTCTCCGGTCTACAACGTCACATACGTAACTGTGAGTAATCCGACCCCGGTCGTTGTGGAGAGTAGTTACACGGCAGGCTATGTGGGCATGTTCGTGATCGGGGCAGCCGTTGGTGCGACTGTCGTATACGGCAGTGGCTACTATTACCCGCCGTATTACTGGTACGGCCCTTATCCATATCCGATTTACTATCCTTATCCATACACGTACGGCGTGGGCGCGGTGTATAACCCTTATACCGGAGGATACGCAGTGGGTGGTGCAGTCTATGGCCCTTATGGCGCGGCGGGTGGCGCAGCCTGGTACAACCCTGCCACGGGCACATACGGCCGTGTCGCCACCGTGCAAACGCCTTATGGAGGGCGAACCGTTGCATCGGCCTACAATCCCTATACCGGTGCGTATGCCGCCACCCGTCAAGGTTCCAGCCCCTACGCGCAATGGGGCAGTTCGGTTGCCGTGCGCGGCGATGACTGGGCTCGCGCTGGACATGTCACGACCAGCCAGGGAACAGTCGCAGGCGTTCGTACTTCAAACGGTACGGGTGGCGTGGTGGCGACCGGGCCCGGCGGCAACACCGGCGGTATCGTCAAGACGCAGAACGATGTGTACGCCGGAAAAGACGGAAACGTTTACAAGAAGGACAGCAATGGCAACTGGTCGAAATATGACAACGGCAACTGGGATCCGGTTACTCCTCCTAACAGACCGTCGCAACAGCCAGGCCAGACCCAGTCGCAGCCAGCCGACCGGAGGGCTTCCACTAACACGACGGGCCAGAATCGTCAGCAGCCGGGCACTTTAGGCGGTGAGAATTCGGCCGCCGCTCAGAACCGTTCAAACTCACCGGGTTCGATTTCACCCGACACCATGGGACAACTGAATCGCGATGCTGCCTCCCGTCAAACCGGCGCGCAACGCGAGCGTAATTGGAGTCAGAATGCCGGCTCCTCTTCAGCGAGGACTCGCGGCACCGGCGGCCGCCGCCGCAGGTGAAAGCCCTGGCGCTCTCCGCTTCGGAGCAAGGCCTTCAGCCTGTGGGTTTTCAGAGCAAAGCCGACCGGGGACAGGCGCCTGTGTCCCAAGGCGCGCACGCATCCCCGTATCTCGCAACCGAAGCCCGTCGCCGCGTGGACTTGAGCGAAATGTCCCCAGATCAACCACAACTGTTTTCAGAGCAACCGCGCGCGTGAGTAAGGTCTCCCGACCCACGGGAGCAACCCCTGACGGTGATGCGCGCGGTCACCGGAGTTTTCACACAGACTCGTGAGCGAACGGGTGCAAACAGAGCCGCGACGGTTACGGAGCGAACGCAAAGCTTCGGGAAGCGCGATTCCGAGGGATCGAATTCAGCATAAGCTCGAAATCTTATTCGGTGGCGCGTTGCTCTTAGTGCCCGAAAGGTGACGGGTCGTTCAATCTAACCAATCACGAACTCATCACTGTGTAACGGCTTTGGCAGTGGCCTTGCTCGCATCCTTGATGGCAACGGCTGTCTTTTCGCCTGCCTTTTCCGTGTACTTTACCGAAACCTTGGTGCCCGTCTTGAGACCGTCGTAGGTGTCCATGCTGCCCTTCGCTATGCCCTTGCCGGCGTCCTTGGTGGCCTCGACGGTCGTGTCGCCAGTCCACTTAATGGTGTGTTCCGTACCGTCGGCCGTCTTGACGACCATCGTCTTGGTGCCCTTGTCGATACTCTTCACCACGCCTTTTATGTCCTTGAACATGTCGTCTGCCAGCGCACTCTGCCATGTCATGGCTGTCACCAGGGCAAATAGTCCAGCTAACAGGGTCAACGTCCTAAACCGCTTCGAATGAAAAAACATCGGTATTCTCCTTTGGAGTTTCTGTTTGTTGCTTCTTTCTATAATCTCACCGCTCGTCCCCGCCGCAACGGGTCTCACTTCATTTCCCGGCGCACCTCTATGAGTATTTTGTCCGCCGCATCGATTCGTATCAGCCCCCGGCGCGGGAATTCCAGGTCAACGATGACGTAAAGCGCCGCCGTCATTAGCAGCGCGAACCCGAGCACGTGTATCAGGCTGCGGTCATTGCTTTCCGCCATCGCATAGCCCGCGAAGAGCGCCGCCGCCAGTACCAGCGCGACCAGCATGATGTATATCGTCAACGGCGGGTGCGTTTGCAAGGCTTCGGAGCGAACCGCAGTCATGTCGATCATCTCGTTCAACGCACTCAGCACTAATGTCATTACCGCGGGACTGCTTTCCGTCTGGCTTGCGGCGACCGCCTTGGTCCAGATAATCCCCTGGAGTTCGGTCGCCTTCGCATACTCCCGTTCAGCGCCATTCGGGTCTGACAGCTTGTGGTAGTAGTCGAGGCGCGCATCCAGGTAGCGGCGGAAGTCTTCCTTGATTTCGGGCTGCGCCGCAGCAGGAAGAACATCTAGCCGCAGGTAGGCCTTGCGGATCGCGTTGGCTTCTTCCACGATCAATTCTCGCCGGTGATTGAAGCGGTCGGCCGCTCCGGAGAATGTGAATGCGATCAGCAGGCCTAGCAAGCCAAAAACAGCCCCCTCAAGGGAACCCAGGCCCTTCGTCGCGCCTTCGGGATCCTTGGCGCGCTTTCGGATTCCAAGATGCCGGCCCACCTCCAGCAGCGCCACGACCGCCGCAAACAAGCAGACCAGACTAAGTAGAAAAACGATAACCTCTAACACGCGATGTCCCGTCCTCTAAAGACTTTACCTGTTTAGGTTTTCAAAAAAGAACGTTCTGAGCAAGCTAGATTTGATCCCGCGCTGTTTGATGCTTGGTGAGTTTAGTGGGGCGGGCATGCGCCCGGGGAAACGAACCACTGGCCTAGCATCGCGCGGCGAATGGCGCGTGACAAGTCGAACGCGATTCGCCTGCTGCTCGTCGAAGACGGCCTTGGCTTAGTTTTGGCGTTTAACCCGATGGTGTATATCCACCCAGCCTTAGCCGTTTACACACTCGCGGAGCGCCTCCTGTGGCATCAGCGAACGAATGATCTTGCCGATGGCGAAGAACTCTTCGTATGAGGAAGGCTTGGAAAAAAAGTGCGCTCCAAATTCCGCCAGGCCTTGTACGCTTTCCACCCGCGCTGAAGTCGAAATCAAGATCGGAACGTGGGCGCAGCGGCTTCCCCGAATACGTTCCACCACCGAGCCGCCCCAGCCGCCTGGCAGATTAAGATCCACAACGAAGAGCGCCGGGCAAGCAAGCGCGCTAGATGAATCCAGATCGTCCAGAAACTTGAGCGCGCCCGGTGCGTCCTCGATGTGCTCTAAGTGAGAGCCCGGAATCTGCTCGGCAATGGCCTCCTGAATCACGTAGGCATCGCCCTTGTTGTCTTCGACCAGGACAATCGTCGGGGGGGAAACAGTTGATTCTGATGAAGTCACCGTCTCATGGCTCCTCTGAAGCGTATTCGCTCCGCCATTCGCTCTCCCTCATTGCAAACAAGCATATGAGTTTCTGAGCTGCGCGCATCGGCAAGCGCTTAGGGCGTTTCAAACAGCCTGCCAGTCCACAGGCCACAAGAATAAAGCTTAGCTGAGATTTGGCTGTCTTTCTATGGGGCCAGAGGCTTTTTCTACTGGAAATTCATCCTTTGAAGCAGGACGAGCAAGTCAGTGCGCGTCGCTCAAGCCCCCTGGGTGATCCCACGCGTGCCGTACTCCCAGTGTGTCCTTTAACCCGACCCATTTCCCAACCCGCCGCGAGGACTAGCTTTGTCTCCGCTGGCCCTTCCAGCAGCCACAAGCGGCGAGCCTCGTTGAGAACGCTCCCGCCGTCCCTTCGCATAAATCATTGCAAGCAAAAACTTGTAGCTCACCACGACATCGATATGCAATGCTCGATTCGGCCTCATCCCCGTTTGATTACCGGCGACGCTCCGGCAACGGCCCACGGCAAATAACTCTGGCAACTGGCGTGCCCCACGCGTTGTCAGTGCGGTGCTCCGAAAAGGGGCCGCTTCGTGGCCGGGGGAAGACAAATATGGCAGCTTTGAGCATCTCTCACGGGCTCTCGCCCGCTGTAGAGGAGCAGATCGAACGCGTGGTGGCTAGCGAACTGATCCGAGGTAGTGATGCGCTCTGCCGCATCTTGCGTTTTCTCGGGCGTAACGCCGTCGATTCTCCGGATACCTCCGTCAAAGAGTTCGTCCTGGCCACCCAGGTCCTCGGCCGTGATCCCAGCCAATACGATTCGTCCCTCGATTCCTGCGTCCGGGTGCAAGTGATGCGTCTCCGAGCGAAGCTCGCGCAATACTATGCCGGTCCTGGCGCCGCTGACCCGATCGTGATCACCATTCCCCGCGGCGCCTACAAACTGGTGCTGGAAGAACGCTCCGTGCCGATCCCCGCGCCGTCTGCTCCGATCGATGACGAACCGCGCTTCTCTCGCCCAACGCTCTCACGGTTTCGTTCGCCGTTGCCTGTCGGTCTGGTTGGCGCGCTATGTCTCTTGTTTGGCCTGCTGCTTGGTATTGCACTCACACTTTCAGCGGGTGCGGCCGGAAAATTGGCGCCTTAACGCGCCTTGCTTCACAGAGCAGCCCGGCTCAGATCCCCGCCGCGCGCTGTTCCCAATTCCTAAGACGACTGCCGTGCCGCTGGCGTGGCCGCCGGAATCTTTTCCAGCTCCTTCAGCAGGCCGGTTCGGAGATCGTAAACCCAGGCGTGGAGTTGAAGGAACGTGCCTTGCGCCCACGTGTCGAGCACGACGGGAAGCTTTGCGAGGTTGTGAATCTGAGCGATCGTGCTGAGATCCACCATGCGGTCCAGCCGGCCAACGTCGTCCGTGATCTGGTTGAGTTCCGCTGCGTGATCGCGGCGGAGCACCCGCAATTGCTCGAGCCACTCCTCCACCGGACTGCCGCTTCCCTCTTTCATGGCGTGGGCCGCGCCGCCACAGTTGTAGTGCCCGCAAACAATGACGTGGCGTACTTTGAGAACCGTGATGCCGTATTGCAAAACAGCCAGCGCACTGAGATCAGTCGGGATGACCTGGTTGGCGATGTTGCGGTGTACGAACAGCTCGCCAGGTCCACATCCCGTAATGTCCTCGGCCGGAACGCGCGAGTCGGAGCAGCCAATCCATAGGAACTCAGGCTTCTGGCCCTGCGCCGTTGTCGAAAAGAAATCGGAACGAATACGCAGCTTTTCCTGGACCCAGGCCTGATTGGAAAGCAACAGCTTGAGATAACTATCCATTTCACAGACCTCTTAATCGGGCGTTTTGCCGCCGAATTGCTTGACCTCGACGGAGATGTTCTTGTGGATAGCCAGCTTCCGGAAGTCTTCCACCAGGTCGACAATGTCGCGATCGATGTATAAGGAGCGGGTTCCGTCAATCAGGACCTGAGAATCGTTTTCAATGCTTCGGAGCTTGCGTTTCAGCTCGTTCTTATTCACGAAGGTGACGTCTTTGTTGAACCGGACCAGGTAGGCTTTCCCTCTGTTGACGATGGTTGCTGCTTCGTGGTGATTACTCCGAATCACGAAGAACAGGCCGCATACTAAGCCCACCATGACACCCTTCAGGAGATCGGTGAACACGATCGCGAGTACCGTGACCACCATGGGAACGAATTGATCCATTCCGAGTTTGAACGTCTCGCGGTACAGATCCGGCTTTGTGAGCTTGTAACCGACCATGATCAAAATGGCGGCCAGGCACGAAAGGGGCGCGAGGTTCAAGAAGCGCGGTATCAAAGTGACCGCTAAAAGCAGTAACAGCCCGTGGACGAAGGAGGACCTCCAGCTGCGGCCACCTGAATTCACGTTCGCCGAGGTGCGCAGGACCACGGAGGTAACCGGCAGGCCGCCAATGAGTCCCGAAACAATGTTCCCTGCGCCTTGGGCCCAGAGTTCGCGATTCGGCGAAGAAATGCGCCGGAACGGATCGATCCGATCGGCGGCTTCGAGCGAAAGCAGTGTCTCGATGCTGGCCACAATCGCGATGGTCCCCGCAACAGTCCACAGGCCGGGCATCGAAAGAGCCGAGAAGTCAGGAAAGGCGAGTTCGTTAAGAAGGTCTTGGAAAGATCCGGCCGGCAAGCTAACCATATGCGCCGGGTTCGTGATGAAGAGTCCCGGAGCGAACCGGCTGAAGCCGAGATTCATGAGGATTCCGAGAAACACAACAATCAACGGTCCGGGCACGAGCTGAAAGAGCCGTAACCCGGCCTTGGCCAGCTTCTCCCAGATGATCAAGACCGCAATGCTGCAGAGAGAAATGATCAGCGGTCCTTTCAGCAGGCCCGAGAGTGCCGCGGCGATGCTCTCAAAAGTATTGGAGTGGTCGGCCTCTAAGAAATTCATGTCACCCAGCGCGTCCAGGTCATAACCCAGAGCGTGGGGGATTTGTTTGAGAATGATGACCAATCCAATGCCGGCCAGCATTCCCTTCAGCACCGAGTTCGGCACGTAATCCCCCAGGGCGCCGGCACGGAGCAGTCCGAGACCAATCTGCATGAGGCCCGCGACAACGACGGCGGCGAGGAAAGCCCGGTAGGAACCCAGACTCTGGATGGACGTGGCGACAATCACAGCCAAACCGGCGGCCGGTCCGCTAACGCTGATCGGAGAATCCGACAACACCGAGATCACGCACCCGCCGACGATGCCGGCGATCATCCCTGCTAGGAGCGGCGCGTTCGATGCCAGTGCCACCCCGAGGCAGAGGGGCAAGGCAACCAGAAAGACGACCAGCCCCGCGGGGAGGTCGTTTTTCAGTAGCGATGTGCGATTGAGGTCAGTTTCCATATAGAGTGTGAGTCTTCCGGAGCAGACTTCAGGTGGTTCCTGACGGAACCACAAAACTTTTATAACCTACCACGTTCCAGCCACATTGTGGAGCCTTCGTGACTTGACGAGGGTCGCTAGAATTTGGTGCAATCGTGAAGCCGGTTCTGCCTAGCGTATACTCGCGTTAATACTTGTACCTGACACAGCCTGTGCAGTGACGCCCGCCGGGTGATGCTAGCAGAGCCTCTGAGCAAGAAGAAGCAGGATTGTTTTATGTTGCAAGCCAGCCAGTTTGCCCGATTAAAGATGAGCTCGCCTGGAGAGTTTACCCCGTTGATGAAACCAATCCGATTCATCGCCATCCTAATGGCCGCGGCGCTACTGTTTCTGGCGGGCTGCGAGGAGAAGAAGCAAGTTGCCGCCGCGCCTCCACCTGATGTCGAAGTAGTTGCGGTAACGCAGCAGGATGTGCCGATCACCAGAGATTGGGTAGGCACACTCGACGGCCTCGTCAATGCCCAGATTGTTGCCCAGGTGTCCGGTATCCTCCTGAAGCAGGAATATTCGAATGGCGATTATGTCAAAAAGGGGGCCGAGCTGTTTCAGATCGATCCTCGGCCGTTCCAAGCAGCGCTCGACCAAGCCCAGGGGCAACTGCAGCAGGCGCAGGGAAAACTCTCACAGGCCCAAGGCCAGTTAGCTGAAGCGGTGGCGCAGCAAGGAAAAACCCAGTTGGACGTCAACCGCTATACTCCTCTGGCCAAGGAAAGCGCCATTAGCCAACAGGAATTGGACGACGCCGTACAGAACAACCTGGCCGCTCAGGCCAGCGTTGAAGCGAATAAGGCCAACATCGAAGCCGCCAAGGCAAATATCGATGCCGCCAAAGCCGCGGTGTACAACGCCCAGATCAACCTCGGCTTCACAAGAATCGTCGCGCCGGTCGACGGCATTGCTGGGATCGCCAACGCTCAGGTCGGTAACCTCGTCAGCCCTCAAGCCGGCGCCCTGACTACGATCTCGACCATCAATCCCATCTTGGCGAACATAAACCCCAGCGAAGAGCAGTACCTCAATGTTGCCAAGGTCACTGGCGCCACGCCCGGCGCAGCGAACGATCCGGCGCTTCAAAAGCTTCAATTCCACTTGACTCTTGCTAACGGCACGGACTACCCGCACCCAGGCCGCATATGGGCAATCAATCGTGAGGTCGGATTAACCACGGGCACGATCTTGGTTCAGATTACATTCCCCAACCCGGGCCAAGTGCTTCGTCCCGGTGGCTTCGGCGTGGTCAGTTCGGTGGTCACCGTTCAAAAGGGTGCATTGTTAGTGCCGCAACGCGCGGTGTCCGATGTGCAGGGCACAAACTTGGTCGCGGTCTTGGGTGCCGATAACAAAGTCTCTATCGTGCCGGTTAAGACCGGTTCAAAATTTGGTCTCCTGTGGGTGATCGACAGCGGTCTCAAACCTGGCGATCGCGTGGTTGCCGAGGGCATACAGAAAGTTAAAGACGGCATGCAGGTTTCGCCGAAGCCTTATTCGCCTACCTTCGAGAAGGCCAGGCCGGCAAATTCCTAGCGGCTGACGGTTAAGCTGAAACGACATGTCTAAGTTCTTCATCAACCGCCCGATCGTCGCCATGGTGATTTCCATCATCATGTTAATCGCCGGCGCTATTTGCATCCTGGTTCTGCCTACGGCGCAGTTTCCGAACATTGCGGACCCGCAGATTCAGGTCAAAGCAACCTACCCCGGAGCCGATGCCGAGACCGTGGCGCAGTCGGTGGCGACGCCCATAGAACAGCAGATGAGCGGAGTGAACAACATGAATTACATGTATTCACTCAACGCCAACAACGGACAAAGTAACCTAACCATTGACTTCGACATCCGAACGGATCCAAACACAGACCAGATCCTTGCGCAGATGCGCCAGAATCAGGCCGCTTCTCAGCTTCCCACCGCGGTAAACAACTATGGCGTCGTTGTTCAGCAGTCGACAGCGGCTCCGATCATGCTGTTCGACCTTTACTCCCCAGACGGCCGCTACAGCGCAGAGTTCCTGGCTAACTACGCCATCATCAATCTGAACGATGCCATGACGCGCGTGCCCGGAATTGCCAGTGTCACGGTATTCGGGGCCGGGCAGTATGCCATGCGCATCTGGGTAAAGCCCGATCAGCTCGCCAAGCTGCAAATTACCGTTCCTGAGATCGTCAACACGATTCAGACCCAGAACAACGTGAATCCCGCCGGCCAAATCGGAGGCGATCCAATACCCATCGGCCAGGAGTTTACGTATGCGGTTCGTGCGCAGGGCCGGCTCGTGAGCGAGGAAGAGTTCGGAAACATGGTTGTCCGAGCAAGACCTGACGGCTCCATTGTGCGGATCAAAGACGTCGCACGAGTCGAATTAGGCGCTCAACTGTATAACATTCGCGGACGATTGGACGGCAAGCCGTCTGCGGTGCTCGCTCTCTATCAGCTTCCGGATAGCAATTTGGTCAAGGCCGCTGCCGGAGCGAGAGCGCTTATGGCAGAGGCCCGCAAAAGATTCCCGCCGGGCCTGGAGTACACCGTCGCACTCGATACCTCACTTCCCGTCACGGCGGGCATTGACGAGATCGTCCATACGCTTGTCGAAGCGATGATACTTGTCGTCATCGTCGTCTTCATCTTCCTCCAGGGTTGGCGCGCTACGCTCATACCGATGCTGGCCGTGCCCGTTTCGCTGGTGGGCACTTTCCTTGTTTTTCCCCTCCTCGGCTTCTCCATCAACACACTCTCACTCTTCGGGATGGTGCTGGCCATCGGCCTGGTTGTTGACGACGCCATTGTTGTGGTGGAAGCGGTGGAACATCACATCGAACAAGGGCTTGCCCCGAAGGCCGCAGCTTTCAAGGCGATGGAAGAAGTTTCCGCGCCGGTTATCGGCATCGCGCTCGTCCTTTCAGCCGTGTTCGTCCCCACAGCCTTCATTCCCGGAATCACCGGGCGTCTCTATCAACAGTTCGCGGTAACCATCGCAGTCTCCGTCCTCATCTCCGCCTTCAACGCGCTTAGCCTCAGCCCGGCGCTTTCGGCGCTCTTGCTTCGCCCCAAGAAAGAATCACGCGGCCCGCTCGGAGCCTTCTTCCGCTGGTTCAACAAGACATTTGGCCGCGCCGCGCACGGCTATGGCTCCGCCTGCGGCGCGTTGATACATAAGATGGCCATCAGCATGATAATGCTGGTCGGCTTCGCCGTGCTAGCCGGCTTTTTCGGGAAGCATGTACCCGTCGGATTCCTGCCGGATGAAGACCAAGGCTACGTCTTTGGTGTCATCCAACTCCCTAACGCCTCTTCCTTGCAACGCGCTGACATGGCCGCCATGAAATGCGACGAGATCATCCGAAAGACTCCCGGTGTTATGCACAACACAACGGTCGTCGGATACAACATGATCAGCAGCGTGCAGACGACCTACAGCGCCTTTTTCTGGATTACGTTCAAACCTTGGGACGAACGCACGGCGCCGGACGAACAGTACGCCGCCATAAAGGCCCACTTGAACAAGGAACTCGGCGCTTTGCCTGATGGTGCTGCGCTCGCCTTTGCGCCGCCTGCGATTCCTGGCGTGGGCTCAGGCGGACTCCAGTTCGTGATCGAGGACCGTTCGGGCACGGGCACCCCCTTTCTCACGGCACAAGTGGATAAGTTTCTCGAAGCAGCAAGAAAACGCCCCGAGCTGGGCGTGCTCTTTACTACCGCTCTGCCTTCCGTCCCACAGGTCTACATCAACGTCGACCGGGACAAGGTCATGACGCAGGGAGTCCCGATCAAGGATGTTTATACCACCCTGCAGGCGTTCATGGGTGGCGCATTTATCAACTACTTCAACCGCTTCGGCCGTCAGTGGCAGGTTTACGTTGAGGCCGAGGGCGCTTACCGCACCAATGCTGAGTATCTTGGACAGTTCTACATCAAGAATTCGAAAGACCAGATGGTTCCGCTATCTACCCTGATGACGGTTAAACATCAGCTTGGTCCGGAATATCTGATGCATTACAACCTCTACAACTGCGCTCAGATCATGGCTGGACCGGCCCCCGGATACACCGGCAATCAGGCGATGGAGGCCTTGGAGAGTGTCTTCAAAGATACTATGCCTCCAGAAATGGGATTTGACTACATGGGCATGGCGTACCAGATTCAACTTTCGCAAAAGGGTGTTCCCGCTGGGGCGATTTTTGGATTATCTTTTCTCTTCGTCTTCCTCGTTTTGGCGGCCCTCTACGAAAGCTGGACCTTGCCCTTCAGCGTCTTAATGAGCGTGCCCATTGCGGTCATGGGCGCGTTCGGGGCACTCTACTTCCGGCGTCAGGGAGATCTCAACATCGAGACCAATGTGTATGCTCAAATTGGCATGGTCATGTTGATCGGCCTCTCCGCGAAGAACGCCATTTTGATCGTGGAATTCGCAAAAGCGGGATACGAGGAGGGCAAATCGCTGTTCGATGCCGCAATTGAAGGCGCTCGCGTGCGGCTAAGGCCTATCCTGATGACCTCATTCGCCTTTATTCTCGGATGCGTTCCTTTGTGGATTGCGAAAGGATCTGGCGCTGTGTCCCGGCAGGTCATGGGCACGGCGGTCATCGGGGGCATGTTGGCGTCGAGCGGGATCGCCATCTTTGTCGTCCCCGCACTTTTTTACTTATTCGAGAGGATAGGCGGAGCCAAGAACGAGGCGAGACCAAAGGAATCGTCGGCGCCTGGAGTCGTAGCCGTCAAACCCTGATGAGAATCTCGATCCAAGTCAAAACAGTTCTTGTTGTTCTGCTCACCACGATGCTCTCGGGCTGCCTCGTTGGGCCCAATTACAAGCGGCCACCTGTGAACGCCCCGGTTTCCTTCCGTGGCGCCGAAGGAGCGGCTCAACAAGCTTCGCTGGCCGACCTGCCCTGGTGGGAGGTCTTCAAGGACGATACGCTCAAGGCGCTCGTTCAGCAGGCGCTCACCAACAACTACGATTTGAAAATCGCGGTGACGCGTATTGAACAGGCACGCGAGATTGCAGCTCAGGCACGCTCGCAGCTGTATCCCCAGGTTGGTTACCAAACCGCTATCAGCGGCGGGAAGAACGAGTTTCTCGGCACCCTTGCTCCCAACAACGGGACCACTCAAGCGGCCTTCTGGGCCAACCTGAATGTTGCGTGGGAGCTGGACGTCTGGGGTCGCGTCCGGCGTCAGACTGAGGCCGCCACCGCGCAGTATCTGTCGACCGAGGAAGGCAAACGCGCCATCATGCTGACGCTGGTCAGCGATGTCTCGCAAGCCTATTTCGAATTACTCGGACTCCAACTTCAGCTGGAGATCGCCAAAGAGGCGACCAAGAACTTCGGCGAGACTCTAACGCTCTTCACCCAGCGCCTGGAGGGCGGGGTGGCCTCCAAACTGCAAACGTCCGCCGCCGCCGCCGACGAAGCCACCGCTGCCGCACAGATCCCCCAGATCGAACTGGAGATCGCGCTGAAAGAGAACCAGATCAGCGTGCTGCTGGGTCAGAACCCCGATAGCATTGCGACCAAAGCCAAACTGCTCGACGAGATCATTCCCCCCGAGATTCCCGTCGGCCTGCCCTCCGCGCTCCTTCAGCGCCGGCCGGATATCCTCGCCGCTGAGCAGCAGGTGGCGTCAGCCAACGCCCAGGTCGGCGTGGCCATTGCCAACTACTTTCCGCAGATCGGCTTAACTTCGTTCTTCGGGCAGGGTACCGCTCCGCTTCAGGATATTGCCTCCGGTAAGGCGACAACCTGGAGTGCCGCCGCCAGTCTGGCCGGCCCCCTCTTTCGGGGTGGTCAGCTCAAAGCCGCAAAACTCCAGGCCATCGCTTTCTGGGAAGAAACCAAGTTGCAGTACGAACAGAGCGCGTTGAACGCCTTCCAGGACGTCTCAAACGCGCTCATCTCCCGCACCAAGTACGATGCCATCCGCATCGACCAACAGCGAGCGGTTACAAACTACCAGGAGGCCGTGCGAATCGCGTTGCTCCGCTATAACGCCGGCAAAGCTAGCTATTACGAGGTCCTGCAACAGCAGCAGCTTCTGTTCCCCGCGGAAACCGCACTGGCCATGACAGAAACCAACCGCCGTACCGTGATCGTTCAACTCTACAAGGCGCTGGGCGGTGGCTGGAATCTCACCGATCCGCAGTGGATGGGGAACCAACCTCCGGGTACCGCACCACCAACCGCCCCGCCGGCACCCAAGCCGTAACGGCTGTCAGAGCATTCGTCCCGACGAGAGCACCATGTATTTCGATACCAGGTGCAGCCGGACGTGGTCTTGATTTCCCTCAATGGACTTGTCCGGGTACTCGATCGCAACATCGTTCGGGGACTGCGCGGCTCCGAGTAGTTTGTGTTCAAAACAAAACCGGCGCATCGCTCGCATTTTCTCCCTGTTGGTGCCGCCGTTCGCAAAGTGCAGGGCCTGTCGGGGATCCGTGAAGAACCGGGTGGTGCTCAGTTGCTCGTTGAGCGATTCGAGCGTGATCTCTGACGCGGAGGCCATCCCGCTCAGCGCTCCATTTAGAGTCGCCGGCGCTGACAACTGCGACATGATCTCATACCACGCGCCTGTCAGGGCCTTGGCAAAGCGATCGCCCGAGCCGTCCGGTCTATTGATGACTTCTGTCCGGACCGCCATGAAGTCAGCAATCTCGTCTGGAATTCGGGAAGAATCGAAGAGATCCTTGGCTTTCGCTTCAGTCAGAATCTGGCTGGCCATCGGCTTCCAGCTCACCACCACGTCGATGGCGGGATCTTTGAGGAACTTTTGCGTTATTGCCCCGGGGCCGGCGTCGATGAGCTTGAGGCTCGGAATCTGAGATGCTATGTTTTCCATGCTCATGGCCCGCTCCAACAGGTACAGTGACACCGACCTCTGAGTCAGCAGGGTTCTCTTGTTCGACAGGTCTTTGAGTTCGACCCCATTGCGCGCCAGGATCATGTTGTTCCCACTGGACGAGTCGTTGACGTATATGACAGTTGTGTCGATGCCCGATGTGGCGGGTGTTTCGATGGCCTCCATATTGGACATCACGCACGCGTCGACCTTCTTGGCCGCGAAGGCGTCCGTCGCCGCGCCGTAGTCCATGCGCTCCAGCTTGATCTGCAGGTGATATCGATCGGCCCATTTCTTCAAGGTGCCGGAGCGTTCCATGTACGGATAGGGGTTGTTGCCGGCATTGGTACTCCAGGCAACCGTAAACACCGGCATGGCCGGCGTCGCGTCTTCTCGAGCCCATCCGTCTGCCGGGAGCAGCAAAAAGGCCAATGGCACCAAAGCCGCGATGGCTGGGCCGATCTTCACTTGCAGAAATGACAGTGGACACCCCCGGAACTGGCAGCATCGAAGCTGCGGCAAGCTTCCAGTGTATCCGCCGCGAGGTGTATCGTTGGGACATGAAACTTCCGATGCGTGCGCTGACCAGTGTCCTTTGGGCAGCGTCCCTGGTAGCGCATGCCCAGCCCCCATCCTCGGCAGGCACCCCCGCGGCGCCCACAGTCCTGCCGGGGAAGGGCTTGGCTCAGCACAACTTCTTCTATGCCGGCGAGCAGAAACTGCGTGACATGTACATCGTCAAAGAGGGCCAGGTGGTCTGGTCTTACCTGGAACCCAACGGCAAGGGCGAGATTAGCGACGCGGTGCTGATGTCGAACGGCAACATCGTCTTTGCGCACCAGTTCGGCGTGACGATGATCAATCCGGCAAAGGATGTCGTGTGGAACTTCGATGCGCCCGCCGGGACTGAAATCCACACGGCCCAGCCAATTGGAAAGAACCGGGTGCTGTTCATTCAGAACGGCAATCCAGCCATTCTCCGGGTGGTGAACATCGTGACGGGGGCAACCGAGAAGGAGTTCGTCCTGGAGACCGGCAATCCCGCCAGCGTTCACGGGCAGTTTCGCCGCGCGCGCCTGACCGGCTCCGGAACGCTTCTAGTTGCCCACATGGATATGAAGAAGGTCTCGGAATACGATTCCGCCGGCAAAGAAGTCTGGTCGGTCGCGATTGAAAACCCGTGGTCAGCCGTGCGATTGAAGAACGGCAATACCCTGATCGCGAGCAATAAGAAGGTTGTGCGCGAAGTAGATCCGGAAGGACAAACGGTCTGGGAATTCAAGCCTGAAGATGTGCCGGCGTACCGCCTTTCAGGATTCCAGACTGCCAGTCGCCTGCCGAATGGGAACACCCTGGTTAACAATTGGGTCAACATGTGGAGCACAACCATCGACAAGTCGAACGCCGAGGTGCAAGCCTTGGAAATCACGCCGGATAAGCGCGTGGTGTGGGCGCTTCGTGAATGGAATAATCCGGACTTAGGGCCGGCGACGACCATTCAACTGCTCGATGGCAGCATCCCGGAGGCCGTGCACTTCGGCGAAATCCACTAATGTCTAAAAACGCTGCGCGGCGCGCGTCAGCAAAGGGATGTTTTCGGAGCCGCGCGCATACCCTCCGCCCAAGCCAGCAAGCGGAATAAACGAAGCCGAAGTCAAGGAGCGCACCCAAGAGCGTCGGGGCCACACCTTAACATCGAATCCGCGTTGTTCTGAAAACACGCAAAAGCTAATGAGTCGTGGAATGCTTTCTGAGGCGCGACGGTCACGGAGCGCTTGCCCATATCTGTTTCCCTGCTACGTCTAGCTCAGTTCGCCCCGTTTCGCGGCCTGCGCGGCGTAATCCGCGGCGCGGTAAGCCAAAGCCTGGATCGTTGCCGTGGGCTGCTGTCTTGCCGCCGTAACGAAGTTGCTTCCGTCCACCAGAAACAAGTTTGGAACATCGTGCGTGCGACTGAAGGCATCCACAACCGAAGTGCTAGGGTCCTTGCCCATTCGACAGGTGCCCATAAGGTGACGCGAGGGCATGTTGTCCTCCAGCGCCAGGGACCCGTGCCAGACCTTTTGGGCGCCGGCCGCCTGAAGGATCTCAATCTGTTTGGTCATCATCCATTTGATGGTGGCTTCGTCATCGGGGTGGTTGCTAAAGGTGACGCGGATGGCCGGAAGACCCCAGGCGTCCTTGAGGTCGGGATCGAGCGTAATGCTGTTTTTGGCTTGCGCCAAGGAAGAGGTGTGCGCCAGTAGCGACATGCTGCGTGTGAAGTAGGTTTCAAACAGCTTCTTGTATTCGCTGCCCCACTTCGGCGCATCCGGCGGCAATCCATTTAGTGCGAAACCGGCGGGATAGAAGTCGAACCGGGCGTCGATGCCGCCGCCTCCATAAAAGCCGCGCTTGGGATCGGCAGCGTAGTAATCGTGAATGAGCCGTGTCACCTGAATGCCTTTGTACTCATTCAGTGGGTGTTCGAACAGCCCCTGTGCCTCGCCGCCGTTGTCCCACAACAGATACTTGCCGACGATGCCGCTGGAGTTCGCCAGCCCATTCGGGAACCGCTTCGACTTCGACAGCAACAACAGCTTTGGCGTCTCAGCTCCGTTGGCACACACGAAGACCGCTTTGGCGCGCTGGAAAACCTCGCGCCGGTTGGCATCGAAGTAGATGGCGCCGGTTGCCCGGCCGTTGTCGTCCGTCTCAATCTTGCGGGCGTAAGAATTCGGCCGGATCTCGCAGCGCCCCGTCTTCTCGGCGACCGGAATGACGCTGACCAAAGTGCTTGACTTGGCGCGCATCTCACAACCGAACGATTCGCAAAAACCGCAATTCACGCACGCGGCGCGGCCCTGATACGGCTGCGACAGGATCGCCACCGGGGCAGGGAACGGGTGCAGGCCAAGCTTCTTCGTGGCTTGATCGAACAGGACGCCCGACGATTTGATAGGCATGGGCGGCAGCGGATACGGCTTCGATCGAGGCCCTTCGAAGGGGTTCGCGCCGGCCAGTCCGGAGATGCCGAGGTCGTATTCGGCCTTCGTGTAGTACGGCTCCAGATCGGAGTAGCTGATGGGCCAATCGGCAAGTTCGGCGCCGCTTACCTCGCCGAACAGACTTCGCTCGTGGAAGTCACTCTCATGAAAGCGCCAGTAGTTGGCGGTGAAATGAACGCTGCCGCCGCCCACCTGCCTCCCGTATTCGATGGCTTTTATCGGCTTGGCGTGATCCGCTTCCGATTTGCGGTAGGTGATGGGTTGCGTCTTCGGGTCGTTCGTCAAACCTGTCTGGAACGTGTATTTGATCTCATCATGCGTGTAGTCTTTTTCACGCAGATAGGGGCCCTGCTCCAAGACCACCACGCTGAATCCGGCGGTTGACAGCTCCTTGGCGACGACGCCGCCCGCGGCGCCGGCGCCCAATACCAGGAAATCCACGGGGTCGGAGGTCGGAAACGTTACGCCGCTCACTTCTTCTCTCCGTTGACCTGTGCGTCATAGTAGCCGAACGGCGGTTGGTACATCATTCGATCTTCAAAGCCGATCTGCTTCCAGCCAATTTCCCCGCGATTGCCGCTGTAGCTTGGGTTGCCCAGAAAGCCCAGCACGGTGTGCGTTCGGAGAAGTGCGAAGAATTCGGATGCTTCGATGGCTTGAATCAGGGTGATCTGCTGCTGGCTGGTGAGCGACGAAATCGTGCTGGAGTTGGGAAACAGTTCCTGGCGTTTCCGTTGAAGCTCGGCCATCCCGCTGTGGTAGTTTTCGCGCTGATCGGAGGCGAAGGTCGAGAGGGCGCGATCAATGAAATAGATGACGCCGGCTTCGCGAGCGCCAGGGCCGTCTGTGGACGGAATGATCTGGGCCGCAATGGCTTCGATCTCGGCCGCGGTTGCCGGGTCCAGGGTTTCAAAATGCGGGGTTGCCGATCCCGCTGTGGTGTGCGCGTGCTGCTGGGCTGACAAAACGTCCGCCCACGCCGCCATAGCAAGGCAAGTGGAGAACCAGTGCCGTCGTGTTGAGTTCATGGGGTAGTGAACCATCATGACATGGAGGGTGAGAGGCCTTCATAGAACTCCAGCACCGTGGCACAGCGTGGCACGCCGCAAACGAGATGCAAAGGTGGGGCTCGACGCCCACCACCGGCTCCGCTTCGTTTCCCAACAATCATTGCTTCGCGCAACGAAACAAAAAATTATTAATCGGTCGACAAATCAAATAATCGCGAATTGTTTTGAAAACACGGCCGCGCGGAGGGCCGTGAAAAGCTTTCGGAGCCGTGGCTGTAAGAGCCAGTGTGACAACTCCAGCACAGAACTCAGCACGAGCGCCGGAGTGCACACCCGCAATGATGAAAACCGACCTTGACGGACACGCACTCTTCTTCGTGGCACAGGCCTTCAGCCTGTGGGCTCTAGGGAAGAGCCGACCAAGAAAGGCGCGCCTCTGTTCCCAAGGAGACCACGACATGTACCTCGTCACCCTGGCCCCTTCGCCGAGTGGCGAGGCTGTCCCAAGATGCAGTCTAGTCGACTGGCACTCGTCGCCCTCGCCAGGGCTTTCACACAGACTCGTAAAGAAAGCGGACGGCCCAATGTTGCGAAAGCCCCAATGCTTCCCCCTGGGCGCCCGAAGGCATGGGGTCTTCATCCGCAGCCAATAATATTCACTCTTCACCGCTCTACACGGTTCGCTCCGCAAAGAAAGCGTCAGGGTAGTGGCTAAGCGCGGGCTGTTTGCCGAAAACAATGCTCACGATGTCGAAACGCACATGGTCCCAATCCGTGCCCGTGTGGCTGGCATAGTGGCGAGCCGCGCTCATAATGCGGCGTTCCTTCTCCGGATCGATAGCACGGTCGGGCGCCCCGTAATCAGCGCTGGTTCGGGCCTTCACTTCGACAAACACAATAGTGTCCTGATCGCGGGCGACGATGTCGATCTCGCCGCTGAGGTTGGGAGTGCGATAGTTTCGAGCCAGAATGGTTAGGCCGGCCTGGCGAAGATAGCGGTGAGCCAGGTCTTCGCCTCGGCGCCCAAGCGCCGCCTCCGGAGTCAGCACCTTTCTTTGCTTCGCTTGGCGAAGGGTGTCGCTCAGGCGCCAGAACCACTGCCTGGCGGCGAGTCCGCGCTGGGCTTGATTGCTTCGAGCGTCCATTCGATCACCTTCCCCCGCACGATGTAGCAGAGGTAGTACTCCCAAAAGCGCCGGAAACGCGGAAACTGGTTGACCAGAAACTCAAACCCGAAATACCTCCACAACGCTAGTAACTTCAGCGATACGGAAATCTCACGAAACCGGATATTTGAGTAGTAGCCAAAGCCGGCATTATTGTCGCCAAAGTAACGCAAGGAGAAGCTATTAAGGTGCCAGCGGTGGGTGGGGTCGCAAAAGGAGCTGAAGTCGGTGTAGTGGGGTGTCGCAATGAAAACCCGCCCGCCCGGGGCAAGCAGCCGGTGGAATTCCTCCATCGTCCGGATGACATCGGAAACATGCTCGATCACGTGGATGGCCCGCACCTCGCGGAACGAGTTGTCCCGAAACGGGAACGGGAAGTGGTCGAGGTCGGCGAGGACGTCGGCTTTGGTGTTGACGTTGCGGTCGAGCCCAATAGAACCGGGGTATTTGTTGATTCCGCAGCCGACATCCAGGACCGGCAATTGATTGAGCGCGCGGGAAGCGTAAGGGGCCTGCTCTAACGTTGTTACTGTTCGACGGCCCTCAGACATTCCTCCAGTGTATCGACCGCGAAGTCCGCTTGGTCGCGCGTAATGACCAGCGGCGGGCAAAGGCGAATGCTGTTCTGGCCACAACCCAGCACCAGCAGCCCACGTTCGAACGCCATCATTTCGAGCGATTTGCGAAGTTCCGGCGCGCGTTCGCGGGTTTCCTGGCTGGTAACCAGTTCGAACCCGACCATGAGCCCCCTGCCGCGCACGTCGCCGACGTGACGGAACCGGCACGGCCAGGCCCGCATGCGATCGAGTATGTGAGCGCCCATCACAGCGGCGTTTTCAACCAGGCTTTCCTCGAGCAGTTCGAGGGTCGTAAGAGCCGCGGCGCAGGCCACGGGGTTGCCCCCGAATGTGGAAGCGTGGGCGCCGGGCGTCCAATTCATGATCTCCGCCTTGGCGATAGTGGCGCCCAGTGGCATGCCACTCGCGATGCCCTTGGCGAGGGTGACGATGTCGGGCGTTACGCCAAAGTGCTCCGATGCGAACATGCGTCCGGTGCGGCCCATCCCCGACTGCACTTCGTCATGGATCAGAAGGATGCCGTACTTGTCGGCGAGACGGCGCAGTTCCTCGTGGAACTTAGCAGGTGGAACCAGATAGCCGCCTTCGCCCTGTATGGGTTCGACCACGATCGCAGCCACTTCCTCGGCGGGCAGAATGGTCTTGAAGAGCTGATCTTCAATCACCTTGACGCATTCGACGTTGCACGTATCGGGCTGCTTGCCATAGGCGCAGCGGTAGCAATAGGCATATGGCACGTGCTGGACCGGGAGCATGGGGCCGAAGTGTCGGCGCTGGGCAATCTTGCTGCCGGTGAGCGACAAGGAGCCCATGGTGCGGCCATGAAACCCGCCCAGGAAGGCGATGAACTTGTCCCGTCCTGAGTGATAGCGAGCCAGCTTAATGGCAGCTTCCACCGCTTCCGTCCCGGAATTGCCGAAATAGACCCGCCTGTCCACGCCGCCCGGCGTGAGCTCGGCCAGCTTCTCCGCCAGCGCAACCATGTTCTCGTAATAGAAGTCCGTCCCCGACATATGCAGGAGCTCGGCGGCTTGGCGCTGGACGGCTTCGACGACGCGCGGATGGCAATGGCCCGCGGCGACCACCGCAATGCCCGCGTTGAAGTCGAGGAAACGGTTTCCGTCGACGTCTTCAATCATGGCGCCCTCGCCGCGCTTGACGACCAGCGGATAGTCCCTTGTGTACGAGGGAGAAAGAACCTTATGGTCCCGATCGATAATGGCCTGGGCGCGCGGCCCCGGCAGAGCCGTCACCAAGTGCGGTAACAGCGCATGACAGGAAATATCCGTCAGCATGCTTCACCTCAGTTTTTCTAATTTAGACGTGGAAAAAATGCTTAGACAACGGCCTCGGCGGGCCTAGTCTGAGCCAAAGAGGGAAGGGCGAGAGGATGACGGTATCGCCATACAACTAGTGTATGGGAAAAGCAGGCGAATGGGAAGCGGGGCGAACTCCCTGCGAACGACGCATCGACGTGTTACCAACTTCAATGAGCCGATCCGATCGCCCGACCGAAGAAACCCCGCCGAAAAGGGGACGGACTGTGTTTTTCTGAGCGCAGAAAAAGGGACGGACTTTGTTTTTCTTGCGAATAACCGGCTAACTGCGGCCACGGACGCCGAAAAGGGGACGGAACTGTGTTTTTCTTGCGAAAACCCCCCGAAAAAGGGACGGACTTTGTTTTCCTTGCGAATAATCGCCCACTACGGACACTCATCTAGTGACGATCGCGAGATCGGCAGTGGTCGCCTGAGAGTACTGGGTATGCCGCGGACACCACGAGTGGTCTTAGTAAACGTCGTGCACCATGTAGTCTCGAGAGGCAACGACCGGATGCGGATCTTCACCTGTCGTGCAGAGAAGCAACAGTACCTGCTGCGCTTCTGCGCAATCGCTAGTGAGGAGAACGTGCTGGTTCATGGATTCTGCTTGATGGACAACCACGTCCACTGGCTGCTTACTCCCACCACGGCCAACGGCCTGGCACGCCTGTTCCGCCGTGCGCACACTTGGTGGGCGTTAACGTTCAACCGTAGGCACGGCCGCACTGGTCACCTACTGCAAGCCCGTTATCATTCATCCCCGCTCAGCGAAGATCACTATTGGACCGCCCTGCGATACGTGGAGTTGAACCCGCAGCGAGCGAAAATCGCGAGTCGGCCGGAAGAGTTCGAATTCTCATCCGCGCGAGCGCACGTAACGGGCGAGCACGACCCGCGGATCCCCCTCACGCCGGTGCTGACGCGTCAATCGTTCACGCAGCCTCAATGGCGGGAGTTTCTTTCCCGGGCGGATCTTGCCCGCGAGACGGCTCTGCGGAAAGCGATCCCGGCGTCGAGGCCTTGCGGAAACGCGGAGTGGATTCAAGGACTCGAAGCGCGATTCCGCCGCAAGCTAGCGTGGTCGCCACCCGGTAGGCCCACCGCCGCAAACTGCTCTGCCGCCGTCAGAACACTCCATTAACTGATCTAGCTAGCCCTCCGCTGCCTGCTGCCAGGGTGTAGCGTCCTGCTCGGACAGCTTACAAGGACAGTTAGAACTCTGACACCCAGCATCGACCTCGATGCGGCTGCGGTGGACCCCGCATCAGGCCGGTTACACCACACTAAGATCGTCCCATTCAGGGAGCTCAGGGAACTCAGGGAACTAAGTCCGTCCCGGTTTTCAGGGAACTAAGTCCGTCCCGGTTTTGGCCCTCCTCTAAGAAAACGAAGTCCGTCCCGCTTTTGGCGATTCACCTCTTTCCCCCGCAGTCGCCGCGCTCTATGGCGCCGGTGCGTTTGGCCTGGATTCCTCCACGATGGCCACGCCCCAAGGCCCCAGTTCGATCTGGCCGCCTTTGTTGATCGATTTACCTGACAGCAGGTCCGTGCCCGCGTCGAATGGGTATACCACCGCCCTTGAGCCGCCTGAATAGTTCAACACGTAGTGAATCGCCTGATGGCGGCCGTTCACGCCGCTTCTCACGATCACTGGAAAGTGGTAAGCGCTGTCGAGATGCGTCACTTTGGCGCGTTCAACGGCCTTCGCCAGAATGCTCCCGATCACTTCATCGCTCGGCATGAAGCCCACGTACAGAACCTCGCCCTTGCCGTAACGGTTTCGCGTGAGGGCAGCGTACTTTCCCCACACCGGGTGGTCATAGCTGGCAATTACCGTGGCCGTGGTGGGCTGCAGCAACTCCATCCACCAGCGGACATCGTCTGTCCGCCCGGCTTCAAAGCCATCGCCTTTGATCGAAACTTTTTCCGGAATGACGAACTGGCTGTAGGTGGCGCCCACCGCATCGGCAAAGCCGCCCGGCTGGCTGGTCGACCTCACCTTCACGTTTTCATCCGAAAAGCCGCTCTTGAACGTCAGCACCAGGTGGCCGCCGGCGCTTACATAGTCCTTCAGCGCGGCGATCTCGGCATCGGATGCTGCGTACAGCGCGGGAACGATGATCAGCTTGTAGCGCGACAGATCCTTGGTGGAGGGATCGATCAAGTCGGTTTCGATGTTGGCGCGGTACAGCGCATCGTAGAAGGGGCGTAGCACGTCGTTGTAGGTGAGCTTCGACGTCCATCCGAATCGGAAAGCGTTGAAGGCCGTCAGCGCCCGGTTGCTGAGGTACACAGCCACTTGGTTGTTCTTCTGGAGGCCCACCAGTTCGGGCCCGATGCGCTGCAACTCGGCGCCAATCTGCTGCGCCTCGCGGAAGGTGGGATTCGGTGCGTAGTCCTGGCTCAGCAGCCCGCGCCAGTATGTTTCGACGCTGTTGTTAGTGGTCGCCCAGTGCCAGTACGACACCATCTCGGCGCCGGATGCAAGATGGCTGTAAGCCTGCAGCCGGAGTTGGCCGGGGTAGGGCGTCCACTCCGGAAACCCTTGGGCCTGTGTCTCGATGACCAGGTAGTTCTTTCCGCCCCGCATGGATCGCGCCAGATCTCCGCCGAATGCGATCTCCGCCCCCGTCAGGTGGTCTTCGCTTGGATGGTAGATGTCGATGCCTGCCACGTCAAGCGCACGGACCGCCGCGAAATGGTCCACATCCGGTTGAATGCCATAAGAATAGCCCCGCCAGTCGAGATCGAAATTCTGCGTGATGAACTGATTGGGCCGCTTGATCTCTCGTACGATGGCGGCTTGCCACGCAAGATAATCGGTCACCAGCCCGCGCTGGTACTCGGCGAATGCGGACGTCAGACTCGCATTCACCGCTCCATCGATCGACGGGAAGTCTTCCCAGGAGTTGATCCGATTGCTCCAGTAATCGAGCCCATAGGCGTGGTTGAGCGCCTCCAGGCTCGCGAAACGCTTCTTCTCTGAGTCGACGAAGCCGCGTTGCACCTCCGGGCCGCTCACATGGTACGACTTCGTCTCATTGTCGACCTGGAACCCGATCACCGCCGGCTGGTCCTTCACGTGTTCGACGAGGTGGCGAATGACGCGCTCCGCATAGAACCGGAAGTGCGCGTTGGTGATGTCCATGTTCTGGCGTGTGCCGTACCGGCTCGGCCCAGCGGGAGTAATAGCGAGAACGTCAGGGTACTTCCGGGCGAGCCACGTCGGGATTGCGTATGTAGGCGTACCGACGACCACCGAAATGCCGGCCTTATCCATTGCCTGAATCACGCGGTCAATGTGCGAGTAATCGAACACGCCGTCCTGCGGCTCCAACGTCCCCCAGGTGGACTCGGCAATGCGAACGACGTTGATGCCGGCCGATTTCATCATCTTCACATCGGCGTCCAATCGATCGTACGGTGCATATTCTTCGTAATACGCGGCTCCGTACAAGATGGTCCCGGGGTAGGGATCGACCGCCGCACTCGCAATCGCCGTGCTGAGCGAAATGAACATTGCTGCCCATGCCGCCGCGCCGCGAATATGCGGCATTATGGAGCGCAAAGCTCCTCCGGGGATTGGCGCCTCGATGAACAGACGCGCATTTCCTGATAGTGGCGAGCACCGGTAGCGGAACATGGTTACGCCAATTATATGGACTGGAAAGTCCCGCATTGCGGCATCTTCGCGTCTGGCGCGAGCGGCGGATCTGTGCGGCCTCAGGTAAGGGGGGATCAACGGCCACGTGTGGCAGTTTCAATATCCCGAAAGTTTCTGGAGCTTCAGGTGGGCGAGGACAGCTAGGGTCCGATTCTCCGGGCGCGGCACAACCGTATCAAATTCCGCGGCAAAACCTGAAACTCCCTCCGGCGGATACCGCAGGAGGGAGCTGTTGATTTAGCAGAATGTGTCGGGCAGTGAAACCTAGCGGAACATCCGCGTCTCGGGTCGCTCCTGCTCGTGATACTTCCGGTCGTCGTGAAGCATGTTGGAACTCCGGCCCTGCGTTTTGGGCTTCTGCTTCGGACGGCTCTTTTGTCCTGTATGCTTCTGGTCTTGCCTATTCTTCGTGTTCATACGTGGAACACTCCTTTCACCTCTTGGATACCACACCATAGGCGAGCTCGGCATCGTCGGCGTCGCTCCCGGGCTGCATTGCTCGTCGTATAACCACGAATCAACGGTCGCGTCCACCCGTACACTTTGATGTTTACGGATTGGACTACAGCCTTGCGCCGAAGACGAGCAGGCGGCCGTCGCAGTCCTTCACCACAAATTCGCGCGAGTTCCACGGCATGTTGGCGAGATGCCGGGTGAACTCCACGCCTCGGGCTGCGTACTCGGAATAAAGCGCGTCTACGTCTTCGACGAGTAGGTAGGCGTCGAGCAGCTCGTCCGAATATTTATCGGGATTGGCTGTGGGCGGCTCGGCGCAGCGGAAGTGGATCGCGTGCTGATCGCGCGCCACGATCGCGTAGACTGGCGGGTCTGCCCACATACCCAGACATTCGAAGCCGAGCTTGTCCTCGTAGTAGGCGAGAGTGGCAGGAATATCCGTGGTGAAAAACTGAGGCGCGATCTGACGGATCATCAATCAACTCTAGTACAGATACTCGCTTGATCGTTATCCGTTCCGGCTCTTCGTTGGACTACGCAGCTCGCCGGCGGGCAGGCATGTCTAGAAGATCTCGTTGACTCTACGAAATACTTCGTAGTAGATTGGGTGCATGACGCGACTGGATCAACAACAGCTATTTTCAGTGCGACCGCGCGCGTGAGTAAGCGAGCCCCCCGGTCCAACCGTAGCGCGCCGAAATGATCACCATAGAACCATGATTGACGCCCTTCTCCAAGACGTCCGCTACGCCCTTCGCGCCCTTCGTGGCAGCCCCGGATTTGCCGCTGTGGCGATTCTGTCGTTAGCTCTGGGAATCGGCGCGAATACGGCCATCTTCAGCCTGATCGATTCGGTGGTCCTGAAAACGCTGCCAGTCGCTCGCCTCGAAGATCTGCTGCAGGTGACCATGGGCAAGAGCGCGTATTTCACCAACCCGATCTGGGAGCAGCTTCGCGACCGCCAGGACGTGTTCTCAGGAATCTTCGCCTACGGCGGCGGCCGCTTCAATTTGGCGGCGGGCGGAGAAGCGCGGTTTGCGCGGGGCAATTACGTGTCTGGGCAGTTTTTCGATGCGCTGGGCCTGCGCCCGCTGATCGGCCGCACCTTCACGACCGCCGACGACAAGCGCGGTTGTCCCGGGACCGCGGTGCTCAGCTCCGGCTTCTGGCGGAGGGAGTTCGAAGGCCGCGCAGACGTAGTCGGTAAGAAGATCTCGCTCGACAATAATCCCTTCGAAATCCTAGGCGTGCTCGAACCGGGTTTTACGGGCGTGCACGTCGGCGCCGAAAGCGATGTCTACGTCCCGCTCTGCACGGAGAAAATCATTCGTGGCGAGTTCAGTTCGCTCGACCACCGCAGCAGCTGGTGGCTACGCGTGATCGGTCGGCCCAAGACAGGGGTCTCAGCCAGCCAGGCTGAAGCCCGCCTGAAGACTCTGGCGCCTCTGATCTTCGAAGCGACCGTGCCGCCGAATTGGAAGGCCGATGATCAGCAGGAATATCGGAAGCGTTCCTTCGAGACGGCGTCGGCCGCCAACGGGCTTTCCAATATTCGCACGCAATACCAACAGGCGCTGATGGTTCTCATGGTGATCGTCGGGGTTGTGCTGATGATCGCCTGTGCGAACGTTGCCAATCTTTTGCTGGCGCGCAGCGCAGCCCGGCAGAAGGAGATTGCGATCCGCATGGCGCTCGGATCGGGCCGCGGCCGCTTGCTGCGGCAGTTGTTAACTGAGAGTCTCGTGCTGTCCCTCGCCGGTGCCGCATTAGGCATGTTATTCGCGCGTTGGGGCGCACATCTGCTGGTCGGGCTTCTCTCCTCGAGTGAGAACCATGTTTTTCTCGATCTGGGCATCGATTCGCGTGTGCTGGCCTTTACCATCGGCGTATCGATTCTCACCGCACTGATATTCGGCTTTGCGCCCGCGTGGAGAGGCACCGCGCTGAATCCTCAGTCCGCCCTGAAGGCGAATGCACGGGGAGTCATCGAGGGCTCGAAGTTCGGTCTGGGTAAGGCCTTGGTCGTGGCGCAAGTGGCGCTGTCCCTGGTCCTGGTCATCGGCGCGGGATTGATGCTTTCCACCTTCTTCCGGCTTGAGACACTGGATGCGGGCTTTGACCGCGAGAAGGTTCTCCTGGTCAGGGTCGATCTTCGCAACGGGAGCTATGAGAAGGAACAGCGCGGCGCGGCCCTGCGGGAAATGTTGACCCGCCTGCGCGCGCTGCCGGGGGTTCGGTCCGCCAGCTCTTCCAATCTGACGCCGGTCAGCGGGTCTTCCTGGAACGAGGATCTGGAAATCGAGGGATATACCTCGAAAGGACGCGAGGACACCCTTGTCTATTTCAACGAAGTAAGCGACCGTTACTTCGAAACGCTGGGCATGGCGCTCCTCGCGGGACGCGATTTCAACCTGCATGACACGCCGCAGTCGCCCAAGGTTGCCGTCATTAACGAGACCATGGCGAAGAAATATTTCGCCGGCCGGAATCCCATCGGAAAGCGGTATCGAGCCGAGGAAGGCAACCAAATGGGCCCCTGGACCGAAATCGTCGGTATCGTCAAAGACTCGAAATACGAATCGCTGCGCGAAGACATTCTCCCCACAGCCTTCCTCGCAGCGAGCCAGGACGCAACCCCGATGTGGTATCAATTCGAGCTGCGCGCCGCCGGCCCGCCCGCCGCCCTGATTTCGGGCGCGAAATCGGCCATAGCGGAAGTCAATCGCGACGTATCCCTGCAATTCAAAACGCTCGCGCTGCAGGTGGATGAATCGCTTGTCCGCGAGCGGCTGCTGGCCACTCTCTCAGGTTTTTTTGGCGCACTGGCCCTGGCACTGGCGATGATCGGACTATATGGAGTGATGTCCTACAACATCGCCCGTCGGCGCAGTGAAATCGGGATCCGCATGGCGTTAGGGGCGGAGCAATCGCGCGTGCTCCGCATGGTTCTTCGCGAGGTCGCGGTCCTGATCGGCCTGGGCTTGGCGATCGGCATGATTGCCGCGATGGGTACCACGCGCTTTGTCGCCAGTTTCCTTTACGGGATGAAGCCCAACGACCCCTGGACACTTGCTCTCGCCGCCGCAGTACTTGCACTGGTAGCGGCGCTGGCCGGATTTCTGCCCGCGCGCAGTGCTTCGCGCCTGGACCCCATGAACGCTTTACGGGAGGAGTAGAGGCAGGAGAGTGGGTTGAGCTTTCCGCATCGCCGAAGCCACATCCGCGGCCGATCCTTCGAAAAACCTGCCTCAAACAAGTGAGTTGCTCTTGGTCGCGTTGTGGGGTATTCCCCAGGACTGCAATCGGCGCCACCGCCGATTTGCCGCGACGTTCTCGATAGCTCCAGCGTCCCGCGATCCTTTTTTGACCCGTTGTGGCGCAGCCGCGGTGAGTCAAATACTTAGGCGTTGCGTGACAAGTGAAGACTTGAGTTTGTGGGACGAATCGTAGAGGATGGCCCTGTGAGCCCTTCAGCGGAAGACAATCAGCGAATCTCTTTCCGCCCGATTGGGCGTTCGGACTTCCCGCTGCTGCAGAAGTGGCTTGCCGCTCCTCACGTGGCGATCTGGTGGAATGAGCACTTCGCTCTGGCTAGCCTTGAGGCGAAGTACGGTCCTGCTATTGATGGGAGAGAGCCAATTCATGTGTATCTCATACAGTTCGAGGGCGTTCCGATCGGCTGGATTCAATGGTTTCGCTGGCGTGATTTTCCGAAGCATGCGATCCAATTGGGTGCTGACCATCGGTCGGCCGGAATCGACCTCGCGATAGGAGAAATCGAGAGTACGGGTCGCGGGTTGGGGCCTACTATTATTCGGGAGTTTGGAACGAACTACATTTTCGTCAACGACGACCTGGGTGCTATCGTCGCCGATCCATGCGTGAGCAATCTGAATTCTGTCAGCGCATTCAAGAAGGCCGGTTTCAACATCCTCAGCACAGTACAACTTGTAGAAGAGGCCTTTGAACGCCACGTCGTTCGCTTGGATCGTACTGTCGAGTAAGGACGACACGGCTTCCGGCGCCAAACTGGCATCGGAGCGCAATCGTTCGTAGCCCGCGATGAGGCACAACCCACCCTGGCTCGGCTAGACTGAATTCAGTCCCGCCTATGCCGCTCTCCGCCGGAATAGAATTCGGCCCCTGCGAAATCGTGGGCTCGATTGGCGCGTTCGGTCTCGATACCGCGGAGTGGCGATGGCCGAAATAAAGATTCCCATCCTCGGAAGCGAGCTGCCGGCCTACTTCGCCACGCCCTCGGGCCAGGGGCCTTGGCCGGGGGTTGTCGTCATTCATGACGTCTTGGGGATGAGCCACGATCTCAAGAACCAAGCCGACTGGCTGGCGAGTAACGGGTACCTGGCCGTGGCGCCTGATCTGTTCTATTGGGGCAAAAAGATAACCTGCATACGCACCGTCTTCCGCGATGCGATCACTCGTCAGGGAAGGACCTTCGATGACATCGAGGTTGTACGTGCCTGGCTGACGGGGCAGGAAGGCTGCACGGGCAAGATCGGCGTTATCGGCTTCTGCATGGGCGGCGGATTTGCTTTGTTGCTCGCACCGGGGCACGGTTTCTCAGCGTCGAGCGTCAACTACGGAGCGGTCCCGGAGGATGCCGAGACCTTCCTTGCCGGAGCATGTCCCATCATAGGAAGCTTTGGCGCGAAGGACCGGTCGCCGAGGCTAGGCGGCGCCGCGGCTCGCCTCGAGCAAGCTCTTTCGGCGATTGGCGTAGATCACGATGTCAAAGAGTATCCCGATGCTGGACACTCGTTCCTTAACAATCACGATCGAGCGGAAGTAGCCACGCTGTGGATCATGATGGCCAAGCTTACTCGATCCGGGTACCACGAGCCGTCCGCCACTGACGCGCGCCGGCGTATCATATCGTTCTTCGACACGCACCTGAAATCATAGCCCCAAAAATACCGGGCTTTCGGCGCGCCCAAGACTTCAATCCACTAGGGCTTCGTAAGCCATCCTCTTGAACTGACCGGCCGCCACAACATCGTTGCTGGGCAGCACATTGACCAGAAAGACGCCGACCATGTGTTCCTTGGGATCGATCCAGAAACTGGTTCCCGCCGCGCCTCCCCAATTGTATTCGCCCTCAGAGCCAACGGTCGCTGACTTGCCTGGACCCAAATTCACGGCAAACGTCAAGCCGAAACCATAACCCTCCGCCGGAACGCCGCCCACGCGTGCAAGGGTCCCAAGGTGATCACTCCTCATAAGTTCGACTGATTTGCGGCCGAGAATGCGCACGCCGTCCAGCTCGCCGTCGTTCAGCAACATGCTGACGAAACGTGCGTAGTCGTCAAGGGTCGATACCAAGCCCGCTCCGCCTAACAGCAGTGTCGGCTTCTTCTTGTAGTTGTCTTGCGCCGGGGCGGTGGAGGGTTCGACGCCACTGCCGTCCTTCTTAGGCGTGTAAAGCACCGCGAGGCGATTCCATTTTTCTTCTGGCACGAAGAACGCGGTATCCTTCATGCCGAGCGGAACGAAAATCCGCTCTTCGAAAAATTGGTCGAGTGGCTTGCCGGAAACAACCTCTACCAGACGGCCCAGCACGTCGATCGAAAAACCATAGTGAAAAGTCGTGCCAGGCTGGTGATTCAAAGGAGCGGTCGATAGACGCCTCACCGCTTCCGTCAGATCGAAGGACACCCAGCCGTTTCCGCCTTCCACGCCTAGCTTCTTGTAGGCCGGCTCGCCGTTTTCGTCTTTCGGTCCCGCGTAGTCAAGGCCACTGGTGTGTCGGAATAGGTCGCGAACCGTGATGGGACGCTCTGCGGGAACGGTATAGTATGTTCGCTTCCCGGCGGCGTCGAACGATTCATGAGCCACGCTCATCTTCGCGAACTCAGGAAGGTACTTCGATACGGGATCAGTCAGTGAAAACTTGCCTTCTTCGTAAAGAATCATGGCGGCGACGCCTGTAACGGCCTTCGTCATCGAGTACATACGCACGATCGTGTCGCCCTTATACGTACCCCACGTCTCGCGGAAGATGACCTTACCGTTCCGCGCGATGAGGCCGGAAGCGCCGTCCAGCCGGCCTGCGGTGATCTGTTCCTTCATAACGGTGTTAATCCGGTCTAAGCGATCGCGGGAGAAACCAGCCTGCTCCGGAGCGGCGGTCGGCAAACTAGCGCCGCCCACCAACGAAGCGGCCAAACAGTAGACAAGTACAATTCGCATGAGCGGAATCTATCACAAAAGAAAAGCCGCGCGTGTATTCGCAAGCTACAAAGCACAGGACGGCCGGGCGTCTGTGATTTTCGCCATACCTCGTTGCCGCACACTGCGCAGGCTCCTCGATCCGGGCTAATTAAGCAAGCCCAACCCGGCGAACCAACTCAGCGAATCGGGGATCGCCGCGGATCGGGTCGAAGTATGGATGGGTCTTGAGAAACTGCAGGATATTCGATTGCTCCTTGTAGGCTTGCTCAAGCCAGTAAAAGGCCTGTTCGGCGTCGCCAAGGCCCAGGTAAGCGTTCACGAACGCAGCCGCGGGAATGTAGCTGGTCTTCCTGCGTTCTGTCAGTTCGGCCAGCAGCCGGATTGCATCGTTGCGCCGCCCCGCGTGGGCGTACGCTCGGATCAGCACCCCGGTTGCAGCAGGGCTACCTGAGGAAAGAGAGATTGCGTTCTCTAATACCGGGATTGCCTCCGCCGGGCTGTTTTTAGCGATCAGCTCGAATCCCAGGAACATCAGATTGGTCGCATTGTGCGGTTGTACGGCAAGTACGCTCCGCGACTCGCGGATGGCGTCGTCGTACCGGCGCGCCTGAAACAGAATCCACGAGACCCTGGAACCGGAGACCTCAAAAGGGTTCAGCGCCCGGGCGCGCAGAATCGAGGCCACCGCTTCGTCCGTACGTCCCTGGCATAGCAGCCACAGCGCGAACCCCGAGTTCGCGTCTGCACCGTTCGGCTTCAATTCGAGGGCGCGCCTGTATTCCGCTTCCGCCTCGGTCCAGTGCCATTCTTCTTGCAGAACATTCCCCAGCGCTACGTGGGCTTCAACCAGATCCGGGTCGTACACCAGCGCTTTTCGGGCATAGCTTTCGACTTTCGGCCGCGTTTCTTGCGGAGAGCGTCCGGCAAAGACCGTTCCGAGCAGGGTATAGGCGTCAGCGACGCCCGCGTAAGCCGTCGCAAACGTCGCGTCTCTATTGATGGCGTCCTCGAAATAAACGATGCTTTGCTCAACCGCAGCTCTGTTTCCCTGTTCCAAAAGAAGCGTGCCCTTCAAATAGCTCTCGTAGACTTCAGGCGCAACTGGGCGTGCAGAGCTGAGCCGCCGGTGTTCCTCCCCCGTCACAGTTACTTCCACTTTTTCGGCAATCGATTGCGCTAATTTGCTCTCCAGCGTCAGCGCATCGCGCATTTCGCGGTCATAGGTTTCCGACCAGAAATGCTCGTCGGTTGCGCCGCGAATCAGCTGTGCCGTGACGCGAATGCGATCGCCCTCTCTTATGACCGAGCCCTCGATGACAGCGTCCACGCTCAGTTCTTTGGCGATTTCCGGTACAGAGAGCTTGGGGCTCTTAAAGCGGTTGACGGTCGTATGCGAGATTACCCGCAGATCGTGGATATTCGAGAGGCGCCCAATGAGGGCCTCCGTGATGCCGTCAGCCAGGTATTCCTGCGCCGGATCTCCAGACAGGTTCCGGAGAGGCAGCACGGCTAACGACCGAATCCTGGGCTCAACCGTAACCGTTGCGCGGCGCTGGACGAGCCAGGCAGCCGCTGCCAGGCAGATGCAAAGAACGGCGGCCAGTGCGAACCACAAGCGAGCCTTCCGCGCAGCGATTGTGCCCTGACCTCCCGTCGCTGCCGGGGTTGTTTCCGCCTCAGGCTTGTTTTCGGGCTCGTCCACCGGCGAACGCCGGCTCCGAATCCACTCGTCTAGCTCTTCTGACAAGGCATAGACGGAGCCGCGCTTGTCGTGCACATGCCGGTGGACCGGCATTCCCTCCCGCTTTTCCCAGCGCTGAACGGTCGTGACATCGCGGTTCAGGTAGGACGCGATTTCCTTCCACGAATTCAGTCGCTTCTCGGGCGGCCTCTCCAAGGGCGGGGTTTCATAGGACGGCTCACCCATAGATGTCCGGGCAGTTCAGCTTATCGCAGCCGAAATGAGCCAGTTCTGAACTCCTCGGAAGCGCTGCAAAAGACGGCATTTGACGGCAACTAACTGTTTCGTGACTTGCAGCTTGAGCAAACCGTGGAAAGTAGGCGATTCTGTCACCAGTTCAGGCGCGAAGTCGCTGAAGTTTAGCGAATTTCGGCGACTCGGGCGCCAATCCTAAAATTGGAGACCTTAACATGAGAAACAAGATCCTGACTTCGGCGGCACGCGTGCTTCCCCTGCTTTTGTTCGTTTCAGGTACCTGCGCGTTAGCCCAGGAGGCCAAGCCAGAGCACCTCACTGGCCTGATCAATGACTATTCACCCTCGACTGTCAAAGGCGGACCATGGGAAATGCATGGTCAATGGTCATTGGACATCCACCGGGAATGGGGCACCTCGGAATCGGTAGCCAATTTCTCCGCCGATATGACGATGTCCGATTATGTGAGTACGGGAGGTGTCGTCGATGCTACGAAGGCCGGTCAAAGCCCTCACACGCACCACATCAAACTGACGAACGCGACGGTCACCTGGAGTATGGAGGGTTGCCCCGCAGTCAGCCCGGCCACCCTAACAGGCTTTCAGATCAACGGCACGGTCAGCCTGATGACGGGGAATGGAAGCATCGCCCCCTTCGAGACAGATCCGCCATCATCGACGCTGCAGGTCTGCATCACCGGAGGAAACGAGGTCCCGTACTCGGTCCCGAATTCAAACGTCTCGCTGGTATTCGGTGGGCCTGCGACTACACATTTCGGGCCACAGGCCATCCATGGCGTAGTGGATAAGACGTCGGACCGCTCGGGAGGGAAAGGAAACTAACACTTCACATTCATCCTGGGGGTCCTCAGAGTAAAGCCGACCGGGGACAGGCGCCTGTGTCCCAAGGCGCGCAGAGGATCCACATCCCGTCACGGAAGCCCGTCGCCGCGTGGACACAGCGAGCCTGTCCCCAGACCCACAGAAGCCAACATAGCAATAGGGACGGACGCTATTCCCTCCCATAGCAATAGGGACGGACTCTATTCCCTCCAACATCCGCAATAGGGACGGACTCTATTCGCTCCTAAGTCACTGAAACCAGGCCCCTCCTAATAGGGACGGACCTGATTACGGCCTGACATCGTGAATGGGGACGGACTCAATTTCTTCGTTGTCGTAACCGTAATAGGGACGAATCGCAATAGGGACGGACCTTATTCCGGCCTAGCGCATAGCAATAGGGACGGACTCTATTCCCTCCTAACTCACTGAAATAAAAAGCGAATATCCGTCCCAATCCAATCTAGTATATTGATAAGCGAACAAACAGCGGTCACACATCTATAAAATTTATTTCCGCCTTCTTTCCAATCACTTCCAAATCCCGCTGCCCGGCATCTCCACTCCCGCCTGAGATAATGATCTTGTAAGAAGAATTTCGTGCCAAGGGCCGTCGCGGCTAACCCCGCGTTCGGCCCTTTTCCATTTTGTGGGATGGTCGCCCGGGACTGGCACCTCTGCCCCAAGGCGGCCTCAACAGTCGCTCCTGCCAACTCGACCACGTCGCCGGGTGGGCAGAGCGAGCCCGTCTCACGGATCACGATTAATCAGAAACCCGGGCCGTTGCGCCCTCAACCGCCACTCACGCCTCATGGCCTCATGCCGCGTGAGCGGCGCAGTACTTCAAATCTGTCCGAAACTTCAACGCAAAGGACTCCGAATCAAATGTCATCGCAAGCCCAGATCACTGCCAACCAAGCCAATGCCCAGCTCTCAACCGGTGCCACTACTATCGAAGGCAAGGCAAAATCGTCCATGAACGCTCTCAAGACCGGCCTCACCGGCCACACGGTCCTGCTTCCCGGTGACGACGCCCAACTCTACGAAGCCAAACTCCTGCACTGCGTCGAGACCTTCAACCCCGTCGGCGAAAAGGAAACCACGCTGGTCCAAACCTTCGCCGACACAGAATGGCGCATCGCCCGCGTCCCCGCTCTCGAGTACGGCATCTATGCCCTCGCCCGCATCGAGTTCGCCGACAAGTTTAACGACCAGCCCGCCGAGCTCCGCCCTGGCCTCATCCAGTCCTTCACCTACCTCGCCTATCACCGCCAGCTGAACAACCTGAGCATTCAGGAATCGCGCCTCAATCGCCAGCTCGACAAGATCACCAAAGAGCTCGCCGCCCACCAATCCCAACGCCAACAACAGCAACAGCAGCAGGAAAAGGCCAAGCTCACCGAAGCCGCTCGCCAGTACATCGCTGCCAACAAGGCCAGGAAACCCTTCAACTACAAAGAATTTGGGTTCGATTTTTCAATGGACCAGATCGACCGCTACGCCAAGCTGATCCAGGAGCGGGAGAAAGGTTTCCAAGCCGCATAACCCGCACTCAGTCGCCATTTAGCCCGCCTCCTGCCGTTAGCGGCAAACGGATAGCTGACTTGGCGCCGTGAAGAAGGCCAAGCCTGGTTAAGGTAACTGTTCTTCGACAACGGAATCGATGAACGGAGGCCGCGTTTCCAGAACACAGCCCTACCTTTCTTGAGCCCTTAGCGCGGGAGCGTCAGACAGTCCGCTACGTTTACAATGAATGCGATGAGTGATGAACCCCAACGCCCGGCAAGCTTTGAGATCAGCCTGCAAGAGCTCGAGCGGCTGGTTAAGGAATTGGAGCGCGGCGATCTGCCGCTCGAGAAAAGCCTCGAAGTGTTTGAGCGCGGCGTGAAGCTCAGCAATGAATGCCGCAAGCAGCTCGAAGCGGCGGAGACCCGGGTGGAGATGCTGATCAAACGCGGGGGCGAAACTGTCGCCGTGCCTTTTGACGCGGAGAAGCCGCAAGGCTGAGCATGCGACGGAACGCGAGTCCGGAGAGTGACAAGTGAGCGCAGAGGTTGAGACCGCGGAAGCGGATCTCAAACACTACCTGGCCGAGCAGCAGCAGATTGTCGACCGCGTGCTGGCGGACTGGGTTCCGGCTGAATCCGCTGAGCCGCATTCCATCCATAAGGCTATGCGGTACAGCCTGTTTGCCGGCGGTAAGCGAATTCGCCCGGTGCTGGCGATTTCAGCGGCGCGTGCGGTGTCCGATTCGCCGGACGGGGTCGAGAACGCGGCGGCGACTCTGGAGATGATTCACACCTACTCGCTCATTCACGACGATCTGCCTGCCATGGATAATGACGACCTCCGGCGCGGCCGGCCGACCTGTCACAAAGTGTTCGGCGAAGCCGTGGCGATTCTGGCCGGCGATGCCCTACTGACCCTTGCATTCGAAGTGTTGGCAGACCTGCCGCTGGTGCCGGCCGATCGCCGGATCCAACTGGTCAAAGAGTTATCGCAAGCCTCCGGTACGGTGGGTGGCATGATCGCCGGACAGGTCCATGACATGGAGGGCGAGCACCGAACCCCCACCCCTCACCTTTTGGAATTGATACATCAGGCCAAGACCGGGGCGCTCATCCGCGCGAGCGTCCGTATGGGAGCGATTTACGCCGGCGCCACGGAAGACGAACTCAAGGCGCTCAGTGCCTACGGCGAGCACATCGGCCTCGCATTTCAAATTGTCGACGACGTGCTCGACGTCGAGCAGTCGTCCGAAAGCCTGGGTAAAACAGCAGGGAAGGACCAGGCTCAGCACAAGATCACCTTCCCGGCGGTTTACGGATTGGAGCGGTCGCGCGAAATGGCCGAAGAAGGCCGGCTGAATGCCCATCTGGCGCTGCGTCCGTTCGATGACCGGGCGGAGCGGCTGAGGCAGTTGGCGGACTTCGTTGTCCACCGCAAGGCTTGAAACCGACACCTGATCATTCCAAGCCTGCGAAGCAACGGCTGGATGTCGAGATGCTAGCGCGCGGGCTGACCGAGTCACGCGAAAAGGCGCAAGCCTTGATCCTGGCGGGCGAGGTCTACGTGGACGGGCAGAAAGCGTCGAAGCCCGGGCAGAATGTCACGGCGGCGACTCGGATTCAAGTTAACCAGCCTTTGAAATATGTAAGCCGAGGTGGTCTGAAGCTCGAAGCAGCGCTCGACCAGTTTCACATTGCGGTCGAGGGCCGGGTCTGCATGGATGTGGGCACGTCCACCGGCGGATTCGCCGATTGCCTGCTGCAGCGGCGAGCCGCCCGAGTCCACTGCGTCGACACCGGTGCCGGCCAGATCGACTGGAAGCTGCGGACCGATCCCCGCATTGTCTTGCACGAGAAAACGAACGCCCGGTACCTGGACCCGGCGATCATCGGTGAACAGGTAAGCCTGATTGTCTGCGATGTCAGCTTCATCTCGGTGACGTTAATCCTCCCAGCTGTAACGCCGATCCTGGCAACCGGCGGGGAGTTGGTGGTCTTGGTAAAGCCACAGTTTGAAGTGGGACGGGACTTCGTGGGTAAGGGCGGAATTGTCCGGGATCCGGCGCAACAGCAGCGCGCCTGTGATCGTGTCGCAGCTGTCCTCGAGGAACTGGGGTTCACCACGGAGTTGATGGAGAGTCCGATTCTCGGAATGGAAGGCAACCGCGAATTCTTTTTGTATGGATGGCGCCAAAGTGACCGGAATTCATAGCCTACGGGCCTGTCGCGCTAATCTAAGATTCACGAACTGGGATGTCTGCTTGAGGCGGCTTGCTACGCCGATCCGGAGCGCGAAGACAGTTCAGAGAGAGTGTCAACCAGCATGCAGATGATCAACACAGTCGGCATTATCTCCAAGCCGAATATCGAACACGCTGGCGAGATCGTGCGCGAACTGTTGAAGTGGCTGGAAGAACACCGTGTCCATTATCGTTGCGACGAGCAAACCGCACTGTACGCAGGCTTGGAGCCGCTGTACTCGCGTGAGGATCTGCCCGACGGCACCCAATTGATCATCGTGTTGGGAGGCGATGGAACTCTGCTTTCGGCCGCCCGCGTGATCGCCGGGCGCGATATCCCGCTGCTGGCCGTGAACCTGGGCTCGCTCGGCTTTCTGACCTCCATCACGCTCGATGAACTATATCCCGAGCTTGAGCGTGCCTTGCGCGGCGAACACCGGATTGGCCGCCGGCGCATGTTGGATTGCGAACTGCTCCGCGATGGCGAGATTGTCGCTGCCTATTCGGCATTGAACGATGTGGTGATCACCAAGTCCATGATGGCGCGCATGATTGATCTGGATACGCACGTTGATAATCACTTCGTAGCCGCTTATAAAGCCGATGGCCTCATCATTTCCACCCCGACCGGCTCTACAGCCTATTCGCTCTCAGCCGGCGGCCCCATCATTTTTCCATCCGTTGCCGCACTCTGTCTCACGCCTATTTGCCCCCACATGCTGACCAACCGGCCCGTGATTGTGCCAGATACCAGCGTGATTCAGATCGTGTCCCGCGGCACCGAGGGCACCTTCCTGACGATTGACGGTCAGGTCGGCGAGCCCATCTCAAAAGGCGATCGCATCGTTTGCCGCTCCTCGTCGAACGCCATCAGTCTGATCCGGCCGCCCCGCATGCTGTTTTTTGACGTCTTACGCGAAAAACTCAAATGGGGAGAACGATAGCCGGGTATGGCATTTCTGAAGAAACTGACACTAACTCACTGGATCTTCATTGCACTGGTGTTGGGCATTCTAATCGGGAACTTCTTTCCCGAGTTTGGGAAGTCGCTCGCGCCGATCAGCAACATCTTCCTGCGGTTGATCAAGTCGATTGTGGCTCTGCTGTTGTTCGGCACCATCGTTTCGGGCATCGCGTCCGGCGGTGAACTAAAGGCCATGGGCCGCATCGCTCTGAAGTCGATTGTCTATTTTGAAGCCGCGACGACGCTGGCGTTGGTGATCGGCCTGGTTACTGTGAACGTGATGCGCCCAGGTGCGGGTCTGTCCCTGCAAGCGGGCCCAACCCCTGGGTTCCCGATGAACCTGGCGAAGCCCGCGACCTTCAGCGAGATCCTTGAACACGCCGTGCCGAGTAACATCTTTGATGCGTTGAACCGCAACGATGTGCTGCAGATGGTCGTGTTCTTCTTTCTATTCGGCGCAGCCTGCGCGGCGATCGGCGACCGGGCAAAACCCGTAGTGCAGTTTGCTTCTTCGGTGGCCGAAGTGATGTTTCGCTACACCAAGTACGTGATGTACCTCGCGCCATTTGGCGTGGGAGCGGCGATTGCGGTAACTGTGGGGCAGAACGGTCTGGGTGTGCTCAGAAACCTGGGCAAGCTGGTTGGCACGCTGTACCTGGCGCAAACATTGTTCGTGGTCCTGGTCCTGGGCTCGGCCTTGACGATTGCCCGCGTTCCGCTTCGGCGATTCGTGCGCGCCGTCCGGCAGCCTTTTATTCTGGCCTTTTCGACCGCCTCCAGCGAGGCAGCTCTTCCCCTGGCGCTCGAGAATATGGAGCGCTTCGGCGTGCCCAAGCACATTGTCGGTTTCGTTCTTCCCACTGGTTATAGCTTCAACCTGGATGGATCAACCCTTTACCTGGCGCTGGCGTCGATCTTCGTTGCGCAGGCCGCGAATATCGAGTTGCCGCTGATTACCCAAATTACAATGATGCTGACGCTGATGCTCACCAGTAAGGGCGTGGCCGCCGTGCCGCGCGCCTCGTTGGTTATTCTTTCAGGTACCTTGGCGACGTTCAACTTGCCGATCTCGGGAATCGCGCTGATTCTCGGCGTGGATGCGCTGATGGATATGTGCCGTACATCGGTCAACCTGCTCGGCAATTGCGTGGCAAGTGCTGTGGTCGCTCGCTGGGAGGGCGTCGAGCTTCACAAGACCGGCGCAGAAGTAGAAGTCGTAGCGGCCGAGGCGTAGGGTCTCAGAACCGCGGCGTCAGAGTCTGGTGAAAACTCCGGCACAGCACCGCGCGCGTAAGCAAGCGGATGCCTTTTGTGAGCCGCGACCGTCGCTCTCCGCTCCGGTGCCAGGGAGCGCACTCAAAGGCCGATATTCTTCAAACTGTCCGGCTCGTCCCACCCCTTCAGGGGTTTTCACACAGACTGGTAAGCAAGCGGATGCTAATGGCGATGGCAGGAGTGAGGTGAAAATCTCTGGTGAAAACTCCCGGCACAGAACCGCGCGCGTGAGCAAGCCTGAATGGTCCTCCGGAGCATCGGATGTGATGAAAATCTCCCGAACGTCCCGACCGCTCTGAGACTCAAGCACGGAACCCCGCGCGTAAGCAAGCAGGTGTAAACGGAGCCGTGACCGTCAGGGAGCGAACGCAAAGCTTCGGAAGCACGAAACCGGGGGATCGAATTCAGCGCGAGCTCTTAGGATCCGCGATGGACCGGTGATTTTCGTCGGAGCGGATGCCTTTTGCGAGCCGCGACCGTCGCTCTCCGCCGCGGAGCCGGGGAGCGCACTCAAACGCCGGCCTGCAAACGACAGCTCCTGCTCTTCCGCTAAGCTTACCGAGGCGCGACGGTAACGGAGCGCTTGCTCCCGAGCTCGTGTATTTTCAGGGCAACCACGCGCGTCAGCAAGCGGGCTAACGGAGGCTCTGAGAGTTGTGAACCGCCAATCAAAGCGGGTTGCCGTCGGCGTCAATCAGCTTGACCTCGCCAATATTGAGATCCCGGATGCCCTGCTCAATCTTCGAGCGATCGCCCACGATCACCCACACCGTGTCCTGCGGGCTGATCAGCGACTTCGCCGCATCGTTCACATCGGCCGGACGCAGTGATTCCACTTTCTTCGCGTACGTCTGGTAATAGTCGTCGGGGAAATTGAACTTCAGCAGTTTCTGAACAGAGCTCCCGACCTGTTGCATGGTCTCACGCGATCCAGGCAGTTCAAGGACGTCCTGACTCTGCGCCTTCGTCAACTCGGCCTCAGTGATCGGTTTCGCGCCGGCGATACCGTTTAGCTCCTTTTGCATCTCGGCAAGAGATTCCTTGGTCTTGTCGGTTTGAACCGGCGCAAACGCCACGTAAGGGCGCTGGTGACGGGCATCGATGATCACCGACTGCGCGCCATAGGACCAATGCTTGTCCTCCCGCAGGTTCATGTTGAGGCGTGCCCCAAACGCGCCTCCATAGACGTCGTTCATCGTTTGGTAGGCCGGCTCGATCGAGGCGATGGGAGCCGGTGCCAGGGTTCCCGTCAGGATCACCGATTGCAGAGCGTCCGGCTTGTCGATTAAATACACCACCGGCGTAGAGGGCCGAGCGACCGGTTTGACGTCTTTGGCGGGAACAGTCCCCGTCTTCCAACCCGCGAAATACTTCTCCAACTCCGGTTTGATCTCAGCGAGCGTTGTGTCGCCAACGATGATGAGTGTGGCGTTATTCGGCTTAAACCAAGTCTGGTGGAATTTCACGAGGTCGTCCCGGGTGATCTTCGAAACAGAGCTGGTCGTACCTGAACCGGTGAACGGCACGCCATAAGCATTCTCAGCGCCATAAAGGATGGGCGGCATGACGCGAAGAGCCATGCCGAAGGGCTGTGACTTCTCCTGTCCAATGGTCGCCAGCTGAATCTTCTGCTGGCGAGTGAAATCTGTTTGAGGGAAGGATGGATTGAGCACAACGTCGGCGAACAGTTCGAGCGAGGGATCGAGCTTGGTTTTGAGCGCGGAAAGAAAGACCGTGGTGAAGTCGAGGTCGGAGCCAGCCCGCAGTTGCGCGCCGAGCGATTGCAAGTCATCGCTGATCTGAAGTGCGTTCCGTTTGGCCGTGCCGCCGGTCAACAAAGCAGACGTAAGATTGGCAGTGCCGGGAAGGCCGCCGTGATCGGCAGCGAAGCCGGCGTCGACCGTGAGCCAGAAGTCGACAACCGGGATCTCATGACGCTCGGCCAGGATGATCTTTAGTCCATTCGAAAGCGTGTCCCTCTGGAGCTTGGGGAGCTTCAACTCGGGAGCCGGGCCCAGGTCGGGCAGCTTGGAGCGGTCCGCGCCCTTGGCTGCCGCGGATAACTGGGGCGTGAACGGCAAAACTTCGAGCGTGTAAACCCCGTCGGAGAGCCAGGAATCAGCGGCATCTTTGAGGTTGCCCGTGGTCGCCGTATCTACGTACTTCAATGCGTCTTTAAAGGCCGCCGCGTTGTTGAGGTAGGTCTGGTTGGTAGCAAGAATGTCGGACTTGCCGCCAAATCCGCCGATCCGCTCGATGCCGCGAATGAAGCTCGCCTGGTCTTGGGTGCGGGCACGATCGAGTTCCGCAGCCGTCGGCCCGTCCTTTAGGAACCGCGCAAGCTCTTCGTTGACCGCCGCTTCCACAGCCTTCAAGTCCTGCCCTGGCTTGGCGGTGGCGATGATGTAAAACTGGCTGCTGATTTCCTTCTCGTCGACGAATACCTGAATATTAGTCGCGATCTGATCATCGTAGACAAGGCGCTTATAAAGTCGTGATGACTTGCCGGAACCTAGAACGCGCGCAACGAGTTGCAGGTAGCTGGACGTTGCGGTGCCGAACTCGGGTACGTTCCAGACCTTGTACAACCGGGCTTGTGGCACGTGATCTGCAACCGTCTCACGGTGTTCGCCGGACATCTTGGCGACCCAGGATTGCGGGTGCGCAACGGGTGGGCCTGGAGGAATATCTCCGAAGTACTTGGTCACCTTCTCTTTGGCGGTCTGTACGTCGATGTCGCCGGCAATCACGAGCACAGCGTTCGACGGGCCATAGTAAGTTCTGAACCATTCCTTGACGTCCTCGAGAGAGGCGGCGTTCAGATCGTCCATCGATCCGATGACGGTGTGGGAGTAGGGATGAGCGGCGGGGTAAGTAGCTTTCTGAATCAGCTCGTCGGCCACCGCATAGGGCTGGTTTTCTCCTTGCCGCTTCTCGTTCTGGACCACCCCGCGCTGCAGGTCAAGAGTCTCTTTGTTGATGGTGGAGTAGAAGTGGCCCATGCGATCGGATTCAGCGAACAGCGCGTAATCGACGGCCGATGTAGGGACATTCTCGAAGTAGTTGGTGCGATCCTCGTTGGTGGTGCCGTTGAGGTCGGTGGCGCCGATCTTCTCCATGGCTTCGATGTAGCGGCCCTTCACATTCTCACTGCCGCCGAACATGAGGTGCTCAAACAGATGGGCGAAGCCGCTTTTGCCCGGCTTCTCATTCTTCGAGCCGACGTGATACCAAATGTTGATGGCGACGATGGGCGCCTTGTGATCCTCGTGAACCAAAACGGTCAGGCCGTTCGGTAGTACGAACTTCTCGAACGGGATGTCGACGTTCTGGGCGGCCAGGAACGGAACTGTCATCAGGGCGAGAACGCCAACCAGATTGCGCATGCGAGAGAACTCCTGTCTAAGAGGGATGGTCTAAATGCAGGATAGCGTTCCGGACTTGGCGAGACTTTGCAGCCTAACAGAGGATGATGGTGGCATGAGTTGGTCCGACGAATCGAGATCTTCCCGGCGCAGCGTATTGCTCGGGACACTGCTGGGCGGCTTGACACCCGCACTGATGCGACCTGCCGGCGCTGGTGGTCAGGGTGCGGCTGGCACGCCGTCGGGGCCGGCCGTCGCTAAGCTGCAGGACGCTCCCGATGTGGTGATCGCTTTCGCTGGGAAAGATCGGGTTGTTCTGGTGCGGAGCGGGGGCGCTTGGGACGGCGGTGGCATCAGCGTTCGGCTCGAGACGATCAAAGCTAAAGGCGGCCCGGAGACACGCATACTTGTAAACGCACCGAAGGCCGCGGTCACGCGGATTCACATGCGATGGCGGCTTACCTTGAAGCCGGGATTGCGTTACACGGGAGATCACTGGGAGCGCAGCTACGGGGACCTTGCGTGGCGTGGGCTCGAGCCGGAACGTGCGCTGCCTTGGTACTTTCTGGCGTCCGATGGACAACGGACCTTGGCAGCCGGCGTGAAGACGAACCCCTCCGCGTTTTGCTTCTGGCAGATCGACGGCGAGGGGATCAGCCTATGGCTGGATCTGCGGAACGGCGGCAACGGGGTGATGCTGGGCGATCGGGAACTGACGGCAGCGACGGTGGTCGCTGAACAGTATGACGGCATTTCCGCCTACTCCGCCGAGCACCGGCTATGCCGCCGTATGTGCGAGTCTCCCCGCTTACCGAAGCAGTCGGTTTACGGCGGGAACGACTGGTACTACGCCTACGGACACAATTCGGCTGAGGGCATCTTGCGGGATTCCGCGTTGATTTCCTCGTTCGCCGGAGACCTGAAGAACCGGCCTTGGATGGTTGTGGACGATGGTTGGCAGCCCAACCCGACTGGGGGTCCGTGGACTGATGGGAATAGCCGCTTTCCGGATATGGCTGCCCTCTCGGCCAACATGCGATCGGCCGGCGTGAAGCCCGGAATCTGGACGCGTCCGCTGTTCACCATGGAAAATGTGCCGAAATCGTGGCGGCTGGATACGCCGGCGATTCGAAAAGATGAGGGCCGCCGTGGTGGAGCGACGCTCGATCCGACCGTGCCAGAAGTGGTCGCCGCGATTGAAGCAGACATCCAGCGAATGAAATCGTGGGGCTACGAGTTGATCAAGCATGATTTCTCGACATTTGACCTGCTTGGCCGTTGGGGCTTTGCGATGGGACCGCTGCTCACCGACGATGGCTGGTACTTTGCGGACCGAAGCAAGACGACCGCGGAGGTTATTCGAGCCTTTTATGAAGCACTGAGAACGGCAGCGGGCGACACAGTCCTACTGGGTTGCAACACAGTTGGCCACCTGGGAGCCGGCTTGTTCGAGTTGCAGCGAATCGGCGATGATACCAGCGGCCGGGATTGGAACCGAACTCGCAAAATGGGCGTGAATACGCTGGCGTTTCGAGCCGCGCAGCACGATGCTTTCTTCGCCGTGGATGCGGACTGCGTTGGTCTGACAAATGACGTGCCCTGGCCGCTGAATCGCCAATGGCTTGATTTGATCGCACGCAGCGGCACGCCGCTGTTTGTTTCCGCGGCTCCCGATTCTGTCGGTCCGGAACAACGGTCCGCGCTCAAGGCGGCCTTTGCGGAGGCGGCCCAGGGTGGAACCACGGCGGAGCCGCTCGACTGGATGGACAACAATCAGCCGCAACGCTGGCTGCTGCACGCAAAGACCGCGGAGTACAACTGGGCTGGAGAAGACGGTGCCTCGCCGTTTGTGGGCTGACAGCAGCCGCTAGGAGCCCGGCTAGCGGAGCGAGGATTCATACAACTCCCGGACCCGCGCAAGATCATCACATTCTTGCGGTGTCTTGTCGTGGCGCCACCGCAGGATGCGAGGAAAGCGCAGTGCATAGCCGCTCTTGTGGCGAGCGCTCTTTTGCACGCCATCGAAGGCTACTTCGAGGACGATTTCCGGGCGCACCAGCATGATCCGGCCAAAGCGTTCGACGGACAGCGAGCGAAGCAGCTTAGTGAGTTGCTTAATCTCGGTGTCGGTCAGGCCGGAATAGGCTTTGCCCACGTTCACGAAGCCATCGCCCGAGCGAACCGCGAAGGTGTAATCGGAGAAGACGGTGGCGCGACGGCCGTGGCCCTGTTCAGCAGCGGTGATAACGACATCGAGCGTCCCGTAGGGCCGTTTAATCTTGAACCAGGAACCGCTGCGTTTGCCTGCTTCATAGACGCTGCCGCGCCGCTTGACGATCAATCCCTCATTCCCGCGCCCGCGGGCTTCCTGGAACATCCGCTCCAACTGGTCATGATCCGCAAGCGCCGTTTGGGGCGAAAGCAGAATGCGAGAGCGCGATTCAGAAGAAACGGAGGCCATCTGCTCAACAGTTTCAGCAAGCAAACTGCGCCGCTCCTCAAACGGATTCGCGAGAGTCAGTTCATTCTGTAGAAGCAGGATGTCGTAGGCGACGAAGAGAACCGGAATCTCTAACATCAGGGCGGCCTTGACGGTTTTTCTGGCGATGCGCTGCTGCAGGATATTGAAGTTCAGCGCTCTGCCCTCGCGCCAGGCGAGAATCTCTCCATCGAGAATGGCCGTTAGCGGGGCAGCCGCGAAGGCCTTGATCAGTTCGGGGAAGGCGTTGCTGATTTCCTCCATGCCGCGCGAGTATATGCGGACATGGCCGCGATCGATATGGATTTGAGAGCGAATCCCATCGTACTTGTCTTCGACGAACCAATCGGGCGGCGACGGAAGGTCTTCGATGTGGTCCAGTGGCTTGGCGAGCATGAACTCCAATGGATGAAACAACTGCGCCCGGATGTCCTGGAGTGTGTTATTTCGGGCGGCGAGCGCCACCCCGGCGAGATCGCCGAGGCGATTGCTGGCCTCACGTATGGTGTCGAGCGGCAGACCGCATGCCGCCGCGAGTGCTTCTTCCACCATCTTCCGCTGTAAGCCGATGCGGAGGTTGCCCGCTATCACCTTAACGAAGTACTTGATCGTGACTGGACGGTAGCTACGGAAAGCGTCAGCCAACAGACCCACTTTGCGGGCCGTGAGGCGGGCGCGAAAGAGCCCTTGGTACAGTTCGTTGGCTTGTGCGAGCGAAAGTGGCCGCTCCGAAGAGTGACCGCGGATCAATAAACCGATGGTTTCTCCCGAGTCGCCAACCTCCTGGTAGCATAGCCGGACTGTCTCGCTATCCCAGCCGCAAACCTCCAGCAATGCTTCTCGCATAGTGGCGTAACCCACGGAAAGCCGCGGTTTTTCCTGCGATTCAAAGAGGGTCTGATGGACGTTCGCTTCGGCGAGTGGACCCGTACTGAGGAAGCGAACGGCCAGCACGAGGTCTTCGTCGCTAAGCGCCTGAAGGAAGCCCGCGAGGATGCGCACCTTTAGCAGGCGGCTGCTGAACTTGCCGACCTGTTCGCACGCATCCGCCAGATCGTCCATCGAATGCTGCGAGACCGGCCTGCCGGTAGAGGATTGTTCGAAGAGGCCGTTCTGTTCGGTTAACGCGACGGATTCGGGTGTCGTTCCGGGAAGCATGGTGTTAGCCCTCGGCGTCTTCGACGTTGGTGCGCGCGCCATGGCTGTGGGGCCGGGCGGTGACGCCGCGTTGCGAAAGGATCCGGCTGAGCGGCTCGGTGTAGCCATGAACCACATCCACCTGCTTCGCTCCGGAGGCCGCGACAAGAGACAGAAGCTCGTCAAAATCGGCATGGTCGGAGTAGGGAATCAATTCTTCCGCTCGCGTTCGTGCCCGGGCATTGTCGAGCGCTGCCCAACCCGAGATGTAAGCGATTCGAATATTCTTCCCGCTGGCTTGGAGGGCCGCTCCGTGGCTGGGGACAACGACTAGTGCCTTGCCCGCCGTGGCACTCGCATCGTAGGGCTCCCAGCCGGCGAATCGGTAGCCATACTCTTCGTAGACGGGGATGAACTTTGCGATAGCGCCGTGGACCGCAGTGCGGATGCCCGCTTGGCACAGGATATGCGCAATCTCCTGCCCACGACCCAAGGCATAGCCGATGAAAGCCGGGATGGACTTCTCCTCTAAGCAGGTCCTTGCAAACTGCACGATGCGGTCCGCTGCCTGCTCGCGGGACAGCAGCCGGTAGATGGGAAGGCCGAATGTGGATTCGATGATGAGGTTGTGGCACGGTATGGGTACAGCGGTTTCACCGCACAGGGGCGGACGGAGCTTTATGTCACCCGTGTAAACCAGTCGTTCCCCCTCATACTCGATGAGCAATTGAGCCGCGCCGAGAATGTGTCCCGCGGGATAGGCTGTAAGGAGCGCTCCGTGCCATTCCAAGGACTCGGCGTAGGGTAGTGGCAACTCGCGCGGTTCGGGCTCGCCCAGCGGGATAGTCAGACGCATGCGATAAAAGCGGAGTGTGGCGGGAGTGCCGATAACCAAGCCGTGACAGCCCCCGGTATGGTCGCTGTGGCCGTGTGAGATCCAGGTCGCTGCGCAGGCCGCCGTGGAATCGAGCCAAAGCGAAATCTGGGGCAAGAATAAGCCGGTATCGTGAAACTCCACGACCATGATTCCAGGCTAACCCTTGCCGTGTGCCAAGCCAGTCCTCCATGGAGGATGGTGGACGAAGACGGATATAGTAAAACTTCTAGCGCAGCCTCGGGAGAAACTGCTGCCGGCTGAACCCTCCAGCCTGGCGCCCCTCTCATCCGTTAACTCTTCAGCGGCTTCAGCCGCGCAGAACTCATCTAACTGGCAAGAGAAACTCCTAGCCTGCAGCGGCCGGGTTGTTCCATGGTCCGCAATCGGGAGATTGAGTTACTGAGGGGATGGCGATGCAGAGCACCCACCGCGTGGTGATTATTGGGGGAGGTTTTGGCGGTCTCTATGCCGCGCAGGCCCTGAAGCGAGCGCCGGTCGATGTGACTCTGGTCGATCGCCGGAATTTTCACCTGTTCCAGCCGTTGCTGTACCAAGTGGCGACTGGGTCCCTCTCGCCTGGCGATATAGCGGCTCCCATACGTAGCGTACTCAGCGGTCAGAAGAACACGCGCGTGCTGTTGGGAACCGTCAGCGACTTTGATCCGGCGGCGCGGCGAGTGCTTCTCGATCAAGGCGAGGGCCTGGGCTACGATTCTCTAATTGTCGCGGCCGGATCTCAGAGCAGCTATTTTGGCCACGACGACTGGCGCAGTTTTGCGCCCAGCCTGAAGACAGTGGAAGAGGCGACCGCCATCCGGCACAAGATTCTTTATGCATTCGAGGCGGCCGAGCGGGAGGAGGATCCGGAAATTCGACGTGCGTGGCTCACGTTCGTCATCGTGGGCGCGGGTGCGACGGGTGTTGAACTGGCTGGGGCGATGGCCGAAATTGCACGGCATACGCTGAAGAGTGAGTTTCGGCGCATTCGCCCCGAGGAGGCGCAAATTCTTATCCTGGACGGATCGTCGCGAGTGCTGCCGGTGTATCCGGAAGATCTGTCTCGGAAGGCGGAACAATCGCTCATCAAGCTGGGCGTTCGAGTTCGCGGCGGGGTTCGCGTGATTGGCGTCGATCCAGAAGGCGTGACGTTTCAAACCAACGGAGCGACGGATAGGATTCGCGCCAAGACCGTGCTGTGGGCGGCAGGCGTCTCGGCTTCGCCCCTGGGGAAGATCCTGGCGGAACGGACAGGAGCGGCATTGGACAAGTCGGGGCGCCTCAAAGTGAATCCGGATCTCACGCTCCCGGGCCATCCGGAGATTTTCGTCGTTGGAGACCTGGCAAGCCTCAATGATGAGAAGGGACACCAGCTGCCTGGTGTCGCCCAAGTAGCCATGCAGGGCGGTGCGTACGCGGCCAAAGTGATCAGAAAGCGCATCCAGGGCGAAACGGCGATAAAGCCATTTGCTTACTTCAACAAGGGCGATATGGCCGTGATAGGGCGAGCCGCCGCGGTGGCGAACGTGTTTGGCCTGCACGTTTCCGGCGTGCTCGCGTGGCTAATCTGGCTGTTTATCCACCTGATGTACATCGTCGAGTTCCAGAGCCGGGTCAAAGTATTCCTGCAGTGGGGGTTTCAGTACCTTACGTTCAGCCGGGGAGCGCGGCTCATAACCGGCGCGGCCGCTGGCGGTTCGGAGTCGACAACGGACACCGTGCTTAGCCCTCCATGAGGCAATCGAAAGCGCGCACAGGTTTCGGCTGGTACGACTGGCATGCCTTCTTAAACGCGACCAGTTCCAACAGAGCGCGGTGGTCGTGGGCGCGTTGCAAACGCACCATCGTCAGCGCCCAGATTGCCAGTTCCCGGGCGACTCGAGCGTGCCGGAGGGCTTCGGTGTGATCTGCTCCGGCTTGTTCGAACACCTCCCGTTGCTGAGCGACGAGATCCTGAACGCGGGTATAGTTGCGGTCTTCGACGGCATGGCGAAGCCGGGTGTGAATGCTGTCGAGTGCGAGGAAGGCGTTTGGATTCGCTGATGCGTTGGCTCTCGGCGGCACGCCCGCCTGATCATGGTACATTCTGAATCCTCCTCTTGGTTATCAGCTCGAGCTTCCGTTCGCGTTGGGGAAGAACAGGTCCTGGAAATATGTGACTTGATTGGAAAGAGTTGCGATGGCGGCATCGCTTTGTGAAAGCTGCGTTGCCAGGTTCTGCTGATACAGATTGATGGAATTGACCTGGTCAGTGATTTGGCTCCCGAGGTTTGTGACGTCGGTGTTCAGAGTGGTTTCCTGGGATTGGAGGATTCCACTGGTTGGATCCCCCAGTGCACTCACGGCAGAGGTGATATCGCCGAGGAAACCCGAGGTGGCGTTTCCGAGGAATTGACTGAGCGCGTTGACGTTGGCGCCGCCGCCTGCGGCAAACTCGCTTGCGTTGAAAGTCAGGTTTCCCGAAGTGTCAAGATCGAGTCCCATATCGCTGAGGTTTTGTACGCCGCCGCCATTGACGCTGTATGAATTAATGGTCTGGAGGACCGACTGCGCCGCTTCAAGGATACTGCTGCCGGCCAGCGGACCAGCAGTCGTCCCGTGCTGCGCGTCGAGTTGAGTAACTACGGCGTTGTAGGCCGTAGCAAACTGTTGGAGTGCGCCTTGAGCAGCCGTCGAGGTCTGTTCGACGGTCACCGTGGTTGGAACTCCAGGCGTGCCGGTACCCAGGAGATTAACCGTGACGCCGGGGGCCAGCGTGATTGTGGACGACGAACTCGATATGGTATTCGGGAGGTTATCAACCTTGTAGGTGGCAGGCGTACCGGTGGAGATGGTATTCAGTAACGACTTGGAGCCGTCGGTCAATTGAATGGACAGATTCCCCAACGACGTTGATTGGACAGCCAGCCGGTAGTCCGGCGAACCAGATGAGCCTACATTGACGATGGAAGCACTGACACCCAGCGACGAGTTCTGATTGATAGAGTTGACCAGGTCCTGAAGCGTGTTGCCAGCGGGTGTGATGGTCGTGGACGTCGAGCCGACGGTTAACTGAAAAGACGAGCCCGAGCTGATGTCTTGCGAGGTTGGGTCGGTAACGGTTGTGAGACCACTGGCGCTGACGGTTTGAGTGGCTGAGCCAAGGCTATCCACTTCCAGCGAATAGACCCCGCTTGCCGCATTGCTGGCCACCGCAACCGAAGCGATGCTGGAATTCGCGACGGACCCGGTGTAGGAACCCGATCCGATGGCAGTGGTCAATGCACTGATCGCACTCTGCAGGTTCGTAACGGATTGATCCAGCGACTGGACGGCGGCGAGCTGGTTCTGATCATCGGTCTGCTGGGTTTGCAATTGATTCAGTTGTAGGGACTTCAACTGGACGGCACGGTCAATGATGTTCTGGAAGTCGGACGAATACTTGCTCTGTCCGGTGAAAGTAACTGGTGTAACGAGGCTCGACATAAGGCTCCGTCTTAATACTTATCGGTGATTATTGCTGAGACTTTACGGTGGCGCTAGCGGTGCCTCGGGGGCCGTCGGCCAAAAAAATCGCTGGACGACGCCCGGAGGCGCCGTCCAGCAAGGGGTTATGGACCAGATCGGATCAGAATTACTGGAGGAGTTTGAGTACAGCTTGCGGCATCGAGTTCGCTTGCGCCAGAGCGGCCATTGAGGACTGACTCAAGACCTGCTCTTTGGTGAGTTGAGAGGCGTCCGTGGCGATGTCCGCATCGCGAATTTGACCCTCGTCAGCCGCATAGTTAGTAATCTGCGACTGCGCGAGTCCGATAGCGAAGTTCAATTGGTTCACGCCGGCGCCCACAACACCTTGAACCTTGCCGAGGGAGATGACGGCTGCGGCAATTGCTGTGATGGCTGCTTGCGCGTTTGATACGTTCGTGATGCTAAGGTTTGTCGCGGCGGTAGCCGCAGTACCGGTGGCGAGGCCCAGACTGTAGGCGTCCACTGAGTTGTAGTATGTGGCTGTTACGGCCGACTGAGTACCGAAGGAAGCACTGGCCGTATTCGTGTTGCTGGTATTGGAAACCGACATGGTGCCGGCCTGCGTAATGGCCACCTGGGTCGCCGTGACGTTGCCCAGGTTGATCGATTCGACCGAGGTGCCGATCTGGGCGCCATTGTTGTTGCCGAGGCCGCCACCAACGTATACGTTCAAGGCCGCGTTAAACTGACCGCCCGTGCTCAAGCCGATATTTGAGGCCTGCCGGTTGATTTCCGAGAGATCACTTTGAAACTCGTTGTTCAAAGTGTTGAAATCGCCCGTGAATGTGCTCGAAGCAGCCTGTGTTGCCAGGGTCTTTAACCGATCGAGAATTTGAGAAATATTATTGAGACCGCCGTCGATGATCTGCAACTGGCTCACACCGTTGGTGGCGTTCGAAACGCCCTGCTGTAGCTCAACCCCTTCCGAGCGCAGCGAATTGGCGATCGCCAACCCTGCGGCATCGTCGGCCGAGCTGTTAATCCGGAAACCCGATGTCAGCTGTTGAATGGTTTTCGTTTCGGCAGCGGAATTCAATTCGAAGTTTTGCTGGCCGTACAGTGAAGCGACGTTGGTTTGAATGGAAATCACTTGGTTTCTCCTTGGTTGTTCGACTTATATTTCCAGCAGCGCCCGACATCGCTGCCGGCCAGGGTTGTTTCCTGAACTTCTGCTGTCACTTTCCATATCGGTGTCTGATCGAAAGCTTGAATGTTTTTTGTCAGTGACAATTTCTTGCCGCCCCCAATATTCAACAAACAAAACTGAATACCGCGGCGTGACAAAAATTTGCCACTTTGGTGTGAGCGCCCTGGAGTTTCATACGGCGGCATAGCCGGGCAAGACATGTGCCGGCGAGTTGAGCGGCGTCGATCAATTTGAGAGGGCCGCCTCCAGCGGCTGATACTGGGCTGCGGTGTCGTGCACCCCGGAAGTCGTAGCGCACCAACGGGCGAACATCTCGTAAAAGGCGTTTTCAAGTCCTCTGGTGAATAAAGGATAGTCAAACACGGGCGTACTCATCAGGTGGCTGCGGAACTCGCGACGGAAACGGGCCAGCAGTTCCGGTTGGCAGGCCAGCGCCGCCGCCTGCTTCACATACTCATCCGGGTTGGAGGCGATCATGCCGCCCAGGCCGCTGTAAGTGAGAAGGGAAGCGCCAACTCGGGCGGCAAACCGATCGCCATACAACGTCACTACCGGAACACCCATCCAGAGAGCCTCGCACGTAGTTGTCGTTCCGTTGTAAGGGAACGTATCCAGCGCGATGTCGAGGCTGTTATATGTGTTGCGGAAGTTCGTTCCGATGCCTCCGCCGAAGATTTGGTAACGGTCCTCGGGAACGCCGGCGTTGCGAAACATTTTGTCGACCCGCGCCGCAACCAGCGGATCGTCGTAAAGCATGTACCGCAGCAGAAACTGAGAATTGGGCACTTCGCTCAAGAGCCGGCCCCACCAATTCACCACGTGCTGGTTAATCTTTGAAGGGTTGTTTAGGCAACCAAATGTGATGTGATGGTTTCTCTCAAACGGAAGCGGTCCGATCTCGGGAGAATCCGGAGGGGGGGCAAAGCAAAGGAACGAATTCGGCAGGCGGACGGGCTGTTCTGTGAAGAAATGCGTCTCGCCGGGCGGCGCGATGATGTTGTCGGCAATAATGTAATCGACTACGTCCAGGCCTGTCGTGTTGGAATACCCGCACCACAGTGCTTGCACCGGCGCGAGGCGCCGTCCCAGCAAGAGCAGGCGATTGGAACTGGTGTGCCCGACCAGGTCGACGAGGATATCAAGTTCGTGTTCTCTGATCAGCTCAAGAGCCTGATCGTCATTTAGACCATGGATATCAACCCAAGTGTCGGCGTTCTGCTTGATCCGCTCAGTCACTGCGTCGCGAGTCTTGGTGTTGGAGATGCAACAGACGTTGACACGGCTCCTGTCATGAGCGGCAATCGCGTTTTCCACGAAGCACATCACGACGTGCTGTGTGAAGTCGCTGGAGAGGTATCCGACGCGAAGCGGCCGATCGGGCGAGCGCACGTTGGGAAAGTCGGACCGGGGAGGCCCAACAATCCGCCGGACAATCTCGCCATACGCCTTATGCTCGGCGAGAACCTGTTCGTTCGGAATTGCTGGATCGTATTGCATGCCAAACAACAGGTGCGTCCGGGCCGGCCATGAGTCAGGATCGGCTTCAATGAGCCGCCGGTATAGCGCAATGCTTAGATCGGGCTCGCCCAGTGAAATGTAAGCGCCGGCCAAGCCTTTGATTGCTTCCAGATTGTTGGGTTCTCCGGTCAAGGCCAGCAGATAAGACTGCACCGACTCACCGTACCGCCGCTGGTTCTGGCGCAGCGTGCCCAATGTGCACAGAGCTTTTACCTCCGACGGTTTGAGGTGAAGTGCCCGCTGGCAGGAAGCGTCACACTCTGGCCAACGATCGGTCATGAGATAAAGTGCGGCGAGGTTAATATGCGCTTCCAACTGGTCCGGATTGTGCTTCAGGCTCAGCTTAAGCGTTTCCTCGCATTCGGCCATATGCTGGCGATTCAACTGAAGGAAGCCCAAAGATGCATACAGATTGGACGGGTTTAGTTGCCGACGGTGGAAGGCGGCGATCAACTCGCGGTAAATGGCCTCCGCTTCCTCGGGCTGGCCCTCTTGTTGCAGAGCTTTCGCTTCACAAAAGCGTTGTTCGGCCACGCGAACGAAAAACCGGTCTGCCTCCCCCTTCACGATTTTCAGCCCATGACGTGTTTGTGCGAATGGATAACGGCGCATGCTGATTTCGCGGGCGCTGGTGCGCTTTCGATAGGTCTATCGGAGAACGGCGTGCAGATCTTTATGATCGGCGCAGTTCCATCACCCGACCCCTACCAAGTCCCTCTTTAGACCAAGCCGAGGGAGCAGGCGCCGCCCCGGCCCTGGGTCAACCACGCGGCTTCACATAGACCGCATCGCCCCAAGCGCGATGGATTGAATAGGTGTTCACACGCTCAAACCGATGACTTTCGAGGTGAAGGTCGATATCGTCAATCTGAGCGCATCCCCGATAAAGCTCTTCGAAATTGACTTCGGTGATAATCGCCTGGATATGGGCTAGCGCGCCGGGCGCTCCCCGCAGGGCCAGCAACTCCGCGCCTTGAATGTCCATCGTGAGGAAGTTGAATTCCGCCGGATCGAGCCCGTTTTCTTCCAGGAGTGCGTCCAGCGTTGTGCCTTCGACTGTCACGCTTTGAACCTCTTCTATGCCTGGGTAGTGCTGCAGATGCGTCTCCAGCGGCAGGATCGAGCTGCTTTGGTCAAAGTTTGTTACGTGTAAGCGGATGGGCCCGGCCTTATCCGTGACTGCGCGGTTTACAACTGTGACGCCCACCGCGTCGCCGGCATTGTTTCGGAGCTTCTCAAAGACTGCTGGGTTGGCCTCGATGAAAAGAATCTTCTGAAAGCCGCACGACTGGTACCAGGGAAGTTCCGCACCCTCATGAGCGCCCACGTGAATGATGCCGCGCGGCGAAATCCGGTGTGTCGCGCAGATTTCGGGGATCAGCGGGCCGGGAGCAACGTGGGCGGGCACCAGGCCGAACAACTTCAGGAGTCTCTCATGTACGGCCAGGAGAGTAACCGTTGCTCTCTGCCGTTGCGGATCGAAGAGCGCATAGGGCGACATAATCGCTTCCATTTCCTCGATGACGCGATATTCCAGCAGCACGTACTTGCGGTTGATGAGCGATTCAACCAACGTCTGGTTGGTCAGGAAGTCGAAGGTGTCGAGAGGAAACTGCAGAAAGTCGATGCGAGAGTGCCTCAGCAGGCGCGCGGCACCAAGCAGTACAGCCCGCACCGCACCCCGATCGGAAACGTGCAGGAAATGGATATGGCGGATCCCCTCGGCGGCCATGTCAACATCCAGGTTCCGGCCAGAACTGTCTTCGCAGCAGCGGTTGAGCCGTGTTCCCTCGCTAGAAGATAACGAATCGAGTGCCTGCTGCTCAGCAGAGGGTGTCGCATACAGCAAAACACGCATCCGCTGTTTTTGGGCCAAGACCTGATCGGCCCAGTGAGCCCCACCGCCTGAGATGTCGACGACGGCCTGGCCATCCCGGATAAAGGCATGAATGAGTTGGTGGTCTCCGTACGCGATGGCAGTGGTTGCGGCTTCGGGCATCACAGTTTCTCCGCGAGACTGCCAAAGGCAGTCCCGGCAGGAGGCAGTCTTGTTAAGAAGTTGCTATCGGGCCGGATTTCTCTCAACGTAAGTCTGCCCGGCAAGCATAAGGCACTGCCGGGAGCGTCCTAACGGCCGCCGACTGGTTTCCTTGAGCTAGAACACTGGCCAAAGCTCAGGCGCGCCGGATCCCACGTTGGACTGTCCGACGAGTCGAATCGGGCTTACCCTCGAATCAATTCCTGGACGTATGCTTCCATGGCAGGCGTGCAACCATATCCGCTGCCGGCGTAGATGGTGTCTTCGCCGTCCAGGCTACGAAATTTGCCGCCGGCTTCTTCGATGATGATTTTCAGCGGAGCGAAATCCCACGGTTTTGCACTCGGCTCAATCCAGACGTCGGCCTGCCCCTGAGCGACAAGCATCGCATCAATCGAGCCGCCCATGCTGCGCACCGCCCAAAAGCGCGATACCCAACCCAGCAGATTGTGAGAGAAGCGATTTACGCCATCCTTGTTGAAGCCGTTGAATGAGACTACCGCTTCGCCGGGCGAACTCTTGGCAGAGACGTGGATGCGTTTTCCGTTGGCGGTTGAACCACTCCCACGCGCGGCGGACAAGAGCAACCGTTGGCCCGGGCTGAAGGCGGCTCCGGCGGTGATTTTGCCTTCGTTCTCGAAGCCGATCAGTACCGCCCAGAGCGGAATGCCTCGGACAAAGTCGCGCGTGCCGTCGATGGGATCGATTATCCACTTTCGACCGTTCGAACTGGCCCGGCTGGCGCCCTCCTCACCCAGAATGCCGTCCTCCGGACACTCCTTCGTGAGCCGCTCGACGATCATGCGCTCGCAAGCGCGGTCGGCGGCTGTCACCGGCGATTCGTCCTCTTTTTCTTCCGCAGTGATACCTCGCCTTTGGTAATCCAGGGCAAGCTGGCCCGCTTCCTGTGCGAGCTCTTCGGCCAATGCCCGTTCTCGTTCAAATGCCATGCCTTGATTATGACGGCATGCCGAAGTAGTGCGGCTTTTCTCGAGGTTTTTGGGTACCTCCGCCCAAGAATCGGTTGGTACAATTCGAAAGCGAATGCCGCCCCGTACCGTGTTCTCCGTGCTTGAGGAATCCGCCCGTCAGTATGGCGACCAAGCTGCCCTCCATCAGCCTCTTGGCGGCAAACAATCCGGCTACCGAAGCTTTAGCTGGAACGAATGGCTACTTTCTTCGCGCGAAATCGCACTTGGACTGCGTGCTCTGGGACTGAAGAAAGGCGATCTCGCCTGCATCCTCTCCGAGACCCGGGCCGAGTTCTACCTGGTGGACCTTGGAATCATGGGCGCCGGCGGAGTCGCGGCCGCGCTTTACACAAGCAACCCGATGCCTGAGCTAGCCAAGAACGTCCGGGCTGCCCAACCCAACTTCTTTTTTGTAGAAGATGCGAAGTCCCTCGCATCCATCTCAGGGGCACTGGAGGGTGAACTTCCACCGCACGTTGTTCTTATTGATGGCGCGGCTGAGGGTGCGATCGCGCTCGATGCCCTTCGGGAGAAAGGCCGTGAGCTGGAGCGAAATGAGCCGCGCACCTTCGATTCCATGCGCGAAGAACTGGCGCCATCCGATCCGGCCGTCCTTTATCTCACATCTGGGGCAACCGGCGAACCGAAGATGGGTCTGACGAGCCACGCGGCAATCCTGGCGAACATCGACATGGCCCCGGTTGTTCTGCCGATCGGTCCGGACGATTCCGCTGTCGTATTTCTCCCATCCGCGCATATCGCTCAGCGAATCGTACTGGAGTTCGTGCCGATGCTTATGGGCACGCCGGTCTGGTTTTCAGAGAGCCTTACGAAGCTGCCGGGTGAGCTGCGAAGCATACGCCCCACATTTTTTCTGGCGCCGCCCCGGGTCTGGGAGCGGATGTACGCCACTATCTGCAATGAGGCGGGAAAGCGGTCGGCGATCGCAAAGAAACTGTTTTATGGAGCCTTGGGGCTTGGCATGGAAGCCCACCGGCTCAAGCTCGCGGGCAAGCCCTTGGCCGGATGGATGCAGACCGCATTGAAGTTGGCAGACCGCATAGTCTTTTCCAAGGTCAAAGCCCGCTTGGGCGGGAGGCTTCGGATTGCCGCCTGCGGAGCCGCGCCGCTTGGCAAAGATCTGGGCGAATTCTTCGCCGCCATCGGTATGCCCTTGGTGGAAGGCTTCGGGCTCACCGAAGCGGGTGTGCTGGCGCTCAATCCGCTGAATCGGCCCAAGCCCGGTAGCATCGGGACTCTGCTTCCCGGCGTCGAGGCGCGGATTGCCGAGGACGGCGAGTTGCTGGTTCGCACGCCGTGCATCTTCATGGGCTACTACAAGGATGAAGCCGCCACGCGATCCGTTTTCACGCCGGACGGCTGGTTTGCCACCGGCGACATTGCCGAGGTGGATCCGGAAGGGTATTACTACATCACGGGCCGCAAGAAGGAACTGATCGTTTCGTCAAACGGCAAGAAGATCTATCCGGCTCGCATTGAGAATCTGTTCAAGATGGAACCGATCGTCAACCAGATCTTGCTCGTTGGCGATAAGCAGCCCTACGTGACCGCGCTCTTGACTCTCAACCTGAACCAGGTCCGGACCCTGAAGGGGATGGACGGACTTACTGACAAGCCAGCCGCGGAACAGATCCAGGCCCCGGCCGTTGAGACCGCGGTACAGGGCGTGGTGGCCCGCGTGAATAAACAACTGGCCGATTTTGAGCGCATCCGTCGATACCGTGTGCTGGACCGCGATTTCAGTATCGAGCATGGCGAATTGACCCCGACCATGAAGGTCCGGCGCGCCCGGGTGCTCGAGAATCACCGCGCAACGATCAGCGAGCTGTACCTGGGACGCGGCGAGGGCGTCTAGCGGCGCTGCAAGTAGTCAACTCGCAGCCATTCGGTCCAGTCGCCTGATCGGCGCCAAGAATGATGCTCAACAAATAAAAAGGGAGCGGACTCGCGCCCGCTCCCAATTGTTCTAAAACGTTATCGTCAACTTAGAACGTTATCTTCGCTCCGAGTTGCACATTGAATGGTGCGCCGACGCCAATTCCTGGAGCGCCGTTGCCGACGTCCTGGGTTGACGTGATTTGTCCTAAACCGCTGCTGGTTGCAGTAGTATTAGGTCCTGACAGATTGACCGTGTTGAACAGATTGAACATCTCAGCCCGCAATTGAAGAGCTAGGCGCTCCTTGATCTGAAGTTCTTGAAGACAGAGAAGTCCATCTGGTGAGTGGCGGGGCCGTAAAACTCGTTCCGTCCCTGGTTGGAGTAGGTGCCATGAGTCGGAATCGGCGAACGCAGCCGGATTGAACCAATAACACGTGCCGGTGGCTGCGATTGAGGCGGGAACATTCTGGAATGGATTGCCGACCACTTCGGCCCGGTCGTTGTACTCGCCGGTGCCGCTGGAATCCGTTGCCGGAGTAGACAGTAAATGGCGTGCCGCGTGAAGAAAGAAAACAGAGCATTGAACTGCCAGCCGCCCAATAGCGGCTTGCACTTCGAAGGCTGCGGCAGCGTATAAGCCAAGATACATGAAGAACGAGTTGCGAATATCGAAGTCCGAGTTGCCGTAGTCGCATCGTAGGCAATAGCTGTTTTGCGGAATGATGCCGCGGGCGTAGGACAGGTCGTCCATGGAGTGACCCAACGTGTAGCTCAGCTTTGTAGTGAAGCCATGGAAGTTGTCGGTCCGTCAGCGAAGCAATGCAGGCCGTTGTAATTCCCGTTGGCCACGGACTGCACTTCATTGATGGCAGCGAGGTGGGAAACTCGGCTGAAGTAGGGTCGCGAGGTGTTCACTTCCGGCGACCCGATGCGGAATCTGATTGATATCCAGCATGTCGGGCAAGTGGCGGCTCAAGCTGCCCGAATAGCCCACCTCGAACACCAGCATCCTTTGCAACTTGATACTGGACGTTGAAGTTTGTATTCATGCTGTAGGCCGTTGTCGAAGTGCTGGCTCACCGAGAAACCGCCGTAAGGGCCGGCGGCGGGAAGCTTCCTCCAAAAATGGGAACGCCCGCTTTGAATAGTGAGGGGCGTTTGATTCGACAGCGTATAGACCGGCACGGATCCCGCCGATGTTGGCCAGTTGATTCCCGTCGCCGCGCCATTGGATGCGCCGCTATTGCCGAAGTAGGCGACGTTGGGGACCTGGTAGAACATGCCCCATCCGCCGCGAATCACCAGCTTGCCGCCGGCTTGGGTTGGTAAGCAAATCCGAAGCGCGGAGCGAAATCGTGCAGATCGCGCGGCCACAGGGTCTCAGGCCATGCGTGTCCGACATAGGTGATGCCGCCGTCGGCTGGGGATAAAGGTCGAGATCGCATTCTTCGGATTCCCAGATCGGGCTCTGATAGTTCCAGTTCAAGCCATAGTTCAGCGTCAGCTTCGGAGTGATTTTCCAGGTGTCCTGGGCGAAAATCGGAAAAGCCATTCAAGTTGTAAATGCGCTGCTGGTTGCCGTAGGCGATTCTGGCGTTGCCGGTGAGCGACGCGGCCGGCAAGGAAATCCGCGAGTGCATTGAGCGATCCGGCGAGGGGATTGTTGCCAAACCCCCAAGTGTCGTTCGGATTGGTAGCGGCAAACGGTCCTTGCGTGCCATCGAAGGTGAACGTGCCGGGCGCATCCGAATCGTAAAAGACATCCAGGCGCGAATAGCGGTACCCACCTCCGAAACGGATCTGGTGGGAGCCTACCGTGTAGGTGAAGGTCTGATCGATGTGGCCGGTGGTGTCGATGCGTCCGAGCGGCGGCGTCAAGCCGGTTGAATCGAATCCGGAGATGTTCATGTTCGGGAGCCATAATCCGTGGGATCCGTTACGCCGGTGTTCAAACCCGATGGACGGCCATGTCGAAGCCGTGGTTGGCGTCGCCGAATACTTGCTTGAAATAATTCACGCCGACCAGCGTCTGCGCGACGAAGCGCGGCGTGATCACCGCGTTGTAAACCAGGGAGAAGTTCTGCATGCGGCTGGGGCGGCCTGGAAGTAATAGGGCATTGCCGAGCCGACGTATTCCGTCTGATTGCCGGTGCCGCCGAACCAGCGGATGGCGATGTTGTTCTTCTCGTTGAAATGTTGATCCATCTTGACGACGCCGTTGTAACTGTTCGAAAGGTTGATGCCGGCACCCGCGTAGTTGTGCACGCGTGGCAGGCCCGGTGAGGCTGTTGGCGGGCCAAAGGTAGTTGATCAGCGTTCATGCATGAGCGGGTTCACCGGCACGCCATCTCTCGCCATCACTGCCGCGGCTTGCCGAAACCCAAGCGGCGGAAGGAGTGGTGCCCGGGGCAGTCAGAGCCTGCCTATAATTCTGCTGCTCATAGTTCATGAAGAAGAAGGTGTGGTTCTTCACGATCGGGCCGCCCAGCGAGACGCCCTCCTGGTTGTTGCGCAGTTCCGACGTCGGGCGAACCGGGGGGCGTGAACCAGTCACTCGGCGGCAAGGACTTCGTTCCGGTTGAAGTAGTACGCGGAGCCGTGGAAGTTGTTGGTTCCCGACTTGATCACCACATTCAGCACGCCGCCCGAGTTGCGGCCCTCTTCCGCGCTGCTGCTGCTCTGCAGAGAGAATTCGTCGATCGCGTCAATCGGAAGCACCACGCCGGCAATGCCCGACACGCCGCCTTGATTGACGGAATTGACGTTGTGCCACAGGTCGTTGTTGTCGGCGCCGTCGATCTTCCAGTCAATGCCGTTGAACCGGGATCCATTGAGGGAGCCGTTGGCGTTGGCGCCGGGATTGAACTTCAGCAACTGCGTGAAATCGCGGCCATTCAAGGGAATGTCCAGGATCTGCTTTGTGTCGATCAGGCTGGTTTGGCGGACGAAGCCGTTTCAATCGCCACGGCAGAGGCCTCCACCTCGACCGTCGTCGCTTGTTTGCCACTTCCAGCTTCAATCCGACGGTGGCAATCTTGCCCGCTTCGACCATGATGCTGGACACGTGAACCGTTTCGAATCCCGGCGCGGTGACCGTAATGTCATACTTGCCGAGCGGGAGATCCTGAAAAACGAACTCACCGGCTGAGGTCGACGTCACCGAACGCGTGAGTCCGGTTTCAGTTCCTATGAGCTTTACATCGGCTCCGGCGATGGTTGCACCGCTTTGGTCGACTACAGTCCCGGATATGCCTCCGCGAAACGACTGGGCAAAGACGGCGAACTGCAGGCCGATGAGGACCGCTACAATCCTCGAAATACGTACGAACATGTTTCAGACCTCCTGAAAGTTTTCAACTCTTAAAGGCAAGCGCTGCCTTTGACCACCAGGCCGGACGAGGGCCGAATGAAGAATAGGATAACAGGGTCAAACGAGCTACAAAGTTCCGGGTGATTTATCGGATGATCGTCGCCCGATCCGTGTTTAACTCGTGCGTTTCTTGCAGGGGGTCGCTCTTATCGGGAGCCGGTGTATCTCTTGACATCGATCCTGCGCGTGTCACCATCGTCACTGCTCAGGTGGATCGAGACTGTATCCAGGGGCAACAACTCGGGGAACCGATCACCCCATTCGATCAACACGAGCGCATCCTGATCGAAAATATCCTCTAACCCCAGGCGGCGCGCCTCTTCGACCGTGGCCAAGCGGTAGAGATCGATATGATACACGCTCACCGGCTCACCATATTCGTGAATCAAGGTGAAGGTTGGGCTGGAGACGTCTTGCGCTCCAGCCGCTTTGCGGCCTTCGACGATGCCTTGCGACAGGGTGGTCTTGCCGGCGCCCAGATCTCCCGTCAACACCACCACCGCGTGATGTGGGAGCAGCGCGGCTAGCCGGCGTCCGACCTCGCGCGTTTCCTCGTCGGAGTGCGTTTCGAATGTATAGCTGACGCCAGCCGGGCCGGCGTTTTCAAAGAGCGGATCGGAGCTCACGCATGGCCTCGGGCAAGAAAAGCAGCAGATCAGTCGCGAGCATAGCCTGTTCGCCCAAATCACGCGCGCCAAGTTCGCCGCAACGCCCGTGCAGCCAGACGGCGGCCACGGTAGCCAGTTCCTGTTCGTCCGGATGCTGTGCAACGAGGCCGGAGATCATCCCCGTCAAGATATCCCCTGTGCCGCCCGTGGCCATTGACGGCGAACCGGTTGGATTGATCCACAGGCGGGCACGCGCGGCCTGCGTCGAGGCAGGGAAGGCCAGCAGCGTTCGATCCCCCTTTAGGACCACAGCCGCTTTGCTAACCGCACTGAAGGCATCAGCCACCCGCATCCTTTTCTGCTGTACTTGCTCGACGGTCATGCCCGCCAAGCGGCTCATCTCGCCAGGATGAGGAGTCAGGACGCGGGAATGCTCCACAGGCGGCGTCTTTCCGGCAAGCGCATTGAGAGCATCGGCATCCACAACCATGGGAATCGTGGTTTCCGCGTACAGCTGGTGAACCAAGTGCGCTGTCTCCGTTTCGGTGCCTAAGCCCGGGCCAAGCGCGACGACGGTCTTCTTCTCGAGCAGCTCGTGAATACGGCCCAGTGACTCAAGGCTGATGTGGCCGGACTTCGTTTCAGTGAGGGGTTCGGTCATCAGTTCCGGGGCAAAGGAGTTGATTGCTGAAATTGCTCCCGACGCCGATGCCACGGTTACCAGGCCAGCGCCCGCCCGGTAGGCCGATATTCCCGCCATCGCCGCCGCGCCTGGCTTGGTGCTGGACCCGGCAATCACCAGAACGTGGCCATATTTGCCTTTGTTCGAATCCTTCGGCCGCGGAGAGAAGAGAGGGGCAATATCGCCGGGCGTTGTGAGCCGGGTGGTGAGCTCCGGATTGGATTCGCAAAGAGCGTCGGGACTTCCGATGGGAACGACATGGAGCTTGCCCATCCATTCATAACTCGGCGACAAGCACTGGCTCAACTTTGGCGCCGTGAACGTCACCGTGTGATCCACTTTTACGTACTCGCCGGTCTGAACGGTCTCGTCCGACGGCAATCCCGAAGGAATATCGACCGCGACTTTTCCGGCGAACGGGAAGCTGGTATTAATCGCGCGTATGGCATCCAGTGCCGGGCCGCTGGCTGGTCCTTTCAAACCAGTGCCCAGCACAGCGTCGATCACCAGGGTGGCCGTGAATGCCCGCGCGGGAAACCCAAGCTGGACTGGACAGCCCGAGGCGATCAGCATGTGGAAGTTGGTGAGCGCGTCGCCCGTCAAGTCCGCAGGTTCAAAGAGATGGACCGCCAGAACGTCCCGACATAAGCAGCGTGAGAACAACTGGCGTGCGACGACAAACCCATCGCCTCCGTTGTTGCCCTTGCCGCAAACCACCACGACGCACTGCTCGCCCAGGGCGAATTGAGCCGCCAGAACGTCGACCACCCGGCTGCCGGCGTTCTCCATGAGAATGAGGCCCGGGATGCCGCTGTCGATCGTACGACGATCCACTTCGCGCATTTCGGTTGCGTTGAGTACCTTCATGGATTCACTCCAGGAAGCGGAGGCGCGCCAGCCTTCGGTGCCGCGTTGGGCTTGCCGTTGACCTTGAGCCCCTCTCCATGCCGCGCGATCAGCAGCGTCATGTCGTCCTGCAACTCAGGCGTGCCAGTCCAACTCTTCACAGCTTCCATCACTGCGTGGATGATGAAGAGCGGATCCTGGCGCTGGTGCTTCTTGACCAGTTCGACCATGCGTTCCTCGCCAAACATCTCGCCATAAGCGTTTTCGGGCTCCGTAATCCCGTCTGTGTAGCAAACCAGCAGGTCCCCGGCTTCCAGCTTCAATCTAGTCTTGTCGTACTTCGAGAATGGGAACAAGCCGACCACAGTGCCGTTGGTTTCGAGCGGAATGACGTTGCTGCCTCGGAACAACATGGGCGGCAAGTGGCCGGCGTTCGTGTAGGTGAGGGTTTCGCTGGCGTTGTCATACAGCCCGAAGAAGAAGGTGGCGTACTTTTCCGGCGACGTGTTCGCGTAGAGTTGCTTATTAAGGTGAGAGACAAGCTGCGACGCATCGAGTGGTACACCGCCCTCCCCACCTTCAATGTGGTAGCTAATCTCCGATCTAAGCGAGGCCTGTAGATTGGCCATCAGCAGCGCTGCTGAGATTCCTTTGCCGGCAACATCCCCAATAGCAAACGCCAATTGCCCTGGCTTTAGCAGCTGATAATCGAAGTAGTCGCCAGAGACCATACGCGCCGGGTCGCACTGCACCGTTAATTGCAGGCCGCTGGTTGGCGGCAGCGACTTTGGATACAGCTGATTCTGTACCTCGCGAGCGATTTCGAGCTCGGTCTGAAGCCGTTCCTTTTCCTTCTCGACGACCAGGAGGCGCTCCAGGTTGTCGGTCATCTGGTTGAACGAGGTCGTCAGTTCGCCCACCTGGTCTTTTCCGCGTACGGGAATCCGATGACTAAAGTCGCCATAGATGACGCGGCGCGTACCTTCGTAAAGTGAGTTCACGGCGCCGGTGACGCGCGTCGCCAAAGCGAAGCCAATGAAACCCGCCACTACCTCAACCATGAGAAACAGAATGGCTGAACCCACCAGCACGTAGAGCAAGACACCGCGCAGGATGTCGGTTCCCGCGAAGATGCTGGCATATACCGCTGATGCGCGGGTCTGAACAATCAGGGCCGCTTCATGCACTCGCCCCGGGTTTTCCCAATGGTAATGCGACCGCGTCGAGGCCCAACTCACGGGCACGTCCCAGCGATTCATGGCGGGAGGCAACCGCCTCGAAACATGCTCCACGGGCGTCTTCGACGGGGCGCTAGCATTTGAAATCGTAATGCGCGATGGATTTTTCGTTTCCGCTGAGTCAGTCTCAATCCGCAGGGGGCCCGCCTCGATTGCTTTCTTCGCCGGCCCACCCTTCTTCCCATCAGCGGATTCCGTGTCCTCGTCAGTCTGTGCGGAACCCGTGGTTTCAAATAGAGAGATCTCGCCAAGATTGGGGACCAGGTTCGAGATCAAATCGCGCGAAAGCGGAGCCAGTAACGTGATTTCTTCATCGTCGTCGACTAGGTGGCACCAGCCATAAAACGTGCCGCTACGCGCCACCAGTCCATTGGCATTCTTCCAGCCAGAGGGCAGGCTCATCTCCGGAGCGGTCGCGGGAACCCGCAGCGGGCCCCGGGAATCTCTGACGTACAAGGCGAGTCCCGGAAACTCCTGCGTTAAATAGCCCACCATTCTCGGGGCTTCGATCCGGCGCTCATCCGGTCGTGCGTTGTGTATCGTTTCGGCGGCGAACTTAATCTGATCCAAACGGCGGTCCAGAGCGGAACTCGCCAGGTAAATTGCCAATTCGCTTGTCAACGCATAGGCGCTTGCCCCCACTAAAATCAGAATAAGAAGAATCGGCAAAACGCCGAGCAGCACATAAACGAATAGGAGGCGGTTTCGCAAGCTCCACAACGAGCGCCGAGCAACCAAACGAATCAGCCGGAACAGCAGAATAATCCCCATAGGGATCAGTACCAGGAGTGAGAATATCTGCCCCAGGGTACCGCCCGGAATTAGCGAGGAAAGTACATACACCAGCAGCGCGATTGCGAAGATAATCCCGACCCTGCCGATGCGTACGCGCAACCTCCTATACCAGTCGCGAGGATGTGAAGAAGATGACATCGTTCAGGTTGATTATCTCTCGACGGGCGGTCAGATTCTGAATTTCCAGAGCGACTTGCAGGTTGCGGGCCTTAGGCGGTACGTGACGATGGTTGAGCGGTCGGCCGCGGGTTCGTACCGGCCTCTTTGATAGCCTCGTGTTTTTTCGAGTGAGGCAGTCCCCTGAGCTGCCGCCCGGTTTCTGCACGCCGTTTTCGTATCATCTCGGAAGAGGTACTTGCGATGATTCGGCTGCTTTGTCTTCTGATCGCGGTTGCGGGTTCCTTGGTAGCCGACGAGCATCCGACGCTCGCGGTCGGATCTCCGGCCCCGGACTTCGCTTTGCCAGGAATCGACGGAAAGATCCACCGGCTCGCTGACTACTCAAATAGCCCTGTCCTGGTGATCGTTTTCACCTGCAATCATTGCCCAACGGCGCAGCTCTATGAGAGCCGGATTAAAAAACTCGCGAACGACTACAAGGGTAAGGGTGTCACTCTGGTGGCGATCAATCCGAACGATCCGGACGCTGTTCAATTAAGCGAGCTCGGCTATACCGACGTGAGCGATAGCCTCGACGAAATGAAGATTCGCGCCGAATACCGGCACTTCGATTTCCCTTACCTGTATGACGGTGAAACGCAAGCTACGGCACGGGCTTACGGTCCCAAGGCCACGCCGCACGTCTTTGTGTTCGACGAGAAGCGCATTCTCCGCTTCGAGGGACGCATTGACAACAGCCAGCGGGAGTCCCTGGTCAAAACGCAGGATACGCGCACCGCGATCGATGCTTTGCTCGCAGGCAAACCGGTTCCTGTTGACCATACCGGTGTCTTCGGTTGTTCGACCAAGTGGAAATCAAAGCAAGCGGGAAGGCTGGCCGAACTGAAGAAGATAGAAGCGGAGCCGGTGGCGCTCGAGATGGCCGATGCCGCCGAATTGAAGAAGCTGCGCTCGAATCCCACCGGCAAAGTGCTGCTGGTCAACTTCTGGGCGACCTGGTGCGGACCCTGCCTCAGCGAGTTTCCCGACCTTCAAAACACCTGGCGCATGTATCGGGGCCGCGACTTCGAACTGGTCACCGTGTCGGCGAACTTGCCGGATGAAAAACCAGGTGTGATCAAAACCCTGGGAAAGCAGCACGCTTCCTCCAGGAATCTGCAGTTTGCGTCCGATGACACGTATGCAATGCAAGCCGCTTTTGATCCGAAGTGGGAGTCGGCTGTGCCTTACACGATGCTCATTGCCCCGGACGGAAAAGTGATCTACCAGAAACAAGGCGAGGTTGATGTTCTGGAGTTGCGGCGGATCATTCTAGCGAATCTTCCGGACCCGGACTACATTGGCCATCGGGCCTACTGGGCGACCGAGTAACGGCACTGAGAGGCGCGACGCTGGTGGCTTTTTTACCTACACACCCCAGCCGTAATCCTGCAGAATGGGTTCGATTGGTTCGCCGACTTCCTTTTCCTTGAGCCGTATCAACTCCAGCCGAAGAGCGTCCACGAGGGCGTGCCAACTGGCGTCGATCACGTTATCGGAGATGCCGATGGTGGCCCAAGTGCGCCGGTGATCGGACCACTCGACTAGCACGCGCACCTTCGATTCCGTACCGCCCTTTGCCCCTAGGACGCGAACTTTGTAATCGATCAGGCGCACGTCGCTGATGGCCGGATAGATGGAGGCAAGCGTCTGCCGCAGACAGATATCGAGGGCATGCACCGGACCGGAGCCCGTTGCCGTTGCGGAGTGGACATCTTCTCCCACCATCAGCGTGACACTCGCGGTAGTGAGGGTCGTATCGCGTGCCTGCAGCTTTGTGCTGACTTCGTAGCCGACTACGTCAAACGGATGAAAGTCCGGGTCCGCCGCTTCTCGCACCAGCAGCTCGAAGGTGCCCTCGGCGGTCTCGAAATCGTAGCCCTGGTATTCCATTTCCTTGATGCGGGAAAGCAACTCACGGCGCCCCGCATCGTCCAGCCGGTCGGCGAGGCCGTGCTGATTCAGCTTGTAACTGACGTTACTGCGCCCGGAAAGATCGCTGAGCAGCACCCGCTGCCGGTTGCCCACCATCTCGGGTTTGATGTGCTCATAGGTCGCGGCATCTTTCTGAACCGCGCTGACGTGAATACCACCCTTGTGTGCGAAAGCGCTCCTGCCGACGAAGGGCTGTTCCCGTCGTAATGTCAGGTTGGCCATTTCCGAAACGAAGCGCGCGACGCTGGTCAGGTTCTGTAACTTATCGCGGCCCACAGTGGTATGGCCGAGTTTCAATTCGAGATTGGCAAGTACGGAACAGAGGTTCGCATTGCCGCAGCGCTCGCCATAGCCATTGATGCAGCCCTGCACGTGGGTGATGCCCGCCTCAACTGCCACCAAAGTGTTGGCAACCGCCATTTCCGAATCGTTGTGACAATGAATTCCCAGCACGCCATCGAATTGAATCCGGACATCCGCGATGATTTCCTGAAGGCGCATCGGCAACGTGCCGCCGTTCGTATCGCAGAGACAAAGCACGTCAGCGCCGGCTCTCTTGGCCGCTTCGAGGGTTCGCAGCGCAAAGTCGCGATTAGCTGTATAGCCGTCGAAGAAGTGTTCCGCGTCGTAGACGACCTCTCGGCCATGTGCCTTCAAATAAGCAACCGTATCGGCGATCAGCTTCAAGTTCTCTTCTTCGCTGATGCCGAGGGCGCGATATACATGAAAGTCCCAGGTCTTACCGAAGATTGAAACCACGGGTGTTTCGCTTCCCAGTAGCGCCGCCACATTGGCGTCTTGCTCTACCGGATTCTTGACAAAGCGCGTGGCGCCAAAGGCAGTTAGCCTGGCGTGTTTCAGCTTCAGTGACTTGGCCCGTGCGAAGAATTCCTTGTCCTTCGGGTTCGAACCAGGCCATCCCCCTTCGATGTAATCGATCCCCAATTCATCGAGCTTCTCGGCGATCGCGAGTTTGTCGTCCACGGAGAAAGAGACAGACTCGCCCTGCGTACCATCGCGCAGTGTGGTGTCGAAGGTGAATATTTTCATTTGACTTCCTGGTCAGCTGCAATTCAATCGTCAATTTCGGCCACAAAATGTTAAGGCCACCGGCGGAGCTTCTTTTTCCCCGCCGGTGGCCTCAGAAAATGATCATCCATGAGGTCTCAGGCAGGGCCGCTAATGCCCAAGCTAATGAGAATGCCGCCTTGAAGGAAGTTCAACATGAGACTTCGGATGTCCCTTGAGTATAGAACAATTCGGTGCGGCGTCGCAAAAATTTGGTTGAAGCGGGATGCAACGCGCCGCGGGGCCGGACCGTCCCCTGATATAGACATTAAACTTTCCTATGAAAACTGTAAAGAACTCGTAACATTGGCATTATCGATGTACCCGAACGCGGATTGATGCCTTTCTTCTATGCGCCCGTCTGTATAATAAAGCGTTGCGAGTCTGGTTCCAGGCGGCAGATCTGACGTGACGGTCGATTATCTTCTTAATCTCATCTGGCTCTGTTTAGGCGCTGTCGCGCTGTGTGCGACTCGTGGCTCCAGGCCGATCACTGAGACAAAGCGTCTTCGTTCATTCCGCTTTATCAGCGTGGTCCTGGTTATCGCGGCGCTCTTCCCTTACATCTCAGCCCTGGATGACACGTTGCAGTTGGCCCAATTGGGACGAGCCGCCGGCGCTCGAAGCTGGACTCAAAGGCGCGCTCCCGACGGCCACCAAGCCAACGAGCTCGTATGGTTGTTTGAATCCATGGGCGATTCCGTTCTCGCTCCCGCTCCGCCCATCGTTCCACGGTTTTCTTACCTCAAGCTGGTCACTATTCCTGATTTCAACGAGCTTGGACGCCCGTCCCCTCCCTCGCTCGGCCGATCGCCTCCGCGCTCCGCGCCGGTTTGAGTCGGCGCGTAAGCTAACCAGCCATCAGATCTGTTGAAGGAGGAGACATGCATCGCCTCACCCGACGCATGTACGCCGGGCTTCTTCTTTCTGTAATTGCCGCCCAGCCTTTGCTGGCGCAGCGCACCTACAGTTGGGATGAGATCCGGGAAAAATTTAGACTGTCGAACCCGACGTTGTTGGCCGACGAGGTCAGCATCGACGAGAATCGTGCCCAGGAGATTACGGCGTTCTTGCGGCCAAATCCGGACATGAACATATTGCTGGACCAGTTCACAATCTTCAAGACGCCTAATACCCCGTGGCGGCCCCTGGCCGGCGTTCTCGAAGCAGGCGGCATTAGTTATCTCTATGAGCGACAGCACAAGCGCGACCTGCGCCTCGAGAGCGCCAAGAAGGCGACAGCTATCTCTCAGGCTTCCCACGAGGATCTCGAGCGGACTATGCTCTTCACCCTCCGAACTGCGTTTGTGAATCTGCTGCAGGCCAAGGCCGTGCTCGATATTGCACAGCAGAACCTTCAGTACTACAACAAAACCATCGAAGTGAGCCGCAGCCGTTTCGCTGCCGGCGATATGGCGAAAATCGATCTCGTCCGTATTGAACTCCAACTCGCGCAGTATCAGAGCGATGTCGTGAATGCGCAGGTCAGCGTGAGAACGGCGAAGATTGGCCTGCTCACCTTGCTGAACGATCGCACACCTCTTGAGCGGTTTGATGTGACAGGTGTCTACGATTTCAAAGACTCACTGCAGCCGCTAGAGGAATATCGTCAGGTGGCGATGGAGACTCGGCCGGATCTAAAGGCTGCGGTAGAGACGGTTGACAAAGCAAAAACCGACAACCGGCTGGCGATTGCGAACGGCACTTCCGATCCGACTTGGGGCTTTGACATAGGGCGCAACCCTCCGCTACCCAGCTATGTGGGGTTTAGCGTTGACTTTCCTTTGCGGATTTTCGATAAGAATCAAGGTGAAAAGTTACGGACGAAGCTCGAAATCGATCGCACCAACAAGTTGCGATTAGCCTCCGAGGCTCAAGTCTTGAGCGACGTGGACTCCGCATTTGCCACCGTAGCAAGTACGGTGGAGTTGCTGAAGCCGTACCGCGAGACCTATCTCAAACAGGCCACGGAGGTGAGGGACATCGTAACCTTCTCCTACCAACGCGGCGGCGCTTCGCTCCTGGATTTTCTGGATGCGCAAAAAGAGTATCGCGACACGCAGTTGAACTATCTGAACCTGATTGGCTCGTACCTGACGGCGGCGGGCCAACTCAACATGGCGGTGGGACGTGAGGTGATTCAGTGAAACGGACGACGAAACCAGCCGCCGCCTTCGCGGCATTGACGCTGGTCGTGCTGCTCGCAGGCTGCGGCCCGAAAGAGAAAGTCGATGAAGCAGCGGCTGCCCCGCCGCCGATAAAACTCGAAGAGGTTCACGACATCAACATACTTCAGGTGGAGCGGCCAGAGCGTTTTCCGGTCGTGAACGCGGGCCAAATGAGCATCGCGCCTTCCATCGATGTGACCGGCTCCGTTGCCCCCGATGTCTCCAAGTCCGTCCCGGCCATCTCCCTAGCCGCCGGTCGTGCGATCGAGGTGCTCGTCAAGCTGGGGGATCAGGTGAAGAAAGGACAATTGCTGCTTCGGGTCCAGAGCAACGACATTTCCAACGCCTTCAATAACTACCAGAGCGCGGTCGCGGATGAAAAGCTAGCACGAGCTCAGGTGGAGCGCGGGAAGATCCTTCTCGATAAGGGAGCGATTGCACAGAAAGACCTGGAGGTGTTGGTAGATGCCGAAGAAAAGGCAGTCGTCGCCGTCCGCGTTACCACTGAGACGCTGCGGCTTCTCGGGGTCAGTGCCGATCATCCGAGCCCGATCGTGGATGTCTTTGCACCCATCTCCGGCGTCATCATTGAGCAGAATGTGGTGGCCGGTGGCGGCGTGAAAACGCCTGACAACTCGCCGAACCTGTTCACAATTGCGGATCTCTCAACGGTCTGGATTATTTGCGACGTCTTTGAAAACAACTTGGCGGACGTGCAACTCGGAGATATCGCGGACGTCCATGTGAATGCTTATCCCAACAAGGTCTACCATGCCAAGGTTGTGAATATCGGGCCCATCATGGATCCGAATATTCGTACCGCCAAGGTGCGGCTCGAGCTCCCGAATCCGGGAGATTTGAGGATTGGAATGTTCGTGACCGCCACGTTCTACCAAAAGGCGAAGCAGACCGTTACAACGGTCCCGTCCACCGCCGTCCTTCACCTTCGAGATCGGGACTGGGTGTTCGTTCCCGTCGGGAATGGCAAGTTTCGCAAAACCGAAGTGGTGACCGGGCCGATCCGCGCCGGCAACGTGCAGGAGGTGCTGTCGGGGTTGGCGTCGGGCCAGCCCGTGGTCACTAATGCACTCCAACTCTCAACCGAGGCAGGTCAGTAGCAATGTGCTGGCTCTTACGCTTCCTTGACAGAGGCTCACTATGATTCGCGCGCTCGTCAACTATGCGCTCAACAACCGCCTGCTGATGATGGTGCTCGGACTCGGCCTGCTGGCTTGGGGTGCGTATTCGTTCAAAGCCCTGCCCGTTGAGGCGTACCCCGACGTTGCCAACAACTACGTCCAGATCATTACGCAGTGGCCGGGCCGCGCAGCCGAGGAGGTGGAACAACAAATCACCATTCCCATCGAGACGCAGATGAACGGAATCCCACACCTGACTAACCTGCGCTCCATCTCACAGTTCGGATTGTCAACCATCACCATGATTTTCGACGATCAATCCGACAACAACGTGAACCGCCAAAAAGCTCTTGAGAAACTGGCCCAGGTCACCGTTCCCAACAATGTCCAGCCCTCGTTGGGTCCCGACTACAGTCCGGTTGGCCAGTTGGTCTTTTACACCCTGAAGAGCACAAATCCGGAATACGACCTGATGGCCCTGAAATCCCTTGAGGATTGGGTGCTTGAGAAACAATTGAAGTCCGTACCAGATGTGGTTGACGTGAGTAGCTTCGGCGGAACCACTCGTGAGTACCAAGTCCACATCGATCCTGCCAAGCTGATTTCTTACGGCCTAAGTCTTCCTCAAGTCGAACAGGCACTCGCTAACAACAATCTCAATGGAGGCGGAAATTTCATTGAAGAAGGTCAGCAGCAAGTCAACGTTCGAGCCGTCGGCCTATTTACTGATAACGAAGGCATCGAACAAACTCTACTGAAGACACAAAACGGAACGTCGGTTCGCATCAAGGACATTGGGACCGTTCATCAAGGCGCTAAAATTCGCCTCGGGCAAATTGGCAAGGCGATCCATCGTGAGGATGGCGTTGTTGAAGATGACCGCGACGTGGTCGAAGGCATCGTATTGCTTCGAAAGGGTGCCGATGCCGACCAGATGCTCGAAGCCTTGCATAAGAAGTTTCATGAACTAAACAACGGAATCCTGCCACCCGGCGTCACGATTGTCCCCTATTTGGATCGCAGCGACCTGGTGAAGTTGACCACGCATACGGTGCTGCACAACCTCACCGTGGGCATTATCCTGGTTGTGTTCATTCTTCTGGTGTTCCTCGGCAACCTCCGCGGTGCGCTGATCGTCTCGTTGACCATTCCGTTTTCCTTGTTGTTTGCCTCAATTCTCCTGGATCTCAACCACATTCCGGCCAACTTGTTATCGCTAGGCGCATTGGATTTCGGGATGGTCGTCGACGGTGCGGTCGTCATGGTGGAGAATATCCTGCGCCATCTCGGTCGCCGCGAGTCGGCCGAGAAAACGGTGATGGAACGCATCCGCGAAGCGGCTTTCGAAGTGCAGCGTCCCGTTTTTTACGCCATCGCCATTATCATCACTGCCTATCTTCCTATCTTTACGTTTCAGCGCGTCGAGGGCAGATTGTTCAGGCCCATGGCCATCACCGTAGCCTTCGCTCTGCTTGGAGCGCTACTCTTTTCCATTCTGATTGCGCCCGTCCTCTCCAGTTTGGTTTTCCGTGGCATCGTCAAGGAGTTCCATAATCCGCTCATGGAATTCCTCAGAGTCCGATATAAGCAGTCGCTGGGCTGGGCGATCCATCACCGTCTGGTTGTGTTTGGCATTATCGGCCTGCTTTTTGCTTCGGTCACCTATTTGGTCATGACTGGGAAGATCGGTTCTGAGTTCTTGCCTCACCTGGACGAAGGTGCAATTTGGGCCAGAGGGACGTTGGCGCCAAGCACGGGCCTGACACAGGGTGAAGCCGTAACCACGCAGGCTCGCCGGATCTTTGCCAGTTTCCCTGAAGTAACCCAGGTGGTAACCCAGGTCGGCCGGCCGGACGATGGAACTGATTCCGCTCTGTTTGCAAACACCGAGTACTTCATTGACCTGAAGCCCAAAGATCAGTGGCGGCCGATCTTCAAAGAGAACAAGGAAGAGCTGATTAGCGCCATGGATCGGGAGGTTGAGAAAATTCCCGGCGTGCTGTGGAACTTCTCACAACCGATTGCCGACAACATGGAGGAAGCGGTCAGCGGTGTAAAGGGCGAGTTAGCTATCAAGATTTTTGGAACGGATCTCAAGCTCCTTGAACAAAAGGGAGAAGAGATCGTGGATGTTCTGAGCAAGATCCGTGGCGTCCAGGATCTTGGCCTATTCCGCGTCATCGGCCAGCCCAATTTGAACTTTAGTGTCAACCGCGCGAAAGCGGACCGCTACGGAATCAATGCATCGGATATTCAGGACGCCATCCAAACGGCGGTGGGCGGAAACGCCGTTACCCAAGTGCTCGAGGGCGAGCAGAGGTACGACTTGGTGTTGCGTTATCAAGCACCTTACCGCCTCACGCAAGACGAAATCGCTAAAATCCGGCTGTTGGCCCTGTCCGGCGAACGGGTCTCTCTCGCCCAGGTCACCGATATGAAGGTCCAGGACGGCGCTTCACAGATCTACCGGGAGAACAATTCGCGCTACGTTGCCCTGAAGTACAGTGTCCGCGGCCGCGATCTGGGTAGTACTGTCGAAGAAGCCATTAAGGCAGTCCACGACAAGGTCAAATTGCCGGTTGGATACTACACCGAGTTTGCCGGTGAGTATGAGAGCCAACAGCGTGCCAACAAGCGGCTCGCTATGATTGTGCCGATCACAATCCTGATGATCTTCTTCCTCCTTTACTCCATGTTCAGTTCCTTCAAGTGGGCGGGCCTGGTGATGGTTACAGTGGCGATTGCCCCCATCGGCGGACTGTATGCGCTCTATCTGACGGGAACGCACTTTAGCGTTTCTTCTGGAATTGGCTCACTGGCGTTATTCGGTGTCTCGGTGCAGACCGGCGTCATCATGATTGAGTACATTAATCAGTTGCGTGCGCGTGGCCACACGGTGGAGGAGGCCGCCATTGAGGGCGCCGTGCTTCGTCTCCGCCCGATCATGATGACGATGTTGGTGGCGACCTTGGGACTACTGCCCGCAGCCATGTCGCGCGGCATTGGATCCGATTCCCAGCGGCCCTTCGCCATCGTGATTGTCGGCGGGCTAAGCGCGACGCTCGTGATGAGTATTTTCGCGCTGCCGACGCTCTACGTCTGGATTGCGGGGGACGACGATGTGTTGCCGATGCCCGACATCGACTTCGGCGAATGATATTACTCAATCAGCATGCAGTCGCCGTATGAGAAAAACCGGTAGCGCTCCTTGACCGCATGCCGGTACGCGGAGAGAACCAGCTCCTGGCCCCCGAATGCGCAAACCAGCAGCAGAAGGCTCGATTGCGGCAGATGGAAATTGGTGAACATCGCGCCAGTCGCGCGGAAGCGGTAGCCCGGATAGATAAAAAGGTTCGTGTCGCCTCGCATCGGCGCAAAACCTCCGCGCAACATCGCCGTCTCAATCGTTCGAACGCTGGTTGTGCCAACGCAGAACACCCGTTTGGCCTTCGCCAGCAGAGCCGCATCCTGCGCTTCCATCTCGAAGTATTCTTCGTGCAGTTCGATTCTCGCGACGTCGTTTTCGCGCAGTGGAGCGAATGTTCCCAGCCCTACGTGTAAGGTGACCCGGGCGATGTCCGTTCCGGTCTCGCGGCAGGCTTCCAACATGGCTTCAGTGAAATGGAGACCGGCCGTCGGAGCCGCCACCGAACCCGATTTCTCGGCAAAGACCGTCTGATAGCGCTCTCGGTCTTCCTCATCCGGCTCGCGATGAATGTATGGCGGAAGCGGGACTTCCCCTAGCCGTTCAAACGCGTCCTGCAGGGGTTCCGCGGAATGAAATCGCAGGGTCCGCTCGCCGTATTCGCCTTGTGCGATGACCTCGGCTCGTAACGACTCGTCGAAGAGGATCGTATCTCCCGTGCGCACGCGTTTGCCCGGCCGTACCAACGCCTTCCATGTGTCGGCGCCCTCAGCCCGGGCGAGAAACACCTCAATTTCAGCGCCGCCTGTAGTGTTGCGTCTCCCGTGTAAGCGGGCAGGGAAGACCCGCGTTGTGTTCAGCACCAAGCAGTCACCGGGTCGGACGTAATGGGAAAAATTGCGAAACTCATCGTCGTGAAAGCGCTGTTGATTGCGCGACACGACTAGCATGCGGGACGCCCCGCGTGTCTCGGGCGGCGTCTGCGCAATCAGTTCCTCGGGCAGTTCGTAGTTGAAGTCGGAGACCAGCACCGACGACAGTGTAGCGAAGCCTTCTGCAGCTATTCGTAACGCAATGCCTGAATCGGTTCCGTGCGCATCGCGCGTGCCGCCGGTATCCAACAAGCCGCGAGCGTAGCTAAGGCCAGAACAGCCGCTGTGGCGCCCAGCGACGTCATGTCCAGGCCGCTCACCCCGAAAATCAAACCTTCCACGAACTGGGTAAGGAAGAAAGCGACTACCGTTCCGACCCCCATCCCCGCCACACCCAGCAGCATGCCTTGCTGCAGCACCTGGCGCAGTAACATCCTGGGCTCGGCCCCCAGTGCGATCTTGATGCCGAACTCGGCGGTGCGTTGGGCGACCGAGTATGAAATCACGCCATAGATTCCCACCGCCGCCAGCACCAAAGCCAGCACCGAAAAGAGCCCCAGGATGAGTGTCAGGAAGCGCGGTCGCGAGCTAGCCGCTGCCACCACATCTTCCATGACGCGCACCTTGGCCACGGGCAGGCTAGGGTCGAGTGACCTCACGGCTTCGCGCACCGCATTCGCTAGCTGAGCAGGGTTCCCATTCGCCCTAACCAGAATGTACGGGGATTCGGTGCCGCCCACGTTCTCTGTGTTGTTGTAAGGGATAAATAGTTCCGTCCCCGTAGGCCGGTCGGCGCCCGCGTTCTTAAGGTCTGCCACGACTCCAATCACTGTGTACCACTCCTTGGTGCTCGGCTTCACCCGTCGGCCTATGGCGCTCTTGTGCGGCCAAAAGGTGTTGGCCATGGTTTGGTTGACGATAACGCTCCGGGCGGGGCCGTCATGCTGATCGAACCAGCGGCCTTCCATCAGCCGCGCGCCGATCGTCTCAAAGTACTTCGGCGTGACGATCTGATAGAAGTTGACGCTTTCTATTGGACCATTCGGAACCTTGACGAAGCCTTCGATATCAGTGTCGTTTTCATTAGGCGGCCGGGTCGGTGGTAGGCCGGATGCGAGGCTCGCGGCGGCCACGCCCGGAGTTTGGTTGACCTTATCGGCGAGACGCTGCCAGAACTGTTGTTGGGAAGCGCCCGTCTTGTAGGAAGACTCAGGCAATTCGACCCGGGCCGTCAGCACGCCACGCGGGTTGAAGCCGACATTGACCTGCTGCAAACGCCAGAAGCCACGTACCATCAGACCGGCGCCGGCGAGTAGTACGAAGGCCATAGCCATCTCCACCACAACCAGGCCTCTGCGAAATTGATTCGAGGAGTTGGTTGAAGACAACCGGCCGCTCGCCGCCTTCAGGGTGTCGAAGAGTCGCAATGCCGAAATCTGTACCAGCGGGGCCAGTCCAAAGACCATGCCGCTGGCGATTGAAACACTCAGCGTGAACAGCAAAACGCGCCAATCGAGCGCGATCTCGTCGGCGCGTGGGATGCTGGCCGCCCCCGTATTGAGAATCAGCCGAAGGCCGGCGAATGCCAGGACCAACCCCAGTACCGCTCCAGCTAGCGATAACACAATCCCTTCCACGGTGAACTGCGCCAGCAATTGCCCGGTACTTGCTCCGAGCGCGCGGCGTACCGCGATTTCACGCTGGCGGCCCTCACTGCGCGCCAGCAGCAGGTTAGCTACGTTGACGCAGGCGATCAAGAGCACGAAGACCACCGCGCCCAATAGCAGCAACATCGCCTTGCGCACGCTCCGCACGGTTTCGTCATAGAAGTCGTACATCACGACCGGGTGGTGAGCTGGGCTGAATACGTGGTTCATCGGTGACTCAGCCTCGCCCCAATGAGCAACCAGCCCCGCCATCTCTTGGCGCGCCTGCTGGAGCGTCACGCCATCCTTCAACCTTCCAAATACGTTATAGTTGTGCCCACCGCGATTCTTGCTTGCCGGGTTGAGCTGCAACGGTGCCCAGGCTTCGGCGGCGTCCGTTTCACCCGGCGGGAAGATGAAGTTTTTCGGCATAATGCCAATGACTCTGCACTTCACACCCGCGAGAAACACATCTTTGTTCAAGATGTCCGGATCCCCGGCGTACGCTCGCTGCCAGAGGCGGTGGGACAGCAGGATCACGGGCGGCAAGCCTGGCTTGTCCTCTTCCGGCGTGAAAAGGCGCCCCTTCTCCGGTGCAACCCCAAGGGTTGCCAAACCTTCGGCGTTTACACCGGCCGCCGTCACACGGATCGGGTCAGTGGCCGTAGAAAGGTTAACGCCGCTCGTGGCATAGGCGCCGATCGCTTGGTAAGATTCCGCTGCCTTCAGGTCGAACACTTCCGGCTCGGAAACCCAGAACCGGCGCAATCCACCGTTCGGAAAGTCGGGAAACTCCGTGTAGATCCGGGCCAGGCGATCCGGCTGCCGGTACGGGAGCGGGCGCAAGACGACCGCGTTCACGATGCTGAAGATGACCGAGGTCGCGCCGATCCCCAGCGCCAGGCAAAGCAGGGCAGCGATACTAAAGCTGGGGGAGCGAAGCAGGCTTCGAAGGGTATAGCGGATGTTCTGGCCCATACGCTCCATAGGACGCAGTTGCGGGGCCAATTGGTTCATAGCAGGCTATGCCTTGCGCATGAGCCGGATAAGGGCCGGTTGGTATGCATGCTTTGGTTCTAACTGTTCGATTATGGGATTCGTTTGGATTACTTGTGACCGGTTTCGCGGGCGTCTATGCGCATTCTAGGCGTTGAAAGTTCCTGCGATGAGACCGCCGCCGCCGTGGTCGAGGATGGGGCCAAGCAGTTGTCGTCTGTGGTGGCCTCACAGTTTGACGCCCACGCCAAGTACGGCGGCGTTGTCCCTGAACTAGCCTCGCGGGAACATTTGCGCTCCATCGTTCCCGTCGTGAGACGGGCGCTCGAAGACGCTGAAACGCCCCTGGAGTCGTTGAGTGGGATTGCCGTGACGGCGGGGCCGGGTTTGGTCGGATCGCTGCTGGTCGGAATCACATATGCCAAGGCGCTGTGCTTTTCCACCGGTCAACCATTGATCGCGGTCAATCATGTCGAAGGGCACATCTATTCGGTCTTGATGGAAGCTCGGCAGCGTGACGAAGAGATTGTGTCGCCGGCACTGGCACTGGTGGTAAGCGGAGGCCACACCCACTTGTTTGAGGTTTGCCACGGTGGTGGTTATCGGCTGCTCGGAAGGACGCGCGACGACGCGGCGGGCGAGGCTTTCGACAAGGTGGCGAAGCTGCTAGGGTTCGGCTATCCAGGCGGCCCGGTGATTGACCGCTTGGCGCCTTTTGGCGATCCGCGCGCTGTCCACTTCACCTTCGCCAGGATGAAAGGGAATGAGCTCGACTTCAGTTTTAGCGGCCTGAAGACCGCCGTCCTGCGTTGGGTTCAGCATCACGACCTGAGTTCCGAAATCGAAGCTCGGCGTGAGCTGCTTCGCCGCGATCCTGCACCATCCGTCGAGGCTTGGCTGGAGCATACGCCGAAAGCCACTGTGAATCTGCTCGCGAGTTTTCAGTACGCCGTTATTCAGGAGCTGATGCGGAGAGCCGTCGTGGCGGCGGAGTCCATCCACGCCCAGACGATCATCGTCGCCGGCGGAGTTGCCTGCAATGCCGGCCTGCGCAGAGCGGCTGCGCAGCAGCGCGACTTCAAATTCTATTTCCCTACCGCGGCACTCGCTACCGACAACGCAGCCATGATCGCGGCCGCCGCGTTCCCGAAGCTCCAGCGCGGCGAGTTCGCCGGCCTCCACCTCAGAGCACAGGCCAACTTAGCCTTGGCGTGAACCTCGGTCTGCCCAAGCATTCTTACCGCTTCCCGGCGTTTCGCTCCCTCCTGCTCCGTCTCATTACCCGCATCACGCTTGTTAGCATCAAATGATATGGGTCCCCAAGCTCAAGGTGAGCAGCCGAAACTGCCGATCCCCGGTGTACAGAACATCATTGCTGTCGGTTCCGGGAAAGGCGGCGTCGGAAAGAGCACGGTTGCTGTCAATCTGGCCATCAGCCTGTCGAAGCTCGGATATGCCGTCGGTCTGATGGATGCTGATGTGTATGGCCCCAATCTTGCCACCATGTTGGGGCTTCGCTCCACGCCGAACGCCATTGGCCAGCGCATCCAGCCGCTCGAAGCTCACGGATTGAAGGTTATGTCCATGGCGTTTCTCAATCCCGGGGACAAACCTCTAGTCTGGCGAGGCCCCATGCTGAACAGCGTCATCCAACAATTCCTCCGCAACGTCGATTGGGGTCCGCTGGACTACCTCATTATCGACCTGCCCCCGGGAACGGGCGATGTGCAGTTGACCTTGATCCAGACCACGCCGCTAACCGGTGCCGTCATTGTCACAACACCGTCCGACGTCGCGCTCGAAGATGCCCGCAAAGCCGTCCACATGTTCGAGCAGGTGCGTGAAGAAGTCCTGGGCATTGTTGAGAACATGAGTTATCTCGACCATGCCGGTGAGCGCCTATACATCTTCGGGAAGGGCGGTGGCCACAAAACGGCCGAGGCCATGCACGTTCCTTTTCTTGGTGAGATTCCGATTGATCCACTCATCCGTGAAGGCGGCGACACCGGCCAGCCGATCTCGGCTCTCGATGAGCCAAGTCTCCAGAAGACGCTCTTTGAGAAACTGGCGAAAAAGATCATCGAACAGGCTGAAGCCAGCAAGGTCAAACACCGTCCGACTATCACGATCGCGGACTAGTAACCCACTTTACGAATCGAGCAGCCGTTTTCGCTTCGCCCGAGGCGTATCTTGGTAAGGGAACCGCGGCGTTCCAACTTGATCGAATTGCGGCTCCCGGGGGGGAACTAATGTTCGACTTCTCTTTTGAATTTCTCAGCGTTGTGGAGGAGGCCGCCATCGCTTCGGCTCGATCCATGGGGCTTGCCGATGCCGAAACGTCAGATCGGTTGGCGGTCGAGAAAATGAGGGCCGCTATGGACCTCATCCCGATGCATGGCACCATCGTTATCGGCGAAGGCGAGCGCGACGAGGCGCCTATGCTCTTCATTGGAGAGCAAGTAGGCATGCTTAAAGATCAGGCTGGCGCAACCCGAGTCGACATTGCCGTCGATCCGCTGGAAGGAACTCATCTTTGCGCTACGGGGGCGGGAGGCGCGATTACTGTCCTTGCGGCGTCCGAGCCCGGCGGGCTCCTACACGCCCCGGATTGCTACATGGAAAAGATCATCGTCGGCCCGGCGGCCCGCGGTGCAGTGGACCTCGACGCGCCGGTTAAGGACAATCTCAAGGCTATCGCCCGTCGTCTTCAGCGCGGCGTAGACGATTTGGTAGTCATTGTTCTCGAGCGTCCGCGTCATGCCGGCTTGATCAAATGCATTCGCGAGGCGGGTGCCCGCATTCGCTTGATTGGGGATGGAGATTTGTCGGCGGGAATTGCCGCAGCTATTGCCGGCACCAACGTTCACGCAGTGATGGGCTCCGGAGGTGCACCGGAAGGTGTCCTTACCGCCGCTGCTCTGCGCTGCCTGAACGGCGAGATCCTCGGCCGCCTGGTCGTCGCCAACGACGAACAGAAGGAGCGCATGCAACAAATGGGGATTACGGATCCGAAAAGAATCTACCGAACCCAAGAGCTGGCGCCGGGCCGCAATATTGTCTTCGCTGCCTGTGGCGTGACCAACGGTGACCTTCTCCAGGGCGTGCGGTTTACCGGCGACGGCTCCAAGACTCAGAGCATCGTGATGAGCTCGGCGCCGCCCACTGTGCGGTTTGTCGATACGACGCGGCTTGAAAACCGCCCTGATGTCAAAGTCAGGCTCTGAGCGGCGGTCCTAGCTCGTGGCGTGTGGATCGTTCGCCAACTTCGAGCCCGTGCTCCACTCCGTAAACGGCCGGATCGTGCTGATGACCGTATCGCGCTGTTTGAAGCTCGCCAGCAGATAGTCGCGGTTCATTCGCGCAATCACTTCCAGCGGGATCTCTTTCGGGCATACCGCGGAACATTCACCGATGTTGGTGCAATTGCCGAATGCTTCTTCGTTCATCTGCGCCACCATTCGCAGCGAGCGAATATTCCGCTCCGGCTCACCCTGCGGCAGCAGCCCCAAATGGCTGATCTTCGCTCCGGTGAAGAGGGCAGCTGAAGCGTTCGGACAGGCTGCCACGCACGCCCCACAGCCGATGCAGGCTGCCGCATCCATGGAGAGGTCAGCCGCTTGCTTCGGCACCAGAATCGTATTCGCGTCCGGCGCGCTCCCGGTCGAAACCGAGATGTAGCCTCCTGAAGCGATGATCCGGTCAAAAGCCCGGCGGTCCACAATCAAATCTTTGATGAGTGGAAATGCGGCGGCCCGCCAAGGCTCAAGCGTCAGTTCCTGGCCGTCCTCGAAGTGACGCATGGTGAGCTGGCACACCGTGGTCGCTTTCTCCGGGCCGTGTGCCACGCCGTTAATCACGAAGCCACAAGCCCCGCAGATGCCCTCGCGGCAGTCGTGCTCAAAGGCGATCGGCTGCTCGCCCTTTCCAATTAACTCTTCGTTGAGTACGTCCAGGCATTCCAAGATCGACATTTCTTTGTCGACATTGTTCATCTCGTAGCGCACCAGCTTGCCCTGTGCCTGCGGCTTCTCCTGACGCCAGATGTTCAAAATCAAGCGCATCATTTGTAGCTCCTCTGGCTGGGATGAACGTAATGGAACTCCAGCGGTTCCTTTACCAGGTCGGGGCGATTACCGTAGCCGCGGTATCCCCAGGCGGCCACATAGCTGAAGTGCTCGTCATTGCGCAACGCCTCGCCATCGTCGGTCTGATATTCTTCGCGGAAGTGTCCGCCGCAGGATTCATTCCGCTCCCGCGCATCAATGCACATTAACTCGGCCAGTTCAAAGTAGTCCGCGACGCGCGTTGCTTTTTCGAGACTTTGGTTGAGGTCGTCGCCGCTGCCCGGCACGCGCACGTTCTGCCAATATTCATCGCGCAACGCTCGTATTTCCTCGGCCGCTTTCTCGAGCCCCTGCGCGTTGCGCGACATCCCGCAGTAGTCCCAAACGATCTTCCCTAACTGCCGGTGGAAAGAATCGACCGTGCGTTTCCCTTTGATGTTCAAGAGCTTCTCCACCGTCTGCTGAACGCAGGCTACGGCACTCCGCACTTCCGGGTGCGATGCGTCCACCTTGTCCAGTTTGGTGCTAGCGATGTAATTTCCAATCGTATAAGGAGCGATGAAATATCCATCCGACAGCCCTTGCATCAAGGCGCTGGCGCCGAGGCGGTTTGCGCCATGGTCGGAGAAGTTGGCTTCGCCGATTACGAATAGGCCCGGAATGGTGCTCATCAGGTTGTAGTCAACCCACAGCCCCCCCATCGTGTAATGGATGGCTGGGTAGATTCGCATCGGCATTTTGTATGGGTTCTCGCCGGTAATGCGTTCGTACATGTCGAAGAGATTGCCGTAGCGCTCTCGAATGACACTCTCCCCCAACCGCTTGATTGATTCCGCGAAGTCTAGGTACACGCCCAGACCCGTCTCGCCGACGCCTCGCCCTTCGTCACACATCGCCTTCGCGTTACGCGACGCGACGTCGCGAGGCACCAGGTTCCCGAAACTCGGATAGCGCCTCTCCAGAAAGTAGTCACGCTCGCTCTCGGGGATTTCGTTGGGAGGCCGCTTATCCCCCTTTTTTATGGGTACCCAGATCCGGCCGTCGTTTCGCAGCGATTCACTCATCAGGGTCAGCTTCGATTGATAGTCGCCTGACACCGGAATGCAGGTGGGATGGATCTGGGTGAAGCACGGATTCGCAAACAGTGCGCCCCGCCTGTGCGCTCGCCAGATTGCCGTGGCATTGGAACCCTTGGCGTTGGTCGAAAGGTAATAGACGTTTCCGTAACCGCCCGTCCCGAGCGCCACCGCATCCGCCAGATGTGTGTTGATCTCGCCCGTCACCAGGTTGCGCGTAACAATCCCGCGCGCCTTACCATCGATCACGATCAGATCCAACATCTCCGTTCGCGGAAACATTGTGACGCTTCCCACCTCGATTTGCCTCTCCAGCGCCTGGTAGGCTCCCAGCAGCAATTGCTGCCCGGTCTGGCCCCGCGCGTAAAACGTTCGTGATACCTGTGCGCCACCAAACGACCGGTTCGTCAGCGCGCCCCCGTATTCGCGAGCAAATGGCACGCCTTGCGCCGTGCACTGGTCGATGATTGGTCCGCTTAATTGGGCCAGTCGGTAAACGTTTGCCTCTCGCGCTCGAAAGTCGCCGCCCTTCACTGTGTCGTAGAACAGGCGATAGACGCTGTCACCGTCATTCTGATAGTTCTTGGAGGCGTTGATGCCGCCTTGAGCGGCGATCGAGTGGGCGCGGCGTGGCGAGTCTTGGAAGCAAAAGCACTTCACGTTGTATCCCAGTTCGCCCATGGTGGCTGCCGCCGACGCCCCAGCGAGGCCCGACCCGACGACTATCACCGAATGTTTTCGCTTATTTGCTGGATTCACCAGCTTCATCTCAAACTTGGCCTTATCCCAGGCTTGTTCAATCGGTCCGGAGGGGAGGTTCGAATTCAGTTCCATTTATTTCACCCAACCAATCAGTACGCTAAAAGGAACGGAGATAAAACCAATCGCGACTACCAGCGCAAGTGCCGTCGCCAGTTGTCTCAATAGCGGCGTGTATCGCGGGTGACTGATGCCGAAAGTCTGCAGCGCGCTCCACACGCCGTGGCGCAGATGCAGGCAAAGCAAAACCATCGCAATGATGTAGAAGATGGAGATCACAGGCTGTTGAAACCCACTCACTACGTTCTGATATGCGTGGCCTTCCTGGTAGTCGGGAACGCCCGTTACGCCCAAGGTGAACTGGAGAAGGTGATAAATCACGAACGCGAGCACGATCGGCCCGCTCCAATACATGGTGCGAGAGGAATACGTGGAGGCGATCGACTTTTTCTTTGAGTACGCTACCGGCCTTGCCTTGTTCGAGCGCAACGCCAGTTGGACGGTTGCCGTGACATGCAGCGCGACCGATGTTAACAACGTCAGTCGAACCACCCACAGCGCAATGGGAAAGAGCCGCAGGACCCTGGCGTAATTGTTGAACACCTCCGGCCCCTCATAGACCTGAAGATTGCCCACCATATGGCCTATGACAAAACCAAACAGGATCACGCCGGTCACCGCCATGACGGCTTTTTTGCCGTTGGTGGAGCCCCAAAAGCGCGCGGCCACGTTCTCGCGCAGCCCGACCGCAATTGCTCCCATGAGTTTTTCCTAACCTTGTAGATGATTCTGCGAGTCGCGGAACAGCAAGACATTACGGGCACGGCCCTAAGCCGTTTCATCGCTGCTCAATTCGAGCGCTGTTTCAAGCCTGTCCGCTTACACTCCGATATTAGCGCAGGGCCTCTTCTGTACCCGGCTCCGCCGCGCTTCGCGATTGAGTTCTCGTGACGAATCGCGCGGGCCTCGCCGGTACGCCTGTGGCTGGCGCCCTCTCAATCCGTGCGATTGGGATATTGGACTCCGCTACACTATAAGTTCGGCTCGTAGGCGATCTCGTAGCGCAATTGAATTTCTGCGCTCGATGTAATCGCTCGAGCCCAATCGTTTACTGGAGATTTCATGGCAGAAAAAAAGGTAAGTCCCCCCGCGAAGGCCGCCCACGCGTCAGCGTCCACCATCGAACAGAAGTCCGAACTCTACGCAGCCGAGTACCTCGGCAGCGGCACGTTCCGCATCTCAAAACCCAAGCGCCAGGACCGCAAGCGCCGCCAGTCGGCGTTGAAGGGCACCACCCGAGGTTCGCGCAAATAATCGGCGTGACGCCTCGGGTGCGTCACGGTGTTTCAATCCACAACCAAAGCCGTAACCCCCGGTTCGTGACAATCCAGTCGCCGGTGCAGGCGGAGTTTGCCCGCGTGGTAACGGATCGCCTCGGGACCGTAACGGATCTCCGGCGGCTCATTTCACCGCCGAGGGCAGAATGCAGCCAATGTGCTGCGGTATTCGGGTTTCGACGCTTTAAGCATTCCTCACTCTCGAGCACTTAAACCATCGATAGGCTGCGTCGCCATCGAGCGCACTCCCGCTTGAGAACTTCGTTGAGTCATGGCTACGCTGAAACATGCTGATTCTTGCCTCGGCATCACCGCGCCGCCGGGAGCTCTTGTCTGCCGCCGGTATCGACCATCGTGTCAGGATTCCCCACGTGGAAGAAACACAGTTGCCTGGAGAAGAACCGATCGAGTATGTCCAAAGGCTGGCCCGTGCGAAGGCCTGGGCCATCAATTCCGGCAACGATGACATCATTCTAGGGGCGGACACGGTAGTCTGTTTACAGAGGGAAGTGTTCGGGAAACCGTCGGACCCCGAAGACGCAGTCCGCATGCTGCGGCGGCTTCGAGGGCGATCGCATTGGGTTTTTACCGGTGTTTGTCTGCGCTCTGTGCGTCGCGAAATTGTCGATGTCGCCGGCACCGAGGTGTTTTTTGGTGAACTAACCGATCATGAAATCATTGATTACGTCGATTCAGGCGAGCCGTTCGACAAGGCTGGCGCATACGCCATTCAGGGGCTTGCCTCTAAGTTTGTGCGGGAGATTCGCGGTTGTTACCAGAACGTAGTGGGCTTGCCGGTCTCACGTGTGTACCGGCACTTGCAAAGTCTGTCGGACTCTCAGCGCTAGCCGTTGCGCTGTGTGGAGCACTGACGCTTGGGGCGTCGGCTGATCCATCCACGGCGGACGAGTGGAAGCAGCAAGGGGTTATTTATCTCGGCCACTCCCTGAATGCCCAACTGCATCCGGTCCCGATATCTGCCGTGCGATTGGGCGAGGGCTTCTGGAGCGCACGGCGCAAAGTAACCTTGGAACACAGCCTCCCCACCATGCTGGATCTCCTCGAAGAGCATGGCGCAATCGACAACTTCCGCCGCCTGTCGGGCAGGAAGAACGTGCCACGCAAAGGCCCCCTTTATACCGATTCCGATGTTTACAAATGGATTGAGGCTGCCTCCTGGGCCTTGGCTTCGAATGAGACTCCGCCGGCCGACAAACTGAAGCTGCGCGCCAAGTTGGATGGGCTGATCGCCGACATTCTTGCCGCGCAGGAACCCAGCGGATATCTGAACACGTACTACGTCGGCGACAAAGCTCACCTGCGGTTCACTGAATTGATTCGCTCGCACGAAGATTACTGCCTGGGCCACCTCATCCAGGCAGGCGTCGCACTCTATCGGGCGACGGGCGAGCGAAGCCTTCTCGACGCCTCGATCCGGTTTGCCGACTACATTGTGGCGAATTTCGGACCCACCAAGCGCCCGTTCTTCACGGGGCACCCGGAACTCGAGATGGGCCTGGTTGAGCTTTACCGGACAACCGGGCAACCGAAATACCTGGATTTTGTTCGCTACTTGTTGAGCGGTGTGGATCGCGATCGGCTGAAGTTGACGCCTGCCGATACGCATTATGCGTTCAGCGGCCGACCGTTCAGTTCGCGCACCGAGTTCGAAGGCCACGCCGTACGTGCGTTGTACGCCGCTTCAGGAGCGACCGATTACTTCGCCGAGGCCGGCGATCTTCCCGTCAAGCGGACTCTGGATCTCCTTTGGACGGACCTCACTCTGCGGAAGATGTACATTACCGGAGCGGCCGGGTCGCGGGCCAATGGCGAGTCCTTCGGCGACCCTTACGAACTGCCCAACCTCCAGGGCTACGCCGAGACGTGCGCATCCATCGCCAATCTGATGTGGAATTTCCGCATGCTGGCGGTCACCGGGAACGCGCAATACACGGACGTGCTTGAGAGGGCTCTGTATAACGGCGTAAATGCCGGCATGTCCCTCTCGGGAACCATGTATTGTTACAGAAATCCACTCGCCTCCAACGGCGAGAAGGTCCGGAACGCCTGGTACGACACCACCTGTTGCCCGCCCAACGAGGAACGCCTTTTTGAGAGCCTCCCCGGCTATTTTTACGCCACCAGCCGCGATGGCGTTTACGTGAACCTTTATCACAACTCGGATCTTGATTGGCACCTCGAAGACGGTACCCCGCTGAAGCTCTCCCAGGTCACGAACTATCCGTGGTCCGGTGACATCAAACTGACGGTGCAACCAGAGAAGCCCTCGCAGTTCACGGTGTATCTGAGATGGCCGAGTTGGGCAGCTTCCGCCGAGATTCAGGTCAACGGCAGTCGCATCGAAGGTGATTTCAAGCCTGGCTCCTATGTGCCTGTAACTCGGACTTGGGAGCCCGGTGACACGGTTACGTTGAGCCTGCCGATCCAAACCGTACAGATGCAAGCGAACCCCAGGGCGTCGGACCTCTACGGCCGAATTGCCATGGCGCGCGGCCCGTTGGTCTATGCGCTGGAACAGATCGATCAGAATGGCGCCTCCCTGAACGATATCTTCATCCGGCCCGGCAGCACAGGAACGACCGAGTTCCGGAAAGACCTCCTCGGAGGTGTGGCTGTCGTAAAGTTCCCAGGACTGGTCGCTGAAAAGCCCTTGGGAGAAGAACCGCTATACGAGGCGGTTGGTGCCGGTTTCGCCAAGCAAAAACGGCCCGTGACTCTGACTTTTATTCCTTATTATGCTTGGGCTAACAGGGAGCAGAGCGCCATGGAGGTCTGGGTGCCAACGACCCGAACCCCCGAGCACATCACTGGAAACGTCATCGGACAGAGCCTCGAGCGGCATGGGGAGTCCCGCTGATCCGCGATTCGCGACTTTTGCCAAATCCGGCGGAACATGTACAATAAAAAGAAGTTTGTAAGCTCCAAAGCACTGTCTTCTACCAACATGAACCTCTCCCTTGTCGGCCCTGGAAAGCTCTTGCTGGCTTTCACTCTAGCTAGTGCTTGCGCCTCATTCGGATTGGCGCAGACCTCCCCGGCCCCGGACACCCCGGCCCCGGCAGCCACGGACACCCCCAAGACCGTTGACAAACCGGCCCAGATTATGGGCGGTGCATCGGTTGATAACAAGAAGTATAAGGTGGGCCCGGAAGACGTCCTCAACGTGAATGTCTGGGAAGAGCCTAAGTTCACGGGCCTTTATACGGTTCATTCCGACGGGAAAATCACAATGCCGTTGGTGGGGGACATCGACGCGGGCGGTCTTACCCCCGTCGAAATTGAGCCGTTGGTGGTCCAGGCGCTGAGCAAGCTCATCGTGAAGCCCTTAGTCACCGTTACAGTTCAGGCGGTCTACAGCCGTAGATATTACATGGACGGTGAAATCAACAAGCCGGGTGAGTATCCCCTTCAGACCCGCACAACGATTCTGGATGCGATCAGCAAGGCGGGTGGGTTAGCCAGTTTTGCGAATGGCAAAAAAGTCTACATCCTACGCGGAGACAAGAAGATTCCCTTCAATTACAAAGATGTGATCCATGGCAAGAATCTAGACCAGAATATTGCGCTCGAAGCGGGCGATCACATCGTCGTGCCCTGAGGTGATGGATGCTAGATAGATTATCCGTACCGCGCCGGACGCTTGATTTCGAAGACTATCTGGACATGCTTCGGCGTAATGTCCGATGGATCATAGCGCCCGCGTTTTTGGGTCTGGTCATCGCCACCCTGGTTGCCTACTGGATGGACGATGTCTACGTCTCTACGGCGCTGATTCGCATTGTGCCGCAACAGGTTCCTGAGTCGCTGGTACAAAACGCCGTCAATCAGCAATTGGGCGACCGCATCAACGCCATGGCCGAAACCATCGAGAGCCGCAGCACGCTGAGCAGCATTATCAATTCCTACCAGCTCTACAAAACCGAGCTGAAAAGCGAACCACTGGATGACGTCATCGCAAAGATGCAGCGCTCCATCCATATCTCTGCTTCCGGCGGCATTACCAACAGCGGGCACGGCCTCCCGGCCTTCCAGCTATCGTTTTCCTACAACGACCGTCACGTCGCACAGAAGGTCTGCCAGGAGCTTGTGTCGCGGTTCGTGAATGAGAATACCCGGAATCGATATGAGGATGCGGTGGCAACCCACCAGTTCATGAACGACGAATTCGAGAAGTCAAAGCGTGAATTGGACACTCTTGAGCAAAAGCTGAGCGAGTTCCGTGCGAAGAATGTAGGTCATTTGCCCGAGCAGATGGAGGCCAACGTCCAGCAGATGAACGCGCTGGAAAACCGGGTTACCAATCTCAATCAGGCGCAGAGCCGTGTTTCTCAAGAGAAGATGATGCTGGAATCATCCCTCTCCATCGCCAAGGATCGAATGGCATCCGTTCGCGACAACACGCCCGACGTTCAGGCTCGGAGTGAAAAGGTCGATCAGTACGATAAACAGATCGCTGGAGTCGAGGCCACCATAGCTTCTTTGAAGGAGCGCTATACAGACACCTATCCCGATCTGGAAGCGGCGCGCGCTCAACTGATCCAACTTCGCCATCAGCGGGATGAAGTGCTCAAGACGGAAAAGGGTAAACCGGCGGAAGGTCACACTCTTTCACCTTCAGCCGGCAGGGAGCGAATGGATGCGACGGCCGAGGTAGAGCGCATCCAAGCCGCGCTTCGCGCAAAAGAACTCGAAGCTCAGGAATACGCCAAGGAAACGGCCGACGCCACCGCGGCCGTTCGTGCTTATCAGGGCCGGATCGAGGGCATCCCGATGGGCGAGAGTCAGTACCAGGAACTGCTTCGAGATCGAGATCTCGCCAAGGCAAAATATCAGGACCTCGAAGTCAAACTGTCAAAGTCGGCGATTTCGCAGGAGATGGAGAACCGCAAGCAGGGCGAGAATCTCGAGGTACTGGATCAAGCATCCTTGCCCGAATCACCAACCGAGCCACGGCGCAGTTTGATCATACCCGGCGGCTTCGGAGCCGGACTGGCTCTTGGAATCATCATCGTGGGAATTCGGGAAGTGAAGGACACGTCGCTGAAGAATCTGAAGGATGCACGGCTGTACACGCAGTTGTCCATTCTTGGAAGCGTACCGCTGCTTGAGAACGACCTGGTGGTTCAACGCCGCAAGCAGATGATGTGGGTCGGATGGGCTACCGCCACCTTGGTAGGAGTCGCGGTAATGGGTCTTTCGATGGCCCGTTACTATTTCAATAAGGTTTAGCCATGAGCCGAGTACACGACGCGCTGCGTAAGGCCGCCAAAGAGAATTTAGACAGACCTCAGCACAAGTCTGCTCCGCTGATTACTCCCGTGCTGACCGAGGACATTCCGTCGAACGCGGTGGCAGTTTCTGCCGGCTCCATTTTGGAAATGGAGAGCATCATGGCGAGGGTCAGGGAGTGCCCATATACACCGCTCGCAGAGGCTCTGTTAGTCAATCACAATAAGCCTCGAGAAGCCCCTGGCGAGGAATTTCGCACTCTTCGTACTCGCTTGAATCACCTCCAAACTCTCCAGCCGCTTCATACGCTGGTAATAACCAGCGCGTCACCAGCCGAAGGAAAATCCTTCACCGCGACCAATTTGGCGTTGACCCAGGCCCAGCTTACCGGACGAAAGGTGATTCTGGGTGACTTCGATTTTCGCCGCCCAACGGTTGATAAGACGTTCGGAGTTACGCACTCACCGGGGATTACCGACTACTTGCAAGGGAAGGCCCAACTCTCTGAAGTAATTCGCAAGATCGCTTCAACCGACCTGTACATCATGACGGCGGGCGCCGCGGTACCGAACCCGCTCGAACTGCTCAATCTGCGCGAGTGCAAGCAACTGATTGACTCCTTGCGCGAGTATTTTGACTGGGTCATAATCGACAGCCCGCCACTGCTTTTTGCCGCCGACGCGAACTTGCTCGCCACAATGTGCGATGGCACCATCCTGGTGGTTCGAATTGGTTCGACTACCTTCGACGCAGTGACTCGCGCCCTTCAGTCTTTGTGCGAAAACAACGTGCTCGGCATTGTGGTCAACGGGGCCCGACGTGGTGAGTTGTATAGCAAGTACACGTACTATCACGACTACTACGGTCCTGGCCAAGTGCAGGCCGAGGAAGCGGAAGCAGCGGCCGTCGACGCTCACAAGGAAGTCTAGCGAGGTTTGGCTTGCCGCCCACCACTGACTGGAAACCGTCTGCGGCGGTCTCGCTCGTTGTTGCAAGTCCCGCATTATCCGATGCCGTTTGCGGCTGAGCGGCCGAACCAGCGCCGGACTGTAACCGGCCGTGAGTGTTGCACAGGGGAGCCGGAACTCCATTAGTAAACTGCTTGGTATTCTGGAACGCGCCTGTTGCGGTCGAACCCGCTAACCGGGAATTGACTCACGCTACGGATGCATCGGGCAGGCGGGCCCGGAACTCGCTCCAAGCTACTCCCACTACCAGCGTTACCAAACTCAGCCGTGCTGCCTCTCGCACCACCTTCGCCGCACCGCCGGTTCCAAGATAGATGGCCCCCGTCAGGCCCACTCCGACGATTACCAGCGCCGCCACATTGAACGCCCAACGCCGATTGATGGGCGAGACGGCTAGCAAAGCGGCCGGAATGAGCAATGGGACAAAATCGTACACTTCGTGATACGCCCAAATGCACGAAATCACCGCCAGGAACGCTATCTTTTTGGGGGAGCTAAACCGGGCGGCAATCAACCCCGCACCGAGCAGAATGCTTAGTTGCAGCAGGCTGTCCCACGCCGAACCGTCCAGACGCAGCTTGTTAATAATGTCCTGAGAGGTGTACATACCCTGCTTGAAGTAACCGGCGACTGACAACCATCCTCCGATGAGGCGCAGGGGGCTGGCGTGAACCAGCCAGCTCATCGTGCCGAGGAGCGCCAGTTGCGAAGCAGCCAAGGTGGTGAGCGTCTTCACGTTCCTATCCAACAGTGGAAGAAACAGAAAAGGTATCGACAGGCTGGGCTTCACGAGCGACAGGCTATAGAGCAGTCCCGCCCAAATCGGGTGCTTCGTTTCAAGCCTTCGCGCCAAGAGAATGCACCCTAACGAAAGCAGCGAGAGTTGCTCGCGCTCGATGCAATAAGAAGTCGGCGGCCAGAGCACAACCAGGCCGAGGAACAAAAGGAAGGTCGCCTCTCCGGCCCCTGTCATGGTCTTCAGCTCTCGTGCAATCAGGAACACAAGCGCGATGTTCATCAGGATCCACACGAATTGAACGACAACCACGGGCAGAAATCCGAGTGGAAGCAGCGTCATTAAGGACGTCGGAGGGTAGGTTGCCTCGGGAGGGCCTAACGCTCGATCGGTTTGCGCGTGCGGTCCGGTCTTGGGAATCGAGTAGATCCGTACATCCTGCAGATGGACCGGGCCCTGCGGCGCCAGGACTCCGTACCGGGCTCGAAGCGCGTCCATCGCCACCGGAAAAGGATTGACTCCGCGGATGGCGTACTGCGCAACCACCCACTGCCTGCCCAAATCGCCGGTCGTGTCTCGTGCTGCATCCAGGACCGCCGGAATCGTCTCCACCAGTCCGAGCACGATGAAAACGGCGGCGAGAATTGTCGTAATTCGCGAGCGCGTCATTCTGAAAGGTCGGCCTTGTTAAATCGTCTCATCATACAGGCCACGTTCGTCAGATCAGGTGATGATCCACGCGAGCGAGACAACCTCGCAAGCCGGAATCCAACCCCCTAGAGGGGCGCCGCTTAGCCCTGGGAACGAGCTTTCGATGTCGATCTTCGCCTGGAACTTGGGCGCGCTACCCCGCAAGCAGCGCCGGATCTGCAGCAGGAATGTCATTGGCTCTCGCGAGATAGGCTTGCCAAAGGCCGGCAACGCCGCCGGTCAAAAGCGGAAAAGCCCCGCTGTAAGCCACGTGGTAGAAAGTCGTACCTACTGAGTAGCCGACAATCGAGGCCATAAAGCAAATGCCGGCGTTCGCTAATTCCTCGAACCGTGGGTCGGCATTACTTCGCTTAAAGATCCGATAACTTAGCCTGATCGAGATTACCAGGATGGCGACGTACACGATCAAGGCTGGGATTCCGCACTCTGAGCCGATTTGCGTGTACGAGTTATGAGTGCCAAGGGCCGGTGAATGTTGCCCCTTTTTAACGTCATCCAGATAGATCGCGTCAGCAAACTCGCCCACGCCAACGCCGAGGAGCGGATGTTGAAACATCATCGCGACACTTCGTCTGAATAGTTCTTCCCGTTCCTGTTGCGAAGCGAGCGAAACCTCTTCCTCTTCGGTGGTTGCCGTGGCGTGTTTGCTGTCCAGCGATACAAAGGTTAAACGGTGAGCCAAACCGCTGGGCATTACCAGCAGCAGAAGAGGGCTGAACAGCATGATGGGCACCAGGCGGAGGCGGTATCTGGCTGAAAAGATGAACGTGCAAAGAAGCATCACCGATATCGCGAAAAAGGCGCCGCGTGACGACGTTTTCAGCAGGAAGTAGAAGGCGCCGATAAACGCACAAGTGCCCACCAACATTTTAATAACGTTCTTCTGTACCACCCAATAGAAGAAGAAGCCGGCGCTGGTGGCGAGCCCTAGCGCCAGATCGTTCGCACCGCCGTAGAAAGAACTTTCTGGAATAGCAAAGCGGCCCCCTGCGTCGCCGCCCATCGTTAAGCAGATCACCAGAATTAATAAGCCTTTGACGATTTCAGCCAGGAGGAACAACCGTAAACTGGCAATGTCCACTACGAATGCGCAAATCGCAAAGAAGAACAACGTGCAGCGTGGAACGTAGTTCATCATCATGGTTAAGCTCTCGCTGCGCCATGTACTGAACAGGACGGTCAGGGCCAATAGGAACGTAAAGATAGCCCACAGCTTGCCAATAGGCAACCGCAAACCGCGTCCCGCGGAGCCGCTCGCGATAAACGCTATGGCAAGCAGTCCCTGAGAAACCCAGCTCACATAAGCATTCACATGAAAGAAGTGTTGGCTTAGGTCGTTCAATTCCGATGAGATCAAAAAGAAAAACAGGCTGTAGACGCCCAGATTTCCCATGACGGAGGCTGGGACAGTCGGCGTATCTTGCGTGATCGGGGGAGCGGACACCATTGATCCCGATGCGACCGCAAGACCGGCCAACGGCCGGACAGGGGTCCTGACGGTGCCGGTCAACGGCCTTCGAGGGTCTGTTTCTTGCAATGATCCAGGGGATGTCGTCTGCGGAATCGCCAAACTGGCAGGCGACGAACCTAGTTTTTTTGGATTGAGAAATCGTCCCATGAAGAAACTACGGCTCCTTTCACCCTACACTACGGCGAGGGTCAGCGAATTCGCACGAGGACACGGTGTTGTCCTGCTCCGGGGAGGGCCTATGCCGTGCGAATCTTTGCCGGCGACTGCTGGCCTATCTGTCGCCATCCGGTGATTCGCGACGACGGAAGCCGCTTGAGCAACTACCTTTGCCCCCAACTTCAGGGCCTCCCTTCGGATGGCCCAGCTGGGTGTTAGCGAAAGGCGTTTCCTGATAACCGCTAACAACTTACGTGCTCGTTTGCGAGACCTGTTGTTGTGGGTCAATTTACGCGTCAGCTACACTAGGAATTTTGGGCTAAGGCTCGTGCCAGACAAACTGTGTCTGGCCTGTATGAAACCCAGTGGGGCGTCCGAACGTCAGGGGGGTTTCGTGCAGAATGGAAAGGACCGACTGTTTAGATGATCTGTTCCAGGCTCTGCCGCCTGTTTTTGCTACTGCTGCTAATTCTCATCGCTTGCGATGCACCCCCCCTCGCCGCCCTGGCGATTGGAACCGACGATGCAGCAGCCCCGGCAACCAGCGGCGCACAGACCGAACCCTCTAACGCGGGAGCCCCTCCCAAAGCGCAGCCTCAGCAGCAGCAGCCAACCCCGCCCACGCCCCAGCAACCACCACCTCAGCAACCGGCGCCTCAACAACCCACTCCCCAGCAACCACCGAATCCGTTCGAAACTGTGCCACAGGGCCAGGAGCCTGCGAAAAAGGTCCCCAATCCGCAAGTCCAGGAGGCCACCACTGCACCCGTAGGCGAGAACATCGTCGAGGCTGTGGAGTTTCGAGGACAGAAGCGAGTCCCGCAGGATACGTTGCGTGCGCTCATCTACACGAAAAAGGGAGACGTCTACGATGAAGAATCCATCCATCGCGACTTTATGGCGCTATGGAATACCGGCCGCTTTGACGATTTGAAGGTCGAGACCGAGAAGGGTCCCAACGGCGGCATTATCATTCGGTTCCTGGTCACCGAACGCCGCGTCATTCGCAGTATCGATTACGAGGGAAATAAGTCGATCAGCAAGTCCGAGATTCTGGACCGATTTAAGGAGCGCAAAGTCAACCTGTCTCCGGAATCGCAGTATGATCCGGGGAAGGTTCAGCATGCCAAGAATGTGCTCCTGGAATACGAGGCGGAGCGCGGGCGACAGTACGCCACCGTGACGCCTGAGATCAAGCAGGTTCCTCCTTCCTCGGTTGAGATCGTGTTCGATATCGACGAAGGTCCCAAAGTAAAGGTCGGCAAGATCACTATTCAGGGGAATGCCGCATTCAGCAGTAAAGACGTGATCAGGGCGATGAAGAACCTGAAGCCGATCGGCATTCCACACTCGATTCTGTTCGAGAATCTGTTCGCCCGCACCTACGACTCGACCAAGCTCGACGAGGATGGGGAGCGCATCCGGCAGTTCTATCAGAAGAACGGCTACTTCCGGGCTCACGTTGTGAACCACACCGTGACCATCCGCGATACGAAACCCGGCTTTCATTGGCCGTTCATGAAGGCGCCCAAACCCGGCAAGGCAGCCGACATACTTATGGTGGTCGATGAAGACCAGAGGTATTACGTTCGCAATTTTCAGTTTGTCGGGATGAAGCTGTTTCGCACGCCCGATTTGATTGCCAAACAGGTTTTCGGTATGAGCTCCGGCGATGTGTTCTCGACGGAGAAACTGCAGAAGGGCCTCGATAACCTGAGAAAGCTATACGGCGACTTCGGCTACATTGACTTTGTTCCCGAGCCGGATCCTGAGCCGGTTGCGGGTACCAATAAGGTCGACATAACCATTAACGTCGATGAGGGCAAGCAGTTTTTCGTCCGCAGAATCGATTTCCAGGGCAACACCCATACCCGGGACAAAGTCATCCGGCGTGAACTGCTGATCGACGAAGGCGATTTGTTCAGCAACCGCCTTTGGGAGACGAGTATACTTCGTCTGAATCAGCTAGGCTATTTTGAACCTCTCAAGCCAGAAGATGCCGCGGACATCAAGCGTGACACCAAAACCGATACCGTCGACTTGACGCTTAAGTTGAGAGAGCGAGGCAAGAACTCGATACAGCTGAACGGTGGCTTTTCCGGCATCGCAGGAAGCTTCATTGGCTTCCAGTACTCGACGAACAACTTTCTTGGAGCGGGCGAGACGCTTAGTCTGAACGCCCAGCTCGGCACGCTGCTCAAGTCCGTTACGCTGGGATTCACGGAACCGTATTTGTGGGATAAGCCCTATCAGGCTGGGTTCACGATCTTCTACCAGCACTACAATTACAACCAAGCGCAACAAGCGTCGATCACTTCCGGCCAGAATCTGATTCCCTACTACAATGCTCTTGGCGCCAACAATCTATTGAACTACTCCTCAAACGGCAGAGGGTTCACCGTGTTCGTCTCGCATCAGTTGCGGCGCAGTTTTGCCAGGGTTGGACTTACCTACGGATTCAACAACCAAAGTATAGACACCTTGACGCCTGTCGCGACAAACTACTTCACTTATCTGAATTTTCAAGGAGTAGCCGGCCCGAACTCGTTGAGCGGGATCGTCAGCAGCACCGTCACGCCCAGCTTCTCCTATAACACCGTCAACCATCCCATCACGCCTACTGCGGGTAAACGGTTGACCGCGTCCTTTGCGATCACGGGCTTGGGCGGAAACGTGAATACACTGATGCCAGTGTTTGATGCCGCCTATTTTCGCCATGGGTTTAAGAAGGGCCACGTCATAGGAGTCCATCTTCTCGGGCGTTACCTAATGGGCTATGGGGGTAAAGTAGCACCGCCCTATAGCCGCTTCTATATGGGCGGCGAAAACGATATCCGTGGTTTTCAGAACTGGTCAGTAAGCCCCGCCGCGTTCATTCCCAACTCGGAGTCGGTGCCTGTTTACAATAACGACGGCACCCAGCGGACGCAGAACGTTGTGGTGGCAGGGGTATCTACCAGTGTCCCCGTCACGATGAACGTCCCCATCTATCAGACGATTTTCCCCGGCGGTGATACCCAAGGTGTATTCAACTTCGAGTACCGCATCCCCATCATTGGCCCGGTTACGCTCGCTCCGTTTGTCGATGTCGGTGTGAACCGAATATCCCTTCCAAGCCAGCTAACGATCAGCACTGATCGGGTGACCTCGCTGAATGAACTCTATCCCCAAGCAGGCTTTACCGCGCAGGCGATCCTTAATTCTTCTACACAGGGTGTCGTCATGTCGACCGGGCTTGAATTGCAAGTGCTGATGCCGGTAGTGAACGCCCCATTTCGGGTATATTGGGCCTATAATCCACTGCGTGTGAACACGAATCTGTTGCCTCCGCAGGTGGCCGGCCCGTCGTACTTTCCGAACCAGGCGACGTATCAGAATTACTTGAACACATATCCGGCGATCATCCCCTTCAGCGACAAGCCTTCGTGGTTCCATTTCTCCATCGGGCGGACATTCTGACCGAAGCGGTTGAAGCGTGGGAATGAACCAGCGAGAATAGAGATTGGTAAGATTTTAGGAAGGATTTTAGAAGTAATGGCGAAGAGAAGTTGTATGATGGCGGCAATTGCCGTTGTTGGTTTGGCACTTGGGGCATACGCACAGGCCCCTACCGGCAAGGTTGGTGTGATCAGCGTGCAAGGCGCGATCGTCGGAACCAAAGACGGTCAGAAGGCGGCAGCTGCGCTTGAGGCGAAGTTCCAGCCCAAACGAAAAGACATTGAAGGCCGGCAGACTGAAGTCACGCAGATGGAAGACCAGATGCGTAAAGGCGGAAATCTGCTGACCGATGAAAAACGTGCCCAGCTTGCGCGCGACATTGACGAAAAACGCAAGCGCCTGAATCGTGACTTGCAAGATGCGCAGGAAGAGTTCGACCAGGAGCAGCAACGGTTATTGCAGGGCTTGGGTCAGCGGATGATGGCCGTGATCGAGAAATACTCGAAGGACAACGGCTACTCGATGGTCCTCGATGTCAGTAACCCCAACACGCCAGTACTTTACGCAAGTAGCGCCATCGACATAACGCAAGACGTGATTTCGCTCTACGACAAGACGTCCACGGCAGGCGCTCCGGCCACCGGCGCAACCACCCCACCAGCTGGAACGACTGCCCCACCAGCCGGCGCGGCAGCCAAACCGCCAGCGCCCGGAACGCCCAAGTAGACTCTGCCGG
>CAVUCO010000023.1:0-91331 GCA_963740005.1 uncultured Acidobacteriaceae bacterium | reverse complement strand
GGCTTCCCTTCGAAGAAGGCAAAGCCGCCGACAATGGCCTTGTCGTCGCCGAAGGCCCGGTCGCCGTGCAGTTCCTGAAAACCGGTGAACAGCCGCTCAATGTAATCGAGGGAGTGAGGTCGCTTGGGATGACGGGCAAGGATCACACGCTGGTAGCTGGCGTTGTGGGGCTCGGTGGCAGCTGCAGGGACGACCGCAACCGGGTCCTCGGCCACAACTACCTCGACCGGCGCAGGATCGAGCGCGGGTTGAGTGCCCGCCGCAGATTCGTTTTCAGCCATAAATCAGTATGCCCCTCTCGCTGTTGACATCAATTGGCCAGGACCTCGAGGGACTCCGGTCCGCAGATTCTTTCCAATTCCGCCCGGAACTCCCGGTCGGGCCGCACCTTGGTCGACACATCCATAATGACTGAAAAGTCTTTTGGTTTTTCAAGTCGCAGCCGAACCTCGGTAGCGCCGCGCTTGCGTTGGAACAGCTGGTTCAACTGTTCGGCCTTCAATTCCGCGGCTTCTTCCTTCAAAACCACCCGGATGGAAATCAACGAAGGCAGGTTGACGCGGGCATCGTCGAGCGGCACCAGTTCCTGAATGCTGAGCTTGGGCGGCGCACCTTCTTCGGGCAGCACCTGCGCGCGGAGAAACACGGCGGCGTCCTCCTTCAGCAGCGGATTCAGCTCGTCGTAGCGGTTGAAAAACACCATCGCTTCCAGCGTGCCGCGAGCGTCGTCGACCCGCATGCCCGCCCAGTACTTGCCATCCCGGTTGGGCTTGCGTGTGATGCCTGTCAGCATGGCGCAAAGGGCCACGGGCGTACCCTTTTCCAGGCCTTCGAGCTTATCCGTGGTGTGGGTGGCCAGCTCAGAGATCTTGTCGGCATACTGATCCAGCGGATGGCCGGACACGTAGATGCCGAGCATCTCCTTCTCGCCCGAGAGTTTCTGCTGCATGGTCCAATCGGGCAATGTCACCAGCGGCTGCTCGGCGTGCCCTTCTTCTTCCGCAACGAAACCGAACAGGCCGCCCTGGCCCATTTCCCGATCGCGCGACGAGCGCATGCCGGATTCAATGGCGCGGTCGATCGCTTCCGTCAGCTGCGCGCGGTTGCCGCCGAGTGAATCCATCGCGCCGGCTTTGATCAGGCTCTCCATCACGCGGCGGTTGACGGCGCCTAGGTTCACCCGATCGCAGAAATTGAAAATCGACGTGAACGCGCCGCCTTCATCGCGGGCCTTGGCGATGGCTTCCACCGCACCTTGTCCGACATTCTTAACGGCGCCCAAGCCGAAGCGGATCGCCTCGCCGGTCGGGGTGAAGTGCAGATCGCTCTGGTTCACGTCCGGCGGCAGCACCGCAATGCCCAGCTCGCGGCACTCATTGATGTACTTGACGATCTTGTCCGTGTTGCCCGTTTCCGAAGTGAGCAGCGCGGACATGAACTCGACCGCGATAGTGGGCCTTCAAATAGGCCGTGACGTAGGCGAGATAGGCGTAGGCGGCGGAATGCGACTTATTGAAACCGTAGCCGGCGAACTGCTCCATCAGATCGAAGATTTTCTGCGATCTTCTTCTGCGGGTAAGCCACGGGCGACGGCGCCTTTGACGAAGCGGTCGCGCTGCTTGGCCATTTCGTCGGCGTTCTTCTTACCCATGGCGCGGCGCAGCAGATCGGCATCGCCCAGCGAGTAGCCCGCGAGGACGTTGGAGATCTGCATCACCTGCTCCTGATAGAGGATGACGCCGTAGGTTTCTTCGAGCAGTCGCTTGAGCTCAGGCACTTCGTAGACCACAGGCTTGCGGCCATGCTTGCGGTCGATGAAGTCGTGGATCATGCCACCCTGGATAGGGCCGGGGCGGTAGAGCGCGTTCAGCGCGGATCAGATCTTCGATGCGGTTGGGCTGGTAGCGGCGCAGGATGTCTCTGCATGCCCGACGATTCAAACTGGAAGACGCCGCTGGTGAAGCCGTTGGAGAAGATTTTCTCGTAGGTCTGCTGATCGTCGAGGGGCAAGTCTTCGACCACGACGGTCTCGCCGCGGTATTTTTTGATCAGCGCCAAGGCATCCTGAATGATCGTGAGCGTGGTGAGCCCGAGAAAATCCATCTTCAGCAGGCCGCAGTTTTTCCAGGCCGACCATGTCGTACTGCGTCACAATTTCGTTCTTGCTGGTGACGTAGAGCGGAACCAGTTCGCGCAGCGGGACGGAGGAGATGACCACGCCGGCCGCATGCATTCCGGCATTGCGGGCCAGTCCTTCCAGCTTCAGGCTGACGTCCAGCACTTCTTTGACGCGGGGGTCCTTGGAGGCTGCGTCTTTGACCTGCGGATCGTCGATGGCGTCCTTCAGCTTGATGTCGAGCGTGCTTCGGAACCAGCTTGGTGATTCTGTCGACATCGGCGAAGCGACATGTCCAGGACGCGGCCCACGTCCTTAATGGCGGCCTTCGCGCGCCGAGCGTGCCGAAGGTGATGATCTGCGCCACCTGTTCGCGGCCGTATTTCTCGGTGACGTAGTGGATCACTTCGCCGCGGCCGGTTCGTACAGAAATCGATGTCGATATCGGGCATGCTGACGCGTTCCGGGTTGAGGAAGCGCTCGAACAGCAGGCCGTACTCCAGCGGATCGATATCGGTGATCTCCATGGCATAGCTGACCAGGCTGCCGGCTGCTGAGCCGCGGCCCGGGCCCACCGGAATGGCCTTGGATTTGGCGAAGCGGATGAAGTCCCAGACGATCAGAAAGTAGCCGGAGAACTTCATCTGCTGGATCATGGCGATCTCAAATTCCAGCCGCTCGACGTAATCGGGCAGAGTCGTGTTTCAGACGGCCTTGCGCCTGGAGCGCTTCCAGGCGCGCACGGCGCTTCTCAAAGCCTTGCCGCGCGACCCACGCGAAGTAGGTGTCGGCGGTGTGATCGGCCGGAACCGTCGAAATCCGGGAACGGATCCTTTACCTTTTCGAGCTTCACGTGGCAGCGCTGGGCGATATCCCATGTGAGGTCGAGCGCGTGTTCCACTTCGCCGAAGCAGCTGCATCATTTCGGCGCGCGATTTGACAATAGAAATCGGGCGTGGAAAAGCGCATGCGGTTGGGATCCGACATGGTTTTCCCGGTCTGTATGCACAGCAGAATCTCGTGCGCGCGCGACGTCGTCGTACCGCAAGTAGTGCGCGTCGTTGGTCGCCACCAGCGGCAGCCCGGTTTCGCGAGCCAGCCGGTTGACCTGCGGGCATCACGATCTTGTCCTGGTCGAGGCCGTGGTCCTGCAGTTCCAGAAAGAAGTTGTTGCGGCCGAACAAGTCCGTGTATTCGTTGGCCAGCCGCCGCGCTTCGTCGTAGCGATCGTTGAGGATGGTCTCGTTGATGTCGCCGCGCAGGCAGGCCGACATGGCGATCAGACCCTTGGAATGGCTGGCGAGCAGGTCCTTATCGATGCGGGGCTTGTAATAGAAGCCTTCGAGGTAAGCGGTCGAAACCAGCTTGGTGAGATTCCTGTAGCCTTCCTGGTTCTCGCAGAGCAGGACGAGATGGTTGTAGCGGTCGGTATCGGAGCGGGTCTTGTGGCCCTGCTGCGAGACATACACCTCGCAGCCGATGACGGGGTGAATGCCTTTCGCGTTGGCCGCGTTGTAGAACTCGACAGCGCCGAACAGGTTGCCGTGATCGGTCATCGCCACGGCCGGCATGCTCTGCTGCTGCGACAACCGACATCAGCTGGCGAAATTTCACAGGCCCCGTCGAGCAGGGAATAGTCGGTATGGCAGTGGAGGTGAACGAAGGGCCGTTCGGACATCGATGAGACCAGTTTAGCGGGCGTTAGTATTATGACAATTCAGTTTCTTGGGTGAAGCTGACAAGGGTGCTAGGAAAAGGCGGGGTCCGCTTTGGGAATTTGTGTGAAAAGGCGACCGGGCTGCATTCTGGGACAGGCTCGCTCTGTCCACGCGGCGATGGGGCTGGGGATCACCGAAGTGAATGTCGTGGTCGCCTTGGGCCAGAGGCGCCTGTCCCGGTCGGCTTTGCTCTCAAAGCCCACAGCTGAAGGCCACGCTGAGCTCGGTAGACGCCAGGGGTGCCCCGATGAGCTTGAGGTCGCGTCGGAAGCGGATGCTTAGCAGGCGTGTCTTTGACTTCGAGCGAGGCGGCGAAGCGCTACCTGGGACGCCTAGACGCTGACAACCGGGAACGGTGAGTCGCGCACCAGGGCGTAGGTCAGGTCTCGCATGCGGCCAATGGTACCGGCTTGGGGCCTCCCGACAATCAGCGCGTCAGCGGCGCAGGCTCTGGCGGTTTCAAGCAGCATTAGCTTCACCGGGCCAGGAACAACATAGACGGCTGCCTCACAGCCCGCTTGTTGCGCCATTTCGGCAATTCTGCGGCGAACTTCAAGGTTGCTGCCAAGTTCACCCTGCCCCGCTTGCCGTTCGTCCGGGATGACGTGCACCAATGAGAGTCTGGCGCCCACCTGCGAAGCCGCCCGGCTTGCGAATCGCACCACTCTTTCGGCGTCATTGCCCGTCGGGACACCACAAACCCACTCGCGATGTTCCAGCGGCCTCGGCACGACCGCCGCGCAGTGTTCGGTTGTCAAAACGGGGCAGGCTGCATCATTCAGTACCTTCGCCGTCGTCGACCCGAGGAGCATTCGACGGAACCGGCCGGCGTGAGTAGGCATGACAATAAAGTCGAATTTGCCAGTCCGGGCGACCTCCGCAATCTGGGCGGCGGCGTCACCTGACACCAAGACTCTTGGCGTGGTATCGGGAGGGAACTCGGATGTGAGAAACGAGTCCAGATTGCGGCGGGCAGCGGCTGCGTGTTCTTCCGCAATTTCCGGAGGCGACCCACGTACGTACATTTCGAATCCGTTGTGACTCTTCGGGTCGCAAACGTGAACCAGGGTTACCTCGGATTGGAACATGGCGGCTACTCTCTTGACGTAGCCTGCCATGGCACTAGAAAGTGGCGAGAAATCTACCGGGAAAAGAATTCGTTCGATCATCAGATCGCCGCCTGGGCGGCTCTCCACCAACCATCGTCGCGCGGGTCCTTCCCCATCCGCAAGGGTTGTGGTTTGCGGGCCGAAGCGGGTGGAAGGTGGCGCGGTAAGCATTTGCTTGCTCATCAGCTGAGAACAACTCGGATTCTGGCCGCCGGTGAACGCAGATTTTGAGAGTCATTGAGCGATGCTAGTCCCCCGGCCGGCGTTGTTGTGTATCCGCTCCGTCGAAAACCACTGTCCGATGGTGGGCTTGCTGACGCGGGGTTGAACACCCGAATCCGCTTGCTTACGCGCGCGGTTCTGTGCTGGAGCCTTCACCTAGCTTCCGGGCAAGTGCTCCGTGAACCATCGCGGCTCGTGGAACTTGCTCAAGCGCGGTTCGGAACAGCGGGTCTAATGCGGGGCGGTTTGGGGGAATATCGGCAGTGGAGTGCGCTTGCTCACGCGCGCGGCTCCGAAAGAAGGCGCTTCTCACACGGGCGGTCATTCAGAAAACCCACAGGCTGAAAGCCTGTGCCAGGACGGTGTTGGTCAACGTCGTTTTTTATCATTGCGCGGGCTTGTCGCTTTTTGACAATTCGGTCCAATAGCGATTGAAGCCTGCATAGTCGGACGGCATGTACGCCAGGATCTGGCGCCGCAAGTCGAGGAGGTTCAGGTCGCCGTGGTAAGTGGCCAGAATCTTGCCGCCCGGCGCAATCAACACCGTGTAGGGCACGCCCGACTCCCAGTGCGGCTCGAACGCTTGTTGCATGGCTTGCGTTTCGTCGGAGGCAAACAGCAGATTGCGATTGGACGCGTGCTGCTTCTGGAGAAAGGCCAGCACACTTTTTTGCTCGTCTGGCATGTTTGCCGAGACCGAGACAAAATCAAAATCGCGGCCGCGGTACATGCGATACGTGGTCTCCAGTTCGGGAAACTCGTCGACGCAAGGCCCGCACCAGGTTGCCCAAAAGCTGATGAGCAGCAGCTTCCCGGTCGCATTCGCCCGAAGCGTTTTCAAGACCTCAGCTGTGGCCGGTTCTACAGAGACCGGTTCCGCTTCGATCTTATTCGCCTCCAGTAACTGGCCAGCGTGCTTCTCCTTCCACTTCGTCGAGCAGCCGAATACGCCGGTATGGGCGACGGCGACCGGCTGGTCTGCGAGGAGCGCTTCAATTGCTTCGCGCACTTCGGTGGTCTTCACGAGTTCTTTGCGATAGCTGTTGTCGAAGCGTCCTTCATAGCGCAGTTTTCGCTGCTGGTCGAAGACAAACACATGCGGAGTCGCTTTCGGTCCGAAGGCCTGAGTCACAGTCTGCGTTTCGCCGTCATATAGATACGGGTATTCCAGATGGTGAAACTGTACACGGATCTTCATTTCCGCCAGGGTGTCGCTGATATCGGAAGAGTCCAACTCGTCCACGCGAATGGCCTTTGGGTCATTGCCCTGTATGGCGACCACGGCCACGCTTTTGCTGTGGTAGTCCGCGTAGAGCTGGTTGATTCGCTCTTCGTACATCTGTGCGATGGGGCAGTGATTGCATGTGAAGATGACGACTAGCACTTTGTTGGCGGAATAATCGGCCAACTTGTGAACGGCGTCATCTGCGCCCGGGAGGGAGAAATCCGGAGCCGGCGAGCCGAGAGCGAGGGTGGGGTGGCTCGGCTGCGCAAGTGCGGCTGCACAAAAAATGAGAAGTAGGAAGTACTTACACACCTGAATTCAGTTTATCGACAATCCAGAATATGGCCACCGATTAACGCGGATGAACGCGGATTGATCTGAAGCTAAATCCGGGCTGGGGTTGCTCAGAGAACAGCTGTTGTTGATCTAGGGACAGGCTCGCTCTGGCCACGCGGCGATGGGCGAGGGTTAAGTGGATCCGATGTGGTGATCGCCTTGGGCCAGAGGTGCCTGTCCCGGTCGGCGTTGGCGCTCTGACGTGCGGGGTCGCTTTGAGATACGTGCGCTCACATTGAGATCAGTGCTGGCCGGATTTGATTGCCGTGCCGCTCAGATCCACTTTTCGAGTGGGAGTTCCGTCGGGCACGATTACCGCAACCCAAGGAGTACCGTCTAAGGAGATCCGGCCTCTCCACACCAGCGAAGCCGGGCGGCCCGCGGACAGGTCGAGCGTTTGGTTGATTGGCCCGGCGATCTCCAAATTCCCGGAACGCAGCTCGAACGAGTGGCGGCCGGTTCCGTTTGCCGATACGTGGATTTCCATCTCTCCGTTGGCGGACGCTTGCGCTGTTGCCGTGAATGCCAGCTGATGCCCGGGCTGCAGGTTCAGTTGGTATGTACCGGCGGGCAAGGCCGTCAGTGACTGCGACAGATCGCCCTGGCTGACCAGGTATTCGCCTTGTGGCAGCACTGCGTGGAAATGGCCCGTCGCGGGATCAACGGAAACACGAATGAGTTCGTCGGTCGCGTTCTGCCGGAATTGAACGACGCCGGCTTTGGCCGGATCAGCTTGGCCATCAACCACGGCGGGACCGGCAATATCCTGCATGAGCCAAAGCCATCGCCCTACGGGATGAGTCCAAACTTCTTTATACGTCCAGCAAATCTGGTGAGGCCAGTAAGGCGCGTCGTTGAACTCGCGGGTCTCGATGCCCACCGGGAGCGCCCCAACTATCTGACCGGAACGGACACTATAAAGCGGTTCCCAATCGTAACCCTCGCCATACATTGTGCTGGCGGCGAATGGGTTCCGTCCCACAACCCACTCAGCCTGCTGCTGGGCCAGGTCAGCCGCCGCCAAGTCGTTGCGAAACTGGGCGGTGGAAGAAAGCGCTTTGGCTTGCGAAAGCAGAACGCTGAAGTCGCCGCGAAAGTCGAACCAGACTGGGAAACGCCGAAGATACGCTTTGTCTCCGAGCGGAACGCCCAGCTTGATCTGCGCCAGGAATGAGTCGCGATCCGCGGCGCGCAAGGGGGTCCAACCCTCCTCGCCTTTGATGGAGTCTTCCTCACCTTCTTTATAGATGCCAGCGGGCAACATGCCGAAGGGCTGATCGAGGGCCGCGACCTTCTTCACGTAGTAGTCGGCGTAGAGTACCAAAGCGGAGTACCACTCGATCCAGCGCCCATCATTCGGGAAGGTCTCACACAAATGCACCAGCGCGACCAGCGGGGCTTGTTCTTCACCCTTATGGAATCGATGGAAGATGTGCTGTTTGTCCGGACCGGTATAAAAGAAACCGGTAATGGCCGGGGTCCACGGCTGGAGCGTGCGCTCCTGAGAGGCAAGCACGATGGTTCCAAACTCGAAAGCCTTCTCTTGATAGATCTGCTTGCCTGTGGCTCGATATAGATCGGTGGAAGCTATGGCACCCAAGCTCGCGCGTTCCAATTCGTCCGGCGCGCCGTAGGCTGCCTTCAGCGGCTTGGCGGTCTTCAACCCTTCGATCGCGAAACGCCAGTCGTCTTCCGCAATTAGGAGGCTACGGGCTGCCAGCTCGGGATCGCTGGTTTTGAGAACGCGGGCGGCGAGGGCCTCGGCAGCGCTGACGCGCAAATTCCACGCTGGGTCGTTGGTTGCGTTGCCGAAGCGATCGTCGGCATCGCCCATGATCCCGTTCGTCCAGTAGCTGATTAGTTGGCCGGTGGTCCGAAAGCCATCGCCGAAGCGAGTCTTCAACACCCAGGCCAACCCCCACTTGGACTCCTCGATCACCCGTTTTGACAGCTCGGGGTCAAGACCTTGCTGCTGAAGACGGTCGGCAAGCGACAGCAGCGCATACACGATGTCGACCGTATTGCCGGTCGCGGTCAGATCGCCCGCGTCGTGATAGCCGCCATTCACAATGATTCGCTTGTCGCCATGAACGCCGTAGCAATCCTGATGGCAGCGCCCATGGATGCCCGGAATCTCCATGCCGCAGCGCTCCGTGTAGAGGAAGTTGAGGGCTTTCAGAATGCTGCTTCGCCAAGCGTCATCGCCGATATGAAACGGCCGCGTGGCCAAGTCGCCGGCATGAATCAGGTAGTCGCCCGGCTGATGGATCTCCGAGAAATCCATGATCTGGTATTGCCCCAGGGCGGATTTCTGCGTGGAGACAGCTTTGGTCAGGACCACTCGGTTGGTGTCTGCCCGAATGACGCTGAACTCAGGCGCCTTCAGGTCGCTGGCGATGGCCGACTTGGGAGCGCCGGCGCCATAACCGCTGTGGCTGAAAGCGATCCGGCCGGCCGCCACGTTCCAACCTTCCACCTGGTCCGCATCAACCTGTTGCAGTTCCAGTTGATCCAGATCGAGAATCGTGTTGTCGCCCAGGTCAGGCAGCTTCTTGGGCAAGCTGTATGCAAAATCGAGCGCCGTCACCTGGTCGCGATCGAGCGGCGTGATCTCCCACACCACGTGATTCCAGGCGTGGTTTTCCAGGATGATGGATTCGTAACGCCCTTCGTTATATCGATCGGGCAGTTTATGCTTGCCATCGTTGTGGAGCGTGATCGAGAAAGAGATTGCTGGGGCGCCGACGACATCCGCGTACACCCACAGCGAGATTCGATTGAAGCGGCTCCAATCCTCGTTGGGTACTTTGCGGGTGGCCACCATGTCGGCCCATTCCGCATCGCCACCCGCCACAGCAACGGTGCTGCCCGTGTGCATGCGCAATGCGGACTTACCGTCCCTGAATCGCTCGGTTGTCAGAGTCATGTCGCCCGCGCCTTTGAACGACCAGGCAGAGAGGTCTTCCATGCTGTCGAGTAGCTGCGCACGTAAGACTGGCTTGTTGAGCCAGCGCAGATAGGCTCCGTCTTCCGTGCGGGGCGCGAGAGGCCGACCATCGGGCGTCTGGGCGGCCAATAGGGATGAAAACACGCACAGCAGGCGGAGACTGGTCTTCATGGTCAAGCCGCTATTGTATCGGCGGGCGGCGGTCAGGGCTCGTGGGGGGACAGCTTATGTCGGAGAGGGAGCGCTCCCTCACGGATTGAGTTGATGGACAGTGGTTCTGTGCTTTTCGTCAGCCTGGTCAGAGTCAACGAAAACACTCTACCGGAAACGCCGCACTGTTTTGCGGCAAAGCCGCGCTGTGGCCGGCGGAGGGTGCCTGCTGAGCAGCATCCGTTTTCATGAGCTGGAGCTTCTCGACACATCAGCGCCGTTGCGCCACGATCACCCTCGGCAGGCCGGCCAAGTCGTCAATGACGGAGATATTGATCCAGTGTTCCGCGAGGATCGGACGAACCTGCTCTAACGAACGGTAGCCCATTTCCATCATGAGCTGACCGGCCGGTCGAACCACATCAACAGCCTGGACAATCAGCCGGCGGTAGATCTCGTCGCCGTCTTCCCCGCCGTAGAGTGCCACTTCGGGCTCCCAGTCGCGGACCTCACGCTGCACGTTCGTTTTGTCGCGGGCAGGCACATAAGGAGGATTGGAGACCAGCAGATCGACGCTTTGGCAACTGACGGAATGGAGAAGATCGCTCGCGAAGAACTGCACCCGGGCGTTCAGCACCTCGCGGTTTTGGCGCGCCACGGCAAGCGCCGCCGTCGAAATATCCGAAGCCAGCACGGGGACGCCCGCCTCGAGCGCGATCGAAATAGCAATGGCACCCGAGCCGGTCCCGACATCCAGGATCCGCTGGTGACCTCGTTCGCGAACCGCCGAGACAGCCGCTTCGACCAGATGTTCGGTCTCCGGGCGGGGAATCAAGACATCGGGTCCAACCCGGAAATCCCTGCCATAGAACTCCTGCCGATGCGTGATGTACTGGGTCGGTTTGCCCTGCAATCGTTCGTGCAAATAACGGCCGTAATGGATCCACCAAAGCTGGGTGAGCTGGTCTTTCGAGTGCGCGTAGAGATAAGCGCGCTCCTGCTGGATCGCATGCGAGAGGAGAACTTCGGCTGTGAGGCGCGGCGCAGGAATACCCTCTCGTTCGAGCAGTTCCGCACCTTGCTGCAGGGCTTGTTCGAGAGTCAAAGGCATCGTGCGCGTGGGCCGGCCCTCATCTGAAATCTGCGCGGAGAAAGAATCGCTTACGCGGCGCGGCCGCCCATGTCCTTCAGCTTCTCCGCCGTGTAATAGCTGGAGAGCGCGTCCACCACAGGCTGAAGCCGTCCCTCGATGATCAGGTCCAGCTGGTGGAGCGTCAATCCGATGCGATGGTCAGTCAGGCGATTCTGCGGGAAATTATAGGTGCGGATCTTCTCACTGCGATCGCCCGTCCCCACCATACTCTTTCGCTCGGCGCCGATGGCCGCCTGTTGCTTTTCCAGCTCCATTTGATACAGGCGAGTGCGCAGGACCTGCATGGCCTTCGAACGATTTTTGATCTGCGATTTTTCGTCCTGGCAGGAAACCACGGTATTGGTAGGCAAGTGCGTGATGCGAACCGCGGAATAGGTGGTGTTCACCGATTGACCGCCCGGGCCGGATGAACAGAACGTATCAATGCGAATATCCTTGGCATCGACCTGGACATCCACTTCGTCCGCTTCAGGCATCGCCACCACGGTAATCGTCGAGGTATGGACGCGGCCTTGTGTCTCCGTCGCGGGGACGCGCTGCACGCGATGCACTCCACTTTCGTACTTCAATCGGCTGTAGACCTTGTTCCCGCTGATGATGGCGATCACTTCGTTCAAGCCGCCCACAGAGGACTCACTCAGGGACGTGATTTCTACTTTCCAACGCTGCTCTTCCGCGTATCGGGTATACATGCGGAACACTTCGGCTGCAAACAGCGAGGCTTCGTCGCCGCCGGCGCCTTTGCGGATTTCGAGGATGATGTTCTTCTCGTCCAGCGGGTCCTTTGGCAACAGCAGAATCTGCAACTCCTGCTCGAGCTCGGCCAGGGCCGGCTCCAGGCGAGTAACTTCCGCTTCAGCCATGCCCCGCAGGTCGGGGTCGGTCTCTTCGAGCATCGTGCGCGCGTCGGCCAGTTCCTGATCGGCTTTCTTCCACTCACGGTACTTGCCGACCAGGTCGGACAACTCGCTTTGCGCTTTTGTCGTCTTGCGGTAAAGGTCTGGGTCGCTGATCACGTCGTGATCAGCCATCTGCGCAGTTAGTGCCTGAAAACGCCGCTCGGCGTCATCCAGCTGTTCTCGATATTGCATCTCAGGCTATTACCAGTTCTCCACCCTGCGCTTTTTCTAATTCCATGGCCCGCTCCAGGGCGTGTATGGCCACTTCAGCCTGGCTATTGGATGGCGGTTGGGTAGTGATTCGTTGCAACCAGAGACCGGGCCGCGTGAGCAAGGCCATCAAACTGGCCTGGTGCTTGGCCGCGTAGCGAACCAGTTCGTAACTGACCCCTGCCACCACCGGCAGAAGGGCTAATCGGGATACGAACTTTGCCCAGAAGCTATCGAATGGCAGGAAGGCGTAGAACACCATGGAGATCACCATCACGACCAGCAGAAAACTGGTACCGCAGCGCGGGTGCCACGTCACAAACTGTTGGGCGTTCTCCACGGTCACCGGCTTACCCGATTCGAAATTAAAGACCACCTTGTGCTCCGCGCCGTGATATTCAAACACGCGCCGGATGTCCTTGGTGCGTGAAATCAGGTATAGGAGACCGAGAAAGAGCGCGATGCGAATAACGCCATCGGTCATGTTAATTCCAAAACGGGTGCCTACGGCGGGCACCACTTTGCCCAGCAACGTCGCGAGGTAAAGCGGGACTAACTTGTACATCACGATGAAGAAGCCCAGCGAAAAAACGATGTTCAAACCCATCGCCCAGGAGCCCATCTCGGCCTTTTTCGCGGGTGCTTCTGCGTCCGAGCCGGTACCCGTCTCGTCGAGCATGGCATTCGCCGAAAACCGGAGTGCCTTCATGCCTAGCCAAGTGGCTTGCCCGAGCGTTCCCAAACCCCGAAATACAGGCAGCTTAAAAATGGGGTACTTATCGGAGACTTTGTTGAGCGGGCTCTCCTCGGTGACGATCTGGCCATCGGCCTTCCGGACCGCAACACAGTAACTGTGGGGCGACCTCATCATCACGCCTTCCATGACCGCCTGACCGCCGACGAGGGTGGTTTCCTCGCCGCTCTCAAGCACGGGCATGAGCTGGATGTGTGTGAAAAGACGCCAGAAAACGCGCAGATTCAAAAGAAGATACTCCAAGGTTAGTATAGCCCAGTACGTCACTTAGACGGCCGCTGGTGCGCAAACGTCGCAACTACCGGCTAAGTGCCTCGCATCGGGCTCCTCGCTCTACGTCGGGGACGGACTCGATTGACATGCCGGCCGTCCGCCCTGTTCCGCCGGGCGTAACTGATTGGTAGAATGAAGGTTCTACCGCCGCTTCGTCGTCCTGGAGGATATCTCAATTCATGCCTGTTAAACCGCGCCGTAAATCTGTTCCTGTTCGAGTAGGTGACGTCATCGTCGGCGGAAACGCCCCCATCGTGGTTCAGTCGATGACCAACACGGACACGGCCGACACGGCTTCCACGGTAAACCAGGTGCTGGCGCTGGCTCGTGCCGGTTCCGAACTGGTTCGGGTTACGGTCAATACCGACGATGCGGCGAGGGCCGTCCCTACGATCGTCGAGACGGTGCGCTCTTTCGGGGTCGACGTCCCGATCATTGGCGATTTCCACTACAACGGCCACCTGTTGCTGAAGAAGTACCCCGATTGCGCTCGAGCCCTGTCCAAGTACCGCATCAATCCCGGCAACGTCAATATCGGCAAGAAACACGACGACAATTTCCGGACGATGATTGAAGCGGCCGTCGAATATGGCAAGCCGGTGCGGATCGGTGTCAACTGGGGATCGCTCGATTCCGTTCTGCTAACTAATATGATGGACGCGAATTCGAGACTCGCCGACCCACTCGATGCGATGGAAGTCACCATGCGCGCCATCGTCGAAAGTGCGCTGCGTAGCGCCAAGGCGGCCGAGCGTCATGGTCTCGCCCACGACATGATCATCCTGAGCGCGAAGGTTAGCAGCGTGCAGGACCTGATCCACGTCTACGAAATGCTCGCCGCCCGTTGCGACTATCCGCTACACCTTGGCCTGACCGAAGCCGGACTGGGTTCCAAAGGCATCGTTGCCACGACTGCGGCACTTTCCGTTTTGCTCCAGCAGGGTATTGGCGACACCATACGCGCTTCTTTAACGCCGATGCCGAATGGCGACCGGACGGAAGAAGTAATCGTCTGCCAGCAAGTGCTCCAGGCCATGAATCTACGCAGTTTCACGCCGCAGGTTGCCGCCTGCCCTGGCTGCGGGCGCACGACCAGCACCTTCTTTCAGGAAATGGCCGATGAGATACAGAACTATCTCCGCGACCAGATGCCTTTGTGGCGCGAGAAATACACCGGCGTCGAGGAAATGAAAGTTGCGGTAATGGGTTGCGTTGTGAACGGGCCCGGTGAATCGAAGCACGCCAACATCGGCATCTCCTTGCCTGGCACGTTCGAGGAGCCGGTGGCGCCGGTCTACGTGGATGGCAAGCTGGTCACCACGCTTCGCGGCGACCACATCGTGGCGGAATTTCGCAGCATGCTGGATAGTTACGTTGACCGCACCTATGGGGTGCGCGAGGCCGTGGCCGAAACGGTAGCGTAAACAAGGCGCTGGGAGTTTTTCGACGCCGGGCGAACCGACGAGGCGTCGGTTGCAGGCCGGGGGCCTACCCCACATACCTATCGAGATCTTTTCGCCCGCGAACGCCCGGCGCACGTTTAAGAGAAAGATCGATCTGTACCTGAAGAACGGCGCACTGGCAGCTTGGGTCGTGTATCCCGAGAAGAAGACGGTGGCGGTTCACACCGCGGAAGGCTCTACGGAATTCGGCGAGGGCGATTCGATTCATCCGCTTCGCCCAGGGCGGCGTGACAGATCGCGAAGCTGACTTTTGAGACATAAGCCTTGCTCTGATTTCCCGGAGACGCCCGATAACTTGCTCCGCTTGCTCGCGCTGATTGGCCTGTACATGAGCAGCGGCAGATCCCGGTGAATAATTCCGGCAGTGTGAGCCGCCGCCAGCGCATCTGCAATCTCGGTCGCATAACGGTAGCGTTCCATCCGGGAGCGCAGCCCCGCAATCAGTTCTTCCAGCGTGCGCCCGCGCACGAACTCCATCACGATGAAAGCAGCGCCGTCGGCATCCGAGATGTCGAAGATGGTAATGATGCCGGGATGATTCAGCGCGGAGGCCGCTTGTGCTTCGTTTGCAAACCGGCGATGGCGATCCGGATCGGCGACCCTGTCAGATCGCAGGAACTTTAGCGCGACGGCTCGGTTCAGCCGCGTGTCGCGGGCCTGATACACCTCGCCCATTCCGCCCACGCCGAGCAGGGCCAGGATTTCGTAAGGGCCGAAGCGCGTCCCGGGGCGAAGAGACATAGCGGTCCTTCGATATTATCCGTTACCGCAGATTCATTCGGCGCAGCAGCACCCGAAACCGCGGGTCCTCCCGATACGGATCGAAAATTGGATCGGCCACGACCCGGACCACGAAGGGTTCGCGTTCATCGACAGCCGCATTCAAGAGCCGGAAAACTTCATCGCCATCTCCCAGCGCAGCGTGATATATGGCGAAGCAGACTTGGGAGACATGGCTGTTACCACTCATGTGCCGCGCCCGATCGATGACGCCGACCGCGCCTGTTCTTTCACCGGCGCGCACGTAAGCTGCGGCCAGATAGCCCATCGCGGTGGAACTGAATGGAGCCAGTTCCAGGGTTCTTCGCAGGCTACCGACGGCGTCTTGCAATAACCCGCTATGCAGCTGCGCCCCTCCAATTGCGCAGTGGATCAACCACAGATTCTCGTCGATGTCTAACGCTCGACGGGCAACGTCAATGGCGTGATCGTAGTCTCGTGCAAAGTAATAGGAAGTAGACAAGCCAAAATGAGTTAGCCACGACATCGGGTCGGTTTCCAGCGCACGTCTAAAATGCTCGACCGCTTCCCTATATCGGCCTTGCGGCTCGAGAAAGCAGTATGCATAGCTGTATCGGCTCGCAGCGGATTTCCCGTCGAGTTCCATCGCCCTCGACAGGTCGCCCTCCGCAGCCGGCCAATCGTAATCGAAAAGCGCGGAAATAGCGCCGCGGACTAAGAGCGCTTGACTGTTGTTTGAGTCAAGCACGAGCGCCTTGCTGGCCGCCAGCTTTGCCAGCGGCACAACCTCCATAGGTCGACCCAGGCTGCCCTGTGCGCGAAACCAATGGATCGCGGCCAAGCCGGCAAATGACGGGGCATGTCCGGGATCGAGAGCCAACGCTTGCTCAAACAGGCTCTGCGCCTTAGACAGCCCCTCTGCCGAGCGGCGATAGCTGTTGTACATCCCCTTCAAATACAGCTGGTAGACCTCGACATTCCCTGAGCGGTCTTGCGGGGTTGTCAGCTTCACCTTCAACGCGTCCGCGATCGCCTGCGAAATCTCGTCCTGGATCTCGAAGATATCCTTCATCTCACGGTCAAACCGCTCCGACCACAGATGCGATTCGTCACCAACCTGAATTAACTGAGCCGCCACCCGGATGCGGCTGCCCGAACGGCGCACGCTGCCTTCGAGGACAGCTCCTACCTTCAGCCGCTCCCCGACCGCCCGGACGTCCTGTTCCTTTCCCCGAAATGTGAATGCAGACGTCCGCGCGATCACGCGCAGCTCCGGAACTTTCGTCAGTGCATTGATGATCTCTTCCGCCAACCCGTCCCCGAAGTATTCGTTCTCTTTGTCGGTGCTGAGGTTGTCGAAGGGGAGAACGGCAATTGACGGCTTCTCTTTCTTAAAAGCTGGTGAAGCGCCGGGAGACACGGCCGCGTCCATCAACGCGTGTTTCAGACCCGCCATACGCTGGAAACGGTCGGCCGGGTTCTTGCGCAGGCAACGGTTTACCGTCTGTTCAAGCCACACCGGAATGTCCGCCCGAAGATTCCCTAGCGGCTGAGGTTCATTGCGTAGGATGGCGTTGATGTTCGACATCCAATTGCCCTCGTCGAAGGCTCTCCGTCCGGCGAGCATCTCGTACAGGACCAAGCCGAAAGAGAAGATATCTGAGCGTGCGTCGAGCAGCCGCCCCTCGGCCTGTTCCGGCGACATGTACGCGGCAGTGCCCACGACTGCTCCAATGGCGGTATCCATCGAAGCGGTCTCAGACCCTGTGGGCGGCCCATCCGCCAGCTTCGCAAGGCCAAAATCCAACACTTTCGCCCGGCCCTCTTCCGTGATCATGATATTGGCAGGTTTCAGATCGCGGTGAATAATTCCGGCCGTGTGTGCCGCCGCTAACGCGTCCGCAATCTCCGCCCCGTATTTAATCGCTTCAGGCACGGGAAATGCACGCCCGGCGATCATTTCTCCCAGCGTTCGGCCGCGAACGAATTCCATCACGATAAAAGCGGCACCATTGGCATCCGAGATGTCGAAGATGGTGATAATGCCTGGATGATTCAACGCCGATGCCGCTTTCGCTTCGTTTGCAAACCGGCGGTGGCGATCCGGGTCGGCGACTTTGTCAGATCGGAGGAACTTTAACGCGACGGCTCGGTTTAGCCGGGTGTCGCGGGCCTGATACACCTCTCCCATCCCGCCCACACCGAGTAAGGCCACGATTTCGTAAGGGCCGAAGCGCGTCCCGGTGCGAAGAGACATAGCGGTCCTTCGATGATACCCGGGCTGGAGCCGTCTTGTGTGGCGAAAGCTTTACGCCCAGCTGTAACCGTTCTTTGCGAGCGGTACCGATCGAATCCGTTTACCGGATGCCGCGAAGATCGCGTTGGTGACCGCTGGAATCACCGGCGGTAGAGCCGGCTCGCCCAGCCCGGTCGGTGGGTTGTCGGTCTTCACGAAGTGAACCTCAATCTGCGGGGTCTGCCGCATTCGCAGCAAGGTGTGCTGGTGATAATTGCTCTGGACCACCCGGCCTTGTGCCATGGTGATCTCCTGGTTCATCAGCTCGCTGAGGCCGTCGATGACGCCGCCTTGCACCTGGGCCTCCGCGCCGCTGGGATTAATGATCTGGCTGCCCACGTCGCCGCACACCCAGATCTTGTTCACCTTGATCTTGTTGTCCGCTGTGACGCTGACCTCGGCCACGTGTGCAAAATAGCCCTGGAAGCTGTAGTGGAAAGCGACACCCAGCGCTGTTCCCTTCGGCAGCGTTCGCTTGCCCCAGCCGGATCGACTCGCGACTTCCTGCACCACGCCTCGCATGCGGGCAACATCGTAGGTAGGCGCGTTCTGATCCGTCTTCAGCTGCCTCGGCTCGCCGAGCAACTCCAGCCGGAAGGCGATGGGATCTTTTCCCGCCGCGTGCGCGAGCTCGTCGATGAATGACTGCATCACGAAGCACAGAGCATTGTGGCCGGGCGCACGCAGCGGTCCGGTTCGCAGAGCCAGTTGCATCACGGAAGAACCAAGCGAGTAGTTCGGCACAAAGCCGGCGGGGAACTCACCCGGCGATATCGCGGCCGTCGACGCATACTTGTCGGCATCGCCGTAGGTAACGAAGTGGTTCTGCCAGGCAATCAACTTGCCTGAAGCATCCACTCCGCCTTTCAAATAGTGGAATCCGCCGGGCCGGTAGTAATCGTGCTGCATGTCGTCTTCACGGGTCCACACCAGCTTCACCGGGGCCCCAATCTTCTTCGCGATGGAGGCCACCTCGATCATGTAGTCGTTGGTTAGGCCTCGGCCGAACGATCCGCCCGCCCGCAGCAGATGAATCGTGATGTCGCTCTCATTAAGGCCGAGCGTCTTCGCCACCATCGCCCGGCCGCGCGCCGGTGTCTGGCTAGTGGTCCAGATCTCCAGCTTTCCGTCGTTGAAGTGTGCGCTGCAGTTCCTTGGCTCAAGTGGCGCGTGCGAAATGAACGGGTAGGTGTAGGAAGCCTCCACAACCTTCGCCGCGCCCTTCAGTCCGGCCGCGGCGTCGCCCTCATTCTTCAGCGACCGCGCGGGCGCCTGTTTCGATAACTCTTCCGCGCGTTTCGCGAAACCGTCAGTGCTTTGTTGCGCGGCTGGGCCTTCGTCCCACTTCACCACCAACTTCTTGCGTGCCGATTCCGCCGCCCACCAGGTGTTGGCCACAATTGCCACGCCCGAATCAAGGCCCGGGTCACCTTCCAGCACCGGTGTTACCTTCGCCGTGCCTTGGATCGTAAATGCGTCTTTCACACCCGGTAGCTTCTTCACTTCATCCAGATTCGCGCTCACAACTTGCCCGCCGAATACCGGACACTTCTGGTAGACCGCAAACAACATGCCGGGGGTTGTGAAGTCGATTCCGAAGATCGGTTTCCCGACGACGATATCCGGAGCATCTACGCCGGGCGTGGCCTTGCCGATAATCTTGAAGTCTTTTTCCCTGAGGACCAACGTCTTCAAATCGGGCGGGGTGAGCTTCGCTGCCTCCGCCGCCAATTCACCATAGCCCAGTGATTTGTCCGTCGAGCGGTGGTACACGCGGCCATTCGACGCATAGCACTCTGATTCAGGCACGCCCCACTTCTGGGCGGCGGCCGTAATCAACATTTGCCGCCCGGCTGCGCCCATCTGGCGCATGGGAATCCAGTTGTTCGATGCCGCGCGGCTCCCGCCCGTGCTCTGGTTGCCATACTTCGCATCCAGATCGGCCTGTTCCACCTTCACCGTCTTCCAGTCGACTTCCAGTTCCTCCGCGATCAGCATCGACAGCATGGTCTTGATGTTCTGCCCGATCTCTGGATTACGCGAGACCAGCGTTACCGTTCCATCCGGGGTGATTTTGATAAACGCATCGGGCGAGAGCGGCGGCTGTTGCTGTTGCGGCTGCTGTGCCAGCGCTTTGGGGCCAAGCGTCGTGCCGATCAGCATGCCGCCGCCGGCCAGCGCCGTTACCTGGAGCACCGTGGATTGAATGAAATCGCGTCGGCTTAAGCGAGTCATGACCGGGCTCCCTTCTCTGCTTCAACGCTGATGAGTTCCGCTGTTTGTGACGGACCCTTATGTATTGATGCCGCCGAGTGGATGGCTTGCTTCACGCGCACATAGGTTCCGCAGCGGCACAGGTTGCCATTCATGGCGGTGTCAATGTCTTGATCGGTGGGCGACGGATGCTTGGCCAGCAGCGCGGCAGCCGTCATGATCTGGCCGGCTTGGCAGTACCCGCACTGCGGAACATCGATTTCTTTCCAGGCAATTTGCAGGGGGTGCGTGCCGTCCGGCGACAGTCCTTCAATGGTAGTGATCTTTGCATTCGCGGCGCTGGAGACGGGCGTCATGCAGGAGCGCACGGGCTGCCCGCCCAGATGCACCGTACACGCGCCGCACTGGCCAATCCCGCAACCATACTTGGTGCCCGGGAGGTTCAGCACATCCCTGAGTACCCATAGGAGCGGGGTGTCGGCAGGCACGTCGACGGTCTGGGACCGTCCATTCACAGTTAATTGGATTGCCATAACGTATTTCTCAAGATAAGCCTGTTTAAACGAACGTGGGTTGAGAGAGCGTCTGGCTCTCCAGAGACTGGGTTGCTTATCGCGGGAACCTTGATCTTTAGAAGTCGCTTGTGGGTGGCGTAAAGTTACTCCGGCGCCAGGTCTTTCGGCAGCTGGTTACCCGGCCGGTCCGTATCCCAAACAACCGATGCGATCCACCATCGGTGTCCATCGAAATAGAGTTGCAACGCGTTTATCCCCATTACGACGGGCTCGCCCTTCAGCTCATGCTTGATCTGGTAGGACGAAAACACTTGGGCCACATTGCCGAACTGGCGCGCCGAGCGTTTGATCTCGCTCTCATAGAACCCCTGCTTCTCGACGGCAATGGCGACGCGGTCCACGTATTCCTGGAAACTGATCATGCGCACGTTCGGCTGACCCGCTTTGTTGGGATTCGTGGCGATCATTCGGATGTCTGGTATGAAGAGGCTCTTCGCCCGGCTCCAGTTGCGCTCCAGGCCAGCTGGGCCCGAGATGACGGAATAAAGCGCCTTCACGATTGAATCGATCGAGAACACATCGGCCGGGTCGGCGGCGGTGTCCTTTACCTGAATATGAGGGACTTCGCTGGTTTGACCGAATCCCAATAAGCCAAGAGGCCCAACCAGAGCGAGCAGGCGAATCAAGCGCATGCTTCGGATTGTAGAAGATGCGGCTCTCAAGAATGATCAGCCAACCGGCGCGTTTTTTCAACATGGCAAAGAAGCCTGTCTGCAGATAGGGGCCATCCAGCGCTTCCATGCCGCCCATCTTCTGCATGTCTTCGCTGGCTTCTTCGCGCACCACATCGACCAGGTCGTCAACCGTAATGACACCCTTCATGCGGCCTTCTTTGTCGATGACCGGTACCGACTGAATGCCATGCTCCGAGAGCAAGTGCGCGACCGCCTCCTGGTCCGCCTCTTCGGTTACCTTGTGTACTTTCGTGTTCATCACGTCACGGACCTGGCTTTTGGGGTCCGCCACAACCAAGTCCTTAAGCGACAACACTCCTAGCAACCGTTGCTCTTGATCCAGGACATAGGCGTAATAGATGGTCTCTACCTGGCCCACTTGCTGCCGCAAATAGGTAATGGCTTCATCGATCGACGCATCCGGTCGAAGCCTCGCAAAGCGTGGATTCATCAGACCACCGGCTGCATCGGCGCGATAAGCAAGCAGCGCCTTGGTGTCCTGGCATGTCATGTCATCCAGGAGACCCAGCAGGTACTCGCGAAGCGAGAGGCGTGCCTCTTGAATTAAGTCGGCAGCGTCGTCTGGCGCCAGCAATCGGATATAGAGCCTGCGCTCGCCTTCCGGCAGGCCTAGCACGAGTTCAGCTTGCGATCTCGCCTTCAGACTAAGAAAGAAGTTATCGCTGAGCTCGCGTGGAAGAGCGCGAAACCTCGGTACCCGTTCAGGCCGGCTCAGGCGGCTCCAGGCATCGAGAAGCTCATCGGCTTGGTTCAGTGTTTGTTGGGGCATGTCAACCTCAAATATTCCTTACGAACGCGAGCCACCCCACCAGCAATCACAAGCTGAAAGGGGTGTCCTCAGGGAAGGTTGTAGCGAAGCTGCGTGAACACCATATTTGTCCGCGCGTTCCCAGGGCCTGAACCTTGCGACCAAGGAGTGATTTCCAAGTAGGAATACTGTGTACCTAGCTGAACAGAACCCAGGCCGTCGTGCTTCCAGAAGAGCTCCCACCAGCCTGCGCTGATCTCGTTGAATGACCGGTCTGCGCTGTTTGTAGCACCCGGGTAACCCCAACCAATGTAGTTTCCGCTCACATCCAGCGCCGTTTGGCGCTGTCCATAAGCGGACTGTAACAAGCGTAGAAGCTGGTCGTTTTATTGGCAGCGAATTCCAATCCCGCTATCCCGGAGTAGGCGTTAATGGGCTGGATGCTACCCGTGGCCGTCACAATCACGTCTGGGAAAAGACCGCCAATATACCGGCCGCCGCCGTGGGAAGCGTACCCGTTGAGTACCAGCTTTAACCCTTTGACGATCTCAAGACTTGCGTCGAGGTTACCCCCATACCCCATCGCCGTTGAATGGCTCGTTATCGGATCAATGAGGTTGGAGCTGCGGAATAAGCGAAGCAGAGCGCTTGCATCCAGATGCGCCGCCCGGCCGCCCAGTTTCCCATCAAAGGAGGCTTTAAAAACGAAGTCGTCAGTACCGGGCGCATTTTCATCAACATCCACGACTCATGTTGTGCAATTCGTTCATGAATATTCGATAAGCCAACCCCGACGGACGAGGAGAATGCGGAAACTAGTATAAGTTCGGATTTGTTAAACGCTGATGACTGACGAGGTCAGGCTGGGAAAGTGAGCGGCAGGGAGCTGGCTTTGGGCCAGATCAGCCCGGGCGGCGAGGAGGTTACGCCGCCAAGTCGAACTCGGCCATTTGGGCGGCGGGAAATTGTCACCGCCGACGCCAAAGATCCACCACTTCGCGGTGCTCATCACAAGAGAACTTACTTCGCGCCGAACAGGTTAAACAGGATGTAGAACGAGCCGGCGAACAACGCTGAACCCAGCAGCACGCACACCGGCAACGTCAAAATCCAAGCCATCAGGATGCTCTTCACCGTGTCGCCTTGCAATCCAGATTTATTGGCCCACATGGTTCCCGCCACACCAGACGACAGAATGTGGGTCGTGCTCACCGGCAGCCCCAAATTATCTGCCGCAAGGATCGTCCCCATGGCTACGATTTCGGCAGAGGCGCCCTGCGCGTAGGTTAGGTGAGTCTTGCCGATCTTTTCGCCGACCGTGACTACAATGCGCTTCCAGCCAATCATGGTTCCCAAACCAAGTGCTATTGCCACAGCAAACTTCACCCAGGTCGGGATGTACTTGGTTTCGTTATTCATCTTCTTGGCGAGATCGCCTATTGCCGCAGCCTCGGTCGGATCGGTGATCTCCTTTTTCTTGATCAGCTTCAGCATGGACTCGCTATACAGATAGATGTCCCGGCGGGTGTTCTTCCGTTGGTCACTGGTCAAGTCACGGAAGCCGGTCTTGCCCTCCAACTCGTTGCCAATTTGCCGGTTAATGCCGGCTAAGGAATCCCAAAGGCGGATGGTCGGCTTGCCGGTCGGCTTCATCCAATCCGACATTTCGTCAATCGCGTCCTGGCCGGAGACTTGCATCAAGGGAGCTTGCTTGTCCAGATAAGGCTGGATAACCCTCGTTTCGGCGACGATTGCCTGAAGATCGCCAGGTCCGGCGTCCGGGTTCAGCGCGAAGGCGCCTGGGAGGATACCGACCAGGATCAGCACAATTAACCCCATCCCTTTCTGGCCGTCGTTCGAACCGTGTGCGAAGCTGACTCCGGTGCACGTAAAAATGAGAATTCCGCGAATCCACCATGGCGGCGCTTTGCCGGGTTCGGGGGGTTGATACAGTTCCTTGTTCTTGATGAGGAGCTTGCATAGCCACAGCAGCAGAGCGGCCGCGAAGAAACCGAAAACGGGACTGAAGAGCAGTGACTTGAACACGTCCGCCGCTTTCGCCCAGTTCACTCCTTCGCCGAATACGTGGCCAGGAGTGATCAGAGAGTTGGCCAAGCCGACTCCCATGATGGAACCCACCAAGGTGTGGGAACTGGATGCCGGAATGCCCAGCCACCAAGTGCCCAGATTCCAGATAATGGCTGCCAGCAACAACGAGAACACCATGGCAAAACCGGCGCCGGAACCTACGTTCAGTACCAGTTCCACCGGCAGTAGCGCCACAATGCTGTATGCGACGGCGCCGCTGGAGGTGAGTACGCCAATGAGGTTCCAGATGCCGGACCATACCACCGCGTACACGGCCTTGAGCGAGTGTGTGTAAATGACCGTCGCGACGGCGTTCGCGGTATCGTGAAAGCCGTTGACGAACTCAAAACTGAGCGCTAGAAACAGCGCCAAAAACAGAAAAATAGCCGATCCGAAGCTTACTGTTTCACCGAACAGTTCCACAAATTCTCCCCGGTTGATCCCTCAGACTGCAAAGTCCGTCTGAAAAGGCAAACGACTAGTAAGGTTATGGGACTAAGGTTACAGGCGGATGAAAATGCGGAACTTTCAGTACGTTTGGGTTATCCTGAAGCCGACTTAGAGAGGAATGTCGAGTGACTGCGGCCAGCCTTCTTAACGCGATCGTATTCCTGGCGATAGGCGTTTTGGTGTTTGGACTCGCACTGCTCTACATCGGGCGGGCGATGCCAGGCAATCTATGGCGCCAGGCGATTGAGGAAAAGAACCTGGGAGCAGCCATTATCCTGTCCGGAATTGCCTTGGGCCTGGGATGGATCATCGCCGCTGCCGTTCACTAAAGGGTGGTCAAAGACGCCTCCACAAGCTCACAGGCTCATCAAATCCCGGAAGCGCTGCGCCTGCCTCCGCGAAACTTCCACCTGTTGCCCCCCGCGCAGGACCAGTCGCAGGCTGCCTGAGAACCAAGGCTCGACATCCTTCACCCAGTTCAGATTCGCCAGGTGCTGGCGGCTGGCCCGAAAGAACATTTGGGGATCCAGCCTACTTTCCAGATAATTGAGGGTTTTTGGAACCAGCGGCTGATGATTGCCGAAGTAGAGGCGGGTGTAGTTGCCTTCCACTTCCAGCAGCCTTACTTCCGCCAGCGGCACAAACCAGCAATGCTCGCCGTCCTTCACGAAGACGCGATCCGTGCTCTTGAGGGGTGTTCGACCGGTCCCGGCCTCGACCTCACCTTCCCGCGGTTCTCGCTGGTTCGTTCCGGGCTGGTCCAGGCCAAGCTGGATCGCGGCCTGCTCCGCCTTCTGCAATGCCTTTGCCAACCGGTCCGCCTGCACCGGCTTGACCAGGTAATCCAGTGCGTTCATTTCGAAAGCCTTCACCGCAAACTCGCTGTAGGCAGTGGTGAAGATCACGAGCGGGACCGAATCCAGCGCGGCCAGCAGCTCAAATCCGTTTCGGCCGGGCATCTGAATATCCAACAGCAACAGATCGGGTTGCAGGTCGGGAATGAAGAGTTCGGCTTCGTCGGCATTTGCGGCTTCGCCCACCACCTCCACCTCGGGGTGGTTGTCGAGGAGGCGGCGCAGCTCCGCCCGGGCTAACCTTGAATCCTCGACGATCAACGTTCGGAGGCGCATAAACCGTTCCTCAGGAAAGCGGGATGCTTGCCGTCGCTGCCACCCGATCCTGGCCCCGGTTGGTCACGGTCAGCCGCGCCAGTTCTCCGCTCAGCAACCGCAGCCGCTCTCGGGCGTTCTCGAGCCCGAATCCGTTCCCGGCTGTCGTGGGAAGCTGTCCGGAGTTCTCCACATCCACCACCAACGCTCCAGCCTCGATCCGCGCGCGCACCAGAATCTCACCACCTTGAGGACGGTTGGAAATACCGTGTTTTATGGCGTTCTCTACCAGTTGCTGCACTACCATGGGCGGCAACTGAACCCTTTGAGCGTCGGGCGCTGCTTCGATGCGCCAATGTAGCCGGTCTTCGAATTGGAGCGATTCGAGCTCCAGATAGGCCTTTACTACCGCGAGTTCCTCCTCGAGCGGAACCCGCTCGTGACGGCTCACTTCCAGCGCATAGCGCAATAGTTCCGAAAGCCGCAACATCATGTCGCGAGCCCGGTTGGGGTTCTCTGCCACCAGCGACCGCAGATTGTTCAGGCAATTGAACAGGAAGTGTGGATTCACCTGGCTCTTGAGTGCCCGCAGTTCAGCGGCCTGAACCGCGGCCTGCAGTTGGAGGCGCTGCAGCTCGCTCCGCTGGAAAGCGCGCCGCAGATGCAAACTCATGAAGACGGCAGACCAGCACCAGAACATCAGCGCGCTGCCCACGGTGAAGCCAGCTATGACCTGAAGACTGGGACTGTGGCCGGGGCCCGGTTCGGGCATGTGCGTCCAGAGCGTGGTACCCCAGATCAGCAAAAAAATCGGGGTGACGATGGCCTGCCAAAGGATGGAGCAAAGCAGAGAGCCGCCAAACGTCATGAGGCCCCAGCGGACCGCCGAATGGGTCTGCTGGCGAACCAGATAGCGGCCGAATCCTTGCGAAACGGCGAAATTCGCGGTGCCCTGGATTAGGAGCTGAGAAACCGCCTTGGCGTCGAGCTTGCCCTCCAACCCGGTGAAGAACAGGCCGATCAGCAGCCAGATGGTCCAGAACGTCGCCTGGAACGTCCACGGGAACGCAGTTCCAGGTTCGCTCACTACCGGATTGATCCACTTGGCCATAGCGACGTTTGCCAGTTCGAAGCCGCCCCACGCAGCCCTGGCGAAACAATCTCCTGATTTGAAGATACGCTCCAGCCCCGCCTCTCGTAATGCGGGCCTATACCAGCGGCGGAATACACCGGATGAACGGCCCAGACCGCCCGCAACCTACTTGCTGTGCTTGGCCGGTGCCGGGCCAGTCTGGCCCAGGATGTCCAACAGCCTCCCTCGTAACGTCGACTCCTCCAGTGCGGTGGCGTCACCGGACGGCGGAGTCTGGTAGCGGATCATGCCATCCCGATCGATTAGCACCTGTTGCGGAACTTGCGGCCGGTCGTTCACCGTCATCCCCATGAAGTTCATCAGGACCATGATGTTGTCCCTCGGCGAGCCGGCATCGATCCAACCCACCGGGAATGCCACTTGTTGATTGACGATGAACTGCTTGATCACCGCCTCGTCAGTGGTGTTTACCGCGACATCCAATGCTTGAAAACCTTTCGGCGCCAGTTCGCGTTGTAGCGTGGTCATCACCTTGGCAGCCTCCTGGCAATGCGGACAGGTGGTGAGAATGAACTCGAGTGCAACCACCTTGCCCTTGTACTGACTCAGCTGTTTCTGTGCTCCTCCGGGAAGCTTGAAACTCAGTTCGGGTGCCTTTCGCAGCGGCGGTAGCCCAGGCAGCGCTTGTGACAAAGCGGGCACAGCGGTTATGAGACAAGACGCAACCAGCGCGGCGGCTGCTGACAGTCGAAGGGTTAACAAAGTAGGCGGTTCTCCTTATTTACGTGTACCTCATTGGGGCGTGACGATTTGTTTTTTGTCGTGCTCACACTCGTAAGCCGGCCTTTCGACCCGTTGGCGCGATATGCTCGAACCTTAGCTTGCTTCACCTTTTGCGGGCTGACTATGAAAACTCGCGCTGCCGCTCTCGCCCCAACGCTGTTTCTGGTTGCTGCTACCTTTGCACAGGTTGCGCAACAGCCGGGCTCGCCCGATGGGCCCAATCTTATGAAGGCCCTGGCGGCGAAGTGCGACAACGCGCAGCGGTATTCCTGGGAGGGCGAGCTACTGGTCGAAGGGAAAAAAGCAAATTCGCCCTGGCAGCTTCTGTCTCAAGCCAAGGTGAAGCTGGCCATTGCTGACAAGGGACGATCATATCTGCGTATCGAGCCTTTGCAACAGGACGAATATTGGCTGATTTCGAATGGCCAAAAGTCCTGGGCGTACTTGCCCCAACGGAAGCAATATACCGAGGAAGAGTCGGCCACTCTAGCCTCGGACGCAGGTGATGCCGGCGACGATCAGGAAACGCAGGGCGATAATCCGGACCAATCGCACGGCGTTGCCGAAACCTACGCCCGTCTGATCGTTCCCACCATTTCGGCAGCTTACAAGAACGCGCGTGGTATCGCGCCGCGCCCGAATGCAGAGTTGAAAATCGGAAAGCAGAAAGTCAGTTGGCCGGCGGTGCTCATTTCCACCAAGCCGGATGATCAGAAGACGAATGATCTGATTGAGTTCGCCCTCGACCCCGGCCACACTGGATTGGGGCGAATGGTTTGGGTCAATATTCACGAGAAGGCGCCGGAGCCGTTCTACATCCGTACCACCGTGCTCTTCTCTTCCTTCTCGATCAGCGAAGACGTGCCTGACTCGCTGTTTACCTTTGATCCGCCAAAAAAAGCCAAGCTCGTCGAAACGCTACCGATCCTCGGCTTCGAAGGATCAGCCGTTCTGAATCACCCCGCGCCCGACTTCGAATTAAAGACCGGTGCTGGGGAAAAGGTCCGGCTGAGCGATTACCGCGGCAAAGTGGTGCTGCTAAACTTCTGGGCCACCTGGTGCGGACCCTGCCGCCAGGAACTGCCCACCGTCGCGAAGCTCTACGGCGAGTTTAAGGACTCAGGTTTAGTTGTCTTCGGCGTCAGCGATGAAGACCGGGGTACAGCGAAGAAGTATCTGGATAAGGAAGGGCTGGCGTTGCCGTTCCTTGACGACAGCGCGCAGAAAGCGCATCGGCTCTATCACGTGACCGCCATTCCAACAGTCTTTCTCATCGATCCCCAAGGCAAGGTCGTTAAGTACTTCCGCGGCGGCCACGACGAAGAATCTTTTCGTGCCGCGCTGAAGACGGTCGGAATCGGCAAATGAGCCCAATGACGTCTCACCGGGGATGTTAAGCAGTATCCTGAAGCAAGCGGGACTGACCCGCAATGGTCTGGAATGAGACGATACGCCGTTGTGATCGAAAAGACCGGCACCGGTTTAAGCGCTTACGTGCCGGATCTCCCGGGCTGCGTGTCAACGGGACGATCCCTCGGAGATACGGAGCGGAATATTCGCGCGGCCATTAGATTCCATCTGGATGGGATGAGGGACGACGGCGAGCCTATTCCTGATCCGACGACTGTTGCGGTTGCTCTGAAGACAGCTGTGGTTGATCTGGGGACAGGCTCGCTGTGTCCACGCGGCGACGGGCTTCGGTGGCGAGATGCGGGGATGCGTGCGCGCCTTGGGACACAGGCGCCTGTCCCCGGTCGGCGTTGCTCTGAAACCGCCCACAGGCTGAAGGCCTGTGCCACGCCGAAAAGCGCCTGTCGGTCAATGCCTGTTTTCATTATTGCGGGTGTGCACTCCCGCTCTCATGCAGAGATCCGTTGAAATTCCGGCAGCGTAGAACCCCGCACGATGCGAGCGTTGGAATCACGTAAGCAAGCGGCCATTGGGCTTTGAGGAAATTGTGACTACAAGAACGTTGATATCGATCGGAGTTCTGCTTTCCTTTTGGACCCTCTCGGCGGGGACGCTGGGATTCGTCCAACAGCATTTCAGCGACATCCACTTCGAAAAAGGCAAATGGGACCGGACGGCGCAGCTGCCATGTTTTATCTACACGGCCACGGAGAACGCCGCGACGGTCGAAGTGCTGCGAATTGGCACCAATAATCTGGTCCCGTTTCGCGCCGCTAAGGGGCTCAAAGTAACGGTTTGCTACAACACCGCTGCGTTTGACGAGGGGTTCGAGACTGGCTTGCCTCTTCCCAAAGTAACGGCTGAGAAGCCGGCGCCTTAACCGATCCGGCCGGCCGCAAGAAAAAGCTCGCCTTTTCGGGCCGCGAGATCATCTTAAAAAGACGCGAACCGTGAAACCCGTGGAAAAGACGAGCCCTCCCGAACGACTGAAGACACTGCTGCCTGAAGTATGGGTGCTCATGAAACCGCGCCGCAAGATCCTGCTGCTGGGCGCACTGCTCATGATCATCAATCGCGTCTGCGGACTGGCCCTGCCGGTGAGCACCAAGTACCTGATCGACAATGTCATGCGCAGAGGTCAGACGGAACTTCTCGTCCCGATTGTCCTCGCGGTGCTTCTTGCCACCGTCATTCAGGGCGTCACCTCGTTCTCGCTTACGCAGTTGCTTTCCAAGTCCGGTCAGCGGCTGATCTTTGAAATGCGGGTCCGAATCCAGGAGCACATCGGCAGGCTACCCGTCACCTTTTACGACGCCAACAAGACAGGAACACTGGTCTCGCGAATCATGAGCGACGTCGAAGGCGTCCGCAACCTCATGGGCACCGGTTTGGTGGAACTCGCCGGCGGCCTGCTCACGGCGATAATCTCGACGGTCATACTCTTCCGCACAAGCGCGACCATGACCTCGTTTGTATTGCTGATTCTGATGGCTTTTGGGCTGGTGCTGCGGCGCGCCTTCAAAACCGTCCGCCCCATTTTCCGCGAGCGGGGCAAGATCAATGCGGAGGTTACCGGCCGCCTCACCGAAACGCTGGGTGGTGTGCGCGTGATCAAGGGCTACCACGCCGAAAAGCGCGAAGCCGGCGTATTTCGGGCTGGAGCCCAGCGCCTCTTGGACAATGTCTTGAAGTCGCTGAGCACTATCTCGTTAATGACGCTTGCTTCCACTGTTCTGATGGGCCTGGTTGGCGCGCTCATCATGTTCCTCGGCGCGCGTCAAATTGCCGCGCACCGCATGGAAGTTGGCGACTTCGTGATGTACACCTCACTACTGGCGTTCATGATTGCGCCGGTGATCCAAATCGTTAATATCGGCACCCAAATCTCTGAAGCGCTGGCGGGCCTTGAGCGCACCCGCCAAGTGCTGCGCGAACGCACTGAGGATGACGACCCGAATCGCACCACCGTACTGCCTCCCATCATTGGCCAAGTTGAGTTTGAGCATGTCTCGTTCGAATACGAAGAGGGGAAACCGGTTCTGCATGATGTCTCGTTCGACGCGCAGCCGGGAACGGTTACCGCGCTAGTTGGATCTTCGGGGTCCGGCAAGTCTACCATGATCGGGCTCGTCACGGCCTTCCACACTCCGCGCGAAGGCAAGGTTCTGGTGGACGGGTACGATCTTTCCACCGTGGCGCTCGCCAGCTATCGCTTACAGCTTGGATTGGTGTTGCAGGATTCTTTCCTGTTTGATGGAACCATCCGCGACAATGTATCCTTCTCGCGTCCCGAAGCAACTGAAGAACAGATTATGGAGGCCTGCCGCATCGCTCGTGTCGACGAATTCGCGGCCAATTTCCCGGCGGCCTACGAGACCATCGTGGGTGAGCGTGGCGTAAAGCTAAGCGGCGGTCAGAAGCAGCGGGTTTCGATCGCCCGCGCCATTTTGGCCGATCCGCGTATTCTCATCCTGGATGAAGCGACCTCCAGCCTCGATTCGGAATCCGAAGCGTTAATTCAGTCCGGACTTTCACACCTGATGCAAGGGCGCACAACGTTCGTCATTGCCCATCGCCTTTCCACCATCCGGCGAGCCGACCAAATCCTGGTAGTTGAAGGCGGACGCATCATCGAGCGTGGAAATCACGCCGAACTCTACGCGGCACAAGGCCGTTACTTCGATCTCTATAACCGTCAACATGGCCTGGAAGCGAATCTTTTTCTTGCGCCCGGCGAAGGCGACACGATTGAAACCACCATCGCTTGAGCTATGCGGAAGAATAGTCGGGAAGCCGGAGCAACATGCTCGCCCCGTTGGACTACTAAGCTAGCGGCTCCTGGCTGGGACTGGAAGGTCGACCTTCTGGCCCCCGTCGTCGAAGTATTCGAGCTGGTACGTATTCGCGGTTGGCTTCTTCAACAAGGCGGCCGGGAAGTACAAATAGCCTGCCACGGGAGCGGTGGTTCGGCCCGTACCTAGTCCTTTGTCCATAAGTTGGTACTCGAGGTTCTGGCGATCCTGGGGTGAGCCACCGGACCGGGGATCCGGAGGAGGATTGGGATCCGGGCCGACACCCACGCCTGCTTCGGTATAGACGCTGTGTTCGCGGCGACCGTACGCATCCGTGCCTGTTTGGTATCCAACAGCCGCTTCGCTGTGGACCGTCGGGCGAGAGGGCGGAGGGGGCGCATTCTTCCCCTGGATCACGGACGCGACGGTGACGCCATCGGTCGGGTGGACAAACTCCCCCTTGTTCCCGGCCTTGACCAAGAAGTCATCCGGATGAACGTCCAAGTATGCGTTGGGGCCGGGGAAGCAGGCCACTTCGATGACTACATAGCTCTTGCTGATATCCGCCGCAAACAGATGCTTCACTTGATCGGCAGACAAAATCGACGCCGCGAAGGTTGCGCCGTTTAGCTGCGCAGTGACGGCGTAATCGGCGGGTGAGCGCGGGTGAACGCCTATGGGACCTTGCGACCGGGCTGCCGGCGCAAAGCACAACGCAACCAAAACCAAAAAGGAAACCAGCCGCGAATTCGTTAGCGACACGTTCGCGAAGAGCGACACAGCCTGCCTCCATGCATAGGGTATCCCGAAATGGTTGCCCTGCGCAGGCTCAGTCGGTGTTCGCATAAGATCGTGAAGTAGTTCCGTTGACCAGCAATGATCACTAGAGGCCGGATACATCGTGGGCTCCTTGGCGGGTGCCTGCTGTTGGCTTGGACGCTTCAGGCCGAAACCGGTTACGACGCATGGCTTCGTTATGCGCCGGTGGAGGGAACAGCGCTCCGCCAATACGATCTGAGTCTTCCGGCCGTGATCGTGACGGCAGGAGACTCCAAGGTAATCGCCGAAGCCCGAGCCGAGTTGGTGCGCGGGGTGCATGGCATGCTCGGCCGCACGCTTCGGACCGAGTCAACGGTGCCCAAGGAAGCGGCGGTTCTACTAGGCACAATGGATGAGCTAAGACGCCTTGCGCCGCAAATTCCGAGCTCCGGGCCGTTGGAGCCGGATGGATTCTCGTTGCGCAGTGTGAAGATCGGCGGCGCCACGTACCTGGTGGTGACGGGCGCCAATGAGCGGGGCGTGCTGTATGGTGTGTTCTCGCTGTTGCGGAAGATCAGCCTGGGCGATTCGTTGGCAATGCTCGACGAGAAGCAATCGCCCTATGCACGACTTCGCTGGGTGAACCAATGGGACAACCTCGACGGCACGATTGAGCGCGGGTATGGCGGGCGCTCGATTTTCTGGGATGAGGGTCATGTTCGGGACGACTTGAGCCGGGTCGCCGACTACGGGCGCCTGCTAGCCTCCATCGGCATCAACGGATGCACCATTAACAACGTGAACGCCGACAAGCGCATACTCACGCCCGAGTTCCTGCCGCAAGCGGCGCGGATTGCCGATGTGCTGCGCCCCTGGGGTATCCAGGTTTCCATTGCGGTGGACTTCGGAAGCCCCCAGACCGTCGGTGGCATGGACACCTTCGACCCGCTCGACCCGCGCGTCGTCGAGTGGTGGAAATCGAAAGCGGCTGAGGTTTACCGGGCGATTCCCGATCTGGGAGGTTTTGTCTTGAAGGCGGATTCGGAAGGGCGAGTCGGCCCAGCGGCGTACCACCGAACCCACGCCGACGCGGCTAACACGCTGGCCCGGGCGCTGAAGCCCCATGACGGAATCCTTCTGTATCGCGGCTTTGTCTACGACCACCACATGGATTGGCGCAACCTGAAAAACGACCGGGCCCGCGCGGCGTACGACAACTTCAAACCGCTGGATGGGCAGTTTGACGACAACGTATTGGTGCAGATCAAGAACGGTCCAATCGACTTTCAGGTGCGGGAACCGGTGTCGCCGCTATTCGGAGCACTCGAAAAGACGAACCAGGCTCTGGAATTGCAAATCACGCAGGAATACATGGGACAAGCGCGGCAGCTGGTGTTTCTGGTTCCGCAATGGAAAGAGGTGTTGGATTTCGATCTATGGGCCAGAGGCGCCGGTACTCCGGTGAAGGCGTTGGCAGCCGGGAAAACGTTCAACCGGCCGGTGGGAGGCTTTGTGGGCGTGGCGAATGCGGGGCTCGATCTCAACTGGTACGGCAACCAGATGTCGCCGGCCAACCTGTATGGCTTCGGGCGCCTGGCATGGAATCCCGATCTGACTTCGCAGCGTATTGCCGAAGAGTGGACGCGCCAGACCTTCGGCAGCGACCCCAAGGTGGTCGCGACGATTGTGGACATGCTGCTGAAATCGTGGCAGGCTTACGAAAACTATACCGGTCCGCTGGGCCTGCAGACACTCACCGATATTGTCGGCAACCATTACGGCGTGGCGGTGGAAGCATCGGAGCGAAACGGCTGGGGGCAATGGCATCGCGCCGACCAGCAGGGGGTGGGGATGGACCGCACCGTCGCAACCGGGACCGGGTTCATTGGTCAATATCGCCCACCGGTGGCGCGCAAATTCGAATCGCTTGAGGAATGCTCCGACCAGCTACTGCTATTCATGCAGCACGTGCCCTACACCTATGTGCTGCATTCAGGCAAGACGGTGATCCAGTCCCTGTACGACTCGCATTACGACGGGGCGCGGACGGCCGCCGGGTTCGTGGGGCAATGGGAATCGCTCCGAGGACGCGTAGATGAGCAACGATTTAACGAGGTGCTGAAGCAACTCAACTACCAAGCCGGCCAGGCCGATGTGTGGCGGGATGCGGTTTCGAACTGGTTCCTTCGCGAATCGGGGATTTCAGATGCGAAGGGCCGCGTAGGCCACCATGAGGGGCGATTTGAAGCCGAAGCGATGCAACTGGAAGGTTATTTGGTGCTGGTCGTCACGCCTTGGGAAGCAGCGTCGGGAGGCAAAGCAATTGCCTGTGCCGCCGGCACGTGCCGCGCCCGCTTGCGCTTTGACGGCAGTGCGGGCTGGTACACGCTGCGCGTCCAGTACTTCGACCAGAACAATGGCGCTGCGCATTTCCGGCTGATGGTGGGCGATCAGCTCGTCGACGAGTGGACCGCGGACGAGCATCTGCCCACAACCAAGCTGGATGGCTCCTCATCCATGCGGCGTACGGTGAGCGGCATTGCCCTCCGGCCTGGAGACGAAATCCGGATTGAAGGCTTCCCGGACGGGGGCGATACCGCAGCCGTCGACTACGTGGAGATCCTGCCAGCCGCACATTGAGACTGTGGCCCAGCCATACCTCTTGCCACCATAGACTTAATAAACTTAATAAAATAGCCTTGACAATATCAATAAAATTGATTATCTAGTAGTTGTAGTCAATTTTGATTGGAGTGGGGCCCCATGGCATCGGATCGGAAGAGCGCGGCCGACTGGCAGGAGCTGATGCAGATCGCCCAAGGCCAACCCTTGGTGGTGGAGCGGGTGCGTTTGCAGGGGAGAGATATCGCCATTGAGGGCAGTTTTGAGCTTCCGCAATTGGCGCGGCTGGCCTTCGAAGACCAGGTGTTTGTCACGGCGTTCGTCCGGTGTCATGGCTCGATCAAGGAGATGGAGCAGATCTTCGGGGTCAGTTATCCGACCATCAAGTCGCGGCTGACTCGGATCGCACAGAGCCTGGAGTTTGTCGACACGAATCCGAAGCCGTCGCGGGCCGAAGTGCTGGAAAGACTTAAGCGCGGGGAGATCAATCCGCAGGAGGCCATTGCGGCGCTGGAGGGAATCAAGTGATGCTACCGCTGCTGGTTTGGGTCAGTGTCCGTCACCAGGGTGGCCCGCATTTCCGGATGTGGCTGCCGCTGTTTCTGTTGTGGCTCCTGCTACTGCCGTTTGCGCTGGTGCTGGCGCCATTTATTGCGATTGGGCTCCTGGTCTTAGGCCTGAACCCCCTCGAGGCATTTCTTGTGATTTGGCGGGTGCTGGAAGCACTGAGGGGCATCAACGTCGAGGTTGACAGCTATTGGGATGCGGTCACGGTGCGCATCGTTTAGGAGGGAATAATGAGCGAGAATCGGCGGCAAGTTCTGGAGATGTTGGCTGGCGGCAAGATTACGGCCGATGAGGCGGAACGTTTGATTTCAGCGCTCGAAAAGGATTCGAGTAACGGAACTTCGGCCAAGGGAAACGCGGAAGCACCCAAGCGCAACGCGAAGTACCTGCGTGTTGTCGTCGAAGCCGACGACGGGAATGATCCGGGGCCGGTCAAGGTGAACATCCGCGTCCCGCTGCAGTTGCTTCGCTCCGGAGTGAAGCTGGTAAACCTGATCCCGGCTCCCGCACGGCAGCACGTCAACGATGCACTCCGCGAGCAGGGGATCCCGTTCGACTTGAATCAGATCAAGCCCGAGAATCTGGAAGAGCTGGTTGATCAACTGAACGACGTCACGGTGGATGTCGACGTCGATCAGACCAGCAACAAAGTCAAGGTGAAGGTCTTCTGCGAGTGAAGACCTTCAACCTGCACTTAGCGGCGGAGAACCTGGGATTCGCCCTGGGCTAGCCAGGTTCATTAAGAATCAACAACTTACAGTCCCGTAAACAGGTCCGTCCCTCTTTGGCGTGTGTTCGGGGTGGTGTGTCTGCGCATTGACGGTAAGTGGAATGGAGGAGAGATGAGAGGGGTCAAGTCGGTAGTTGTCACAGCGACATTCGTGCTCGTGTGGCTAGGCGTGGCCGCTTATCCCGCCCTTCGCCGACCAATCGCTGGACGAGCATTGCAACCCCTAAGGCAAAGCTCGATTGAGCCACGTCTATTTCTCCCATTGTTGGGTGCGTGGACGCTCCCGGACTCACCGATCCTCCGATTCCCGGCTCGGGAAGACGGGCCTGGCCGCCATTAGCGGGGGAGGCCAGAGACGTGGCTGGGGAAGAAACCGGGACGGACCTTGTTTTGCCCCTTTGGCCCGATTGCGTCCCAATCGGCTTAGCTTTGAAGTGCAAGACGCCCCCAAGAGTCATCCGAGGCCATGAAGCGAACACCGACACGACTTCTAAGGCGTTTCTTGGGCTGGCGGTTAGGGCTGGGACAATCGGAAGCACAGGGAGACGATTGGCCCCTGGATGCTAAGGGAACTCAGGAACTCTCAGTCGGCGGCCGAGCACGTTGTCGCCGGCGGCCGTCCGGGTGGCGACAACGTTAGTTTGCGGCGGAACCGCGCTTCGAGACCCCGGATCCATTCGGCGTTTCCGCACGGCTTCGATGCGGGTAGCGCTCGCCGAAGAGCTGCCTCGCCCGCAAAGTCCGTTCGGGAGAGAAACTCCCGCCATTCCAACCGCGTGAAGGCTTGACGAGTTTGTACCGGAGCGATCGAAATGCAGGGGTTTGGCTGGTCCGTTAGGTGCGCTCGCGCCGACGAGAACTCGAAGTCTTCCGGCCGACCCACGATTTTCGCCCGGCGCGGATTCAATTCCACGTATCGCAAGGCGGTCCAGTAGTGATCTTCGCTGAGTGGCGATGAGTGATAGCGAGCCTGTAACAGGTGCCCGCTGCGGCCATGCTTACGGTTGAACGTTAGCGCCCACCAGGTGTGCGCTCGACGGAACAGGTGCGCCAAGCCAGTAACGGTAGTCGGCGTCAGGAGCCAGTGGACATGATTGTCCATTAAACAATAGCCATGAACCAACACCTTCTCCTCCTCGGCAATCGCACAGAAGCGCCGCAGATATTGCTGCTTCTCCGCGCGGCAGGTGAAGATTCGCATACGGTTGTTGCCCCGCGAAACGATATGGTGAACAACATTGACCAAAACGACTCGAGGCGTTCGCGGCATCAGGCCCTTCCTTGACGTACGCCGATCTGGCGACCGTAAACAGAAGAGTAGTTGTTGCCCCCGCTTCCTCGCAGAAAAACCAAGTCCGTCCCGGTTCTTTCCGAAGTCCGTCCCAGTTCTTTCGGTTCTCTCAGCGGCGGAGACCGGCCAAGTCGCGGACCGCGCCACGAGACGCGCTGGTCGCCAACGCCGAATAGGCCTGCAATGCTCCGGAGACCTTCCGCTCCCTCGCGGCTGGCTGCCAGGCCTTCTCGCCCCGGGCATGCATCGCCTCGCGTCGGTCCGCCAACGCGGCATCACTCACGGCCAAGTGGATAGAACGCTTCGGAATGTCGATCTCGATTCGGTCGCCTTCTTCGATGAGCGCGAGCGCACCGCCCTCCGCTGCCTCGGGCGAAATATGCCCGATCGAAAGACCAGTACTGCCGCCGGAAAAACGGCCGTCTGTGATCAAGGCGCACGCCTTGCCCAGCCCTTTGGATTTCAGGTAGCTTGTGGGGTAAAGCATCTCCTGCATGCCGGGACCGCCCTTCGGTCCTTCGTAGCGAATGACAACTACGCCGCCGGGCGCAACCGTATCGCCCAGAATCCCCGCCACGGCATCGTCCTGACTCTCAAAAATGCGGGCTGGTCCGGCGAACACCAGGCTCGCGGGATCGACGCCGGCCGTCTTCACAATGCATCCGTCTTCCGCGATGTTGCCGTAAAGGACAGCCAGACCGCCATCCTTGCTAAATGCGTTCTCGACGCCTCGAATCACGCCACGCTCGCGATCTCGATCAACACTCCCGTAGCGCGAGTTCTGGCTGAAGGGCACCGTGGTGCGGATACCGCCCGGGGCAGCGCGGTAAAGCGTTTCAACCTCAGGGCTCACCTCCCGCGAAATATCGAATTTGTCGATGGCAGCGCCCAAGGTCGGCGAATGCACCGTATACGCTTCGCGATGAAGCAGGCCGGCACGCTCGAGCTGACCCAGAATGCCAAAAATGCCACCCGCTCGATGCACATCTTCCATATGAACGTTCGGTGTAGACGGCGCGACTTTGCAGAGATGCGGCACGCGCCGCGACAAGCGGTCGATGTCCGGCATGGTGAAGGGCACCTGCGCTTCGTGGGCCGCGGCCAGCAAGTGCAGCACCGTATTCGTGGAGCCGCCCATCGCAATGTCCAGCGTCATCGCATTCTCAAATGCGTCAAACGTCGCGATGCCGCGGGGCAGGATGGTCGCGTCATTCTGCTCGTAATGGCGCTTGGCTAAGTCGACGATGCGCCGCCCCGCCTCGAGGAACAGTTCCTTCCGGTCGGCGTGCGTAGCGAGTATGGTTCCATTTCCCGGTAGCGCGAGCCCTAGTGCTTCGGTGAGACAGTTCATCGAATTGGCGGTGAACATGCCGGAGCAGGAGCCGCAGGTTGGGCAGGCAGAGCGTTCTAATTCTTCGGCGTCCGCATCACTGACCTTCGGATCAGCCGCAGCAACCATCGCGTCCACAAGATCCAAGGCCCTCACGAGTCCGTTCTGCGCCACTACCTTGCCGGCTTCCATCGGACCGCCCGATACGAAAATGGTCGGGATGTTAAGCCGCAGCGAGGCCATCAGCATCCCCGGCGTGATCTTGTCGCAGTTCGAAATGCACACCAGCGCGTCGGCGCAATGGGCGTTCACCATGTACTCGACGCGAGTCGGCGATCAGTTCGCGAGACGGTAGGCTGTAGAGCATGCCATCGTGGCCCATCGCGATACCGTCGTCGACCGCGATGGTGTTGAACTCTTTGGCAACGCCGCCGGCCCGCGCTATTTCGCCGGCTACCAGTTGTCCCAGGTCCTTCAGATGCACATGGCCGGGTACGAACTGCGTGAACGAATTCGCGATCGCGATAATCGGCTTGTCGAAATCGCCGTCTTGCATTCCGGTGGCGCGCCACAGGCTACGCGCTCCAGCCATGTTGCGGCCGTGGGTGGTGGTTCGTGAACGATAAACAGGCATGTCTTTTCTACAGTATGAGCCTACCCAGCCGCCGAGCAGCCCGCTCGAGCGTGAGGCAATAGGCTTCCCCTCTACTGTAGAAGGTCCGATTGCAGTCGTCCGGTAGCGCTTGGTGCGCGAAATTAGCCCAGCTTTTCGGGTACTTCGTCCATCGGACCCATCCAGCGCAACTCGCGCTCGATGTCGTTATGCAGACGATACTGCTTCTTCACCGAGCCGATGGCCGCGCCACGCACATCGATCTTCGCCAGGTCGTACTGTCCGATCCCCGCCTGCGAGCAATAGCGCAAGTATCCGACCCACTCCGGCTTCACGCTCATGCACTCCAGGCCGACTCGATCGGCCGCAATGAAGTCGGTGGACGCGATTGCCACCCGCGACGGTACGGGCGTCCCGGAAGTCGGGCCGTTGCCTTCCATGCCATCGTATCCGTCGATGACGGCTGCTCCCCAGAACTGAGACAGCTTCTGCGCCGTCAGCAGAATGTCGTAGTGTGTCTGGCGCACGCCACCATGAAACTTCCGCTTGTCGTTCCACTGCGGCCTTACACTGGGAGCGCTGCGCAAGGGCGCGCCCAGCGCCATGTTCTTCACGGAAAGTGTGGCGACCACCGTGTTGTGCGCCTTCAACATCGCTGAGCAGATAATGAACGCATCCGGATCCACCAAACGGGCGGCCAGGCGCACCGGCGTGGGGTGCAGGTCCGCATCCATGATCGGAAGCACCTGGTACTTACCTTCTTCGTTCAGATCCAGCAGGTGGACCTTCTGGCCAAACTCCTTCACAACCGTCTGATATTTGAAATTATCGAATCCCTCGAGCGTGTTTCCCGCCGATGACTCTGCAATATAGACCGGCCCTTTAAATCTCGGACCTAAGTAGTCCAGTATCCCGCATAGAGCGTCAACGCTGGTCGCAGCTAACGGATTTACTGTAGAAACTAAGTTTGGCTTTATGACCACATAGTTCTTAGTTTTTAGTTTTGGCTGAATTTGGTCGTCAATTAAGGCGAGTGCTTCAGTAATGTTCTTTCTGCGATTCTCGCCATGTACTAGAGAGACAGTAGAACGTGCAGCGAAAGTAGATAACGCGTCCGGCAGTGGGCTGGATTGCTCTTGAGCGAAGGCTCGCCTGCTTGTCGCGACGACGCCGGCGCTCAAGGTCATCCCCAGCACAGTGCGGCGCGAGAATAAGTGGCTCATTTAGTCGCCTCCGGAGATAGAATCGAATTACAGGTTCATTATAAGTAGAAAGGAGTCGATAATGGAATCCTCTTCTTCGCGTAGACGATTTCTTGCCGCCGGCCTCGCACTTCCCGCCGCCGGGTTATCTATTACGACTGACGATAAGCATTCGCAGTCTCCGTCCCCTTCTCCGGCGCCGGCTTTCCCGAAGGAAACCACGCCTAAGCTCACTTACCGCACCATTGGCAAAACGGGGCTGAGGCCCACCGAAGTTGGTTTCGGATGTATGGTCACATCCGATCCGAGCGTCATAGAGCGCGCCGCTGACGTTGGCATTAATCTTTTTGATACGGCTCGCGGATACCAGGGCGGGAATAATGAGCGGATGGTGGGAGGGGCGCTGAAGGCCAAGCGGAATTCCATTATCCTTTCGAGCAAAACGCCGGCGCCTACCAAGGAAGAAGCCTTGAAGGATCTCGACACGAGCCTGCGCGAATTGGGCACGGACCATCTCGATATCTGGTATCTGCATGCCAAGAGCAAGCCCGAGCAGATAACGGACGGTTTGATGGAGGCACAGAACATCGCCAAACAGCAAGGCAAGATCCGCTTTGCGGGCATTAGCACGCACTCCGGCCAGCCGGAGCTGTTTCCGGCGGTAATAGCCACCAAGCATTTCGACGTGATCCTGACGGCCTACAACTTCACCCTCGATCCGAACATGAACGCCCTGCTCAAGTCGGCGCAGGATGCGGGTATCGGCATCGTGGGCATGAAAGTCATGGCCGGCGGCTTCCGCCAATTGAAGCAGGACAGCCCCCGCTTTGGTGTCTTCCATCGGGATGGAGCTCTGCTGGCGATGTTGAAGTGGGTGCTACAGAACAAGAACGTCGACACCACGATTCCAAGCATCACGGATTTGGATCAGCTGGATCAGAACCTGCGCGCGATGAGCGCGCCGTTTACGCCGGCAGATGAAAAGTTGCTTTCGGCGCGGCTTGAGTTCCTGCGGCCGCTGTATTGCAGAATGTGCGGCGAGTGCGACGGCGACTGCGTGAAGGGGCTGCCCGTCGCCGACATGGTTCGCTACGTCTCTTACGCCGAGGGCTACGGCCAGTTCGCCATGGCCCGCGAACAGTTCCTTACGTTGCCGGTCCACCTGCAAAACGTGCGTTGTTACGATTGTCAGGAATGCACCGTCAACTGCCCGCACGGGGTCCGGGTTATGGAGCGCGTCTCCAGGGCTCAGGAGTTGTTTGCGTGAAGCTTGGCCTGGCCCGGGCGCTGGCTTGGCCTGCGGCCTATTGCGCCGCCCTCCTATGCGCCGCGGCGTTACTGCCGGCGCAAGAAACATTACCGCGCTGTGACCTGCTTCCAGAATGGAAGCAGTCCGGCGCGGCTCGCCTTTTTACAGCCGATACTCTTTACGACTACATGGATGGCAACTCGGAGGGGTATTTGATTTATGGCTTCGACCGCATGCGCGGCGTCACCTGCAAGTCTGGCGATGCCTCGTTCGTGATCGACATTTCCGAGATGAAAGACCCCGAGTCGGCATTCGGTCTCTTCGCATCCAACCGCGACCCGCGTGTACCAACCGAGGCCATCGGGGTTCTCGGACAAGTCACGCCGCAGCGTGGCATTTTTGTCAAGGGGAACCGATTCGTCGAGATATCTGCCAGTCCGCCCTCCGCCGATCATTCAGATGGAATTCGTGCTTTCTTGAAAGCGCTCGAGGGAAAGATGGAAGGCACTTCGGCCGCGCCCGCGCCGGTCGGGTGGTTTCCTGCGCAAGGTCTGGATGCGAACTCCATCCGGCTCATTCCGCAGAGCGTGCTCGGTCTCAGTCTACTCAAGCGCGGTTATCTGGCTAAGTACGAATACGGCCGTGCATTCATCGTGAAGCAGGCTTCGGCCGATTCGGCCATCCAACTGATGGGCAAGCTCCGGGATAAGTTCGGTGATGTGGAGCCGGCGGCCATCGGCGATGAAGGTTTCGAGGCCGCCGACAAGTATCTGGGCCACTTGCTGTTCTTTCGAAAAGGCCCATACGTAGCCGGCTTCTCGAACCTCGCGGAAGATTTCGACGCAGCGAAAGTAGCTGACGAATTCGCATCGCAGATCCCCTAGACGCCCGTTTGTGCAAGCCAGGGCTCACCTCACCCAGTGGTTCCCGGGTGCCCCGCGGCAGCATGTTACGTTGTCTCAGACCTGCTCCTGTCGTGTCGAATCGAGAAGCAGGCCCCGGGGGGTACGATGTCAATGGGGCGTTCACTAATCTGAAATGTTGGATACCAGGCACAGTTGCGCTCTGACTATCCGCGCTCTACTTTTGCTGAGCGCGGTTGTCAGTTGTACCGCTCAGCAAGTGCCTGCGAGCCCTTCGGCTTCCACCCCACCACCGGCAGCCGCTCCACAGACTCCTGCCGCGCCCCCTGCCGGCACGACTCCGCCTACGAAGATCACGGCGGGTACCCAGGAAGTGGTGGTGGACCTGGTCGTAAGAGACAAGCACGGAAACCTGGTCAGGGACCTGACGCCAGCGGATATGGAGATTACCGACGCTGGATTGCCGGTAAAGATCAACAGTCTACGACTGATCGCGGGAGGGCAGCCCAAAGAGCCGGACGCAAAAGACGCAGCGCGGGCGGTCCGGCTGGTTTCACTGGTGTTCGAGCACTACGGCGCCGACGCCGGCCAGCTGGCCCGCGAGACGGCCGACGAGATTTTCAAAGCGAACACCGCCGCGACGCTCTTCTTTTCCGTCATGCAAGTGGATCGCCGGCTGCGGCTGGTGCAGTACTTCACTACCGACAAGACGTTGCTGCGGAATGCCGTGGAATCCGCCTGCCTCGGGGCCCGGTCGCGATACCGCAGCGACGTGGATGCGGCTGAAAAGAACGTAACGTCCATGAATGGCGGCGACAATCAGCGATTAGCGGTCGGCGACACAACCGGCGTCAGCGTCACGGATATGACCATGGCGTCCATGATGATCAAGGCGCTCCAGGATTCGGAGCAGACCTCCCGTGATACGCAGTCGCGCCCGACCCTGGGAGCTCTGCAGGCGCTGGCCCAGCAATTGGGCACGTTGCCGGGGCGAAAGTCTGTGGTGTATTTCAGCGAAGGCCTGCCCTTGACAGCAACCGGCAAACAACAGCTGCTGGCAACCATCAACGCCGCCAACCGTTCCAATGTCGGAATCTATGTGATTGATGTGACCGGCTTGAGTATGGCCAGCCGGGCCGAAGCGGGACGGCAAATGTTGGCAGCCGCCGCCCAGGCCGGCGCCAACAACGTCGGTCCACAGACCAGCGGGAGCACCGCTGGCCTCGGTATTCCGGGAGGCGCCACGGCAGTTTCGATGACCCCTGCAGGATTGGTTACGTCCGCCCAGGTAAAGGCCGGCGATCGAATCGAGGACATCAATACTTCCGACAGTCAAGGCAGCCTGATGGAGCTATCGAAATCCACCGGCGGCTCCTACATTGGCGATTCCAACGACCTGCGTAAACAGGCTCGACGCTTGATCGAAGACCTGGCTGTTTACTACGAGGCGACTTTTCAGCCGGAGAACCCAAAGTACGACGGGAGCTTTCATCCTCTTGCCGTTAAATTGCAGCGCAAGGGCCTCACCGTGCAGGCGCGAAACGGCTATCTCGCGCTCCCGCCGGGAACGCCACCCGATGTACAGCCGTTCGAAGTGGGGCTCGTTAAGTCGTTGTCGGAAATCGAACTGCCCAAGCGATTGGATTTTCATACGGACGTGGTTCGGTTCGGCAAAGAGCCCTCAGGAGTGGCCGCGTCGTTGGTGGTGGAGTTACCTCTCAGCCAGTTGGAGTTTCGTGAGGATGGGAATAGCAAGACCTTCGAGGTCCATCCAAAGATTCTGGTCATGCTGAGGAATGAGTCAGGCCAAGTGTTCAAGAAGTTCAGCCAGGACCTCGCCTATCACGGCGCATCACAGGCGATGGCGCATATGCGCGACGGTGTGTATACCTTCCAACGCAGCTTCACTGCGCCGCCCGGCAACTACATCCTGGAAGCTGCCATCACGGACGGATTGGGTGACAAGACAGGTGCCGTGCGCAGCGCCATAAACATTCCTGCGCCGTCCGCAGGCGCCGATGTCAGCGCCATCTCCCTCGTTCAACGGTACGAATCTCTGAGCGACAAAGATACGCAAGAGCCGTTTCGCTATCAGAACAGCCGGGTTGTGCCGAGCCTTCAGCGCCTCATCGTCAAGGAGAAGACGCCCACCGTGGCCACATTCTTCGTGATCTATCCGGATCTTAAACTCAGCGAGAAGCCAAAACTCGAGCTCGAAGTGAGCCGGCGCGGCGAACTGCTGGGACGCATACCCATGGAGTTGCCCGCTACGACCGCTCCCGGTCCTATCCCGTATATCGCGTCTCTCCCTTCCGCGTCGCTGCCTCCGGGACCCTACGAACTCAGCGCCATTGTGACGCAGGGAGGCCAGACGGCAGAACAAAAGACCACTTTTACAATCGACGGGGTGGAAACGGCGCCTGAAACCGCTACGGCCCGCGCGGCGCCGGTCGCTGGCAACAGGGGCGACGGTCCCGACATTCCTGAGCCGGCAGCCTCAAGCTCGGCAGGCAATACCGCGTACGTAACCGAAAAGCCCTCCATCGTCATCACCAGGGTCGAGAATGCAAGCCGGCCGCCGGAAGCCGAACAGACTCGAATCATTGAGATTGCGCGCCAGCGCGCGCTCGATTACCAGGACACCCTGCCGAATTTCACTTGCCTTCAAGTCACGCGCCGTCTGGTGGATTCCAGCGGAAAAAAGAACTGGCGCGTGAAAGACAACATCACGGAATTGCTTCGTTACTCGGATAAGCAGGAGGTTCGCCAGACACTGGAAGTGGACGGGGTTAAGGTACAGGGTCCCCGGCTGAAACTGGGAGGCGTGTTGTCCAGCGGCGAGTTGGGCGGCCTGTTGAACGCAGTCTTTGACCCGAAAGCGAAGGCCGCTTTTACCTGGAAGGATCTGGCCAACCTGGGAAACCAGACCTGCCATGTATATTCATTCCATGTGAATCGTCCTAACTCGAGCTATTCCCTCGAGGCCGGCTCGCATGCACAGAACGCCAGGGTGGTCGCGTTCCACGGTCTGATCTATATCGACGCAAACAGCTATGCCATCCGCCGCATCAGTATTGAAGCGGAGGACGTTCCCGCTACTTTCCCGGTGCAAGAGTCAAGCATCATGGTCGATTATGATGTGGTCGCGGTGGGCGCACACGATTACATGCTGCCCATCAGTGCCGAGATGCTGGTTCGTATGGGCAAGCGCGGGCTGGTGCGGAATGAGATCAACTTCCGCGACTATCGGCGCTTTGGTGCTGAATCCAGCATCAAGTTCAACTGATCGTCCTTCCGGAAGCCGCGACTCCAGGTTCAGTCGACGGTATCCGCTCCGTCGAAAATCACCGGCCAATGGCGGAGCCTAAGCGTTTGCGATGAATTCGATCCCCCGGTTTCGTGCTTCCGAAGCTTTGCGTTCGCTCCCTGACGGTCACGGCTCCGTTAACACGCTTGCTTACGCGCGCGTGAGCAAGCGGAGTCCGAACTTCCTTATGCCAAATAAGCTCACCCCACCCGGCTCGTAATAATACTCTTTGACATTTCTAAACTATACCGTTTAGTATTGATTCGGAGCAGGAGGCCGCGCTTCATTGATCCGAGTAGAAAATCTGCTGAAGAAATTCGGCGACCTCACCGCCGTCGATAACGTTTCGTTCGAAGTGAAACCGGGCGAGATCTTTGCCTTCCTCGGGCCAAACGGCGCGGGCAAGACCACTACCATCAAGATGCTCACCACGCTCTTGCGCCCAACCTCGGGAACGCTGGAGTTGGATGGACTCGATCCACGTGTAAAACACAACGAGGTTCGCAAGCGGTTCGGCATCGTTTTCCAGGATCCTAGTTTGGATGGCGACCTGACGGCCTACGAAAACATGGAAATGCACGGGATTTTTTATCACGTGGCGAAAAAGGTCCGCGTCGAACGGACTGAGTTGCTGTTGAAATTGTTCGAACTCTGGGACCGCCGGAACGATCGCGTAAAGCAATTCTCGGGAGGCATGAAACGCCGGCTCGAAATCGCGCGCGGGCTATTGCATACGCCCAAGATCCTGTTCCTCGATGAGCCGACTTTAGGACTGGATCCGCAGACCAGGAATCAACTTTGGACTCACGTCAAGCACCTCAACGAGACGGAGGGTGTAACGGTATTTCTGACGACGCACTATATGGACGAAGCCGACCGCGTAGCGCACCGCATCGGGATTATCGACCACGGGAAATTGGTCGCCCTGGGATCGGCGCAGGAGTTGAGAGACAGGACGAAGACCGATTCCCTGGAAGCGGCGTATCTCGCTCTGACTGGCTCGACGATACGAGATGAGGCCGCCGGCGCCGGGGATCAACTGCGCCAGTTCGCCAGGATGTGGAACAAGCGATGAACGTCATTTACATTCTTTGGTTGCGGGAATTGCGCCGCTATCTTCGATCGCGCGCGCAGATCGTAGCTTCACTCGGCCAGCCGCTTCTGTATCTGCTGGTGCTGGGGTTTGGGCTGGGTCCTGTATTTCAGAAAGCCGGCAATGGCAGCTACCTGCAATTCGTAGCGCCGGGGGTAATCGCCATGAGCATATTGTTCACCTCCGTGTTCTCCGGAATCGGGCTGCTCTGGGACCGGCAATTCGGCTTTCTCAAAGAAACCCTGGTCGCCCCAGTTCCGCGCATTCAGGTTATGTTTGGGCGAACTCTGGGCGGCGCCACCGTCGCCATCTTGCAAGGTTTGCTGATCGCGACCGTCTGCTTTATTGCCGGATTCCGTGTGGCGGATTTAGCGAAGATCCCACTGGCATTTGTGTTCATGGGACTGATCGCTTTTGTTTTTGCTTCCCTCGGAATGGCCATCGGCTCGACCTTGCAGGACATGCAAGGCTTCCAACTGGTGATGAACTTTCTGGTGCTACCGATCTTTTTTCTGTCAGGCGCGCTCTTCCCGCTTGGTAACTTGCCCAAAGTGCTCGCCGTCGTAACAAGCCTCGATCCTCTGGCTTATGGCGTGGATGCGTTGCGCAGCACGCTCATCGGGATCTCACATTTCGGCGTGGCGCTGGATGCGCTGATACTATGCACTCTAGCCGCCGTATTTCTGGCAGTCGGCAGCTATCTGTTTTCGAGAATTCAAGCCTGAACCATGGCTCGCCCCCGCAGCACCAGCGCTCATAAGAAGGTTCTTCATGCAGCGCTGCTACTCATGGCGGAGCGTGGCATCGAATCCACCAGCATGGATGCCATCGCCGAAGCGTCGGGAGTCAGTAAAGCGACCATCTACAACCACTGGGCGGACAAAGAAGCACTGCTGCTGGAGGTGATGGCGGACCTGCACGGCCTGCATGAGCGGCCGGTATTCAATTCCGGCAATACCCGTAGAGATATGGCGGCCGTGCTCGCCTACCAACCGCCGAAGGTGCGGGCGAATCTGCAGGAGCGCATTATGCCCCACCTGATTGCTTATTCGGCGCGCAACCCGGCGTTCGGCGCTACCTGGCGACGCATGGTGTTGGAGCCACCCCGACGGGAGCTCTCGAGTCTAATCGCGCAGGGCATCCAGAAGGGTGAACTTGCGCCGGCTGTCGAAACGGAATTGGCTTTGGCTCTTCTCTTAGGACCTGTCGTTTACCAGCACATCTTCCGCAAAGGCGAGCTGGTGGCGGGAGACCTGCCCGAGCGGGTTGTCGACGTCTTTTGGAACGCTTTCCAGGCCCAAACTCCACACGTCCGAACCAAAGCTCCGAAGGTGCAAGTGGTTCACAGCCGCGCGGACGCGCGCCTTACGCCTTAGTACGTGCGCAGTGCTTACGGGGATTGGGACTAAACTTGCTAACAGTCCCAACTTTCCAAAGCCTACCGAGCCGCTTCTGGAACACCTCTGTGCTTCCGGCTACGCTGGCTTCGGCGCCTGGTGCGGCTGATAGAGGCATAACGGATCCGCCGCCAGCGGGTCGTTAGTCGACGCGTAAGCTCGGGCCCGCGAGCCTCCACAGATGGCGTGATACTCGCATAGGCCACAACGGTCGTCCCAATGACTGGGATCGTGTAGCGCCTGGAAGAGCTCGGAATGGCGATAGACATCGGCCAGCCGGTCCTGCCGGACATTGCCGGCGGCGACCGGCAAGAAGCCGGCCGGACAGATCTCCCCGGTTTGCGAGACGAACACCACGCCATGACCGTCGCGAATACCGAAGCTGCGATACGCGGGGCTGCGTTTGATTGCTTCGCCGCTGCGGCCCTCGGCGCGCATGCGGTCCAAGGCAATGCGCCGGTAAGAGGGCGCTTCGGTGGTGGCCACCGTGAAAGGCGCGGTGGCCGCAATCTCGTAAACCCAGTTCATCAGTTGCTCGGCCTGTTCGGCCGAAAGAGGCTGCAAAACCTTGCCGCGCCCGACCGAGATGAGGAAAAACAGGCTCCATCGCGCCAACTTGTACTGCTTGAGCAGTTCGTAGATGGCCGGTAAGTCAGCGGCGGTTTCTTCGGAAACCAGCGTGTTTACTTGTAGCGGGAAGTTGAGTTCGCCCGCCAAGCCGATCGCCTCCATGGTCCGATCGAAGGTGCCCGGCACGCCGCGGATCGAGTCGTGCCGTTCGGCGGAAGAACCATCCAGGCTAAGGCCCAGGCCGGTCGCGCCATGCGCTTGCAGCTCCACCAGCACTTCGCGGGTCAGCGCCCCGGTTGCGGCCGGGGTGATCGACACATCGATGCCGAGCCTGCGTGCTTCGTCCATCAAGGCGTATAGGTCGGACCGTTTGAGAGGATCGCCGCCGGTCAGGATCAACGTCGGCGCGGGGTCGCCAAACTCCCGAATCTGTTCGAGCAGCCGAACACCTTCGGCAAAGGTCAGTTCCTCAGGGTCGGCGGTGGATATTGCCGAGGCGCGGCAGTGGCGGCAGGCGAGGTCGCAGGCCCGGGTTACTTCCCAATACACGTTGAGAGGCGTCTGTGAATAATCCCGCGGCGTGGCGTGTCCGCCATGTGCATGCCCATGCATGGAAGCCATGCCCTTAGCGTAGCGGAAAGGCGAGATTTGTGCCTATTCGCTCAGCTTGTCGAAGAAAGGAGCCCGCCAGACCCCTGCTATAGACTGGGGGTTGACCACCTTAGTCATTGGCGGCGGCATTAGTGGTCTTACCGTTGCCTATCGCCTGGCCCGAGCAGGAAAATCATGCACACTGATTGAGGCGGTTCCCCAATTGGGCGGTGTCATCCAAACCCGGCAATTGCAGGGTTGCCTGATCGAAAACGGGCCGGACAGTTTCATCTCCACCAAGCCCTCCACGCGCGAGCTCATCCGGGAGGTCGGCTTGGATGCCGAGGTGATTGGCGCGAACGAAGACAATCGGCGCACCGACATCTGGCGCAAAGGCCGCTTCGTGCCTATTCCGGAGGGCGTCGCGATGATTGTGCCCACCAAGATCATGCCCATGGTTACCACCCGGCTGCTCGGTTGGGGGACCAAGCTTCGCATGGGCTTCGAATTCTTTCGCCGGCCGAATGGCGCGAGTGCCGACCGCAGCGTCGCTGAGTTTATCGCCGATCATTACGGGCAGGAAACGGTCGACTACCTGGTGGAACCGCTGCTTTACGCGGTGTACGGGGGCGACCCGCGTCACATGAGCGCGACCGCCATCATCCCGCAAATGACGCAACTGGAAGCCAAATACGGCAGCTTGACGCGTGGTGTTCTGGTGGGGATGCGTAAGCGAGGGCCGAGCTCGGGCGGCGGTTCGGGAGCGGTGAAGTTCCTAACCATGCGGCGTGGCATGTCCAGCCTGGTGGACGCCGTCGCCGGCGGATGCGCACCCGCGACCCAGGTTCGAACCGCCGCCGCAAAGACCATCCAGCGAACTGCCGGCGGATATAGCGTTCGGCTCAACGGAGATTGGTTGGAGGCGCGCAACATCGTGATCGCCACGCCGGCTTGGGGAGCGGCCGACCTGATTGAGGAACTGGCCCCGCAAGCAGCGGATCTCCTGCGCCAGATTCCGTATCGTTCTTCCCTAACCGTATCGCTGGGCTATCCGGAGGCGAATGCAAAGAAAGTAAGTTCTTCCGGCTTTGGCTTCCTGGTGCCGAAGGTGGAGCGCGAAACGATCGCAGCCTGCACATATGTCAGTAACAAGTTCGAAGGCCGTGCTCCGAAGGGCACGGTGGTGTTGCGCTGCTTCGTGGGTCAGGAACAAGCCGATCTCTCCGAGGACGAAACCGTCCGCCGGGTGCGGCAGGATCTGCGGCGCCTGACGGGTATTTCAGCCGAACCGTCGTTCACGCTGATCAGCCGCTGGACCCGCCGCATGGCGCAATATACCGCCGGCCACGCCGAGCGCATGCACCAGTTCACGGAAGCCTCGCGCGGCCTCGAAGGCATTTTCTTTGCGGGCAACGGAATTCAAGGCGTAGGCATCCCCGATTGCATCCAGCGAGCGAATACAGTGGGCGCGGAAGTTGTGACGAGGGAAGGGTAATCGTTTGCCCTAGCAAACTCCGCCGAGCACGCCGCTGGTTAGCCGGGCTGGTTAATCCGGATCAGCTGATTCGTCATTTCAGGTGCAGCGGCCACGGCCGCGTCGATGCGCTTGGCCAAACCCTGAAAGTCTGAGTCAAACGTGCAGAGAACGATACCCGAATGATTCGGCGTCGTCCGGTTTCGATGAAGTTGAAGAAAATGCCTGCGATTGTGCGACAGCAGTATTCGGCCCGCCGCAGCTGCGAACTCCAGGACTTCCGTATCCGGGATAGCCGCGTTCGCCCTACCAGCGTCTAGTGATGTCAGGACGTCGTGCCCGAGCCGCCGAAGCGCCACTACGACCTGCAACGCCATGTTCTCGTTTGAATAGAAGCGCGCCAACTAGGCGGCCTCATTGTCACGAATCTGATCTTCGATCTCTGCGTTGTGAGACCGGGCGTACGCCCACGCGTTTACCAGATCCTCCGCGCGCAGAGTGGGGTAGGACTCGAGCAATACTTGCTCGCTGGTACCCAGACGTCGTGCTTTCTCCAAGAGCCAAACTGGGATACGAGTCCGAACAATGCAGGCTTCGCCGCCGCAAACGTCTGGCCGAGAATCAATACCGGGAAAAGAACTACTTAGGTCCTGAACAACCCATTTCAGGACTTGTGCCCTTTCACCAGGCGACAAGGACGGCAGCAGTTTCTCAATATCGCTCAGGCTAGCCATGGTGGTGCTTCCATTGTCTCGCATGACACTGGTTCTTAAACCGCGTTCCAGTTCATAAATCAACACACGAGCTCAGTTACGCTTAGCATAACCGCACGTTCTCAAACTCGCATGTGATTAGCTGGTAAGCCCTGAGCCGCGCATCCGCCAGTTCGCTGCGCAACGAGAGCCGCCGCAGCACGTCATACTTGTTTTCGGTGACCCGCCGCATCATATTCATCGCTCTCATCGCTGCGGCGCTCGTGTCGCCATCTCCCGCTCAGGATGATCTTGCAGTTCGATTCGCACGAGCATTGCGAGCCGATGTCGCCTTGCTTTCCTCTGAGCCCGAATTGGCAACCTGGAGACTCATGCCCGCAACCGCCTGGAACTGGCGCACTACCAGACCGAAAAAGACCCGCACAAAACAGACTTTAGGCGGCTCAACCGCTGGTGTGCTGCCTCAGTCACTCGCCGCCCGGCAGAAGTGATTCGCACCGCTTTGTTCGATGTGCCCGCCGTCTCGCAGGGCGCTCTGCCGCCCCTGCCTGAGAAAGAAGACCCCAGCCTAATTCAGACATGCAGGTTGCAGGCGTTGTGGTACGAGATGCCCGCGACGCCCACGAACGCGGGCGACGCCGCAATCATCGATGCAATCGTCCGGGAGCTATCTGCGTCCTGGGGGAAGCCGAACGGATCGTCCGCTGATCCGGTTATCGAAGGCGGCGGCCTTTGGAAAGAGGTGGTTGCCTGGCATCGGGCGGGAATCAACATCTGGGTGGCCTACGATCCCACGGCTTGGGCGGCCGCAACTCCCGGTGACGCGCCGGGCCGTATCATCGCTTTTGCGCGCAGAGACAGTCCTCCAGATTCGGCTGTCAACATCTGGCTTCTCGGTGGTCGATTGGTGCGTCGGGTCATCACTGAGGCGGCACGGATTGCCGATTTGGATCCGTCCGTGGCCGCGGCGATGATGCGCCGTTCGTTTTGCATGGACGATACAGAGACCGAGCCGGCGCCAGACAGGACGCCCGAGCCGGAGTCTGTTACCGTGGGCCGTGTCCTACAGTGGCTCAGCAAGGCGAGAAGCCTCCCACCAGAACGTCAAGCGGCAGCCTTCCTGGTTGCCGATGCTTACTTGGTTTGTGCGGGAGGCCCTACTCCGCGCCTGATTCGGGCGATCGGGGCTACGGCTGCAGGCGCGCGTGAACAGCAGTATAGTCATTACTTCCGCAACCAGGCCGAGAAGCTCGACCCACAAGGCCCTGCCGGTGAGCTCGCAGGCCTCTCGGCGCTGGCAGATCCCTGTTATCTCAAGGGCAAAGGTCCCTGGCCGGTTCTCGAAATCAAAAAGGGCGAGAGCCTCTTAGAGCAGTTTCCGGCTGACCAGTGGACGCCGTGGATTCATTTCGCGGTCGCGCGTAGCCATGCTGCGAAACTGAGTTTCTCGTATCCGGAGGGCAATCCCGACGAGGGCGTACTTGCACTCACGCCCGCGGAGAAGCAAAAGGAACGCGAATTGGCGATTGAGCATTTTAGAAGGTTCCTTAAGGCGCTGCCGGACGATCCGAAGTCGGTCTTCGCCTGGCAGGAAACCTGGCGGCTGCTGGCTGGCCTTCCACCAAGCCACATCGGATTCGGCTGCGGTGACGACTGAGACGCGATTTATCGGTCTGGCACTAGCGCCATTGCCATCCCTCCATCGAGTGCGATAGAAGAGGGGTTCTGCCATGAACAAGCGATTGACGTCTCTATTCGCAGTTGCCGTGCTGTCAACCGGCGCTCCCAGGCCCGCCGCGGCGCAACACAGTTCGCGCGAATTGCGCACCGCCGAATATCGCGCCCTGCAAACCAAGCTGTGCCGCGGATGGAATACCTGGAGCGCAAACAGCGTCCTGGCGCACGTTTTTCTGCCTGACGGTTTCGCGCTCACGCTCGGCTTCAAGAGCGCCGGCATGGGCCACTCCTACCAGAACACGTTCTTCCAGACGAACGAGACCGCCCGGCGGCCGGAGAAGATCCGTCTCGGGCCACATACGGACGACGGTTCGTATACGGACTTGAACATTGAGTGGAACACCAACGGGGCCGGCACAAAGAACGCAGCGCAAGTCCAGAGCGCCACGGAGAACGGCGAGGAGTACATCCTGATTAACGTCGAGCAACGCGCCCCGCTGCGGTCCGAGCACCTCATCGTCGAGACCGGCTACTACTGGAACCGGCCTGGAACGGTCAAGCGCGACGGAGCTGTTCTCAAAGCGCAGCCCGGGCGCGAAGGTGGACGGCCCTTTCAGGTGCGCACAACGGCGCGCGAAGTGAACGATCCGTTTGTCACGACCGACGCACCCTATCTCTCAGTGGCCCTCGAAGGGCGCATCGCGGTCTATACCGGGTCAGAGAAGACGCTGGAACAGGTGGCCGCAATTATCGAAGCGCATCGCGCCGCGCACATGAAACGGCTGGCGGACTTCGGCGCAGCGCGTGAGGTTTTCACCGCGATGCAGACCATTCTCGGCTGGAACCTGACCTACGACCCGGAAAACGACCGCGTCATCTCGCCGGTGAGCCGCTCGTGGAGCTCGTACTGGGGCGGTTATGTGCTGTTCGACTGGGACACCTACTTTGCGTCGTTCATGTACAGCCTGTACAACCGTGATCTGGCCTTCGCCAACGCCATCGAAGTTACCAAAGGAATCACGCGCGGAGGCTTCATCCCAAATTGCGCTTCGGCTTATGGCATCCAAAGCGACGACCGTTCGCAGCCGCCGGTCGGTAGCCTGATCGTGCTGGAGATATTCAAGCGCCATAAGGAGCAGTGGTTCCTCGCCGAAGTCTACGACGAGCTGCTGCGTTGGAATCGATGGTGGCCCGGCGCTCGCGACACTAAGGGACTGCTTGCCTGGGGCTCGGACAACCAGCCGCAGCTTGTCGATGGCAATTTCCACAATGCGAAAGCGGCGATCTTGGAGTCGGGACTCGACAATTCACCCATGTACGACGGCGTGCCCTTCAACCCGCTGACCAACCAGTTGGAAATGGCCGATGTTGGATTGAACGCGCTGTATGTAGCCGATTGCCGGGCGCTGGCGGAGATTGCCGGGATATTGGGCAAGCCAGCCGATCAGCGCGAGCTGCTCGCACACGCTGATAAATACGCCGCGGCCCTGGGCACACTGTGGGACGACAAGGCCGGCATCTACCTGAACAAACGCACCGACACCGGCGAACGTTCATCGAAGCTCTCACCTACCAATTTCTATCCGCTGATCGCAAAGGCCGCCACGCCCGAGCAGGCCGCGCGGATGGTTCGCGAGCACTATTTCAATCCGAGCGAGTTCTACGGCGAGTGGGTAATACCTGCGATCGCGCGCAACGTACCGGGCTACCAGGATCAGGACTATTGGCGCGGCCGCATTTGGGGGCCGATGAACTTCCTGGTCTACCTGGGTATGCGGAACTACGATCTGGGGCCGGCCCGCGCGGATCTCGCCGAGCGCTCACGCAAGTTGTTGATGAAGTCATGGCAAAGCGACCGCGCAGTCTACGAGAACTACAACTCGATTACGGGCGCGGGCAATGACGTTCGCAGCAGTGACGCCTACTATCATTGGGGCGCGCTGCTGGGCGTTATCGGGCTGATGGAACAAGGCTACTAGGCGACAGTCTCAGTTCGCGGGTGCCCCTACGGCTCGACGCGCTCGGAATAGGACCCACCCACGTACATCCGCAGCTTCCCGTTGGGTTGCTCGACGAAGCGGACTACTTCTCCCACCGGTAAACCACCCGTCGGAGCCTCCAGGCGGAACTGGCCGTTGCCGATCGGAACGAGCCGGCCCTGGTGCTCGGGAGTCGCACCGGTCGGATCGAACGTCACCAGTTGCTGATTCAGTTCGACGACAGCGGTGTCGCTGTGAATGTTGCGATAGGTGCCGGCAAAACGGCTCCAAGCCGGATCCCAGGCGATGACAGACTTAGCGGGCGCGCTGGCTTTGGCGACGGCTGCTCCCACGATCTGCATCAAGTGCTGGGCCATGTCGCCGGGATTCGCATCGTCGCCGTTGGTCAACACAATGACGCCGACCTTGTCGTCGAGTTGAATCAGCGTCTGGGTCTTGTACCCGGGATAGGATCCGCCGTGACCAACGTAGAGCTTGTCCTTATCGCGGCTGACGGCGAAGCCGATCGCGTTGCCACGGGTCCAATCGTTCTCGAGCATTCGGACGCGATGCATCTCGCGGAGAGCGGAGGTAGAGAGAATCTGCGCGCCGCCCACGGGCCCCGTGCGGAATTGCAGCGAGACAAACCTAGCCATATCGTCGACATCGGACGTGATGCCGGTGGCCGGGCCCATCGCTTTGGCATCGATGAACGCAAAGCGCATGCGGCTTCCGTCGGGCATGCGGCGGCCATAGCCCACCGCTAGCTCGGGAACCGGCTTGTCCACGCTGGAACCAGTCATGCCGAGAGGATCGAAGATGTGCTGCTGCACGTAAACGGCATATGGCTCCCCCGAAACAGCTTCGACAACCAACCCGGCAATAGTCAATGCCAGGTTGGAGTACTTCCAACGGACCTCAGGGGCGTAAATGGCTTGCGTCTGCTCGATGTAGGCGCGTACCTCGGCGGCGTCGGGGAACTTGAAGTCGATCCAATGCGAACCAGCCTCACGCGATAACCCTGAACTATGAGTCAGCAGTTCCTCGATGGTGATGGGCGGATCGTCGGGCTCGGCCGGCTTGGGCTTGAACCAGGGCAAGTACTTCGAGACCGGATCATCGAGGCGGACCTTACCCTGATCGCGAAGCTGCATGATCGCCGTGGAAGTGAACAGTTTGCTGTGCGACGCCATGCGGAACCGCGTTTCGGGGGTCATGGGGATATGCTTGTCGACGTCCGCGAATCCAAATCCCTTGGCCCAAACCAGCTGCTGGTTGGAAACCACGCCGACAGCCACGCCGGGCAATTCCCGGTACGCGATCTGAGCGCCGATCCAAGCATCAAAAACGCGTTCGGCACCTAGCACGTCCGGGTTGGTCGCGATGGACTGAGCGCTCAATAGGACCGGCATGAAGAGGAAGATGCTGCGTCGCCACATGAGCCATAGTGTACCGAGCCGGGGAGTTGTGCATGGCGGAACACGCGGTTCGTGCCTGTCGCTACCGACAGTTGGCAATTCGTTCGCTTTCTGGTTTACTCAAGAGTCGGCTCGGTGTAGTAAGGAACAGCCGGTTATTTTGGCACCCCTTGATATAGTGATGCTGCATTAAACGGACGTCTCACAAATCGCATCGAGGGTTTTGAGAGGATATCGAAATGGCGAAAGAAAGAGAAACCACAGGGACAGACGGTCGCCCGCTCCCCGTCCTGCCGCCGGAGCGCGACGCGCGCGTTTGGGCCCGGCTGGTGCGCATCATGTTCTACCTGCCTGGTTTCATGGCTCTGCTACTGATTAAGTCGGGTGAACCAGCGGGTTTTGGCATCACGGTGGAGCTGTTGATGCTGTCGAGCGCCGCCGCTATTGTCGGGGGTGTTTTCGTTGGATCGGGCTCGTTGGGCGCCGGTGCCGATACTTCATCCAAGGTCGGCGTTTGGAGCGGTTCGCTGGTGCTCGAGCTGCTCGCGGTAGTACCTTTTCTGGCTGCGATACCGGTGCTGTTTCACGAACTGGCGCATAGTAACCTGCTGCACTCCAAGGCGCCCGATTCTATCGACGTAACGCTGGGCCCCTCGGAACTGCTGCCTATGGTTGCCATTCTGCCGTTCATCATGTACCAGCTTGCCGGCTTCGGGACGCTGCACTTCATCGTGCTGAAGTGGGTCAACTGGGTGATCAACTTCGGCATTCTCTGCCTGATCGTCGCCTCCTATATCGCCAACCGCCAAGCCGACTACTTCCTCGAAAGACGATTCGGAAGCGCCCTGGTTATCGCCATGGTGGTTATCGTGATCTACGGAGTACTCAGGCTGAAGCAGTTGCAGGCGGATTACGATGCGCGTTGCCCGGTGAAGGAAAAGAAGAAGGACAAGGAGTAGTTCCTCAACCGCGGGCGCGGCGCTCGGGAATCACGGGCAAGCCGTACTTCAGGCGCAAGGTAATCACGGGCAGCGGGACGATGCGCGCGTCCTGCGCGAGACGGAAGCGCCAGTGCTGGGCAACGCGCGCCAGAATGAGGACACCCTCCATCCAGGCGAAGCGTTCGCCCACGCAAAGCCGAGGGCCCGCGCCAAAGGGGAAATAGGCAAGCTTCGGGCGCTGTGGAGCGGGCGTCAGCCAGCGCTCCGGCAGAAACCGAGCCGGCTCCGGCCAGAACCGCGCGTCGTGGTGCATCAGCCACTGGCTCATAAAACACACCGCCCCTGCCGGAAGGCGGTAGCCGCCCAAGTCAAACGCCTCCGTCGCTGTGCGCCCCATCACCCAGGCCGGCGGATATAAACGCATCGACTCGGCAAACACAGCATAGGTGTAGCGCAGCGCATCGACATCGTCGACCGATGGTTCGCGGCTACCCAGCACGGAATCTACTTCCTGAAACAGCTGCCGTTCGGCGGCGGGATTCTGTGAGAGCAGATACCAGGTCCATGAAAGGGCGTTCGCGGTAGTTTCGTGACCGGCGAGGAACAACGTCAGGATCTCATCCCGAACCTGGGCGTCGCTCATCTGGCCGCCATCGCCCTCGCTATCCTGGGCCACCAGCAGCATCGAAAGGAGATCGCCTTTGTCCTCGCGTGAGGCGCGCCGTTCTGCAATCAGCCCGTACATCAACTGGTCGAGGCGGTCGCGCGCGGCCCGGAACGCCCGGCTGACGGGCAGCGGCAGCTTCACAATCTGTTCGGCGAACGGAAGCGTCGTCAAGCGAAACATGTTCGCCACCGCGGTTCCGATCTGGCTGATCGATCGGGCGTCACGCCGCATATCGGCGTTGTAAAGCGCCTTCGAGACGATCGAGAGCGTCAGCTGCATGGCTTCGCTGTGCAGGTCCACCGGCTGCCCGGCGGCGATAAGTGGGGGCCATTCCCGCTCCCAACGCTCCAGCCACTGGTTGGTAAAGTCCACCATGATCCCGGCGTAACCATGCAACCGCTCACGGTGAAAGGCGGGTTGGGTCAGCCGCCGCTGCCGGAGGTGCAGCGGCTCTTCACTGGTGAGCAGCCCCTGCCCAAGCAATATCTTCGCGCGCTTCAGAACGGGACTCTTGGTGAAGTTCCCGTTCTGTGTCACAAGAACTTCGTTGATGAGCTGGGGGTCGGAAATCAAGTAGGCCCGACGATGGAGCAGCCGGAACTGAATGATGTCGCCGTACTGCTTGTGCAGCGATTCCATAGTCGCCAGCGGGCTCCGGCGGAACGCCGTAAACCCCAAGGGCGAACTAGAGCGGGGGCCCGGTGGGCGCGTCATCCCGTTCCAGCCATCCGGCGAGAAACACTACTTTTCATGCCATCGCGCGGCATTCACTGCCGCGCCGATCACTGCCACCTCTTCGCCATGGGTTACGACTTCGAGCGAGTAGCCCTGCAGCGGCGTCAGCTTCACCATCTCGGCGAGGCAATCGCCAAGGACGTGGAGGTTTAGAAACCGGGCATTGTAACCGCCGAAGAAGAACTTCCCCGGGCCGTCCAGGTGGATGCTGGTGGCAGTCGCGGCCGCCAGCGCCCGATGCCATCTCTTCACGAAGTCCACGCAACGCGCTTCTCCGGCCTTGGCGTGTTCAAAGATTTCTTCCGGCTCGAGATCCATAAAGCGCATCCGCATGGAACGCTGGCCCATGATGCCTTCCAGATGCCCGGTACCACCGCAGCCACAGAAGCGCTCCTTCGGATCCAGGGTCACCACCGAGTGGCCTGCTTCCCAGACGCCTTCGCGGTGCGGGTATCGCCCATAGCCGATACCATTGCCCAGGGTCCAGACGCGGATCAGCCGGTCGAGGTGATTGCGACTCGCTGCCAGTCCGGCAGCCACAATGTCGGCGTCATTGAAACACGCCACTGGGATGGACCCGAAGTGGCCGCCCAAGGCGTCGTTGAGCAACTGGCCCATCCATGAGCCCTTGAGCTGTTGCAGATTCGGGGAGTCTTCAATTATGTTGTTGCGGATGATGCCGGGAAAGCCAACGCCCATGTATTCCACGCCCTCGGCGCCGGCCAGTTCCTTCACTTCCTGCACAACCCGGGCGGCAATAGCCTCCGCCGGTATCCCTATCAACGCATCGGAGACGGCTGGATCTTCGGGAAAACTCCGAATCGGCCCAACCACCTTGTGATCAACGATGACCGCGGCGGTAATCCGATCCGCGACGAGTACTCCAATACCTTTTCCCATGGTTGGCTGCTTTCTTCTAGGGACGGCTCAACTTATTGAGACCGTTAAAAGCTGCTGCCTTATAGCACTCCGCAAGAGTCGGATAATTGAACACGGTGTGGACGAAGTATTCAACTTTGCCACCCAGGATCAGAACCGCCTGGCCAATGTGCAGCAACTCGGATGCACCTTCTCCAATGATGTGGACGCCCAAGATTTCCAGAGTGTCTCGATGGAAGATCAGCTTTAATCGCCCGGTCGTGTCGCCACGAATCTGGCCGCGCGCGATCTCTCGATAGTAGGCCACACCTACTTCATAGGGTACGTCCTCGTCGGTGAGCTGTTCCTCGGTCTTGCCGATGAAAGAGATCTCGGGAATGGTATAGATTCCGAAGGGATAGTAGCCCGGGTTCGAGAGAGCGGGCTTGCCGAAAGCATGTGCTACCGCCAGCCGGCCTTGTTCCATCGAAACCGAGGCGAGACTGGGGAAGCCGATGACATCGCCCGCCGCGTAGATATGCTGCTGCTTGGTGCGGAAGAATTCGTCCACTTTGATGCGGCCGCGCGAATCCGACTCCAGCCCGGCGGCAGCGAGATTCATCTCGTCTACGTTTCCCTGACGGCCCACCGCATACAGCAGCGTGTTGCCGGTGACACGCTTTTTGCTTTCGAGATTCGCTACAACTGTTCCGTCCGGCGCCTCCTCCACGCTGTCTACTTCTTCGTTCAGGCGCATGGTGACGCGGTGGTCGCGCAAATGATAGGAGAGCGCCTCGACGATCTCCTGGTCGGCAAATTCCAGCAACCGGGGCCGCTTTTCGATCAGGGTGACGCGTACACCGAGGGTCGCAAACATGCAGGTGTATTCCACGCCAATGACGCCGCCGCCGACCACGATCATGGTCTTGGGAACTTCAGGCATCTCCAGAATCTGGTCGCTATTGATAATGGTGCGGGCATTGATCGCGACCTTCGACGACGCTGCGGGCTTGGTTCCCGTGGCGATCACAATGAAATCAGCGGTTACTTCGGTAGACCCGCGCGTATTTGTGATCTGCAGAGTATGCGGGTCTTTAAAAGCCGCAATGCCGGTGAGGACTTCAATCCCATTCCGCGATAGTTGCGCCTGGGTCACGTCCACTTCGGTCTTAATGACATGCTGCACGCGAAAGGAAAGATCCTGCATCGTGATCTTTTCCTTGACCCGGTAGCTGACACCGTAGATGTTCTGGTAGTTATAGCCCGAAAAATGCAAGACCGCTTCGCGCATCGTCTTGCTGGGAATCGTCCCGGTATTGATGCAGGCGCCGCCGATGATCTCTTTCTTTTCGATCAGCGCGACTTTTTTGTTGCTTTTCGCGCCTTGAATTGCGGCTCTGTGGCCTGCCGGACCCGAGCCGATCACCACTAAATCGTATTGAGGCATAGAGAAGCACCGCTCGCCAGACCATGGCGCATCGCCAAAACGAGTATAGCTTGGGAAGTGTTTCGGCTGTCTGACAGAGCCGGTAAACACACGCGCATCAGAGCCGGGGTAAGAGCCTGTGTGAAAACTCCGGCAGAGGGCGGCGCGCGTAGCTCAGCAAGCGAATGCGCGACAGACTGTCGCCGAGCGCATCGAAAAAACGAAGCCACCCTCCCACCAGACTCAAGCCGGGCTGTTTTTCGAAACGAACCCAAGTGCCACCTCCTTACTTGTGCGGACGAACTCAAAGTCATAAATCGAAACGAGTTAGCTACGATTGCGCACCTCCCGATTTAGGTGCGCGCAGCGAACTGAGCAGGCAACTTCGAAGCCGAATCGGGATTTTGCGAAACGAACTCCCCTAGACCGAAGCCGTTCACCCACGCTAATGAAAATGCCGCCTAGCTCTCCATGTAACTCATCGTGCCGGATGTGGGCATCCGGCGCGGGCGTAGGCGCCCGCCCCACTCCGCGAACCGAGTTTTCGGCAGAACTTCGTTGCCCGACGAACTGACGACCGACAAGTTGCCTGGCCTCGAAGATACCCGAAAAAACGAAGCCACCTTCGCCGGCTATCCAATTCGTGCAGAATTACGAAACGAACTATGCCGCGGATTCTGCTTTCCTCGCCGAAAGCCTAACGCACCCCGCTCGGTGACCGGCCTTCTCATTCCATCTCGGTAAGCTTAGCGGAAGAGTGAGGCGTCGTTTGCAAGCGGGCCTATTAAGTGCGCTCCCCTGAAAACCTACCCCTGGCTCTCTGCCAGCGTCGCGGGAATGACGGGGCTCAGTGTAACGGCATAGCCGAGCTTTCGCAGAGCCTGAGCCAGCTTCTGGGCACGGCGTTTTCTGGCGTTCGGAGTCGTTTCATTGCCCTGTTCGATGTAGCGAACGCCGTCATGGAGAATCTTCCAGGCGAGTTTGCCCAGCCGATGGGCCACCAGCCAGATGGCCCCTTTGTACCCAAGGCGCGGTAGGAAACGACGGAAGAGCGACTGAAAATGACAGCCCTTCTTCTTTACTGCAGCCTGAGCGGCCTGCGTCAGAAGCTTGCGCACATAGCGGTTCCCTTTGGGAGAGCGCGAGCCATGCTTCTGCTCGGCGCTGATATTGGATCCCGGACAGCCGCCGAACCACGACCCGAATTCCTCGGCCGAGGGAAACGCATCCGCATCCGCTCCCACTTCGGCGATCAGGCGTTGCGCTGAATCCACTCCGAATCCAGGTGTTTCGGCCAGCCGAATCACCGCCTCTTCATGCTTCTTCAGTTCGCCCGCCATCAGTTGGTCCAACGACCCGATCATCTGGTCGAACTTGCGCAGCAGTTCTAGATGCAGTTTCAGAATGGCCAGTTGGACCGGCGTGGGATGACCGCGCAGGGCGTCCGCCAACTTTTCCGGCCCGCACCGCAGGCTCTCGTCGCCCCGTTCTGCCAACCGCACCGGATCGGTTTCTCCTTCCGACAACGCGTTCAGTATGCGGCGGCCACTCACGCCGAACAGGTCGCTGATCACTCCCGACAGCTTGATCCGCATCTCCTCCAGCAGGGCTTCCACCCGGTTCTGCAAGCGCACTCGTTCCGCCACGTAATGATCCTTGGTGCGCGCCAGTTCACGCCACGTCCGCTGTTGGCCATCCGGCACGAAGCTCAGCATCAACTCCCCCGCCAGCAGGCGCCGGGCCAGCCTTTTGCCGTCCCGAAAATCGTTCTTGCGACCTTTCGGCGCGCGATTGGATTGCGCCTGCGCCAGATGCAGCTTCGGAAAGTGAGGCTCCAGGTCCAGCCACACCGGCTTCCAGTACTGCGCGGTCGACTCCATCACCACTTCCTGGACTTCCCGTTCCTTCAACCAGTCCACCAACTGCTGGCGATCCCCCTCCAGCGCCCCGAAGCGTCGGCATTCGAATTCCAGCGCTTCGCCAACCGGGTCTTTGACCTGTTCTGACGCGGTCGCCACCACCACCATCAAAACCCTTTTGTGAACATCAATCGCTGCTATTGTGTAAGGCATCCTCTTCCTTTCCGGCGAGGAATGGCAGAACGCGCAATAGGCAACATACGCACCCCTACGTGCTCTCAGCCTTCCTCGTCGGAAGGTCGAGTCACATTTATCGGTTCAGAACGCGCGATCCGGATCAAGCTCCCTCACGGCCTCAATTTCTCCAGAGCGCTTACGACCTCTTCCACTCCCCGACCACAGAAATCGTAGCTCGAATCGCGACGGTTTTCATTCAGTTTGGTGGCCCGCCGGGCCATGGCTACTCCCCTGAAGACGCGCTCCAAGTTATTGATGCCATTGAGCCGGAATTTCGCGTCTTCATTCAATTCGGTGGCCCGCCGGGCCATGGCTACTCCCTGACGGTCGCGGCTCGCAACTGCTTTTCATCGTAGAGGGTGAGCACCGCCGCCCTTATGCTGAGGTCTGTGCTCGAGTTTTCATACGGAGAGTCACGGCTCCATAGCCTTCGCCACACTCAGCTTCAGGCCGGGTGAGCCGCGTTCTATGTAGGGTGCGATGCAAACGACTGATTCTGTTCAGAAAATTATGGAGTCGACTCTGTGATGGACTTCGGATCTCCATTCGGGGATCTGCGGGCGGAGACCGACGACGGGTGAGTCAGGGCTAGCCGCCGCTCGGTTTCGGCGGAAAGCTCTTGAACATTTTGTTGATGTCGCCGTCCATCGTCTTGGTGTTCCTGGATGCGTTCGTCGAGAGGTTTCCGGTGGCCAGCCCTCTCCAAAGCAGTTTCTTGGATTTTCCGTCGAAGAGGTCGATCACCAGGTTTCCGACCGGCTGGTTGGTCGTGGTCGTGGTTGCGGTGCCGAACCCTCCGGGCCCGAAGCCACCTGGATTGGGAAAACCGCCGCCCCATCCCCAGCCACCCCATCCCCATCCGCCACCCCATCCAGGACCCCACGGTTCGCCCAGGGTGTCGTACGAGGTCTGCGATTCCTGCTGGTTGTGTACATTGTCCTTGGCAAACACGACAACCGAACCGCCGGAGGCCACCAACTGCCATCCTTTCGCTTGAAGCTCCTTATTGACGGCTTGCTTAATGCGGTCGACATAGAAAGGATCCGAGGTTTGTACCTTTCCCCAGGAATAGGTCTGATACTGCGCGAAGTTGACAGCGTGGTCGTAGTCGGTCCTGACATTGTCGGCCAAAGCGACGGTCGAGAACCCAGCCAAGAGCGCGCCAGCGAGCGCAAGACTCGAACTGCCTTTCATAATGAGGATGCCTTTCGTTTTTTTTACAGAGCCAAATGAGGCGAGACGTCGGCGATGAGCTAAGAAACCAGTCAAATATAGCAGTTTTGGAATGGCGCCCCCGGGGGGGCTTTAGCGCTTGGCGGCGGCTGCTAGTTCGCTGGGGGCTGGCTTGGAAGAGCTTTGCGGCGGATTCGTGAACTCCAATGCACGGTTGCTAACGGGCGCCCACTTCAGAGCGATGGTGTCGCGGATGTAGTTCTGATAGACGCGCCAGGGCGCTTTCGAGCCCTGCTTCGGCCAACTCGCCAAGGCGCGCTGCATGTACCCCGAGGAGAAATTCTCGACGAAAGGCGCCGCCGCGGTTTCGTCCCCCTTCCTGGGTGTGACCTGGCGCGCGCCTTTGCGGTCCATCCGGTTCAATAGACGGCACACATAGGTAGAGATCAGGTCGGCTTTGAGCGTCCAGGACGCATTGATGTAGCCGAATACAGCGGCGAAGTTCGGCACGTCCGATAGCATCACGCCCTTGTAGGCCAAAGCTTGGCCCACGTCGACGCTACGCCCGTCGACCGAGAGCTGGACGCCGCCAAAGGGTTCGAGGACGAGGCCAGTGGCGGTGACGATGACGTCCGCGTCGAGGTGTTGGCCTGATTTCAGTTGGATGCCGTTTTCCGTGAAAGCTTCGATGTGATCGGTGACCACGCTGGCGCGGCCCGACTTGATGGCCTGGAACATGTCGCCGTCGGGCACGAGGCACAAGCGCTGCTCCCAAGGGTTGTATCGAGGGGTGAAGTGAGTGGCCACGTCGTAATCGGGACCTAATGCATGGCGAACGCCTTTGATGATGTTGGCCTTCATGAAATCCGGGCGGCGGCGCGCCAGTTGGTAGAGGTACATCATCAACCCGACGTTCTTCCAGCGGGTCAGCCGGTAGGCCCACGAGGGAGGCAGGAAACGGCGCAGACGATTGGCCATCGCGTCCCGGGCGGGGAGGGAAACGATATAGGTGGGCGAACGCTGCAGCATGGTTACGTGGCTTGCGGATTCGGCGATGGCCGGCAATAGCGTCACGGCGGTGGCGCCGCTACCGATGATGACGACACGCTTTCCGGCGTAGTCCAAATCCTGGGGCCAGGCTTGCGGGTGGACGAGGCGGCCCTGAAAGCGGGCGGCGCCGGGGAACTCCGGCGAGTAACCGGCGGAGTAGCGGTAATAACCTGCGCACGAGAACAAGAAGCTGCAAGTCAGTGTGACCGGCTCCTCGCGGCCGTCCGGCCATGTGCGCACAGCATCGACCGTCCACTTTGCCTCTTGCGAAGACCAGGCGGCCGCCTTAATCCGATGGCCGAAGCGAATGTTGCGATCGATGCCTTCGTCGCGGGCTGTGGCCGTGATGTATTCGCGGATGTCGCTTCCGGGAGAAATCGCCGTGGGATGCGTCCATGGGCGGAACGAATAGCTCATGGTCAGCATGTCGGAGTCGGAGCGGACGCCGGGATAGCGGAAGAGGTCCCAGGTTCCACCGATGCGTTCGCGTTGATCGAGGATGACGTAACTCTTCGAGGGGCAAAGTTTTTGCAGGTAATGGGCGGCGCCGATGCCGGACAAGCCTGCGCCGATGATGAGCACATCGAAATGTTCGAAGGTCATGTGGTGGACACCATAACACAGGTGTGCTTAGCAGAGGCGGGGGAAAGCCGAGATGAGTCTCGGCTGTGCAGGCTGAAGGACGGTGATGAAAAAGGAAAGAACGGCTTGCGGGCGAGTCTGTGTGAAAGCCCCCGGGAAAGAGTGAGGAGCGCCGGTCGACTGTAGTGCATCTTGGGACAGGCTCGCTCTGTCCACGCGGCGAAGGGGCTCGGATTGACGATAGCAAGTGTCGTGGTCGCCTTGGGAACAGAGGCGCCTGTCCCGGTGGGCTTTATGGCGGCTTGTCGACCAGTCTGTGTGTAAGCTCAACCGTGCTTCGCGGTCATGGCTTGCGGATGCGCGGTCAGAAAGCAGCTGAAAATGCCGGGAGCTTGATAAAGAATACAGGCCTTTGAGTGCGCTTCCTGACGGTCGCGGCTCCGAAAGAATCCGCTTGCTTACGCGCGCGGTTCAGTGCTGAAGTTTTCACGTAGTCTCTCACGGTTCAGGGCTCGCAAGGAGGCTTTTCGAAAGTTGGGTCTGCCTGCAATCATGCTCTGGGGGCCGTAAACATTGGGTGAGGTGCGTGCCACGAAAGTTACTGACGGTCACGGCTCCGAAGTTCGGGTTGCTTGCAGCGAGTTGTGGTGTCGCGAAAGGGAGGGCCTGTGAAGTTAGTGCGGTTTCATTTGCCGTCGATCGAGAAGGCCAGCAAGACATTTCCGGGCGCACCACCCCACTGCCCGTAGCCTGAGTTGACATACAGCATGCCGCCGGCGATGACGGGGCCCGCGACATCCAGCGATCCGCCGCGCGCTTTCGCTCCATTCACGGTTTCGTATTCGCGGACCGTATCCACATCCCACACGACTTCGCCGGTCGCGGCTGAATACGCGCGGAGGTGTCCGTCCTCGGAGCCCGAGAACACTACGCCCGGGATGGCCGTTACTGCCGCCGACTGTGCCGGACTGCAATTCTTGCGGTCACCACATGAGGGCGGCTTCGCACTCCAAACCTTTTCTCCCGTGGCGACCTTCAGCGCAAACAGTCCTCCGCCCTTGGCGGGGTTCACGCCCAGCCGGTATCCCTGCGGGGTCGAATGGTCAACCACGGGAACGATTTGCAGATCGGACAGCGCCGCATAAACATTCTCACCATCGGACGCCGAGCCCCATTGGATGCCGCCTAGCACTCCTCCCTGGCCCACACGCGTTTGCCATAGGATTTGGCCTTCGCGATCGGGATCTAAGGCGTGCACCATGCCGGACTTCTGTCCAATGACGAGGGCGCGGCGGCCGCCTCCGAGCGATAGGAGAATCGGCGGCTGCCCAAAGTCGAAGTCCTTGCCGGCGGTTTCGGGACAGTTGGTTTTGTCCGGCGTTACGCAGCCGTTATTGAAAACGTCGTTTGCCGTTACCTGTTTCGACCAGAGAATCTTACCGGTCTTTGCGTCGAGGGCTAAGACCGCGTCGCTGGTCTTGGTGGACGGCTCGGAGTAGTTGTCACCTGTTGCCACGTACAGCACACCGGCTTTTTCGTCAAGCGTGGGGCTCGACCAAACGCTTGCGCCCGAGGGCCCATGCAATTGCGTGCCGGTCTTGCTTTTGGTGGTCGGCTGGGGAGCGTCTTGAATGGTATAAGTTTGCCAGAGGCGTTTGCCGGATGAGGCATCCAAGGCAACAACAGAGCCGCGGAACGTGCAGCACTCATACTTGGGGTTCGGCGGCAATATTTCTTCGAAGGACGAGACGGGGACATAGGCTACACCGCCGTGCACTTGGGGTGTGCCGGTGACCATCGATGCGAAATGATCATTCGCGTGGACCTTCCAGAGCAGTTGACCAGAGGTTGCGTTCACGGCGTACGCGTTTCCCTTGAGATCGCCAAAGTAGATCGCCGGTCCGGTGCTTCCTGTATCGTCGAAGGCAATCCCGGAACGCACCGGCGAATCGGCCTTAAAGCTCCAGTACTGGCATCCCGTTTTCGGATCGAGTGCGTAGAGTAAGCCGGTTAAGTCGGCGGTGAATAAGCGCCCGTCGGCGACGGCGGGCTGCGAGCGGGCGGCGGTTCCTTCGCCTAGGCCGAATGCCCACTTCAGCTTGAGCTTCGGAACGTCGGCGGCAGCTATTCCTGCGGCTGCTGTCTCCTGGAAACGGGTGTTGGCGAGATTCACGCCCCAGTCCGTCCAGCGCGCAGCGTGAGAGACAGGCGCTGCGGAGCCCTGGCAGAGAAACGCGGCCGGAGCAGGCGAACTGGCCGTTTGCTTGGGGGAAGCGAGAAAGGCAACTACGGCACTGCGCTCGGCGGCCGTCAACCCAGCGGCTTGGGTTTGCATGGGCCCGTTTTCGAGCGAGCGGGCGATTGCCGAGGCGTCCATCGCGCGCAGGGCACTGACGGGCGGAACTCGCCCCACCGGCGCATCATGACAAACGGCGCAGCGCTGCTTGTAGATGGCGGCGCCGTCCTGGGCGAGGGCGAAGCCGCAGCTTAGCGCAAGGACGAGGATGAGTCGCAGAAGGGGTGGGCGTGGCATACGGAAGTACGGTATTCAAGTTTATCTATTAGCTTCGGCGAAAGTGCAGACCAGCTCGCGGACTCGTCTGAACGCTGGGCCAGGGTGACGAGTGCCGGCCGATTGTACTGCATCTCGGGAGTTCTGATAAGAACATTGACGTCCGCTCCCTGACGGTCACGGCTCGCAAAGTCACGCGCGCGGTTCTGTGGCGGAGTTTTCATTCTGGACACCACAGCCTGAAGGCTGTGCCACGGTGCGCGGGGTTGCTCTGAAAACAGCTGTGGTTGATCTGGGGACAAGCTCGCTCTGTCCACGCGGCGATTTGGGTAGGGGTGACGAAAGCATGTGTACAGAGGCGCCTGTCCCCGTCGGCTTTGCTCTGAAAACCCACAGGCTGAAGGCCTGTGCCACGAAGCGGATAGCAGCTGAGGAGCGCGGCCGGGCTGCAGACACTGCGCCGGTTTATCTACTTGGGACTTTAGAAGTCTAGGGCGATCAGTTCGTGAAGATCGATGGATGGCACCTCAATTTCGAGAAAGCCAGCCTGTTCTCGCGGTTGCAGGTTTTGGTTCGATACCAGTAACTGCGCCTTCGTTATTCGTTTCCCGGCGGGGATGCGGATGCGGACTTGCTGAGGGCCGATCGGAATGATCTCTCGCACGGGCCCTTTCATCATCATCGGATTCGTGAGATTTACCAGATGGACCGTCATTGAGTCTTGTTGTGTCCAGACGGCGACATCCAATACACCGTGCCCCGTTACGGACAAGGGCGGTGGTTCATTGGTTGCCCATAGAACTGCATTTCGCAGTAACCTGGCATGGTCGACGTCGAGGATCTCCCAGAAGGTGCGATCCACATCCCAGGGGAAATACACGACTCGCCCCTGGTCAAATTGACGCAGGAACACGCCCGCCTCTTTTGTGGCGATGGGCCTAGGGAAGACAGCTTCCATAGGCAGATCGGGATAACTGGGCACGACCGTCAGCGGCGTGGCTACGGTGTGGCCGTCGTCGATGGGGGTGACAATCACGCGATGAACACCATTCACGATGCGGGTTGAATCCTCGAAGCCGGAGAGGAGCGGATGAAACTGGTTTGTGCCGGGCTGCTTGTCGAGGGTCAGGTACGAATTCATCATGGGCCCTTCCCGCTTGCCGGTGAAGGCAGCGCCGAACAGTGAGGCGAGGCCGAAATCCTGACGGCGCTTTCCCCACTCGTCGTAAAGAGAGGTTTCGTAAGTCGCCACGAGGCTGCCGCCGTTGGCCACGAATTTTTTCAGCTGGTCACATTGCGTCACGGATAGAGCCGCGATGTTGGGGAGGATCAAGGTGCGGAAAGGCCGCAGATGTTCGGCGTCGAGCAGATGGTCATGCACCATCTCGAAAGGGATGCGGGCCTCAATCAGGGCCTGATAGAAGCCGAGAGCCGGGTCTTCGATTTTGGGGTGTGCCGACTCGCCGCCGTAGAACGTGGCGCTCTGCTGCGAATAGACGATGGCGACGCGCGCCAACGAATCGAGATTGCGCAGGTAGCGCTGGTTGGCGTAATGCCAAGTGTAGATCTGCTCCACCACCGGCAGCCAGCGAGTATCGATCGGCTTGGCATTGAACTTGGTAAACCACGGGCGCAGACCTTGAGCGATGCCGTCGGCCGCCCAGAGGCGGATCTCGTCGCCGCTCTGGACGGAGTCTTTCCAACGATATTCTTCTTCGAGTCCGACACTGAAGATGCCGGCGATCGGCTTTCGGCCGAGCGTGGCGCGATACTCTTTCGCGTTCTTACCGTTGGACCAGGGCGGCATCATTCCCCGGCGGGCCTGACGGTCAGCGAAGAGGGTGGGCGCAAGCCGGCCGATGGTCGCCATATCCAATTCGCTCAAAGCTCCGCCGCCCGCATTGGCAATGTAGGCGGCGTTCGGATTGATGGCTTTGATGCGGGCGTCCCACAGCCGCCACAGCTCGAACAAACGCTGTTCGTGCCACACGATGTAGGAGCGGCGGGCGGGGTCTTGTGGATCTCTGGTGCGCGGAAGATCGAGCTGAGCGAAAGTCCGGAAGTTCTGGCGGCAGTGCTCGCAGTAACACATGCCGGAGCCGGCCCAGCGGTTAGAGAAGATGCCGTCCACGTTATAGAGAGTGACGATCTCTTCGGTAACGCGGGTCATGAAGTCGAAATTGTAAGGGCCCAAGGCGCAGGTGACCCAGAGTTCATGGTCGGACCAGTGGCGGCGCGGCTTGCCGTCGGCGTCCACCATGATCCAGTCGGGATGCGCATCGTAGACGTCCTGATGTACGGCGTGAGGGTCGGTTCGGGCGATTACATTCATGCCCAGGCCGCGGCAGCCTTTCACGAAGTCGCCGAACGAATCCCGATCGCCCAGCCACTTGCTGCGGTAATGAAGCGGAATGCGGGTGGGATAGAAGGCGACGCAACCGCCGGCGCTCAGGCAGGCCGCGTCCACATGCAGCCGTTGAAAATAGTCGAGCCAGAAGGCTTCATCATAATTGCCGGGGTCGTCTTCCACGAACGCGACCTGCGCCCAGCGCATGGGCCGGTCGTACCAGCCTTCCGGTGTACTAGCGGCTTTCGATGAAGCGGCCAGTGGAAGGGCGGCACCGGCAACGGCGGTTTTTACGAACTCGCGGCGGTTCATTTGTTCTCGGGTCGGGCCGAAAGAACAATGGTAGAAAAAACGGTGGCGAGGTGGGTTCAAGCGATACAGTGGAGGCCGTATGGTGACCAACGCCTTCGTAGGCAAATCCCAGAAACCAACCGAAACTGAGCTGGCGGTCCAATTGGGCGCGAGCAAGGGAGTCTGGGACCAGCTGCTGGCCGAGCTGGCCAACGAGTTCGATCTGATGACAACAGAGTGGAATTCCTATTCGCCGAAGGCCGGATGGTCTCTCCGGCTGAGGCGCGGAGAGCGCAACATCGTGTATCTATCGCCGGGCGTCAACTGCTTCATGGCATCCTTCGCGCTCGGTGACAAGGCGGTTCGGGCGGCGCGGAAAAGCAACGTGCCCAAGATGTTGTTGCACATTATCGACGAATCGAAGCGCTACGCCGAGGGTACGGCGGTGCGGCTGGACGTAAAAGGTCCGAAGGACCTGCCGGCTATTAAAAGTCTGGTGGCGATCAAGCTGGCGAACTGAATGCGGGACATATGCAGTGGTCGCAGAAAGAGGAATCACATGCTACAAATGCGCTGGTTCGCAGGAGCATTGCTGGCGGCCGGCCTGGCGGTAACCGGCGCGGGCCAAACCGCACTGGTGAATCCGTTGTTGAGTGCAGGGCCGGACCCGTGGGTGATCACGCGCGACGGCAACTACTACTTCATGTGCTCAACCGGCACGAACCTGACGATTCGCAAGACCCGCCACTTGGCTGACTTGTCGAAGGCGGAAGCGCATGTGGTGTGGACGCCGCCGGCCAGCGGCCCGTACTCGCACGAAATCTGGGCGCCGGAACTGCATTACCTGAACGGCAAGTGGTACATCTACTTTGCCGCGGATGCCGGAACAAATATGACGCACCGCATTTACGTGGTCGAGAATGGCTCGCCCGACCCGACGCAGGGCGCATGGACGTTCAAGGGCAAAGTGGCAGACCGCAGCGACAAATGGGCCATTGATGCGACGGTTTTCGAGAATCGCGGGCGTCTCTACATGGCGTGGTCCGGATGGGAGGGCGACACGAACGGGCGGCAGGACATTTATCTCGCCGAGCTTAAGAACCCGTGGACGGTGAAGAGCGATCGCGTGCGCATCAGCACGTCCGACTATGCGTGGGAGCGGGTCGGCGACCGGCCGCTGCCACGGCATAACGGGGATTATCCGCCCACCGATCCGGTTGAACCGACGCACGTGGACGTGAACGAAGGGCCGGAGGTACTGCAGCACGGCGAGAAAATCTTCCTGATCTATTCGGCGAACGGCTGCTGGACAGATTTCTATTCGCTAGCGATGCTGGAAGCCTCCGCCAAGGATGATCTGCTGAAACCCTCCTCGTGGAAGAAGAGGGCGCAGCCGGTCTTTACGTATTCCCCCGAATCCAAGGCCTTCGGTCCGGGGCACAACGGGTTCTTTCAATCGCCCGACGGACGCGAAGACTGGATGATTTACCACGCCAATCCCGAGACGGGCCAGGGCTGCGGAGGCCATCGCTCGCCGCGCGCACAACGGTTTGTTTGGAATAGCGACGGAACGCCGGATTTTGGCAGGCCGGTTGCCGTCGGCAGTTCGATGGCGCCTCCCTCGGGGGAAGCGCGCGAGTAATAGACGCAGCTTGCACTCGGAGGGCGATAGGCGGAGGCTGGAAGTAAAGGAGACGCGCGGTTCACGTCTCGAAAGGCAGAGAGCGCAGGCCCATGACAAGGCTCAGGAGCCGTGAAAACATCGTGGGACAGACAGCCGCGCCGCCCGGACCATGCGCGAAATCAACAGCCTTCCGCTAGGACGCTTTAGTCAGTCCCCGATTTTTTCACGTTTGGGATCGGCGGCGGCGGAGCTGCACCGGGATTGGATTACGGCGAGAGAGCAAAGACTGGCTCGCCAGAGCACCTATCCGGCCTGTCCCTTTAGCTGGGGCATGGAGGCGCTGGTCCGACTTCCCGGTTTCGAGCCGCCAGCCGGCTGCGCCGAATTGGAAACCCTGCGGAAAGCCAATCAGCGCTGGCTTCAAAACAGCAGAGAATTTTTTGCTCACCAGCGACCGGCCGAGTTTACCCTGGATGGTTCGCATCTACAGTTCCGCTCAGCGGTAGAAAGCCTGTACCCGGAGAACGATACGGTGTACGCGGAGTATTTTCATTGTGGACGCGCAGGGGGTCGCGCGGTGTTGGTGCTGCCGCACTGGAACGCTGTGCCCAACTCTTACGGCAGTTTTTGCCGGTTCCTGAACCTGGAGGGTTTCTCCGCGTTATTAGTGACGCTCCCGTACCATGGTGACCGCAAGCCGAAGGAATGCAGCCGGGCGGAATACTCGGTGTCCGCCAATATTGGCCGCACGATCGATTCCGCGCGCCAAGGGATCATCGACACGCTGTGCTGTTTGGATTGGCTCGAAGAACGCGGCTACCGGCAGTTCGGCATTGCCGGCACTAGCCTTGGATTCGGTCACGCCTTCGTGGCGAGTGCGCTCGACCAGCGGTTAACGGTGAACGTTTTCAATCATTGCTGTTCCACGGTTTCGGATGCGGTTTGGGTGGGCATGCCGGGCTTGCGGGCGGCGTTTGAATCGCATCTTTCACAGCAAGAGCTGCGCGCATGCTGGAGCGTGATCAACCCGATCAGCTATTTCGAGGCGTATGGTCGTCTTCCGAAGAGATCGCTGCTGATCCATGGCCGGTATGACACGACCTTTGCGCCGGATTATGTTGCGGAGCTCATACAGCGGTTTGAGGCGGCGGGGCTTGCGTATGAGGAGGTGGAACTGGCGTGCGGCCATTACACGATCGGCGATCTTCCCTTTGCGCTGCTGAGCGCGTATCACGTTGGTGAGTTTCTGAAGAAGAATCTTCGGTAATTGTAGACGCGCGGACGGGCAAAACAAGCGTCAGCAGGAATACCGACGCGGCACGCAAGAGTGCGCGCGCCACAACGGATTGGAGGACGCGGGAACGGACAGCTCTGTCCACGCGCCACAGAGCTGTATCTTGCTTCGTCTCTTACATCATGGCTTGGGACAGAGAAGGGAGTCCCCTTGATGAAACGGTTGTGACGCCGGAAGGACTTCGACAAACGCAGGGTCAATTCCTGAGCTATTGGCGACGCGGGGAAAAGCGGTATCTGACCAAGGTCCACAGAGCTTCGAAGCCATCGCGCGCGCGGATTTTCTTGCCGTCGGCGATACCGCGTGCGTTATAACTGATGGGCACTTCGACAATGCGATGCCCGAGACGGCGCAGCTTCGCCGTCACTTCCGGGCAAAATTCGAAGCGGCGACATTGGAGGCGCAAGCCGCGCAGAAGGGGTGTGCGGAAGGCTTTGTAAGCGGTGGCTTCGTCGGTGATCTGAGCGTTATAGAGAAAGTTCGCCGTGGTGGTGAGAATCGCGTTGGCGATGCGATTCTTCCGGGCCATGCCGGTGGGTTTTCCCAGGAACCGTGAACCGTAGACAATATCGGCCCGGTTCGCTAGCAGTGGTTCGAGCAGCCTTGCGTAGTCATGCGGATCATACTCCAGGTCGCCGTCCTGCGTGATGATGATGTCTCCCGAGGCGAGGGCGATGCCGATCCGGAGGGCCGTGCCTTTGCCGGAGTTGGCCGGCGAGTAATGTCCGGTGACGATACCGGCGTCGGCGTACTGTTTGAGGACGGCGGTGGTGCCGTCGGTTGAGCCATCGTCGACGACAATGATCTCGCGCGTGCAGCCGCAAGGAAGAGGCGCGCGGCGGACGCGTTCCAGCACTTGCGGGAAGGTGGGGAACTCATTGTAGACCGGGATCAGAATCGAGATTTTCACGGTTTGCGCCGCGCGCTATTTGCGTAACACGACCAGCAGCGATTGGCCGAAGGGAGGAGGGATGAGTTCTTCGAGGCGCGAGGAAAGCGGGACGACGTAGCGGTCGAAGATGCCAATCTGGCCGGCCGACTGCGCTTCCCGTTTGAGGATATGAGCGTTGACCCACCAGCCGAAGAAGCCGATGGCATTCATGTAATGGGCGCTTTTGACGTGCAAACCGGCGGTTTCGGCCAACTGGCGAACCGATTTGCGGGTGTAGCGGCGATGGTGTCCCAATTGTTTGTCGATGGGGCCGTAGAGGGCGGGAAAGGCGGGCACGAGGAGGACGATGATGCCGCCCGGTTGGAGAATCGCGGCCATGCGGAGAAGGGCTTCGCGATGGTCCTCGATATGCTCGAGCACATTGAGGCAGACGCAGGAGTCCGGGCGGAACGCTTCGAGGCGCGGACGCAGGCGCTGATCCCAAGCGGCAGATGCCCAATCAAAGTTGAGGACATCCAGGTTGGCTGCCGACGGGTAACGCGACTTGAGCTGTTCGACGCATAAGGGCTCGGCATCCAACGCCAGCACTACCCTCCCGTCGAGCAGCGTGCCTGTAAAATTGCCAATCCCACAACCGATCTCGACGACGCGCCGGCCCAGCTCGCGGGTTACGAGACGGCACTGCCAGGCGAAATAGTTCTTCGCCGGGGTCATCAGGCGTTGATCCTCGATGGTGTAGCTGGACTTCATGACAGTGCGTATCTTAAGGCAAAAGGCCGCTCCCTCGCTCCGCGGCGGAGAGCTACGGTCGCGGCTCCGACACCGTCGCGCCTCGGTAAGCTTAGCGGAAGAGTAGGGAGGTGTCGTTTGCAAGCGGGCGATTGAGTGCGCTCCCCTGAAAACCTACCCCTGGCTCTCTGCCAGCGTCGCGGGAATGACGGGGCTCAGTGTAACGGCATAGCCGAGCTTTCGCAGAGCCTGAGCCAGCTTCTGGGCACGGCGTTTTCTGGCGTTCGGAGTCGTTTCATTGCCCTGTTCGATGTAGCGAACGCCGTCATGGAGAATCTTCCAGGCGAGTTTGCCCAGCCGATGGGCCACCAGCCAGATGGCCCCTTTGTACCCAAGGCGCGGTAGGAAACGACGGAAGAGCGACTGAAAATGACAGCCCTTCTTCTTTACTGCAGCCTGAGCGGCCTGCGTCAGAAGCTTGCGCACATAGCGGTTCCCTTTGGGAGAGCGCGAGCCATGCTTCTGCTCGGCGCTGATATTGGATCCCGGACAGCCGCCGAACCACGACCCGAATTCCTCGGCCGAGGGAAACGCATCCGCATCCGCTCCCACTTCGGCGATCAGGCGTTGCGCTGAATCCACTCCGAATCCAGGTGTTTCGGCCAGCCGAATCACCGCCTCTTCATGCTTCTTCAGTTCGCCCGCCATCAGTTGGTCCAACGACCCGATCATCTGGTCGAACTTGCGCAGCAGTTCTAGATGCAGTTTCAGAATGGCCAGTTGGACCGGCGTGGGATGACCGCGCAGGGCGTCCGCCAACTTTTCCGGCCCGCACCGCAGGCTCTCGTCGCCCCGTTCTGCCAACCGCACCGGATCGGTTTCTCCTTCCGACAACGCGTTCAGTATGCGGCGGCCACTCACGCCGAACAGGTCGCTGATCACTCCCGACAGCTTGATCCGCATCTCCTCCAGCAGGGCTTCCACCCGGTTCTGCAAGCGCACTCGTTCCGCCACGTAATGATCCTTGGTGCGCGCCAGTTCACGCCACGTCCGCTGTTGGCCATCCGGCACGAAGCTCAGCATCAACTCCCCCGCCAGCAGGCGCCGGGCCAGCCTTTTGCCGTCCCGAAAATCGTTCTTGCGACCTTTCGGCGCGCGATTGGATTGCGCCTGCGCCAGATGCAGCTTCGGAAAGTGAGGCTCCAGGTCCAGCCACACCGGCTTCCAGTACTGCGCGGTCGACTCCATCACCACTTCCTGGACTTCCCGTTCCTTCAACCAGTCCACCAACTGCTGGCGATCCCCCTCCAGCGCCCCGAAGCGTCGGCATTCGAATTCCAGCGCTTCGCCAACCGGGTCTTTGACCTGTTCTGACGCGGTCGCCACCACCACCATCAAAACCCTTTTGTGAACATCAATCGCTGCTATTGTGTAAGGCATCCTCTTCCTTTCCGGCGAGGAATGGCAGAACGCGCAATAGGCAACATACGCACCCCTACGTGCTCTCAGCCTTCCTCGTCGGAAGGTCGAGTCACATTTATCGGTTCAGAACGCGCGATCCGGATCAAGCTCCCTCACGGCCTCAATTTCTCCAGAGCGCTTACGACCTCTTCCACTCCCCGACCACAGAAATCGTAGCTCGAATCGCGACGGTTTTCATTCAGTTTGGTGGCCCGCCGGGCCATGGCTACTCCCCTGAAGACGCGCTCCAAGTTATTGATGCCATTGAGCCGGAATTTCGCGTCTTCATTCAATTCGGTGGCCCGCCGGGCCATGGCTACTCCCTGACGGTCGCGGCTCGCAACGCGTTTTTCATCATTGCGGGTATACACTCCGGCGCTTATGCTGAGGTCTGTGCCGGGAGAACGTCTTTCGTCTATGGTGCATGCGAGGGTATGGTTAAGCCCTTTTCAGCCTGTTCTAGGATACTCGTTTACCGGCAACGCCTCCGGATAGATGTCGAACCTCTTTCAATCGTTCCTGCCATTGCATAATCCGATCGGGTTTGGAGCAGCCGATTTTCTTGAGCTGTTCCTGGCCCTGGTGCTGACGGGCCTGGCGATGGCATGGCGTCCGTGGATTGAGCGGTACGGCCGGCGGCTGGCGGAAAACACGTTGTGGTCCATGGTGTTGCTTGCCGTCCTGCCGGTCGCTCTCCGCCTTTTCCTGCTGCCACATCATCCGGTTCCGGTGCCGAATATCTATGACGAATTCGGACATCTGCTGGTTGCGGACACGCTGCGGCACTGGCGTTTCGCCAATCCAGCTCATCCACTACATCAGTTTTTCGAGACCTTCTTTACGCTGCAGCAGCCGACATACAGTTCCATTTACCCGATCGGGCAGGGTCTGATGCTGGCCATTGGCCGCGCGGTTTTTTGGACGCCGTGGGCGGGGGTGTTGCTTTCGACAGCGGCTTTTTGTTCCCTGTGCTACTGGATGCTGCGCGGCTGGACGAGCGCGGGATGGGCGCTTGCGGGAGGGATGCTGGCGATGTTTGAATTCGGGCCGCTGAGCCAGTGGATGAATAGCTACTGGGGCGGCGCACTGGGGGCGGCGGCGGGATGCCTGGTGTTCGGCGCGCTGCCGCGATTGACGGAATCGACGCGCTGGCGATATCCCATTGCGCTGGGCGCCGGACTGGCGCTGCACGTTCTAATCCGGCCCTTCGAATCGGTGTTCCTGTTTCTCGCAGCGGGGTTGTATCTGGTCCCGGTTTTGCGGCGGCGCGAGCAAATGAAAACGATATTGCGCCGGACCGTGCCCGTGGTGAGCATCGCGGTGGCCATGGCCTTGGGAATCACGCTGCTCCAGAACAAAAGCGTTACGGGCGATTGGACCACGCTGCCGTATCAACTCAGTCAATATCAATACGGCGTGCCGGCCAGCTTGACGTTCCAGGCCAACCCGGTTCCGCACGTGGAGCTGACGCCGCAGCAGGAACTCGGATACAAGTCCCAACTGGCATTTCGGGCAGCGGGTCCGGAAACGATCGCCAGTTATGTCGAGCGGCTGAAATACCGGGTCCGGTACTACCGCTTTTTCTTCCCTCCGCCGCTTTACCTGGCTATCCTCGGATTCGTGCCGGCAATGCGGCAGTGGCGCTTCGCGTGGGTGGGCGTCGCGCTGGCACTTTTCGCATTGGGAACCAATTTTTTCCCGGCGTTTCAACTGCACTATTTGGCCGCGGTGACCTGCCTGTTCGTACTGGTGAGTGTGGAAGGACTGCGGCAGATTTACCGGCTGCGCCCGGAGGCGGCGCAGGTGCTGCTATTGCTGTGCGTCGCGCACTTCGTCTTCTGGTATGGGCTGCATGTTTTCGACACGGCCGATGTCTCGATGGAGGCGCGATCTTACGAGACATGGGACTTCATCAACCACGGCAACCCGGAGCGCCGGACCCAAGTCAGGGAGCAACTGGCCAAGATTCCGGGCCAGGTGTTGGTGTTCGTTCAATACTGGCCACAGCACATATTCCAGGACGAGTGGGTCTACAACGAAGCGGACATTGACCATGCGCGGGTGGTGTGGGCGCGCGACCTGGGCGGAGCAGAGAACGAAAAATTGCAGCACTACTATTCAGGCCGCAGCGTGTGGCTATTGGAACCGGATGCGCGTCCACCGAAACTCGAGCCGTACGTGGAAGTGAAGCCGGAACCAGTGACGCCTGCGCCGACTACCGGGCCGACGCCCAAGGGCAAGAGCAAGCCGGCTGAGCCGCTGCTGCATTTTGAGGAAGTGCCGCGGGCGAAGTGAGGGAGGCTCTATTTGCCGCCAGCTCGGCCTTGCGCGGCCTCGTAGCTGGCGATACTCTGCCCAAGCGCCTGCACCAGGTCCGTCTGGTTCCGCTCCTGCGCCGCTCGTTGTGATTTGCGTGCGGTCTCGAGGGCGTCACTCAACCGGCCCAAGCGGGCATAGACGGCGGCTAGCGTACCGCCCATGGATGGGTCGCCGGTCGCCAACACGGCTTTCTCCAGATGCGGGACCGATTCTTCGAACCGGCCGGCTGTGGCCAGGAGCCGCCCCAGATAGAACTGCAGTTGGGCCGAATCCGGATTGGCCGCGACGGCCTTCTCCAAATGCGGAATCGCGTCGTTGGGGCGGCCTTTCTGAAGCAAGGCGACGGCCAAGTTCGCATGAATCTCGCCATTGTCGGGGTCGAGTTGCAGCGCCTTTTCAAAATTCGGAATCGCTTCATCCACGCGGCCGGCCTTGGCCAGCGCGATGGCCAGGTTGGCGTACGCCTCTCCATAGCTTGGATCGAGTTGCAGCGCTTTTTGGCACTCGGCAATGGCGTCGCCCTGGCCGCTCTCGGCGAGCGCCGCTCCCAGGTTGCTGTGCACCTTGGCATCCCAGGGACTGAGTAACTCGGCTTTCTGGAGATACGCAATCGCCTGGTCGAATTTTCCTTCGCGCGCCCAAGCGATGCCCAAGTTGGTGTAGCCGTCGGGATAGTCGGGTTCGGTCTGGGTCGCCTTCAGGTATTTCGCTTTGGCTTCCTCGGCGCGGCCCACCTTCGCCAGCTGCATGCCCAGGTTGCTGAGGGCCTTTGCATCGTCGGGGCTCAAAGCCAGCGCTTCGTTCCATTTGGTGATCGCGGCGTCGTACTGCTTCTTCTCGCCCAGTTTGAACGCCTCGTCAAACAGCCGGTAGAAGTCGGTGGCGGGTGTTTCGATTTTCGCCAGGCCGTCGGGGGGGATGTTGATGAACTCCGGAATGTTCACGGCGCGGTTGGCGGCTGTCGCGTCTTCGATCAGGATGGCGGGGCTGTCGTTGCCGTTCTCATCGAGATGCGTCAGATACATCTGCGTGTAGGGCGAGCGAGCCTTCGAGGAGAACACCAGCCAGCGTCCATTGGGCGAAAAACTGTGCCAGGAATTCATGCGCCACATATTCGCGCGCAGCAAGCGAGCGGTCCCGCCGGTTGCAGGCACAATGAATAGCTGGCTGTCTGGACGCATGAGCAAGCCGTTGTGGGCCTGCACGAAGACGATCCACTTTCCATCCGGCGAGACCTTTGGGAAGCTGTTGCTCTTGCCGTTCTGCGAAGCCCCTTCGATGCGCTCCGGCTGACCACCCTTCCCGGCATTGAACGGTATCCGGTACAGGTCGTATTGAATCTGCGTTTCTTCGGGGCTGTTGGCGTACGCGGACTGCGGCTGCCCAGGTGGGAAGGGATCTCGGGCCTCGGCCCGCGCAAACACCAGGTACTTGCCGTCGGGACTCCACACCGCATTGGTTTGCACATAGTGCGGATCGTCGGCGCCCGGCAATGGCACCAACTGTCCGCCGCCCCGGCTGTACCAGGCGAGGATGCCACGCGTCGGATAAAACACCTGGCCGAACTTGTAGTCCTTATAACCGGCGTTGTAGAAGCGATCCAGGAGGAAGGGAGCAAAGCCTTGGGGATTGCGCGCGACCTGCAGCCGGGGGTCCTCGATGGTGGTTACCACATATTGGCCGTCGGGGGAAACCTGTGACATGAAACCGAATCGCTTCGCGGCCGGCCCGTCGGTTTTCACGGGTGCGGTTCCTCGAAAAGATCCCCAGCGGACCACGTCCTCGTTGCGGATGGACATTTCCTTTTGGACCTTGACCAGCGCGTAGAGGCCCTTGTCGTTTTGGGGGCCGTCCATGTCCAGGCCCAGGGTTTTGCCGTCGAGGGAAAACGAATGGCAGTTTGCGCAGGTCGGGAGACTCTGCATGATGACTTTGCTCTGTGGCTCGCTGATATTGCGCAAGCGCCAGGCAATCAAATTGACGGCGGAATCCGGTAACGGCTTGATGACGCCATTGACGGTGGCGGTGGGGATGAGCGGTACATCGCGATAGAAGATGGGGGCAGCCACCGGGTCTCGCGAAGTCCGAAAAGCGATTTGGCCACGGGAGACGGCGCGCGAGCCGCCCTGTTCGGCAAAGCCGGTGATGGTGAGGGTGGCGCCGTCGAGGGAGCGGCTCTTGATGACCGCCCAGGCCTGCGGGTCGGGCTTCCAGGTGTGCGAAGCGGCTTGCTCTGGAGTGAGTTCCGGTGGCACGGCGCCCACACAACGCGGATCGATGGCGCCGGTCTGCATGAGTTCACCTTCGGATTCGGCCCGCACAGGAGCGGCCTTGCCTGTGAACTGCACCTCGATGGTCCAATGGGCGGCGCCGGGCTGTTCATCCCGCCATAGGAAGGTCGGCGGCGCGATGTCGGGCGGAAAGATGGACCCGTCTTGCGGGTAGTCGACGGTAATGCCTGCGGCAGGGTTCTGCGTGTCGGCGGCGGTGGCTGCCAACGTTAAGGCCGCGACGCCAATGAGGACGCAACTGAGAAACCACTTCACCCCGGTTTTATTGTAGCGGGCGGGTGGTTGGGGGCCTCCTTGTGTGGGAACTTGCCTCGCAAATCAGCGCGGCGTTTTTCTCGCTACCAGCCCTCGTGACCACGGTTCCCAGATTATGCCGTAGTCTGGATTCGCCTCGATCTCAGCGAACTCGATTTGTTTGAATCCAGCGGTCTCGAGGTTCGCCAGCAAGTCATCTTTGGAAAACAGTCGCATCTCCAATGTCTCGCCGTCGCCGCCATGGAAACAGAGGTCGCGAAACGTCTGAATTTCACCATTTGAAGTTCCGTTCACCAAGACCGGTCCACCCCGCAGATTGACGATCTGCCAATCGTGCAGATCCGGATATCGTTCCAGGGTGTGCCCCTCCGAGCCCCACGGAACGGTGAAGATTACGAATCCATCCGCTCGCAAAAGGCGGGCAAGATTGTTGAACCCGAGCTGAACGGGGGGGGGAGATGTTCGAAGACTTCGCTGGCGATGATAAAATCGTAGGCTGCGTCGGCCCCAGAAGTCGCATCCATCAGGTCGATCTTCGGTTCCCGATGATAGTACGTGTTTGCGAAACTCAGCCGCCTCTCCAGGCATTCCGTAATCAACGTACTGTCGGTTAGGCCAATGCCGGTGATGTGCTTGGCCAATGGGAATAGCGGCAAAGGGATGCTCCTCCCGAAGAGCTCGAGGGACAACGCGTGCGCGATCCATCGAAAACGGACTGACGATCCACAGTTACCGCAAGAGGGCTGTTCCCTGCCTAGCTGCGCGCGAGATTCTACGGCGCACTGTGAATTGCAGAGATTGCAAGTGAAGCAGAACACGCTGCGATTTTAACGCAAGGCGGCTATCGATACCCCCTCGCCTCGCTATGGCCCGGTGGGGTTTGGTTGCTTTTGCGCGGCTTGCGCTTCGTAGCGGGCCAAGCTTGCGTTCAGGTCCTGAATCATCTTGTCGTCGCGCCCGGGGGTGGCCACGTCAATGGCGCGGCGAGTCATCATGACTGCTTCCGAGAAGCGGCCGGTTTCGGCGTACAGCGCAGCAAGCATGGCCAGAAAGGCCGGCTCGCGTGCGTTCGTCAGTTTGACGGCCTCTTCCAGATGAGGAATCGCGTCCGCGAATTTGCCTTTCGAGGCCAGGACACGCGCCAGGTTGAGCCGGTACTGGATGTCGTCGGGCTGCAGAGCAACGGCCTTTGCCATGTGGTCGATGGCCCCGTCCGGGTCCTTGCTCATGAACAGGACGACGCCCATGTTGCTTTCCGCATCGGCGAGTTTAGGATCGAGTTCCAGCGCGACCCGGCAATGTTCCATTGCTTCGTCCAGGTGGCCGGTCTGAGCGAGTGCGCCTCCGAGATTGGTCTGGGCACTGGCGTTCGCCGGGTTGATGGTTACCGCCTTGCGGAAACTTTCGATCGCCTCATCCATGCGGCCCATCTGGGCCAGAGAGCCACCGAGGTTGTTGAATGCCTTGGATGACGAGGGATCCAGTTGAACGGCGGTCCGATACTCCTGGAGCGCTTCGTCCATCTTGCCGGTGGCGACGAGCGCGTTGCCCAGGCTATTGTGTGCGCGCGCGTCGGTCGGTTCCTTGTCGAGGGCCTGCCGCCAGGCCGGAATCGCTTCGTCGTATTGTTTCTTCTCCGCGAACCCGGACGCGATGTTGTAGAGCTTATAGAAATCGGTAGCGGGCGCCTCCAGCCGGTCGAGGCCGCCAGCGGGTATGTTCACAAACTCAGGGATATTCGCGGCGCGATTCGCGGCGGTCGTATTGTCGATCAGGATGGCAGGGGTGCTGTTGCCCTCTTCATCGATGTGGGTGAGATAAAGCCGGGTGTACAGGGTTGGCGTTTTCGAAGAGAACACGAGCCATCGTCCATTGGGCGAGAAACTGTGCCAGGAGTTCATGACGGCCAGATTGCTGCGCAGCGGCCGTTCCTTGCCGCCAGTCGCGGGAACGATATAGAGCTTGCTGTCAGGGCGCATCAAGAGCCCGCATTTATTTCGAACGAAGACGATCCACTTGCCGTCGGGGGAGACCTTCGGGAAGTCGTTGCTCATGCCGTTTTCGGAAGCTCCGACGATCCTCTCGGCCACGCCGCCTTTGCCGCCATTGAACGGGATGCGGTAGAGGTCATATTGAATCTGCGTTTCGTTGGGATCGTTGGCGTAAGTCGCGAGCTTCTGGTCAGGCGTATAGGCGTCCTTGGCCTTAGCGCGAGAGAACACCAGGTACTTCCCATCGGGACTCCAGAAGGCGGAGGTATGCACGTATTCCGGATTGTCAGCCCCAGGCAGTGGCTGCAACTTGGCCGATTCCTTGCTGTACCAGGCCAGGATGCCGGTGGTTGGATAGAAAACCTGCCCGAAACCGTAGTTCCAATACGTGCCATAAAACAAACGCTGGAGCCGCGGCCCGTTCCAGCCCTTGGCTTCGACCGAGGTCACGACGTAGTTACCGTCGGGCGAAATCTGCGACATAAAGCCGAAGCGCTTCGGCGAACCCTCCTCGCTGAAGGCGCTCCAGCGGATCACATTCTGATTTTTGATCGAAGTGACTTTCTGAATGGGCACCATGGCATACAGCGCCTTGTCATTGAGGGGACCATCCACATCGATGCCGAGCGACTTCCCATCCTTCGAGAAGGAATGGCAATTGATGCAGGTGGGGATTCCTTCCATCATGGTCCGGCTTTGCGGCTCATCGATGTAGCGCAGGCGCCACTTGATTCTGGGAAGCACGGAGTCCGGCAAGGGCTTGATGGCGCTACGTTCCTGCTGCTGGAGGTCGACGGCCGGCGGGAGCAAGGGCACATCGCGAAAGAAGACCGGCGCGCCGATGGGGTCGGTGGAGGTGCGAATGGTGACCTGGCCGCGGCTCACCGCATCGGTCATGGCCTCATCGCGATAGCCGGTGATGATTACGGTTGCGGGTGATTTGGTGGAGCGGCGTTTGATCTCCGCCCAGGTTTGCGCATCGGGCTTCCAGGTGTGGGCGGCCGCTTGCTCCGGCGTGAGAGTGGGAGGAACAAAGCCAGTGAGGGTGTTGTCGATCTCTCCAACTTGCAGCGGTTCTCCGTGCGATGGGACGCGGATCGGTTTGGGAAGCGCGGGGGACGTGACCTCCACGCGCCAGACGGCGACGCCTTCGGCCGGGTCGCGAAAAAGGAAGGTAGGCGCCAAGATCTCGGGAGGGAAAACCGAGCCATCCTCGGGATAGTCGACGGTGATCGCACTGGCTTCCTTCGAACTGCGCGCAGAATGCGCGGCCAGGGTGGCGAAGCCGAGAAGTAACATCCCGGCCAGCAGGCCGCTCGCACGACTTAAGACCACATTAAACCTCCACGCACGAGCAGGCATCGGACGCTCAGCCGCGACAGCGGCACATGATCCCCGCGAGACTCGTACACTCCCCCTCGTAATTTTACCGCGCCAAGGGAAAAGTTAAGTGTGGAGGGCCGCCGCCGCGGTCACATCGTGAACGGATTGCTGATCTGAACGCCCAGAATTCTCTGTCGGTGGCTCAGATCCTCGGTATAGAGAATGGAGGCACCGGCTCGGGCTGCCGAGACGACCACCAGCGCGTCCCAGAATGAAAGTTTCGCTCGGCCAACCAGGCCGGCGGCTTCTTTAATCGCGGGATAATCGACCACCGTTACGGGCCAGGCGGCCAGATCGTCGAGCACCGCCATGGCCTCCTCATTTGAACAAGGCTGGAGCACTTTCCTCGTGAGCGTTACGAATAATTCCTGCAATACCTGTGTGCTCAGACAAAGCTGGCCGTTTTCCATCAGCCCGTCTATGAGGCGTTGTGCACGCTGCTTTTTCGGTGAGTTGCCCTTATCGAACGCATAAACCAACACGTTCGTGTCGATAAAGCTGACGGCCTTCTCAGCGGTCATACAGACTATCGCGGGTCCAGTTCCGGTCGCCGACGTCGACAAGGCCCTTCTCAAATGCGTCCGTGAGGCGGGCCCGCGCCAGCCGGCGCCGACCGTGCTGCTCGATTAGCGTCGCCAGGTACTCACGCACGAGTTGATTCACGCTGGTCCGGTGGTCGAGCGCGACCTTTCGTGCAGCAAGCAGGAGATCCTCCTCGATGACAAGCGTCAGGTTTTGCTTGAGCCTTTCCACATATTCAGTGTAGCACGTAACCTGTGGCGGGCTACGTTGCCGCTCGCTCGTTCCCCTTGACATTCGACCTGAGCGCCGATCCGGTTGGACCCGATTACCGCGCTCGTCACGAGGCGTAGAAGACGGCTTTAGACGTCAATATCGCCACGACTTTGTGTCGGCGCCCTCAGGAGCGGTCGCGAGCATGTGCTCGGCCATCAGCGGCAGAACGCGCTGCGCCCAATTGGCGTTGTTCTGCTGCATGCTGTATTCCGCCGGTCCGCCGGTATAGCAGTGCGGCATGCCGGGGCCGTACTGAAACGTGGCATCGGAGTGCGGATTACGCGTTGCGTTCAACTGGGTTTGCAACAGATGGACCGCGTTGTTCAGAAAATAGGTGTCGCCATCGCCGACTGCCAGATGGAGCTTGCCCTCGAGCTTCGGTCCGAGGGTGGGCCAGTCGCGCTTGAGGATGGCTGCTAAATCGTAGTGATCGTGCCAATAGGCAAGCACAGTCTTGTCGATATTGCCGGTCACGGGATCGATGATCTCGGCTGGGTAGCCGTCGGGCGCCGCCGGCGAGAACACGGCCTGCCAGATATCCCACTGCTCGGTCGACCGGCCGTGCGTGCCGAGCACATATTCATACCCGAACTCTCCGCCGGCTGTCGCGATGATGGTGCCGTCGGGTTTTCGATCGCCGGCGATGGGAATCTCGGCGAAATCTCCTTTGCGGACGAAGGCGTTTGTGTCTTTATACAGATCGATGTTCTGGTAAGCGTGAAAATCGATCGGATCCGGGCAAGCCGCATAGGTGCCGTTGTACATGTCCGGGTAGAAGACCTGGGTAGCCAGCGCCTCCCATCCTCCAGTGGAACCGCCGAAGGTGGCGCGTGCCCAACCTTGGCCGATGCCGCGATACTTTTGCTCGATGGCCGGAATCAGCTCCTCGTTGATGGCCGAGCCGTACGGGCCGACGTTGGCTGAATCCACTACATATGAGTCGTCGTAGTACGGGTTTGCGTTCTGAACGTAGATCATAATGACCCGCGGCAAACGACCCGACGTCCAGTCCTGAAAGAATCGGTAACCGTTTTGCTGCGAGCGAGCGCCGGGAGATTTGGGATCAGGCGGCGTGGTGATAAACGGCACTGGCCGGAAGCCGGCGGAATAGTGGTCCTGATAAACCACGAGCGGGTACTTCGCGTCGGGATGCTCATCGAAGCCGTCGGGCAGGAGGATCCAGGCGCTCAAGTAGGTATCGCGGCCCCAGAAGCGGCTCAGCTTCTCACTGCGAAAGCGCATGTACTTCAGCCACTTTGCGGCGGGGTCTTTCGCTGCCATAACGGCGGGATCCTGGTCCGTTCCCTGGATGGGCGGGATGACCTGGTCGAGGGTGAGCTTAATGGCCGCCTGCGCCTTCGGATCGAAGTGCAGCTTCACCGGTTTGTTGTAGGGATTACCCGGCTTACGGTTCCAGTGCTGGCCTTCACCCTTATCTGGCGGCAGCCAGACGCTTTTGCCCGAAGCAAGATGGAACAGCTCGTACACGTTAAAGACGGCCTGGATGTAATAGTCGCCGGGATCCAGGTCCGTCAGCGACCGGCGTGGGTAGCCGAAGGTTTTCGCATCCACAACGATGGGCTTGCCGGGAGCCCAGTCCTCGACATCGACGCCGAAGCCTTGCGCGGAGAGATAGTCCTCCGAAAGCTGCATACGCGGTTCGGACTTTTCATTCTTCGCGACCACCAAGATCAGATGCCCGTTGAGCGGCTGGGTGGAGGGCACGGTGATCTCGATGCGCTGGCCGTGAGACAGGGTGGCGGAAGAAAGCAGCAGCGCGAAGAGCGCGGTTGGGGTGGAGGCAAAGGCGGGGAAAGATCGCAAAAGTTCTCTCATTGTGGTTGGGATAGCGACAGTCTAGCAAGGCGATTCTTTAATTCAATTGGTTAGCATGAGAAGAGCGTTTCCCGCCTCGTTTGCCGGCCCGTCTCCGAATTCTTAATTCATACACCAAGGAACTCATAAATGCCTGAACCCGCCGACGCTCGGGATGACAACTACGTATTGACGCTGGAAGAAATAGGGAACCTCGCCGAGGAGAGCGGCCAGCCGGCTGAGACGCTGATGAACGTGGTGGCGTTGATCGCCGCGCGTTTCAAGACGGATGTCTGCTCGGTTTACCTGCTGGAGCCGGATCGCGCCAACCTGGTGTTGGCTGCTACGGTGGGCCTGCGCGCCGAATGTATAGGCACCCTGCGCCTGGGGCTGCACGAGGGCTTGGCGGGCTTGGTTGCCGAACAGGTTCGCGCGGTTGCCGTGGGCCAGGTTGCGAATCACCCGCGCTTCAAGTATGTCCGGGAAGCGGGTGAGGATCGCTACCAGTCCTTCCTGGGCGTGCCCATCATCGATCGCGGCGTGTTGCAGGGCGTTCTGGTGGTCCAGACAGTGCCGGCGAGAACCTTCCCCGAGGATGAAATCCAGATGCTGACTCAGGCCGCGGCGCAGGTGGCGAACGTGGTCTGCGAGGCCCGCACGCTGGATCGTTTTATCGCGCCGGCGCAGGAGAAGCTGTGGGCGCTGGCACGCAATCTATGGTGGAGCTGGGATCAGGATTCCAACACTTTGTTCCGCGACCTCGATCCGGTGCGCTGGCGGGAACTGAATCACAATCCGATTTCGCTGCTCTCCGAGATCCCGTTGTCGAAGCTGGAGCGCCGCGCGGGCGAGCTGGTACTGCACGGCCGCATCAATTATGCGTACCGCCGTTTGCAGGAATACCTGAAATCGGACCGGACCTGGGCTGCGACGCATGCCGGCGTGCTGCGGCCGCGGCCGGTGGCTTATTTTTCGGCAGAGTTCGGGCTGCACGAGTCCTTGCCCATCTATTCCGGAGGGCTGGGCGTGCTGGCGGGCGATCACGTCAAGAGCGCGTCCGATCTGGACATTCCGCTGGTGGGCATCGGATTGTTCTACGGCCAAGGCTATTTCCGACAGCGATTGGACCGCAGCGGATGGCAGCACGAAGAGTATTTGCCGACCGACGTCACGCAACTTCCCATGGAACTGGCCATCGGCAAGAATGGCGAGCCCATTACCATTCACATTCAGACGCGAGGCGCTTCCATTGGGGCGAAAGTCTGGCGCGTAAAAGTGGGCCGCATCGATCTGCTGCTGTTGGATTCGAACGTGGATGGCAATACGCCGGAAGATCGCGAGGTGACTTCGCGCTTATATGGCGGCGACGGCCGGGTGCGCGTGCGCCAGGAATTGATGCTGGGCGTGGGCGGCTTCCGCGCGCTGAAGGCCATGGGGATCACCCCAGGCGTCCTGCACATGAACGAAGGGCACAGCGGATTCGCGGTGCTGGAAGCGATACGCAACCGCATGGAGGAGGAAGGATTAAGTTTCGACGAGGCGCTTCCTCAAGTAGCACGCGAGGTGGCGTTTACAACCCACACGCCGGTGCCCGCGGGGCATGACCGGTTCAGTGCGGGGCTGATAGAAGAACATCTGGGGCCGTTGCGCGAAGCGCTCGGTCTGTCGGAAGAGCGATTCATGGCGCTGGGGCGCGAGAATCCCGGCAATCACCAGGAAGAGTTCTGCATGACGGTGCTGGGTCTGAGACTTTCACGTCGCGCGAATGCGGTTTCGGCACTGCACGGCGGAGTATCGCGGGCGATGTGGACCGGGCTTTATCCCGGCAAGGCGGAAGACGCGGTGCCCATTGGTCACATCACGAACGGCGTGCACGTGCCGTCGTGGCTGGCACCGCAGATGTTCCGGCTTTACGATCGTCATCTCGGCATTGGATGGCATGAGCATGGCAGCCAATCGCGCATCTGGGAAGGCATTGAAACGGTGGATGACGGCGAGTTGTGGGAGACGCATCTCAGCCTAAAGTCGCGGTTGTTGGAGTTTGTACGTAGACGCGCGAAGGAGCAGGCCGAACGGCGCGGGGAAGCTCCGGAGACCTTGTCGCGGCTGGCACGCGTGCTGAGCCCGGACGCCCTGACGGTCGGTTTTGCCCGCCGCTTCGCGACGTACAAAAGAGCCAATCTGTTGCTGGCGGATATCGGAAACTTGATCTCCATGGTGAACGATCCGAACCGCCCGGTGCAGTTTGTATTCGCCGGCAAGGCCCATCCGCGGGACGAGCCCGGCAAGCGGGTGCTGCAGCAGATCGCACAGTTGATGCGCGATTCGCAGTTCGCCGACAAGTTTGTTTTTGTCGAAGACTACGACATCAACGTGGGACGGTTTTTCGTGCAGGGCGTGGACGTTTGGTTGAACAATCCGCGGCGGCCGCTGGAGGCTTCGGGCACCAGCGGGCAAAAGGTGGTGCTGAACGGCGGCCTGAATCTATCCGTGCTCGATGGCTGGTGGGCGGAAGCCTACGACGGCATGAACGGTTTCGCGATTGGGTCCGGCCGGACACATTCCAACATGGACATTCACGACACCCGCGACGGCGAAGACTTGTACAGGGTGCTGAAGGAAGAAGTGATTCCGCTGTATTACCAGCGCGACCGTGACGGCTTACCGCGCGGCTGGATCAAGCGTATGAAGCGAACCATCCGCACGCTGGGCTGGCGCTTTAACGCCGACCGTATGGTGATGGATTACACCTTGAAATGCTACGTTCCTGCCGCCGGAGGAACGTCGAGC